>OZ250183.1:0-832500 GCA_965238225.1 Gammaproteobacteria bacterium
CATGGTATGGAATTGCAGCGGCGGGTAATTTTAAATCTGCACAAAAAATACGTGATGAAATTCAAACACAGTTAACTCAGAAAGAACTTGAACAAGCGAAAAAACTTTCCAGAGAATTATGGGAGAAATACGGAAATAAACGCTGATATATCGGCAATATTGGTGTTAAGTAAGCACAGTATCTGCGAAGCAGGTCGTTAAATAAACACGAGCCACACTGATGAAATTCCATGTTAAATATTAAATCACCCTTATGATTGAATTTTACGATTAGTCGTGAGAATCATTTTTCTTATCTCTTCAATGTGAAATAGTCTTAACGTACTACTTTATTTTTTGTTTTTCTTCTGGTGATTTTATTCTTATTCAGGCTCTTGTTTTTAGCAAGAGAATCTTTTACCATATTATTTTTATACTTAATAATCTTTGCCTGTAGTTTCTCGTCATTGTGAGCAATGATCTCTACAGCAAGCAATCCTGCATTCGTACCCCCGCCTATGGCAACACTGGCTACTGGCACACCTGCTGGCATTTGTACAATTGATAGTAACGAATCCAGTCCTTTTAATGTTTTGCTTTCCACTGGCACACCAATAACAGGTAAGGGTGTTAGACTTGCGACCATTCCTGGTAGATGCGCTGCACCACCTGCCCCAGCAATGATAACACGCAGACCCTTAGTGTGTGCTTTTACAGCATATTCTGTCATATAGATAGGAGTCCGATGTGCAGATACAACACGTATTTCATAAGGGATTTTAAATTTTTCACAGACATCGGCTGCGTGCTGCATCGTTGGCAAATCTGAATCACTACCCATAATGATTCCAACAAGGGCTTGTTTTTTACTCATTCCCTACCTCCACAACATTCTAGCCTCCAAAATAAAACATGTCTGCTGCTTTTTGTGCAGTTTTTTCCGCTGCAGACAAAGTCTCACCCAGTGCGGTTACGTGTCCCATTTTACGACCCGACATACTTAATTCTTTACCATAAATATGGATATGTACACCTGCTATCGCCAATGCTTCATCAAACCCGAAAGGTTGACTGTTGCCATGATTTTGGCCAAGCAAATTAGTCATCACGGCAGCAGGCTTGACCATTTTAGTAGATCCCAGTGGCCAACCAAAAATAGCGCGTACATGGTTTTCAAATTGAGAACATTCACATGCTTCAATTGTATAGTGTCCTGAGTTGTGCACTCTGGGCGCAAGTTCGTTGACGATAACTTCTCCATTTTTTGTCAAGAACATTTCAACAGCAAAGCTGCCAATAGCGCCGACTGCAGCTACAGAACGCTGAGCAATATAGATTGCCTTTTCGGTAATTGCGTCAGGAACAGGGGCAGGGGCACGAACAATGTGGCAGATATGATCTTTTTGAACAGATTCAGTAAGCGGATAGGTCGCAATTTCACCGTTGCGACTCGTAGTAATAATAATCGCCAGCTCAGAAATAAAAGGACAAAATGCCTCTATATACAGCGCTCGATTATCGCCATCCAGTTTACCCCAAGCGGCATCCACTTCGTTTTCGTTATCAACTGTTGCATTACCTTTGCCATCATAACCATTTCTGCGTACCTTAATAATAAGCGGCCAGTTAAATTCTTTTGCAAACTCAATAATCTCTTCGCGTGATTGAATCGCTCTAAAAGGAGATAACAGAAGACCTGCTTTCTGTAAAGTTTGCTTCTGTATATATTTATCCTGCACCAAACCAATACTTTTTGCTGTAGGAAATAATGCATATCCAGCCTCTTCTAGCTCAGCTAAACTATTTGCATCTACAAATTCATTTTCAATAGTGATGACATCTGCACATTTAGCCAGCTTCAATAAAGCATCAAGACTATCCCAGTCCCCAATAATCCTCTTATCCGCCAGATTCATGAGCGAACCTTCTAAGGTTCGCTCAAGAGTATAAACCTTGCAACCGAACTCCAATGCTGACAGTGCGACCATTTTTGCTAACTGACCACCCCCGATAATACCAATACGGTTATCAGGTATAACTTCCGCTTTATTGTGCATTGTTTTTAATATTTTTTGAGGTCAATATGCTGATTCTAGTATATTGGTTTCCAGCCTAACCGAAAAAAGCGCTATGATAACTAGCTATATGTGTATTTCTTTGGCATTTATGGCTTGTAGAGGCAGGCAATTAGCGTTGGACAGCGTCGTCTGTAGGGCTGCAAACTGGAGAAGGCAGATCTGAACTCCCCATTAAATAAGTATCTACGCCCGCTGCTGCACTTCGCCCTTCAGCAATCGCCCAAACAATCAAACTCTGTCCTCTATGCATATCCCCTGCACTGAACACCCCTTTGACGCTGGTCATCCATGTCTTTGGATCGACAATCACATTACCACAATCATCCAACTTAACGCTCATCTGTTCCAACATGCCGGGGTTTTCAGAGCCAAGAAAGCCCATCGCTAACAGAGCCAAATCACAGGGAATTTCCTGTTCGCTGCCTGCGACTTCTTCAAAACTCATGCGACCATCAATAGCCTTTAATTCAACGCTCACCAATTGCAATGCCTTTATATTGCCATTGCCATCATCCACAAAACGTTTGGTATTCACTGAATAAACACGTTCGACACCTTCTGCATGGGCGGGCGTTGTTCTGAAGATACGTGGCCATTCTGGCCATGGATTATCTTCGGGTCTGGTTGTTGAAGGCTTGGGCATGATCTCTAATTGATGGACTGATGCACAGCCTTGACGGTTCGCTGTACCTAAACAATCAACACCAGTATCACCGCCACCGATTATAACTACATGTTTGTCCGTAGCACTGATAAAATTTTCTGGCTTGTTATCACCTTCACATAATCTATTTTGCATCGGCAAATATTCCATGGCCTGATGAATACCATTTAACTCACGTCCTTCTGCTGGCAGATCGCGTGCTTCACAGGCGCCACCAGTTAAAATCAGCGCATCGAAATCTGCACGGATATCATCCACTGAAATATTAACTCCAACATTTGTATTGGTTTTAAAGGTCACACCTTCAGATTCCATTTGTCTTATTCGCCGATCAAGATGTTTCTTTTCCATCTTGAATTCGGGAATACCGTAACGCATTAAACCACCGATGCGATCGGCTCTCTCAAACAAAGTAACATCATGTCCGGCACGTACTAATTGCTGTGCTGCGGCCATACCTGCCGGACCTGATCCAATCACCGCGACTTTCTTGCCTGTCTTATGCTTGGCAATTTCTGGTTTTATCCAACCGCTCTCCCATGCCTTATCAATGATTGATAATTCAACAGCCTTAATGGTCACAGGATCATCGTTAATATCTAATACACAGGAGCCTTCACAAGGTGCCGGACACAGAGTGCCGGTAAATTCTGGAAAGTTATTCGTCGCATGCAATCTCTCAATCGCATCATGCCACTCACCACGATAAACCAAGTCGTTCCAATCTGGAATCATGTTGCCTAAGGGACAGCCTTGGTGACAGAATGGAATACCACAATCCATGCAACGTGAAGCCTGTACCTTTATTGGCTCCACTGACCATGGTTTCATGATCTGATCATAATCACCTAGACGTTCTTTAACTGGACGATAATCCTGTTTTTTCCTGCGCTCTTCGAGAAACCCCGTAACCTTACCCATGAGCCGCCTCCATCACTGCGTCGTCTTCCGAGGTACCTTGTTGCCTGGCTTTTTTGATGGCGGCTAATACGCGTTTATAATCCTTTGGCATCACTTTAACAAAACTTGAGTGATAATTTTTCCAATCATCCAGAATTTTCTTCGCCACAGTACTATGTGTGAACTCCGCATGCTTGGCTAATAGTATTTTAATTGTTTTTACGTCTTCTTCTTCGAGATCATCCAAATCGATCATGTCAAGATTGCATTGGATGCTAAAATCTTCTTTATCTGCCAACACGTACGCGATACCGCCTGACATGCCCGCACCAAAGTTTCGACCAGTTGAACCTATGACCAGCACACAGCCGCCGGTCATGTATTCACAACCATGATCACCGATACCTTCAACTACAACGCTGACACCACTGTTTCTAACGGCAAAACGTTCGCCTGCAAGCCCACGTATATAAATTTCACCACCAGTTGCGCCATATAGACAGACATTACCGACAATAATATTTTCTTCAGGCACAAAGATTGAATGTCTTGGTGGATAAACAATAATCTTACCTCCAGACAATCCCTTACCAAGGTAGTCATTTGCATCACCTTCCAGCGTCATGGTCACACCTTTAGGTACGAAGGCACCAAAACTCATGCCAGCAGAACCATTGAAATGTACACTGACGGTATCCTCAGGCAAGCCTTCTCCACCATATTTCTTAGTGATGTGATAGCCCAAAATGGTACCAACGCTACGATTGATATTCAATATTGGCAAAATAATATCTACTGATTTTTTACTTTCCAGCGCCTCCTTGCAAAGCGGCACCAGCGTTTTCACATCTAATGAATGCTCCAGCCTATGATTTTGTTTTTTGCTACAGTACACATCAGTGCCTGCATGAGGTTTTGGCTTGTAAAGGATGTTAGTAAAATCCAAACCATGCGCCTTCCAGTGAGAGGTGGCCTTTCTGACCTCAATCCTGTCGACCTGCCCAATCATTTCTTCAATAGTTCTAAAGCCTAATTGAGCCATGTACTCACGCACTTCTTCAGCAATATATTTGAAGAAATTTTCAACGAACTCTGCTTGACCATCAAATTTCTTACGCAGTTCAGGGTTTTGCGTTGCTACACCCACAGGACAGGTATTCAAATGACAAACACGCATCATCACACAACCCATCACTACTAAAGGGGCAGTAGAAAAACCATATTCTTCAGCACCGAGCAATGCAGCAATCACTACATCACGTCCAGTCTTTAACTGGCCATCAGTTTGCACGACGATGCGATCACGTAATCCATTCTGCACTAGGACTTGTTGTGTTTCAGCTAGGCCTAATTCCCAAGGCAGACCTGCATGCTTCAGTGAGCTCATGGGGGATGCGCCGGTACCGCCATCATAACCTGAGACCAGCACGACATCAGAATGCGCCTTGGCCACACCTGCCGCAACAGTGCCGACACCCACTTCAGCTGTCAACTTCACATGGATACGCGCTTCTGGATTAGCATTCTTCAGATCATGAATTAACTGTGCCAGATCTTCAATTGAATAAATATCATGATGTGGTGGTGGTGAAATCAAACCCACACCTGCTGTGGAATGACGAACCTTAGCGATCCACGGATAAACCTTAGCGCCCGGCAACTGTCCGCCTTCTCCAGGCTTGGCTCCTTGTGCCATTTTAATTTGAATATCATCGGCATTCACCAAATACTCACTGGTCACACCAAAACGACCAGAGGCTACTTGTTTTATCGAACTTCTTCTTAAATCACCATTCTCATCTGTAATAAAACGATCGGCATCTTCACCGCCTTCACCAGTATTTGATTTGCCACCAATGCGATTCATGGCAATGGCAAGTGTTTCATGGGCTTCTTTACTAATCGAACCGTATGACATAGCGCCAGTAGAAAAACGCTTCATGATATTTTTAATCGGTTCGACTTCTTCTAATGAAATTGATTTTTTCGCAAAATTGAATTCAAACAAGCCTCGCAAGGTTGCCAAATGTTCACTCTGATCATTCACCAACGATGTATATTCTTTGAAAATTTTGTACTGCCCGGAACGCGTAGCATGTTGTAACTTGAATACTGTATCTGGGTTAAATAAATGATATTCACCATCACGACGCCATTGATATTCACCTCCCCATTCTAGATCAGGTTTTTTGACTTTTCTTTCTGGAAAGGCATTATGATGACGTAGGCTGGTTTCTTCGGTAATCTCTTGCAGGCCAATACCAGAAATTCGTGATGCAGTCCAAGTAAAATATTTATCAACGAATCCCTTATTTAAACCAATCGCTTCAAATATCTGCGCACCACGATAGGATTGCACGGTTGAGATACCCATCTTAGCCATGGTCTTGATCAGACCTTTATTCACTGCCTTGATAAAATTCTTCACCGCTTCTTCATGAGACATTTCCGGCACATAACCTTTGCCGATCAAACTAGCCAATGATTCAAAAGCCAGATAAGGGTTTACAGCGCCAATACCAAAACCAAGTAGCACAGCGAAATGATGCACCTCTCTAGGTTCGCCTGACTCAAGAATGAGTCCTATTTTTGTTCTTGAACCGCTTCCTATCAGGTGATGATGTACGCCAGCAGTGGCTAATAATGCTGGAATAGCCGCCTTGCGCTCATCAATACCACGATCGGAAAGAATAATATTACTAAACCCTGACTCAATCGCTGTATCAATTTCTCTGAAAATATTGTTCAATGCCTTGTCCATGCCTACATGGCCATCTGCAATAGGAAAAAGAATATCTACGACTTTGGTCTTTAGACCCGGCAGATCCATATCACGGATACGTGCCAGTTCATCATTGCTTAAGATAGGCGAAGTTAATTTTACCTGCCGACAACTTTCAGGAGTTGGTTTTAACAAGTTACCCTCAGGACCCACAGTGGTCGCAACCTGTGTCACTAGTTCTTCACGGATACCATCCAATGGTGGATTTGTGACCTGCGCAAATAATTGTTTGAAGTAGTCATACAGTAGGCGTGGGCGATCTGACAATACAGCAAGCGCGGTATCTGTGCCCATGGAACCAATTGGTTCCATACCATCAGTTGCCATAGGTGCCATAAGTACTTTTAGATCTTCGTGAGTATAACCAAAGGCTTGCTGCCTTTGTAATAAAGTATCGTAATTAGAACCGTGGATTTGTTTCGGGTTGGGTAAATTTTCAATTGGGATAAGATTTTCTTTTAACCAATCTGCATAAGGATTAGCTTTAGAAAATTCTTTTTTCAGTTCTTCATCGTCAATAATGCGTCCCTGTTTAGTATCTACCATAAAAATACGGCCTGGATACAAACGACCTTTAACTAACACATTTTCTGGTGGGATATACAACACACCAACTTCAGAAGCCATGACTACCATGCCATCTTTAGTCACATAATAACGTGAGGGTCTTAAGCCATTACGATCTAGTACTGCACCAATCACTTCACCATCAGTAAACGCAACTGAAGCAGGGCCATCCCAAGGCTCCATCAAAGTGGCATGGTATTCATAAAATGCCTTACGCGCATCATCCATGGTTTTATGCCCACTCCAAGCTTCCGGTATCATCATTAAAATAGCATGTGGCAACGAGCGTCCAGTCATATGTAAGAATTCCATGGTATTGTCAAACATTGCTGAGTCACTACCGCCTTCAATGACAATGGGGAATAATTTTTTCAGATCACTGCCAAACAATGCAGACTCACAAAGTGATTCACGCGCTCGCATCCAGTTAATATTTCCACGAGCAGTATTAATCTCACCGTTATGCGCAACATATCTAAAAGGATGCGCTAATTTCCATGCAGGAAATGTATTAGTGGAGAATCTCTGATGAACCAGCGCCATGGCTGATTCAAAATCCGGCTCAGTAATATCTGGAAACATAGGTTCGAACTGAGAACCAGTAAGCATACCTTTATAGATGCATGTTCTGTAGGATAATGACGGTATATAAAACTTATCCTGTTCGCTTAAATGAGAATCCCACACTGCATGCTCTGCTAACTTTCGTATAACATAGAGCTTTCTTTCGAAACTAACCTCATTTTTAATGTTATTGCTGCGACCAATAAAAATCTGCTTGAAAATTGGTTCACCCATTATTGCTGTTCGACCCAACTTAGAATCGTCGGTAGGCACATCGCGCCAACCAAGAACTTTCTGTCCTTCTTCTATAACTATCTTCTCAAAAATTTCTTGGCACTGTTTTGCCTGTTTGGCGTTGGTAGGTAAGAACACCGTGCCTGAACCATAATAACCATAGCGAGGCAAAGCTATATTGATTTCCCTGCAAGCCCGAATAAAAAATTTATGTGGTGTCTGAATTATCATACCAACACCGTCGCCCGTGTTTTCTTCGCAGCCACAGGCACCACGATGCGCCAAATTTTTAAGCATCATCATTGCATTTTCTACAATTTTATGCGACTTGCGCCCTTTGATATCGACAATGAAACCAATGCCACAAGAATCATGCTCATAGGCAGGATCGTATAAACCTTTGGTCGATGAAGTATGAGCTTGTGGATATTTTTTCTGCATGCAATATTTTGTTATGCTGATGTTTAAATAAGTTATTTACCAGACTAAGCGTCTACCGCTTAACCTTACTTGCCTACCTTAGGAATTCTTTAGGCTTAATTTTAATTATTTAACTATTCTGCGAATGTCATAGCCATTCAGAAAAACTTGAAGGAATGGTTATTTTTTTGAACGGGCGGTGATTATAATGCTGTATTGACATTATGTCACGGCGCAACATGGAAATTATAATTATTAAAGATAGCTACTTATTGCAACATTTATTAACAATAATCAGCATTTTTAAAGATTTTAGAAGAAATTATTATTGATTAGTGGCAGTTCTCTTATGCTTTCACTCGTTCGAGCTCAGAAAAGGCGAACCTATCCGTCATCCCAGCAATATAATCTGCAATGATTCTTGCCGTACCTTGAGTTTTTTTCTCTAAGCTCACGTTTTTTTGAACCTCTTCAGGTAATAAGCCATGAGATACCATAAAGCAATCAAACAAGTATCGGATCACCTGCGCGGCATCTGTGCTCATTTTTTCAACTTTTTCGTGTTTATAAAGATTTTTATTTAAAAATTGTTTCAGTTGCAAATTTTGCGCGTTAATGGGCGCACTTAATTCAACTAAAGGTTTGTCCGCAGCCCTGACATCTTCTATCGTAACAGGATTCAATGAATTTATATTTTCCTGGCTGTTAATAATGAGATCACTCGTTAACGAGTTAATCATGCGACGTATCACTTCATGTGTCATTCTTTTCTTAGACAAAGTTGGCCACTTTTTGGTAACTGCTGTCAACTCTTTACAAAATAATTCACATTCTGCCAACTGCTCAAAAGTGAGCAATCCGGCTCTCAAGCCATCATCAACATCATGGTTGTTATAGGCGATCTGATCAGCAATATCTGCTACCTGTGCTTCCAAACTCGGCTGTAATTTATCCAAAAACCGCCGTCCTATTGCACCTAGATCTTTAGCTTTACTGCGTGAACAATGCTTCAGTATGCCTTCTCTGGTTTCATACATCAGGTTCAGACCTATGAACTCTGCATACTTTTCTTCAAGCAGATCAACGACCCTTAAGGACTGTAGATTATGTTCGAAACCACCGAATTCTTTCATGCAAAGATTAAGTTCACGCTGACCGGCATGCCCAAAGGGTGTATGCCCAAGATCATGTGCCAGACAAATGGCTTCTGTTAAGTCTTCATTGAGTTGCAGCGCACGAGCGATGCTGCGACCAATCTGGGCGACCTCAATGGAGTGAGTCAAACGTGTACGGAACATATCCCCAACATGGTTGACAAATACTTGGGTTTTATATTCTAACCTGCGAAATGCTGAAGAATGCACAACGCGATCACGATCTCTTTGAAACTGGTTACGATATGATGGCTCGGGTTCGGCGAACTCGCGCCCTAATGAATTTTCTTCACTGACCGCATAGCATGCCATGTGCATAAATTAGCCAGCCTTTTTGCTCGAAGAAAAATAACGCAATGTTTCCATTAATAAGTCTTCATCAAACTCGTCTGTCACTACAACTTCGCCAATTTTTTTTAACAAAACCAAAGATATCACGCCATCTTTCGATTTTTTATCTACAGACATTAACTCACGCATTTTTTCTGGATCGAAGTTATCAGGCATTGTCACAGGCAAATTTAACTTAAGCAGTATACTTTTTATACGTTCAGTAGTTTTTTTTGTGATAAAACCCATGCGTAAAGAAAGATCTGCTGCCATCAACATGCCCAAAGCAATTGCCTCTCCATGTAACCATGTCCCATACCCAAGACCTGTCTCAATTGCATGTCCAAAGGTATGACCAAAATTAAGTATTGCACGAACTCCAGACTCTCTTTCATCTTCTGCAACAATGCCTGCCTTGTTTCTACAGGATTGTTCAATAACATAGGCAAGCACTTCTGTTTTGCGCTTAAATAATAAATCTATATTAGAATCTACCCAATCGAAAAATTTTACATCCCTAATCAATCCATATTTAATAACTTCGGCAAGTCCGGCATTTAACTCTCTATCACTAAGCGTATCTAATACGGAGGTATCAACGATCACGGCTTGCGGTTGGTGAAATGCGCCGATCATATTCTTGCCTGCAGCATGATTAACACCGGTTTTACCACCCACAGATGAATCTACCTGTGCCAATAATGTTGTGGGTATTTGGATAAAATCTATACCACGCTGATAACAGGCTGCAGCAAACCCTGTAATATCTCCAACAACTCCACCACCTAATGCCACCAAGCAGCTATTCCTACTAAAACGCTTTTCTAGTAATGCAGTAATAATCTCATTAACTGAGTCAAGTGTTTTATATTGCTCACCATCTGCAAGAACTACTGAGCTAACATCCATGCCATGCGAGACCATGACTTGTAAAGATTGCATAACCTTCTCAATATATAAAGGTGCAACCGTTATATTGCTTACAAGCATCACTTGTTTAGATTTTATATTTTCAGAAAATAAATGTTTTTTGCCAAGTAGGTCTTTGCCTATATAGATTGGATAGCTGCGCTCATTAAGTTCTACGATTATTTTTTTCATTATATTTATTGTGCAGCCGACATTATCTGCGTAATTATATCATCGATAGAAAGCTCCGCTGTATCGATCAACATATCAGAAATTTCTTCATATAATGGTTCGCGTATTTCAAGCATCTCCTTAAGGACAAGCTCAGGCTCTTCGCTCTGAAGCAAAGGTCTTTTTCTGTCTCTACAGGTTCTTTTTAATAATTGCTTGATATCTGATTTAAGATACACCACAAATCCTTTTTCTGAAAGACGCGTCCTATTTTCTATATTTAATACAGCACCGCCGCCCGTTGCCAAGACAATATTAGACAACGATGCAAGTTCATTTAATAGTTGTGTTTCTCTCTTGCGGAAACCTTCTTCCCCTTCAATCTCGAAAATAAGAGCAACTGATACACCTGTACGCTTCTCAATCTCATCATCACAATCATAAAATTGTTGCGATAATTTTCTCGCCAATTTCCTTCCAACAGTCGACTTGCCAGTACCCATTGATCCAATCAAAAATATATTAGAGTGAGGTTTCAAGAAGATTTTACCTATTCTTAACTTTTAAACAAAAATAATCTTAACTAAGGATAAATCAAGGCCAGAAAATAAAAAAGGATGTGACATAAATGCCACATCCTTAAATATCTTTGTATCCTGTTATCTCAAAAGGCTACAGAATATGCGTGTAGAATCTTAATATTCTAAAGGATTATGTATATGACGACGTATGTATATAACGACGATTATATCTTTTTAAGAGATTCTCCCAATATCTTTGGGGTAATAAAGATAAGGAGTTCTCTTCTGTCATTTTGATCTCGGGTTCTTTTAAACAAGCGTCCTACAATGGGCAGATCGCCAAAAAGAGGTATTTTATCCGTATCATTCTTATCTACTTGTGAATATACGCCTCCAAGAACTACCGTTTCGCCATTATCTACCATCACCTGTGTATTAACGCTTTTTGTGTTGATCGCTGGAACACCTCCAGTAACAACTCCTTGAGTATCCTGATTGACCGTTAAATCAAGCAATACATTATCATTAGGTGTGATTTGCGGTGTTACCTTCAAAGATAATACCGCCTTTTTAAAGGATACCGTCGTCGCGCCACTAGATGACGCTTCCTGATAGGGAATCTCAACACCTTGCTCAATAATCGCCTCACGCTGATTGGTCGTAATGACCCTAGGAGAGGCAATATCTTCGGTACGCCCTTCTGCAAGGGCTGCTGAAAGCTCCAAACCCAAAAGCCATGAACCTACCGTGCCAATATTAAAACTTAATGCCCCAGCAGCCCCTATCACTGGTAAATGTACAACATAGTCACTGGGATTGCTCGCCCCCGCACCTGGTATAACGCCTCCTACTGACCCAGATACACTATCATCCCCCGCTGTGCCACGGGTAATATTACCACTCCCGTCAATGCCAAAACTACCTTCTCTGCCAACCTTGCTGCCTCCGCGGAGCCGCACGCCCACACTCTTGCTAAAAGTCTCATCTGCATTGACAATTCGTGCTTCTATTAGCACTTGGCGCACTGGGATATCAAGCTTATCAATCATTTCGCGCAGTCTCTGCAGATTTTCTGATACATCCCGAACAATCAGAGTATTGGTTCTATCATCAATCGTGACACTGCCGCGCCCAGACAATAAACTATTTTCCTGAGCCTTGATTAAAGTCGCTAAGTCCCCAGCCTTTGCATAATTAATCTGAATAAACTCAGTACGCAACGGCGCAAGTTCAACAATCTGTTGATTGGCTTCAAGCTCAATTTTTTCGAGTGTGGCAATCTCTGTTTGCGGTGCAATCATAATAACATTATCAACTTGTCTCATACCCAGACCTTTTGCCTTCAAAATAATATTCAGCGCCTGATCCCAAGGAATATTTTTTAATCGCAATGTTACTTTGCCAGACACAGTATCACTAAGTACCACATTTAATCCGGTAAAATCAGAGAACAATTGCAGTACTGCGCGCACTTCAATGTCTTGGAAATTCAAAGATAAGCGCTCTCCAGTAAAACCCTCTTCCTCTTTTTTTCTCCTTTGCCTTTTCTCGTCTAAGGCACGCACCTCAACAACAAATGTATCGTTCGACTGATATGCTAGATGATCGTAGTCCTCAATGGTTGTAGATATCACCATCCTAGTTCCGTGACTGTTTGCCTTTGTATCAATCCCCTTGACGGGTGTTGCAAAATCAACGACATTGAGATTTCTATCCAATTTATCAGGAAGTTCGGCGCCAATAAAATCAAGTATAATATCGCCACCTACTTGATCCATGTTCACGCTCACCGAAGGATCAGATAGGGTAATGATAATCCTGCCTTCGCCATCATCGCCTCTTCTAAAATCGATATCCTCTACCATAGAATCTGTATCGCTGGCATAATTTTCAGACGAAGAAGACGAAGAAGATGTATCGCCGCCTAGTGTGAGCGTGACCGTGCTACCTTGAACGTCAATATCATACGGTGCGGATTTAATGAGATTTACTACAATTCGAGTCTTGCCTTCTGCTTCAACTGCAGAAACACTATGCGCCACACCAATATTTATCAACTGATTCTTGATGGCAGCGCCTATGGTCGTATCTGGAAAATCCAGCGCAATCCTTGCCGGATTATCGATGGTAAAGCTTGACGGATCATCCTGCATAGGCTCCGATAACCCAATTTGTAATTGAACTCTTTCACCTGGCAAAACGGAATAATTAATACTATCCAGTGTGGCTGCTTGTGATAGTGAAAAAGCACACACTAAACCAAAAATAGTTATGCTATAACCAAACCAGCTTGTCATCATCTGTACACCTCTAGTATTACTGTTGTTAATATTATTCGTAGTCATTATTTATGTACCTCAAATATATACCTCAAAATACCTCAAATTCTAATCATTCTGATTCAACCAGCGCGATTTCCGCCTGACGTTCTTCCCAGTTACCTTGACCACTCCTAACGATCTCCCTAATTTCTACCTTGTCTTCAAAAACATTCAACACTTTTCCTGTATTACGCCCCATATAATTTCCAACACGGACTTGATAAACAGCACCATTAGGATCCTGTATAATTCCCCATATAGTGTCTCCATTTTCCATTGTGCCAACCATGAGCAGACTATCTAATTCAAAATTCTCCAGCTCTTCTTTGCTGCGATGTTTTACCTCAGCTTCCATTTCTTTTGTTAAACCACCTGATGCATCATCCGTTGCTGTTTTTTTCAACAACACTACTTTATCGTTCCTATAAAAAAGTCGAAACGGGTCGCGCGCATTTTGCTTTGAAGATTTATAGGTATATGCTTCATAAGGTTTAATCTCAAGCAAGGGTTCAATCTTGCCTTTTGGCCTCGCCAATACTTCTTCTATGTACTGATCTAAACCACTAGAATCATTCGAAACACATCCGCCCAAAACTAGAAACACAAAAACGAAGCTTGCTACATAAATGGCTTTCAAACGAAGTAACATCATTTTCATTTTATGATTCTTCCTCATCTAACCCTTCCTCGTCTTCATTCAAAGCACGGTAAGTCTTGGCTGTTGCTGTCATTATCAACGAACCTTTGCTACTGGCGCTTGCTGCTGCCTTGACGATACCGATGTCGTGGGTTGTTACAATTCTGGGCAGTGCTGCTATGCCGCTGACAAATTCACCAAACTGATGATATTCACCAGCAACCCGAATAGAAATAGGCAATTCTAAATAAAACTCAGCAAGCTTTTCCTGGCCAGGCTTGAATAACTCAAAGGTCAATCCTGCTGCAAGTCCTGTTTGAGATATATCAACGATAAGACCCGAGATTTCTGTTTCATCCGGTAACTGTTTTAGCATGCTACCAAACGACTGCTTCATCTCAGCCAGCTGTTCTAGCAGTTCATCTACGTTAGCCGACTGGTTTTGTTTTCTTTCAAGGGTATTTTTTAAATCGACCTCTTCTTGCTGCGCCCTTTCAAATCTTTGTAGTTGTGTAGTTATGGCTTGAGTCCAAAAGAGGTAAAAAATAACAGCACAAGTAAAAAGAATAACGACAATTCTTACAGGAAGCGGCCAAGAACCAATATTCTGCGGGTCAAGATTGTTAATTTCGTCTAAGGTCATGCCTCATCCTCCTCTGCACCAGAAACGCTAGGTACCACTTGGCTAAAACGCAAAGTAAAATTACTGACTTGCTTCCCTTCGTCGTCTTTTGTTTCAATCACGTCAAGCTGGGGATTTTCTAACCACTCAGATCTTTCCAGTTTTTTCATAAACGATGAAACCCTAGCATTTGATTGAGCCACACCATGAATCGTCACTGCTTCATCTTTCTGAGTCACAGATACAAGACTGACACCATCGGGTAAGCTAATCACCATTTCATCAAAAAGCCTGACAATCAATGGACGGTTACCCTGTAATTGTTCAATTGCTCCAATGCGCTCTTTTAATCTTTGTTTTTCTGTTTCGAGACGCTTTACCTCCTCAGTCTGCAGAGTCAAATTAGTAACTGTGTCATTAAGAATAGCAAGTCGTTCCTTCTGATTAAGAATTTTTTGACCATTAAGAAAGTAAATAAAGCCCACACCGCAAAGCGTCAAAATAACGAACCCTGTTATCACCGTATAAAATTCTTTTTGAAGATCCTTGCGTAGATCCTCTCTCCATGGCAACAGATTGATTTTAGCCATTAATCAAAACCCCTCAACGCTAATCCACAAGATACCATCAAAGACGGAGCATCATTATTCAACGCCTGAGCAGATACCTTTGATGACAAAGACATATCTGCAAATGGGTTTGCAACAATTGTTGGAACGCCCACTGCTGCCTCAACGATTTCTTCTACGCCATCAATAGATGCGCAACCGCCGGCAAGTAGCAAGTGATCAATCTGTACAATTGAACCGGATGAAAAAAAGAACTGTTGTGCACGGTTAATTTGCTGAGCCATAGCCTCCTTAAATGGCGATAGAACATCCATTTCATAGTCGTCTGGTAAGCCACCTTTCTTTTTAGCTAACCCTGCCTCTTCAAAGGAAAGACCATATCGGCGTTGAATATCTTCAGTCAATTGAGCGCCACCAAAAACCTGTTCTCTGGAGTAGACAATTTTTAAGTCTTGCAACACACTAAATGTAGTCACTGCGGAGCCTACATCAGCCACTGCAATTATTTTATCTTTACCGCCGCCAAATAAACTATCTGCCATCATAGAAACGGTATTTTCCAAGGCGAAAGCTTCAACATCGATAATCTTTGTATCCAACCCTCCCACACCCAGTGCAACGATTCGCAAATCAATATTCTCACTTCTTGATACTGCAAGCAGTACATCTACTTGATCTTTGCCTCCCTTGGTTGAGCCTAGAATTTCAAAATCCATACTGACTTCCTCAAGTGGGAAGGGAATATATTGATCGGCTTCTACTTGTATTTGATTTACCATATCATCATCAGATAGGCCTGCGGGCATAGTGATAACTTTCGTAGTTACAGCAGAGCCAGCAATTGCCGTTACGCCATTTTTGATGCGCGAACCGGATTTTTTCACAGCCCTGCCGATTGCCTGCCCAACAGCATCAGTGCTAGCAATATTTTTCTCTACAACAGAGTCTGCAGGAAGCGGCTCAACAGAGTAACTTTCAACACGATACTTTTTGCCGCGTTTACTCAGTCCGAGCAATTTGACCGCAGTTGCAGTAATATCAATACCTAGAAGTGGTATAGACTTTTTCTTAAATGGAAACAAAATATTTTTCCTTGTACTGTCACAGAGTTATGCGTTAAACATATAAATTACATTAAGTCTTTGTGTGAACTATATCAACAAAAACTTAAAAAACAAATAGTTTTTACATTAACCAAAGTATTTACTTTAAAATTGTTTTTTAATCAATTGTTTTTTAATCCGAAAAACCATATATACACGGCGATTTTAAGTTGGACTACACAATATGTTGCGATTTGTGCTCAATCTAATCTTTTCTTTTTTTATATTTGGACTAATATTTATTGTCGGATTGTCTTGGTATTTCCTATCTCAATTGCCTGATATAGGTAAATTACAAGATATAAAATTTCAGGTTCCATTGCGGATTTATAGTCAAGATGACTCGCTCATTGCAGAGTTTGGTGAAAAAAGACGGCGGCCTGTCTCAATAGATGAGGTACCTACTACAATCATACATGCCTTTCTCGCCGCAGAAGATGATCGCTTTTACCAACATTATGGGGTTGACTGGCAAGGCATCGCGCGTGCAGCTGTACATCTAATTAGAACAGGCAGGAAAACGCAAGGTGGAAGTACAATTACCATGCAGGTTGCTAGGAATTTTTTTCTTAGTCGTGAAAGAACTTACCTGAGGAAACTAAATGAAATTTTTCTAGCACTTAAAATTGAACGGGAATTATCTAAAGACAAAATATTAGAATTGTATCTGAACAAGATTTATCTAGGCCATCGCTCCTATGGCATTGCCGCTGCCTCACAAGTATATTACGGTGTCGGCATAGATGAACTTAATTTGGCTCAAATAGCTATGCTTGCATCCTTGCCAAAAGCACCTTCATCAACAAACCCGGTAAGCAACTCTGCTCGAGCAAAAATCAGACGAGATTACGTTTTACAACGTATGCTTGAGGAGAATTTTCTTACAGAAACAGATTATCAAACAGCGGTTAACTCTCCCATCACTGCAAGCCTGCATAATCTCTTTATAGAAACAGAGGCACCCTATGTTGCTGAAATGGTAAGGAAACAATTGCTTGAACAATATGGTAACAGTGCTTACACAAATGGCTTAGTAGTGACCACAACTATCAAGGACAAGAACCAAGCTGCAGCTAACCATGCACTGCGAAAAACATTATCCAAATATGACGAGTTCCACGGCTATCGTGGTTCTGAACATCATTATGATTTGCAGACAAGCGATAGTGAAATGGAATGGCAGCGCCTGCTCGAAAGTTTTCCTATAATCGGCAGCCTGTATCCAGCTCTCATCGTACAGGTCAATGAAGAATCTATCACCGGTTATTTATCAGGAATCGGCTTGATTGATGTTGAATGGTCTGGACTGTCATGGGCTCACGCTTACCAGAATGAAAATCGAAGAGGTGTAAAACCAAAATCTGCATCTGAGTTTCTTAAAATAGGTGATGTCATAAGGCTCACTGAAGACAGTGAAAATAACTGGAAGCTTACGCAGATCCCTGAAATAGAAGGTAGCTTCGTTGCAATGAATCCAAACGATGGCTCAACTTTGGCTCTGACTGGAGGGTTTGACTACCGCCGCAGTAAATTTAACCGTGTCACTCAAGCCTTCAGACAACCAGGCTCAGGATTTAAGCCTTTCATTTATTCAGCGGCTCTTGCTGCAGGCAATACTGCTGCAACACTTATTAATGATGCGCCAGTCGTATTTGAAACCCCTGGCACTGAAGATGTTTGGCGACCAGAAAATTACAGTCATAAAAGTTATGGCCCCACCAGACTACGCGAAGCACTTATACATTCTCGTAATTTGGTGTCGATCAGATTGCTACACAATATTGGTATCCCTTTTGCCTTAGAACACATCAAAAAATTTGGTTTCAACATCAATGAATTGCCAAAAAATTTATCGCTTGCACTCGGCAGTGCAACTTTATCTCCTTGGCAAATGGCAAGTGCATATTGCATTTTCGCCAATGGCGGTTATAAAGTTGAACCCTACCTCATTGAGACCATAGCAACAAACGATGGTGAAATTCTCTATCAAGCCGAACCTGTATCTGTGTGCCAAACATGTATTGAACAAGAGAATTATCCTGTCAATGAATTATCAAGCAACAATTCTCTGGAAGAAGAATTTCAATCTGAACAATATCCAGTTCAAGCTGCAAAAAAATTAATCTATGCAAAACACATTGTTGATGAACGCAATATATGGATCATGAATTCGATCACCCGAGATGTAATCAAGCACGGTACTGGCCGTAAAGCTTTAGCACTAAAACGCCAAGACATGTCAGGTAAGACAGGCACAACTAATGATCAAAGAGATGCTTGGTTTTTTGGATATAATGCGGACACTGTTGGTGTGGCGTGGGTAGGCTTCGATAATTTTCGACCACTCGGCAACAAGGAAACTGGAGGGCGTACTGCATTACCTATCTGGCTTAAGTATATGAAGACCGTATTGGAAGGGACACCCGAACATATCTTACCTGAACCATCAGGACTTGTTCGTGCCCGTATTAATAAGATAACAGGCAAATTGGCACACCCTAATGACCCTGATGTCATGTTTGAAATCTTCCGCACAGAATATGCACCAACAGACTCAGATAATGAAACTCAGCCGCCAGCATTTGACAGAGATTCAGAAAATTCAGAAATTATCGACCTTTTTTAAAATTGCAAGTTAGTGCAATATAAGGTTGTCTGCCAGTCAGGTTTTAAGAAAAAAGCTTGGTATGCCAATATCGAAACCGAATGTTTTTCATCTTTATTGACGAAAAGCCTACATAAATGCACATCAATGTCAAAAAGATGTAATCTTGAGACAGGCAAGCAGATAAGTTATTACTACACTTTTTGTTACGCATGGGTAATGATCAATCATTATGTTTATTCTTCGCGTTGCACTTAACTCCCCCCTGCGTAGCCTATTTGACTATCTTCTCCCTGATAATCAACCCGCCTGCTATTTTGCCCCAGGACAAAGACTACAGGTTCCGTTTGGCAAAAGCAGTGTTCGTATTGGTATCATTATTTCCTTGGCAGACACAACTCAGGTACCAAAACATAAACTGAAAAAAGCTCTGATGCTATTAGATGAAACACCGCTATTCCCAGCGCAGCATCTCAAACTTATAGAATGGGCCAGCCATTATTATTGTTACCCCATCGGCAGCACAGTATTTACGTCCATCCCCTCTTCATTACGCAAAGGCAAAGCTGCAAAAATTAAGCAGGAGATCATCTGGTGTCTAACTGCTCGTGGAAAAATTTATGAGGGAGCATCAAATCCAGATAAACTTTCTCGTGCAAAAAAACAATTGAAGATATTTCAATTCATAAAAAAACATAAAAATGGCGTATCACATGCACACATAAAAAATGAATTTAAACATACACAAAATCCACTTAACGAACTATTAGAAAAAAAATTAATTAAAAAAATAGAAGCAACAATAAAAAAACCCAACGAGGCAACTCCTTATAAAAATGATAATGCATGGATTCTAAAACTAAACAAAGAACAGAAAAATGCAATAGATAAAATTATTATTTCCTCGAACACTTACCATGCCTTCCTTCTCAATGGTATTACCGGTAGTGGTAAAACTGAAATCTATTTGCGACTTATTCGACATATATTAGAGGCAGACAAACAGGTGCTTATTTTGACTCCTGAAATCGGGCTCACACCTCAATTCATTGAGTGCTTCAAAGAGAGATTTGGAGATAATATCGTTGCTCTACACTCTGGCTTATCCGAAGGTGAGCGATTAACTGCCTGGCTAAAAGCACGCGATGGAATAACATCTGTCGTCCTCGGAACACGCTCTGCCATTTGGACACCGATGCCAAAATTGGGAATGATTATTATTGACGAAGAACATGACCTTTCCTACAAACAGCAGGATGGCTTACGTTATTCAGCAAGGGATATTGCTCTGATACGCGGACAAAGAGAAAAAATTCCTGTAGTTCTTGGGTCAGCAACACCTTCTATGGAGTCAATGAAAAATACCAGAGATGGGCGCTACCAGGAACTCTTGTTATCTAAACGAGTTAACAATGCAAAGCTACCTTATATCCAGCTCCATAATATCAGAAATGAAAAAATGCACGGGGCAATTGCGCAGTATTTATTGAAAAATATCAAACAATGCCTGCATAATAAACAACAAACATTATTATTTCTTAATCGTCGTGGCTACGCGCCAGTTATCATGTGTCATGACTGTGGTTTTATCTCACAGTGCCCTCGTTGTAATATTTACATAACATTTCATAAACACAAAAATCGATTGTATTGCCATCATTGTGAATACAATCAACCCTTACCAGATACATGCCCTAATTGTTCAGGGGACAAAATTATAGAAATTGGCCACGGTACAGAACGATTAGCAGAAACATTGGCAGAACTATTTCCTGAAGCGAAAATATTAAGAATCGATCGAGACAGCACTCGACGTAAAGGATCCATGAAAAAAATGCTGGATGATATCCATGCGGGTAATGCAGATATTCTTATAGGCACACAAATGCTGGCCAAAGGTCATCACTTCCCCAAGCTTACGCTGGTTGGAATTATTGATATTGATAATGCTCTTTTCAGTGTCGATTATCGAGCGAGCGAGCGTATGGCGCAACTTTTGATGCAGGTCAGTGGACGTGCAGGTCGCGGAGATTCTCTGGGGACTGTGATTGTCCAAACCCATTATCCTGAACACCCATTACTCAATAAATTAGCACTACATGATTATGCACAATTTACGCAGTTACTACTTGAAGAACGACAACAGACACAGCTACCGCCATTTTCATTTCAGGTATTGGTACGTGCGGAATCAAACCGACAACAAGATGCTATGAAATTTCTGAATATTGCCAAAACAAGATTACAAATTCTAAGCCAAGGAAAGCTGGAAATTTACGGCCCAATTTCAGCTCCCATGGAAAAACGAGCAGGGCGTTATCGGCTGCACCTAATGATTCAGGCCGAAGACAGACAGACCATAAAAAATTTTATAAGTCCTTGGATAGAAGGATCTGACACAGAGAGCCTTGATCAACTTCCTGAGGCACGTAAAGTACGATGGTCTGTGGATGTTGATCCGCAGGACATGATTTAAGCGTAGGGAATTTTATGTTGACTTAAGAATATTAAACTTTGAACATTGATTAGTCAGGCTTACTGCTATAACCCGTGAGAGGCTAAACTCAAATGAATACATTGCATCAAAGCGTGTTAAGAGTTAGAAAATTTTAGGCATGAAGGAACATTAGATATGTATAACAAGCTTTACCCTGTATTGCTAGCGTCCATAGCGGCAACTTTCTACCCTCTATATGGAGTAGCTTATGAAACGGCGATAATTAAAGACCTTGCCTCTGTAGGAATTATCCATAATGGTCAGAAAATCACTATCATGCGCAATCAAAATGTAATGTTAGATTACCTGAAACGTTCAAGCGATGGCGATCAAACCATCCTTGTTATTGATTCACGCACGCCTCACTGGGTTAAAAATGGCACAATCTTGGTCTGACCGTTGTCAAATAGACAAATCAAAAATCCATCTGATAAGCAAACAACCATCTTCTGCTGGCAAAGCCCTCGCGCTACAATGCACAACTTTGCATAGCTTTAAACATCAAGGAGCAAACGATTGAAGCAAGAATTACAAAAACTCCTCATGGAGGCTATTTCAATCGTTCAAGAAAAGATGGATATTTCATTCTCTATCATTGATGAGATACAAATAGAAAGAACTCGTAATAAATCGCATGGTGATTACGCCTGCAATATCGCCATGGTACTTGCCAAACAAGCGAAGACAAACCCCAAGCAATTGGCTGCTTTATTACTTGAAAATCTACCTGAATCGGAAATTATCGAACGTATCGAAATTGCCAAACTAGGATTCATTAATTTTTTCCTCAAACAGCAGTCTCGTCTCAATATCATTACTAACATCCTGCAAACAGCTGAAACCTATGGTCATTCAGAGTTTGGGTCTGGGAAATCGATATTGCTTGAATTCGTTTCGGTCAACCCCACAGGGCCTTTACATGTGGGTCACGGACGTGGGGCTGCTTATGGTGCTGCAGTTTCTGATTTACTTAAAGCTATTGGTTATAAGGTAGATAAAGAGTATTACGTCAACGATGCCGGACGGCAAATGGATATCCTGACTATCAGTATCTGGCTCCGCTATCTTGAGCGATGTGGAATAAAAATTGATTTTCCTGAAAATGCTTACCAAGGAAATTACATTCGCGACATCGCAGATAAACTCTTTAGCGTCAAACAACTATCTTTCATGTCTGACATGAGCATTGAAAAAACACATGATGATTCAGAAATATACATAGACCAATTAATTGCCTTTGCTAAAACGACACTTGCTGATGAAAATTATCAAAGCATCCTAGATTTTGGCTTAAATGAAATACTTAGTGAGATACGTGAAGATCTGGCTGATTTTGGCGTTGCCTTTGACCGTTGGTTCTCTGAGCGTTCATTGTCAAATAACAATCAAGTACAAAAATATATTAATAAACTCAAGGACAGTGCTTTTGTTTATAAAGAAAAAGGTGCGCTTTGGTTTCGCTCAACCGAATTTGGGGACGAAAAAAATCGAGTGATCGTCCGTGAAAATGGACAAGCAACTTATTTTGCATCAGATATTGCTTATCACATGGAAAAATTCTCACGAGGCTATGACAAGGTCATTAATATCTGGGGCGCAGATCATCATGGATATATTGCCAGAATAAAGGCAGCACTTTCTGCGCTTAATAAAAATCCTGATGCCCTTAAGATATTATTGGTTCAATTTGCAACGCTATATCGGGACGCTAAAAAATTACCTATGTCTACCCGGGCAGGACAGTTCGTTACTTTAAAAGAATTACGCGATGAAATAGGAAATGATGCCACGCGGTTTTTCTATATCATGCGCAGAAGTGATCAACATCTTGAATTTGATTTGGATCTGGCAAAATCAAAGTCCAATAAAAATCCTGTTTATTATATCCAGTATGCACACGCTAGGATATGCAGCGTACTAAGACAAATAAAGGAAAAAGGACTCACGTATGATGCCGAGGCAGGACAAAAAAGCCTGCATACCCTAACCGAAGAAGCCGAAGAGAAATTAATCACGACCTTATCCCGTTATCCGGAAATTATACATTCTGCCGCGACAGAATATGAGCCTCATCAAGTTGCTTATTACTTAATAGATCTAGCAAACGAGTTCCACAGTTACTATAACTCATGTCAATTTATTGTTGATTCTGATGATTTAAGAAATGCACGTCTTAATCTTATCAGTGCCAGCAAGCAGGTTATCTACAACGGACTTGGGATACTGGGTGTATCTACGCCAGAAAAAATGTAACCATGCCTAAAGATTATAAAAATATCGGTCAAGATAAAAAAATCAGGTCTGATAACGGCAATAAACTAAAATATTTCTTTGCTGGTCTGGCGGTCGGGCTGTGTGTTGCGATTGCTGTCTATTTCTATCCGCATAAACTAGAACAGCCAACAGGAACAATGCAACCTGAAATTATCATAAAAAATCCTGAACCAGCTTTAAATATACCCAACAACATTCCCTCACCCTCGTTTGATTTCTATGAAATCCTCCCCAATGTAGAAGTTAACGTATCTGAGTGGGAGACCGAAGAAAACAAAGATATTGGGAAACAAGCTAAATCAGACAATGAGAAAACTGAAGTCTACATCTTGCAAATTGGTTCTTTCAAACAATATGATGCCGCCAATAAAGTAAAGACAAAACTTACATCCATGAGTATCTCTGCTGAGATACAACGTGTCGTCATTAACGGTAAAGATATAAGATACCGAGTAAGGGTCGGCCCTTACGTTGAATCAGACAAACTCTCAATGATGCGCCAACAGCTTGCTAAGAATAATCTTGATTATTTACTTTTGCGGCTTAAGTAGTAAATAAACGGTTAAAATTAAACCGCCTGCCTAAGTGTAAATCGAAAATATCAGTATCTGCAATTAAAATGATAGACACCCTCCATACTCGCAGGAGCTCTAGGTATCGGACTGAGTTCTTATGAATATCTAATGGTGAATACCATCAAATCTCACTAGATTGACGGATGCAGCCTAAGCATCTGACCGGCTGAGTAGATTACTTTCTACCTGATTGCTTATCATATACCATATACGAAAATAACGTCAATGAGACTAGGAGTAAGGGATTGCCTGCAAACCATAGTGAAATCTCATCCTTCATCTGGAATGTCTGTGACGATGTTCTTCGTGGACTCTTCAAACCCCACGAATACGGTGATATCATTCTTCCTTTCACCGTCTTGAGAAGATTGGATTGTGTATTGGAAAAACACAAAGACACCGTGATTGATCTCTACAAGGAGTATCAACCCAAGGTGGAAGATCCCACACCCATCATCCTCAATGAGATTCACACCACCTTCTTCAACCACTCCAAATATGATCTCAACCGACTAAGACAAGATCCATCCAATGTTCAGATGAACTTCCAGAACTATCTTGGAGGATACAGTGAAAATGTGGTGAAGGTCATAGAAAATTTCCAGTTGGAGAGACCTGTTGAGAAGTTGAATAAAAGTAATCGACTTTTCCAGTTTGTTGAAAAGTTTAGTGAGATTGATCTACACCCGAATCGTGTTTCCAACCACCAGATGGGACAGATTTTTGAGGAACTGTTGAGGAAGTTCTCTGAGATGTCCAATGAAACCAGTGGAGAACACTACACCCCTCGTGATGTGGTTCGTCTATTGGTTTCAATGGTCTTCTCTGAGGATGAAGATGATTTACAAGGACAAGGAAAGGTCAGGAGTATTTTTGATCCTTGTTGTGGAACTGGTGGAATGTTGACCATTGGTAAAGAATGGGTTCGAGACAACATCAATAACAAAGTAGACTTTCGTTTATTGGGACAGGAACTCAATCCACAAACCTTCTCAATCTGTAAGTCAGATATGATGATTACAGGAGAGAACCCTGAGAATATTAAACAAGGTTCTTCACTTTCAGAAGATCGATTTCAGGGGGAACGGTTTGACTATATGGTGACCAATCCACCGTTTGGGGTGAGTTGGAAATCTGAAAAAGATTTTGTTCAGAATGAGAGTGAGAACCCACAAGGACGATTTTCAGTTGGGACTCCAAGAACTCCAGACGGTTCTCTGTTATTCCTTCAACATATGATCTCCAAGATGGAGGACAAGGGTAGTCGAATTGGGATTGTCTTCAATGGTTCTCCTCTTTTTACAGGGGATAGTGGAAGTGGTGAATCAGAGATTCGGAAATGGATCATAGAGAATGACTGGTTGGAGTGTATTGTCTCCCTACCTGATCGGTTGTTTTTCAACACAGGGATCTCTACATACATCTGGATCGTCTCCAACAAAAAATCAGGTAAACGACAAGGAAAGGTTCAACTGATTGATGGTTCTTCGTTCTTCAAACTTATTGAAGAAAATCATTAGGAAACAAGAGGAAAAGAGATCTCTGATGAGGGTCGAGAATAAGATTGTTCAACATTACCTGAACTTTGAGGAGGATGAATTCTGTAAGATTTACCCTAATGAGTTTTTTGGATACACCAAGGTCACCATTGAACAACCCAAGGTTGAAAATGGAAAGGTCGTAACCGACAGACAAGGGAATCCCAAACCAGACACCAAGAAAAGAGACTATGAACGAATTCCTCTCAGTGAGGATATTGAGGAGTACTTTCAAAGAGAGGTAAAACCACATCTTCCTGACCTGCCCGCCCCATTGCCTAATTCGGATGAATATTGTACCTATGTTCTTAAATGCAGTGATGGCTCTTTTTATAAAGGGCAAACGAAGGATATACATAGAAGACTAGAAGAACATCACAAAGGACACGTAAGCTGGACATCTCAAAATTTACCTATAAAACTGATCCATTGGGAAGTTTTTGATACTAGGGAAAAGGCGGTTAAACGAGAACACTACTTAAAGACAGGCAAAGGAAGAGAATGGCTTAAAAAACACTATGAAGAAGGCAAGCTGAAATCAATGGAACGGTGGCAGGCGGGTTCTTGGATGGATAGATCCAAGGATAAAGTGGGATATGAGATCAACTTCACCAAGTATTTTTATCAGTATAAACCTCTTAGATCACTAGAAGAGATCAGTCAGGATCTCTTGAGATTGGATAAAGAGACAGAAGGGTTGATGAAGGAGATATTGGTATGAATCCCTATCCTTCATACAAAGACAGTGGGGTTGAGTGGGTTGGGGAGATTCCGAGTGGGTGGAAGATAAATCGACTTGGAATGATGGGTGTTTATTCATCAAGTGGGATTGACAAAGAAAACAATAGAAGAGAACCATTGTAAATATGGTGAACTATATGGATGTTTATGGAAATGGTTTACATTTATTAGATAGTTCAAGGAATTATATGACAGTTAGTTGTCCTTCAACAAAGGTTTTAGAACATCAAATAAAAAAAGGTGACTTATTGTTTCTTCCAAGTTCTGAAACCGAAGTTGATTTAGGGTTATCTTCATTGATAGATGAAGAACTACCCAACACGGTATTTTTTATCATTTGGTGAGATACCAATTTACAGTGAAATATATAAATTCTTTTAGAAAGTTTCTTTTTAATAATTACATCGTTTCAAATGAGTTTTCTAGACAAGGGAAAGGTACTACACGACACCATTATTGGTAGGAATGATTCAGAAATATAAATGTAGTAATTCCACCTCTCCAAGAACAACAACAAATCTCCAACTACCTTGACCACAAGACCCAACAGATTGACTCTCTGATTGAGAAGACCCAACAGAAGATTGAACTACTGAAAGAACAACGAACCTCTCTGATCAATCAGGTGGTCACCAAGGGACTCAATCCTGATGTAAAGATGAAAGACAGTGGTGTTGAGTGGATTGGGGAGATTCCGAGTGGGTGGGTAGTACAAAAATAAATATTTAGTATCTTACCAAGTAATGTCAAAAGACTCTATCCAGAAGAGGTACATTTGGTTCGTCTATGTAACTATCTGATGTCTACTATGAATTCATAAGGTGTTCGGATCTTAACTCAAAGAAATGGAAGATTTCAACCAGACATGATATTTGATAAGTTGAGAAGTTCGAAACAATGAAGTTTGATGTATCACAAAGGATTCTGAATCCCAAGATGATATAGGAAAGATACTATTGTAACTGAATGATTTGAAATTGATGTACGTATGTGGTTATCATCTAAACAAATGATGAATTGTATCCAAGAAATGTTGTGGGTGGTATATCATTCTTCAGGTTTATTCAGTCAGTAGAAAAGGAAAGTAATTCAACAAAATTCAGATGTGATTTACTAAAGTTTGGACTTGGAAAACAGAATTGAAAATATGTATTTCCCAGAACCAACCATCCAAGAACAACAACAAATCGTAGACTACCTCGACAAAGAAACCACCAAGATTGACTCCACCATTGAAAAGGAAACCCAACGAATCGATCTCCTCAAAGAATACCGTCAGTCTCTGATCTCGGAAGTGGTAACTGGAAAGGTGGATGTCCGTGACCTGCCTGTCGGCAGACAAGGTGAGGTGGTGGTATGAGTCCAACCAACTACACAGAACAAGATTTTGAGGAACACATTGAGGAACAACTCACAAACAGTGAATACCACATTGTACCGCCCACCAAATACGACAAAACCCTCTGTCTGATTCCCTCCAAACTGATCGAATTCATTAAAGAGACTCAATCCAAAATATTTGAGAAGCTAGAACTCCAATACGGTTTAGAAACAGAATCAAAACTGACCAAACGAATATCCTCCGAAATCGAATCTCGTGGGGTGATTGATGTACTTAGAAAGGGTGTCAAGGATAGAGGATGTACTTTTCATCTGGTCTATTTCCAACCCAAATCAGGTTTGAACCCTGACCATCAAGAACTCTACAAGAAGAACAAACTGATCACGGTTAGACAGCTGAAGTATTCCAAACACAATGAGAATTCTATTGATATGGGAATCTTCATCAATGGGATTCCTATTATGTTGTTGGAATTGAAGAACTCTCTCACTGGTCAGAATCACAACGATGGAATCAAACAATGGAAGTTTGATCGTGACCCAAAGGAACCCCTTTTCAAATTCAAAAGGAATCTGGTCTATTTCTCAGTAGGAAATGAAAAAGTCTCAATGACCACCCGATTGAGTGGTTCCAAGACAAGGTTCCTCCCCTTCAACAAAGATATTGAGAATCCAGTCAACCCAAAAGGACACAAAACTCATTATCTATGGGATGACATCCTACAACCCAACTTCGTATTAGATCTGATTGAGAACTTTGTCCATATCCGAACCGAAACCGATAAGGTTTACGATCCTCAGAAAAAAAAGGTTGTAGACAAAAAGAGTGAGGTGTTGATCTTCCCTCGTTTCCATCAACTCAATGTCATCCGAAAACTGAAAAGAGATGTGGTTCAGAAGGGATCAGGACAAAACTATCTCATTCAACACACCACAGGTTCTGGTAAATCTCTCTCTATTGGTTGGTTGAGTCATCTTCTCTCTTCACTCTATCAATCACCAACAGACACCAATCGAATCTTTAACTCTGTGATAGTGGTGACAGACAGAAGGGTTCTGGATAAACAGATCAGTAATACCATCAAACAACTGGAACAGACTAAGGGAGTGGTGAATCCAGTTGATGAAACAGCTCAACAGTTGAAGGAGTTACTTGAGTCTGGAAAGCCAATCATCATTACCACCATCCAAATGTTTCCTTTCATTTCTGATCAAATTCCCAAAATGAAGAATAAGAAATTCGGAGTAATAATTGATGAGGTTCATTCTTCTCAAAGTGGTGAATCCTCCAAACACTTGAAGAGATCTTTGTCAGACACTTCATTAGATGAATTTCAAGAAGGTGAAGGAAGTGGAGATCTGACAGAAGTAGATAAATTGATATTAGATGAGATCAAGTCAAGCGGGAAACAACCCAATATTTCATACTTTGGATTCAGTGGAACTCCTAAGAACAAGACCCTTGAGATCTTTGGTACTAAGACAGACAAGGGATTACAACCTTTCGATCTCTACTCAATGAAACAGAGTTTGTCTGAAGGGTTCACTCTGGATGTCCTCCAGAACTACACCACCTATAAACGATATTTCAAACTCAACAAGGTCATAGAGGAAGATCACGAACTTCCGAAGAGTCGTGTGAAGTCAATGTTGATGAGATGGGTAGACTTACATCCACATTCTATTAGAGAAAAATCCAAGATAATCTTGGAACACTTCATCAACCATACTCAAAACAAGATTAGTGGAAAGAGTCGTGGGATGTTGGTGACTCGTTCAAGACTTCATTGTGTGAAGTACAAATTGGAGTTTGATAAACAGATGAAGGAGAGGGGACTTCCTTTTCGTTCACTGGTAGGGTTTTCTGGGAAGGTATATGACGAAGATAGTCATCAGGAATATACAGAGTCTTCAATGAATGGATTCCCAGAGGGTCAAACAGAAGAAAACTTAAAAGACCCCAAGTTCAGAATCCTGATTGTAAACAACAAATTCCAGACAGGGTTTGATGAACCGATGTTACACACAATGTATGTAGACAAGAAGATGGGTGGATTACAGTGTGTTCAGACCCTCTCAAGACTGAACAGAACAATGTCAGGAAAGACCGATACCTTCGTATTGGATTTTGTGAATGACCCTGATGAAGTTGGTGAGTCCTTCCAACCTTACTTCAAAGGTTCTGTTTTAACAGAAGAGACTGACCCCAACCGACTCTATCAGATTGAACAGGAGATAAAACAGTACAACTTGTTCCAAGAAGAAACCGTCAACCTCTATGTGGATACCTTCTACCGTGAAGATATTCCGATGGAGGAATTACAAGGGATTCTGGATACCGTTGTTGAGGGGTGGAATGAACTGGAAGAAGAACAGGAGAACTTCCGCAGTCATATACAGAGTTTCATTAGACTCTATGGATATATTTCACAGATCATCACATTCAAAGACATCGGATTAGAGAAACTCTACATCTTCCTTCGTGGACTCAACAAGAAACTTCCAAGAAGACCTCCCACAGATCAACCTGAAATCCTTTCAACCGTTGACTTGGAATACTTCAAGATTGAGAAGAAGTACTCCGCTAAGATTGAACTGGAAGATGAAGAGGGTGAATTACAAGGAATAAGTGAGGATGGTGTATCTTACAATGATGATGAAGAACCCGTTGACCTACTCTCAGAGATCATCCAGAAACTCAATAACGCATTTGATGGAGATTTCTCTGATGAAGATAGAGTGAGAATTGAGAAGATCAAAGAACAGATTGACAAGGATATAGAACTTAGAATGGTGATGGAGGGGGATAATACAGATTCCAACAAGAAGGATAAGTTCAACCGTACCTTTGAAAAATTTTTGACAGATTTGGTAGATGAAAATATTGACTTCTACAATAAACTAAAAGAACCAAAGAAAAACAGATTTATGAAGGATCGTATGTATGAATTGTATGCAAAATCAATCAATGAGATGAGACCGAGTATTTAGTTAGCCGATCAATCCTCAATTCGGATGACCAATGGGAATATACAATCCAAACGATTCATCGAATGATATCGACCGACGGAATTTAGTGACAATCGATTTTGGAGTCGGTAGACCGCAACCATTCCTCTGCCGGCAGTGGCTATTGGGAAGCTAAGGTTCTACCATTGAAATACGCCTGCTGGAGAAATTAGAATAAATCTAACTTCAAGCATCTAAAAAATCATCTGGCACAAATGTACTCTCTTCATAATATTGGTGTAATATTCGTTATAATATTAAATAAAACCTGCATTTTATGGTGATGATTTTTTAGCATATTGGCAATATAACCTTACGGCTAAATATTCATTAAAACTAAATCACAAGACGGAATAGGTTCGGCAATAGGGTTGAGGGAAGGATTTTAAATTTATGGGAAAGGTTAGGCCGATTGTCGTTTGCATAGACGATAATCCATCAATGATGAAATTGCTTAAAAAAAGCACAGAAAATCTGGATATTGATTTAACTGTGTTTGCTTCTGCGGAAGATGCGTGGCCATATCTGGAGTCAAATGCACCGGATCTCATTATTCTCAACATCATACTGCCTAACAAAGATGGTTTGTCCTTGCTAAAAGACTTAAGAGGACTGCCAAAACATCAAAAAACTCAGGTAATCATCATAAGCTCAAAAGATTATGAACAGGATCGAGCCATCGCTAAACAGCTTGGCGCGTTAGAGTTTATCCCAAAACCCATACCAATGCAGACAATTGCGGATATTGTAGTAAAATACACCCAAGCGACCTCAAAAACCTAGAAAACCTAAAAAACAACATTATTTAATGAGTAAAACACAACTCCAATTCTGGGGTGTTCGCGGGTCTTACGCGGCGCCTTTTGCTACCCATGTTGGTGTCGGCGGAAATACTTCCTGTGTGGAGATAAGGTCTGGCGATCACCTGCTGGTTTGTGATGCCGGAACTGGCATCATCCCGCTCGGCAACAAATTGATGCAGCAGGATAAAATCCGAGAAATGCTTATAATACTGACGCATTACCACTGGGATCATATCTGCGGTCTGCCTTTTTTCGTGCCTGCCTTCATGGCTGACTGGGAAATCAATTTTTTTGGGCCTGGTGACAGTCCTAAGTCGATAGAAAAATATGTCTCTGCACAAATGCACGCACCTCATTCTCCTGTTAGCGTAGAAACTTGGCTGGCAAAAACAAATTATCTCATGCCAAAAAATAATGGTCTCCAACATGGGCCTATGAAAATTCATTTCTCAAATGTACATCACCCAGGCATTACTTATGGATACAGAATTGAAGTCAATGACAAAACTATTATCTACGCATCTGATAATGAATGCATGTTTATTGAAAAATCGATCAAACATAGAGCTGATGAATTTAACAAAGAAGAACTTGAGCTATTGAAAGAAATGACTCATGAGGAACATCAATCGGAATTAAGCCTTATTCAGGATGCAGACATCCTTATCCATGATGCTCAATACACACCTAGTGATTATGATAAAAAACGCGGATGGGGACATTCCTGCTACATTGATACAGTCAATATGGCAATTGATGCCAATGTTAAAGAACTTTACCTATTTCATTATGATCCAAATTATGATGATGCTGCTATGGAAACAATACTCAAACATTCAAATGAAATCATCAAAGAAAAAGGTGCTGCACTTATCTGCCATCTTGCTAAGGAAGGTATGGTTATAGATATTTGAATTTTATTTTTCTCTGTATAGGCACTGTATCAATCGCTATTAGTCATCATGCAAATAACCCTCAACAGTAAATCAATTGTACTTGATGAGCAGATGAATATTGTCCAGCTACTTTCCCTGCTGACAATTTCAGGCCACCTTGCCGTAGAAGTCAATCAGCAAATCATCCCTCGTAGTTTATTTTCCACTTACGAAATAGAGTCAGGTGACACTATAGAAATTGTTGAAGCAATCGGTGGTGGCTAATGTCGGTTGACAAAAAAAGCCCTGACGATCCAATAGTCATCGCTGGGCAGGCATATACATCACGGTTACTACTCGGCACGGGTAAATATAAGGATATGGATGAAACTCGACTTGTCATTGAAGCAAGCGAATCACAAATTATTACTGTTGCTATCCGTAGAAGCAATATTGGTCAAACCCTAGGTGAACCAAATTTATTAGACGTCATCTGTCCGGATAAATATACCATCTTGCCAAATACAGCTGGCTGCTACGACGCTGACTCGGCCATACGAACTTGCTTGCTTGCTCGCGAATTACTTGACGGCCATCAACTCGTTAAACTTGAAGTGCTTGGAAATGAAAAAACACTTTTCCCTGATATTCCAGCAACGATCATTGCTGCAGAAACACTTATAAAAAAGGATTTTGACGTCATGGTTTACACCAATGACGATCCTATTATGGCCAAACGATTTGAGGAAATGGGCTGCGTTGCCGTCATGCCGCTGGCTGCGCCTATCGGATCAGGCCTTGGTATTAGAAATCCGTACAATATAAAAATAATAATAGAAAATGCGTCTATACCAATTATCGTAGATGCTGGTGTTGGCACAGCTTCTGATGCTGCGATTGCCATGGAGCTGGGTTGCGACGGCGTTTTAATGAACACGGCTGTTGCCGAAGCCAAAAACCCTGTCTTGATGGCAAGCGCGATGAAAAAAGGAATTGCGTCCGGTCGTGAAGCATTCCTCGCAGGTCGTATGCCGCGCCGCGCATATGCTAGCGCATCATCTCCCATTGACGATACATTTTTCTGACTCATCAACTAGTCCCGCTATTCGTAACACTACGCTGTAATGTCACCAGATTCAAACCAACGCCCGCCAATACGTAGTTTTGTTTTGCGTAACGGGCGCATGACATCAGCACAAAAAGATGCGCTTGCAACATCATGGCTTAATCACGGTATTGACTTTAGCAATATACCTTTAAATCTTAATAAGATATTTACAAGGCATGCGCCAAAAATATTAGAAATCGGTAGCGGAATGGGAGATGCCACCGTGCAAATGGCAAAGTCTCACAAAGAAAACGACTATCTGGCTATAGAGGTGCATCATCCTGGTATCGGCAGCCTCATGCGACAAATTGAAAAAAATAAACTTTCAAATATTCGAATCATATCCCATGACATTATCGACATATTAAAATATCAACTGCCTGAAAATAGCATTGATTGCGTTTATATATTTTTCCCCGATCCTTGGCCAAAGAAAAAACATCATAAAAGACGTTTAATAAATTCATCGTTCTTGACTTTAATGAAAACTGTTCTAAAAAATCATGGTCGCCTTTTTATTGCGACTGACTGGGAAAATTACGCAAAACAGATCATTAAATTAATTGATAATGAATTAAAAATCATAAATCTGGCTGGCGAGAATCAGTATTCACCTCGCCCACGATGGCGACCCATGACAAAGTTTGAAAAGCGGGGTTTAAATAAAGGGCATCAAGTATTTGATTTTGCACTTGCTTTTAAGCATTAATATACTCAGCAGAAAACAATTCCCTGAAATTACCAATATGAGGAAAGTCCGTTGATGTTCGTGCCGACACATGACTATCTGGTTTGGCAATGCTCAATAAATGGCGAACTCCATATCTTTGCGCAGCAAGTAATACCATTGGATTATCATCGATAAATAAAGACTTCTCTTGGTTGAATTGAACAGTATTTGCGAGCAATTCCCAAAATTCATTATGTTCTTTTGGGCTGCCTAATGTATGAGCTGAAATAATATGATCAAAATATTTTCTAAGTCTTGTTTTTTTAAGTTTTACATCAAGAATTTTTTCATGTGCATTAGTTAACAGTACAACTTCTTTACCCATTTTATTCAACTTGAATAATAATTCTTCTGCATGAGGTCTTGTTTTTATTAAATATGCAACATCGTATTTAAGTCTGAAAACATCCAAACCCAGCTCACTAGACCAATAATCCAGGCAGTACCATGCCAGCGTCCCTTCCACGGCTTTAAATTTTGGAATCAATGTTTCTTTCGCAGTGTCAATATCCATGCCGTTTGCTTCGCCCCAGCATTTTGGCAGGTATTCTTGCCAGAAATAATTATCAAAATGGAGATCGAGCAAAGTGCCATCCATATCCAGCATCACAGTCTCAATCTCATTCCAGTTAATCATTATAAGGTATATATCAATCGGTATTAAATTGGAGAAAATAATTATATATTGACGGAGATAGAATGAATTACTTCTATCAAAAGACTACGTACTAAAGAAACAAGACACATCCCCATACAAGCACTGCATTAAACAATGCCATCAACACTGCCGCTGAGGCAATATCTTTTGCCCGACCTGACAGATCATGTTGTTCTCCTCCAAATCTGTCTACAACTGCTTCCATGCTTGAATTAACCAACTCAGTAACCAACACCAGAAGAATAACGCTCACAAGTAGAGCGATTTCTATGCCAGTTTCTCCGAGATAAAAGCTAAGTGGGATAAGGGTGGCGGAAAGATAAATTTCCTGTCTAAATGACGCTTCATTTTTAAACGCAGAAGATAAACCTTGCATTGAAAAAACAACTGCCTTGAACAATCGTTGAAGGCCAACTGTGCCTTGTGAAGATATTGTGTCGTCCCTTTGAAGTGCTGTGTTTAATTCTTACAATAAAGCTAAGGCAGCATTGTAGTTTGGTTCATCTTCGATTTCGCTTACTAGCTCTGTATGTATCACCTTGTCATCTTCATCTATGACAACAATAGCACGTGCAGTAATCCCTGCTAATGGACCATTTTCTATTAGCACACCATAGTCTTTTGCAAATTTACGTGAGCGCATCATCGAAAGTGGTATAACATTCTTAGTGCCTGCTTCTGAACAGAAACGCGACATAGCAAAGGGAAGATCTCCAGAAATCATCAAAAAAACAGTATCTTTTCTACTTGCAGCAGAATCATTAAAATTTTTTGTAGATAATGCGCAGGTTGGTGTGTCAAGGCTCGGCACAATATTCAGCAATTTCTTTTTACCACTGTAGTTTTCTAGGCCAACGTCAACAAGCTCACTATTAACCAGCGAAAAAGCGGGCGCGGGTTCGCCAACTGCTGGTAAATTACCATTGGTGATTATGTCATTTCCATGCAAAGTTATGTTAGCCATTTCAGTTTCCTCTATCCTCTAAAAAATAATTCTAATGATATTGTACGCATATAACGGCTTTGAGATCATCTGTTTTATCTGTATTTGAGCCACATCCAAGCACCACTCATGGCCAGCAATAAGAATAATACTGCCATAAAATCAACCAGTAATACACCAGCCTGTCCCAATATCCTGCCGCTATGAACGTCCAGAATGATTCTTTCTGCAGGCAAACCCTTGCCACGATAAAGTATCAAAAGCGCGTCGTATAAATCCTTTGGTACTTCTCCAGAACCAGACCAATTGACGAAAATCTCATTATCTTCTTGCCATTTAAGCGCATCAATATCAACTAGATAATTTCCATGCGCTGCACCTATCACTACATCTTCCTGTGCAGATAAACCAATCGCTTTTAACTTTACAGGGACACCATCTTTTGCTGATATTCTTTCAATAATCTCGCCAGATGAAGTCAGAATTAACAAGCTTTCACTAAGCGCAACAACAAAGCCATCGCTAATACTTACAACACCATATAATCTTCCAATAGGTCTGAAAAGCTCCGTCCTATCAAAATATAAACGACTGTCGATTTGAGTAAGCCAATGCTTGCCTGCCCTAAAACCTTTTATATGACTCTCAGGCCGAATATGATACCAAGCAAGAAGTTTCTCATTTTTAACAAAAATATTTTGCAAATTTAGTTTATCCGTGTGATTTAAGAGGAGACCGGTAATAACCAATAATATAACAAAAACTGCACTAGTAATTCCGAGCCTTCTGTGCCATTTATGAATGAATCTCCGCATTATATTTTCACCATAACTGCCGAGCATGATTCATAATAATTATTTTCCCGAGCCTTCAGTTTCTTGATGCAATAATAAAGCAAGCCGAGCCATTTTTTTCATGGCATTTACAGAAAGTGTGGCGCCTGATATCCCATCAATATGCCTATCAAGCATATTATTTTCTTTTAATGATGCTGCGCTAAACTGATCGGTGAAAAATGGATAGCGAACCTCCCATCCTCTGCTTTCTCGAAATGACAGAACTTTTACACTTTCAATTTTATTCTCACGGACTACTATACCTGCGGTAATTAATTTTTCCTTACCAATCTCTTCAAGTATCCATGCGCTTCGCTGATCTAGCTTCCAGTATTTTATCCTTAAAATATTGAGATCGTGCCCTATAATTTCACGTATCTTTTTTTTAGATCTTTTTTAATCCAGATCTTACTAATCTTAGGAACATCGCCAGAGAATACTTCCTGAATAAAATCAGATGGTGCTTGATAATTACCCGTTGCATTAATGCAAAAAGTCACGCTTAACATCATACACATCACAAGAACCTGCATATAATATTTTTTTATAATCATGATATGTATGTTATCTTAAATTTACCAAAGCATTTAACTTGAACTAGAATTCATACCCAAGACCAAGGTTAATACCATCTCTAATAGCGGCAGCGCTACTTTTACCGCTTTCATTTTGATAATCAAATTTGAATACGACACTTGTATGTGGCCACCAATTCATACCAATGTTCCAGCTATCAAATCCAACAAAGGTTCCATTCGGCACATTCCCCTGACCTCGCGCATCCCATTGTGCGTAACGTATAAATACGCCCAATTCGCCAGGGATACCGCCTAGAGCATCAAAGCGGTATGCTGGCTCAATATACCAGCCATCTAAACTGTCTTGAGCAAAGTTAATACCTGTTGATACATCAATATCCCATCTAGCATATAGCGCACGCAAAGCAAAGCCAGTCGCATGTTTATAGTCAACATGGCCTTCAAATAAAGTTGCATCAACATCAAAAACATCTGCTGTGCCGGTCATGTCTGACTGATACTGCCCTGATAAACCAACTTCTAAACCAGGCATACCGGTGTATCGAATGCGACCCGTATACGCAATGTCCTGATTATCAGCTACAGCTACTTTTGTTCTTCCGCTTCTTGGTCTTAGTGTAGAAGAACCAGTCGTTGGGCTTACCAAGCCACCGTGAACAACAAGGTCGTAATTCCATCCTGGCATTATTTCTCCACTTAGGCCAACACCTGCCTCCCACCACGTTGCTGGAATAATCTCAGCTTCAACTTTGTTTCTTTCAACACCATAAAATGTACTTGGTTCATGAATAACGCCAGTGATGCCGATAGGTAAAACATCAATGCCTGCTCGCAAGCGATGATGATCATTTATATCCATTTCAATCCAAGCTTGTTCGAGCTCAACCTTACCGGAGCTGCCTTCGCCTGCCACTGCATGTTCTAGTTCAAATTCTGAAGAAAACCGGATGTTGTCAGTGAATTCATGACCGAAATATAAAATAAATCGGTGAAAATCAACCCTATCAAGGGCATCGTCACCGCCTACTGTGTTGTTGTTATCACGTAGATTGTTGTAATGTAGTTCGCCATAGCCACCCACACTGGTTCTATTAAACCACGATGAACCGCTTACCGATGTACGTGCAGTTTCAAATGCTTCTGCTGCTGCCTCAATTTCTTTAGCAGTTTCTACAGTTTTTTCCCTGTTCGCGGTGACACGTTTATCCGTAGCATCTAACACAGCCTTAAGTTCGTCTATCAATATTTGTTGTTGTTGTATGATTTCCCACATTTCCTCAACTGAGGGTGGCTTGGCAAAACTATTTTGAGCTATTGTTGAAATGCATAAGATAAGAACACTCATGCTTGTCTTTAATATATTGCTTGTTTTAAAGATTTTCTTAACTTTGAACATAAATACTTAAACATTGCATATTGATAACTTCCCAGTCTATGTTTTAGTTTTATTGCAGGTTTGCTAACGATACATGGCGATACAGAGTCATAATACAGCTCGTGCACAAACTCATATTCCAATTTGGAATATGTAAATAATAATCTTTCTCATTATAAATATCAATCATTTTAATTGAAAAGGCATTAAATATTCTATCTTACTGATTTTTATGGCTTTTGAAGCTTGATAGTCATGTTGATGGCTAAAGTTGATTTGGGCAAGAACAGTACAGCTGCAAGGTTGACTGTATCATTATTGTTTTATTGCAAGAGCATTTACAAATATGGATGATCAATACGAGGCTCTCTGTATGGCAATCTTTAAGGCGTAGAAATTTTTTACTTATAGGCGCTATTTTTTTATAATCTGACATTCCTTGATGACGATATTCTTTAAAATTACCTAACTATTTTAGTCCCTAATGATATTAATTTAATGAACAATCCATTACTTTACACTGATGGCTTACCACTTTTTTCTTCTATTCTTCCAGCAGATATAGAGCCAGCGATAGATCAGTTATTAAAAGACGGTCGCGCTGAAATTCAATCTCTATTAAATAATAATCAAGCAACGAGCTGGAAAAATACACTACAGCCGATAGAGAATCTTAATGATCGATTAAATCGTGCTTGGTCACAAGCAAGTCATTTACATTCTGTTGCGGACAATGATGAATTGCGACAAGCCCACAATACTTGCTTACCCAAGCTATCAGACTATGCAACAGAGATGGGACAAAACAAAGATTTGTATCTGGCATATAAATCAGTCTCAGAAAGCGAAGACTATGCCTCGCTGGACGATGCGCAAAAGAAAATAATAGAAAATGCATTGCGAGAATTCAAATTTTCTGGTGTCGAGTTAGACGATAATAAACAACAGGAATTTAAGAAAATAAAACAACAACTCTCTTTGCTGCAAACAAAATTTGAAGAAAACCTGTTGGACGCAACACAAACCTGGACAAAGCATGTGACAGATAAAAATGACCTAAGTGGAATACCTGAATCCGCCATGGCACTGGCCGCACAAAAAGCCGCCAGTGAGAACAAAAAAGGCTGGATATTTGCTCTGGAACTCCCCTCCTATATGCCTGTCATGAAATACGCCGACAATTCTGCTTTACGCAAAGAGATGTATGTCTCTTATATCACACGCGCCTCGGACAAGATGCCGATTTCTAATACGAAAAAAAGGCAATGGGACAATTCAAAGATCATGAATGAAATCCTAGCCTTACGCCATCGACAGGCACTGCTGCTCGGCTATGCAAGTTATGCGCATTATTCCCTTGCCAAAAAGATGGCTAACGATACAAACGAAGTGCTGGATTTTCTTAATGATTTAGCTTCGCGGTCTAAAAGTATGGCAGAACAAGAATTGAAAGCGCTGCAAGAATTCGCAAAATTAGAATTCAATCTAGACACATTAGAAGACTGGGACATAACTTATTATTCTGAAAAATTCAGACACCATAAATACACCCTTTCGCAGGAAGAATTGCGGCCTTACTTTCCTGTAACCCAAGTGATTGATGGATTATTTGCTATTGTTAATCTTCTCTATGGTATTGATGTGAAAGAAAAGAAAGCTATTCAAGTATGGCATAAAGATGTTCGTTTTTTTGATATCTACGACAACACAGGGTCTTTACGCGGGGGCTTCTATCTCGACCTTTACGCACGCACAGATAAGCGTGGAGGTGCTTGGATGGATGAGTGTATTTCTCGGAAAAAATCCAGTTCTGAAATACAAAATCCCATAGCCTACATCACCTGTAACTTCACCCCGCTTGTGGAAAATGATCCTGCATTACTTACTCATGATGAAGTTATTACCCTATTTCATGAATTTGGTCATGGTCTACATCACATGCTAACACTGGTTAATTATCCTAGTGTCTCCGGTATTAATGGCGTTGCTTGGGATGCGGTTGAACTTCCAAGTCAGTTTATGGAAAACTGGTGCTGGGAACGTCAGGCTTTAGACCTTGTCGCCAGACATTATCAAACCGGCGACTTAATCAACGATGACATTTTTAATAAAATGATCGCAGCCAGAAATTTTCAAACTGGGATGCGAATGGTAAGACAGCTCGAATTTTCCATTTTCGACTTCAGGCTCCATCTGGAATATGACAGTAAATCACCGCGATATATTCAATCTATGTTGGATGATGTGCGTGAACAAGTCGCGGTTGTGTTTCCTTCCGACTACAATCGGTTTCAACACAGCTTTTCACATATATTCGCAGGCGGCTACGCAGCGGGGTATTATAGCTATAAGTGGGCAGAAGTGCTGTCAGCGGATGCCTTTGCAAAATTTGAAGAAAACGGGATTTTTAACAAAAATACTGGTAATGAATTTTTGCATTCGATATTGGAACAAGGCGGTGTGAAAGAACCTATGGAACTTTTTATCAACTTCAGGGGTCGTAAGCCAAACATTGATGCTTTATTGAAGCATTCAGGAATTAATACATAATTATCAGATAGATTTAACTGGAAATTAAAATATGAAGTTTCCCTTTTCAATTGCTCACAATATAGCCTACAGGTGCATTGTCTTAATGTTTGTTCTGTTTGGCCTCTTTCTTGTCAATGTACAGGCGAAAACTGTCTATATAACAGACAGTCTGTTTATCGGGCTACATAAAGGGCGATCCATAGACAGTGAAATTTTAAAGGTTCTCCCCACAGGAACCGCTTTAGAAGTCATTAAACGTGATGGTAATTTTGTAAATGTACGTGATACAGAAGGAACCACTGGTTGGATCAACAATTATCATATCATAAGCCATGATCCAAAAAAAAATATGAGTCTGAATAAAAGCTCTGAGCAATCGAAAATTAAGGAACTAAAAGCCCAATTAAAAAACATAAAGACACAATGGCAAAAATCTGATACGCAGCCAATCACAGATCCAGAAGAAACAAACAGATTAAAAAATGATAACAAAAGCCTTGAAAATAGCGTTAAACAGCTTACAGAAACTAACGCCCAAATGAAAAATGAGATAAGCATTTTACAAAAAACCAATAAAACAAACGGAGCTGATACAGATATTTACAAACTACCCTATGCAGTGATTTTTTCAGTAATTTCACTACTGCTTTTGCTTGGTTTTCTATTTGGCATCATCTTCATAAACTGGCGCAGAAAACGCCGTTATAGCGGACTCAGATTTTAAATCTTCGCATGCTGCAATCATAAATCAATATTGACCAATGGTTTAAATCAGCATGTTCCGCATAGCAACATGGAATGTAAATTCTCTGCGTGTGCGATTACCGCACGTACTACAATGGCTTGAATCAGAACAACCTGATGTGCTCGCTTTACAAGAGACAAAGTTAACAGATGAAAATTTTCCAATAGAAGATATTCTGCATGCTGGGTATCATGCTAGTTTCAGCGGTCAAAAAACTTATAATGGGGTTGCAACACTCAGTAAAATAGAAGCGGCTAATATCGTCACTGACTTTCCAGACTTCATCAGCCCGCAAAGACGCATTCTTTCTACTAACATAAATAATATCACTATACTTAACCTATATATTCCTAACGGATCCGAAGTCAACTCAGAGAAGTATCATTACAAGCTTAAGTGGTTAGATCATTTACACAAGTTTACTGAGTCACTTGTCAATAAGTATGAAAACGTGATTTTATTGGGTGATTTTAATATTGCGCCAGATGATCGTGATGTGCACAATCCAGTCGCTTGGAATGGAAAAATATTAGTGAGCCAACCTGAAAGAGATGCTTTTCAGTCGCTTTTGAAACAGAGCCTTGTTGATTGTTTCAGAATATTTGAGCAAGAAGAAAATGACTTTTCCTGGTGGGATTACCGTGCAGGCAGCTTTCAGCGTAACCATGGTTTGCGTATTGACCATATACTGGCGACTGATACGCTTTCTGATCTGTGCACAACGTGTCATATCGATAAAACGCCTAGAGGTCGTGAACGACCTTCCGATCACACGCCCGTGATTGCTGAATTTGATATCTAAAAGAAGTGTAGCGTTAGACTCAAACAAAAATTTCTTGCCTGAACTCTTCATTTTTACTAGACTCCTCCCCCTATACTTTGCGCGATCTTAAGTTTGTGTGGCAAACCTGAAAATAGAATGAATTTGATAAATTGATGAAAAAATCACTATGAATATTAAGCGCTATGAAAACTGAAATACATCCCGCATACGAAGAAATTGATGTCAAATGTAACTGTGGCAATACATTTAAAACTAAATCTACATTAAAAGATGCGCTGCATCTTGATGTCTGCTCAGAATGCCATCCATTCTATACTGGCAAACAAAAAATGCTTGATACATCTGGTCGCGTTGATAAATTCAACAAAAAATATGGGATGTGAACAATAAATAATACTGTTTCTTTTCAATACAATAAAAGACACCCAATACTGGCGTTTTTTTATTGCTTCGCTTTTATCTATATTTCTTAATCGATCAAACTAAAAACATAGTCTTGCGGTCTTAGCTCATCCCATGAACTTGTATAAATTATTGCAAGTCATATTTGAAAAAATATTATCAAATAAATCCTGCAAAAACTACCGATTCCAGCTAGGAAAAACTGAAGTTAGCTGATTTTCTTAAGCTAATTTATAACTTTTCACAGATAAACTATTGCTGCGATTAACAATCAAATATTATCCACAATTTCTGTGGGTAACTCTGTGGATGATACGAGTGTAGTGTGCTCAAAATGGCTTAAATATTACCTTTGTAACAAATCTGTTATTTTTTAACCGATTTAAATATTATTATTAATATCAATTAGTTACAATAAAATTGTAGCGCATAGCTATTTTTTATTGGCTGAATCAATAAGAAGAGCGCAATTGACGCAGGCGTTGTGCATAAATTGTTTCTAAAACCTTTGAAATTCACCCTGTTGCTAGATAATCTTACTAGTCAAGCTTGATTCTTAAGCTTATTAAAAATAATGATTTATGCGTAACCAAACCACCTGTCAAGCACTGTCCTTGCCTCCTCTGCGCCTGTCTTTTTCAAGGCTGAAAATAGCTGAATCGACACTAGATCATCAGCAATACGCTCTTTAAGCGTGTGTAATAAAGACATCCCTGCGCCACGAGATAATTTATCTGATTTATTCAGTAAAATGTGTGTAGGCAAACGGCAATCAAGCGACCAGTCAAACATCTGCTGATCCTCAGGTTTAAATGGATGCCGAATATCCATGATCAAAATCAGACCTGATAATGCATTTCTTTCCTGAAAATACCTATTCAGTGTTATCCCCCAATGCTTGCGCATGGCGACAGAAACTCTTGCATAGCCATATCCTGGTAGATCAACTAGGCAGCGCTCATCATCTAGAACAAAGACGTTCATCTGCTGGGTTCGTCCAGGTGTCTTGCTGATACGCGCCAGCTGCGAATTTTCTGTAATCACATTCAGTACGCTGGATTTGCCGGCATTAGACCTCCCGGCAATCGCAACCTCAGTACTTATACCCTCAGGTAATTGCCTGACTTCATGTGCCCCCACAAGGAATGTGCTTTTGTTATAGTTGTTTTTTGACAAATTCGTGCCCCCAAAGACAATAATAGTACACGTACATGCTTATATTGAGTAAAATACACCCTTCAACAATTAAATCTATTTTTATAAAGATAGGCACACGATAAATTAATGTGTAGTAGCGTCCAAGAAGAAAAATAACATTACATTCTCTTAAGGTTAGACAATCATCATGAAACTCATTATGCAGCAGGCACTAGCATCAATATTTTTATTCATTGTCTCTTGCAATATTTATGCTGGTAACGTCGCCGCAGGTAAAGAAAAATCAAAAATATGTGCGGCTTGTCATGGAGCCGATGGCAATAGCGTCAATCCCATTTGGCCTAAGCTGGCAGGCCAGCATCCAGGATATATCTTTAGACAACTTAAAGATTTTCGCTCTGGTGCACGCAAAAATATTCAGATGAGCCCTCTTGCTGCCTCACTCAGTGAAGAAGATATGCAGGATATTGCCGCCTATTATTCTTCACAGAAAATAAAGATTGGATACGCCAGTGCCGATACACTAGTCCTCGGTGAAAAAATTTATCGTGCAGGAGATGCCAGTAAAGGACTTCCAGCATGCATGGCTTGTCATGGCCCCAATGGTGCAGGTAATTTGCTAGCGTCCTTCCCAGCTGTTGGTGGCCAACATGCCGAATACACCAAAGTACAATTACTGAATTTTCGAGACAACAAACGTACTAACGATATCAATAAGGCTATGCAAATTATCTCTGAAAGAATGACCACACATGAGATTGATGCCGTTGCCAATTATATTCAGGGTTTGCATTAAGTTTTTTATATTTTACTTTTGCTAAACACATTATCTAGACTTACTTTAAAGTAAGTCTAGGCATTAATTGTCTGGTTAAATTACGCTGCTTAGTTATATATGTGTATGACCGAAGGCTGGAAAGATGTGCTTACGGCATGGTGGTCTGCTATCGGTTTGTTCGTTACGTTAAATTTGCTTTTTCGGTGTTAATATGTTTTTGTCTGGGTTACATTCTACGGTGAACTGTAACTCATCTCTCATTGATTTAACGAATCTTTAATAAAATGAATAAAAAATCATCTTGGATACGATTTGCCAGTATTTTCCTGCTTGTTGCTCTAAGCTTGCTCTCAGCTTGTTCTGATGCTGAAGAAAATACATCTAAAAACAAAATTGAGGCAGCTCCTGCTGTAAAAGATCAAACCGTAATAACAAATAAAATTAAAGAAACGGAAGCTAAAGAAACAAAGCTAGTGCTGCAAGATGTTATAGGTCTCTATAAAGAACTTGACACTCCACAAGCTACAAAAATAGATAATAAAATAGAAATCATAGAGGTCTTCTGGTATGGCTGCTCGCACTGCTATAATTTTGAACCATACCTTGATAAATGGCTTGAAGAAAAGGCTGAATATATAGAATTTATACGTATACCAGGTATTCTGAACAAAAACTGGCTGCCTCACGCCAGAGCTTTTTATGTAGCAAAGAAATTAGACATCTTGGAGAAGATTCACAGACCTTTGTTTGATGCGATACATAAAGATAAAAGAGCAATCCTTGATGAGAAAAGCCTTAAAACATTTTTTTCCGAACATGGTGTCAGTGGTAATACGTTTCAACAAGCCTATCAATCAAAAGAAGTTGAAGAAAACATCAAAAAAGCCTTCAAGAAAGGGCGTGATTATGTGCTAACAGGTGTTCCAACCATCATCATTAATGGCAAGTATACGACAAGTGCATCAATAGCAGGTAGCTTTGAGAAAATTATTGTTGTGATAAATACTCTGGCAGCAAAAGAATATAAGGAATTGTCTGATTAAATTTTCAATATATAAATCAATATTGATATAAGCTTAAGGGTTCTTTTCATAAGATGAAAAATATCGCCATATTCAGGCGGAATATTTAAGCGCGGTTTTCAATAAAGATATCGTCAAAAAGCCGTTTGCCGAGGACTTCCTGTTTTATTTATTTTTCTTTACGATAAATCATTATAAAAGTATCTTCTGCAACCATTTTGAAATATCCGCCACCTCTTCGGCACATACACTGTGCTGCATGGGATATGTTTTATAGTCAACACTATATCCCTTTTCTTTTAAAGCTTTGCAGGAATTTTTTCCTAAAAATTCTGGAACAACTGGATCCATAGTGCCATGATAAATCTGAATAGGTAATGTCTTGTTTTCCTGACTGGGTATAATTGATTCACTGGTCGCGAAATATGTCGACATTGCCAATAGACCTGCAAGCGGCTTAGGGTAAGTTAAAGACGTTTGATACCCCACAGCACCACCCTGTGAAAAACCAGTAATCACAATACGTGAGCTATCTATGCCGCGCTCTATCTCTCTATCTATCAAGACTCCTATATTTTCAGAAGCGATTAGCAATCGTTCTTCATCAATTTTTTTCTCAATACTCATATCTAGGATGTCATACCACGCTGGCATTACCATGCCATTATTAATAGTGACAGGTATCGATGGCGCATGAGGAAAGACAAAACGAATGGTTGCATCATCTGGCAATCCTAGCTCTGAAATAATAGGCTCAAAATCATGCCCGTTTGCGCCCAAACCATGCAGCCAGATAACGCTGGCATCGGCAGGCGATTTAGACTCTACTTCAACACAAGGTAAATAATCCATAAAAAATAATATTCTCCTTAAGATTAATGAGGTAGCATGAACTCTTTATATTCTGCCTGTCTTAGAAAAACAACTATTAATGATATATAGTAGAATGATAATCTAATGCAATATATTTTACCTGCTTCTATCTTGAGTTTGCTTGCAATGGCTTTGATCACATCGGTTTCCAAAGCAGATGTTACTACTACTGAGAATACAGCTGTTGCCACATTTGCCGGTGGTTGCTTTTGGTGTATGGAGCCTCCTTTCGACAAGCTAAAAGGCGTTATTTCCACTACCTCTGGTTATACGGGCGGACATACAAAAAACCCGACCTACAAGCAAACGTCAACAGGCAAGACTGGTCACACAGAGGCCGTCCAAATCGTCTATGACCCAAAGCAAGTAAATTACGAGAAATTACTCGATGTCTTTTGGAGTAATATTGATCCAACCACACCAGATCGACAATTTTGTGATCGAGGCAATCAATATCGATCTGAGATTTTTTATAATGACGATAATCAAAAACAACTGGCAATGTCATCAAAAGCTGCACTACAAAAAAATAAGCCTTTCAAGGAACCTATCGTCACTCCGATAAGCGAAGCATCAACATTTTATGCTGCGGAGGATTACCATCAGGATTACTACAAGAAAAATCCGATTCGCTACAGATATTACAGATACGGTTGTGGCAGAGACAAACGACTGGAACAGCTATGGGGTGAAAATTGACATCAGGATTTTAGAATAATAAATATTCAAAAAATGTATCACTCCAGTCTGCGCGTCTATCTAGTACAAAACGCGTCAATTCTTTTAAAAGAATACCTGAATTGATGTGCAGCTCATTATACTCAGGGATGTTAATCTCTCTTAATTCGTCCAGTGACACAGGATTAGCTTCGACCAAAGCCTTGCGGACTGCGGGCGAGTTAATTTTTTCCATGAAAACTTCATAAGCATCTATTAATAAATTAAATCCATTATCATTATTTAACATATATACCTTTTCAATCCTTTGCATAGGCGTCAGTGTAAGATGTTCGCGCAACCAAGAAATTTTATCTTGCTTCTCTTTACTGCATTCTCCTAATAGGAAAATCAGTGCGGCAAACATAGGAATTCGGCTGTTGCGTAATTTTGCATTACGCATATGCCAGCTATCAGTTGGGTCATTTGTTAAATCAAATTGATGCCACGCACAATAGGATCTGAAATAGCGAATCAAGTCGTTGAGCAGATAAACCCATTCCTTTTCCTGATCATGTATCAAAAAACCTGCTGCGTAGCGTTCCAATAAACCTTGAATCAAATCCTGAAAATTTTCTGCGCCATAAACTGGTTTTGCATCAAGCAATATCTGCATACGCTTGCCAAATATATTTTTATCATCGGCAATCATTCCTAAAGTACCATGATCGCAAATTTGACTATGGCTCACAGGAGCCACATAAATACCGCTTGATTTTGGCAAAGGTATTCCAAGTGGCGAAAGTGCAGTCCACACTGCCTGCATGGCTTTTTGGCAACGTGCAGGATCACACGCCGCTTCATCATCGATCAGTACAATTAAATCACAATCAGAATGCGCCATCCCTTCAAGACGACCCAGAGAACCAGAAACAGCGACAACTGACACATCTGGCGCAAAGTTTGCCAGTGGTAGCAGGCAAGCATTCATTTTCTGCAGAATGTTATTAGACCAGTTATGTGCGTATGCCAGTGTTGGATGTCTTTTGGGGGAAATCATGGCTTATAAATCAATAATTTTCCATGTCTTTACTTATGTGCCAACTTAATATGTGCCTATTCAAGGGTATATCCAAGTTTAGCGGGATATTTAGCTGGCGCAATGCGCATAGAAAGATCAGAATAACATCGTGTTTATGCTGCTGCGGTACAATAATGAAAGTCTAACTGCAGGGGCTTAATAGATACTTTTTTAATCTTCTGTTCCTTTTGTTTTTATGATGCCTAGGATCGGCGCTTTTGCGTCCATTGCACTGCCATATTTGTTGCTCTGTTTATTTGAGAGATAGTCATGTTCTTAGCAAGATAATCTCTATTTTCTGCTCCGACCGCAAGACCATTTCCCGCTGCAATATTGAAGAATGTGTGTGCCAATACAACATCCTGAGCAATTCCTGCGCCATTGGCATACATCACCCCTAAGTTGTATTGTGCTTGAGCAAGCCCTTGTTGTGCTGCTTGTTTGTACCAGTACGCCGCCTTCCCAGCATTCTGGACAACGCCGTCTCCATGTTCATGTATCACCCCTAAATTATATTGTGCCTTAGCATAGTCTTGTTGTGCTGCTTTTTTATACCACAGAATTGCCTGCCTGTTATTCTCGGGCACGCCTTTTCCATGGTCATATATAAAACCTAGATTATATTGTGCCTTAGCATAGTCTTGTTGTGCTGCTTTTTTAAACCAGTGAATTGCCTGCTTGGCATCTTGAGGCACGTCTTGTCCTTTGACATACATCAATCCTAGATTGAATTGTGCTTCAGCATCTCCTTGTTGTGCTGCTTTTTTATACCACACAAATGCTTGACTGGTATCTTGAGACATACCTTTTTCTTTAGCATGCAGCAAGCCTAGATTATATTGCGCCTTGGCATCTCCTTGTTGTGCTGCTTTTTCATACCAATACACTGCTTTTTTAGTATCTTTAGGAATACCTTGTCCTCCCTGGTACATCACCCCTAGATTGTATTGTGCTTGAGCAAGCCCTTGTTGTGCTGCTTTTTTAAACCAATACGCTGCCTGCTTTTTATCTTGGGGCACGCCTTGTCCTTTGGCATATATAAATCCTAGATCGAATTGTGCAACGGCAAATCCTTGTTTGGCGGCTTCTTTAAACCACTTAACTGCCTGACTAACATCTTGGGGCACGCCTTGTCCTTTGGCATACATCAGCCCTAAACTGTATTGTGCTTTAACATCTCCTTGTTTGGCGGCTTTTTTAAACCACTTAACTGCCTGACTAACATCTTGGGGCACGCCTTGTCCTTTGGCATACATCAGCCCTAGATTGTGTTGTGCACCAACAAGCTCTTGTTGCGCTGCTTTTTTCCACCACACAAATGCCTTTTTGTCATCTTGGGGCACGCCTTGTCCTTTGACATACATAAAACCTAAATTGTATTGTGCCTGAGCGAGCCCTTGTTGTGCTGCTTTTTCGTACCAATACGCTGCCTTTTTGTCATCCTTAGGAATACCTTTTCCATAGTGATACATCACCCCTAGATTGTGTTGTGCATAAAAATCGCCTTGTTTTGCTTGTGCTGTACATTCACGAAAGTCTATGCATTCCCCGGCATTTGCCAAGGGGGCAAGTGCCAGCAATAAAATGATATTAATAATGTAGATAAGTTTTTTCATTATGTTGTGTTTTATTCTATATCCTTTTGTGTCTTCTTAATTTACAGTAATACTTTTGGTACTATTATCTTACAGCAGGTAATAAATATAAAAAATTATGCTTATTGCTTATTTTTTGATCTCATTGCTTTGTTTGATCTTCCTTGTTTTTTCCTTCTGACCATCAGTGCTTAGAGAGCCATTGCCTTTCTAAATCTTCTGCCTGTTCTATCTGAGAGGCAGTCATGTGCTTTATAATAAGGGCTTTATGCTCTCTTCCGGCTGCAAGACCATTTGTCCCTGCAATATTGAAAAACATATGTGCCATTACAAAGTCTTGAGGCACACCTTTGCCATTTTTGTACATCACTCCTAAATTGTATTGTGCCCTAGAAAATCCTTGTTGTGCTGCTTTCTTAAACCAGTAAATTGCCTGCTTGGCATCTTGAGGCACGTCTTGTCCTTTCTGATACATCACCCCTAGATTGGATTGTGCTTCAGAAAACCCTTGTTGTGCTGCTCTTTTAAACCACTTAACTGCCTGCCTAGCATCTTTAGACACGCCTTGTCCTTTCTGATACATCACCCCTAAAATGAATTGGGCATCGGCATGCCCTTGTTGTGCTGCTTGTTTGTACCAGTGAATTGCCTGCTTGGCATCTTGAGGCACGCCTTGCCCATAGTGATGCATGAACCCTAGATTGTATTGTGCTTTAACAAGCCCTTGTTGTGCTGCTTTTTCATACCAATACACCGCTTTTTTGGCATTCTGAACAACACCATCTCCTTTGTCATACATCACCCCTAAAATGATTTGGGCATCGACATGCCCTTGCTGTGCTGCTTTTTTATACCAATGCGCTGCCTTTTTGTCGTCTTTAGGAATACCTTTTCCATAGTGATACATAAGCCCTAGATTGTATTGTGCTTTAGCATGCCCTTGTTGTGCTGCTTTTTTATACCAATGCGCTGCCTTCTTGGCATTCTGGACAACACCATCTCCTTTGTCATACATCACCCCTAAGCTGTGTTGTGCATTAGCATAGTCTTGTTGTGCTGCTTTTTTATACCATAGAACTGCCTGCCTGTTATTCTCGGGCACACCTTTTCCATGGTGATACATAAACCCTAAATTGTATTGTGCTTTAGCATGCCCTTGTTGTGCTGCTTTTTCATACCAATGCGCTGCCCTTTTATTATTTCGAGGTATGCTGTGTCCTTTGACATACATAAACCCTAAATTGTATTGTGCTTTAGCATGCCCTTGTTGTGCTGCTTTTTCATACCAATGCGCTGCCTTTTTGTCGTCTTTAGGAATACCTTTTCCATAGTGATACATAAGCCCTAGATTGTGTTGTGCATAAGCATCACCTTGCTCTGATTTTGTCTTACATTCATAAAAGTCTGCACACTCGCTGGCATTTGCCAAGGGCATAAATGCTGACAATAAAATGATACTAATGATGTAGGTGAGTTTTTTCATTTGTTGTATTTTATTCTATATTCCTTGTGTGTCTTCTTAACGTAAAAGTCAGTGATTTAAGATGATGATTAAGCATAATGGCGTGCACAACAGGAGTTGAACCTGCGACCTCCGAAATCGTAATCCGATATTCTATCTAACTGAACTACGAGCCAACTGAACTACGGTGCCTAAACAAATATAATTATACCATTGTCATCCTTTTAAGATTATTCCGCAGCTTTAAAATTTCACTTTTTAGTCCGTACTAGATTTCAGATCCCACGCCCCTTGCACTGCTTACGCATCCTACAGATTACCCTGTACTCAAAAGGGCATGACAAAACACGAATTTAAATGGCTAAATTCGAAAAAAACTAACTTTTCGTCCTTATTTAATGTTTGGATGACGTTTTTGTTAGACAATAAGTGCAGGTATACTATCATTGTATACTGTAGATATTTTATTTTTGCTCTCTTGTTTGTTTATCGCTAAGAAAAAAATCTGGAGAATTTAGAGCATGAGTCAAGAACAAGATAAGAAATTTTTTAGAAATTTTACATTTGTCCTAATTGGATTGGGCATCCTAATAGCTGTATTCATGGTGCTTGGGATCATGTTTGGCAGCTCATTAGAATCAGCTGAGGATGCTACCGCAAAAATCATGAATAACACTATTCCAGTCGCCAAAATACAGATTCAAGGAGACGAAACTGAAGTCGAAGAAGAAGCCGCCATGGAAGAAACTACTGATCTGGCTGCCACTGAAAACGATGATGCAGGTAAAACGACCTACGACAGTATTTGTGTGGCATGTCACGGCTCTGGTATTCCCGGGATTCCTCAACTAGGTGATGCGGATGCATGGGCATCCCGAATTGCACAAAGTAATGACCTGAGCCTACTTTATGAGCATGCAATCACAGGCTACATTGGCGCTTCTGGCATCCCCATGCCTGCCAAAGGTGGTAACCTGAGTCTCAGTGACGATGCTGTAAAAGCAGCAGTTGACTACATGGTAGCCAACAGTCAATAAGACATTTTACTTTTTATATATTTAACATTCAGGATAAATTTACCTGAGTTATATTTATCTCCGGGCTGCATTAACTCATTCTCTTAATGCATTCAGGTAGGCTTCGTCTGACATCTTACTCCAGTTTTTGTAGCTTTCATTGAACTTTGAATAAGCATCGTATACTTTTTTGAATTTGGCATCATTTGCTGCCTCTATATCCAACGTCTCTTTGGTCAGACGTTTCAGCTCTGCCAATACCTCAGAAGGAAATTCCAATACTTCAATATTTTGTTTTGAGTATAGCTCTTCTAAAGCTGCTTGATTATGAAACTCCATCTGCGTGTATATCCATTCGCTCACGGCAGCCGCAGTTGTCTCAACCATCAATTGTAAATCTTCCGGCAATTGCGCCCATGCATGGCTATTTATCATCAACTCAAACTCTGTGCCTGGTTCATGCCAGCCCGGAAAATAATAATAGCTTGCTGCCCGATTCAAGCCAAGACGCATATCGTGGAACGGTGCAACCCATTCCGTTGCGTCAATCATTCCACGTTCCAGCGCAGTATAGACCTCACTGCCAGGCAACAAGACTGGGTTACCGCCAGCACGTTTAAATACCTTGCCTCCCAAACCTGGGATACGCATACGCAGACCTTTAATATCCTCTAATGATTCGATCTTTTTATTAAACCAGCCGCCCATTTGTACACCCGTATTTCCCATTGGTATCGGCACCAGATTAAAAGGTGTATAAGCTTCCCTCCATAACTCCATACCGCCGCCATGATAAAGCCAGGCGTTCATACCCTTAGCTGTCATCCCGAAGGGGACTGATGAAAAAAATTGGGCTTCTGGCACTTTTCCTGCCCAGTAGTAGGGTGAGCCATGACCCATCTCAACAGAGCCTTGTGACACGGCATCAAATACCTGCAATGGTGGCACCAGTTCCCCGCCTGCATAGACCTGAATATCTAAACGCCCCTGACTCAAGATTTTTATATCCGTAGCAAATTTCTCGGCACCTTCTTGGAAAATAGGAAAATTGGCTGGCCATACAGTCACCATTTTCCATTTAAATGTCTGCTGACTTATGCCTGTGTCTTCATCTGCAACCTGCCCACTATCTGGCTCACTGCAAGCAGTAAAAAATAGACAAATACTTATTCCCAGACTTACGACACACCATTTAAATAACTTCAACATATTATTTATCCTGTATTATTTTTTAAATTATATTTGTCATTTGTCAAATAGCTGTCAGATTTGCATATTCTTCAACCAACCATTTACTGCCTGCTTCTTTAAAATTTACCTGAATTCTTGTGGTTTTTCCTGAACCTTCTAGGTTCAAAATGATCCCTTCACCAAATTTTTCATGGCATACGTGCTGCCCTAAAGTATAAGCACCATTTTTGGCATTTGCCCCATTTGTGCTATTGCTGCTTGATTCTGAACAAAAAACCATTGGCTGTGCGATCGAACCACTCATGCGTACTTCTTCTATCAGCTCTTTAGGTAATTCACTGATGAACCGTGAAGGTTTAGGATAATAATCCTGTCCATGTAAATGCCTATGCTGCGTATAAACCATCGTCAGTGCCTTTTCAGCACGGGTAATACCCACATAGCATAGCCGTCTTTCTTCTTCTAACTGCGCTAAATCTTCTTTGCTGCGTTGATGTGGAAATAAACCTTCCTCCATACCAACCAAATACACATTAGGAAATTCTAAGCCCTTGGCAGAATGTAGTGTCATTAAATTTACACAATCAGAGTAGGTATCTGCTTGAGTTTCACCTGACTCCAAAGCAGCATGTGCAAGAAATGCCTGTAAGGGCTGCATGTCTTGTAATACTTCGTCATCATCCACATTAAATTCTCCAGCAGCATCCACCAATTCTTGCATGTTTTCGATACGTGCTAAACCACGCTCGCCTTTTTCTTTGCGATAATGATCAATCAGACCGCTGGCCTCAACCACGTTATCCACTACCTCATTTAGAGGCAATCCTTTACTTTCCCCCATATGGGTAATCAACTGCATAAAACTTTCTAATGCATTCAAGGCTCGGGCACTGAGCAGCTTATTTGTTAAAACATTTTGTGCCGCTTGCCACAATGAACACTTTTCTTTGCGGGAAATATTTCTAAGTTCTGCGATAGTTCGCTGACCTATACCTCTGGTCGGGGTGTTTACAATGCGCTCAAATGAAACATCATCATCCAAAAATGTAGCAAGCCGAACATAAGCCAAGGCATCTTTAATTTCAGCACGTTCATAAAAACGCATACCACCGTAAACACGATATGGAATACTGGCACGCATCAAACTTTCTTCAATGACACGCGACTGAGCGCTGACACGATACAAAACAGCACTGTCTTTATAATTGCCTGTTTTGTCTTGCCAGCTTAAGATTTGTTCGACTACATAACGGGCTTCATCATGTTCATTATATGCATTGTATAGGGCAATCTTCTCGCCACTATCGCCATTGGTCCATAATTTTTTCTCTAAACGCGAGCTGTTATTAGCAATCAATGCATTAGCAGCATTTAATATATTTGCTGTTGAACGGTAATTCTGCTCCAGCTTAATCAGCGTGTGATTTAAGAAATCCTTTTTAAACTGTTGCATATTCTCAACGCGCGCGCCGCGCCAACTATAGATAGATTGATCATCATCACCAACTGCAAACAGGCTTCCCCTGTCGCCGACCAATAATTTCAACCAAGCATATTGTAAAAAATTGGTATCCTGAAATTCATCAACCAATACATAACGAAAACGATCACGATATTGTTGCAGTATATTTTTATCGTCACGAAATAACTCATAAGCACGTAATAACAATTCTGCGAAGTCCACTACGCCAGAACGGTTACAGAGGTCTTCATAAGCTTGATAGATTTGAATCATCTGATGCAAGGTATGATCACCGTTATCGTCAACGTGCTGCGACCTTAGTCCATCATCTTTACGTGCGTTAATAAACCATTGCACTTCTTTTGGCGGGCAATTTGATTCATCTATTTCCATAGCACGAAGCAAGCGACGAATAGTACGATATTGATCATTGCTATCTAGAATGGTGAAATCCTGTGGCAACCCAGCCTCTTGCCAATGAGCACGTAAGATGCGATGGGTTAGGCTATGAAACGTCCCCACCCACATACCGGGTGTGGGTATATCTAATAATGTTTCAATACGCGAACGTATTTCAGCAGCGGCTTTGTTGGTAAAGGTCACTGCCAGGATGGCAAATGGGCTGGATTGCTTGGTTTGTATGTACCAAGCGATTCGATGCACTAGAACGCGGGTCTTACCACTGCCAGCACCTGCCAGAACCATAACGTTTTCATGAGGTGAGCCAACGGCTTCGCGCTGGGATTCGTTAAGGGTATCTAAAACAAAGGAAACATCCATAAAGAGGATTTTAACAAACTTCAGCCTCTATGAATGTTAATATGCATTTTTTTATTTTTAACAGGCAACGCAAATACTAAAGAATGGATCGTCTGATAACACAAGAAAGAGAAGAGCTCACAAACATCATCCAACAAGCTCTTGATGAAGCGCAACGGCAAGGGGCTACTACTGCAGAAGCAGATGTTGGTACTGGTGTCGGTCTGTCTGTAACGACGCGTTTGGGTGAAGTCGAAAAAATAGAACACGAATGCGACAAGGGGCTTGGCATAACTGTCTTTATTGGGCACCAAAAAGGCAATGCCAGCAGCACTAATTTTAGCGCAACTGCGATCAAAGAAACTGTTACGGCTGCCTGTGATATTGCCAGATTTACCAGCGAAGATGAATTTGCAGGTCTGGCAGATGCCGAACTCATGGCACAAGGCACCCCTGATCTAGATCTTTATCATCCTTGGCAGATTGCGCCTGAACAAGCCATTAATCTTGCTGTTCAATGCGAAGCTATTGCCAAAGATGAAGATAAACGGATTAATAATTCTGACGGCACCTCAATAAGCACCTACACCGGCAATCATTTTTATGGCAATACCCATGGCTTTATTGATGGCTGGCATTGGTCAAGCCACACCATTGACTGCACGGTCATTGCAGAAACCAAAAACGGCATGCAACGAGATGGCTGGTACAGCAAGGCATGTAACAAAGATAATCTGCAAAGTATTCAGGAGATAGGCAAGCAGGCCGCAAAAAGAGCTACGCAACGACTGGATGCTAAAAAAATATCGACGCGAAAATGTCCGGTGATCTTTGAAGCAGCCTGTGCCTCAGGTCTATTTTCTGCATTTATCACTGCAATTTCTGGTGGCAGTATCTATCGCAAAGCGAGCTTCTTGTTGGATAAGGTTGGCGAACAGGTATTCGCCAACCATATTCATATACACGAACAACCGCACCTCAAGGGCGCATTGGGCAGCGCGCCTTTTGACAACGAAGGTATGGCCACAAAAAAACGCGACTTAATCATTGATGGAGTTTTGCAAGGCTATGTACTGAGTAGTTATTCTGCAAGAAAACTCGGACTACAACCAACCGCCAATGCAGGTGGCGTACACAACCTCACCGTCGACACCGGCGAATATGATCTTGAAGCACTTATCAAGCAAATGGGCACTGGCCTTTTTATCACTGACATAATTGGTTTTGGTGTTAATCAGATTACTGGAGACTACTCACGAGGTGTGTGTGGATTTTGGATTGAAAATGGCGAATTTCAATATCCAGTTGAAGAGATCACTGTCGCTGGGAATCTTGCTGAAATGTATCAACAGATTATCCATATTGGTAATGATGTTGACCTCAGAGGTAATATTCTGACAGGCTCAGTTTTGATTGAGAATATGACAATAGCTGGGGAATGAATATTATTTAGTCAGCCCTTAAAAATGATTTGAAATATTGAAAGTAAACCCTTACCTAATTAAGGAGGGATTCAATTATGGCTGTAAAATAAAATTAAACTTGAAATAAGTTGCGTGTTTTTGACTAAAATAATTGGATTTATCCCATAATCACAACCTAATGAACACTAAATTTTTCACCAATCAAGATCAAAATACCTTATTTAATAAGTTTAAAGGGGTTTTTGAATACAATAAAACCATTAATAATTTTGATGTTTTGGTAGGTTTCTTTCGCTCATCGGGTTATTTTAAATTACGCCCCTTATTGGAAAATGTAGAAAATATTCGTATTTTAGTAGGGATTGATGTGGATAAAATCACCGCTCAAATGCAGGCAGATGGACTGGCTTTATTCAAAGGTGATAGCGAAAAAACCATTAATAATTGGCAAAAGAAATTCAATGATGATATTCAACAAGCCAATTATAATGCACAAACCGAGCAAGGAGTTAAGCAGTTTATAGCAGATATACAAACGGGCAAGGTGCAATTAAAAGCCCACCCAAGCCAAAATATTCACGCCAAAATCTATATTTTTCGCCCCGATAATTTTAATCAGCATACCGCTGCCAGTGTGATTAGCGGCTCATCCAATTTGACCGATGCTGGTTTGGGCATTAAGCAAAATGCCAATTATGAATTTAATGTATTACTCAATGATTATGAAGACATTAAATTTGCCACTGCGGAGTTTGAAAAACTGTGGGCTGAGGGTGTAGAAATACTGCCAGAAATAGCCGAAGCCAGCCTTAAACAAACCCATTTAGCAGACGACATTACTCCTTATGAATTATATTTAAAATGCTTGATTGAGTATTTTGGCAGGGCAATTGAGTTTGACCCTAATTCTATTAAAGACTTGCCTGATGATGTTAAACGATTGTCTTATCAAATGGATGCGGTTAATGAGGGTTGGGAAATGCTTGAAAAGCATAACGGCTTTTTTCTCTCCGATGTGGTGGGTTTAGGCAAAACTATGATTGCCACTTTAATTGCCAGACAATTTTATTACCATAATGGCTACCCTGATTATCGTTCTAAAATCTTGTTGGTTATTCCACCAGCACTCAAACAAAACTGGGACGTTACTTTAAAAAAATTTAAGATTGATGATGCATTTAAAACCATCACCAACGGCAGTTTACATACAATACCCGATGCCAAAAAATACGATATGGTGATTGTAGATGAGGCACATAAATTTCGTAACGATACCGCAGAGGCTTATACTCAATTACAAATTATTTGTAAAACCAAAACACTGGATGGCGACGACAAAAAAGTCATGCTCATCTCTGCCACGCCGCTGAATAATCGCCCTGATGATTTATACAATCAAATCTTATTGTTTCAAGACGGTAACAACTCAACACTGGATTTTCCTTTGGCACATTTTTTCACCAAGGTCAAAAAAGAATATAAAACTATTTCGCAATTAGCCGACAAAAAAGCAGCAGCGCAAAAAACTAGGCTACTGTATGAAGAAATTAGAGAAAGAGTGATAGTTCCGTTAATGGTCAGACGCACTCGCACTGATTTATTAGCCAATGAACGTTACAAAAAAGATTTACAAGAACACGGTGTAAGCTTTCCAAAAAGCACGCCACCCAAACCTATTTGTTATCAATTAGCCAATGATTTAGAGTCTTTATACGATGACACTATTAAAAAAATTGGCAACAAAAAACAAGATAAAACGGGGCTTTTGCACACTCGCTATCGGGCATTGCATTATTTAAAACCAGAATTCAAACAAAAATACGTTAGGGCAGATTCTATTGCTGAACGGTTGGTGGGCATTATGAAATCACTGCTATTAAAAAGAATGGACAGCAGTTTTTATGCCTTTAAACAAACTTTGGGGCGTTTTATTACATCCTCTGAAACGATGTTGACAATGATTGAAAATAACAAAATCATCATTGCCTCTGCAATCAATATTAACGATTATATTTTGAATGATAAAGAAGAAGAGTTAATGACCTTGCTGGCTGATGAAAGCCTCACAGACCCAAGCATTATTATTTACAGCAAAGATGATTTTGAACCAGGTTTTATTGAGGGTGTCAAACATGATTATAAACTGCTCACTGCTCTTAAAGCCGATTGGGATAAAGTAACCATTGACCCTAAGATAAATGAGTTTTTAGATCAATTGCCCGATTTTTTAGACAAACAGAAAAATCCAGAGCAAAAAATAATCATTTTCACCGAAAGCACTGATACGATGCGTTATTTAACCGAACGAATAGATACCACCCAATACGCCAATAAAACGCTCAGTATCAACGCCAGAAATCGTAACAGCCTCAAACAAACCGTTACCGATAATTTTGATGCCAATATTGAAGCAACAGCAAAACAAAATGATTATCAACTCATCATCACCACTGATGTTTTGGCTGAGGGTGTTGATCTGCACCGTGCTAATACGGTGATAAATTACGATACCCCGTGGAATGCCACCAAACTAATGCAACGCATAGGCAGGGTTAATCGCATTGGACAAATGGCAAGCCATATCTTTGTATATAACTTTCGCCCCACCGAGCAAATCAATGATGATATTGGTTTAGAAAAAAAGGCACTGATAAAACTACAGGCTTTTCACAGCGCCTTAGGCGAGGATTCACAAATTTACTCAACCGATGAACAGGTTAATACCTTTGGTATTTTTGATGAAAATATTCAAGAAGAAGAAAACAAAACCATGCTTTTTTTAGAGGAGATAAGGCAATTTAAAACAGACCACCCAGAAGATTATAAACGCATAAAGGACTTACCCACTAAGGTAAGAAACGCAGTTAAAAACGCCACCCATAAAAACGCCACTCTGGTTTTTGCCCGCACCGAGGATAAAGGCAGCAGTCGTTTTTATCTGGTTAAAGACACGGTTGAAAACTATGGTTTTATCAATACTGCCAAGTTACTTAAATGTAAAGATGGCACTCAATCAGTCACCCTACATAATCAGCATTATCCGCAAGTTCTATCAGCACTTGATGATTTCAAGGATGAAATCGAACAAACGATTATCAACCAAACACAACATCAACCTTTATCCGCGCTGGAGACAAAAGCCATTATATTTTTAAAATCAATCGGCAATCTACCTATTACCAACGCCGATGAGCAAACAAAAATAACACAAGCCATCAATGCCATAGAAAATAAACGCTTCCCAGCACTGCCTAGAAATATCAATCAATTAAGCAAAAACATCAAAGACATTAAGCCGACTGTAATATTGACTAACACTTTGCAAATTATTGAAAAATTTGATGTGAATATCCATATAGAAAGTGATACCGCCCAAGAAAAACCACCTAGAAATACCCGACCAAGTATTGTAATCTCTCAGTCATACACATAATCTATGTCACAATACGCATTATTAGACTTAGCCTACGACCGAGAAACCTATCTTGATTTTTTAGCGAATAGATTCAATTTTCAAAAACTACTTAAACCCATTCCAATAGAAAATAACGAGGTTGAGCATTTCTATCAATTAGGCACAGTAACCACTGACGATGACAAAAGCCTGCTAGTTTTTGAAATTGATATTAAACCCAATACCCAACTCGCCAGAAACCGTGTGCAACTGCGTGATATGGTTGCCAAACGAATCCAAAGAGAAGACGGGGCTTTAGCGGTTTATGTGGATGCAGAAAATGAACAATGGCGATTTAGTTTTATTGCTATTGAATATCGGCTTGACGAGAACGGGGTTAAAGAAGATCAAACCGCCAGCAAACGCTTTACTTATCTTTTAGGCGAAGGTGCACAAACTAGAACTGCAAAAGCTAGATTTAAGGAAATTAGCAAACAATCTAGCCTAGTGGACTTAAAAACCGCTTTTGCCGTTGAGCCTTTAAGCAAAGAGTTTTATAACAAATTGTATCAATGGTATAAAGAAGCCCAAGAACAAGTCGTTTTCCCTAATGACGCAAATGCACAAAATCACATCCAAACCAGTTTAATTTGCCTGCTCACTCGGCTTTTATTCGTTTGGTTTTTAAAAGAGAAAAATCTCATCAACAAAGATTTATTTGATTTAGAACAATTAAAAACTCTGATTGATTATGAAAAAGACAATAGTTTTTACAAAGCCATTCTGCAAAACCTATTTTTTGCTACCTTAAGCAAAGAAATTGATAAACGCGATTTTAGAAACAAAAGAACCTTTCAAGGAAAAAACAAGCATTATGGCGATCAATATCATTACCGTTATCACGATTTGGTAAAAGATCAAGAAAAGTGGCAACAGTGTTTTAGTCAAACCCCGTTTTTAAACGGTGGATTATTTGAGTGTTTAGACAGAGAAGCGACAGAGAAAGATAAAACCATTCGCATAGAAGAAAAAATGATAAGGATGGATGGTTTTTCAGAACACAAACGCAATCCGCTGAAATTAGCAAATTTACTATTTTTTAATAACGATAAAAATAAGTTAGGCTTGATTGATTTATTCAAGCAATACCAATTCACGGTAGAAGAATCCACCCCGATGGATATAGAAGTCGCCCTTGACCCAGAATTATTGGGCAAGGTATTTGAGAATCTGCTGGCAAGTTACAACCCAGAAACAGGCGGGCAAGCCCAAGCCACCGGCAGTTTTTACACACCCCGCCCGATTGTTGAATATATGGTGGATGAAAGCCTGAAGCAATACTTCAAACAACACACGGATTTAGACGAAAGCCAAATAAACGACCTGTTTATCGAGGGTGAAAATACACTGAATGAAAAACAAATAAAAACCGTTATTAATGCCATTGATCAGTTAAAAATCTTAGACCCTGCGGTGGGGAGTGGGGCATACCCGATGGGTATCTTACAAAGGCTGGTGTTTATCTTAGACAAAATAGACCCAGATAATGCCCATTTTAAACAACAACAATTAGCTAAAACTAAGCAAATGGATGAGATGAGTAAAAAGGCTTCTATTGATGCCATAGAACAAGTTTTCTCACAAGCCAACCAACACAATGCCTATGGCAAAAAACTATTTTTGATTGAAAACTGCATTTATGGCGTGGATATTCAAGCTATTGCCATTTTAATTGCTCAACTGCGTTTTTTTATCAGCCTGACCATTGAGCAAGACAATAACACCGATGCAGAAGATAATTTTGGTATTCAACCATTGCCAAACTTGGATTATCATTTTAAAGTTGGCAATTCTTTAATTGGCTTCCCCATCAATACTTCAACTGGCTTACCCATCGATTACTCCTCTAATAAGAAACTGAAAAATTTATTAGCTGAAATCAAGCCACTCAAACATCAGTTTTTCTCAGAAAACGACCACCGCAAAAAAGACAAACTCAGAAAAGAAATAAACAGCAAAATAAAACAATGCTATCAAGAGATGGAGAAAGGTATTAGTTATTCAGTTGATTTTGATTTTAAAATTGATTTTAGTGAGATTTTTGATAATAAAAACAATACAGACGGCTTTGATATTGTAATAGGCAACCCGCCTTATATCAGGCAAGAATCTATCAAAGAATTTAAGCCACAATTCAAAAAAATACGTTATAACATTTTTACTGGCACAGCTGATATTTACACTTACTTTTATGAAAAAGGATTTAATTTATTGAGTGAAAGCGGGCATTTATGCTACATCACCTCTAATAAATGGATGCGAGCAAAGTATGGCGAAAAACTGCGCGGTTTTTTCAAACACCAAACCCAATTAAAACAAATTATTGACTTTGAAGGCGAGACAAATTTTTGAAAATGCCACCGTTGATACCAATATTTTACTTTGTGGTAAGTGGCAAAATAGCAAAATAGATAAAAAAACAGATTTTAATTATCAAAAACAACTACCCAACAAACAAAACCCATTATTTACCATGGCAATTAGTGATTTATCAGACAATGCCTATACCTTAGCACCACCAAATATTTTAGCCCTAAAAAAGAAAATTGAAGCAATCGGCACAGCCCTTAAAGACTGGGATATAAATATAAATTATGGAATAAAAACAGGCTTTAATGAAGCCTTTATTATTGATAGTGCCAAGCGAGACGAGCTAATAAAAGCCGACGCAAAAAATGCCGAAATTATCAAACCGATTTTACGCGGTAGGGATATTAAGGCGTATGAGCATCATTGGGCGGGATTGTGGATTATTGCTAAGTTTTAACAATAAACATCAACAATTATCCAGCCTGTAAAAAATATTAACTTTTGATGAGCGTTTAAAACCCCGCTACTAAGATGGCACAAATTCAGAGCAGGTAATAATTATCCAAGACCAAATAGGCTATCAAAGACGCCAAGACAAAGATTGTATTACGCCTTATAATTTAAGAAAATTGTGCGTATTTAAAGTTTGAAAAGGAAAAGATTGTTTATAATGATATTACTAGAAAACTCTCATTTTCATTGTCTAAAACTGAGCAATATTTTAATATGATACAGTTTATTTTATCACGCAATAAACCCTAATTTATATTTTCAATTAGCCATTCTAAATTCAAGTTTAATTAATTGGTATTATAAGAAATTTCTGCTCAATTAGGAGCAGGAACAGTAAGGATGTTTTGCGTTTATGTAGAACAACTCCCCATCCCCAAAATCCCAAAACCAAAGCAAAAGCCTTTCATTGACTTGGTAGATAAAATCCTAGCTGCCAAACAACAAGCCAAAAATACCACCGCCCTAGAAGCCAAAATTGATAAGATGGTTTATAAACTTTATGAGTTAAGTAATGATGAAATAGCAATTATTGAGAATATAAAATGAATGTTGAAATAAAATGATAGACAGTGATACAGATTTATTTTACATGTTTGATTAAACATTAAAGCGAAAGTGCATAATATCGCCATCTTGCACGATATATTCCTTACCTTCCAAGCGCCATTTCCCGGCATCCTTTGCGCCTTGCTCACCTTGATATTCAATGAAATCATCATAGGCGATTACTTCTGCGCGTATAAAGCCTTTTTCAAAGTCAGTATGTATGACTGACGCTGCACGCGGGGCAGAATCGTCTTGACGTAAAGTCCATGCACGAACTTCCTTCACGCCTGCTGTGAAATAAGTATGTAAGTTCAATAAGGAAAATCCCGCGCGAATGATTCTATTTAGCCCTGGCTCTAAAAGATCGATCTCCTGCAAAAACTCCAGCCTTGATTCATCATCAAGTTCTGCAATATCAGATTCTATTGCAGCACAAATAGAGATCACTCCAGCACCTTCTTCTTGTGCAAGAGTTCTGAGTTTTGCTAACCAGCGGTTGCTGCTAATGCCTTCTTCTTCAACATTAGCAATATAAAGTGTTGGCTTTTGCGTCAGTAAGTGCAGTGGGTATAAGTCTTCTGTATCTTGCTCTTCTGTGTCCATTGAGCGTAATGGATTTCCTTTATCCAGATGGGCAATAGCTTTTTCAAAAAGTGCTTCTTGTCTGCGTGCATCCTTGTCCCCGCTTTTAACAGTCTTGCTTACCTTTTGTAAGGCGCGTTCAAGACTTTCTTGATCTGCTAAACATAATTCTGTGTTTATTATCTCAATATCAGCCAGTGGATCAATCTTGCCCGAGACATGCACGACATTATTATCATCAAAACAACGCACTACATGGGCAATAGCGTGTGTTTCACGAATATTTGCCAGAAATTTATTACCCAAACCTTCGCCTTTTGAGGCACCCGCAACCAATCCGGCGATGTCAACAAACTCCACTGTTGCTGGTAAAATTCTCTGTGGGGAAACAATTCTTGCCAAGTGATTCAGTCGCGCATCAGGTACAGGCACAACGCCCACATTCGGATCAATGGTGCAGAAAGGATAATTTTCGGCACTGATGGCGGAATTTGTCAAGGCATTGAATAAGGTTGATTTACCTACATTTGGAAGACCAACGATACCGCATTTAAAACCCATAAAATTTGTCTGCTTTAATCTTCGTTAAGAGTGCTTTTCTGATGCAACACATTCATTGCCTTTTGTTCATCACCTGTGAATATCAATGGCATAATATCTACCGAGTCCTTAATCGCGATTTCAATTAGCTGATGATCTTCCTTGTTTGGCTTGCTCAAAACATAGGGTGTCACCCTATCCTGACTCCCTGGATGACCAATGCCTAATCGCAATCGTGTAAAAGATTTATCGCCCATCTGCGCGATGATATCTCGCAGACCATTATGACCCCCATGACCCCCAGCCTTTTTTAAACGCACAACCCCGGGGTCAAGATCAAGCTCATCATGCGCTACCAGTATCTCTTCAACAGAAATTTTATAAAAACTGGCCATTGCCTGAACTGAAAAACCGCTTCTGTTCATGAATGTCATGGGCTTACACAGCCAGCAGTCGATTTCTGCCGTCTGTATGCGGCAAATCTCAGCGTTGAACTTAGATTCAGGTCTAAATGAAAGGGAATATTCTGCAACAAGACAATCAACAAACCAAAACCCAGCATTGTGCCGAGCTAAAGCATGCTCAGTACCCGGATTACCGAGGCCAACAATTAACTTAAATGTTGGTGGCACTGTGTGCTCTTAAAAAAGATGATTTCTCATATAAAGGATCACTTATTCGCCTGCATCTGCGTCTTTATCAGCATCTGTGACTTCTTCTGCTTCTGCTTCTGCCTCAGAAACATCTTCATCTTCATCTTCGTCTTCTGCAACCACCTTAGGCATATGGACAGTTGCGACTATTTGCGCCGTATCACCACCGTGTAATAAAGCGGCAATTTCAGCACCTTCCGGCAAACTAAGATCAGCAAGGCGGATGCCTTCACCAATATTAACCTCGGCCAAATCAACTTCAATGTACTCAGGTAGATGTTTAGGCAGGCAGGCAATCTCCAGATCAGACATGACATGACTGACCACACCGCCTTGCTTAACGCCAACAGATTTATCCTCATTGATAAAATGCAATGGTACGCGCATGGTTAACTTCTCTTTTGCATCAATACGTAATAAATCAAGATGAAGTATCGCAGACTTATATGTGTGACGTTGTAAATCCTTCAGAACGACTTTCTCTTTCTCCTTACCAATCTGCAATGTCAGGATATGTGAATAAAAAGCCTCATTCTCAAGATGATGAGAGATATCGTCATGATCCATCATGATTGATGCGGCATCTTTCGCACCACCGTAAACAACTCCAAGGACTTTGCCTTCGCGACGCAGGCGGCGGCTCGCACCTTTACCCATGTCCTCGCGAGGTTCGGCAATTATTTCAAACGTTTCCATTACACTGCTCCTGCTATTTTTAATGAATGACAAGCCATATTTTGCGACCAAATATGGCGTAAATGCTCGCTAAAAGCCGATAGGCTATTTAGCCTCAACACGAAAAGCCTGAAAATCCATAATAAATGATACTTAGGCTTCGCGGACAGCGCAGTATATAGAGAAGCCAGTGATATTCAATATTGACAAGGGGCTACAGTATCTGGCGACCTGAAGAATTACTGGCTTTGAGTATTTACCAAGCGCCTTAAAGAGGGCTTAGTCTACAAACATACTGCTCAGTGATTCGCTTTCGCTGATGCGACGTACACTCTCAGCAAGCATGGTCGCAACACTGAGCTGGCGAATTCTGTCACAGGTAACGGCTTCCGCTCTTAAAGGAATCGTGTTCGTTACCACAAGTTCGTCTAATTCGGAATTCTCGATATTCTTGACTGCATTTCCAGAAAGCACTGGGTGTGTACAGTAAGCAACTACTTTACTGGCACCATGTTCTTTAAGTGCCTGCGCCGCAGTACACAAGGTTCCTGCAGTATCCACCAAGTCATCAATAATGACACATTCACGACCGTCTACATCACCAATAATGTTCATCACCTCAGATTCATTGGGATTCGGACGTCTTTTATCAATAATTGCCAAATCAGTATCATCCAGACGTTTTGCCAAGGCACGTGCACGAACTACACCACCAACATCAGGTGAAACAACCATCAAGTTCGGGTATTTATGTTTCCAAACATCTCCAAGCAGAATAGGTGATGCGTAAACATTGTCGAGCGCTATATCAAAAAAACCCTGAATCTGATCGGCATGTAAATCAACAGTCAACACTCGATCTATTTTGACTGAGGCAATCATGTTAGCAACTACCTTTGCAGTGATTGGGACTCGAGCAGAGCGACTTCTACGATCTTGCCGTGTATAGCCCATATAAGGGATCACTGCTGTAATACGCGTTGCAGATGCACGATGCACGGCATCAGCCATGACCATTAGTTCCATTAAGTTGTCATTGGTTGGTGTGCAAATTGACTGTATGAGATAAACATCTGCGCCACGTATATTAGCCTTAATCTCAACCATCACCTCGCCATCACTAAAACGTCCAACATTTATCTTGCCAAGTGGTAAAGTCAAATGCGCAGCAATATCTACCGCTAGCTTGGGGCAGGCATTACCTGCAAACGCTATTATATTTGATAAAGTCATAACAAGCTCTGGCAGTGGTTAGAGACCAAGGGATTATATACCTAAAATCTGAAAAACATTGGCAATTCTTTAAAAGTCTTAATGGACATAAAATATTTGGTGTAATTTAATTTGCGCCGATATTGCTCCCTATAATGACTCGTAAACATAGCCTTATGTGCAAATTCAGATCTTTACAAAACTATAATTTTTTACTGTTACAGGTCAATTTATATGCGCTGTACATGTGCCCAATACGATTCACCAATAATAATTTGTTCAGCATGCGGTTTTCCATCTTTTTCTATTGAAGGCAGAACCATAAGTATCTCTAACTGGAATAGCAGAATCAATTTTATATCTATAAAAGCCACAATCGTTACTTGCAGTTGTGATAAAAGTTTTGCTAATTGGAATTAATTCCAATTCATCAGCATACTGTTGGGAAATACAGATATTAGATACACCTGTGTCAAAATCAAAAGAAGTAAAACTAAATATATTCTCATTTTGATCACATCTTTCTTAATCAAGATTTCAAATATCGCCAATGACGTACAATACACCACCTATACTGGGATTTTGAGCGTCTACCGCAAAAAAGGGGGGGAGTTTAAAGGAAAAGTAATGGCTGGGGTGCCAGGATTCGAACCTGGGAATGCTGGGATCAAAACCCAGTGCCTTAACCGCTTGGCCACACCCCAAAAACTGCCGTTTTGTCCACACATCTCTAACGGACAATGATTATTCTATATTTTTTGCGCCATAGTTTTCTTATTTTAAGTTTTCTTGTTTTAGTTTTTCTTGTTTTAGGCGAGCTTGTAGTGGTGAATTATTTAAACCTTTTGCCACAAACCCTTGCCAGCCTTGGGGTAATTTATCATAAACAAATTCTGCCTGTTGCTGCTTATCAAATCCAGCAAAAACACAGGCACCCGTTCCAGTCATTCTGGCAACTGAAAATTTACCCAGCCAATCAAGCGCTGTCGCCACTTGTGAGTATAAATTCCTCACCACAGATTCACAATCATTGTGCCCACCATTCTCCATGAAGTCGCGTATCTTGATGGCAGGGGTGTCACGTGTCAATTCGGGTGAATTAAATATTTTCCTAGTCGATACAACACAATCCGGCCGCAAAACAAGATACCAAAATTCACGAAGGTGGATAGCTTGTAATTGCTCACCAACACCTTGTGCCCAAGCTGCGTTACCGCGCACAAAAACGGGCACATCAGCACCCAGTTGTAAACTTACCTTTGCCAATTTATCAACAGAAAATTCAAGACCCCAAAGATGATTCAATGCTACCAACGTTGTTGCCGCATCCGAGCTTCCTCCGCCGAGCCCCCCTCCTACAGGCAATTTTTTTTGCAGTGTGATATCTACACCTAAGTTACACGATGCTGTTTTTTGCAATGCCTTCGCTGCGAGAACAGTCAAATTGTCCGCTTCAAAAACACCGTGCCAATCAGATTGACAGGAAATCACAGCATCGTCTCTTATACTAAAATCTAGTAAATCACTAAAATCTATAAATTGAAAAACAGTTTGTAATAGATGATAGCCATCCTGACGCTGGCCTGTGATATGCAGCATCAAATTGAGCTTGGCGGGGGCAGGCCAATGACGACTAATCATGAGTTTATATCCCAAGCCTGTATGATTAATTTTAATTTAAAGTGATCGTTATGTATAAATATCTTGGCTGGCAAGTAAATGCCGCCTACATCCATATAACGTTTAATCATAATATTCCAACCTGCTTGCTGCATTTTTGTAATCCGACCCTCCTTATCGAATCGCTGATTTATTACATCCACTCCGGGTTCTTGCAAGCCACGCACCCAGTACCTAAAACTACTTACGGGAATATGCCACCCTACAGATTGCATCAGTAAAGTCTCGGCATCTTTTGCATGTAACATTTTATTTTTCGCAGTTAGAAAGTACACACCATTGACCCCATTGTTTCCCAGCATATAAGTCCCTTGCCCTAGTGGTGCAATAAAACGCATCAAATAACGTTCATGGTTTTGCGACCAGTAAAATGTCAACATCCCACTTTCTTTTTTGCTGACAAGAGAGAGTCGACCATTTAAATTCCAGCTTTGAATTTTTTCTCGTTGATTTTGCAGATCAAGATTTATCCCTCTGTCAGGGCGCAAAGGAACCTTAGAGCAAGCAACAAAGAATGCCAGTAAGATTAGAAGATAGGCTTTTTTCACGGATTAAAGCGATTTATAACATTGTGCAATTTGTCATCATCAGGGGCTTCTTGCAAAGCAGTATCCCATATCTCCTGTGCAGTTTTCTTATCACCTTTAACCCAAAGCACTTCTCCTAGATGCGCTGCAATTTCCGAGTCGCTCTTTTTAGCAAGTGCTTTTTCAAGAAAAATAATGGCTTCATCCAAACGACCTTGTCTGTATAAAATCCATCCCATGCTATCGAGTATATAATGGTCATCTGGACTAATCTCTAAGGCAGATTTTATTAATTCGTACGCTTCCCCGTAACGATCTGTCCTGTCTGAAAGTGTATATCCTAAAGCATTTAAAGCTTGCGAATTCTTAGCATCCTTTTCAATAATCGCACGCAGATCTCTTTCCAATATATCCAAACGATCCATCTTTTCTGCCAGCATAGCTCTTGAATAAAGAAAATCTTGATCATATTTGTTCTGTAATGCCTTATCGTAGATATTCATAGCCTCTTGATAAAGTTTTACATCAATCAACATCTCCGCCTCAACTTCTATCAGGATATTTTTCTCCTCACTATTGCGCGTGTTAGTCTCGTGTAGATGTGTCCGTGCCTCTTCAATTTTTCCTTGCTTGCCTAACAATACGCCTATGCGAATTTGTGCATTAAAATAATTATTACCGCCAGAGACAGCCTGATACCAGTCGCCAGCTTTTTTCAAATCATCCTGTTCTTCAGCAATTCTTCCCAAATAATAACTTGCGTTATCACCATAGCCTTCGATTTCTGATAGTCTGATGAAATAATTTTCAGCATCATCCATGTTGTTCGTGTACATACACAGCAAACCCAACGCAAGTAATACATCTGGATCAGCAGGATTTTGTACAGCGAGTATTTCAAATTGCTGTTTTGCCTCGTCATAACGTTTAAGATCAGACAGGATACGCGCATAAAAGATGCGCAGATTAAAATTATCTTTGTTCTTCTTTAGTGTATCTTCTAACCACGCCGCAGCCTCAGCTTCCCAACCCATTTTATTTAATACCGCTATATAGGTCATTGCGACATTGTTATCTTCTGGTGTTAGTACCAATACCTGCTCAAGGACTTCACGCGCCTTGGGTAATTCAGCCAGCCGAGTCAATATTTGCGCATAAGCGAACAATACTTCAGGGTTACTTTGATGAGCTTTCATCAAATCTTCCAGTATTGACTTTGCCTGAACCTTGTCTTTTTCTCTGCCAAGGAGATTAGCAACCATCCATAATTTCTGACTCAGGTTTTTTTTGCGCTTATCTGATTTGAGAATAATCTCGAAATGCTCCAATGCCTTCTCTGTATTACCTTCTCTTACTGCCAGCACAGCCAGAATCTGGTGAGCCTCTAAGTTTCCGGGATCTATCTCGTTCCACAAATGAGCCGTTTCTTTTGCCGCAACATCATTGCGCGCATAAATAGCAATCCGCGTTGCTCTGCTGACAAACAGTGGATCGCGGGTTATTCGCGCCAGATACAGATAATTTTCAACTGCAATATCAAGCTGATTTCTTTGTCCGGCAATCTCTGCCAACAAGAACCTAAAAAGAATATCTTCGGTTAATTCTATTTTTGGGCGAGATGGCGCTAATTCCCCTGCTGTTTCTTGCTTGGCATTTTGTACCTGCACGGGCTGGCTTGTATCATCTGCCATTTCTGCTAGCGTATGAGCAGACTGCTGCAAAGGCACGGCACAAGCACCGGTAAATAGCACTGCAATGGCAGCTAAGTGCGTGCGTGCGGACTTTATTTTGATATCATTTATTGCCATAAATAAGCTGTGCTGTTTAATTCTAATCATTCAACTCTAACCATAATATTTATAAGAAGCGTCTAACAGGAGGCTTTACATTGTGCGCAAATGTTCCTTAGCATTCACTAAATACACATATGATTTGCATAATATTTTCGTCATTATGCCCTGATTTTCAATCCTAGCAACAAACATGCTAATGAATACTAAGGTCTTAATACAAGCCTTTTTTCCTTGTTTTCCGCGACTTCATCGCTCAGAATTAACAGTCTGTGTATTAGCAGCATTTATATAAATATATGACTATCTTGGCTTTCGGCATAAATCACACGACCACCCCGATTTCCCTCAGGGAGAAGGTTGTTTTCGGGAATGACGTCATGCCTCAAGCATTGGCAGAGCTTACTCATCAAAAAGGCGTGAATGAAGCCGCAATACTGTCGACTTGCAACCGTACCGAGGTCTATTGCAGCTTGGAAGAAGCAAGAAATGAACGTCCTATCAACTGGCTGTCTGAATATCATGGCTTAGAACGCCAGCAACTGGCTCCTTTCCTCTACAAACATCCTGATGCCCATGCCGTCAAACATATGCTTCGCGTTGCCAGCGGTTTAGATTCTATGGTGCTTGGCGAGCCACAAGTATTGGGTCAGTTAAAATCTGCTTATCAAGCCGCACTTAAAGCGGGCAGTATTGGCAAGCTTCTAGGGCAACTTTTCCAACACTCATTCAAGGTTGCCAAGAAAATAAGAACAAATACAACTATAGGCAACCACCCGGTCTCTGTCGCATTCGCTACAGTCAGGTTAGCACAACAAATTTTTGGCGATCTCTGTGGACAAACTGCATTATTAATCGGCGCAGGAAATACCATTGAACTAACAGCAAAACATCTTCAAGAAAATGGGCTCTCGAATATGATTATTGCCAACCGAACCTTTGAATCTTCACAACAACTGGCCAAAAAATATTCAGCCCATGCCATCACTCTAGGAGACATCCATAAGCATCTGGCAAAAGCCGATATTATTATTTCGTCAACGGCTAGCCAATTGCCAATTCTCGGTAAAGGTGCTTTTGAAAGTGCAATTAAGGTACGCAAACATAGACCTATGTTTGTTGTTGATATCGCAGTTCCTCGTGACATCGAACCAGAGACAGGTAACCTCAGCGATGTTTATTTATATACCGTAGATGATCTAAAAAATATCATTCAAGATAATATACACAATCGTAAAAAGGCTGCTCGACAAGCAGAAGAAATTATTGATACGCAAGTAACGCATTTTATGGATTGGCTGGGTTCGCTAGATGCGGTTTCAGTAATCCGTACAATACGAGATAAGGCACAATCTATACAAGAAGAAGCAATGATCCTTGCACAAAAAGAACTACAAAAAGGCGTAGACCCAGAACAGGTACTACAAGATGTCACTCGAACTCTGACCAATAAATTAATTCATTCCCCAAGTAGCCAGTTACGCGCTGCCAGCGCAGATGGGAGAAACGATTTACTCTCAGCTGCCTACGAACTTTTTGATCTAGATACAGAACACTCCACACAAGATCTAAAAAAATAGCTTGGCCTAGCTATTTTTTTCATTCTGGATTTTAATCTGCCGAATTTTAACTTTTATTATCGTATTAAAATTAATATAAACTCAAATGAAAGAAAGCCTATTAAACAAACTAGATAATCTAAGCGAGCGCTTACAGGAACTAGAAGCGCTATTATCTGACCCTGATATTATTAATAACCAAAATAAATTTCGTGAATATTCAAAAGAGCATGCCGATATAAATCCTGTTGTCGCGAGTTTTGAAAATTACACCAGCACACTGGATAGTATCGCTTCGGCAAAGACGATGATGAGTGATAAGGATAAGGAAATCCGTGAACTTGCGCACGAAGAATTAAAACTTGCAGAACAAAAAAGTGAATCACTGAAAAATGAATTACAAATGCTTCTGCTGCCAACAGACCCCGCAGACGACAGCAATATATTCTTGGAGATTCGTGCTGGTACTGGAGGTGAAGAAGCTGCGCTTTTTTCTACAACATTACTGAAGATGTATTCTCGTTACGCTGAACTTCGTGGTTGGCAAATCGAAATCATGAGCCAAACATTAAGTGATTTAGGCGGCTATAGAGAAGTCATTATGCGCATTATAGGCGAGAAGGCTTATTCGAGATTGAAATTTGAATCTGGCGCGCACCGTGTACAACGTGTGCCGGAAACGGAATCACAAGGGCGGATACATACTTCTGCATGTACAGTTGCAGTCATGCCAGAAATATCTGATGTCGGCGAAACCAAAATCAATACGGCAGATTTACGTATTGATACTTTTCGCGCCTCAGGCGCTGGTGGGCAGCATGTAAATAAAACTGACTCTGCCATCCGACTAACGCATATCCCCACAGGCGTTGTTGTCGAATGTCAGGATGAACGTTCCCAACACAAAAATAAGGCACGCGCCTTATCGCTCCTGCAAGCAAAACTTACCGACGCTGCAAAAGCAAAACAGACAGAAGAACAGGCAGAAGATCGCAGGAACCTGGTGGGCAGCGGTGATCGTTCAGAAAGAATTCGTACTTATAATTTTCCTCAGGCACGCGTTACTGATCACCGTATTAACCTCACTTTATATAGACTTGATGAATTTATTGAAGGCAATATTGATATGGTGATTGATCCGCTTATAAACGAATATAAGGCTGATCAACTGACAGCACTTTCCGAATAAATCATTACGAAGCTTAAGCTGTATGGCGACTATCACTGAATTATTGCTAAAAGCGGAGCAGAGTATTAACTTTTCTGAGAGTCCGCGGTTGGACGCGGAAATATTATTTTGTTATGTCATGCAATTTAACCGCTCTAAAATTTATTCGCATCCAGATGCAACCGTTCCTGATGATAAATCTGCACTATTTAAATCATTAATTAAAAAACGGCAAGAAGGGCACCCAGTCGCACATCTCACAGGCAAAAAAGAATTTTGGTCTTTAGAATTCGCCATCAACAAAGACACCTTGATCCCACGACCAGAAACGGAACTCGCGGTGGAAACTGCACTGCAAATAATCCCTGCCGATGCAACATTTAATATTCTAGACTTAGGTACAGGCAGTGGCGCTATAGCTGTAGCTGTAGCCTTTGAAAGACCAGGCTGCAAAATCGTTGCAACTGATATAAATAAAAATGCATTAGAGATGGCGCAGGAAAATGCTAAAACACATAAACTCGAAAACATTAAATTTTTCCTTAGCGACTGGTATCTAAATATTCCTCCACAATCGTTTGATTTGATTATCAGTAATCCGCCTTATGTCAAAAAAGACGACGAATATTTATCACAAGGAGATGTACGATTTGAATCTCACCTTGCGCTTTGTGCAGATTTAGACGGCATGCAGGCAATTAATATCATCCTTAAACATGCAGGCAGCTATCTTGCTTGCGGTGCTCATCTCATTATTGAGCATGCTTATAATCAAAAAAAATTAGTCCAAAAAGCGTTCTTAGAAAATAACTTCAAGGAGATTAAAACATTTCAGGATTTATCCGGGCAAGATAGAATCACTCTAGGTCATTATAGCGGGCAATTACCATAGTAATACGCTAAAGATAGCAGCAAAAATATAAATATGGATAACGACAAACTACTACGTTACAGCAGGCAAATGATGTTGCCGGAGATTGATGCTGAAGGTCAAAAACGGCTCGAAGACTCGCGCGTCTTAATCATAGGCTTAGGTGGGCTAGGATCATCTTCATCTATTTATCTTGCAGCAGCGGGTGTTGGTCATCTTGTATTGGTCGATTTTGACAAAGTTGATATTTCCAATCTGCAAAGGCAAATTGTACATGCAAATAAAGATATAGGCCGACTCAAGGTAGACTCAGCAAGAGAACATTTGCTTGCGCTTAACCCTGAAACACAAATCACAACGATTGATCACAAGATTGAAGATGAAGCATTAGAAGAACAGGTAAAATTATCCAGCGTTGTACTCGATTGCAGTGATAATTTTCAAACGCGCTTTGCCATAAATGATGCCTGTGTGAAACATAAAACCCCTTTGGTATCGGGCGCTGCAATTCGTTTTGAGGCACAAGTCAGTGTCTTTGACCCCCGCCATAAAAACTCGCCTTGCTATCGCTGCTTGTATGGTGATGCAACAGAAGTAGCGCAAACCTGTACAGCAAATGGTGTTATTGCTCCCTTACTTGGAATCATCGGCAGCATTCAGGCATGCGAAGCCATGAAGATTATTATGCAAATAGGCAAACCACTTGAAGGCAGATTATTACTTATAGATGTTATGCGGATGGAATGGCACACAGCAACACTAAACAAAGATCCAAATTGCCCTGTTTGTAGTTGTTAGATCGCAAAGAGTGTATAAATAGAGTTAGACGCTGGACAAATTCACGACACACCAAATATGCAATAATCTCTGACTATTATGCGCTTAAGTAGTTACATATTATTGCCCATCAATTTTTAATCCATTTTCTTCAGCCTTGATACGCATGTAATTGATAAATGCGGTACATACAACAAGCATAAATTGTGCATCAAAATATGTAACATTACTTTCTTTAAATGTTCCATGCCGTATGCCTTCCGCATCACTTGTATAGGCGTACAATTTTAACAATGCCTCTTTCCATGCGGGATGAATTCCTTGTTTATTCTCAATTTTTTCAAGCGCTTTATTTAAAGTTGCCTTTTCATCTCCTGCAATTAACTTACATAGTGCTTCAATAGCACTTATTGCTTCTTTCATGGAATTTTTATAATCAGGTCAATTTCCTATCTGATAATAATTGTAATGATGATTTTAAATGTTTGTTTACACCAAGAATATTATCAGTTCCTTCAATAGCTTCTTCTATGCTTTTTATTTCTTCTTCTGAAGTTATGTTGATTATTTCTTTATCAATAAAACGATATGCGGACTTATCTTTTTCTAATACTTTATTTGCAAACTTAGTAAATCCATCAATTAATAATCCTTCTGGTGCATTTTTAGCAGTAAATTCTAATAAATCATAAACTTCATACCATTCACATTACAAAAAATATTCTTTTATATGAAGATATTGCTCTACTAAAACTCTCTGGAATAGAGTCAAGTGTCTCCCCAAAATAAGAATGCCAATACCTAGAAAATAATAGGTATAAAGAAAGTCTTGCGAAAAAGAGCTGTTAGGATGGAAGAAAGATATTTTGAAATATCTTTAAATCTAATGCATTCCATAATCTCTTACGCAAATCATCGTCCATTGAATCTTTTTGTATAGAGTCCCTAGTCCTTCTTGTAATTATATCTTTCAGAAAAAGTTGACATTTTGTTTACATAAGTAAAGTTTAAAAATGGGTGGCCAGGGACAGAATTGAACTGCCGACACGAGGATTTTCAGTCCTCTGCTCTACCGACTGAGCTACCTGGCCATTAATAAAAAATATCTAAAAACTAATAACGCACTCAAGCTAAAATAGGCTTAAGTTTGTTATACGCCGCAGCTTTTAGGTACAAAAACTCACTTAAATAATGTTATAGCGACAAGAAAAAAACGCGTATTAAACAGACCTTATCCTAGTTCGTCAAGCCTGCATAAACGCTATAAATTATTCGTCAAAAGAATTATTCAGAAGGCGCAACAAATTCATCAGGCCGTTTTGAACCAGACCCAAAAAAGAATTTTTCCATTTCTTCTTCAAGGAATTTTCGTGCCTTGGGTTCAATCGGCGTTAATCGGTATTCATTGATTAACATCGTTTGATGCCCCAGCCATTCTTGCCAAGCTTCCTGGCAAACATTCTGATAGATTCTTTTGCCTAAATCACCAGGATAAGGCGGAACCTTAAGCCCTTCGCCTTCTTTGTTCAGCTTTACACACTGCACTGTCCTGCTCATTTGCCACCTCTTATATGTATTGTCCGAGCACGCTCGGTTGATTACGGTTTATATCAGTTATTCTACCATTGTCAGTAATAAATTCTTAACGGGTGTGGGAACACCAAATTTTAAAGCATCGTAAGATATGCACCACTTTTGGTCAGTCATTTCCTTGTCATTATTACATTTTTTTACCTTTAGATGGATAGGTAAAATCTCCATACGAAAATGTGTCAGCTTGTGCTTGATGACTGATAATTTCCGGCTAATAGAGCCACTGAATCCGGTTTTTGCCAATAACCATTGCTCAATATCGTCATCAGGCGAACATTCAGGAAAACACCATAGACCGCCCCATATGCCTTTTGACGGACGTTTTTTAAATAACATTTCACCTTTATTATTTTCTAATAAAAGAAAAACTGACTTGCGCAAGGGAATTGTTTTTTTCGGCTTAGATGCTGGATATTTATGTTGGGATTTCTGTGCGTTTGCAAGGCAAGTTTTCGCTACTGGACAAATATCGCAGTGTGGCTTAGAACGTGTGCAAACAGTCGCGCCCAAGTCCATAATCGCTTGTGTGTATCTGGCAACATTTCGTTTCGGCGTAAGGTTTTCCGCTCTGCGCCACAGCGCTTTTTCTACTGCCGGCTCCCCTGACCAACCTTTGATTGCATAAAAACGGCACAACACCCGCTTTACATTGCCATCAAGAATAGCGTGGCGTTTTTTAAATGCGAGCGCCATAACAGCACCAGCAGTTGAGCGCCCGATACCCGGCAGCGTTAAAAGTTTTTCCTTATCAGCAGGCAAAACACCATCAAAATTATCACAAATTATTTTTGCAGCACGATGCAAGTTCCGCGCGCGTGCATAATAACCAAGGCCCGCCCAGTGGCTCAAAACATCATCAATATCTGCATTTGCCAGTAATTTGATGCTGGGAAATCGCGCAATAAAACGATTGTAATAGGGGATAACGGTCACAATCTGCGTTTGTTGTAACATGATTTCTGAAAGCCATACATGATAAGACCCTGTATGAGAAACATGCGCTTCCTGTTGCCAAGGCAGATCATGTCTGCCATAACTATCGAACCAAGTGAGTAATTGATTTGAGAATTGATTATTCATCTACCCGAATACTAATAAACCCTGCACAGGTAATCTAGATGTTATTAACAATAACTGGGGTAAATTAGCTAAGAAAATATGAAACTTAAACCTCCATAAAAACGCGGTCTATTACTATGATTCCCATTTATTGTGTACACTGACCAGACTGAATCATTATTTATAATCGTCACGTTTGAAAGGAATTATTACATAAGATTATATAATAAATATGGGCGATCTAAGCACTTGTTATAATTCTATAAGGCTCTTGTTAGGAAGCAATTGCGAACCGTGGCAATCAGTTGAGCTAGTAGAAAAATACCGCCAATATTGGAAGCCTGACAAGGTGAATGTTATCTTGCTAGCTGAGTCTCATGTTTTCACCTCAATATCTGACCTAAACTACAAATTAAAAAAAATTACTGGGCTTGAAAACTACCCAGATCAATACGCTAAGTTTGTTTATTGCTTAGCTTATGGTGAGTCATCTGTTACCGCCGGCAATAACCACCCTGCTAGAGCTGATGGAACGCCTCAATTCTGGAAAATTTTTTATAGTTGTGTCAATAAAATACAATCAAATAAATCATTTCGCGCCATTCTCAAAGCCGAAACTTTAACACCTGAGCGATTAAATAATAAAATTGTTCTACTGCAATCACTAAAAAAAGAGGCATATGGTTGATTGATACTAGTATTGTAGCTTTATACAATAGCGGCAAGAAGCCCGATCACGATACGTTTGACAGGGTAATACAAACATCTTGGAATGGCTATACAAAGAATGTAATCAATCAAGCAAACCCAAAACATATAATAATCATAGGCAAAGGTGTTGCTAACAATATAAAAAACGATGTAAGTAAAATTATGGGTAATAACTATACTGTCATACCTCAGCCACAAGCACACCTATCAGCAGAAAAATATTTGCTTAATTTTCAAAAATATTACAGTATCTGATCCAAATATGATGTCTTGTAAATCTGAATAGATTACTTGGCTAAATGTTTTATTGTTGTTTTTTTCAGTCTTTAAGAATAACCATCCCGAAAAGAAAGCCAATCAGGATGACTGTGATCAACAAAAATTTTACGAATTTGGCTATTACCGCTAATCCTTATGTATATACACGCGTCCAAGACGTTCACGTCCAGCATGAATGGCTTTATAAACCTGCTCTGGTGCAGTGCCTCCCTGATGATTGCGCGCTGCAACTGATCCTTCCAAGCTCAAACAATCAAAGACATCCGTCTCTATCACATCACTGAATTGTGTTAATTCATCCAACGTTAATTCGGATAAATCCTTACCTGATTTTATTGCATACTGCACCGAGCGACCCACAATCGCGTGCGCATCCCGGAAAACAATATCTTTACGTACCAGATAATCTGCCAAATCAGTCGCCGTGGTAAACCCCAACATGGCAGCTTCGCGCATACGCTCCTTGTTTGTCACTATTTCAGGCAGCAAACCTGCGTAAGCCTGCAAACAGGCTTTGACAGTGTCAATGACATCAAACAAAGATTCCTTGTCTTCTTGATTGTCTCGGTTATAAGCCAATGGTTGAGCCTTCATTAAGGTCAATAAGCCCATCAAATGTCCATACACCCGTGCGGTTTTCCCACGTACCAGCTCAGGAATATCTGGATTTTTTTTCTGGGGCATAATAGAAGACCCCGTGCACCAAGCATCGCCCAATTCAATGAACCCAAACTGTTGCGACATCCACAACACCAGTTCTTCTGAAAAACGGGACAAATGCATCATCATCAAAGCAGAACAGCTGCCAAACTCAATGGCAAAATCCCGATCACTAACGGCATCCATAGAATTATTTGCCACTGCTGGAAAATCTAATAATCGAGCAGTGTACTGCTGGTCAATTGGGTAGCTTGTACCGGCAAGAGCGGCTGCGCCCAGCGGCATTACATTAACGCGTGTATAACAATCACTAAGCCGCAGGCAATCCCTATAAAGCATTTCAAACCAAGACATTATATGGTGACCAAATGTTACAGGTTGCGCTGCTTGCATATGTGTAAACCCGGGCATAATTGTTTCAGCCTCGCGTTCGGCAATAACCAATAACGCTGACATGACATCACACAACAAGCGCTGAATGTCAGCCATTTCATCACGTAGATAAAGGCGTATATCTGTGGCTACCTGATCATTTCGTGAACGCCCAGTGTGTAGTTTTTTACCAACATCACCAATACGGGCAACCAATGCGGTTTCGATATTCATATGCACATCTTCTAACGCGCTCTGCCACTTGAAGTCTCCTTGGTTTATCTCCACTTCTATAGCGTGTAAGCCTTCAATAATTTGCTCAGATTCCTGGCTAGAAAGCACACCAACCTTGGCCAACATCCTAACGTGCGCTACTGAGCCTAAAATGTCATGATGGTAAAGACGTTGATCATAAGAAACAGACTGCGTAAATTCTTCAACAAAGGCATCGGCAGGCGCAGAAAAACGCCCGCCCCAGGATTTACTTGATTCGGGTTTATTTGACTTGCTTTTATCAATTGTATTTGTCATTTTTTAAGTACAATCAACAATATTTTGTTTCTATGGTTGATAATTTCCGACAGTATAACGTAAGCTATCTTTGAACATTCATTTATTTATAACAATGAGCCAACAACAAACACATTCTTTTTTACCGAATTTCTGCACCTCACGCATGCTTTTTGTCGTGATTCTTTTGGGCGAATTATTGGCTATTACACTGACACTTACAGCTTCAACATCACACCAGAATCGCGTAACAAATTTGGCGCTATATTCCCTCTTTATTCAGTGGACAAGCTTATCTTGCACAGCGGCATTGTGTCTTGGCAGAAGCTATCTGAACCGCCTGTCAGATTATTGGGCAGCGAGCCTCAGTTATTGCTTAACCCTACTCATAACTTTGGCAATCACAGAACTTGCATGGTGGATATTTAACGCAAGACCCACGCTAATAGACAGGAGTGCAGAACATGGTGCCTTCTTCCTGGAATGTATGGGCATCAGTACCATTGTAAGCGCGCTTTTATTGCGCTATTTCTTTATACAGCACCAATGGCGGAAAAATATTAAATCAGAGGCACAAGCAAGGACACAGGCACTGCAATCCCGCATCCGACCACATTTCTTGTTTAATTGCATGAATACTATTGCCAGCTTAACACGCAAAGATCCGAAACTCGCCGAAGAAGCCACAGAAGATCTGGCTGATTTGTTTCGCGTCAGTCTGAAAGAAGCCAAGAGGCTTTCTACCATAGCTGAAGAAATCTCTTTATGTAAACGCTATTTGCGTATTGAGTCACACCGCTTTGGCAATAGACTGAAGACAGTCTGGGAAACAAATGATTTGCCTGAACATGCACAACTGCCCGTCCTAACGCTTCAACCCATCTTGGAAAATGCAATTTATCATGGCATAGAACCCTTGCTCGAAGGGGGTGTGATCTATATTCGTGGTCAATTATCTGCAAATAAAATAAATATCACAATTGATAATCCACTGCCTGCCAAGGACAATACCAGCTACCATCAAGGTAACCAAATGGCTCAAGATAATATTCGGCAACGTTTATCTGCGCATTATGGGAGCGAGGCGCAATTGCTAACACAAATAGAGAATTATCGTTACATTACAAACATCATCATACCTTACTCTCATGAAAATACTCATCGTTGATGACGAAATACTTGCCCGCGATCGGTTAGTCAGCTTGGTTTCTGAATTGAGTGCTGACTTTTCAATCTTGGAAGCTGAAAATGGTGTTGCGGCACTCAAAGTGGTAAACAAGGAATCCCCCAAACTCATATTGTTGGATATTCGTATGCCAGTCATGGACGGGCTTGAAGTTGCACAACATCTTGGCAATTTGGAGATGCCTCCGGCAATCATTTTTACTACAGCCTATCAGGACTATGCTTTAGATGCTTTTGATGCGCACGCGATTGATTATTTGATGAAGCCTGTTCGTAAAGAACGTTTGCAACAAGCCATCAATAAAGCCAAAGCCTTAAACAAAATCAATCTTAATGATTTAAGAAGTGATCATAATAAAAATAGCGGTCGCACCCATTTGAGCACAACCGTTCAGGGCAATCTGAAAATTATCCCTATAGAAAAAATTTACTACCTGAAGGCAGACCAAAAATATGTCGCAGCTTGCTGGCCAAACGGGAGTTTATTGCTTAATGAGTCTCTCAAATCTCTTGAACAGGAATTTTCTTTACGGTTTATACGTATCCACCGTAACACACTGGTAGCGCTCGCACATATTCTGGGGCTAAACAAAGATGAGGCGGGCAATATTTCTGTTAGCGTACGAGGAATAGAAACACGCTTACCAGTAAGCAGGCGGCATGCTCATAATGTAAGAAAAGTGCTAAAACAATTATAACTTACAATTCGGATCCACTGGAAAATTCAGATTTACAATGCTCAGATTCTCTTGCTGCTGCCAGCAATGCAAGTCTGGCTATCACACCGTAGGCATAAAAACGATTCGGGTGCGCATCAGCGCCTGTGTCTATTTCAGGAGCAATACAACAATCATCAAATGCCAAAGGCTCAAAACGCATCCCTGGCGAGTTAAGATTTTCATTTGCGGCACGGGTATCGTGAACGCGATAGAAACCACCAACAACATTATGATCAATCATATAGACAACAGGTTCGGCAACTGTTTTTTCTTTTCCCCAAGTTTCATGGGTATATACACCTTCCTGAATAATGACTTTTGTCACTTTCTGACCTTCTTTGATGGTTGACATACGGGTGCGTTGTTTACGATTTAGTTCGACAATATCATCAACATTATCGACAGCCATGATACCCATACCATATGTCCCGTTATCTGCTTTTACGATGACGTAAGGCCGATACTTTATATTGTGTTCATCATATTTTTCCTGTATCTCTTTTAGCAAGACATCAGTATTTTTTTTCAGGCAAGAACTGCCTTCATGTTGCATGAAATCTATTTCGCCACAATTTCTAAATAATGGATCAATAAACCAAGGATCAATGCCAAGATGTTCACCAAACTCAGTAGCGAGTTTCTGGTAGTGTCTGAAATGAACGGACTTCAACCGATTAGACCAACCCAGCACAAGCTCTGGCATCATTGTCTGCTTTAAAGATTCAAGAACCTCGGGCCGCCCTGAGGAAAGATCGTTATTCAGGATAATCAATTCAGGAATAAAATCACCAACGGATACCTCGTCTTTATTTCTTTGTAATGGCTCCAGAAACACTGATTTGCCTAATTTTAATTTAATACTCAATGGCTCTGACATAGTCTCCAATACTGAACCCAGTTTCACCTCAAAACCTGCCCTTTCTATAATCTGCTTCAGGGCAGCCAAACTCTCCAGATAAAAAAGATTACGAGTATGATTTTCGGAAATGATCAAAATCTTGTCTACTTGGTGTGGTAATCCCTCAACAGCCAGTTGAACTGCTTGTATACACAGAGATTCGAATGCTGTGTTCAGATTATTAAAACCTGCCGGAAAAAGGTTTGTATCCACTGGTGCCAGCTTATATCCGGCATTGCGTAAATCAACAGAGGCATAAAAAGGGGCTGGTGTTGTTCGCCACTGGCTCCGAAACCATGACTCAATACTTGACTGGCAGTCAACCAAATGCTGTTCAATCTGGTGTAATGGATCAGCCAGTGCTGTGGTTAGATGCGGGGCAGGGTTAGAATTCATGAACTTTTATAGATATCTTCGTATGCCAGCTTATCAGGATAAGCTGATTAGGTTGCACTTGCATGTTTATTTATCAGATTCATAAGGAAATTGTCGGAAAAACCACGGGGAAATCGCACTTTTCTGGTTTGGCATCTAATGCCACATCTTTAACGCCGCATTTTAAAACATTCAACCAAGAATAGCTTATAATACGACCCATGGAGATTTCTGGTTACAAAATAAAGCATAGAATTGGTCAAGGCGGCATGGCTACTGTTTATATCGCCGTACAGGAGTCATTAAATAGATCCGTCGCACTCAAAATACTTGATATCAATAATCCTTCTGCTAACGAGACGCTCATCAAAAGATTTCTTGCGGAAGGTCGTATTGTCGCAAAGCTGAACCATCCAAACATCATCACTATCTTTGATATTGGTGTTGCAAATAACTCTTTGTACATCTCCATGGAATATGTCGATGGAGGCGATCTTAAAATGCGAATGGCGGTACCCACACCCCCTGATACCGCACTTGAATATCTTATTAAGATCGGCTCGGGACTGGATATGGCACATAAAATGGGTGTGGTGCATCGTGACATCAAACCAGAAAATATTATATTTAGAGATAAAAACACACCACTAATAACTGACTTTGGTATCGCCAAGCAAACTAATGCTATGGACAATAATTTAACATCTACCGGTCTGTTTCTTGGAAGTCCAAACTATATGAGTCCCGAACAGGCCGATGATATTGAAATTGATGGTCGCGCTGATATCTACAGTTTGGGCTGTTTATTTTATGAAATGCTGACTTGCAAAAAGCCCTATAACTCAACAACACTTTTTGATGTCATTATTAAACATAAGCAGGCACCCATACCTGTTTTCGACGAAGACTTGAGCAGATTTCAACCTTTGTTAGATAAAATGATGGCAAAAAATCGAAATGATCGATTTAACGATGCCGCTGAGATGGTAGAAAGCGCCAAGAAATTACAAGAAATCGAAGGAAATGTGACCGCTGTCACAGATGACAATATACCTCTTCAAAAAGTAACACAAAAAAAAGCACAAACCCTGAATATTTTATTGCTGTTTCTGATGACTACAGGCGCAATTTTTGGAACCTTGCAATACGCAGAATCAAGAATGCATAATGATTCACCAAACATCAAAAATGTACCTGCCAATATGAGTTGGCCTGATAATATCAACCAATCAATGATTAATAATGCCATACAGTCAGTAAGTACAGATACAGCTGAAACACCAGTTAACATTTCCGCAGACGTTATTGAGGCTTTACATTGGCTGGGCAAGAAAAGTCTGGAAGACTATCGCCTCACTCATCCAGAAAAAGATAATGCCTATTATTATTATTCGAGATTGCTTGAAGCAAACCCAAGTGATAAAACTGCGGCAAAAGGCCTGCTGAACATCGCCAACAAATATGCCTATCTGGCGGATGTATCAGTTATTGAGAATGACTATGACAAAGCGCAAGCCTATATTAGTATCGGTTTAAAGTTTAACCCAAATCATAACGCATTGATTAAATTAAAAAAACTAAACTTGAGTGTTCAGAAAAAATCATTCATGGAAAAGTTGGTGAATTTATTCGAAAAATAATTAATAAAAGTAATTCTTCCGAGATTCCTTACCTACTCTCTACTTATCCGCCCCGTTTATTTATTCCTTAATTGTAGCCTTAGCATCTGCTGTCTTCTTTCTCTCCCACTCTGCAACCACTGCCTTCATTTTTTCATCAGATGCCTTGTCTTCGTTAATTTCTGCTTCCATCAACTTTTTATTCTCATATTTTTGCATCTTGTGGCTTTGCCTGAGTACATCTGAGGTTTGTCTACCATAGCTACCTTTTATTTTAGCAGCTTCTATTGCCTTCTGTTTTGCTGCAAGCCTATTTTCTTCTGCACCAATAAAAGCTTGTATACGCAAAGACTCACGCTCGTCATCAGAAATTTTAATGGCTGTATCATCAATAATTTTGCCTCCGCTGAAGACAAAGACCCGTGGCTCCTTCTCGATACCGCGATACCAGGCAGGAGGCTTACCAGATAATTGTGTTGTTCCAGTTTCAGAATCTGTCCATTGATACATCCGAGCCTGAATAGATTGTATAAGAATAGATTGACTAAAAAAAAATAAACCGATGATGTAATAACGATGCACTTATATAATCCTCCCCGCAGCATTGATAACATTGTAACATCCTCTGACGTATACTAAAACCATCCAAAAACTCATACTTCATTAGGTCTGGTAAATCAGGGCTAGATTTACAGAAAATAACTGACACGAAAGAGATTGTAATTTTAAGGAATATTCTAATGAAAATAGCTATACCAATATATAAAGTTGAAAAAAATGAATTTGTTTGATACTGCTGCCCTGCTTATTACCCTAACGGCTGTATTTAGTTTCATAAATCACCTCACGCTTAAATTACCAACGACAATCGGTGTCATGCTCATTGGCCTGTTAATATCTTTAACTCTATTAATACTCAAACTACTAGGTCTGGATTTAACTATTCAGGCAAGCGCCATTCTAAAATCAATTGATTTCAGCCAAACTCTCATGCACGGCATGCTAAGTTACCTGTTGTTTGCAGGTGCCCTGCATGTCAACCTAGCCGATTTGAACAAACAAAAATGGTTAATTACGACATTGGCAACATTGGGTGTTATCGCATCCACCACGATTGTTGGCGTGTTACTTTGGTTTGTTCTAGGCTGTATTGGTATCAACTTACCTTTTTTATATTGCCTGATTTTTGGCGCCCTGATTTCACCTACTGACCCTATCGCTGTACTCGCAATACTGCGCAAGGCAAACGCACCAAAATCTTTAGAGACGCAAATTACCGGGGAATCGTTATTTAATGATGGTGTAGGTGTCGTTGTATTTTTATTGATAAGCGGTTTCACTTTAGGTGAAATTGACATTACATTCAACTCAATAATTATTTTCTTTTTTCAGGAGGCATTAGGAGGCGCTGTATTTGGGTTTGTAGCAGGTGGCATTACCTATGTCATGTTAAAACGCATTGATAATTATCAAGTTGAAATATTACTAACGCTGGCTCTAGTTACTGGCGGTTACTCCCTAGCCCACGCGCTACATTTATCTGCTCCCATCGCTATAGTCGTTGCTGGACTTATGATTGGCAATCACGGACGAGGGCTGGCAATGAGTGAAACTACTAGAGAACACCTAGACACCTTCTGGGAACTCATTGATGAGATACTTAATGCTATTTTATTTGTTTTGATTGGTCTTGAAATTCTGATTATTACTTTTGACTCACAATTACTGCTTGCAGGAGGATTTTCTATTGCTATTGTGTTAATTGCTAGATTTATCAGTGTTAGCACCCCTATATTTTGTATCGCTAGATTTAGAAAATTACCCCGGGGTATTATTAAAATTCTAACATGGGGCGGATTACGCGGTGGTATTTCAGTAGCGTTAGCGCTTTCATTGCCAGAAAGCGTAGAAAGAGAAACGATTTTGACGATTACCTACTGTGTTGTTGTTTTCTCAATCCTAGTGCAAGGTTTGACTATCGGCAGGCTAATTAAAATATATGCCTGATGTTTGTATGGCCTTGACCTATTCCCTTGTTTGTCAACTTTAGAATAATGATAGAAAGGGGCAAATCAGGCGTTCACGCAGGCGAGGTACGCTTGTTCTATGGTGTTAGTTTTAAACAGACTTGTACATTCTTCTATGCTTCCTGTAAACCGAATACGACCCTCATGGAGAATCGCAACACGATGACATAAGGCTTCTATATCTGCCAGCATATGGGTACTGAAAAAAATTGTCTTGCCAGATTTTTTTAGTTCTATGAGGTACTGTTTTAAATAGGCACGAGCTTTTGGATCCAAACCACTCATAGGTTCATCGAGCACCATCAAGTCCTTATCACTCATCAAACAAGCCACTAAGCCCAGTTTTTGTGCCATACCTTTTGAGAATTTCCTAACAGGTTTTAATAATGCTGATGGCTCCAAATCAAGAATTTTAAATAAATCAGTTACCTTGTTGCTATCATATTTTACACCGTGAAGTTCTGCCATATACGCCAGAAAATCTCTTCCTGTAAGATAATAAGGTGGCATAAACCGTTCCGGGAGAAATACCAATTTCTCTCTTGCTTGCTTTTTTGTATTAGCAATTCCGAATAGTTTAATCTTGCCGGAGCTAATATCGCAAAAATCAAGCAGGCATTTAATCAGGGTTGTTTTACCCGCACCATTGACACCGATTAGCCCAGTAAACTCACCTTTGTAAACAGACAGGTTAATCTCATTTAAAACCTGAGTGCTGGCAAAAGATTTACAAAGTTTTTCTATTTGAATCGCTAAGTCAACCATCACATTTTATTTTTTAGTTGCCGCGTTATTGTCTTAGGTTTTTGGTCATGAATGACTTAAGGCCGTCCATAGAATTAGCCAAAGTCATTCTCGCACCTCCCTGTGCTACACGGACATAAGATCATCTGTGGCCAAAAAATAATGCCCGCTTGCGCGGGCGTTATTTATAAATAATTCTTAAATAAATATCTAATTCAATAAATATACACTGGTCCACAATTTTGTTGATTCACAAAAATATTATATATATCTGTTGACTCAGTACCTGAACCAGCTACAGGAGATGCAGCCGTCGAGGCCGCTGTCGCAGTACAGTCAAGCTGTGCTGTGAAGAAATCGGCAGTATTAAAATCGGTGGTGGTGTTAGCATCACTGGTTAAACGTAGAACACCAGTATTTGGAAAACTATCATCAATCTTAATATCCAACTCTCTGGCAATACTAACTGGTACATCGCGACCCATATGTAGGCTTAAGCGCTCTACAGGACTTGCCCCTGCATAACCATCATTGCGTGTTAATACCAAAACAGAGTTAAAAGCATTTCTTGGTGCATTAGCCGCATAGTCATTTATATCAGTAACGACATTTGTTGCTGGTGTAAATCCGCTGCCTATAAAATTTGATTTGGTCAAATGTTCCCATACAGCTACCGCTTCTGCTACTGTGTTGTCAATACGACCATTACCATCGCCACCGTTATGAATTTCTTGACCAATTGCCTGCCCCGCTTTAACTTCATCCATATCACCAGGTATCTGGCGAAACCTGTCGATAAAACCAAAATAAGCTGCCTGAATGCCTGAATTCTGGTCTGCCATGCTCCTTACTCTGGCACTATTGATGAGTTCTTGACCCTTTAAGATGCCGCCAAGCAAAAGACCAATAATCACCAATACAATGGCGATTTCTATGAGCGTAAAACCCATTTGTTTTTTGTTGTGCATTTCTATTTTAGCTTCTATTTTATTCATTTATATTTTTCCCGTTGACATCTATAGTGCTTGAAGGCTATTTAGCCGTTTTAGCCGTATGGCTTCTTTCTTTACAGTACCTAGACAGAAATGATAAAGCATTTTCTATGCCATACATCATAACACACTGATTTTATAATTTTTTTTAAATATATTTTTCTTGAAAAAATCGAATTTTCTGATGATCCTTCATCACAATTGTCAATATTTCGACAGGTGGAAATGAGAAAAGGCTAAAAGTGGCGTATGACTATATTATCTTTCCTGTTTTTGCTCTAATCTTAAGAGGTGTTCTTGTAGAAATTGCAGTTCGTGGGGATCTGTCATTGTGCCACTTGCCAATAAACCTCCGATCAATATTTTTGCGCTTTCTATCTCACCCATATCCTCAAGGATATAAATCTCCATCTGTTTCACCCAAGACGGGATATTATCTGCTGTCACCTGCTGGGCAATGGCATGGGCAAACCTTAATGCCAAGGGATGATCTTTAAGTTGGTGCTTGGCAATATAGATTGCGTGTGCCATGGATGGCCATCGGGCATTTGGATCCTGGGAAAATTGTTCAAAGATAAATTCCAACATTTGTCGTTTTTTCTCATTATTTGCAATAGCACCATAAATACGGGCAGCGGCCAATAATGGATATTGACCCTTGGGATCCAAAGTTAATATTGTTTCTAGCCAGTGAATGACTCGAGAATAATCAAGGTTTTTAAATGGCACGCTGATGCCTGGTTGATTATCAAACGCTTGCAACCACAACATAAATAATCTCGAAATTGCAATAGAATCTCCCAGACCCATTAATTGGGACTCTATTTGCGTAGGTGGCGAAGGCAATGGCTTGATTTCTATTTTCGTGGGCACACTTCGACTTGACCAATAAATTTGCAAAAGAAAAAAAATGATTAAAGTTATGGTGATGAATACAGGAACATCTTTTACTGGACGTTCATCTGGATTATTGACTAATTTCCTGAAAATCATACACTTTAGAAATTCTTTCTGTGTAGATCAAAACATGCTGCTGCAAATAGCAAGATAACATAGATAAGCGTTTGGGAAACTACAAGCATATATTCACTACTGCCACCGCCACCATAAACTAACCATTCTGTTTTGCTAAATTGATCTAATCTTGGCAGTAGTATTGCGATGCAATCAATGACTATATTAATTATTTTATGGGAGATTTCTGCTGTTTCCAGAATAGGGCTCGCGCCTATTAACTGGATGGTGCTAATCGTCCGTGCCAATAAATAAAACGCCGCAACAAAGAAAAGCACACTGGTAGCGTTTTTGAATGTGACGAGGCACAACAAAGACAAGGTCGTGAGAATCCACAATTCACAAATCAAAGAAATACACCACAATATCAGTTGTGGAGTAGTATTTATTAATGCAAGTGGTATACAAACAATAATTGCAATAAGTACACACAATAGAAAAAATCCGAGTATCTTTCCAAGAAGATATGAGTATCTATCCACTGGCAGGGAAATAATTAACTCAAGCCATTTGTCGTTAAATTCTCTGACTGTGCTTGTGATTACAAAGACGCAAATAATAAATACGGCAAAAAGCCGTAAAATCATTGCTGCTATCGCACTTTGAGTTTGGGTAGTTTCGGTAACTGCCAGTTCGCCAATAAATTGCGTTAATCCAAACAAGCCCACGACAGCTAATAACACCAATGTAAATAGACGATTATTGGTACTCTCTATTAATGTAAACTTGGCTATCGTCGATATGGGTTGTATTGTTATCATGTTGTATTCTATTTGTAATCTACGAGCACTATACTACAAAGCAATTATAATGAACGGCCTTATATAATGATGATGTTACCCAAGATAATAAAGACAAGACAAGAAAATCTGGTGCTTCTCGTAATGCTGGAAACATTGCATTTCGCGACATGGTACGAAATTGGGAACTATTTAAGCCAGTCACTATTGCTTGTTCATTTTGGTATGTTCTTGATGTGGCAACCTCTCCTGAAGGAAGACCAGCAAATCCCATGGGGCAAAAGCCTGCTATTCATTACCCTCACACTTATCTTTATTTTCTGGGTCAATTGGGTTTTGATAATACTGTGGCTTATGTTGCTCATTGGCCTGGTCGGGGGGCGTGTCACGACAAGACGTTATGAACGAAATATATATATGTTCGTGATGACATACCTAATATTCGAATTGCTTATTTCTATTATCCCGAAAATGTTTGATATACCACTAAACAAGACTATTTATAATGTTTGTCTTATTAGCTTGCCACTGATTCCGTTAGTATTACTGATAATATCAAACAATTTTTCTAAAAAAACTGATAAGCCTGTTGATATTTTGCTTGCTACAACGATTTCATTTATGACAGTTATTCTTGTCCTCGGTGGTTTGGTATTGATGTACCACAATCACACAGATTATATTATCGCTCTAATTCAAACATTGCTTTTTGTTAGTTTTCTTCTGATTGCTATAAGCTGGCTTTTATCTCCTCATAGTGGTTTTAGCGGTTTCTCTCAACTGTGGACTAGATCTTTGTTAAATATTGGTACACCATTCGAAGAATGGCTTGCCAACCTTTCTAAACAAAAACAATTAAAAGATTCCCCGCAGGATTTTCTGGACACGGCAATGGGGGAAATAGTGTCGCTGCCATGGATAGCGGGCGCTACATGGACAGGAGGTTCGGTGCATGGAATTCATGGTGAATTAACAAGGCATGAGATACACTTGGATATAAGCGGTCAGCCTCTCACTTTATTCACGTATGTTGCCCCTGCCGGGGTTATATCATTACATTGTAATTTGCTTGTTCAGTTAATTGATACATTTTACATTGCAAAAAAACAGGAACAGGAATTGGCACAAAAAACACATTTGCATGCCATCTATGAAACAGGGGCAAGAGTCACTCATGATATTAAAAATTTGCTTCAGTCATTGCAGACCATGACGATATTGATTGAAGAAGATTCTAAAGTAGCCAGAGAAAAATCCCTCACACTGTTAAAAAAACAACTGCCTCATATTAGCCAACGACTGCAACGTGCTCTTGACAAATTACAGGCACCAGAAAATGAATCAACGAGTAATATCTCGGCAACACACTGGTGGGAAGAATTGTCTGCTCGTGGGGAAGATTCGCAAATCAAATTCCAGAACATAATAGAAAATGATGCGTTAATCCCTGAAGAATTATTTAACAGTGTCGTAGAAAATCTTATCGAAAATGCAACGCAAAAAAGACAGCTTAATGCGGATATTGTCATCACCATAAGCTTGGAAATTACATCAAATTTAATTGCGCTCACTGTTACTGATACAGGCCATGCCGTTTCTAAAAAAATTGCAAATACAATACTAAAAGAACATATTGCATCAGATAACGGGCATGGGATTGGACTTTTTCAAGCCTCCAAGCATGCCGAATCTCTAAGCTACACCTTGGAACTTACAAAAAATTATGACGGCAATGTAGGCTTTAGGTTGTTTAAAGAAATAACAACCTCAATCATAAAACTATAATGCAACTATGATAAAACTACGATAAACCTGTGGCAAAAGGAGCTCAGGGCAATATTTCAGACTTAACAACTAAAGTTCTCAATGCATATGGGGAAATCCACATCAACATATCATCAAATTCAGAACCGTCTTTCTGACTATAATCCTTATCTACAAAAACAGCATCATCATCAGTGTTTGCTCGTTCGTCTGCTGAGGCAGGATCATTCGCCAAGTTTTTTCCATGGGAAACGACAATGGCGGGGATGTCTCCTGCGACCTTTCCCCCATCGGCATCAACAACTTCGATATCTCCCTCAGAACAAAGAGAGAATGAAACACCCTCGGTGACAGGTGTACAGCCCGTGCCCGTACCATTCAGACCACCCGGGTCATCGGCAAAATCACCCGTAACACCATAGGTAAATTTATTGCCCCAATCATCAGTCCCTTTAATGCCCAAATCCGCCCAAGGTAAATTACCAAATTCAACAAAACAGTCCGTATCAGTATCCTCTGGCGGTTCGCTCGCTGGCTCGCGATCTTCCTCGCCATCATCAGCAGTAAATGGCGCGCAAACATCATCATCATCATCATGATCTGGATCCCTACAATCTGGACAAGGAAGACGTTTATTTTGCAATACGAACCCATAAATCACTTCTTTTATTTCGTCGAGCTGAACTTGCGTATTATTGCGCTGCCGTTGTTCCACCCGCGCAGCTAAGGGTGCAAGAAAGCTTGACAACAAAAGGCTCAAAATAAGAAGCACCATGGCAAGTTCTATCAGAGTAAAACCTTGTTGTATGGGATGTCGTGTAAAATATTTCATTGTATATATATTATTGGCATATATATTATGGTGATGTCGAAATAATTTTTATTTGATCATTATAAGTATCTGTAATTCTGTTTTTAACAAAATTATTATCCGAAACGGCATTTTCGCCCTCAAAATAATTGGCTAAAAGTGATGAAGTCCTGTCCTGTGCAGGTTCAATTGCAGTTAATGCTTCTCCTGCAGAAAGCGCAATAGCGCGAACGTTATCATCACCATTAACTGTGAGGCAAGTTGTCCCTGCTGTGCATGAAGCAGCACCTGGAAAAGTACCGCTAGTTTCATAGGCAATATAAATCAAATGATTCCAGTTATTCCTAGAAAACCATGAAAACCATTCAGGTAATTCACCGGTATTCACATCGCTATCACTGTCTGTATCGCTAGGAATATGACCTTGCCTTACGTCAGTTTGACCTATGAATTCAGAAGATGAAGGGCTAAAAGAGGATAACCATGGAAATACACCATTCTCAGTTTGGTATTCTAACAATGCTTGCCTGACTGAACCGAGCACACGTTTTTCAACCGCCTGCATCAATTCATCTTTGCTTAATAAAATATATCTATCTGTATCTGCTGTAGTAATACTGTCGTCGATTCCATCACCATCACTGTCAGAAAATTCAACTTCTATGTAGTTTGTAAAATCAGTTCTATCTGCATCGCTTGCTCTATTTTGATTACCCAGAGGGGCGCCTGCGGCAAAGATGACTGCAGCAATATTATTGTAACCGTTTACTGTCAAATTACCGTTCGTAGCGGAAGCAGTTTCACTGTTAAGTGGTGGGTCTATTTGGGGATTATTTCTGAAATTATCTGACACTACATACCACAATCTTTGGTCATGATTATCTCTTAGATCCTCAGTTTTCAATGTTTTATGAGGGAATCTACCAATAGAGGTTTTTCTATTCAAAGAGCAAGAACCGCCGGCTGTGCCATTATTATTTGTATCCGGGCATGGCAAATATCCTGGCCCATCAATAGGATCGTCACCGGAGCTTGCATCAATTTCCGGAAACAGTATCGCATAACCAATCAAAGCTTCTCTAGCGGTCGCCAAGGCAATGCTCGTCTGTTTATGTCCCTGGGTTCTAAGCAGATTGGTATTTAATCTTTTAGTAAGGAAAAATGTGGAACCAACAACAATGATAAGCATAAATACCAATAAGGCGGCGCCTGTTTGTTTTTTAAATGGAATGAGATAGTGATTTTCCTTGTAGGAATTTTTAATCATGACCACAAACATATACTGCTATTTAACAAAAGAGTCAATTTTTTGCTGTTACCTCATTTTGTCAATTTATTTATGATCGGTAATGCATCGTCTTCTACAATATCACGCAAACTTTTATTGTTCGGTTCGTAAGTCTGCCCTGCCTTAAGATCAAATTTCAGACCAGCCTCTGGAACAGTGACAGATACTTTCTCACTGTTAATATCGCTTGTGTTTACCTTGAGATATTCAGATGCGAAACTCCCTTCATAGCTGCTAGTGCCATTTAACCACGCGGTACTTTTTCCACCTTTTCTGTAGACAATCCCATTTAAGGTAATTCCATCTATATCACGCGGCTTAGTTTTTTTCTCAACTACTTCAACAGGAATTTCAATTTTTTCTATGACCACAGGTTTTGGTTTTGGATAACGTAATATCTGAAAATTCTTCCTCTCTCGCGGCGTGGTAAATAATCGACCAAAATCATCAGATGCTGCTTGTGCATTTCCTATACCGCTCAATACAGAGCTACATAAAAACAATATAAAAACAATAAATTTAAACGTATTCATGATATTTTTATTTCAGATCCATCTCCCATCTTGATATTTAACCATTGTAATTCACAATCTGCTCTGATATTTTTTGCATCATAACTCTTAACGAGAATTTTGTTTTTACGCGTGAATATACATTCTGTTACTGTGAACATGCCTTCTGCATGTTTGTTTATATCTTTTATCAAGCTTAATAAATCCTCTTCATGCAACATATCTATACCTAGCTTCATAGTGCTACCGTACAACATGAATCTGCCAAGATTAATATTGAACTGCGGAGAATGTTTTTCTTGCGGTGAGATACTGTACGTCAATCCAAGTAATTTTATCCGTTCACTGGACGAGCGCAATGTTTCAATCCAATTAAGTCTATGTTCTCCGCCAATTATACCTTCCTTATATAATCTAATAAATTCAGGATAATACTGTCTGATAATGTCTTCATTTTTATCAACAGAAAGATATTGCTTGCTAACAGTAGTAAATCTTGATTTGTTTTTTTTATGTTCATTCAACATATCTTTTCTAAATGTCCAGCTTCCAATGACAGAAGCAAAACTTATCAAAGAAATAATAATAAAGGTTATAGTGCATGACCTTACCACTGGCCAGTCAAGTTCTTCACGTGTCACTTCTCACCCCCAATACTATTCTTACAGAAAAATCAGATTTGACCGCACTTTCTTTTAATGATCCTTGCATACTAGCATCAGAATTAACAACCAACGGTAATTTGATAACACTAACATCATATACAGAATCTAAATTCTTAATAAATTCAGAAAACTTATTAATCGTCTTAAACGCTTCTCTATAGTTACCATCAAAACCTTCTATATAGGCATTAAGCAATGCGATTTGGTAATAGATAAAATCTGTTTCTGCATTGTTTACACCGCTAAAGTTAGACGCGCGTTGAATATCTTCTACGGCAATATTGTTTGATCCTCTACTGCCTGTTTCATAATTCGGATTTATATTTGCTGCCCACTGTATTTGGCTTATTTGTATATTGGGGAAAATATCCAAGCCATTACTAATTAGCTTAAACATGTCAACAGGATTAGCTTTATATGTTTTTAAAACATTCTCTATATCAACAGCGATCTTTAGATCAGCAGGGTTAACAGGTAAAGCAGATATTTTTTCCTGTGCAGCTTCATATCTAGCGTTGTAGAAATCTACCCTCTTTGCGTCGTCTCTGAGCTGTTGTCTGTAGGTAACGCCTTCAAGCACATTCCAACCTCCCCAACTGATACCGCATAATATGAACAGAAAACTGGCGATCCTGAGTAATTCATTTATCCGTAACATCTGAAAATAACGCGTCTCTTTACTTACCGCGTAATAATTTTTGCACTTATGCTTAAGTAGTTGATAAATAAAATACTTATCACTAAAAGGTGTCTTTACTTGTTCAACAAAGCCACATTTTTCAGACAGAACCTCAACATCTAATAAATGATAGCGAGTTGTCGGTGAATCGACATGAGTCTCGCCCAAGTCAGCCAATAATTCCTTATTGCCAAAAAAGTAAACATCCAAAATCTCGTTTTCCTTCATAAGGCGCGCGCCTTTTATGTAACGTCTAACCTTTATCAGCTCCTCTGCTAAAATAGGTGCATAGGGTTCTGCCCCATAACGTGGCATTTTTACCAAGCGACTAAATTTAAGCGACTTGTCCATAAAAAAAGACTGCCGCAAACCACTAATACTTTGCAAACTGAAAATAAGTGTATTACCTGTTCTGTTGGGGATAATGCCATTTCTTTCTTGCAGCAGTAATGGAACCGATATCACGGCTACAACTGGAACTTTATGTTTTTCTAGTATCTTCAACCAAGGCTGAATTACTGCCGGGTTAGTTATTGCTGAAAGCATGATACGGTCATCACGTCGGCCCAACTCTTTTCTCCCTTGAATTTCCATATACAGATAAGGGGTTCCGCGAAAAGCACGATTCTGTTTTCTTTCTATGAGCGCTTTTCTATCTACGCCAGAGGCATGGGGGATTGTATCTAGCAGGTATTCTTCTGCAGAAGTATCCAGCAATACATAAACGGGATCATTGCGAACCTCGCTTAAGTAACGACCAAAAAAATCAAAGCCTTCTTTTGATGCATCAAACAAATACGAACTTCCCAAGCTATTATACATCCAGTGATAAACAGCTAACTTGTCTGAACTAACAAGCAGTGCTCTTCTTGCACAAGCTCTAAATTTTGATTTTAGTGATGAGATCATATATTGGACCTAATACGGAAAACATAACCCAGGCAATAATACTTCCAAGAATAACCGTCATTGCTGGTTCGACCATTGTTTGTAAACGTTCAACCGATTCTTTCACATCTCGAGTATAAAAATAGTTAATGTTCTGCAGCGCAGCCTCCAGAGATCCAGAGCTTTCACCTACGCGCACCATCCTTAGCACTAACGGAGGAAACAGCTTGGTAGATTCAAAACTACCACTTAATGTTTTGCCATCAGAAATTCCAGCGCCAACCTGATGTACTGCTTCTTCCATCACCTTATTACCAACAATTTGTTCGCCTGTTTTAATGCATTCAAAAATAGTAATGCCCGATGCATACATTATGGCAAAAAAGCCCGAGAATCTTGCTAAGATTATTTTTCTGAGTATAGGACCTATTACTGGAATATTGAGTTTTAACCAATCTATCTGACGACGAATTTTTGGGTTTGTTTTCGCACCAATTGACAATCCTATTGCGGCAACTGTAGGTATAAAAATTATCATGTGCCAATAATTAACGAATATATCTGACACAAAAATGAGTGCTTTTGTATGGCCAGGAATCTCTTGACCCATATTTCGAATAAAGCTTAGTAATTCTGGAACCAGATAAATCATCATAAAAAATATTACCCCAACAACTATAGTTCCAACAAAGAGTGGATACATGAGTAGCTTTCTGGTCATTACCATCTGCTCGTCCTGCCATTTTAAATGCTCTCCTAACTCAAAAAATACCTTTGTGATTTCGCCAGAATCTTCACCAGCCTTAACCAAGCTAACAAAAACCTCGGAAAAAACCATAGGATAGTCGCTCATGGATTCCGATAATGTTTTGCCACCTTCAACCGATTCACACATTGCTGCCAGAATTTCTCGCAGTCTTAGGTTTTCACTGCTGTCTCTTAGATCTTCTAGGCTCTCTAAGATAGGCACCCAGGCCTTTGATGTTTGTTCCAAATGAAAACAGAAAGTAATAAGATCTCTTCTCTTAATGCTGCCAGAACTCGCTTTTGCTCCTGTTGTCCCTAAATCTTTGCAGTTAATAAGATCAAGATCCATCTTCTGCAGCCGCATTTCCAGATCAGCAATATTTACTGCATCCATCTTACCGGCATTAAATTTACCTGCACTATCGACTGCTTTGTATTTAAAAACATTCACGAATTCATCAAGATTTCTTTAATTTTATGGAAAGATCGACCACTCTGGTAATCTCTTCAAGACTAGAAGAACCATCAATAATACGTGCCACACCGGCTTCTACCAATGTTTTAAAACCCTTCGACAAAGCAGCTCGTAACAATTCGTTTTGACTGCCTTTTCTGGCAAGAATTTCATCCAAATCACGATCAAATGTTAATATCTCTATCAAAGCCAAGCGCCCTTTATAGCCCGTATTATCGCAGGCCTGACAACCTTTATTTTTATAGATTGATTGTTGTCTATCTGTTGCTTTCAAACCAAGCAACCCTTTTTCCAAGCCTCCTATAGTGTAGGATTCACGGCATTTCTGGCAAAGTTTTCTGGCCAAACGCTGACCAATAACACCGATTAAATTACCTGCAAGAATATCGGGTTTGACACCAATATCTAATAATCTTGGGATAGCGCCTATTGCAGAATTTGTATGCAGTGTTGAAAAAACCTGATGACCAGTCATTGCTGCACGCAGTGCCATGCTTGCCGTACTTTCATCGCGGATTTCACCTACTAGAATAATATCTGGATCTTGGCGCATCAAAGATCGAATACCACCGGCAAAATCTAACTTGGCTGTTTCGCTTATTGATGTTTGGCGTATCAGGTTGGTTGGATATTCCACCGGATCTTCAAGCGTCATAATATTTACTGACTCGGTATTAAGATAGCTTAATATCGAATAAAGTGTTGTTGTCTTACCGCTGCCTGTAGGACCAGTTGCCAAAATGATTCCTTCAGGTCTTGCTACCATAAATCTTAAATCGTTCATGGCATCTTCTTGTAAGCCTAGCTGCTCTATACTAACGATCCCCTTTTGTCTGTCGAGGATACGTAATACGATATTCTCACCATGAACTGTAGGTAATGTTGATACGCGAAAATCAACCTGGCGACCTGAAAAACTTAAGGAAATGTGTCCATCTTGCGGAGCACGAATTTCTGCAATATCCATTCCAGCCATAACCTTTACACGAACAGCAATTGCCGACCAATAACTCTTGTGTAAACTACGGATTTGTCTCAACACGCCGTCAATGCGATAACGAAACCTGAGAAATCCTTCTTCTGGCTCAAAATGTATGTCTGAAGCCCCACGTTTCACTGCATCTGTTAATAGAGCATTCACCAGACGTACTACCGGCTGGCTATATTCATCACTTTGCATGCCCAGACTCTGATAGTCAATTTCACCTGTCTCTATCTCCTTCAAAATACCGTCAACAGATAGTTCGAATCCATAAAACAGATCAATGGCTTTTTCTATTTCAGCCTCACCAGCAAGCAAAGGTATGATTTCAATATCATGCCCAACATGAGCATTTATTTTATCTGTCAAGACAACATCGAATGCATCTATCACAGCAATGGTTAAGGTGTTGGTATCGCGCTCAAAAGTAAGCGGCAAAATACGCAGTTGCCGTGCTATATCCTTGGATATAAGGTCGATTGCATCACTATCTGGAATAACGTGTTCAAGGTCGACACTTTCCTGACCAATTGCGCCACCAATGACATCACGAATGATCGATTCTGTTGCAAACCCAAGACGCACTAAAATCTTGCCAAGCAGATCGCCACTTTTTTTTTGCTCAGTAAGCGCAATCTCTATCTGGTCAGAAGTTGTGGCTCCATGTCTAACGAGTATCTCGCCTAACTGAATATCTTTACTATGTGCGCCCGTTATTGTCACTACTGTAAATTGGCCTGACTAGACAATACATTAAGGCGGGAAATAACAACTGCCCTGTCAAAATTAGAAGTACTGGAACTTGCTACAGAAGTAGCCGCCAATTCCAACGCTACATTATAATAATCAACAGCCAATTGCTGTTGGCCAATATGTTCAAGACTGACAGCCAAATTAAAAGCATAACCAGCATTTGATGATTCTATTTTGTACGCATAAAAAAATGATTGTTGTGCCTCAGACCAGCGTCGCTGTATCGCATAAAGACGCGCTAAAGAATAATGTAAAAAAGAATTATCAGGATCACTTTTCAAGAAAGTCTTGATAATATTTTCACTCTTGGGGTAATCTATGTTATCGGTAAAGTTTATCAATGCTACTTCTGCGTCACTGTCCTTAGGATATAGTCTTAAGACTTCAAGATAAGCAGCATAGGCTTGGCGAGGGTTGCCTCTGCGTAGTGAGATCGCCGCCAACCCCAGTAATGCATCATGATTTTCAGATGAATCATTTAAAACAAGCCGATAATTTTTTTCAGAAGAATCAAGATTACCTGCAAGATATTCTTCATAAGCTTTGTTGACCAAAATATCGTTTTTATCAACTGATTTTCTGCGACTTATTTTAACTAAGTCTGGATCAGGAATTATTTTTTCTGGCAAGGAGAGGGTAAAATCTTCGGTAGTATCATCTGCAGTATATTTCTGCAAAAAGATATCATCTGACGCAACCTGAATTTCTTCATGTGTATCATCTATTATCTCGGTGTATGTATCATCTACTGTGCTGGTGTATGTATCATCTACTGTGCTGGTGTATGTATCATCTACTGTGCTGGTGTATGTATCATCTACTGTGCTGGTGTATGTATTGGCAGAATACTTATGGGTTTTGGCATTGCTTTCTACTGCAGGTTTTTTTCGATCTTCACTAATAGTGTTATTCTCTTTCTCAATGAGATCGGTAATATCACCTGCAAACGAACTACTATTAAGCTCTGCAACAGACGCTAATTTATCTGGTATTTCAATATCCTTGACAACCAATTGAGACTCGATTGAACGTTCTAGTGGGACAGTGTAGTTAAAAATAAGAAATAATGCGGCTGAGACAATAATAAGAAACAAAATAACAAAGGCACTCCATTTAAACATTTGGTCGTCGCCCTTTCTGGAAGTTGCTGTAAATATTGTTTTTGCAGCAACTGGCGTCAGGCTGCCGCCTATATCCTCTGCTAATTGTGCAGCAGAAACTGTTACACCTGAATATTCAGGCTTATCTGTAGCAGATAATAAACTCTCAACATGAAGAGTGTTATCCGTTAGGACAGAAGATGCTTCGCTGATATGGAGATCAGTTGTTGTAAGTATTTGATCCTGATCTGCAATGATGGTGGACACAACAGTTTCATCAATTTCTGATTTAATTTCAAGCTCATCTGTCTTGTCATCTTCTCCCTCGTCATTTCTTTGTTTGTCATTTTCTTCAATAGAGAATGGATCTGTTATAGATACTTCAGTGCGTGATAAGTCCTCGATTGAAGAATTACCATCTTCAACGCTTTCAGCGGGTGAAAGTGATAAATATTCCATCGTACTGGTAAGAGTCAGCTTGTCTGGATGCTCAGTAGATGCTGCTATCTCTTCATCTCTTTGAATGATCTCAGTTGCGCTACCTTCTGTGCCTAGCTCTTGTGTATGGGGTACATCTTGCTGCTCTTTATCTTCTTGGCACTCATTTTCTTGAGCCAATTGCTTTTCGGCCAGTTCTTCTTGCTTTTCTTTTAGAAGCTCCGCCGCCTTTTTCTCCAGTTCCGCCTTTTTCAAGGCATCCATCAACAGACTCATTTACTTGGACTCTGTCTCAACAGCTTGTTTTGTAGCTGCATTGTAAGAATCAAGATATCTTTTGTAGCTGCTTAAATCGCCTTCAAGGCTAGGGTCGCTAATAACAGTTGGTTTTAGAAAGATAATCAGTTCTGTTTTTTTGTGTTGCGCAGATTCTGATTTGAATAAATTTCCGATAATGCCCAGATACTTAATACCAGGAAGTCCAGCATCGCTATCTTTTGTCTCATCTTGCATCAACCCGCCTAATACGCCAATTTGACCATCAGTCAATCTTAAAATCGATTCCATCTCCCTGACTGCAATCTGTGGCACTGGATTGGTTGTATTTTGTTTTGCGAGCTCGGGGTTCGGGTCATTAACAAACGAAGCGACTCTGGAAACAGTGGGTCTGATATTCAAGGAGATTATACCATCAGCAGAAATTTGTGGCGTAACGGACATCACAATACCCACAGGGACTGTTTTAGCCGTTGTATCTATAACAGGTTGTCCTGGCTCGGCATCAATCCTAGTTGCTGGCGCTGATTCAGCATCAACTTCAAAATAAACAATATTTTCTACCACCTTGAGCAATGCTGTCTGGTTATTCAAAACCATGATTTGAGGACTGGACAATATCCTAGTATTACCAAATTCGCTCAACAAACTCACTGTTGCCGTTAAATTTTGTGCTTTAGACACTGGATTATCCACTGCTGATATCACAAACGAGCTTAACGCAGCAGGTGCAAGAGATGTGCCAGCTAAAGTTTTGGACACAAAACTAATGCCAGAACGTAAATTTTGATTTACAAATGACCAATCTACGCCAGCTTGGTATCTATTATTAAGCTCCACTTCAACAATGGTTATTTGTATCAACACCTGCCGCTTTGCACTAACAAGCACGCGATCAATAAAGGATTTTATTTGCTCATGTTGTGCGGTGGTGGCATTGACGGTGAGAATACCAGACTCGGGATTAGGTATGACGGCATCAGTAGTAGAGATTCGTTTACTTCCTGCTTTTTTACCTGTTGCTCTCGTTACCTTTCCCCCCAATAATGCGGAAATATTAGAAACTAATGTGCTCCAAAAATGATGTGTTGATTCTGTGCTTACATTTGTCGTTGAATTATTACCACTGCCACCGCTGGATCCAGTAGCACCGCTACTGGTAGAAGAAATTTGTGTTGAGACAGTATTTGTGCTTGATGTGCCCCTAGATAGATTAACGTAATCAATGGTGTATGTTCTGAAAAATGGATCGTCTGGCTGAATATAAAGGTTGCCTGCAGATAATTCGTATCTCAAATCTACTTGGCGTACGATGCGATCAAGAATCTGGGGTAAAGTTTGATCTATGGCATTCATCGTAACCGCACCGTCTATTTCTGAATGAATATCGACATTGATCTGAGCATCTCTAGCCAAGGCAAACAATAATTCTTTAACCGAGACTTCATTAACAACCACTGTATATTTTTCAAGTTCAATAGCAGGTCCAGGAGCTGGCAATATGGGTGTTTGCTTCACCAGCTCAGGGATATCGCCTAAAGTCAGAGCCTCGTCGTTAATGTGGCTTGCGGAGGGAATAAATGGCTGCGGTTTGATCCCTGAACCTGAACAAGCGCTTAGAAATGAAAGTATTGATAAACTAATGATTAATATAAATTTTTTCATATTTTATTGTCCATAATCATTTTATTGTCCGCGATCACAGTTTAAAGGGTTAAGCCATTTCTTGAGTATAAACTAAAAAATTATAATATTGCTATGAGTACTTAATATTTCAAGGTTTTTTACAAATTATTCTGTTCAAATCCAGCTTTCTAATAGGCGAATCTATCAGGGTCTAGAATTTAATGAGTCTTAATAACGCATCATCTGCAATATTTCAATGCCTGAGACTGTTTTATTTCGCTGTCTCAAGTATAAACAAAACCTTTCCATCACTTAGACAAATATTTTGTTTCAACTTGTTCTTTGTAAGCACTGCGCTCTATCGCCTCACCATTAACCGACCTGTCCAAGCTAGAGACCCATAACAACACGTCCTCGGATAAAGTATCTACTGATTTTTGGTGTTTCGAAGTGGCAAATAGTTTTTGTATTATTTGTGCTCCCTGAGTGATTTTTTGAGCAATTTTTTCCGGAAAAACGAAACCTGTAATCATAACAAAGCATATCAAGAAAGCCATGGATACCATGGCTGATGTCAAAAATATTCTGCGTTTGATAAATTCGCTATCGCGTGCAGCAATATGCACATGTTTTGATGTTACCTTGTGCGTATTTGAAGCATAAGCAGCAAGCAAGGCTTTGTCCGCCAAAATATTGATTCGTCTTAACAAACCTTTTGAATATTTTGAAATGGCACGCACTGCAGAGAGAGAGAAAACATCTCCTGATCGATATCCACAGGCTCGCATCCGAGAATTCAAATAATCCTTAACCTCATCACCCTTAAAGGGCGCTAACTGAAAACTATAGGTAATTCTTTCCTTTAACTGCCTAATGTCCTTTGTCGCTATCTTCTCATCAAGCTCAGGCTGCCCAAATAGCACAATTTGCAACAATTTATTTTGCGTAGTCTCCAGATTACTAAGCAATCGAATCTCCTCAAGCGTGGCAATAGGCATACTCTGAGCTTCTTCAACAAACACAACAATTTGTCGGTTATTAGCATGTCTTTCAAGCAAATAATTTTGCAATTCATTCATCACCTTCAAACGATTATCTGTTTCAGTGACAGCAAGCTTTAACTCAAAGGCAATGACATGCAGTATGTTGTCAGGAGACAAACTAGGATTAGCGAGATAAACAATTTCGATATTTTCAGGCAACTCAATTTCCAACATCCTGCAAAGCATGGTTTTCCCAGTGCCAACTTCTCCTACGACCTTGACGATACCTTCACCTTCTACGATGCTATAGATAAGCGCATCAAGTACAGCACCACGGTTTCCTTGAGGAAAAAACAGATTAGTATCCGGCGTAATTTTAAAAGGTGGTTGCTTTAGTCCGAAGTATTTGTAGTACATACCTTATGTCACCCCCACATCAATACCTAGACGCTGTATCCTGCTATGGAGTGTTGTGCGATTTATCCCAAGTAATCGCGCAGCCTTGCTCAAATTGCCACCGCTCAACCGCATCGCCCCTACAATATATTTCTTCTCACGTTCACTCAATACAGTATCCAGCTGGAAAGAATTGTCTGATAATGCCTGTTTAATTCGCATGCGCTCATCATCTGCAGCATCACCAGATGGAATCAAAATATTTGTTTCTAATTCGGCTTGTAACTCATCAACGCTGATTTTTTTACTAGGATATTTGGCTCCTAATCGAATAACAATATTACGCAGTTCTCTAACATTCCCCGGAAATGAATATTCCATAAGTAACTTCTCAGCATCTACAGTCAAGGAGAATAAAGCTGCGCCAACTGAATAGATATCACGAAAATGATTGAATAATAGTAAACAATCATTTTCTCTTTCGCTTAAAGATGGCACGCGTATTGTCAGAATACTGATCCGATGATATAAATCCTTCCGAAATTCTCCAGCTACCATCGCCTGTTTTAGATCTTTATTGGTCGCAGCAATAATTCTTGCTTTGGAAACCCGTAGGCTGGTCTCTCCCAGTCGATAATATTCGCCATTCTCCAACACTCTTAAAAGTTTTGATTGAAGATTAAGCGGTAACTCACCAATCTCATCCAAAAATAAACTGCCTTCTTCAGCATCTTCAAAAAATCCTGCTCGGCTTGTAGTGGCACCTGTGAAAGCGCCTTTTGCATGACCAAACAACTGTGTTTCCAGTAATTCAGCAGTAAATGTCGCGCAATTAATAGTTAAAAAAGGCGCTTCAGATCGCGCACTTTTATAATGAGTATATTGTGCAACGAGTTCCTTGCCACTGCCTGACGCACCTTCTATAAGCACTGGGAAAGGCGTATCAGAAAATTGATCGATCAACTGACGTAGCGTGGTTATCGCAGGGCTTTCACCAAGCAGACTACTGTCACTTTGACTCTGCTCATCTTCAGTTAATTCTGCTTCAATCATCAGCATTTGATGATTCAGTCTTGTCCGTAATAATTTTACATCACAAGGCTTGGGCACAAAGTCAACCGCCCCAAGTGTCAGTGCATGCTGAATATTGGTCTTTTTATTTTGGCCGGAGAGTACAAGAATTTTTATGTTGTAATTAAAAGCCAATAATTCATCAATTAAAGCAAAGCCTTCGTCAGGCAAATGTTGCTGAGGAGATAATCCTAGATCGACCAAGGCCAGAGAAGGGACTTTATCCATTTTTTGCAAAAGTAATTTTGCTTGCGCACGACTTTTAGCAACAGTGACTTGAAAATCTTCCTCAAGCACAAGCGCCAAAGACTCAACAATCAGCGGATCATCATCAACAAGAAGTAAGGCGGGTCTATCCCTTTTAACCCGATCTAATTGATCAATGTTTGTTTTCGCCAAAATATTTCCTTCCAAGATGTTTCCCTTTACAAAAATCAAAAAAATTTTAACATACAAGCCTGCCACCTTTTAGGTAGGCCAATGTCCAACACTATTAATGACTATTAACGATCTATATCGCTAATATTCAGATTGTTCCAAATAGCTTCTGATGCAGCAAAATGATTCATAGTATAAAAATGAAGACCAGGTGCACCGCCTGCCAACAGATTTCCACAAAGTTCTGTCGTTACATCTATACCAAACTCACGTATGGCAGGCCTATCATCACCAAATGCCTGAAGACGCTTCAATATCCAGCGCGGTATCTCAGCACCACAGTTTTCTGAGAAACGTGCGAGCTGGAAGCAATTAATGATCGGCATGACCCCGGCCACAATAGGAATATCGATGCCTAATTTTTCACAGCTATCAACAAAGCGGAAATAAGCATCTGGATTATAAAAATACTGTGTCACTGCGCTATTTGCACCAGCATCAATCTTACGCTTAAAATTATCTAGATCAGCATTAGCTGTTGGTGCCTGTGGATGAAATTCTGGATAGGCCGCTACTTCTATATGAAAATAATCTCCAGTTTCCTTGCGAATAAATTCGACCAGTTCATTGGCATAACGCAGCTGGCCAGAACTTCCGGCAGAACCTGACGGCATATCCCCTCTAAGGGTTATAAGCTTATTAATACCGGCCAAACGATAAGATTTCAGTACTTCAAGAATCTTATCCGTGTTTACCCCTATACAAGATATATGTGGCACTGCCTCGATGTTTGTTTTTTCGATAATGTTTTTAATCGTTTTAAATGTTGAATCACGCGTACTACCGCCTGCACCAAATGTCACTGAGAAATAATCAGGATTTAATTTAGCCAAGCGCTCAAAGGTTGTTTCTAGTTTAACAACGGCCTCAGGTATCCTCGCAGGAAAAAATTCAAAACTAAAGTTTTTTGTAAATTTTTTCTGTGATTCCATAATTAATAACGGTAATACTCTGGTTTATAAGGGCCTACTACTGGTACATTAATATAATCAGCTTGTTTTTGCGTTAACTGAGTTAGTTTCGCGCCAACACGATCAAGATGTAAATTGGCAACTTTCTCATCAAGATGTTTTGGTAGCACATAAACCTCTTTTCTATATTCATCGTTCTTGGCAAACAATTCTATCTGCGCCAGTACCTGATTGGTAAAAGAATTAGACATCACAAAACTTGGATGACCTGTTGCACATCCTAAGTTTACCAAGCGACCTTTGGCCAATAAAATAATACGTTTGCCATCAGGGAAAATGACATGATCAACCTGTGGCTTAATTTCTACCCATTCATAATTTTCAAGACTGGCCACTTCAATCTCATTATCAAAATGACCAATATTACAAACGATGGCTTCATTCTTCATCTTAACCATATGAGCATGTTGAATCACGCCAAAATTGCCTGTTGCAGTAACAAAAATATCAACCTCATTGCATACCTCATCCATACGCACCACACGATAACCTTCCATAGATGCCTGCAATGCGCATATCGGGTCGACTTCTGTAACCCATACAGTCGCACCCAAACCACGAAGCGACTGTGCACAACCTTTACCAACATCACCATAACCTAACACCAGTGCAACCTTCCCAGCAATCATGACATCGGTTGCGCGCTTGATGCCGTCAACCAAAGATTCACGACAACCATATAAATTATCAAACTTGGATTTAGTCACAGAATCATTGACGTTGATGGCAGGAAAAGGCAGCTCGCCTTCTTTAAGCATCTGATATAAACGCTGAACGCCCGTAGTAGTTTCTTCTGTCACTCCTTGAATGTTTGCCAGAGTACGTGAATAAAATTCACTGTCCTCATCGAGCTTCTTCTTGATAGCCGCAAACATCACTGTTTCTTCTTCGGAGCTAGGATTATCCAATACGCTAAGGTCGCTTTGCGCCTTGGCACCTAGGATCAATAACATAGTCGCATCACCACCATCATCCAAAATCATGTTTGGTGTTCCACCATCACCCCATAGCATCATACGATGTGTGTAATCCCAATACTCTTCTAGGGTTTCACCTTTAACTGCAAAGACTGGAATTTTTTGGGAAGCAATGGCTGCTGCTGCGTGATCTTGTGTTGAGAAGATATTACATGAAACCCAGCGCACCTGTGCGCCCAGCGCGACAAGTGTTTCGATCAGCACAGCGGTTTGAATAGTCATATGCAAAGACCCGGCAATACGCGCACCTTTTAAAGGTTGCGTGCTGGCAAATTCTTTACGAATCAAGACCAAACCCGGCATCTCGGTTTCAGCAATACGAATTTCTTTATGGCCCCAGTCGGCTAAAGATAGATCAGCAACAAAATAATCAGAAAATACGTCGGAAGTAGTCGCGCTCATCTGGTTTTCCTCCAAATTAAGCGAGCACCGTTTGGAAATGCTATCTCCCAAGCCTAGCGAATCAGTATTCGTCGCAGTGCTCCTTAGAAGATAGTTCTTATATTAATCCTTAAAGAATTTAGGAATTCTTAAGGAAAGCGGCAAGATTGTAGCGCTATAGACTGAGGAATCAAGTTGTTTGATGGTCTTAGCTGTCAAAAAACTAGCTTAATCAGCATTAAATGCCAATTACCAACATTATAGAGTAGTAAATTAGATATTTACCTACTACTACTTCTGCTAAATTTATATGTATTGGTATTTATAGATGAAAATTCTAAATAAACTCCCTAGCCTTGACAGCCTTTTCAAAGAAATAACCAACAAGTCTCCAGATGGCGTGATGGCGGTACTTTCATCTGGTGTACGATTCTGATGATGATAAAGGAAAATACTACCCAATATACTTTTAAATGCATATGGATCGCACTAAAGAACATCGCTCATTAGAAATCACACATCTGTAAGGGTATGCTGAGAGGCACACGATTTCAAGGGCGACCACTCTTCGCACCTTTTCGTTCGTTCGTGTAAATAAGGTACGCGCCGCTAAAAGGCGGAATCAAAACTTAAATAAAGAATATTAGCGCCTCAGTTTGGCGAACAAATAAATAGAACGATTAGCCTAGATCTACCTTCAAAACCTCAGCTTTATCCACCTGCTCCCAAGGTAATTCCACATCCGTACGCCCAAAATGCCCATAGGCTGCCGTTGGCCTGTAAATTGGTCGCAATAGATCTAACATGCTGATAATGCCCTTAGGTCTTAGATCAAAATGTTCTCTAACAGCAGCAACTAATTTAGATTCGACAACAACCCCCGTTCCAAAAGTCTCAACACTGATTGAAGTCGGCCAAGCCACGCCGATTGCATAAGATATCTGCACTTCACATTTCGAAGCCAGACCCGCAGCAACAATATTCTTGGCCACATAACGTGCAGCATAGGCTGCTGAACGATCTACCTTGGAAGGGTCTTTGCCAGAGAAAGCACCACCACCATGGCGTGCCATGCCCCCATAGGTATCGACGATAATCTTACGTCCAGTTAAGCCACAGTCCCCAACAGGGCCGCCAACAACAAAACGCCCGGTAGGATTAATATGGTACAAAGTTTTCTCGTGCAACCATTCTTCAGGCAGCACAGGCTTAATGATTTCTTCCATTACAGCTTCGCGCAAAGCTTCTATGCTAATGTCATCAGTATGCTGCGTGGATAACACCACAGCATCAATTGCAATGGGCTGGCTATCTTCGTAACGGAATGTTATTTGACTCTTGGCATCAGGTCGTAACCAGCTTAATTTGCTATTTTTCCTGACCTCAGCCTGCTTACGCACTAGGCGGTGAGCATAATCAATCGGAGCAGGCATCAACGTATCAGTTTCATTACAGGCAAACCCAAACATCAAACCTTGATCGCCTGCACCTTGTTCTTTTCCATCACTTTCATCAACACCCATGGCGATATCATAAGACTGCTCATCTAGCACAACACTGACATCACAACTGTTGGCATCAAACCCGATATCCACACCAACATAACCAATCTCACTGATGGTTTGTCGAACGATTGATTCAATATCGATATCTGCCGCAGTCGTCACTTCACCGGCGATCACTACCAAACCTGTGGTTACAAGAGTTTCACAGGCAATCCTTGACTTGGGATCTTGTGCAATCATTGCATCAACAATTGCATCTGAAATCTGATCAGAAATTTTGTCTGGATGACCTTCTGAGACAGATTCTGAGGTAAATAAATAATCTTTTGCCATGTAACTTATGTGCTTAAAAAAATTAATTGTTTATTTTTAGATTTAACGCTGTGAAATTAAAAGTAGCGAATTAAGTTTACCTCATACCAATCCACTTGACGATGTTGCCTGCTTTAGGATGTTATACTAAGCATATAAATAGTAATACCCAAAGATACAATTACAATGAGAGGTGCTAATTGACATGGTACTAACAAAAACATCCGTATGTGACTTCGGCAAAGCTGCGATTGATTTTAGTCTAACAGGTACTGATAACAAACTCTGGGCACTTGCAAACTGTCGTGGTGAAAATGGTACCTTGGTGATGTTCATCTGCAATCATTGTCCCTATGTCAAAGCCATTCAGGAGCGCTTGATACGTGATACAAAAGAACTTATGAATTTCGGCATCTCGAGCGTTGCTATCATGTCTAACGATACTGATGACTACCCTGAGGATTCTTTTGAAAACATGCAGAAAATAGCTGCACACTTCGGCTATCCGTTTCCATACCTGCTGGATAACGACCAAGACGTTGCCAAAGCCTACGGTGCCGTCTGTACCCCGGATTTTTTTGGTTATAACTCAGACTTAAAACTACAATATCGCGGTCGTTTGGATACCAGCCGAACTGAAGCTGCCGCAGCTGACGCACCTCGTGAATTATTTGAAGCCATGAAACTAATTTCTGCCACAGGCAAAGGACCGAAGGATCAGAACACAGGACTGGGTTGTTCTATTAAATGGAAGACCCAATAAATGGAATACTTGGGAAAAATAAACTTAAGGGAATGAGCATCTTGGCAAATGATCTATATCTCACTACACTGAAATTCAGGATAAACCCTCTGAAAAGCACCAAACTTACCCCATTCTCTTGCCCGAAAACCATACCTGAGAGATAATATGCGGCTTGAGAAAACTTCTTCCAAGTATGTGCAGTTGCAATTAGAAAAAATAATCAGGCATGATTCATCTTGGAAAAGCCTCACAAAATAACCGTAGCAGCGAAAAATAACACTCTAAAATCAGTCACAACTCTCAGGAGATTTTATGCCTTCAAGGCGTGAACTTGCCAACGCTATCCGTGCATTGAGTATGGACGCGGTACAAAAAGCGAATTCCGGTCATCCGGGCGCGCCTATGGGTATGGCAGATATGGCTGAAGTGTTATGGAATGATTTTATTCAACATAACCCAACGAACCCATACTGGCTCAACCGAGATCGGTTTGTCATGTCTAATGGTCACGGCTCAATGCTTTTGTATTCCCTGCTGCACCTAAGCGGCTACGATCTCTCGATCGAGGATCTCAAACAATTTCGTCAACTACATTCAAAGACACCAGGGCATCCAGAATATGGCTGCACCCCAGGAATCGAAACAACCACCGGCCCGCTAGGTCAGGGCGTTGCCAATGCTGTTGGCATGGCCATTGCAGAACGTGCACTGGCAGCCGAATTTAATCATGATGAACTGGATATCGTTAATCACTATACCTATTTCAGTGTTGGGGACGGTTGCTTAATGGAGGGTATCTCGCACGAAGCCTGTTCATTAGCCGGCACTTTACAGCTCGGTAAGCTCATCGGCTTTTATGATAGTAATGGCATTTCCATTGATGGGGATATTAAAGGCTGGTTCACAGACGACACAGCAACACGCTTTGAGGCTTATGGCTGGCATGTGATTCATGATGTCGATGGTCATGATGCGGATCAAATCACTGCCGCACTAAACGAAGCCCAAAAAGAAACTAACAAGCCGACACTAATTGGCTGTAACACAATAATTGGCTGGGGCGCACCAAATAAGCAAGGCAAAGAAGTAAGCCATGGTGCGCCATTAGGTGATGATGAAATAGCTTTAACAAAAACAGCTCTAGATTGGAAGCATAATGCCTTTGTTATTCCAGATGAATATTACAAAGCATGGGATGCCAAAAAGCGTGGTGCACAACTAGAGGCGCGGTGGAATAAAAAATTCAGCCGTTATCAGGAAAAATATCCAAGCCAAGCGGCAGAGTTTAAACGCCGCAACGAAGGCAGGCTCCCTGATAACTGGGCAAAGGCTTGTGCTGCTTATATCAAGGATATTGATAGCGCCGGAGAAGCCATGGCTTCTCGACAGGCCTCGCAAAAGGCACTCAATACTTACGCTGCCCTATTGCCTGAATTGATTGGTGGCTCTGCAGATCTGGCGGGTTCTAATTTGACGCTATGGTCAGGCTCCAAAGAAATCAACGGAAAATCAGGGGCAGGAAATTATATTTATTACGGCGTACGTGAATTTGCTATGTGCGCAATTAATAGTGGCCTCGCACTGCATGGCGGCTTCATCCCTTATGGCGCAACCTTTTTGGTCTTCTCAGATTATGCACGTAATGCATTGCGCATGGCCGCGCTTATGCAACAACGATCTATTTTTATCTTCACCCATGACTCCATTGGCTTAGGTGAAGATGGCCCAACACACCAAGCTGTTGAACAGGCAGCAACCCTGCGTTTAATACCGAATATGACCGTATGGCGTCCTTGTGATGCTGTTGAATCGGCAGTGGCTTGGCAAATGGCGATCGAGAAAACCACTGGCCCATCTGCATTACTTTTTTCTCGCCAGAAGCTCGCGCATATGTCTCGTTCATCTAAACAAATTGAAAATATCAAAAGAGGAGCTTATGTATTATTGGATTGCCAAGGCGAGCCTGAGGTCATCATCATAGCGACAGGCTCTGAGGTTGAGCTGGCTATCAATACTGCAAACAAACTCAATGCGAATGGGCAAAAGATTCGAGTTGTTTCTATGCCAGCCACAGACCTATTTGATGCTCAGGAGCAATCTTATCGTGACTCAGTTTTACCCCCTTTTTGCCGTAAACGTATTGCAGTGGAAGCGGGTGTTACAGATTACTGGCGTAAATATGTGGGTTTGGATGGCGCGGTATCAGGCATTGATAGTTTCGGTGAGTCTGCGCCAGCAAATGATGTTTTTGAATACTTTAACTTTAACACAAAGCAATTAGAAACAATGGTCAAAGACCTCACTGGCAAGTAACGGCTGCCGCTGACGTATGTAATTATTATTCAAGCAATTAACAAAAACCAATTAACAGAAACGGAGAATGAAAAATGGCAATTAAAGTTGGTATCAACGGTTATGGGCGTATTGGGCGAAATATCCTGCGTGCCGTGTATGAATCCGGGCGTACAGATGAAATCCAGATCGTAGCGATTAATGATCTTGGCGATACCAACACCAACGCGCATTTGACCCAATATGATACGGCTCATGGAAAATTCCCAGGTGAAATCTCTATTGATGGTGACCACATGATAGTTAACGGCGATAAAATCAGAGTGTTATCAGAACGCGATCCAGCCAAACTATCATGGACTGAACTCGACGTTGATGTGGTATATGAATCAACAGGATTCTTTGCAAATAAGGAAAAGGCCAGTGCTCACCTCACTTCTGGCGCAAAAAAAGTCATTATCTCGGCACCTGGCGGCAATGATGTCGATGCAACAATTGTTTATGGCGTGAACCACGGCACTTTAAAGGCATCAGATACCGTTATTTCCAATGCCTCTTGCACAACTAACTGTCTCGCACCGGTGGCTAAAGTATTACATGAAAATATTGGTATTGAACAAGGCATCATGACAACCATTCATGCCTACACTAATGATCAAGTGCTAACCGATGTCTATCACAAGGATCTACGTCGGGCACGTTCGGCCACCATGTCCATGATCCCGACAACCACGGGGGCTGCCGCAGCTGTTGGTCTGGTGTTACCTGAGCTCAATGGTAAGCTGGACGGCTACTCCATGCGCATACCAGTCATCAATGTTTCAGTGGTTGACCTGTCTTTCTCTGCAACAAGGCAAACCACGGTTGAAGAAATTAATTCCTTAATGAAAACGGCAGCTTGCGGCGAGATGAAAGGAGTGTTGGCTTATAATGATAAGCCTCTGGTATCCATTGATTTCAATCATAACCCAGCGTCATCTATCTATGATGCAACACAGACCAGAATCATGGAGGGTAAGCTGGTAAAAATCATTGCTTGGTATGATAACGAGTGGGGGTTTTCAAACCGCATGCTGGATACCACTATTGCATTAATGAACGCCAACTAAATGATAATAAATATTGTAAGCGCCTAAGTTATGACTGTTTTGGTAAAAATTGCAGATCTGAACCTCCACGGAAAGCGAGTACTGGTACGTGAGGACTATAACGTCCCGCTCAAGGATGGAGAAGTTGAGGACGATACACGTATCTACGCCAGCCTGCTAACTATCAATAAACTGCTTGATGCCGGGGCTAAAATTATGATCATGTCTCACTTAGGTCGCCCAAAGGAGGGTGAGTTTGACGAAGCATTCAGTTTGGCGCCTGTAGCAAAATGTTTATCTTCGTTGCTTGATAGGGATGTCCCGCTGCTTAGAGACTGGCTGGACGGTATTGACATGGAAAATAGAGACATAGTGTTATGTGAGAATGTGCGCTTTGAAGTCGGAGAAAAAGCGAATAAGGAAAACATTGCCAGAAAGATGGCAAGTTTGTGTAATGTCTACGTCAATGACGCTTTTGCCACTGCACATAGGAAACAGGCATCAACCTATGGTGTCGCTAAATACGCGCCTTGCTCTGCCGCTGGGCCACTTCTGATCGTGGAATTAAAAACCTTATCCAAAACACTTAAAAACCCAGCCAAACCCGTGGTTGCCATTGTTGGAGGCTCCAAGGTTTCTTCCAAACTAGACGTCCTTAATTCTCTTTCAGAAAAAGTAGATCAACTGATTCTTGGTGGAGCCATAGCCACCACCTTTCTTAAAGCAACAGGATTTAATATCGGCAAATCACTTCACTCAGAAGATTTGCTTGAAGAAGCAAAAAAAATAATGGTTGCGGCAAAAGCAAATGATGTAGAGATTCCCTTGCCTGTTGATGTGGTTTGTGCAAAAGAATTCAATGGGCATGCTGATGTAAGTATCAAACGTATCGACTATATTGAAGATGACGATATGATTTTTGATGTTGGTCCAGAAACCGTTGCGAGATTCACAGACATACTAGAACAAGCTGAAACTATTATCTGGAATGGTCCGCTGGGTGTCTTTGAATTTGATCGTTTTAGTGCTGGAACACGAGCACTGGCAAAAAGTATTGCTATAAGTAATGCTTTTTCTGTTGCTGGAGGTGGAAACACTTTATCAGCCATTTCAAAATTCGGTGTATCAAATAAGATTTCTTATATCTCCACAGGGGGAGGTTCTTTTCTGAAGTTTCTTGAAGGAAAGAAATTACCTGCTGTTGCCATACTGGAAGAAGCAGCGCGGGCGTGGACAGCAATGGAAAGGGCACGCGAATATTAAACAGCTTTTTAGATTCACTTAAAGTCATGAATACATAAATCAGGAGGTTAAATCATAGTTCATAATGAGAAGAACAAAAATAATAGCAACACTGGGTCCAGCAACCGATGATCCAGAAATATTAGAAGAACTTTTTAAAACAGGTGTAGATGTATTCCGCCTTAACTACTCACACCAAACCTGTGACCACCATGAAAAAAGGCTAAATGAGATTCGCGCCTTATCAAAAAAATATGCGAGATCCGTTGGTGTCATGGCAGATTTGCAAGGTCCAAAGATTCGTATAGAACATTTTGATGGTGGCAAGATCCAACTTGTTAAAGGCGCAGAATTTATCATTGATACCGATCTCGACAGCAAGGCAGGTAACGAAAAACACGTTGGTGTAAGTTACAAAGATTTGCCCAAGGATGTACGTGCTGGAGACACCTTGCTAATTGATGACGGACGTATTGTCATGCACGTCAAAGAAGTTGGAGAACACAAGATTAGTTGTGAAGTTATCACTGGTGGTGAACTCTCAGATAACAAAGGCGTTAATCTTCAAGGCGGTGGACTTTCAGCCAGCGCCTTAGCTGAAAAAGACAAATATGATTTGGAACATGCTGTGAGTATTGGTGTTGATTTTGTGGCTATATCCTTTCCGCGTTTTGCAGCCGATATTGAGCAAGCACGCGAGCTACTCACACAATCAGGCAGTAGTGCATACATCATCGCTAAAATAGAACGAGCTGAAGCACTCGATGATATTGAGGCGATCATAGAGGCATCTGATGCCATCATGATTGCGCGTGGCGATCTCGGTGTAGAGATAGGTGATGCCAGACTGCCACATGTACAAAAAAGATTGACCAAGATGGCTAGAGGTATGGATCGAGCTGTCATTATCGCAACACAAATGATGGAGTCCATGATTGAACACCAGATGCCGACACGTGCCGAGGTATTTGATGTTGCGAATGCTGTCATCGATGGTGCGGATGCCGTAATGCTGTCTGCGGAAACCAGTGTTGGACACTTTCCTGTCAAGGCTGTTGCCTCCATGTCCAGCATATGTGAAGAAGCGGAGAAACAAAAAAGTGTGACTGTTTCAGATCATCGTCTCAATAGGCACTTTGAAACAATTGGCGAAGCCGTTGCCATGTCTACTATGTATGCGGCAAATCATATTGGCGCAAAAGCCATCGCCGCACTCACAGAAACAGGCAGCACCTGTTTACGGATGTCACGTATAAAATCAGGCATACCTATTTTCGCATTCACACGTCATGAGTCTACCCGCAGAAAGGTCTCTTTGTATCGCGGTGTTTATCCTATGAAATTTGATATCACTCACGCCGATCCGCTGAAAGCTGATAAAGAAATTATTGACGCGCTGCTGATAAATCATATCGTAAAAAATAATGATTACATCATTATCACTAAAGGGGATCTGATAGGGACTCGAGGCGGAACAAACAACATGAAGCTTATTCGCGTTGGTGAAGCTACAGAGCATACTGTCTAATCATAGACTAACTGGCGTAGAAAATATCTCAATAGCATTAAACATCGCATTAAACATCGCATTAAACAAAAAAATTTGAGCAAGATATTATAAAGCAGGAAGACAATAAAATGATAAAGCCCAGGAAAAAACTCATCTTCATCTACATTGTTTTATTGTCAGCATTTATCCCCTTGGCAAATGCTGGCGAATGTACAGGAGGCGTGCCTCAAGAATAAACAAGCACATGGATGAAAAAGCGCCAACAAGGAATGCAGAAGCACAATTCAACCTAGGGGTGATGTATGAAGCTGGTAACGGCGTGCCTCAAGATGATAAACAAGCAGTGCATTATTACGAACAAGCAGCCAAGCAAGGAGATGCTAAGGCACAATTCAATCTAGGGCTGATGTATGCCGAAGGACAAGGCGTGTCTCAGGATTATAAACAAGCAGTGCATTGGTCGGAAAAGCAGCCAAGCAAGGAATGCTAAAGCACAATACAACCTAGGGCTGATGTATGAGACAGGAAAAGGCGTGTCTCAGGATTATAAACAAGCAGTGCATTGGTATGAAAAAGCAGGCAGGGATGCTAAAGCACAATTCAACCTAGTGATGTATAAGCTGGTAACGGCGTGCCTCAGATTATAAACAAGCATACATGGTATGAAAAAGCAGCCAAGCAAGGAAGCAGCACACAATCTAGGGCTGATGTATGCCGAATGGATATGGCGTGTCTCAGGATAGCATTATTACGAACAAGCAGCCAAGCAGGGAGAAGCACAATACAATCTAGGGCTGATGTATGAGAAGGAAAGGCGTGCCTCAGGATTATAAACAAGCAGTGCATTGGTGGGAAAAAGCAGCCAAGCAGGGAATAGCAAAAGCACAATACAATCTAGGGCTGATGTATGCCAATGGATAACGGCGTGCCTCAAGATTATAAACAAGCAGTGCATTGGTGGGGAAAAAGCAGCCAAGCAGGGATTTGCTCAAGCACAATTCAATCTAGGGCTGATGTATGACAGAAGGAAAGGCGTGCCTCAGGATGATAAACAAGCAGTGCATTGGTATGAAAAAGCAGCCAAACAGGGAATAGCTCAAGCACAATCCAACCTAGGGGTGATGTATGAAGCTGGTAACGGCGTGCCTCAAGATGATAAACAAGCAGTGCATTGGTCGGAAAAAGCAGCCAAGCAGGGAATAGCTAAAGCACAATCCAACCTAGGGGTGATGTATGAAGCTGGTAACGGCGTGCCTCAGGATTATAAACAAGCAGTGCATTGGTGCGAAAAAGCAGCCAAGCAAGGACATGCAGAAGCACAATTCAACCTAGGGGTGATGTATGAAGCTGGAACGGCGTGTCTCAAGATTATAAACAAGCTTTTGCATGGTATGAAAAAGCAGCCAAGCAGGGAGATGCTAAAGCACAATTCAACCTAGGGGTGATGTATACAAAGGGAAAGGCGTGCCTCAAGATGATAAACAAGCAGTGCATTGGTATGAAAAAGCAGCCAAGCAGGGATATGCTAAAGCACAATTCAACCTAGGGCTGATGTATAAAAATGGATACGGCGTGCCTCAAGATTATAAACAAGCAGTGCATTGGTCGGAAAAAGCAGCCAAGCAAGGAGATGCTAAAGCACAATACAATCTAGGGCTGATGTATGCCGAAGGAAAAGGCGTGTCTCAGGATTATAAACAAGCAGTGCATTGGTACGAAAAAGCAGCCAAGCAAGGGTTTGCTCAAGCACAATACAATCTAGGGCTGATGTATGAAGCTGGTAACGGCGTGCCTCAAGATTATAAACAAGCAGTGCATTGGTACGGAAAAAGCAGCCAAGCAGGGAATGCTCAAGCACAATACAACCTAGGGCTGATGTATGAGAAAGGAGACGGCGTGCCTCAGGATGATAAACAAGCAGTGCATTGGTATGAAAAAGCAGCCAAGCAAGGAGATGCTGAAGCACAATCCAACCTAGGGGTGATGTATTACAAAGGGAAAGGCGTGCCTCAAGATGATAAACAAGCAGTGCATTGGTCGGAAAAAGCAGCCAAGCAAGGAATAGCTAAAGCACAATCCAACCTAGGGGTGATGTATAAGACAGGAAAAGGCGTGCCTCAAGATGATAAACAAGCAGTGCATTGGTATGAAAAAGCAGCCAAGCAGGGAATAGCAGAAGCACAATCCAATCTAGGGGTGATGTATAGGAAGGAAAAGGCGTGCCTCAGGATATTGTCATGGCACATATGTTTTTTAATCTTGCAGGGGCAAATGGCCTAGAACAAGCAAAAGCGGAAAGAGACAATGTTGCCAAAGCTATGAGCACCTCTCAAATAGAACAGGCAACAGACAAGGCAATACAGTGGGTGCAGGAGCACCAATAAGCAAAGACTGGAAAAAAAGAAAGGCAATGGATTGTGCAATTAAATTATTTTTTAGCATAGAGGTTAAATTATGAGTATAGAAGAACTGGAGCAAACAGCTAAGGCGATGGTTGCCACAGGCAAGGGTATTCTTGCAATTGACGAGAGTTTCCCAACCATCAAAAAACGTTTAGACAGCATTAACACTGAATCTACAGAGGCTTCGCGTAGAGCCTATCGTGATCTTTTAATCACCAATTCAGGCAGCAATAAATATATCAGCGGCATGATCTTGTTTGATGAGACTATAAGACAATCCACTACAGACGGGACACCTTTTGCAGAAGCCTTGAATAAACAGGGCATTATGACAGGAATAAAGGTTGATACAGGTGCCAAAGACCTTGCTGGTCATCCTAGTGAAAAAATCACCGAAGGCCTAGACGGTTTGCGTGAGCGTTTGGCTGAATATAAAAAACTGGGTGCTAAATTCGCTAAATGGCGTGCCGTTATTACTATTGGTGAAGGCATCCCCAGCTTGAGTTGTATTGAAACCAATGTGCATGCCCTAGCACGCTATGCTGCTCTTTGTCAGGAAGCAGGCATTGTGCCTATGGTCGAACCAGAGGTGTTAATGGACGGAGACCATAGTATTGAGCTTTGTTATGAAGTCACGGAAGCAACACTGCAAGCATTATTTAATGAGCTGTATAAACAAATCATCTCTCTGGAACACACTATCTTGAAGGTCAACATGGTAGTTTCAGGTAAAAACTGTACCACTCAGGCTGATGTCGATGAGGTTGCTGAACTGACTGTCAACTGTTTGTTGAATACAGTACCTGCGGCCTTGTCTGGTATCGTTTTTCTTTCTGGTGGTCAATCGGCTGAAAAGGCAACAGAGCACCTAAATGCAATGAACGCAGCTTATGATTTATTGCCTTGGCCGCTGAGTTTTTCATATGGACGCGCACTACAGGCACCCTGTTTGGCGGCTTGGCAAGGTAAAGAAGAAAATGTTGCAAAAGCGCAGGAGATTTTACTACACAGAGAAAAATGTAACAGCGAAGCATCAGTAGGTAGATATGATGCTTAAGAATGGTGCGCCATGATCAATAAAATATCTGGTATAAACAATAAGGATGAACTTCCTTGCCATCGCATAGACGGCATGGGAGGCTTACATGCGTATGCGCAAGACAAAGAATACTATCAAACATACCGCCTAAACATACCCATTAAAATATAGGAGAGAAATTATGACTAAAGCACAAGCCAGACATATCCTCGTCGAGCACGAAGAAAAATGTAACGATCTAAAACAGCAGATAGAAAATGGCGCAGACTTTGCTGATATCGCCAAAGAAAACTCTAGCTGCCCTTCAGGAAAAACCGGTGGAGACCTAGGTGAATTTAGCCCTGGTCAGATGGTTAAGGAATTTGACGATGTTGTATTCAGTGCTGAGATAGGCGTTGTTCATGGACCCGTTAAAACTCAGTTTGGATATCATCTTCTGGAAATCACCAACCGTACTGATTGATGACGCAATAAGAATGGATATAACAAAGACAAAGTGATGCAGTAACCAGTGGGGTTAGCATTCTCCAGTGCTAGGCAAATATTCACCTACGCCTTTACTTACAGCTTGTTAATTAATTTTTGGCGTTGAGTAGCATCTTGCAGTAAGTCTTTGACCTCTTTTGCCTTATCAACAACCTGCGTCTGTTCCTTCCAGACAGGATCACTTTTGCATAATTTATTTATCTCTCCTGCTTATCTCTTTGCCATGACAATTAAGTAATTTATTATAAGCGCATAGACGAAAAAGAGCCGTCTTCTTGTTGCAGTTTTGATAAAACACCCTTTTCAATTTCAAAATACCAGCCATGAACTTCAAGTTCCCCAGCATCTACACGTGACTTAACCCATGGAAATGACAATAAATTTTTTACCGACACCCCTATACCAGCCTGCTCACACATCTGACATTGTTCTGCAAATGATTTCTCGGGATGATTTTCAAGAATCTTATTGCGCAAGGGCATCACGGTGCTCATCCACGGGTAAACAAAACTATCATCTCCCAAACCCATACCACCTTCCATCAAGATTTTAATACCGCCACACTGCCCATGACCAAAGACGATGATATGTTTAACTTTGAGATGTTTAACGCCGTATTCGATTGCGGCACTGGTGCTGTGGGATTTGCCATCATCTTCAAAGGGGGGGACTATATTAGCCACATTACGTGCCACAAAGATGTCTCCCGGACTGGTATTAAAGACTTGAGCAGGGTGTACGCGGGAATCACAGCAGGCAATTACCAGTGTTTTTGGTGTTTGACCTCTGTGAGCCAGTTCCTCGTACAACTCCGGTTCTGCAATGTAATACCGCTGCTTAAAATTCTTAAAACCTTCAATCAGTTTATCTAGGGGATCCACTCATTAACTCCTCGCGCTAACTCATTAGTAAATACATAGCTTCTTGATATTTATCGCCCGTTCGCTGAATGACTTCTTTTGGCAAACTTGGACCTGGGTCAGTTTTATCCCAGTCCAACGTTTCCAGATAATTCCTGACATATTGCTTGTCAAAACTTGGCGGGCTTACGCCCACTTGATAAGAGCCAACAGGCCAAAACCGTGATGAATCCGGTGTCAATATCTCATCAATCAAAACCAACATGCCACTATCATCAATACCAAATTCAAATTTGGTATCAGCAATAATAATCCCCCGTTCTAGGGCATAGGCTGCTGCCTCCTGATATAGCTTGATACTGACATCTCGCACCTGCCGAGCCAGATCCTGACCCAATAGATTCGCCATTTTTGCAAAACTGATATTCTCATCATGACCACCAACATCAGCTTTGGTCGAGGGAGTAAAAATAGCCTGCGGAAGTTTCTGTGCCTGTTGCAGTTTTTCAGGTAGAGATATTCCGCATAGCGTGCCGCTTCTTTGGTAGTCATTCCATCCAGATCCTATCAGATAACCACGAACTATGGCTTCGATTGGCAAAGGCTTCAACTTGCGCACAACAATACCGCGACCTTCGATCATTTTACGTTCTTTTGGGTCTGGCAATACATCATCCAGCGTTTTTTCAGTCAGGTGATTAGTAATAATGTGTTGCATCTTATCGAACCAGAAATTTGATATGCTAGTCAGGATTATGCCTTTACTAGGAATCGCATCAGGTAAAATCACATCAAAAGCAGACAATCGATCTGTTGTCACAATCAACATATGCTCTTCGTCAACAGCGTAGATATCACGTACCTTGCCTTGATTCAGAAAGGGCAAACTTTTGATGTCAGTTTGATGTAAAGCAATCATAAAACTATTTATCCGTTAAATTTTTTTATACTATAATTAAAAAAACAGATAGGGTTTTATCTTTGTCTAAAGTTTCTTGACCCAAGAATCTCTCAAAGAGATCGTCCTGTTGAATACAAGTTTATCTGCGCTAGAATCTTTTATATCTACATTAAAATACCCCAAGCGCTCAAATTGAAATTTGTCGCCTGCCTTTGCCAGAGCAAGGCTTGGCTCTAATTTGGCATTACTAATAATTTCTATAGAATCTGGATTCAGGAATTCTTTCCAGTCTTTTTCATGTTGATTACTGTCTGGTTTAGGATCATTAAATAAACGATCGTAGATGCGCACTTCTGCATCAAGTGCGTGTTCTTCTGAAACCCAATGAATCGTACCTTTGACCTTGCGACCATCCGCGGCATGACCACCTTTGGTTTCTGGATCATAAGTACAATGTAATTCAATAATTTCATCATTCTCATCTTTAATAAAATTATTACAGGTGATGAAATATGCATAACGCAAACGTACTTCCACACCTAGACTAAGACGGAAAAATTTCTTTGCTGGCTCTTCCATAAAATCATCGCGCTCTATATAGATGACTCTTGAGAATGGAATCTTGCGACTGCCCATATCCGAATCATTAGGATGATACGGCGCATCTAGCTCTTCAATTTGATTTTCAGGCTGACCTTCGATCTCGGGGTAATTTTCAATCACCACGCGCAAGGGATTAAGCACAGCCATGACTCTTGGCGTTGTCTTATCAAGATCTGCGCGCACACAATTTTCCAATACCGACATATCTAAAATGGTGTCATTCTTGGTCACGCCTATACGATCACAAAAATCTCTAATGGCCGTCGCTGTATAACCTCGTCTACGCATTCCGGCAATGGTTAACATGCGAGGATCATCCCAACCTTCAACATAACCATTTGCCACCAATTCATTTAATTTACGTTTGCTGGTCACGTTATAGTTAAGATTAAGACGTGAAAATTCTATCTGTTGTGGATGACAAGGAACGTCTAATTGTTCTAAAAACCAATCGTATAGAGGACGATGATCTTCAAACTCCAAGGTACATAGCGAATGTGTAATACCTTCTATGGCATCAGAAATACCATGAGTAAAATCGTACATAGGGTAAATACACCACTTATCTCCTATACGATAATGGTGAAACCGCTTGATCCTATAGATGGTCGGATCACGCAGATTTATATTCGGTGAAGCCATATCAATCTTTGCGCGTAATATGTACTTGCCATCTTCAAATTCACCAGCACGCATGCTCTCAAACAATTCAAGATTTTCTTCAACAGCACGACTACGATCTGGGCTATCTTTGCCAGGACTTGTCAGTGTGCCTCGATATTCACGGACGGCATCAGGACTCAAACTCTCGACATACGCCTTGCCAGCATTAATCAGAAATACAGCATAATCATAAAGCTGCTGATAATAGTCAGAGGCAAAAAACAATCTGTCCTGCCAATCAAAACCTAACCAATGAATGTCTTCTTTGATGGCTTCTACATATTCGAGTGATTCTTTTTCAGGATTAGAATCATCAAAACGTAAATTACACATGCCGCCATTGTGCTCATCGGCAATATCAAAATTCAGGCAAATAGATTTAACATGACCAATATGCAAATAACCATTTGGTTCAGGGGGGAAACGTGTGTGCACACGACCGCCATTTTTGTTTTCTTTCAAATCATTCGCGATCATATTGCGAATGAAATTTGTGGGTAATATTTTTTCTACACCAGTCATACATCATTCCCTAACGTTATTCTTTAATTTGCAGCTGTGCCACTGAAAATTTAGTTTTTTGGGCTGCCTGTTCAAGCAGATAGACCAAGTTCAACGCGTGCCCACTGTAAAGTTTGAGGGCAAACGGGGGTAAATTTTTTGGTTTTATCATTCATACATAAATTTTATCATTAAATTTCGCTCAAATTTTTATACAGTTGATTTTTATCATTACCGTATGTGTAATATTACCGTTTGGATTAAATATGTGATATTCCTAATTTTATATAATTAACCATAATATTTGCGTGCAATATCGGGTAAATCTCCGACTAAACCCATGGCGCGTTTCATCACTGCATGTTTGATGGGCTTTATCGAATCAAACATATCCATCCAAACATATCCATCCCTACATTACGCAGCCATGCGGCTTGCGCAGTTTTGTTCTCAAACAAATACCTAAAACCTTCTACAGTCATCATCATCATGCTATTTTCGCTCTTGCGCCAACGCTCGTATTTCCGTAGAACAGAATAAGCGCCGATATCGCGACCTTTCTCTTTGGCCTGCAAGATAACTTCGGCCAAACAAGCCGCATCCAGTAATCCTAAGTTCGCACCTTGTCCGGCAAGCGGATGTATTCGATGTGCTGCATCCCCTACCAAGGCAAAACGCGGACGACAATATTCATCTACCTGTGCACGTGCCAAGGAAAATGTTGCGCGCAGATCAGTCTTAATAACAGCGCCTGCCTGATAATCAAATGCCTCGGACAAGTTCTTGTTAAATATTTCCTCACCCATGGCTTTTAATTGCGCCGCATGTTCTGGTGTTGTTGACCAGACAATCCCGCATTGATTAATTGCATGCATAGGTAAGAAAGCCAGAGGGCCAGAATGTAAAAATTTTTGCCGAGCAACTTCTCTGTGCGGATATTCTGTTTCAACCACGCAAGCCAAAGCGTGCTGATGATAGTCATGAATTTTAAAATTAATCCCTGTTAATGTTCGCATCACAGATGATTGACCATCGGCCGCAACCAATAATTTCCCTGACAATTGGCGACCATCATCCAAACCAAGATAGATTCTGTCCTTTTCATTGCATAATAATTTTGCTTTGGCAGGACGATACCATTTGCTGTGCTGTGCTGTGTTCAACACCAACTCGAGCGCACGTTCAACAACCTTCTGCTCAACAATATAACCCATAATGGATTCTGATATGTTAACACCATTAAAATTAACTTCGCCCGAACCGTTGCCGTCCCAGACATGCATCTTGCGAAATAATCCAAGACGATCTTCTGGAATTTCATCCCAAGCGCCGATGGATTGCAGAATATTTTTCGATGCATGTGTTAGTGCCAAAACTCTGGGGTCAATAGCTTCATTGATATTTTTCTGGCTGCTGACATCTATGTCTTTAGTAGCAGAGGAAGCTTCAACCAAGGCGCAACTTACCCCGCTGTCCTTAAGGATAGCTGCAAAACTTGCGCCTACGACACCTGCGCCTACAATTATAATATCTACTTGAATGCACCCTGCAGAATTCAATGTACTCTAGCCCCCTACACAGAAGATTTAGAATCTGTGGGCGATATGGAAATCAAACTTGGCTGACGACCCCAAAAGCCCATAGCATTTTGTGCGAACCGATGCTTCATTGGCGGAACTAAATCAATCCCCAACAAAACAAGATTTCGTGCAATAACTTTGAGTGCTTGCCTGTTATAAAAAACCTTCGCCAGCCTATCTGTAAAGTTCAGCACCCATTTTTGATCATCCTCTCTGGATTCAAGATAAGACTCTAGTAATGACAATGTCCCAATATCATGATGATTTTCATGCGCTTCTATTAATACTTCAGCAAGTGCTACTGCATCACGAAGCCCAAGATTAAAACCTTGTGCAGCATTCGGATGGACTACATGTGCAGCATTTCCTAATATCACTGCACGATGTTTTACTTGTTCTGCAACTTGTAACATTTTTAATGGGTAGCTTTTACGCTTGCCTAACTTAGAAAAGTTACCTAATCGCCGTCCAAAACGTCTAAGCAAAGCACTCAGAAACCCTTGCTCATCCATCTGCATATATTGTTTCGCTTCATTTGCCATAACGGTAAAAACCAAAGCACAACATTGCTTTGAATACGGTAACAGTGCTAAGGGACCTGTTTCGGTAAACCGTTCATAGGCAGTATTCAAATGCGGTCTTTGTGGCGTAACATTGCTGACAATGGCAACCTGTTGGTAATCCTTAATACTGGTTTTTATGTCCAGCATATCCCTTATTTTGGATTCTGCGCCATCGGCAGCTACCAATAGTTTGCAGCTAATGACCTTATCAAGGCCATCAATATTGACTGTGACTCTGGCTGATGCAATAGAGGTTTCAACAGCTATAACCGAGGCGGGACATAAAAAATTGATATTGTGGGCTGCTTCGATAGTCTGTATCAACACCTTGCCTAATTCTCCAGCCAATACAATATGGCCCAACGCCGACACATTCATTGATTCAGCATCCATCCTGACAAAGCCAAAATGATGTTGATCAGACACATGAATATGTTTGATGGGGTTTGAGTAAGGTGAAATATCTTGCCAAAGCCCAAGATTATCGAGAATATTCTTTGATGACAGGGAGATAGACAAGCCTCTGCCATCATAGCTTTTCTGGACATCAGCCTTTGGTGAAACTGCCTCAATAACAGCTACCTTGAGCGTACTCCCCCTTAGAGCAGAGGCCAACACTGCGCCAATAGCACCGCTACCGACGATAACTATATCATAATCATGAAGCATAATATTAAGACATACCTAAACCGTTTCAGTCATCAAAGTTTCTATTTCATCGACTGTTTTTGGCGCGCCCTTACTAAGCACATCATGGCCGTCTTTGGTAACCAACACATCGTCCTCTATCCTGATACCAATATTCCACCATTTTTTAGCAAGGCCTTTAATCCCTGCTGGAAAATACAGGCCTGGTTCAACTGTCAATACCATATCGGGCTCCAACATTCGCCAATCACCATCAACTTTATAATCACCAACATCATGCACATCCATCCCCAGCCAGTGACCTGTACGATGCATATAATACTTATTGTAGGCATGTGCTTTAAGCAGAGTGCTCAGCTTGCCTTTTAGAATCCCTAACTCTAATAATCCTGCAGTAATGGCTTTTACTGCAGCTTTGTGCGGATCATTCCAGTGATTACCTGGCTTAATCTCTGCTATCGCTGCTAACTGCGCACGCAAGACAACTTCGTATATTTTTCTTTGTGTCTCGGTGAATTTTCCATTAACAGGAAATGTGCGCGTAATATCACTGGCGTAACCTTCATATTCTGCACCGGCATCAATCAGCAAAACATCACCGTCTTTAAGTTCTTCGTTATTGTCTGTGTAATGCAGAATACAGCTGTTTGCACCACCGCCTACGATCGAAGGATAAGCAGAAATTCTAGAGCCTTGCTGCATAAACTGATGTACTAATCCGGCCTCGATCTGATATTCCATTAAGCCCGGTTTACAGACTCGCATAGCGTTTTTATGAGCCACTGCCGAGATCTTCGCCGCCTTGCGCATAGCAGTAATCTCCTGACGGCTCTTATAAAGTCGCATATCGTGCAAGATATGTGTCAGCGAGATAAATTCGTCTGGCGCATTGATACCCGTGCGTACCTTATCTCGAACTTCATTCACCCAGCCCAAGACACGCTGATCAAAAACCGCATTATTGCCCATGGTATAAAAAATACGTTCTTTATCTTCAAGCAGGTTAGGAAGAATCTCGTCCATATCTTCAATAGGAAAAGTATTTTCTGCGCCATACATTTCAGTAGCCCCTTCTAAACCAGCACGTTTACCATCCCAGATTTCTTTGTGTGGATCACGCTCCCTGCAAAATAAAACATACTCGCCATAAGGTCGGTCAGGAATAATGACCGCGACCGCCTCAGGCTCTGGATAACCGGTTATATAATAAAAATCACTATCCGGACGAAAGGGAAATTCAATATCATTATTTCTAAAATATACCGAGGCGGTAGGCAAAACGGCGATGCTTTCATTGCCCATCATATCCATTAAGCGTTTGCGTCGCCGCGTAAATTCCTTAGTGTTCATTTGATTAAATCACCCAAGGTCGCATAGTTTTCAAGACTATCGGCATTTCTCTTGTAAATCTGTAAAGATATAAATCATCCCCATGCGCACAAAAACCATGTCTTCTAAATATCTGAAATCCCGCGCTAGAGGTTGCCAATACTTCATTTAACTGCCCATAATTTTGCATGTTATTTATGTTCTCGCAATATCTGCCTGTTAAGTCATGCGCCTCTTTAGCTATAGGTGTGAGCCATAAGCCATTGGCACATCCCTTACTTTTTCTTTAAAATTAATCATACCCAGATTATTTGAAAATGCGAAAACGTGGGCTGAGAATCAGTTTTGTTCTGCATGCCTTGACCCCTTCCACATGTCGCTCTATATTGCACAAATGATAACAAATAAACAGATTTTTTGGTCATAGCTAAATACAACTTTTTAGGATAATTTCATGACAGATCAAAACAATGAAACAGTCGATCTTAAGGCGCTGGAAACACGTGTTGATGAGCTAATCAATACAGTCAATAAACTAACATCAGAAAACACTGCGCTTCGAAACCAGCAAGGTGATCTAGTGAACGAACGTGCTGAGTTGATAGAAAAAACCGAGCAGGCTAGAGCTCGTATTGAATCTATGATCTCCAGATTACGTGCGATGGAAACGAGTCCGTGAGCGAAACAAAACCAACCAGCGTCACCATTCTTGATAAAGAATACTTGATTGCATGTAGCGATGAGGAACGCGATCTTCTCAACGATGCTGCAAACTTGCTAAATGAAAAAATGCAAGAGGTAAAAAACTCAGGGAAAATCATTGGCGGCGAGCGGATTGCGGTACTGGCAGCATTAAATATCTCCCATGAAATGCTTGCACACAAAAAAGAAAATGAGGATTATACTTCAAACGTGGACGGGTTGATCCAGCGTTTACAAGAAAAAATAGATGCCACCCTGATGAAAGATAGGCAGGCAAGTATTTAACAATAAAATCAACAGTATAACGATGCCAAATTTTAGTAGCAATAATCAGTTTAGGGTATCTTCTGCAGTGTTTGATAGCAGGCCGGTGGTAGCTTGAACCTATAATACACCACCTAGGGAAATTGATTTGTGGCCTAGTGTGCACGCCCATTTATGGGAAGCCTGACATGCCACAACTACTTCCCGCTTTGAACCCATGGTTCAAGTTCTAAGGCTTGTAACGGCACTGTGGTTGATACCCACCTATATTTTTTATTATATTCTTAATGATATTTATAAATCAGCCTCTCTATTTATGAACAAGACTGTGGTTTTTATAAGGGTTTATTGTCGAACTTTACCTGTAGCGACATTCACATAAACTTTAGTTATTACTGCGCTTTCCGCCGCAGTATGTGAAATAAATGGTCTTGCTCCGTTGATTAAATGATTTAAACCATGTCACTTATGGCAATCTGCCAAATGTTTTGTTAGATGCTCTATATTTATCTTGGATTTTATGCTTGATACTTCATTAGCTGCCTTGTTTCTTAATGCAAAACTTCTTTCTATACTTAAAATTATATTATCCACATCTTTTTGTAACGGTAAATATATCAATATATTAGCAAAATCTTTGTCAGATAATGCTGGAATAGCCGCTCCAGTTCTATACATAAATACTTGCTTCAAAAACAAATCGCTTTGGAAATAATATAATAAGTAATAAGGGTTAATTTTGAAATTTCTTAAAACTCTAAAACCATTTGTACAGATAGCTTTATCAAACTCTTGTGTGACATAGGCAGTGGCATGTTTATGAGATCCGATAGAATTTCCTGCAACAGCAGTGATAATATCGCCAGTTTTTATTTCATAACTCGCTCTGCTCGGCAATTCTGTTGCCAAAAGAGTCGCACTATTAATTATCTCAAATGATTTTGTGTAAATGTCTGATAATTCAACATACTCTACATAAGTAGTTTTTTTTAATAGCGGAGATTTCTTTTTTATTATGTCTGAAATTTCACTAATCTTAACAGCATTTAGTTTTTTTAAATTTTTGATTAAAACCCTGTTTTTAGGTAAGTAATAATTGTAATCGAAACGACAGTTTAGCTTACTAGAATCAATAGAAAATGATTTGTCAGATTCTATTGAAAATGTTTGTAAAAAATTATTGTAGTCGGTAACTGATTCAGTAAAATCTTCATCCACCAATTTTAATCCATTATTTATAATAAATTCTCCTGTCTTATTTTTTTTATAAACAGGTGTACCATTCTTGTTCCCGATATAACCTAATTTATTTATTTTAGTAAAGAATACTTGACTATTATTTACGGCATTTCCATTTTTCTTTTGTAAAAACAATAATGAAGCCTTAATACCAGTACCATATGGTATAAATGTTTCTTGGGGTAACAAAACAATACCAACCACAAATGCTTTATCTTTAATATACTCTCTTAAATAATCCATTGAAGCATTTTCAAAATGACCATTCGGCAAGACAATACCGAGTCTGCCTCCAGGTTTTAAAAGATTTAAGCACTGTTCTATAAATAAAACATCTGGCACCTGTCCTTTTAAAACTTTAAATGATTTCAAATAATCATATTCATGTTTATCCCATTTATAACCCAAATCATAATTTGATAAAATCCCCCTTTCAGTAATCTTGCCCTGAGTTCCAAATGGTGGATTTGTTAACACAATGTCATAAAAATTCTTTATACCTTTTTCCTTATAGTTATGTTTCAAAAAATTTATATTACTCAATGTTTTTAACGAATTCTCACATATTATGTTGGGTTCAGAATTAGTATCTATTAAAAATTTTATCTTGGCTATTTGTGAAATTTTTTTATTTATTTCTATTCCAAATATATTATTCTTTACATAACCACTTATATCTTCTTCCTTATATTTTCTTTTTATATAATTTAATGATGAAAATAAAAACCCTCCTGTACCACAAGCAGGATCAATGATTTTCTCACTCGGTTTAGGCTGGATTATCTCTACACAAAAATCAATTACAGGGTCTGGAGTAAAAAATTGTCCTCGTCCGCCCTTTGCATGTCGCCCTAAAAATTTCTGAAAAGCAAGACCGCTTGCATCTTTGGTTGATTCTGTAAAACTAATTTTTTGTAATTTACTAACAACGAAATAAAGAGATTGCTTACTTAATTTTAAGCTATCTTTTCTGTCAAAATAAGTTTTATATTTCTCTTTGGTACTCTCAAATAAATTGTTTATTCTTTCTGAAAAATCTGAGCTATTGCTTGATTCATTATCTTTAATGTAGAATGCGCACTTTGCATTTTTCTCATCATAATATTTTGTAAATAATATCTTGACTACTTCTTCTAATACTTGCTGTTCTGAAAGCCCATCATTTGCATATAAATAATTATGTATGTCTTCAAATCGTTTCAGAGGGCTACCTAAAGTGTCTCCAAATAATGCTGACTGTTCCATATTATTCTTTATCTTCATACACGATATTTTTATTATCTATTTGCATATCTTTCTCTTCAATAGAATCATCTGCGTCAAACATGCCTAATGCTTTAGAAAAATCATCTATCCATTCATCAGAAAAACAAAGTTCACTGTTATTAAAAACAAACCCCATAATATAATTTTGTTGTAGATGATTTACATCAGCACTAGACGATTCAAGGTTTTGAGGGTTGGCAAACAAATAATTTATGCTCTTTATATTTCAAAAAGATATCAATTGAAATAAGATTGAATTCATCTTTTCTTGGAGTAGCTTGTGACCGTCCACTTAAACCACCTGCCCCAGAAACAAAGTGAGTTTCAAGCACTTTAATTTTATTCGTTAAGTATTCTAATCTAGTATTAATCATTACTGAAATTTCTTCTCTAGAAGAATTCCGTGATTTATCAATTAAAATTGATTTCTTTGTTTCTCTTTTAGGTGCTGTATATTTTATAATTTCTTCATAGTCATAAAGTGTATCTTTATATTCATTTAAGAATTTAGGAAGGTTATCTTGAATCCATTCATCGATTTGTTGTTCCGCCTTTTGATTCCAAAACGAACCAATAACTGTTTTTACCTTTTATGTAAAAATCTCCATAATGATTAGGATGTTTCTTTCCTTCCTATTTTTCTCTGATGCGTTTAACAACAAATGCAGATGATTCTAAATGCCTCTTTAGTAATAATTCTGTAATAGAGCCCCTAACATATCCTTGGGCATTCGGGCTTAATTTCAAAGCTTCAAGAAAAACTTCTAATCTCTTGATGATGTTCATACATTCTCCATTTTTCCGCACCTAATACCAAACTCACCCGTCGTATTATAAGATTGCATCTTATTTTTTCTTAGAAAAAATATCAGCTTAAAAACATTTGGTAAGCTGCATTACCATCCTCATTCCAATACTGCATCCCCAACCCATCTAGAAACCCCTGAAATTCAGGGCGTTCTTCAACAGAAACTTGAACCCCCATCAGCACACGACCATAGGCAGAACCATGATTGCGATAATGAAACAGACTGATATTCCAACGCGCGCCCATTTGCCCAAGAAAATGTAATAACGCACCCGTACGCTCAGGAAACTCAAAGCGATAAAGTAATTCATTTTCCACTTGAGCTGCGTGACCGCCTACCATATACCGCACATGCATCTTTGCGACTTCATCGCTACTTAGATCAACGACTTCATAACCTTTATTTTTCAATTTATCTATTAATGTATTTTTCTCATCTACACCATGGCGTAATTGCAAACCCGCGAATACATAGGCAGTTTTTGAGTCGCCATAACGATAATTGAATTCAGTGATTTGTCTTGAACCCAGATCACGACAATACTCAAGGAAGCTGCCAGGTTTTTCTGGAATTATCGTTCCGATCAATGCCTCCCGATTTTCACCCAATGCAGAAAGCTCTGCGATATGACGAAGGCGATCAAAATTTATATTGGCGCCACTAAAAATAGCCACTAATTCTTTATCTTTGATACCTCTTCTGGCGACATACTGTTTGAGTCCGGCAAGTGCCAACGCACCTGCTGGCTCTGGAATTGAACGGGTATCTTCAAAGATATCTTTTACTGCTGCACAAATTTCATCAACATTTACCAGCAGGATTTCATCAACAACATCCCGAATAATACGGAAAGGCTCTGCGCCAGCTTGACGCACTGCTGCGCCATCAGCAAAAATACCAATGTGCGGAAGCTCAACACAGGCACCAGCAGCCAAAGCTGCGTGCATGCAAGGGGCTTCATCAGGCTCAACTCCGACAACAGTTATCCTTGGGGAGACTTCCTGAAGATGGGCAACAATGCCCGCAATCAGCCCGCCGCCGCCAACCGGAACAAAGATAATGTCTGGCTGGCTTGGATGTTGGTCTAGTATTTCAACGGCAATGGTGGCCTGTCCAGCGATGATCATAGGATGATCATAAGGCGGAATATAGACCTTACCTTCCCGTGTCGCAACGCCCCTTGCATAATCCTTAGCTTCGTCATAATTATTACCATGCAAAGTAACATCAGCGCCTAGGCGCTTTACTGAAGCGACCTTGATCTCTGGTGTTGTCTTGGGCATCACTATCATGGCCTCTATGCCTAATTTTACTCCAGCAAGGGCAACCCCTTGCGCGTGATTTCCAGCTGATGCGGCAATTACACCCTTCTTGCGTTCAGCTTTTGATAAACTGGCCATGAGATTATAGGCACCACGTAATTTATAAGAGAAAACTGGCTGCTGATCTTCTCGCTTCAACCAGATATTATTGCCGTGCCGACTTGAAACTTGCGGGGCTAAATCCAAAGAAGTTTTCCGAGCAACCTCGTAAACTCGCTGGCAAGCGTCATCAATCATTTTTTTATAAGCTTCCATATCTGTAAGATACCATTAAAATGGTGATTTATTGCTATGCCTTTTAGGGAAACATTCTAGATATGATTCAAAGATACGCTCGGCGAAACACACATGACACAAGATGAAAAAAAGAAGCAGGTCGCAGAAGCTGCGCTCTCCTATGTAGAAGATACCGAGATTGTTGGTGTGGGCACAGGCAGTACGGTTAATTTCTTCATTGAATATCTCGCTGATATTAAGCACAGATTAAATGGTGCAATAGCGAGCTCGGATGCCACAGAAGCCCTACTGAAACAGCATAATATACCTATCTTAAGCCTTAATAGTGCAAATGACATCCCTGTCTACATTGACGGTGCGGATGAAGCGACCAAACATCTGCACTTAATTAAAGGCGGCGGAGGTGCGCTAACGAGAGAGAAAATTGTGGCTGCAGCCAGTAAAAAATTCGTCTGTATCATTGATGAAACTAAAATGGTTGATGTGTTGGGAACTTGCCCCTTACCTGTTGAAGTCATCCCCATAGCGCAAAGCTATATCGCCAGAGAAATAAGCAAACTCGGTGGGCAAGTAGTGTTACGTGAAGGTTTTACCACAGATAACGGCAATATTATCCTTGATGTGCATAATCTTAGTATGCTTAAACCGATTGAGCTTGAACTTGAGCTAAACAAACTGGCAGGCGTTGTCACCAACGGCTTATTTGCAAAACGACCTGCGGATGTGCTGCTTATTGCAGACGACAATGGTATTACGACCTTAGATTAGCCTTCTATATCAGCGCCTGCGAATTACAATTTTATGTATATTGAACTCTTTAATTTCCTTATAATACAATCATTCCAAATAACCTATTTTTTGGGCGGTGTCACAGTGCGCTAGTTATAGTTCAGACAGTTTGGTATAGTAAGCACGTGATTTTCAAAATCAAACAACATTAAGGGCAACAGATGATTTTTTACGTCGTATACGCAGCAGCAGCAGCTGTCTTGGTTATGCATTTCACAGGATGGTTCGAAAGACATGATATGGAATGGATCGTACTGATCAGCCCCCTTGCCGTTTTTTTAGTCATTATCTTGGATTATATGAAGGTACTGCCCTAGATTATATAGCTTCAAACCTTAAGCTGACCCAATAACTATATCGTCACTAATCCTGTGTAGATATGACTTATAAACTTTAATATTCCTGCCTCCTGACTGCTAACATGGAAGGTGAATTAAAGTGCTATAAATCTAGGAGAATGTAGTGACAGATCAAAAAAAAATAGCTCTTTTAATAGATTGCGATAATGTAAGTAACAACGCCATCGAGGGCGTGCTTGAGGAACTTGCAAAATATGGGATGGTCAATGTCCGCCATGCGCATGGGGACTGGAAAAATCCATTCTTGTCCGGGTGGGAAGGTAAATTGCATCCTCATGCCATTAAACCGATGCAGCAATTCGCATATACAATAGGTAAAAATTCCACAGACTCGGCAATGATTATTGATGCAATGGACTTGCTCCATAATAAAAATATTGATGCATTCGCGTTAATGACAAGCGACAGTGACTTTACGCCTCTGGTACTTAGAATTCTTGAAGATGGCTTGCCTGTTTATGGTTTTGGAGAAAAGAAAACACCTGAGGCATTTGTAAAGGCTTGCTCACCTTTTATCTACATAGAAAATCTTGTCCCTGAGCAAAAAGAGAAACCGAGCGAGACCAAAAAGACGAAGAATGAAGGTAAGGATAAATTAAGGCAGAATAAAAACCTTATAAGGCTTCTAAGAACAGCTGTTGAACAAACATCAGAGGATGATAACTGGGCTAACCTTTCTAAAGTGGCGCACTACATAGCATCTAGTTATAGTTCATTTTCAGTAATCAATTATGGTTACAAAAAGCTCAGTAGTTTAATTAGAGAGACGCAACTTTTTGACGAAAAAATGATAAATAACGTTATGTACATTAAAGATAAGCGGGATAAATCTAAATAAACTAAAGGGTCAGCATTGCTTGATTTCATTAAGGTCTATTTTTCATATCCATGCTTTAGGGCGTAAGTATTTGTCATAGAGCTCCGCTTCAGGAGTGCCAGATTCTGGCTGCCAATCATACTGCCAACGAACCAAAGGCGGTAAAGACATCAATATTGATTCAGTTCTACCCCCAGATTGTAAGCCAAACAAAGTGCCCCTATCATAGACTAGGTTAAATTCGACATAACGCCCACGGCGATATAACTGAAATTGCCGTTGTTTTTCACCGTATTCAGTATCTTTCCGACGCTCAACAATTGGCAGATAAGCTAAAAGAAATGCGTCGCCAATAGAGCGTAAAAAGGCAAAACATTTATCGAAGTCCCATTCATTCAAATCGTCAAAAAACAGACCGCCTATTCCTCGCGGCTCTTGCCTATGTTTCAAATAAAAATAGTCATCACACCATTTTTTGTAACGAGGATAAATATCCTCTCCATATTCAACACATGCATTTTTCGCAGTAAGGTGCCAATGTCTTGCATCCTCTTCAAAACCGTAATATGGAGTTAGATCAAATCCACCGCCAAACCACCAGACAGGGTCTTCATCTTCTTTATCAATATTATTTTTCCTAGCAACAAAAAATCGCACATTCATATGGGTTGTCGGCACAAAGGGATTAAGTGGATGAATCACTGATGAAACACCAAGCGCTTGGAACTGCCTGCCTGCAAGTTCGGGGCGTTGAGAAGTGGCTGATGCTGGCAATCTATCACCAAAAACATGAGAAAAATTAATACCAGCTTGTTCAAATATCTGGCCATTACGCATCACGCGACTACGTCCGCCACCGCCATCCCTGCTCCATTCGTTTTCTTCTAAAATCAAGATATTGTCTAGATTGCACAAGGTATCTGTGATGTTATTTTGCAAGGTAAGTAAATAACTGCGTATTGGTTCTAACTCAATCATATAGATTATTCTGATTTTTCATGTCTATTTGTTTTAGCATAGGATGGCAAGTATTGATGCAAGAGGTTATCCTATTGGCTCTAATTTTGCAGGATAATGGACACTATAAAAGCAATGGGTAATAGAAGCGCAACAATTAAACGCAATACTAATGAAACCAAGATTGAAGTCAGCATCAATCTTGACGGGGCAGGCGAGGCAAATCTTGAATTAGATGTGCCTTTTCTTGAGCACATGCTGAATCAATTTGCTAAACATGGTGTATTTGATTTAACCGTCAAAGCAAAAGGTGATCTGGAAATTGATGCACATCACACCGTAGAAGATGTGGGCATTACTTTAGGTCAGGCCTTTACAAAAGCCTTGGCTGATAAAAAAGGCATCCGCAGATATGGGCATGCTTATGTGCCTCTGGATGAAGCCTTGTCACGTGTGGTTCTGGATTGTTCTGGCAGACCCGGCTTAGAATATTCTGTCGAGTATCCGCGCGTGCGAGTAGGAGATTTTGACCTTGACTTGCTTTTTGAATTCTTTCAGGGCTTTGTCAATCACAGTATGGTGACCTTACATATCGATAACCTTAAAGGACGCAATGCACATCATATTGCCGAAACTATATTCAAGGCCTTTGGTCGTGCTCTGCGTATGGCTGTAGAACCTGACCCGAGAACGCAAGGCATACTGCCTTCCACTAAAGGTTCTTTATAAACCGAAGTCAATGCCATGAGTAAAATCGCTGTCCTTGATTACGGTGCCAGTAATCTACGCTCCGTCACCAAAGCCCTTGAGTTTGTCGCAGGCAATCAACATGTCATTCTTGTCACTCACCAACGTCAAGAGATACTTGCGGCTGATAGAATTGTTTTCCCAGGACAAGGTGCTGTCGGTCAATGCATGCAAAACCTGAGAGAAACTGGGCTGGATGATGTTATTAGGGAATGCGTCAATATAAAGCCTTTTCTAGGAATTTGTCTGGGTCTGCAATCCTTGCTGCAAGAAAGCGATGAGGATGGCGGGGTTAAAGGGCTGGGCATCATCTCAGGTAAAGTCATTCGCTTCCCTGATAATGTTAAAGACGAACATGGTGATATTTGTAAAATCCCACATATGGGTTGGAACCGTGTCCAACAGCAAAAATTTCATCCTTTATGGAAAGATATTGAAGATGATACTCGTTTTTATTTTGTCCATAGCTACCATGCGCAAATAGAAAACGACGAGGATATTGCTGCTAAAACAAACTACGCAACGAAGTTTGCTTCAGCAGCGGCCAAAGATAATATCTTCGCCACACAGTTTCATCCTGAAAAAAGTCAGCGTGCCGGATTAACTCTGCTGAAAAATTTTCTGTCTTGGGAAGGCGGAGATAACTAAAATTATTTACCGCCTGTCTTATTGATGGCGCGATAACCAATATCCTTTCGATAAAACATCCCGCCCCAACTGATTTTTGCTACTGCCTGATAAGCCAGTTGTTGTGCTTGTAAGACCGTCTCAGAAAGTGCCGTCACACATAAAACACGCCCACCTGCGGTCACCACATTATTGTCTTGTCTTGACGTCCCAGCATGAAATACCTTTGTGCTTTCCGGAAAATCACTGTCTAGCCCTGAAATCACATCACCTGTGCTGGCACTTGCAGGATAACCCGTTGATGCCAATACAATGCCCAACGCAGCACGTTGATCCCATTTTGCTGTCGTCTCATTTAGCTTTCCACTCAATGCTGCTTCGCAAAGGCAAACCAGATCATTTTGCAAACGCATCATAATAGGCTGAGTCTCTGGGTCACCAAAACGGCAATTGAATTCCAACACTTTAGGCGTGCCGTTTTCAGTAATCATAACGCCTGCATAGAGAAATCCGACATACTTACGTCCTTCTTCTGCCATACCTAAAATTGTAGGTTTTATCACCTCTTGCATAATGCGACCATGTATTTCATCCGTAACAACAGGTGCTGGAGAATATGCACCCATACCTCCTGTATTAGGTCCTACATCACCCTCATCTCTTGCTTTATGATCCTGAGAACTCGCCAATGGTAGAATATTTTCACCATCAGACATAACAATAAAACTGGCTTCTTCGCCACGGATAAATTCTTCAATAACGATACGATGACCCGCCTTGCCAAACTTGTTGCCGGATAACATATCATCAATAGCAGTAATGGCTTCATTCTCTGTCATCGCAATAATAACGCCTTTACCTGCAGCTAGGCCATCTGCCTTAACCACAATTGGCGCGCTTTTTTCTTTTGCATATTCTTTTGCAGCACGAGCATCAGTAAACACCTGATATTCTGCTGTAGGTATATTGTGACGTTGTAAAAAATCTTTACTAAAGTATTTTGAACCCTCGAGAATTGCTGCGTCTTTTGAGGGGCCAAAACAAGATAATCCAGCTTTCCAAAATTCATCAACAATACCATCGACCAAAGGATCTTCCGGACCAACGATAGTAAGATCTATTTTTTCATTGTAAGCAAAGGCCTTCAAAGCCAAAATATCATCGGCAGCAATATTGATATTACTTACTTTATCTTCACTTGCAGTCCCAGGATTCCCAGGCGCAACAAAAACTGTATCAACTTTTTGTGACTGTGCCGTCTTCCATGCAAGCGCATGCTCCCGACCACCACCACCAACAATAAGAACCTTCATATCCACAGCTCCCATGTACATTTATTATCCCAAAAAATTTCCATTGCTTATTAAAAAGTATTGAAAGTTTTTTTAAGGTGAGATGCTGCGCTCACTGCTCACTAAGAGACGCAGTATGTGAATAATGCATAAGTGGCGATGAAGCATTAAAGCAAGAGTGATTCTTCAATGGAGAAAATGGCGCATGGAGGTAAAAACCATGGCAATATCTGACTCATCCGCAGCAGCAATCACCTCCTCATCGCATATAGAACCACCGGGCTGAATAATGGCTGTCACACCTGCTTTCGCAGCTGAGTCTATGCCATCCCGGAATGGGAAAAATGCATCTGATGCCATCACTGATCCAGTAACTTCAAGACCTTCATCTTCTGCTTTTATAGCAGCAATACGCGCACTGTAAACACGACTCATTTGACCTACTCCTATGCCAAGTGTTTGTTTGTCTTTAGCATAAACAATGGCATTCGATTTCGCATATTTCGCAACTTTCCAAGCAAACAGCATATCCTCAATTTCTGTTTCTGTCGGCGGGCGTTTCCCTACAATCTTGAGATCGCCTTTTTTGATAAGGCCTTGGTCACTATCCTGTATCAATAAACCACCGCTTACTCGTTTCATGATCAACTGCTGTATCGCGTCTGCTCGTGTGCCAACTTCGAGGACACGAATATTCTCTTTGACAGAAACTATATCCAGAACCCCCTGACAGATAGACGGCGCAATAATTACCTCAACAAACTGCCGGTTAATGATTGCCTTGGCAGTTTTCACATCAAGCGGATGATTAAATGCAATGATGCCGCCGAAGGCAGAACTTGGATCCGTTTGATAAGCACGTTCATAGGCCTGAAGAACATTTTCACCTATAGCAACACCGCAAGGATTTGTATGTTTCACAATGACACAGGCAACTTCCTGATAAGACAATACGCACTCAAGTGCGGCATCAGTATCGGCGATATTGTTATAAGAAAGTACCTTGCCCTGTAATTGTTTCGCGCTGGCAAGCGTACCTAGGGGGGGGTTTGTTTGTTCATAGAACGCGGCGCTTTGGTGTGGGTTTTCGCCATAACGCAGATCCTGAAGTTTTTTGAACTGCAAAGACAGTGTCAATGGATAATCAAGATTCTCATCATCTATCGTAATGCCGCCTAAATAATTTGAGACATTAGCATCATAGCTTGCAGTATGCGTAAATACTTTTTGTGCCAAAACGAATCGTGTCTCGGCAGTCAATGATCCTTCATTATTATCAAGTTCATTGATAATACTTTCATAATCGCTTACATCGACAACAGCGCCTACATAGGCATGATTCTTTGCAGCTGAACGTAACATTGCTGGCCCACCAATATCAATATTTTCAATAGCGTCCGCCAATGTACAATCTGTTTTACTGATTGTAGCCTCAAAAGGATAAAGATTAACCACCACCAAATCGATGGAGTCAATATTATTCTCTGCCATAACTGCATTGTCTATACCACGTCGACCTAACAAGCCGCCATGAATTTTGGGATGTAATGTCTTAACCCTGCCGTCCATAATCTCAGGAAAGCCTGTGTGGCTTGAAACTTCAACCACATCAATCCCATTATCAGTAAGAAGACTGGCTGTGCCACCTGTAGATAAAATAATGATATCGCGACTTGCCAGATAACTGGCAAATTCAACGATACCAGTCTTATCAGAAACGCTGATAAGCGCTCGTTTTACCTTGTTCATAAATTGGTTGAATTCAAAATAGCTATGAATAACATTAAGGAGATTATAAGTAATTATTCCAAACCGTACTTCTTTAATTTTTTACGTAAAGTAGCTCTATTGATTCCTAGAATTTCCGCCGATTTTGTGATATTGCCTCGCGCATGCTTGAGCACAACCTCAAACATGGGTTTTTCAGCCTGAGATAACACAAGCTCATAGAGATTACTTGTATCATGACCGTCTAAGTCTTCAAAATATAGATTCAGCGCAGTTTCTACACAACAATGTATAGATTGAGTACGTCTTTCTTTGCGCTTCTTTTGCGGGGCTTTTTTACTGCCAGATTTAACCGTCATACTGCCAATGCTTATCCGTCATTATTATTGTTACAAAATAATTTTCTTACCACAGACAGGTATGGTCTATCTGTAACTCCCTCCACAAAGGCAAGCAACAAACTATTTCAAACAGTTGAACCTAATCTCATATCCTCACCGCTTCTAATTCCTTATGGCGGTTATTTTGATTGGGAACGGTAATGGTAACATGACTCTACCAAAACTACTTGAAAAATAAAGAACATAATTAAGAACGAGAAGTAACTGTAATTTTAGGGTATGAGATTTAAGACATACAGCCAAAGAGAAAAACATTTATATCCATATTAACAGGTGACATACAAAACAACGTAGCACTGCATAAATCCTGCTATTAATAACGAAAGCTTATCTAGGCAAATGCTTTAGACGCTTGAAAAGGGAGGTCTGCATAGAAAATTAGCTGGCTTTAACTGCGCGCCTATCCAAGTGCTTTGGTGCAAACATTTGACGATCAGAGGAAACGAAATTCGAAGCTGGTTGCGCTTTCCGTTGACCCACCCACCTCTAATGCAAAGTGGATTGTTGCGTCTGGCATCATGCCGGCTGGAATATTAATGCTGTCATCTAGATATTCTTCTGGCTTGAACTTTCTGTGCCCAATTACTTCGCCAGCGAGATTAAACAGGGCAAGCTGAATCAGTGGAAATGGTTGAATTGTTTGTGCTTTATTTGCCATAGTTGCATTAACCAAAAGACTATCTTGATGCAACGGGTGGTTACGCACATCGCGGTTTAATAACTTGATCGAGCTAATATTTTTATATCTGAATATGTCACATTGCAAACGCTCACATACCTTTATGGCAATGGGTTTTAACTGCGGATAACGCAACAATAATTCATCGCGATTAAACCAAGCAAGCTGTACAATGATGATGATTAACAAAAATAATGCGCCAAATCCCCACAACATCATCGCCAATAAACTTCGTTTTGGCAAAAAATCTCTATCCAGTTCGGCCTGAATGTCTCCGAGGATTTCTTCCGAGGATTCATGTCGAAAGCCTGCTTTAGCGAAACTGCTTGCATTGTCTTTGGTGCTCGGAGATGTCACAGATTCAGGTTGTTCGTCTGCTGTCGTTTTTTCCACTGGCATTTTCGCAAATCTATAATTCATTTGCTCAAGAGTCAGAGGGGCATCGCTTAGACGAGAAAGCGCATCAAAGTTATAATCACACGCGCCACATTGAACATGACCTCCAGCAGTTGATAATTGCGAGGCTTGAACCCGAAATTGTTTCAAGCAACCAGGGCAGGATGTAAACATCCCTCCAGCTAATGACGATAACTCTGAGTTTTGCATCAATTAAATGTAGAACTGTATTTTCGTGATAATGGCTAACTTATAATATATAAATTCAAATTCTCTGTTAGGTAAATTTATCAGGTTTATTTACTGGATATTTATAGGCATTTTAGCCTTAATACATTATATCTATGAAATGATAGCGTTGCCTTTATTGCTTTAGTCCTAAGCCATCTTCCAGATAATGAATATCCGTACCACCTGTCACAAAAGCGGCGTTGGTGACCAGTTTTTGGTGAAGCGGTATGTTGGTTTTAATGCCATCAATAACAATTTCGGATAATGCTATCGACATACGCCTTAACGCCAAATTACGACCCTCGCTATGCACGATTAGCTTGCCAATCATGGAGTCATAATGCGGTGGCACTCTGTAGCCTTTATAGACATGTGTATCAACGCGCACACCCGGCCCGCCGGGAGGGTGATAATGCTCGATTGTTCCAGGCGAAGGCATGAAGGTCTCCGGATCTTCAGCATTGATTCTGCATTCAATAGCATGCCCTCTTACTTGGATATCTTTCTGCTTGTAAGTTAGCTTGTCGCCATTTGCTATTCGTATTTGTTCCTTAACAATATCGATGCCTGTGACTAATTCAGTGACTGGATGTTCCACTTGGATACGCGTATTCATCTCGATAAAATAGAAATTGTCATGTTCATATAAAAATTCAAAGGTTCCTGCGCCGCAATAATTGATATGTTGACAAGCTTCGACGCAAATTGCTCCTATATTATCTCTTATTTCTTTCGTAATCCCTGGTGCTGGAGCTTCCTCGATGATCTTTTGATTCCGACGTTGCATTGAGCAATCACGTTCCCCAAGATAAATAACATTGCCATATTCATCTGCTAATATCTGAACTTCAATATGCCTTGGATGTTGTAAAAATTTTTCCATGTAAACCATATCATTGCCAAAGGTCATTGCTGCTTCAGATTTGGTCAATGAGATCGCATTTTTTAGTGTTGTCTCGCTGTTCACTACGCGCATCCCTCGACCGCCACCGCCCGCTGCCGCTTTGATGATGACTGGATAACCAATATCGCGCGCAATCTGGAAAATATTTTCTGAATTTTCACTAATAAAGCCATCAGAGCCAGGCACGCACGGCACACCAACTTCTTTCATGGCAGAAATTGCAGAGACTTTATCTCCCATAGTACGAATGATCTCTGCTTTAGGGCCAATGAAGACAAATCCGCTTTGTTCGACACGCTCGGCGAAATCGGGATTTTCTGCAAGAAATCCATAGCCAGGGTGTATGGCTGTCGCACCGGTTATCTCAGCAGCACTAATCACCGCAGGAATATTAAGATAACTTTCAGTTGAAGCTGCCGGGCCTATACAGACTGATTCGTCGGCAAGAAAGACATGCATTTGTTCTTTGTCTGCTTCGGAATAAATAGCAACTGTTTTAATGTTTAATTCTCTGCAGGCACGGAGTATACGGAGTGCTATTTCGCCACGATTGGCTATGATAATTTTTTCAAACATACGTTTTCCTAAAGAAAATTTCTACGAATTATAATTGTTCTACTGATATTGAATTTCTAATCCTTAACGCTAAGATTGCTTGATAGCAAACAATGCCTGTCCGTACTCAATAGACTCACCATTCTCAACGAATATTTTACTTACCACGCCGCTCGCATCTGCTTCTATTTGGTTCATGATTTTCATTGCTTCTACGATACATAAGACATCACCCTTATCCACTGTTTTGCCAATCTCGACAAAAGCAGGAACAGCTGGTGAAGCTGATGAATAAAATATACCCACCATCGGTGAGGTAACGATATGACCCTCGTCAATAGCAGGTAAAGGCGTTTTTGGTGCGTCTTGTGTGGGCGTGGTACTAACACTGGTCGCAGGTGTCTGTGACGTTTGAGAAACAATTTGCTGTATGTGCGCCGTATGATGACTGGTAATACGAACAGACTCTTCCCCCTCATGCACCTCAATTTCAGAGATACCCGATTCTTGTAATAATTCGATAAGTTTTTTTACTTTACGGACATCCATAAATTCATCCTGAATGATCTTAAAATTATGATCTTAAATTTTTTTCATATTGTAAGTTTACTCTAGCTGTAGTTTCGCTATCGCTTATTGGCATTCTCAAAAAATTGTCAGCTGCCTGTAACGCAGCTTCATAACCAAATGCTCCCATGCCACTCACAATTGCCACTGCAATGTCAGAAAGATAAGAATTTTTTCTAAACTCTTCGCGCGCAAAAATGTTAGACAGATGAACCTCAATAAATGGGATACTGACACTTAGAAAGGCATCGCGGATTGCAACACTGGTGTGTGTGAATGCCCCAGGATTAATGATGATAAAATCGATTTTTTTGGTTTTCACTGATTGAATTCGGTCTATAAGCTCATGCTCGGCGTTACTTTGAAAAACTGCCAACTTGTGCCCTGCCGCTGTTGCGAACGATTTAATGTGTTCATTGATCTCATCTAAGGTAGTCGAGCCGTAAATGTCAGGCTCACGCAAACCCAACATATTGAGATTTGGACCATGAAGCACGAGTATTTTAGCCATTCTTGATTCTAAGCTTGTTTATTGAGAGTTCAATGCATTTTCCTGCATGTTAGCAGAAATTAATGACTATTTCGAGATGTTCGCTAAAATTAAGCTGTTGCAATACTGCTACAGATGTGACCGGTTTTTATAAGAGTGAAGTGATTACTTGCTCTGCTTCTGAGTAAGGTAGTGAACCTTTTTTGATAAAACTGATGTCACCACTTCGATTAAGGATCACTGTATAGGGCAACCCACCGAAATGATTGCCTAATTTACCCGCAAGCCTAATCACCTCCTGTTTACCAATGAGCAGTGGGTAATTAATGCCGAGTTTATTTGCAAAGTTTATGACATCATCCACACCTTCAAACGCTATGCCCAGAAATTGCAGCCCTTTAGCACCATATTTTTCCTGCAAAGCAATAAAATGCGGAATTTCCTCCAAACAAGGGGGACACCAAGTCGCCCAGAAGTTAATCACCAGAACTTTATCTTGCCATTCAGAAATATTTCGCGATTGCCCTGATACGTCCATAAAACTAAAGTCAGGGGAGGCGACCCCGATCAAGTCTTCCGTGTTTTTCTGTAGCGCAGAGGATAATTTCTCAACCTTTTTGTCTGAATGGATATATTCTGAAAGAAAAAATCCAGAAAAAAAACAAATCGTTATACAGCCCGATGCCATCAATGTTCCTCGTTTCATTTATCCACCAATGACTCCATTTACATGACGCAAAAAATCTTCTGTATCCATAAAACCAACAAGACGATGTGATTTTTCTTCAATCCCTTGTTTGTTGAAAAAAAGCAAAGCTGGAGGCCCATATAAATTGAATTTTTTAAGCAAAGCATTATCAAGTTCGTTATTTTCTGTGACATCCGCCTGCAACAAAACAACCTTATGCAATATCTGACGGACTCTTGGATCTGAAAATGCCCCGTGTTCCATTTCCTTGCAGGTAATACACCAGTCCGCATAAAAATCCAGCATGGCAAATTTGTTTTCTCTGGCAGCTTTATTTAAGGCAGACTGCAAACCATCGATACCTTTAATCATTTGAAATGATAATGTATTGAGCCTGCCCTCATCTGCCTGATTTTTACTTAATAAACCCTCTAAAGGCTTAAATATATTACTGCTGCCGCTGGCTGCGCCAATTATTAACAACATTCCATAGACAAGCATGGCAAACCCTAAACCGCGCCATAAACCTTGCCATTTTGACAATTTTTCTGATCTATCCAGTGCCCCCATATGGATAGCGGTAACAATGAATAATAGTGCCCATAAAGCCAAGGTCAGGTAGCTTGGTAATACGCGACCCATAAACCAAACCGCCACCCCTAACATCAATACACCAAAGATATGTTTGATGAATTCCATCCAGACACCTGCTCTGGGTAATAATTTTCCTGCTGAAGTACCAATCACGAGTAAAGGCACGCCCATGCCCATGCCCATGGCAAACAGTACAAAACCACCCAGCACCGCATCACCTGATTGGCTAACATAGAGCAATGCCCCGGCGAGTGGTGGCGCGATACAAGGTCCGACAATGATGGCGGACAATACTCCCATGACTGCGACGGAATATAGTGACGCTGCTTGCTTTCCACTTGCGCCCAGAAGCTTATTTTGCAAGCTGACTGGCAATTGTAATTCATAAAAGCCAAACATGGATAAAGCCAGCAATACAAACACGCCACTAAATGCAGCAATAACCCAAATGTTTTGTGCAGCAGCTTGCAAATTGAGTTTGAATGATCCAGTGATAACACCCAAAACAGCATAGGCTAATGCCATGGCAATGACATAGATTAATGACATATAAAATGAACGTAAGGTAGTCATACTGCTTCCTTGGCCAATAATAATCCCTGATAAAATTGGAACCATAGGAAACACACAAGGCGTAAATGCCAGCAACAATCCAAAACCAAAAAAGATAATGATATTTTGCAAAAAGCCATCATCTGATAAATGTTTGGTGATTACATCTTGTTTAGAAAGCGCTCTTCGCTCTAGATTTGATGCGTCAGGCTCACCTGCTGCGTTCGTAATTAAATTGATTGGCAATGTCTTGCTTATCGGCGGATAACACAGAACATCTTCCTTACAGCCCTGATACTTAACAAGTAATTCCACAACAGATGCGGTGACATCTTTTCTTTGCACTTTTAGCTTGGCATCAACAGCATGGTAATTTACCCAGACACTCCCAAAATCCGGATCATTCTTCAACTTACCTTCGGGCAGCTTAACATCGGTGATGGTGATGTCATCGCCTTGTAAAGAAAATTGAAATTTGTCCTTGTAGAGATAGTAGCCTTCCGCAATCTGCCATTGCACATTGATCACATTTTCCGAAACTGCTGCTGCAGAGATAATAAATGCCTCTTCAGGATCCAGAAATTCAGCTTGTTTGTCCTTGGTAAATTTGCCGAATAGGTTATCAATCTCATCAGACAAAGACCCTGCCGATGCGATATTAAAAAAAATTGTTGAGGCAGTAACTACCAAAACGAGTGCCGGCAAACGGAGCGTAGCCATATTCATTTATTTTGTACTGTTTTCAATCCAACGAAGATATTCTGTAAGTCCATCCTTAATTGAGACTGCAATAATTTCCGGAAGTTCGTAGGGATGTAAGGACTGTATCCTCTTTTGAAGCGCAGGAAAATGTTTGGAAGTAGTTTTAATCAAAAGCAATAATTCGGCCTCAGATTCTAATTTAGAATTCCATTTAAAATATGAAGATAGTCCGGGAATGATATTGACACAGGCAGCGATATTATTAATAAGCAAATCCTGCGAGATTTTTTCTGCAATGATCATATCAGGGCAGGTGCTTAAAACCAGTAAATGTTCTACTTCTTTAATCAAAACATTTCCAAATATAGTTTTTCAAATGACTTGAATTACCCTATTCTGCCAACACACCATTAAATAGATCAATAGAATCAAACACTAATTTTAACCAAAGGCAGGTACTCTTGTTTAATTTATTCATCCTGTTATTTATTTTCACTCCGCTAATCGAGATTTACCTGCTGATTCAAATCGGCAGTGAAATTGGCGCAATGTCCACCATAGCATTAATTTTGTTCACAGCATGTATGGGCGTGACCTTATTGCGAATAGAAGGGTTTGTGGTACTGACAAAAATCAGACAAAGTCTAAGCCAAGGAGAATTACCCGCAGGGACAATGCTGGAAGGCCTCGTATTACTCATCGCAGGCGCCTTTTTGTTAACGCCAGGCTTTTTCACAGATGCGATTGGCTTTATCTGTCTAGTACCCTCTATACGCCAAAAAATTGCCAATTCTGTCCTCAAAAAAGCCATTGTTACACAACATAATAAGAAAACCGATGCACGCGGACATGGCAAAAAAGTTACTTTGGAAGGCGACTATTGGGAAAATTAAGGAATCGCAAATTATACTGGTAAATCATCTTCTTATGAGACTGCGTTTGGCGCTGGCAATATTTTTTTATCTTGGGAATTAGCACTCGATTAGAGTTAGAGTGCTAAAAGAATTTGACAGCAGCAGGAACCATCCTATAGAATTGGCACTCACTCGGCTAGAGTGCTAAAAAGTAACCCTTAACCATTTAGAACCCGTATTTTCAGGAGAAAAATACATGAATATACGTCCCTTACAAGACCGTGTGATTGTCAAACGCATGGGAGAGGAAACCACTAGTGCTGGCGGTATCGTGCTTCCAGATTCTGCCACAGAAAAACCAATTCGTGGTGAAGTGCTGGCTGTAGGTCCTGGCAAAATTCTTGATAGTGGTGAAAAACGTCCACTTGATATTAGCGTTGGTGACACTGTACTGTTCGGCAAATACTCCGGCACAGAAGTCAAGCTCGACGATGAGGAACTCCTTGTCATGCGTGAAGAAGATATCATGGGCGTTATAGAAGGTTAGCCCTTCTAAGACCGCAGAACTAATTTAGAGGAATTACAAAAATGAGTGCAAAAGAAATTAAATTCGGTGATGACGCAAGACAGCGTATGTTAAAAGGTGTCAACACCTTGGCCAATGCCGTCAAGATTACCCTTGGCCCGAAAGGTCGCAATGTTGTACTGGATAAAAGCTTTGGCGCACCAACCGTTACCAAGGATGGTGTCTCTGTCGCCAAAGAAATCGAATTAAAAGACAAATTCGAAAATATGGGTGCGCAAATGGTCAAAGAAGTGGCTTCAAAAACTTCTGATGTCGCAGGTGATGGCACAACTACAGCAACCGTTTTGGCTCAGGCAATCGTAATAGAAGGGTTGAAATCTGTTGCCGCTGGCATGAACCCAATGGATTTGAAGCGTGGAATAAATAAGGCGGTCATCAGTGTTGTTGAAGAATTAAAAAATAACTCCGAGCCCTGTGACGACGATAAATCCGTAGCTCAGGTAGGCACCATCTCTGCAAATTCTGATGCGTCCGTTGGCGATATCATCGCCAAAGCAATGGGTAAAGTGGGTAAAGAGGGTGTGATCACCGTTGAGGAAGGTTCTGGTTTGGATAACGAATTGGATATAGTGGAAGGTATGCAGTTTGACCGTGGCTATCTGTCTCCTTATTTCATTAACAATCAACAGTCTATGAGTGTTGAAATGGACGAGCCGTTCATCCTGTTACATGATAAGAAGATTTCAAACATCCGTGAACTACTCCCAATACTGGAAGCCGTTGCTAAGGCAGGCCGTCCGCTATTGGTTATCGCAGAGGACGTTGAAGGTGAGGCGCTGGCAACATTGGTGGTGAACACCATCCGTGGCATCGTTAAGGTTGCAGCCGTTAAGGCTCCAGGGTTTGGTGACCGTCGTAAGGCTATGCTGGAAGATCTGGCAACGCTGACTGGCGGCACTGTGATTGCCGAAGAGGTTGGTTTAACACTTGAAAAAGTAGGTCTTGATGATCTGGGCAGCGCAAAACGTATCGTCGTTACCAAAGAAGACACCACTGTAATTGATGGCGCTGGGAAGGCAAAAGACATTGAAAGCCGCATTAATCAGGTTCGCCAGCAGGTTGAATCTTCTACTTCAGATTATGACCGTGAGAAACTACAGGAACGTGTCGCCAAACTTGCAGGCGGTGTTGCTGTCATCAAGGTTGGTGCTGCGACTGAAATAGAAATGAAGGAAAAGAAAGCGCTCGTAGAAGATGCCTTGCATTCTACTCGTGCAGCAGTTGAAGAAGGCGTGGTTCCTGGTGGTGGTGTTGCGTTACTTCGAGCACTAAGCTCACTTGATGGCATAAACGGCGATAATGAGGATCAGAATATAGGCATCAATATCATCCGTCGTTCACTACAAGAGCCTCTACGTCAAATCGTCAATAACGCAGGCGACGAAGCTTCTGTTGTCGTTAATGAAGTGCTCAGTCGTAAAAACAATGAAGGTTATAACGCTGCAACTGGTAAATATGGCGATATGATCAAAATGGGTATTCTTGATCCAACAAAAGTCACACGTTCAGCACTACAACATGCTGCTTCTATCGCTGGTTTGTTAATAACCACTGAAGCCATGATCGCCGAGGCACCAAAAGATGATGCCCCTGCAGCCCCTGATATGGGTGATATGGGCGGTATGGGCGGTATGGGCGGTATGGGCGGCGGTATGATGTAACCGTCTGTTTTATACTCTCAGTAACTCCCAAAAAAGCTCGTGAGCTCAGTGTTTACGGGCTTTTTTGTTGCTCGCTGCTATCAGTTAGTAGCAGAACAAATAGATACCAGATACTGACTTGACGCAAACACATCCAGTGTCATTCAGTCGCGAAAGCCAAATTCAGCCAACCGTTTGATGCAGACCTTTCAGCAAGAGCTATACATATACATTGCAGAAAATGAGAGCAGGCGGCGAGCAGGTGATGACGGCGCAGCATGTTCAAGTGAATGATGGTGGTCAGACCATCGCAGGGGGTCAAATACTAAAAAAGAGTAAACCCTACATGGTGGACTTTCTACCAGTAGATCAATCGCAACAGGCCAGTGAACAAAACAGACGATTCAACAGCGAAAGGTAGATTCATGTGCTATTGTGCTACTCTTACAGAAGGCAATCAGCCCATGCTTGTTAGCAAGCTAGGGAGGGAAATGAGCCTTACTAATATTAAATAAGGACAGCAAAATGAGAATAGCGCTTGTAGGGCTACTTGCATTTACAATAGCGGGATGTGCAAGCATGGCTGATGTAGGTTCAAAGTTTGCTGGAATTGGGACAATTAGCAAAGAACAATCAACCTTTGATAATGCAACCATTATCACAATGTCTCCTGCTCTTTTATATGCAGAAGGCGAATGGTTAGGTGTTCCTGTTAGGCTTGGTGCACGTTGGTCAAGTAATTCACCAAGTCATGTATCATTGATCATGTCGTATAGTTCAAATACATACGGTAGCTCTAGCGGTCTGTATACAAACTTTTCTGGGATGGATTTAAATATCGATGGCAAAATAAGCTCCTATAAATCATCGGGTTTAACGAAACATAGTGATAGCGGCTATAATTCAGTATCAAGAACTGATTTATACGGATAGCAAAAATTCAGTAACTATCTCTTTGAGAGTTTTAAAAGAAATGTTAAATGCTAAAGACACTCGTTTACGTATTAATACAGGTGATGGTTATGTAGATGCTCAATTCTCAATAGAAAGAATTCCCGGTGGTCAAGGTACTGCGATTCTTTCAATGAGGGAGTTTGCAGCTAAAGTTGATTCTAAAATTGCAACTCCCTAGGGTATCGTAAGTTTAATGAAGGATATTAGGTTTAAGTTTAAGTTCTTTATATAACTTTAATAATCCATAACTACCACCACCTATCGTACCGATCCATTCCAATATATTTTTGCAGCTGTAACGTCTTCATTCGAGAAAAACATTTTAACTTGCTCGTACATTTTCATAACAAGTTCAAGAGTAAACTCAAGGCAATTCTGTTCAGCGTTGATAATTAGCAACGCTTTAATATTGCTGATTTATCACCATTAAGCTCTTTACATTTGCAATTTTACGTAAATCACCTATAGCAATCAACGCAGGTGCTAAACGATTAATGTCTATAGAGTGATCTTTTAACGCCGATACTTTTTCTCGCCACAAATTTGCCGCAAGACAAAAAGATCAGTAAAGCTCCTCACTTCAGGATTTGGCTCATAATACGCTGTGTCATCCTGAAAGATATATGCTCAAGTCGTTTAAGGGGGCAATAATCAGCCTGAAGGAAAGATTAAGCAATATCAAAACCACAAAAGATGACCAGTCGATACCACCTGCTGCAGGAATATAGCGTCTTATTGGTCTTGCCAGAGGTTCGCTTAGTTGATAAAGCAAAACGCTAAAAGGCGAGTAATTACCGGGCGAAATCCAGCTAACAATAGCTTGTATAATAATAACGGCGATGTATATCGATATTAGTAACTGCAGTAATTTTGCAATAATAATAACTAGAATACTCGCAGGCGATGGGATATGCCCGCTAAGCAGCAATGCGATGAGGCATATTTCTGTAAATTGTAACAGGACAAGCAACAGGATAGATGACCAATCAACCTTCATATGCTGAGGGGTGATCCTGCGCAATGATTTTAAAACAGGATTTGTTACGGTAATCAAAAATTGACAGATGGGATTATAAAAATCTGCTCGAACGATTTGCAGTAAAAAACGCAACATGACCGCCAATATATATAATCCAAATATTATATTTACAAGGTAAACGCCTGCATTTGCGAAGTAACCGCTGCCAGACATTACCCTTGCTCCAATGAGGCAGCTAATTCAACCGATTTTTTTTGTGCGGCCTTTAGGGCATCTTTAAATAAATCTGCAATACCGCCGTCCATTAACACATTCAAAGCCTGCTCGGTCGTGCCACCTGGAGAGGTGACCTGTTTACGCAAGGATGCTACATCATGATTACTTTCTAATGCCATTTTTGCTGCACCGAATGCAGTTTGTAAGGTGAGTATGCGTGCTTGTTCTTTGGGTAATCCAAGTTCGGTTGCAGCTTTTTCCATAACTTCCATGATAAGAAAGTAATAGGCTGGACCACTTCCCGATAAAGCAGTGACGGCATCCATAAGTGTTTCATTATCGAGCCACAAAGCCAAACCAACAGAATGCATAATTGCTTCTGCCAGATTGCGTTGCGTAATACTGGTCAATTGATTTGCACACAATGCAGCTGCTCCTGACCGAACTAATGCTGGCGTATTCGGCATAATACGCACAATAGCAAGTCCTGCTCCAGCCCATTCTTCAAGCTGCGAAAGTTGAATACCTGCTGCTATCGAGATAAGCAGAGGCTGCTTTTGTGCTAAACTTGGCCTGATCGCCTGCAAGGCAGCTTTAATTGATTGTGGCTTGACTGCCAGCACAACAACGTCTGCATCTTTAATCGCTTCTTGATTGTCTTCCAGTACTGAGATATTGAATTGGAAAGCTGCTGTTTGTCGCTGCTTTGCGTTTATGTCAGTTCCGATTATAGAGTCGGCTGATAGGCCGTTGGCAAGTAATCCTCCAATCAGACTTCTGCCCATGTTTCCACAGCCAATGAAACTTATTCTCGAATTTTTCATTGAAAACTCTCTATAATTTATTTAATGTAAATATCGGGTAAGTGTAACAATTTATATTCAATTTGATATAGACCAAACAGTTTGCCAAACACCTAAGTAGATAGATCCCTAGTAGATAATAATAATCAGTAATTTCGCCTGCCAAAGATTGCAGTACCTATGCGTACCATGGTTGCCCCTTCTGCAATGGCTGCTTCTAGATCACCACTTGTGCCCATGGATAAAGTATCTATCTCAGGGTGCGTGGTTTGTAGCTCAGTAAATAGTAGTCGCAAACGCCTGAAAGAAATGCGTTGTTTCTCAAAATTAGCATTTTTTTCTGGCATAGCCATTAACCCTCTTATTTTAATACTCTCTAAGGATGAACAATCATTAACAAGCTGCATTAGTTCGTCCTCAGCGATACCAGATTTACTACTTTCACCGCTTATGTTGATTTGCAAACATACATTTAAAGGCGATAGATGATCTGGACGTTGCTCATTAAGTCTTCGGGCAATTTTAATTCTGTCAATGGTATGTACCCAATGGAAGTGTTGTGCTATATCCCGTGTTTTATTTGACTGTATCGGCCCAATGAAATGCCAAGCGAGCTGATAATTTTTTAGGCTTGCTATTTTACCTACTGCCTCCTGTAAATAATTCTCAGCAAAACAAGATTGTCCGGCATTTATGGCTGTCTTTATGGCAGCGAAAGACTTGGTTTTGCTAACTGCCAATAGCTGCACTGAGTCAAGTTTGCGCCCAAAACATCGTTCAGCGTCAGAAATTCTTTGCCTGATTTGTGCAAGCGCAATAAAAATATTTTTTTCGGCGCTAATTTCAATATTTTTATACTTCCCAGTATTTTTATTCTTGATATTTTTCATTAGATATCAGTGGTCTATATTGCAAAAAACAAGTAGCATTGTGACAAGACCGTCATGCGTTGCAGGACAATGCATGATGCAGTAAATTTTTACCTATTGTAACTATTTTCCCAAGGAGAATTTGGATGGATATTGGTGAACTTCTCGCATTTGGTACAAAAAATGGCTCGTCCGATCTGCATTTATCTGCTGGTGTGCCGCCCATGATTCGCGTTGATGGTGACATGAAAAAAATTAATGTGCCTGTCCTTAGTGACACAGAAGTTCATGACATGGTCTACGATATAATGAACGATAAACAACGTAAGGATTATGAAGAATTTCTGGAATGTGATTTTTCTTTTGAAATTCCTGGTTTGGCGCGATTTCGTGTTAATGCGTTCAACCAAAACCGTGGTGCTGGTGCTGTATTTAGAACCATTCCATCAGAGATACTGTCATTAGAACAACTAGATGCCCCAAAGATTTTTAAAGACTTGGCTGATACGCCTCGCGGTGTGGTACTAGTTACAGGGCCTACAGGATCTGGCAAATCTACCACCTTAGCAGGCATGGTGAATCACAAAAATGAAAATGAATTTGGCCATATTCTTACGGTTGAAGATCCGATCGAATTCGTGCACATCAGCAAGAAATGTCTCATTAACCAACGTGAGGTTCATCGAGATACTCTAGGGTTCAACGAAGCACTGCGCTCTGCCTTGCGCGAAGATCCAGACGTTATCCTTGTGGGTGAAATGCGCGATCTGGAAACTATTCGCTTAGCTCTATCTGCTGCTGAAACTGGTCACCTAGTATTCGGAACCTTGCATACCAGTTCTGCTGCCAAAACCATCGACCGTGTTGTTGACGTATTCCCGGCAGCAGAAAAAGATATGATACGTGCTATGTTATCTGAGTCACTGAAAGCAGTTATTTCACAGACTTTACTCAAAAAAATTGGTGGTGGTCGTGTTGCTGCTCATGAAATTATGATTAGTACGCCTGCTATTCGTAACCTGATTCGTGAAAACAAGATTGCACAAATGTATTCGGCAATACAAACTGGCGATCAATTTGGCATGAAGACTTTGGATCAGGATTTGGCCGAATTAGTCAAAAAAAATGTGATTAGTCGGGAAGAGGCGTTGTCCAAGTGTGTCAACAAAAATACTTTCTCAGCTTAACAGAAACCTTCATCAACATAATAAATAACACGAAGAAATCATGGAAAGAGAACAAGCAATAAAATTTGTACGCGATCTTCTCAAGCTTATGGTTGAGAAGGAAAGCTCTGATTTATTTATCACGGTTGATTTTCCCCCGGCAATCAAAGTACATGGCAAGATTACACCTATAGCAAAAAAGAAATTAACGCCAGAATACGCTAAGGCAATATGTTACGCCTTGATGAATGACAGACAGGCAGAAGAGTTTGAAAGCACTAAGGAATGTAATTTTGCTATTAGTCCTGTGGGTGTTGGGCGATTTAGGGTTAATATATTCATGCAACAGAGTTTCTGTGGATGTGTGGTGCGCGCTATTTTAATGGATGTGCCAAGTCTCGATGGATTAGGGTTGCCGGAAACCCTCAAAGAAATTTCCATGATCAAGCGTGGAATGGTTATTCTTGTCGGTGGCACTGGCACTGGCAAGTCAACCTCGCTGGCTGCTATGATCGATCACAGAAACCAGCACGCATTCGAACATATCATCACCGTTGAAGATCCCATTGAATATATTCATCCACACAAAAATTGCATCATTACACAACGTGAAGTAGGAATGGATACAGATAACTGGGGAATTGCCCTAAAGAACACTTTGCGTCAGGCGCCCGATGTTATTTTGTTGGGCGAAATTAGAGACAGGGAAACCATGGATTTTTGCATCTCTTTCTCAGAAACAGGGCATTTAGCTATGGCTACCTTACATGCCAACAGTTCCAACCAAGCATTAGACAGAATTATTAACTTTTTCCCAGAAAACCGTCATCAGCAATTATTAATGGATTTATCTTTGAATTTAAAGGCTGTGATTGCACAGAGACTTTTGAAAGAGGCCAATGGTGAAGGCAGAGTTGCTGCAGTTGAAGTCTTACTGGCATCGCCGCTTATTTCTGATATGTTCTCAAAAGGTAAAATCCATGAGATTAAGGAAATCATGGCCAAGTCTGTAGACTTGGGGATGAAAACATTTGATCAAGCATTATTTGAACTCTACGAAGACAATAAGATTACTCTGGGAGATGCATTACATAATGCAGACTCAATGAATGAATTACGTTTAAAAATCAAACTAGAAAGTAAAAATACTAAGGGGATCACTGAGGAGGACTTCAGTAATCTACATCTGGCAGATGATTCAGCTGCAGATAAAGACAATATAGATCTAAGACTAAAAAAAGATCCATATTGAAAAAATACATAGGCACTATATATTGCAAAATTATGCTAAAAAATTTCGTGAAGCCCAAACCATTAATAACAATTAAATAATTTTTAGCTTAGCATGAGAATCTAATCAACATGGATATCACACCTTACCTTAAATTAATGGCTGATAAAAATGCCTCTGATTTATTTATCACTGCAAATTCTACAGTAAAAATTAAACTTGAAGGGCAAATAGTTTCTGTTGGTGAAACAATCTTAACTGGCGAAGTTTGCAAGACGGCCGCTTACAAAATCATGAACGATAAACAGAAGAGTATCTTTGAAGAAACTCTGGAATGCGATTTTGCCGTAGATATTGAAGATGGATCAGCAAGATTTCGTGTTAATATTTTTCGCCAAAAAGGCGAAATAAGTATGGTGTTTCGCTTTATTCCTGTGGAAATACCGACCATCGATGATATGGATCTACCCAAAACCATGAAGGATATTATCGGGCATAACAGAGGCTTGGTTTTAGTAGTGGGTAGATCTGGATCAGGCAAATCAACGACACTTGCAGCCATGATTAATCACAGAAACCAAAATATGGCAGGGCATATATTGTCGATTGAAGATCCGATCGAATTTAGACATCCTAACCTCAAATCAATCTTGAGCCAACGTGAAATTGGTGTTGATACGCTCTCCTACAGAAATGCCCTGAGATCTGCTATGCGAGAAGCTCCTGATGTAATTTTTATAGGTGAAATTCGTGATCGCGAGACCACGGATGCCGCTATAGCGCTAGCTAATACAGGACATTTGGCAATTTCAACATTACATGCGAACAATTCTAGCCAAGCACTGGAACGTATGATTAATATGTTCCCTGAGATCGCACATAAACAATTATTTGCGGATCTGTCTTTAAACCTACGATCTATTATTGCCCTAAGACTTGTCATGGGTGTCAATGGGAAACGCTGTATGGCCTGTGAAATTCTGATAAATACATCACACATTGCTGCCTTGATTCTAAAAGGCGATATAGATGAAGTAAAAGAAACAATGGGGAAAAGCAGCCAAGGAGGCATGCAAACATTTGATGAGGTGCTTCTCAATTTATACAAAAAAAACCGTATCGAATTTGATGAAGCATTGAACAATTCTGATTCTCGGACAAACCTCGAAGCCAAGATTAATTTTAGTTAAGCCTGCTGTTGCAAAACAAGTATAAATCCGAATAATTCATTATTGGGGTTGTGGGAATATCGATGCAGCTTCGAACACAGGGCCATCGACACAAACACGCTTCATACTGATCTCTTGTTCTGTTTTGACAAGTACCGTGCAACCGGCGCAACCACCGACGGCACATGCCATATATTCTTCGAGTGATATCTGACATGCAAGATTATAATGATGAGCCATTTGACCGACTGCCTTGAGCATAGAACTTGGTCCGCAGCTAAATATTTCAACTTCACTGAGCGTTTCTTTATCAAGAGAATCAAGCCAGTATCTGGCCAAATCTACTACATAACCATAATAAACACCGGCATAACCACGAAAACTTGTTAATCTGCTCGGTATACCCCAGTCTTCCAGTAAAGGCATTGATGCAGTCACCCCTTCGGGGAGACCATCAAGCATGATTTGTGATGGCTTTGCTGTAAACGGGAATGGGACTTCAGAACCCATAATGACAAAGGGCTTGATATTTTTGCTTGTCTTTTTTATATGTTCGGAAAGAAAAATCATGGGCGGGATGCCTACCCCTCCCCCAAGCAATAATGGATATTTTTTATATTGATCAAGTTTGAATGGCATACCTATCGGACCAATCAGATCAATACGCTCACCAACATTGCGTGTGCTCAGTCTAGTGGTTCCAATCCCGTGCACCTTGTACAGAAAATCTATCCATCCTGCTTTTTTGTCAGCGCGCATAATGGACATAGGTCGGCGCATCGGCAGATTATTATCGCATTTTATATGTATGAATTTTCCTGGCGCAGCCAGTGATGCCGTTAATGGTGCTTGCAGGCGCATATAATATTGGTCACCTTCAAAAGCAGTATGATCAAGCAGTTTAGCCTGTTCCAAGTGCAAAGTGCTACGTGATTCGGGATGTTTCATTAACTTGGCGTGATTTCTGGAGATGATGATTTAAGATATTAAAATTGATAAATGATATTGCCATCAACCAGAGTATGCGTGACTCTGCCTGTTATTTCCCACTCAGCAAAAGGTGTGTTTTTCCCCGCACTCAGGAGCGCATCTCTTGCCACTTCCCATGATGATTCGGGATCAAATATACAAATATCAGCACGAGAACCAACAGAGAGATTACCTGCATCTAATCCTGCGATTTTAGCTGGTGCTGATGTGACAGCGGCCACAGCTTGCTGAAGTGTCAGGCTCTTGTCCCTAACTAATTGCAAAACAAGCGGCAAAAGGATTTCAATTGTTGAGGCGCCAGGCTCGCTCATGCTAAAGGGCGCTGACTTGGCATCTGACTCATGAGGCTGATGATCAGAACAAATAGCTGTAATAGTCCCATTCGCCAGACCTCTGCGCAGCCCTTCCTTGTCTCGTTGACTCCTAAACGGGGGCAAAACATAACAATTCGTATTGAATGAGCTTATATCCATGTCCGTAAGGTGAAGATGCGCGATACCGACATCGGCAGTGACATCAAGATCACGTGCACGGGCTTCTGCAAGCAAATCAATACTTCGTGCCGTTGAAATTCTGCAAAAATGTACATGTGCACCCGTTTGTTCGACCAACAGTAAGGCACGGCTTAAGGCAATAGTCTCCGCTGTTTCCGGAATAGCTGGCAACCCTAACCTAGTACTAACAGGCCCTTCATGTGCAACACCATTGTTGCTCAGATAATCATCTTCGCAATAAAGATGTACCGTAATATCGCAGGTCGCAGCGTATTCAAATGCCCGTCTTAATACTTCTGTGTCAATAATCGGCGCATAAGCATTACTTACACCTACGCAGCCAGCGTTTTTTAAAGCATCCATTTCAGCCAGCGTCTTTCCTTGCAAGCCATATGTCAGTGCACCCAAAGGAAAAACCTTTGCTTGCTGACTGTTTAATGAATGCTGAAAAATCAATTCGGCAACTGCAGGTGTATCTATGACTGGAATAGTATCTGGAGGGCAACAGATAGAAGTGATGCCGGATGATGCTGCTGCTGCTGTTTCTGAAGCAATGGTCGCCTTATGCTCTTCTCCGGGCTCACGAAGGCGTGCGCAAAGATCAACAAGCCCTGGACAAACAATTTGACCAGTAGCATTGATTTCCTGTTCGCCCTTAAACCCTTTGGGAGGTTTATTAATGCCGATGACAATTCCTTCGTCAATAAACAGATCTCCTGTTTGATCAATATTATTTTCTGGGTCAATAATGCGACCATTGCTTATTTTCAATCGCATTATGCACCCCCCTCTTGACCGCTCGTATTTTGATTTTCCGGAGATTGATTGCCCATTGTCATGACCATAATCGCCATACGCACTGCAATACCATAACTTACCTGCTGTAATATCACTGAACGTTTGCCGTCTGCAATACTTGATTCGATTTCTATGCCTCTGTTAATAGGGCCCGGATGCATAACAATTGCATCTGTTTTGGCGAGCGCTAATTTCTTCTCATTCAAACCATAGCGATTGAAGTATTCATGCTCACTGGGCAAAAGTGCACTACACATACGTTCTCGTTGTAAACGTAACATCATGACGACATCTACATCTTTCATACCTTCATTCATATTATGATATGCGTGTGCACCAAGGCTGCTAATATCGCTAGGGATTAGGGTTCTAGGTCCAATCACTCTGATTTCCTGCACACCAAGAATACTTAAGGCATGAATTTCTGAGCGCGCGACTCTCGAATGTAATATATCGCCAATAATGGCAACCTTGAGTTTAGTAAAATCAGGTTTGTGTTTGCGGATGGTAAACATATCCAACATCGCCTGCGTAGGATGGGAATGACGACCATCACCACCGTTAATGACACGGATATGTGGCGCGACCTTTGAGGCAATGAAATGTGCCGCACCACTATTGGCATGACGAATGATAAACATATCACAGTGCATAGCTTCCAGTGTTTGCAATGTATCAGTAAGGGTTTCGCCTTTTTTGGTTGCTGAACTGAGAATATTGAGATTCAGCACATCAGCGGATAGTCTTTTCGCAGCCAGTTCAAATGTTGTTCGCGTGCGAGTACTCGGCTCAAAAAATAGATTGGCAATTGTTTTGCCGCGTAATAAGGGGACTTTTTTTACGGCACGTTCACTGACAGTAACGAATGATTCGGCATAATCAAGAATTTCAAAAATCAGGGAACGGTCAATACCTTCTATGGTAAGAAAATGTTTAAGTCGGCCTTTAGCGTCGAGTTGAATATTGTTGCCTGTCATTCCGTTCTGGTTATTTCCAGAGTCAGATCCTCATAATTATCGCCTGTAAGATTTCCTGAGGCGCAGAGTTTAACATGTTCTTTAGACTTGAGCGCTAAGCTCTTGCCAATAAAATCTGCCTGTACAGGAAGTTCATGTGCACCGCGGTCAACAAGAACAGCCAAACGGACGCTGGCAGGACGCCCATAATCAAAAATTTCGTTTAATGCTGCACGTATTGTTCTGCCAGAATGTAGCACATCATCTACCAATAAAATGTGTTTGTCTTCAACAGTAAAAGGTAGTTTTGAAGGAGTGACTTGCGGATGGGTGCCAATACGACTGAAGTCATCGCGATAAAAAGCGATATTGAGCTTACCTAAGGGTTGTTGAAGGTCTAGCCTCTCGTGTAGCCTTTCTGCAATCCACACACCGCCTGTGTGAATCCCAATCATCAATAGTTCATGCAACTCTTGCGTTGTTATTGTGGCTTTTATCTCAGCGAATATTGCATCAATATATTGATCAACGTCTGTCATATTCACTCATACTCTATTTTGGCGTTTTTCATTGCATACAGCTTTTGATGGGCAATCCTATCACGATTCATGCTTTTTTATTATGGTTCTCAGAAAACCATGTTTCAAGAATAGCTTGTGCCGCAACAGGATCTAGGTCAGCTGTTTTACCTGTGCGTTGCATTGCTTCAAATGAAGATAAACGCTCATCAATACCATACACTGGCAAGCAAAAACGTCCACGTAATTGACGCATAAATTTTTCAGCGGCAACGGTCATCTCCTGAACTTCATCCATCATGTTAAGTGGCAAACCAACCACAAGAGCATCGGGCTGCCATTCTTTTATTAACTGTTCGATATCATTCCAGTTAGGTTTATTATTTATATTTTTAACCGTTTTGAGTGGATTTGCAGTTTTAGTAATAGATTGGCCTACCGCGACACCTATACGCTTAGTACCGAAGTCAAAACACAGAAGCATATTTATTTCACACGTGTCTAACATCATCTGATGTGTTTGCCTATGTTGATACCAAAAAGAATGGTCGAAGATATAAATATTACTCTACTTGTGTAACGAAGATAGCGCGTAAAATTCATTGAACCCATACGCTTAGTATCTTTAACTACGAGGCAAACTACAAGCAAGAATTTTATTGGTAACTTAAGGAATGATTAGAGAATTTCCAAGTACGTATAATGTGCAGTATATCTGTTTCCTCACGAATCTGGTCTGGAAATGGAGAATAGGGCGAAGCAAGTTTGACGATGCGTATAGCAGCGTCATCCAACACTTGATGCCCTGAAGACTTCACTATAGTGATTTGTTCGATTGAACCGTCACTGTTTAAAGAGACATCGAGACTTAACTTGCCTGACAATTTATCTCTGCGAGCAGCCTCTGGATAATTCAGATTTCCTACCCGCTCTACCTTGGTTCGCCACGCTTCCATATAGGAAGCATATTTATATTCTTTGGTGGTGGCAGAAATATATTTTCTTCTTGGCCGCTCGGATTTATCTTGAAGTTTACGTTCTAACTGGGCACTTAAGGAGGCGATTTTGAAGCTATTCATCATCATCTCTATTGCGCTCGGTGTCGGCGGTAATTCTGGTTTCTCCGGAAGTTGTTCGGTTAATTTTTCAAATGGTTTAACTGCCTTATCCTTGACATCAATTGTTTCTACCAGTTTTTGTTTGGCTTCACTAGACTCAATAACTATTTGTTCTACAGCTTCCGCAGGTTCTGTTTCCATATCAGCGACAATTTCTGGTGCGTTGGCTGCAGATGCGGCAGGGCGTTGTGATGATGCAGCAATTTTGGGTTGCTCATCTGGAAATGGTGCAGGAAACGGCGTTGAAGGATTTTCTGATTCCGACACATTGCCACCGCCTTGAAGATTTGCCTGTGCAAGGATTTTTGCATCTTCAGGGGCTTTGCTTTCTTTTGGGACGATAGTCATTTTCATCAACTGATACCTGGATTTAGGTATTTCTTCTGGGGCAAATACGACACCTAATACAAAAATGCCATGTGCCATAACAGCGAGACAGAATGTCAGGCCAAAACGATCTGTCGGCGTTATTAATGGCTTAATTGTTACCGCCAATACGTCAGTTTCCTGTCAACACTTCAAAATTAAACAAATATTTAATAATGTACAGATTACAAAAGCTGTTTTTCAATAGCATCCATTAAATTACCCGCAATATTGAGATTATATATTGTATCAAGTTCTCTGATACAGGTTGGGCTGGTGACATTAATTTCAGTCAAGTAATCGCCAATCACATCAATGCCGACAAACAACAGACCCTTGTCTTTCAAAACAGGTGCCAATTGTTCGCATATCCATCTATCTCTGCTAGTCAACTCAACACCTTGAGCTCGCCCGCCTGCCGCTAGATTCCCGCGGATCTCGCCTTCTTTTGGAATACGAGCCAATGCATAGGGGACGGGTTCTCCATTTATCATCAAGATGCGTTTATCCCCATAGACGATTTCCGGAATAAATTTCTGAGCCATAACATGCTTAGCACCGTTTTTTGTCAGAGTCTCAATAATAACATTGGTGTTTTGATCAAAGTACTGAATTCTGAATATCGAAACCCCGCCCATACCATCCAAAGGCTTAAGAATGATATCGCGATGCTCATCCAGAAATGCCAGAATATGCTCTGATTTTCTGGCTACCAGTGTTGGTGTCGTACATTGTGGAAACCAACTGACGAACAATTTTTCATTGGCATCACGCAAAGACGCAGGATCATTGACAACCAAAGTACCTTGCCTATGTGCCAACTCCAGCAGATAAGTTGAATATATATACTCCATATTAAAAGGCGGATTTTTACGCATGAGAATAATGTCAAAATCGAACAATGATAGCGTCCCTGCATCATGAAACTGATACCACTCGGAAATTTTATCTTCCACGGTCATTTTATGAATCGTCGCACTTGGAATATCGTTAACAAGAAACAGATCGTCTGCTTCCATGTAATAAATATCCCAGCCTCTAGCTTGTGCCTCAAGCAGCATGGCAAATGAGCTGTCTTTTGTAATATTTATCCCGCTAATGGGATCCATGATTATTCCTAATTTCATAATTTTGTTTTTATCGTTTTTCTGTGCACTTATTTTTTAATAGTTTCAGACATTATAGAAGTCTATGCCAGAAAACATATGCCATAATAACACTACCAATCATTGTTGAGCCTAGGAAAATATGTCTTTAAAAAAGAGCGCGGAACCCAGCTTAAGAAGTATAAGGATTGCAACTCGGAAAAGCCCGCTGGCATTGTGGCAAGCGGAGCATGTGAGAACCCAACTGCAACAATATCACCCTCAACTTGAAATCGAACTGGTGTGCATACAGACACAGGGTGATCGAATATTGGATACACCTTTGCTATTGGCTGGCGGCAAAGGCTTATTTATTAAAGATCTTGAACAGACCTTGTACGAACATGAAGCGGATATTGCTGTGCACTCAATGAAAGACGTGACCATTGATATGGCAGATGGATTGCAATTACCTGTGATTTTAAAACGTACAAATCCACATGATGCATTTATCTCGGCAAAATTCAAAAGAATGGGTGATTTACCTCAAGGGGCAATTGTTGGCACATCCAGTTTACGCAGAAAATGTCAGTTGCTGGCGTGGCGTGGCGATCTGAATATCAAAGATCTTCGTGGGAATGTTGGCACGCGTCTAAAGAAACTTGATGACGGGAAATACGATGCCATTATTCTTGCAGCGGCAGGTATGGCGCGATTAGGTCTTGAAGATCGTATAAGTGAAATTATTGCAACAGATATCATCTTGCCTGCTATTGGTCAGGGTGCAATCGGAATACAAATGAGAACAGAGGACTATGATATTCTGAGAAAGATTTGTTTGCTCAATGATGAAACAACCCAAAAACAAGTTGAGACAGAACGCATCGTCAGTAGACATTTATTTGGCGGCTGTCAGTTACCTATCGCGGTCTATTCTGATATCTATCAAGAAAAGATCGGACAGAAAAATATTACAATAACTGGCATGGTTGGACGTGTAGACGGTAGTGAGATTATTAAGGACTCAATAAATGGGGATTTAAAAGATAGAGAAACTCTGGGATTACAGCTTGCTGAAACATTATTAGAAAATGGTGCCAAGGAAATACTCAAAGAATATTTAACATGATCAGAATCCCATGAAAATTTTTCAAATATTAGTTATCGGCACGTTTAGTGAGAGATGACTGGCGTACTTGATGGCACAAAGGTTCTTGTTACCAGGCCTAAACATCAGGCAAAAACTCTTTGTGAATTAATAGAAAATTTTGGTGGCACGGTGATTCGCTTGCCAGTTATAGAAATAAGACCAAATAAAAATAAAAAAACTACCAAAATGGTTCTGGATAATATTTCTCAATACGATATTGGGATTTTTATTAGCAGAAATTCTGTTGAATGGACAATAAAATTGTTAGCTGAAAATGTCTCATATTTAGATAAGCTGTCTTTAATTTCTATTGGCGCAAAAACAACAGAGACGCTTAAAAAATTTTCATTCGCACGAATCGTTACAAACAGCGGAACAAACAGTGAATCTTTGCTGGATCTAGATGTGCTAGATGCCGAAAAGATTTGTAACAAGAAAATTATTATCTTCCGTGGTGAAGGTGGGCGCGAACACCTAGCAACAACACTAAAAAAAAGAGGTGCAAAAGTTGATTATGCAGAAATCTATCGTCGCGAATGTCCGGAATACGATAAAGGCATGATGGATAAGCTCTGGGCATCAAATAGCCCTGATGTCATTATCGTTACCAGTAATAATGCGCTGGAGAATTTATTTTCACTGCTGAATAAAAAACAGCTGGATCTTGCATTAACCAAACAATTAGTTGTTATAGGAGAGCGGATGTTGGATTTTTCAATTGAATTTGGTTTTAGAAAAACACCAATTCTTACTGAAGAAAGTAGTGATAAAAGTATACTCAACGCTATAGTAAAATGGGCTGTCTCTAAAAACGGCTCAAAGAGGTAAAGCAATGGTAAATGAAAACAACAAACTGACCTATGAAAATCAGGTGGCAATTCAACAAGTAGGTTCAGATAAACCTACAAAAAAAATATATCGTGGTTATTTATTTGCTTTAATTCTTCTGATTTTACTCGTAGGCATAATAGGTGGTGGTTACATACTCTGGAAAGAATTACAGGCAAACAAAGCAAGGCCAGCTACGACGGTAAATAATATACAGACACAACCCGAACTAACGAGCAAAAGTATTGCAGCCATAGAAAAAGAAATAAAAAAACTGCAGAAAAAACAAAGCGATCAGTCGGATATTCTGACATCGCTCTATCGGAATACACGAGGCGGTAACGGTAACTGGGTCATTGCCGAAATTGAATATTTGCTGGCGATTGCCATGCATAAATTGATGCTGGAAAAAGATGTCGCCTTGGCATTAGCGGCGATGGAAACTGCAGATCTCAAGCTCAGAAATCTTAGGAGTCCTAGATTGTTACCTGTAAGGAAACAACTGGCGGCAAATATGAATCAATTGCGCGCAATAAATCATACAGACATCTCAGGTATGGCTGTCTACCTAGCGCAAATGGGCGAGCTTTCTGCTCAGCTTCCGCTGAAACTTGGAATGATTAAAAAAGAAAATACAGCGATTTTATCAGATGAGAATCAACTTAATGATGAGCTTGATACTGAACCTTTGTGGAAAAGATTTCCTCGAATATTTTGGCAAGAAATAAAAAGTCTAGTTATTATCAAGCGCTCAGACGAATTAAGACAAGCATTTCTGTTGCCTGATGAAGAATATTTTCTATATCAAAATCTAAGAATGCAGCTAGAAAACGCCAGACTATCAGTGCTACGTGCGGATTCAGAAAACTTCAGCGCCTCTATCGTTCTTATACAATCATGGCTACGCAAATATTTTGATACTAATGATTCGGCGGTGATTAATATAATAGAAACACTGGACAAAATGCAGATAATTGAACTTGTGCCTCAGCTGCCAGACATTAGTGCATCCATGGAAAATTTACGGACTTATCTTCGTGGTGTAACAAGTGCAACAGTGAACACACAGAATATTTCAAAAGAGCGTAACAAGTAATGAGATTTCTGACTTTAGTCATTACTTCATTACTTCTGGCAGTGGGCATTGGCAGCTATGCCAAACATGATGCTGGACAGATGATAGTTACTATTTCTGGTTGGACGATACAAACAAGCTTCAGCTTTTTTATTATTTCAATCATTGTTTTATTTCTACTACTGCATTTTCTGTTACGTTTGTTAAGTTACCTCTGGAACATGCCAAGACAGTTCGGCAAATACAAACAAGACAAGCATAAACGATTATCTGAAAAATATTTGTCGCGTGGGTTAATGGCGCTGGTTGAGGGCGATTGGAATAAAGCAGAAATTTCTCTAACCAAGGGAGCGCTATATAGTCAATCGCCATTGGTTAATTATCTTGCTGCTGCTCGAGCTGCACAACAATTAGGTGCAGTGGATAGGCGAGATGATTATTTAATTCAGGCTCATAAAGATAGCCCCGATGCGGAAGTTACTATTGGCCTAGTGCAAGCAGAGCTGCAAATCAAACAGCAACAATCAGAACAAGCACTGGCGACATTGACACATCTACATGATCAAAAACTAAAACAGGATCAAGTCAAAAAAATGTTGTTGCATACCTATGTCAAACTCAAGGATTGGAAGGCAATACTGGAATTATTACCAAAAATAAAGCGTGGAGGTATTTTGTCTAGCGAGCAAATTCATGTAAAAAAATTGGAAGCCTATGGCGGCTTGTTAAAACAGATAGGCGAGGAAGAGGATAAAAAAAAATTAAATAATATCTGGTTCAATATACCCAGAAAATTACGTACTGAATTTTACTTGATTGAAGTTTACACAAAAGAAAAATTGAAACTTTCTGATACAGCAGACTGCGAACCTTTGATTCGCAAAGCATTAAAAAAACATTGGGACGTTGCATTACTTAATCTATATGGTTTAGTTGAAGGCAAAGATATAGCAAAACAATTAAAATTTTCTGAAAAATTTTTATCCAATCATGCAAGAGAGCCCATTTTATTATTATCATTAGGCAGATTGAGCATTAAAAATAAACTGTGGGGTAAGGCAAAAACTTATCTGGAAGAGAGCATCGATATCAAGCCAATTCCAGAAGCCTACCGGATATTGGCCTATGCACTAGATAAGCTAGGCGATGATAGGGCGACGGTTCAATATCAAAAGGGCCTAGAGCTGGCAACGGAATCATTAAGTGTGACTGATGTTAAATTGCTTGCAAGTAGTGTCAAATAAAGGATGTAAACTAGGGTAGGTTTTGTCCTTTAACGGCATAAACTACCTCTATGCTCCACTTTTAAACTTAAGTCGCCTCACCACTGACGAAGAAAAACGCTAAACCGAGAGCACTTTCCAAGTATTCTCATATATAATGTGGGGTTCGCCCCTTGATTAGCTTATTAAATATACCATTATTTATGATATTTGATACAAATTCGTAAAAAGTACTAATAGACACAAATGACACAAACAGCATTAGTCTCAGAAAATATAAGCTCGGAGAAAACCAACAATATTCCCGCAGCACAGATAGATATGTCTAATCATATCTCTCATCGTGTTTTAGGTTCATGGACTGGCGATCACTCCAAACTTATTAAAGATGACCAAGCGATTCATCTCGCCATTTGTAATTTAAACCAGCCCGTGTATGTCGTTTGGAGTCAAAATCAAAAATACATTGTTGCCAGTCAAGGTCAGGCGATTATTGGTCAAGAAAACTGCCAGAAAATTGAAAAAAACATTGCAACAGATAGCTTATTACCATTAATGGGGTTTTCTGCCGCCTACTCACCCAGACAATTAGGTGACATTAGTTTTTGTGAAGATCATAATCTGCGCTTTCCGTACATGTGTGGTGCCATGGCCAATGGTATTGCCTCTATTGAGGTAGTTGAAGCAGCATCCAATGCTGGATTTTTAGGGTCTTTCGGTGCTGCTGGTCTAACACTTACTGAAATTGAAAAAGCCGCAGACCATCTAACGAACTCATTGGGTTCTAAACCATTCTGTTTCAATTTAATTTTCTCACCCAATGAAAAAGGACATGAAGATGCAGTAGTTTCACTCTACATCAAATATGGCATTCGCCTCATAGAGGCCTCCGCCTATATGAAACTGACCTTGCCTACAATTCGTTATCGAGTACATGGTATATATAGAAATGCAAATGGCAAAATAAAAACACCGAATCGAATTATCGCCAAAACCTCGCGTATTGAAATTGCAGAAAAATGGTTCTCCCCACCACCGGAAAAAATGCTGGCAGAGCTTATTTCCTCTGGAGATATTAGTGAAGAACAAGCAGTGCTGGCAAAAAAAATTCCTATGGCACAAGATATTACCGTTGAGGCAGATTCTGGTGGACACACGGATAACCGGCCTGCAATTACTCTACTACCCACCATCATTACTTTGCGTGATCGTTGTCAGAAAAAATTTAATTACTCCGTGCCATTAAGAGTAGGTGCTGGCGGCGGCATTGCCACACCAACATCTGCTGCTGCTGCATTTTCTATGGGCGCGGCTTATGTTGTAACAGGGACTGTGAATCAGGCCTGTATAGAATCTGGCAGCAGTGATATTGCGCGACAAATGTTAGCTGACGCACAACAAGCCGATATCGCTATGGCGCCTGCGGTTGATATGTTTGAAATGGGCGTAAAATTACAAGTCTTAAAACGCGGCACCATGTTTGCTATGCGCGGTAATAAACTGTATGAACTCTATCGTACTTATGATTCTATTGATGCTATTCCAGAAAAAGAAAAGCAATCTCTGGAAAAGATCATCTTTAAAGCACCATTAAATAATATTTGGCAACTGACACAAGATTTTTTCAACGAACGTGATCCAGAGCAAGTCATAAAAGCTGAACGTGACGCAAAATATAAAATGGCTCTAATTTTTCGCTGGTATCTTGGACTCTCATCACGTTGGGCCAATGCCGGAGAAAAATCAAGGCAGGTGGATTACCAAATCTGGTGCGGCCCATCTATGGGCGCTTTCAATGAATGGAGTAAAAACTCATGGTTAGCAGAGCCTGCCAATAGAACTATTGTGGCGGTTGCGATGAATCTTATTTATGGTGCTGCCGTAATCACGCGCATCAATAATTTACGCAATCAGGGCGTAGAATTTTCAGACCAAGTAACGCATTTGGCACCACAAGAAGTTAACATGATTGAGAAAAATTTATCATAGCCCGTGTCACGTTACTATGAACAAGAAACAGAATTATAAAAAAGATATATCTTTTCGGGCTTCATCGCCTTTGGCCATTATAGGTATTGGCTGTCTTTTTCCTAAGGCAGGTAACGTTGATGAGTATTGGTCGAATATTCGCGAAGGTGTCGATGCCATCACCGACATTCCTGAATCACACTGGAATCCTGAAGATTATTTTGATACGAATCAAAAAACACCAGACATGACTTACGCGCGTCGTGGCGGATTTATTGATCCGGTTGATTTCAACCCTTTGCAATATGGTATGAGCCCAAACAATATTGAAGCCACCGACACCACGCAGCTACTCGGTATGGTGGTTGCTAGGCAGGCATTGCTGGATGCGGGTTATTCCACCGGTGAAGATGCTGGAGATGGGAGAGACTTTGACAGAGATCGTACCAGCGTCATCATGGGCGTTACTGGCACATTAGAGCTGGTCATTCCGCTAGGCGCCAGACTGGGTCACCCAATCTGGCGACAGGCACTGGTCGATGCTGGCGTTGACTCAGAAACAACAGAAGATGTCATCCAACGAATCTCAGACAGCTATGTGCCATGGCAGGAAAACTCATTCCCGGGTTTATTGGGTAATGTCTCTGCTGGGCGTATTGCAAATCGATTTAATCTAGGCGGAACCAACTGTGTTGTTGATGCCGCATGCGCAAGTTCATTAAGCGCTATTCATATGGCGTCGTTGGAACTCGCTAGTGGTCGTTCTGATATGGCTATTGCTGGCGGACTGGATACATTCAACGATATTTTCATGTATATGTGTTTCAGCAAAACACCAGCACTCTCGCCAACGGGAAATAGTCGACCTTTCGCCCTCGGCGGTGATGGCACCATCATCGGCGAGGGCATGGGCGTTATTATATTAAAACGTCTTGATGATGCTGCACGAGATAATGATCATATCTATGCAGTGATTAAGGGTATTGGCACCTCTAGTGATGGTCGTGGCAATGCTATCTATGCCCCAAATATTGTAGGCCAAACCAAAGCATTGAAAGATGCCTATGCGCAAGCGAGTATCACACCTGATTCAATTGAACTCATAGAGGCTCATGGAACAGGAACCTCTGTGGGTGATGCAGTAGAGGTCGAAGCTCTGGAAAATGTTTATCGGCAAGCAAACGAGGATGCCGCTTGGTGCGCTCTTGGTTCTGTAAAATCCATGATTGGTCATACTAAGTCTGCAGCAGGTATTGCTGGCATGATAAAAGCGGTTATGGCATTAAAACACAAGGTATTACCACCCACCATTAAAGTCGATCAACCGCTTGAATCATTAATGCCCGGCAAATCGCCGATGTATGTCAATACTATCAAACGTCCCTGGGTTGCCAACGAATCACATCCGCGACGCGCAGCACTAAGCGCCTTTGGGTTTGGTGGCAGTAATTTTCATTGTGTGCTGGAAGAAGCTGAAAACGATGACGCAAAGATATGTTGGGATGGCCATGTATTGCTGTTTGCCTTCAGTGCGGATGTAAAAGAAGAACTTAGCAATAAACTTACAAACATTGACATAAATAATTCATGGTCAGAACACCGCGCCTTTGCTGCAAAATCTTGTGCAGAGTTTGATGCGAAAAAAACATATCGCCTGACATTCATTATCGAAAAAAATAAAACAGACATACAAGCTTTAATTCAAAATGCCATAAAAATGCTGGCAGAAAATAATGGTCAAGATTTCTGGAAATTGCCTATTGGGGTTAGTTATGCCTGTGGTTCACATCAGCATAAAATCGGACTGTTGTTTCCAGGACAAGGAACACAATATGTCGGCATGCTGCGCGATCTTGCATGTCAATTCCCACAGTTTAATACCATCTTGAATACAGCAAATACTGTAAAAGGCGAAAACAAACACGGCACAAGACTCAGTGATGCTATTTATCCTGTACCTGCATTCTCGGATGGAGCACGTCAAGAACAAGAAGAATTTTTACGTGACACACGAAATGCTCAGCCATCTATTGGTGCCGTTAGTTTGTCTGGCTTGCGCATACTTGAGGCGTTTGGTTTCAAAGCAGACATAACCGCCGGGCACAGTTATGGAGAGCTTGTTGCATTATGCGCTGCTGGCGTCTTTGACGAGAAGGCACTGCATCAACTGTCTTTGTTGCGCGGTGAATTAATGGCTGAAAATCAAGACGATCGTGGTTCTATGTTGGCAATCTCAGCCTGCCTAGAAACGGTAGAAAAATTTATTAAAGATGAAAAACTTGATTTGGTAATTGCCAATCATAATGCACCAAAACAAATTGTCGTATCTGGCGCTACTAATCAAATTGAAAAAGCCTCAGGCCTTTGTAAGCAACAAAAATTGCGCGCCACTCAATTACCAGTTGCCGCTGCATTTCACAGTAAATTCGTCGCTAGTGCCGAAGCACCTTTTGCTGCAGCACTTGCGAAGATTAAATTAAACCAAGGCACCATACCAGTTCTATCTAATACAACAGCTAATGAATATTCAGATGATGAAGATGATATTCGTCAAATGCTCAAAGGTCAGATGACTGCCCCAGTCAAATTTGTCAAACAAATAGAAAAAATGGAAACATTCGGCGTTCGTACCTTTGTTGAAGTTGGCCCAGGAAACAGTTTGAGTGGTTTAGTTCAGTCTATTTTGGATAAAAAACATTTTCAAGTATTGTCATTGGATGCTTCTTCTGGAAAAAGACATGGTCAGTATGATCTTGCCAACTTACTGACAAGTCTTGCAGTTTTGGACAAAGGAATTGATCTTTCGTTATGGGATGCTGGTTATCTTGATTCACTTAACGCCACAGAAAATGAAAATTCAGGATCTAAAAAACCAGTCATGACCATGCCTTTATCCGGTGCGAACTATGTCATGCCGAGAGAAAAACGTCCGGCAAAACCTAAACAAGTGACCACGCAAAAAATACAACGACAAGTCTCGGATATAAAGCCAGATATGAATCAATCTGATTTAAATCAATTCAATTTAAATAAACCCGCTTTTAAACAACAAGCAATAACCGTGCAAAGTCAAGATACACTACGTGCAACTCAGGAAAGTATTATTGCCCTACAAAAGATGCAAGAACAAACAGCTAAATTGCATCGACAATATCTGCAAGGACAAGAGATAGCCCAACAAACCATTACGCAACTATTACTTCAACAACAGGCATTACTCGGCATTAACACACAAAATGTTTCTACGTCTTCTAACATACAAGAACCCAACGTGCAGTCAAAATCATTTACGCCTGTTCAGCTTGAACCGGATGCACCTATGATGCCAAAAACTGTTAAGCAAGGCATGTCTCAAAACATACCTGTAGCAGAAATTATAGAAACCGAAAAAGCTGCCGATGCCAATAAAGAAGTGAACAGTATTTTATTAGATGTTGTTGCAGAAAAAACAGGCTACCCGCTAGAGATGCTAAGCCTAGATATGAGCTTGGATACCGACCTTGGTATTGATTCAATCAAACGTGTAGAAATATTGTCTGCATTACAAGAGAAGCTGCCTAGCGCACCGGCAATCAAACCAGAAGAGTTGGGCACCTTTCAGCTACTTGAAAATATTGTTGATTTTCTTGTCTCGACCATGCCAAAGACAGCAGTGCCAAACTTGGTGATTTCAGAGAATGTGCCTGCTGTTTTGCCTGCCACACCTGTATTAAATGAAGCATTAAACAGCATTTTACTTAAAGTCGTTGCTGAGAAAACAGGCTATCCAAAAGAAATGTTGGGTCTTGAAATGAGCTTAGATACTGATCTTGGCATCGACTCAATAAAACGTGTAGAAATTTTCTCTGCCTTGCAAGAACAAATACCAAAAACGGCGATGATTAGCCCAGAAAACTTAGGCAATCTACAAACATTGCAACAGATAGCCGACTTTCTCTCTACAGAAAGCACTGCTATTCGCGTGAGAGACACAACGATACATGTCTCTAAAGATAACTCAAAACTCGCTGAAATTATGCTGGATATTGTTGCAGAACAAACAGGTTACCCGGTTGATATGCTCAACCTTGATATGAATCTGGAAGCTGATCTCGGTATTGATTCTATAAAACGTGTAGAAATTTTATCTAGGTTTCAAGAACGCATGCCCGAAATCCCTGCAGTAAAGCCAGAAGATCTAGGGACGTTGCAAACACTGCAACAAATTGTCGATCATATATTAAAGTCAACTAAAAACGCATCGCTTGAACCTGAACCGTATACAAAAGATGCGCTTGAGGGGAATCAGGAGATATCTTCTAAAACAATAAACACCATAGAAAGACAGATTTTATCTGTGAGTTTATTCACAGAGCAACAAAAACTAATCTCTCTGGGAAAAGGCGCAACCGTCTGGGTTACCGAAGAAGAAACAAAGCTTACTCAAGCAATCTGTAAATCACTAAAACAAAAAGGTCTAAATCCTGAAATTGTCTCATTGGATGCCACACCTGATAAAGAAATTGCGGGCTTGATTATTTTGACGCCAGCGAATCCCGAACAAACATTTATGCGAGATAGCTTTAAGCTCGTTCAACGCATTAGTAAACCATTACGTGCAACAGCTGAATCAAATGCAGCGATACTGGCAAGCGTTACCAAGCTTGGCGGTCAGTTTGGTTTAAATGGTGTCGGCGATGTTTGCCCCGTTTCTGGTGGTATCGCGGGTTTAATTAAAACAGCAGATAAAGAATGGCCAGAAATTTTTTGCAAAGTCATTGATATTGAAAACAGCGGCAGCAAACAACTGGCAAGCAACATTGTTAATGAATGTTTATCAGAAGGGCCGCTTGAAGTAGGGCTATTGGGGGGCAAACGCTTTACACCTGAGCTCAACACAACTTGGATTGATAAAACAAATAAAGCCAACACGTTGAATTCAAAAGATGTGGTGGTGGTCACAGGCGGTGCACGCGGTGTCACAGCAGAAGTAGCATTGGCTCTGGCAGAAACTTATCAAACAAATTTACTGTTATTAGGACGCAGCAAAAAACCAGATACTGAAGATGAATGGTTAAATGGTTTGAACACCGAAGCCGATATCAAAAAAGCCATCCTTGTAAAAGAAAATCAAGGAATGAAACCAAAAGCATTAAACACTGCGTGTCAGAAAATTCTTGCCGCAAGAGAAATAAGATCAAATTTACAACGCATCGAAGCAACGGGTGTAAAGGTTATATATCGTGCGGTTGATGTACAAGAAAAAGACAGCGTTATCGCGGCAATTAATGAAACACGGCAATCTCTTGGAACAATAAGTGGCTTTGTTCACGGTGCTGGTGTGTTGGCAGATAAACTCATTGAAGATAAAACTGAAAAACAATTTTCAAACGTCTATGCAACCAAAGTAGCTGGACTTGATTCTTTACTCACTGCAACAGAAGACGATTCTTTAAAAATTATGGTGATGTTTTCTTCTTCAACAGGTCGTTTCGGTCGCAAAGGCCAGTGCGATTATGCCTGTGCCAATGAAGTTTTGAATAAAGTCGCACAACAACAAGCAAATTTACGTGAAGACTGTCGTGTTGTTAGTGTCAATTGGGGACCATGGAATGGTGGCATGGTCACACCTCAATTAAAGAAAATCTTTGAACGCGAGGGCATTAATGCAATTGATTTAAAAATAGGTGCTGAGTATTTGATGCAAGAGATTGCCTATGCAGGACCTGCTGAAGTGGTCGTACTTGGATCATTAACAAAAAACCCTGATATCATCAAAAAAAGCGTACCTAAAAAAGAACCAAGCACAACATCGGAAATTCCTGCTGCGAATGTGCGCATTGCATTTTCACGCACATTAAATGTAAGAGACCATGCCTTTTTGCAATCACATGTCATGAACGGTCGCGCGGTATTGCCGGCTGTCATGATCATAGAATGGTTTGCGCACGGTGCTATGCACGATAACCCTACTCTTAGCTTTCATGGTTTCAGGAATTTTCAGGTCTACAAAGGTGCGACATTGGGTGTAGGTGAAAATATTTACCTGCAAATTCTCACAGGCGATATTTATCAAGAAGAAGACAAAGATATCATACCTGTTGAATTACGCAGTGGAAAAATTCTTCATGCCCGTGCAGAAGTTATTCTGACTGACTGCCAAATTAAAGCGGAAACAAGAAAAAATGAAATTGTATCCGGCAAATACTCACAATCAAATAATGAAATTTATACCAGCGGTAGATTATTCCACGGCAAGACCTTGCAAGGCATCATAGATATTGAAGCCTGTTCAGATACTGGCATTTCGGCAAAGGCAAAAAGCGCAACAACACCAAAAACATGGATGAAAAATCCCATACGCTCCTCATGGCTTGCCGACCCACTGGTATTGGATGGTAGTTTTCAATTGATGATCTTATGGTGCTTTGAGCAATTTGGCGCAGGATCGCTACCCACTGCTATTGGCACATACCGACAATTTCAAAAATCTTTCCCGAAAGAAGGCTGCAAGATTAATATCAATGTCATAAGCCACACAAAACATCGTGCACTGGCAAACATAGAGTTTATTGATATAAACAATCAGCTTATCGCAAGGCTGGATAATTATGAATGTGTGGTTGATGCATCACTACAAAAAGCCTTCGCCAATAATAAATTACAGTGTACTACTGTATAGCTGATAAAATTTCATTTGAATCTATTTATTTCCTATCTATTTTAAAGAACAGCTATTTCAAAAAGGATTGAGACTTTGCTACTGGAAATTCCTTTATTTTTTTCATAAAGTCAGTTTCTGAAATTTCAGCAGGCCACTTAAGCCTCACAGAAATTATAATTTCATCATTTTCGTTTTTTACTATTTGGATTGCCCCAAGATACTCCAGGTTATTAATATCGCGGACAAATGCTATATTCTGATTTTTAAGGGATGAATAAAACGGTTTGGTTGCCGTAAATAATTCATCCAATTCTATTTCCTCACGATCTAATATTATGTTTGATATTTCAACTTGCCGTCCGGCAACCACACGCTTTCTTTTTGTTTTAAGTCTTTCAAATAGATTACGCATAGTATTTTTAAAAAGAGCTTTTAAGATGTGTTTATTAATTTCAGCAAACAGTTTTTTACATTGAATGGCAACCCCTTGTAGACCAAAAATTAGAAAAGGAGTGAGATTGTGCTCATCGGATCTTACTTTGGCAAGAATGCTAAGATATTTACCTTTCTCATCATAATAATAATTCGACATTGCTATAAATGCTGAATCTCTTAAGCCAACTCTCTGAAGGAGTAACGCTTCTAGCGCACGAGCAGTTCGCCCATTACCATCAAGAAATGGATGGATAGCAGCAAAATGATAATGTAATGCAAGTGCTCGAATTAAAGGATCATGATCAATAAATTCATTTTGCGCAACACGAACTAAGTTAGCAAACATTGCATTGCATTGCTCCCCTCCCTGTGCACCTCTGTGAGGAGGGAAGCCAAAAGTCACATTATCATCCTTGCCTCGAATCTGCCCAGGAGGGCAATGATCATCATCTGCGCCAGTTACTATCCTACGGTGAATGTCGCGTATTAAATTAGCGTCGATAGGTTGGGCATCTTCTAGCGATGCGATCCATTGATAAGTATTTTTGGCAGCATGCGCCTGCTTTTGGGAATGCGTAGTAAAAAGTTCTTCTGGCGTTTCTGCCATGGCAAGCTCTAATTGAGTATCTTCAAAGACTGCACCTTCTATTCGAGATGTACCAGCAACTTCCATTTTAAGCTGTACCTCTTGCAATTTATCAACCCACTCTCTCTGATAAGGGAGGGTTTTCAATGATTGAACCGCCGCTTTAGCAGCTATCAAATCATCAATCAGGGCTGCTTTGTTATATAAAAGCCAATCCTGAGGAGGTTTATACTCAATCATTTTTTCAGTCTATTTTAGTTTCATTTTATTGTCAAAAAAGATATTAATAATATAAATATCTGTTTTTATTAATATTTTATATAAATAAGATAGAATATTTTAATTTCATTTTTAATTGATATATATTCTAATTGACACAGAAACATAAGAGACTCAGTAAGATTTTTCATTTATCCTTAGCCCTTGCCAAATTATTTAAACGACTTTCTTAATAGTGCATACCGAGAAAGGGAGTAGGTAATGGAAGGCAAATGCACAAAACATCGTGCACTGGCAAACATAGAGTTTATTGATATAAACAATCAGCTTATCGCAAGGCTGGATAATTATGAATGTGTGGTTGATGCATCACTACAAAAAGCCTTCGCCAATAATAAATTACAGTGTACTACTGCTCATTAGATTTGTTTTGATCCTTGATCCCAATGTTCTGGCATATTTATGTCTTCAGGCAGCTTTGTTGTTGCATCCCCCTTAGCAGAATCAATTTGTGCTTGCCTTAAGTTTTGCGCAGAGGATAAATCTGCTCCTGATAAATCAGCGTTTGTTAAATCTGCCCCAGTTAAAGCGTTTGTTAAATCTGCTTTGTCAAAATTACTTCCGACAAAACTAGTACGTTCCAATTGAGCACCTTCAAGTATCGCAGAACAAAACGAAGAATCGGTACAATTAAAGTTCGATAGATTGCCATTAATAAAATCGCTGTTTTCGGGAAATTCTGTGTTCGATAAGTCGTACAATAATGGCGTTTTAGATTTGCCGTCCGGTTGTTTTTCTAAAACCTCATCAAACTCTACTTTTCTTTCTTTAATGACCTGAATTGCTGCTTCAATATCTATCTTTAGATCTTCATCTCGCATATTACGAGTACAAGATAGCTGTTTTCGAATATAAGCGCATAGCGTATTCATGATGACAGAATGATAAGTTTTCTCGTTTTCAGCGAGCTTTCCTAAGGCATAGATAGCGCCTTGCCTGACTGCGCGTTCTTCATGTCCTAATAACTCTATAGACTTTGCAAACGTTTCGCTTACCAAGCGTTTGGCATCAGTCTGAGATTGTTCTTCAAGGACTAAAGTTCGGAAAGTAGCTAACGATAATCCAATAAAAACAGCTGGCAGGGCAAGCATGAATGCAAGACCCCTTGTTGATTCTTGATGTTTCCCTACAAGATCAAATGAATACGGTCTCCAACACCACCACCATAAGCATCCCACTCCTGCAATAATAATTATGGCGATTAATTTTTTAATAAGTTGTACCTTCATTATGTCCCTAGAGAACGATCAACAAAGGCTTGGTCTGTCTTCCATAAAAGCGTTCTCAACCCTCTTACTGCACCTACGCCCACAGCTAGGGCATCTGGTACTTTTTGCCCACAAGTGCTTTTCTGGTTTGCCAAAGTTTTCTTCATAGAGATTTAATGTCTCATGCCAAGCATCTTTTAGATTATTAGCATCCTCTTCGCCACGCATACCAAAGTACGGGAAATGATGTAAAAAATAACCAAAAATAGATTCACAATCTTCAGCATACTTTTGGGTATCTAATATGTGCAGATGCCAAAATTCATCCACCAATGGTGAGGGTACAATAGACTTCTTCGGGTACTTCAAACACAATATAAGATACTTACGATATTCCTCGCTTATCTCCTTTGCCTTGGTTAAATCCCAGCCTTTACCTTCCTCAGCATCCATCGCCTTGACAATAATTGGTTCTAAATTTAAATCATTTAGGATATAGTCTTCTTTCAAATTTCTGCCCATAAAGTTTCTCCTGCATATCGTTAGAGTTGTTGTTTGATTATTGCACATCACTGTCTTGACTCAGTATAACGGCATTAAAAAAATAATTAAACTGGCTTCGCCCTGTTAGAAAACTTCATAGAAATCCGATATATCAGCGGGATCACAAACAAAGTTAACACAGTGGAAAATGCCAAGCCCCAGACAATCACTGTTGCTACAGGTCCCCATATAAAAGAAGATCCCGCCAAGCCAGTTGCCAAAGAAAACAAACCGGCAATAGTGGTCAGTGATGTGATTAATATAGGAATCACCCTCCTTCTTGCAGCATAGACAGTTGCGTGCAACAAGCTCATACCATTTCCAAATCTTGTATTAGCGGCTGAGATTAAAACAATAGATGCGTTCACAGAAATCCCTGCCAGAGCAACCGTACCATATAGAGTATATAGGCTCAGTGGATTGTTAGTGGTCAGTAAGCCCATCACCACACCTGTAAATGCCAAGGGAATGCTGGCCAGTATCATGAAGGGCTGGAAATAACTTTTAAATTGCGTGCCAAGAATTATATACATTAATCCAACACCAAAAACGAATAGAATCAACAAGGCATTCAGACTTTCCTGAATATCATCCAAAACACCAGTGAAATCCAAATCAATCGTCGGATAGTCTTTTTGTATTTTTTTCCATTCATTGGCGATTAATGCATTCGCTGCTACAACATCTATCTTATCTCTATCAATATCTGCTTCTAAGGTAATAGTTTTTCTGAAATTGTAATGACGAATATTATTAATCCCCAAACTTTTCTCTGCCTGTACCAGTTCACCAATGGCGACTGATCGGCCATCTGGTAGTGCTACGGTTTGTCTTAACAGATTATCAATATCACTCCAGTTTCTTTGATTCGCCTTTACACGTACTTTGACCTTTTCACCTTCATCTTGAAAATCGGTAACTATTTCACCGTCCGTAAAAGACTGAATGCTACGACTCAAAACCGATGGTGACATGCCTGCGCGTTGAATGGCTTCGCCATTAAAGCGCAACACCAATTCCGGGTTCCCAGGTCTGTCATCCAAACTTATATCACTAAAAAGAGGATTACTTTGAAGATAATTAATCAGTGCTTTTGCTGCTGATTTAATTTCGGCGATTTCGTCGCCTCGTATTTTGACATTAATAGGCCTTGAAACTGGCGGCCCATCTTTCATGCGTAATAATGAAACATTGGATGTTCCCGGGAAATCTGAAACCGCTTTTTTTACAGCGTCTGCTATTTCATATATTGCACGTGATTTATTTTCATCAGGCACCAAACTAACCATGATTTGTCCAACAGTATCCCCAAATAAAGGTTCTGTTTCTGTAAACTGTTGTCCAGAATAAGTTACTGAAGATCTCAATTCATGCGAATGAATTTCTTTAAGTGCGCGTTCTTGTACTCTAATCAGCATCTCACTGGTGTCACTTAAAGTCGCACCGCGTGGCATTTCGACGTTAATATAAAAAAGCCTAAGCTCACCGCCTTCAAAAAAATTAAAACGGATGTGACCGCCAACAACAATCATCACTGCCAAAACAAATATAGAGCATGTTGCTGAAATAGAAATGATGGGATACCTTAATGCCTTCAGTAGTAGCTTGATATAGCTGTAGCGAACCCAGCTAGTAAATCGTTCTCGGCGTTTTTTACCTTTTGATGGTCGTGTTAAATCAATTTTTGCTGCAATCACATGGGCAGGCAACATCCAATAAGCTTCCAATAAACTGACTGCCAATGCCAAGGTAACGACCATGGGAATGGTTCTCATGAAATCACCGAGGATGCCGGGCATTAACATCAATGGTAAAAACGCCGCCATGGTTGTCATCACCGACGTAGTTACTGGCGCAAATACTTCAGACAGTGCACCGATTACTGAACGCATTGGTGCTACACCTTTTTGTAATCGTTGATAGATTGACTCAACCACCACCACCGCATCATCCACCAGCATCCCAAGCGCTATTACCACGCCAAGTAACACCATATTATTTAATGAGGTGCCAATTGTTTTAAGGATTAGAAAGGTACCAGCCAGCGTAAACGGAATACCAATACTGGTCAGTATCGCAATTCTGGAACCAAGAAATAGCCATGTCACCATAAACACCATCACCAAACCAATGATGGCATTAGTCTGCATCAAAGACAGTGCTTTGCGCGTGCTAATCGTCTGGTCATCAACCATGAATATCTCTACACCTGTGTTCGTCTTATATTTATTACGTTCATCAATATAGCGTCTTACATCATCAACCAGTTCAAGGACATTGGTATTTGATTGTTTGGTAATGGCCAGTAAAGCTGCGGGCGCACCATCGAACCTGACAATTTCTGTAGCTTCCTCTGTGGTACGTGTGAACTTGGCCAGATTGCCTAGCGGTACAATACCGTGTGCAGTTATCACTGGGTAATCCGCCAAGCTTCCAGGATCTGTATTGACTCCCTTAATTCTGACTATCCACTGGCCATCATCAGCTTGAATATCACCTGCAGAGATATCACGAAAATAGGCACGCACGGTATCGGACAAATCGCCCGGCGTAATTCCCAAACCCTCTAATCGTTCGGGGATGAATGTTATGTGTAATTCTGGATCGGCAAGTCCAAGTTCATTAATACGATCCACGCCACTAATTAATTCAATGTCTTTTTTGATGTTTCTAATTTGGCGGCGGAGATTTTCATCGTCACCTGCACTGGTAATAACAACAGTGACGGATGGAAAAGCATTTGAGGTAGTGATCTCATAAATTGTAGGATCTTCTGATTCTTCAGGCAGCTCACTCAAATAAGTATTTTGAACTTCACGCCGCAGATCTGTGAGATGATTATTGAACTCGTCTTCACTTAGACGATTAAAACGTACCAAAATATTTGAAGTAGCTTCACGACTGGTGCTGGATACAAATTTAATATCTTTGATCGAGCTGCGTAGTGCATCTTCAATTGGGTTAGTAATTCTTTTTTCAACATCTTCTGCAGAAGCGCCAGGGGAAAAAGTAATGATGCTTACCCAGTTAAAGTTTATCTCTGGATCTTTTGCACGAGGCATCTGAAAATAAGAAATACTGCCAATAATCAAAACCAAACAAAATGTAAGGTTCGCAAAAACATGATTCGCGAGAAATCGTTGTAAAAAAGTCATATTTTAATTAACGATATCGACGGGGATAGCTTCAGTTAATGAATAATGTCCTTCAATCACAACACGCACATTATCAGCTAATTCTGTAGCACTGGCACGACCTGCTTGTGCACTTGGCATTACATTAAACTGGGCGATATTTTTTTCTACAGTGAATACACCAAGCTTACCATTACGCCACACTAACAAATCACCGGGGATATGTGCTTGGTTGTCGCGCCAGACAAGTTTGCCAGTTGTACCGGGCAGGGCATACGTATCAGTAAAGATTAATCTGCTTTCACGATTTCGTGTTTCAGCATTAATGACACCAAGGATAGATCTGAGTTTTACCGGATAACGAACACCGCCATGTTCAAAGAAAAGCGTGCTTGTTTTACTTAACTGCATGGCATCGCGATCTAAAACCTGCGCTGATATTTCTGCGTTATCAATATCTATAATCTTTACCAGTGCTTTTCCAACATCTACAAACTCACCCACTGCGCTTGCACGCTCAACTACCAAGGCACGAAAAGGGCTGGTTACGGTGCAACGTGACCGATCCAGTTTTTTCATGTTGATTTCGGCCTGCATGCCTTTTAAATCATGCCCAGATACCGCGTAACTGGATTCACGTTCATCAAGTATTGCTTCAGAAACGGATTGTTTAGTAAAGAGTTGATGCGTGCGTTCTAACTTGCGCTTTGCAAAATCTCTTCTGATTTTCTGGGCTTCTAGTTTGGCGACAGCCTCACGGTAAGCAAACTCGTAATCAGAACAATCAAGTTTTGCCAAAATTCCGCCTTTTTCAACAATATCTCCAACACGAACAGAAAGCTCGTCAACTCTGGCTAAAATACGCGCACTAATGACACTTTCATTAAGACTAACAACCGTCGCAGGAGCTGAGCGCTCCGAGTAAATCGCAACTTCAGATAACATGGCAGTTTTTACAGAAACTCTTTGTGCAGCGTGGGCATGCACAAAAAGAGTAGCGAAAATCGTAATTGATACCTGCAATAATTTTTGCATTTTCCAATCCTTATAATAAAACTATTAGCCACTAATCTAACATTTATCATGCCTTAATTTAATGGCTGTAAGCATTCTAAATCTTCAATTTATGCATATAAATCAGATTAATTTTCTTTTAAAAAAACGACCAAAAAACAAAATTGGCCTATGAGGTATTATACTTATACTCCCAAAACAGATAAAAAATAGATAAGAATTTGGCGCGCAGATGGATACTGTGCCAACATTAAATTACAAATTAATTATAAACCGAATAGATAAGTTTTATGCAACGTGTCGCAATTGTTGGTATTGGTGGTCTTTTTCCTAGAGCTTCTAGCGCGAAAGATAGCACTCAAACCGAGGATCATCTAAAGACTTTCTGGAAAGATATCCAAGCGGGTCTTGATTGTTCTCGTGAGGTGCCCGAAGGTCGCTGGTGTATAAAAAAAGAAGATGCTTGGTCTGCTGAACTTACAATAGACAAGGTAAATTCTATTCGCGGCTGTTTTCTAAACCCATTCCAACTGGATCCTACAGGTCTGGATTTAGATGAAGACATTCTGGCAAAACTAGACCCCATGTTTCATATCCTCTTACATGCAGGTCGACAAGCTTGGCAGGATGCAAACCAAGAGAGAGAAAATAACAAGCTGAATAAAAAACGGGTCGGCATCATCATTGGCAATATCGTTTTACCCACCGACAGTTCTTCTATGCTGGCTGATGAAACTTTGGGCGCGGTCTTTGAATCGCAACTTCTTGGCAACAAGCGTGAGGGAAATGATAAAACCGAACCACTAAATAGATACGTCGCCGGACTTCCAGCAGGTGTTCTGGCCAAGGCATTAGGTTTTGGCGGCGGGGCTTACACGTTGGATGCCGCCTGTGCGTCCTCATTGTATGCCTTAAAGTATGCCACAGAAGAATTAATTGCCGGTCGCGCCGATGCCATGCTCACTGGTGGCTTGTCTCGTCCAGATTGCCTGTATACACAAATGGGATTTTCAGCGTTGGGTGCGATTTCAAAAACAGGACATTGCTCACCTTTTGATCATAAAGGTGATGGGCTTGTGGTCGGCGAGGGCGCAGGTATTCTTGTTTTAAAAAGATTGGAAGATGCCTTGCGTGATGAAGATCATATCTATGCCACCATCGCTGGAATTGGTTTATCTAATGATACTGGTGGCAACCTCATGTCGCCAGATTCAGAAGGTCAACTCCGCGCCATGCGTGATGCCTACCATCAAGCCAACTGGTCTCCTGAAGATGTTGATTTAATTGAATGCCATGGCACCGGTACGCCAATTGGTGATGCTGAAGAAATTAAAAGTTTAAAGTCACTTTGGGCTTGTGTGCCAACCAATCAACAAAACTGTGTGATAGGATCGGTTAAAAGTAATATTGGGCACTTGCTGACAGCAGCAGGTTCTGCAGGACTTATTAAAGTCTTGCTGGCAATGAAGCATCAACAATTTCCTCCCACAGCAAATTTTGAAAACACTCCAGAAAAAATAGATCTTTCTGGAAGCCCATTTTCTATTTTAAGTGAAGCCAAAATCTGGAAAAAAAGAACCGAACAAACGCCCAGACGTGCTGCCGTTAGTGCCTTTGGTTTTGGTGGCACTAATGCGCATGTTTTATTAGAGGAATGGCATAAAACAAAAGCAATAAAAACAAGTAATGTGGCTGAATCTAAACCTGATATCGCCATTGTTGGCATGGAGGCACAATTTGGACCATGGAAATCTTTGACGGCATTCAAAAAACGTTTATTTACTAATGAACAGAATTTCGATGCCAAGTTACCAAAGCACTGGTGGGGTATTGATAATCCGGAACAAATTAAAGGCTGGTTTATTGATGAAGTAAATGTTCCGCTGGGTCGTTATCGTATTCCGCCTGCAGAACTCAAGGAAATACTACCGCAGCAATTACTTATGTTAGAGGTTGCTGCAAATGCGCTGGAAGATGCTGGCATTAAAGATATCTCAAAAGAAAAAAGTAACGCAGCAGGTGTATTTATTGGTATCGGACTTGATCTTAACACCACAAATTTTCATTTTCGTTGGTCACTTCTAAATCTCGCAAAAACCTGGGCCAGCAAGCTTGGTTTAAAACTTACAGACAAAGAACTTAATAAGTGGACACAGTCTTTGCGCGATATAGCCAGTCCTGCATTGAACGCCAACAGAACCATGGGCGCACTGGGCGGTATTGTCGCCAGTCGCATTGCCCGCGCCTTTCGCTTCGGCGGATCAAGTTTTACAGTTTCCAGCGAAGAAAGCTCTGGGCTACGTGCACTGGAAATGGGTGTTCGCGCATTACAAAGAGGTGAGTTAAACACAGTCATTGTCGGTGCTGTTGATCTGGCTGGCGATGTTCGTGCGGCATTGGCGCAACACAAACATCGCGCCTATTCAGAAGATACTCTGATTGGTGAGGGTGCAGCCGCATTCATACTTAAACGTCTTGATGATGCAATAGACTCTGGTGATCGAATTTACTCTGTGATTAAAGGCATTGGCTCTGCTAATGGTGGCGGTGCTGACTTAATCTTCCCAACAGAAACTGCTTATCAACAGTCATTTAATAATGCTTGTGAAGATGCAAAGACTGACCTCAAAAAAATTAGTTTAGTGGAAACACATAGTAGTGGGCTTAAACAAGAAGATGCTATGGAAACAATGGCGTTGAATACATTGTTTGGCGAACAGGAAGTGAATCACTATAACGCTTTTCTTGTCCTAGATAATATTAAAACAAAAATTGGGCATGCAGGTGCAGCCTGCGGTTTGGCTGCTGTTGCCAAAACAAGCCTTGCCCTTTACTACAAACAACTGGTTTATCATGGCAAGGTTCAGTATTGGCTCAGAGATAAAATTGACGGTCCTAGACAAACAGCAGTAAGTGTCTTTAGTGTTGACGGCAATTGCATGCATACGATTCTTGAAGAAGCTGCACAACATTCCGGCACGGATATCATTAAAACAAACGAAATATTATTTGCTTTTTATGCTGAAACAAAAAAAGGGTTGTTTGAAAAAATTCAGCAACTGAAATTACTTGAAGAAACTGCACAAGATATTCATAGCCTTGCAAAACATTGGTGGCTATCTAACCTGAACAACAAAGACAATAAAGAAAAAAAATTCACTGCCGCAATCATTATAAATAATAATAGGCTTGTCGAAAAACTGAATAAGCTACAGATATCAATTAAAGAAAATAAATCAATCAGTGCTCATGGAGTTTATTTTTCAGCTCAGCCTTTAGGCGAAAAGGGGAAATTGGCCTTTGTTTACCCTGGTTCTGGGAATCATTTTCATGGCATGGGGCGGGATCTTGGACAAAAATGGCCACAAATTCTAAATCGACTTGATGATGAAAATGATGCACTTGCATCACAGTTTGCTAAGGGTCGTTTCTGGCTACCAGAAACAAACCTGCCTTTAAGCAGCGAGGATGCAATATTGAGTCAAGTATGGTTGGGCACTTTTGTCAGTGATATTGTCTCGCAATTTAATATCTCTGCAAATGCCATTATTGGCTACAGTCTGGGAGAAACTGTCGGGCTTTTTTCCACACGCACATGGACAGATAGAGATGAAATGTTGCGAAGGGTTTATGCAACAGATCTGTTCACGGACACCCTTGCAGGCTCCTGCAATTCTGTCCGCAAGACATGGAAATTAAAAGACTCAGAAACTGTCAACTGGATAACAGGTGTTATCGATCAAACAACTGATAAGGTTAAAAAAACTTTAGCAAACTACCCGCGCGCTTACTTACTCATTACCAACACACCTCATGAGTGTGTTATTGGCGGAGACAAAGACTCTGTTTTTGAACTAGTTAAAGAATTAAAGTGCAATTTCCATCGCCTATATGCAGTACCTACTGTACATTGCAAAGTCTCTGAACCTGTGAAAAAACCTTATCGCGATCTACATTTATTTAAAACCAAGCCACCAAAAAATATTTGGTTTTACAGCGGCATTTTGGGCAAGGCATATAACGTGACTCGTGACAGTGCAGCAAATTCTATTGCCGAACAAGCCACACAACCCTTCGATTATACAAAGGTTATTCAGTCTGCTTATGAAGATGGCGTGAGACTGTTTATTGAAATGGGTCCAGGGGCAACTTGTAGTCGAATGATTGATCAGATACTTAAAGGTAAACCTCATGTCGCCAAGGCGATTTGTGTCAAAGATCAAAACAGTGTTGCGAATGTTATACATTGTCTTGGGTTGCTCATCTCTGAAGGAATTGTTGTTGACCTTCACGCCTTATATCAAACTAAAGAGAATCAAACGGCAACTAAAACACCTTGTATCACTGTTAAGACTGGCTCATACGGATTTAATATGCCACCTTTTTTGCAACAGAATATACATAATAATAAAAATAACCATGTAATTTTTAACAAAAAACAGTCTGTAGAAGATGTAAAGATAACAGAAATAAATAATATCCATTTACTGCAACCAGTGATTAAACAAATGCAACTTACAGAAAAAGCCAAGGCCAAAACACAAGAAGCTTTCTTACGCACATCAAACAGTCTAACTGAAACATTAGACCAAGCTCTAAAAATGCAAATGACTTTATTGCAGAACACACCTTTGCATTCAACACTGATTGAACCAACCCAATTTAAGAAAGCAACAACAGAAACCGTAGATAAAAACTGTTTATTTGACAGGGATCAATGTATGGAAATTGCTATTGGTTCCATCGGCAAGGTTCTGGGCGTGGAATTTGCAGAAATAGATCAACACCCAAAACGCGTCCGGCTACCAAATGAGCCGCTCATGTTAGTGGACAGGATCATGGAAATAAATGGTGTGCCCGCCTCGCTGGCTATAAACCCTTTAACTTCAGGCAGTATTATTACCGAGCATGATATCCTGACTGATGGTTGGTATCTGGATGGCGGGCGTATTCCAACCTGTATTGCCGTTGAAGCTGGACAGGCAGATCTATTCTTATCTGGGTATCTGGGTATAGATCACATCATCAAAGGACAAGCGGTTTACCGTTTGCTTGATGCTAAAATCACTTTTCACGGGTCACTGCCCAGACCTAGCGAAGTAATTCGTTACGACATTCGTATCGACCAGTTTTTCAAACAAAATGAAACCTATTTGTTTCGTTTTAATTTTGAAGGCACGGTCAATGGACGACGATTACTAACTATGACAGAAGGTTGTGCGGGTTTCTTTACGCAAGCTGAGCTGGATGCAGGCAAAGGCATTGTCAAAACCGAAATGGAAAAACGCCCGCAACGAGGACAAGTACCAGACAGTTGGCAACAGCTTGTACCTATGGCGACTGAGTCATATAACGATCAACAGTTAAACGCACTGCGTAAGGGTAATCTTGGCGAGTGCTTTGGTGAAAACTTTTTGAACTTACCTTTAAATCGTGCCGTTGGTCTTCCTGGCGGACGCATGACATTAGTCCATAGAATTCTAAAGCTTGATCCTGTTGCTGGTCGTTTTGGTATTGGTCAAATCACAGGTGAGGCAGACATCCACCCTGATGATTGGTTTCTGACCTGTCATTTTTTAGATGACGAAGTGATGCCTGGCACCCTCATGTACGAATGTTGTTTACATACCTTGCGTGTTTATTTAATGCGCATGGGTTGGGTTGGTGAACAAGATGAAGTTGTCTACGAGCCTATTATTGAAGAGACCAGCCAACTTAAGTGTCGTGGTCAAGTGATAGAATCGACAAAAAAAGTGCAGTATGAAATCACGCTAAAAGAAATTGGATATAAAGATAACAACGGAACGCCTTATGTTTTAGCAGATGCGTTGATGTCTGCAGACGGTAAGCCTATTGTACAAATAAATAATATGTCTATGCAATTAAGTGGGCTTAATAAACAAAAGATCGAAAATATCTGGCAAAGTAAATCTGCCTCTCAGGTGAAAAATACAAAAAATTACAGCAAGGGAAAAACTATTCTATTTGATTTTGATTCAATTTATGCCTTTGCCAATGGCAAACCTTCCGATGCCTTTGGTGATCGCTATAAAATATTTGACGAAAAACGAAAAATTGCGCGCCTGCCCAGACCGCCTTATCAGTTTATTGATCGAATTACATCTATTAAAAACTGCCAAGCATGGACATTAAAGGCAGGAGGTATCATTGATGCCGAATATGACGTGCCAGAAGATGAATGGTACTTTAAAGAAGACAGACAAGCTCGTATGCCTTTTGCAATATTGCTTGAAGTTGCTCTACAACCTTGTGGTTGGCTGGCAGCTTATTTAGGTTCAGCCCTTGCCAGTGATATCGATTTATCCTTCAGGAATTTGGGAGGCAATGGTAAGCAGCTACTTGCTGTGACTCCGACAACTGGCACTCTATCCACCCAAGTCAAGATTACCAATGTTTCAAAATCAGGAGGCATGATCATTCAAAATTACGACATAAAAATACGCTGTGATGATAGCGTTGTTTATAAGGGTGATACCTATTTTGGGTTTTTCTCCAAGCAATCTCTGGCTGAACAAGTGGGCATCAGGGAAGCTCAACCCTATGAGCCTGATAGCGCTTCCTGTGCGCGAGGAATATCCTTCCCATACCCGAAGTCTGCTCCCTACCCAGACGCTATGATGCGCATGGTAAGTGATGTGACTTTGTTTGATCCGCAAGGTGGGCCAAATGGACTGGGCTTTATTCGCGGAATAACGCAGGTAAATCCAAACGCGTGGTTTTTTAAGGCGCATTTTTATGAAGACCCTGTTTGGCCTGGTTCTTTAGGACTTGAATCTCTTATACAGCTTTTAAAAGTTGTCGCTGTAGAAAAATGGAATCTGGCAAAGTGCGATTTTGAAGTCATGGCACTAGGGGAAACCCACCGCTGGATATATCGTGGACAAATCATTCCGAAAGATGAGCAAGTAACGGTTGAGGCCGTAATCACTGAGGTAGATTCTAACAGAAGACTTGTCCGTGCTGATGGATTTTTGACTGTGGATGGCAGAATTATCTATCAAATGAACGACTTTGCGCTGCGAATCGCTTAGAATGAGCCAAAAGGACTAACTTTATGAGATATTCCCGTGTACATATGGAGTCTATCGGTTACGAATTGCCGCCTGTGGTGGTAACTTCTGACGATCTTGAATCCAAGCTTGCGCCCATGTATGACGCGTTACACATTGCCCCGGGTCAACTGGAGGCGCTCACTGGCATCACGGAAAGACGCTGGTGGGAAGAAGGCCATAGACTGTCTGATGGTGCTGCCGTTGCTTCCCGTAAGGCTCTGGATCAATCCAATGTCAAGGCAGAGGATATAGAAACGCTGATTTACACTGGTGTTTGCAGGGAAAATTTTGAACCAGCCACAGCTTGTGCTGTAGCTGCACAGCTAGGCATTAAAGATGATGCCAATATTTACGATATTTCCAATGCCTGTCTTGGTGTGCTAAATGGCATTATTGATATCGCCAACCGTATTGAATTAAAGCAAATCCGTGCTGGCATGGTGGTTTCCTGTGAGACATCACGAGAAATCGTTGAAATAATGATTGAACGTATGCTGCAAAATAAAACCATGGACATGTTCAGTCGATCTTTGGCTACATTGACAGGCGGCTCTGGCGCAGCAGCGGTGTTGCTCACTGATGGATCGTTCGATAATGATCAAACTCATAAATTACTGGGTGCTGCCAATCAGTCCGCACCGGAACATCATAAGCTTTGCCGCTGGGGCACAATGCTATCTCCTGTTGCCTTGAGCGAATTCATATTTTCTCCGGATAAATTACTTTCTGCCATTGATCAAATCATGGAACCAGAAGTTTTACCGAGCGCAGTAAAGAAAATCATGAATAGTGACAAAATTCCACCATCACTTGCCAACATAATGCCTACCCAGAAATTACCCGATGCCCTTTCAGAGTTCATGTCCACGGACTCTGTTGCCGTGCTTACACATGGTGCCAAGCTTGGTGTAAAAACTTGGGGTTCGTTCCTAACGAAGATGGGCTGGGCAAAAAATCAGGTAGACAAGGTGATTTGTCATCAGGTTGGTGAAGGTCACAGAGACACTATATTAAGAGAATTGGGCATTGATCCAGCAAAAGATTTTAGTACTTATAAATACCTCGGCAACATTGGCACAGTGTCAGTACCGCTTACTGCTGCAATTGCAAAACAACGTCAATTTCTAAAACCTGATGATCGCGTCAGCTTCATGGGTATTGGTAGCGGCCTCAATTGTATGATGCTTGGCTGGAAATGGTAGAATATTACCCGCGACACACACTCCGTTTCATCATTAAATCCGTATCGAACACTTTAGTAAATGAATTACCCTGATTATTCATTTGATCATCATTACCATTATATAAAAAATTTGCGTCTGCATTATCTGCATGAGGATCAAAATAACGAAAGTGCCGAGACAGTTGTCATGATACATGGCAATCCGAGCTGGTCTTTCTTTTACAGAAAATTGGTGATCGCTTTACGGAATAATTACCGTTGCATCGTACCGGATCATATTGGCATGGGGCTGTCTGATAAACCGGATGATAAAACCTATGATTTCACACTGAATCAACGTGCTGATGATCTAGAATCATTATTGGATCATTTAAATATCACAAACAGCATCACGCTGGTGTTGCACGACTGGGGCGGTATGATCGGGATGGCATATGCCACACGTTATCCAGAAAGGATAAAGCGACTTATCATATTAAATACCTCGGCCTTTCACCTGCCGAAAGATAAATCTGTCCCCTGGCAATTAAAACTCAGCCGTATTCCTATAATTGGAATCATCCTTAACCAAGGGTTTAATATTTTTGCGCGCAATGCCGTTAAACAATGTGTCACACGCACAACCATGTCGCCTGAAGTTGCTGCGGCCTATCTTGCGCCCTACAATAATTGGTCACATAGACGTGCTATTCAAAAATTTATACTTGATATTCCGTTGCAACCAGGTAGCGCCACTTATGAAACAGTCGAGAGAATTGATAAAGCTACTGAAAAACTTTCAGAAATTCCTATGTTGATCTGCTGGGGAATGAAGGATTTTGTTTTCGATCATCATTTTCTCGAAGAATGGACAAAGCGTTTTCCCGATGCCGAGCTTTACCGCTTTGAAGATGCTGGACATTATATCCTTGAAGATGCCCCTGAGGATATTATTCATTTAATACAACAATTTCTTCGCGCGCACCCTTAAAAATAAATGCATTCTGCGAATATTGCCTCGCACCTTCCTATCATTGCAAATCAGCAAGCTGATGCCTTGGCGATTGCTGAACAGAAAAGCGGACAACAATGCACTTATCGCCAACTTGATGATGCCAGCAATATTATTGCCAAAGGCTTAATGACCACAGGCATAGGTAAAGGTGTGCGTACAGTATTAATGGTGACACCCAGTATTGATTTTTTCGCATTGGTCTTTGGATTATTTAAAGTTGGCGCAGTCATGGTTGCTGTTGACCCCGGTATTGGCACAAAACAATTAGGAAAATGCCTAAATGAGGCAGAACCTGAGGCCTTTATTGGTGTCAAAAAGGCACACATTGCCAGACGAATCTTCGGATGGGCAAAAAAAACAATCAAAATTAATATTGTTGTTGATCCTAGCTTCATGCCAAAGGCTTTCTATGGTTGGCGCAGCTTAAGCCTTAAAGAACTAAAACAGGCAGGCGCTGGTAATCAAAATCCTATACCTGTATCAGTTAATACTCAAGAAAATGATGTGGCAGCCATTTTATTTACCAGCGGCAGTACAGGCACCCCCAAAGGGGTTATCTATACGCATGCCAATTTTAATGCCCAAGTCTCTACATTAAAAAACCTATATAACATTCAAGCAGGAGAAGTTGATTTATCCACCTTTCCTTTATTCGCCTTGTTTGGACTTGCCATGGGTACAAGCTCTATTATCCCTGATATGGATTTCACGCGACCCGGCAGTGTCAATCCAGAAAAAATATTCTCCGCGATAGAACAATATAAAGTCACTACCATGTTTGGTTCCCCTGCCTTGCTAAATTGTGTAGGTCTTTATGGCAAGCACAAGCAGAAAAAATTATCCAGTATGAAGCGGGTGCTTTCTGCTGGCGCGGAAGTCCCAACTAAAACCATGCAATGTTTTTCTGATATATTAAATGATGGCGTTCAGATATTCACGCCTTATGGCGCGACTGAATCATTACCTGTAAGTTCTATCGGTAGTGATGAGGTGTTGCAATCAACTTGTGAGGAAACAAAAAAAGGTAAGGGCGTTTGTGTTGGTTTGCCGCTTGAAAATATTGATCTGAAAATAATTAATATTATAGATGATGTGATCTCAAACTGGCAAGATGTTCTTATCCTTAAAGACAACGTCATTGGTGAAATCGCTGTCAAAGGACCTCAGGTAACAAAGGCTTATTATGGGCGTTCGCGCGCAACAGAACTAGCAAAGATCATTGATCCGGCAGGCGGCTTTTATCATCGCATGGGAGATGCTGCTTATCTGGACAAACAGGGTCGCTTATGGTTTTGCGGTCGCTTGAGTCAACGCGTTATCACAAATAAAGAAACTTTATTTACTACTCCTTGTGAAGGCATCTTCAATACCCATATGAAAGTATTTCGTACTGCGCTAGTTGGTATCAATAATGATGGCAAAATCACCCCCGTAATCTGTGTTGAGCTACAACAGCTTGCTAAAAAAGCTGATAAAAAAATTATTGCGACTGAATTGTTAGAACTTGGCAGTAAGTTTGAACAAACAAAAACTATCAAACACATCTTGTTTCATCCCGCTTTCCCCGTCGATATCCGTCATAATGCAAAAATAGGTCGTGAAAAATTGTCTGTTTGGGCCAAACAAGAAATTACGAGAAAAAAGCTCATATGAAAAAAGTACTGCTTACAGGGGGCGGAGGCTTCCTAGGATCGAGCATTGCTAAATTGCTGCTTAATAAAGATGTGTCCATCTGTAGCCTGCAAAGAAGCGACTGTCTTTACCTGAAAAAACTGGGCATAGAAACTATACGCGGCGATTTAAGCGATGAAACCACTGTCATAAATGCTGCGAAAGACTGCGACACAATATTCCATGTTGCTGCCAAGACTGGTGTTTGGGGTAATTACAAAGATTATTACCAATGCAATGTCACGGGAACAAAAAATATTATCGCCGCCTGCAGAATGCACAATATTCAGAAATTAATTTATACCAGTTCGCCCAGCATTGTTTTTACAGGAGATGATGAAGAAAATATTAATGAGTCCGTACCTTACCCCGATTATTTCCCCACAGCCTACCAAGAGACCAAAGCGCTGGCTGAACAAATGGTGCTTAAAGCAAACGATAAATCACTGGCGACAGTAGCGCTAAGACCTCATTTAATCTGGGGTCCAGGGGATCCGCATCTAGTCCCAAGAATTATAACCCGTGCCAAGGCTGGACATTTGTGCCTGATAGGCAAACAAAATAATCTGGTAGATTCTACTTATATTGATAACGCGGCATTAGCACATATCCTTGCAGCAGAAGCTTTAGCACCTGACTGTGTTTGTGCTGGAAAGGCTTATTTTATTAGTAATGGTGAACCACTGCCGATGGCAGAATTGATTAATAAAATATTGGCTGCGGCTAAACTACCGCCAGTAACTAAAACTATCCCAACTCGATTAGCCTACACGCTTGGCATAATATTAGAGTTTATCTACAAGAACCTTAAGCTAAAAGGTGAGCCAATAATGACCCGCTTTGTAGCCAAACAACTTTCCTGTGCACACTGGTATGACCTGAGTGCAGCAAAAAATGATTTTTCTTATCAGGCTAAAGTTAGCGTTAACCAAGGCATGGAAATATTAAAGACATCATTAGGAAAATAGATATGTCTGGTTTTTGTTTAATGAGAAATCTTTTTTCATGAACAACGCTTGGCAAAATACTTGGCAAAAAACACCAGATACATTGAGCCTATACAAAGATTACGTTGATGTTTGGTTTTGCGATATAAAAAAATTATTAACTGATATTAATAATTTTTATTCCATACTTTCACAAGATGAACGTATGCGCGCAAATAAACTTAAACTTGAAGATAAAAAACAACAATACATTATTACCAGAGGATATTTACGACAACGACTTAGTTTGTTTACAAACACCAATCCAGAAGATTTTGTATTTGAATATCTCAAACATGGGAAGCCTGTTTTAATTAACCATACGCGATTTTCTGATATTACATTCAATGTTTCTCATTCACATGATCTCGCGCTTATCGCAATTACTCAGAAACATAGCCTTGGCATCGACATAGAAAAAATTAACCATGAATCAGATCATTTGGCATTAACGACACGCTTTTTTTCACAAGCAGAGCAAAGTGAATTTAACACACTATCAGAAACGATCAGAGCAAAAGCATTTTGTGCATGTTGGACACGTAAAGAAGCGTTTATAAAAGCTATAGGTGATGGCATTTCTTATGGCTTAGATAAATTTGATGTCACTGTTTACCCGGAAATTCAGAATTCACGTATAAATCTACACAAACCAAGCTCAGAAACATGGTTTGCACAAAGCCTCCATGTCGGGGATAATTACACAGCTTGTCTGGTCAGTAACCGCAATGATATTAATATAAGATATTGGCGTTAATGAGATTTTATTAACCCATGGAATCAACTGTCATTTGATAGTGTGTCTGTAGCTTGTAAAATTTTAACAACTTCTTCCTCTTCTAAAGTCCAGTAAATTATGCATATTGATTCTTTATTGTATAAATACAGAAACTTAAGCTTTTTTAGTTTGACTAACAGAATCGAATCAGTTATAAAATTTGTGGTGATATAGGGCTTTATTTGTAATTAATAATTTAGGAGAATTCACATGAAAATATTAAAAAAGATACTGCTCGTTTCCTGTCTTTTAATCCCAGCACTGTTGTTTGCTGAGACAGTTAATATCAATACTGCTGATAAAGAATCTTTGATGTTACTGAAAGGCGTTGGCGAAAAACGTGCGGAGGCAATCATTGCTTATCGCGAAAAAAATGGTCTCTTCAAATCTACAGAAGAACTCACAGAAGTGAGCGGTATAGGATCATCAGTCCTAGAAAAAAACCTAGAAATCCTAGAGAACCTAGAAATTACACATGATATATCTGAAGATATGCCTGAAGGTATACCTGAAGATATTATGAAAGATATTATGAAAGATATGAATGATGGGTGATAATAAATAAGTTTTAGTATTTTATAGATTTTAATCTTAAAAAATTTAATCTTAATTTAAAGATGGCCTCCTCTAAACAGGGGGCTTTTTTATAATTATGATTTATAAGAATTCACATGAAAATATTAAAAAAGATACTGCTCGTTTCCTGTCTTTTAATCCCAGCACTGTTACATACACAAAATGCTTTTGCTCCGACTGCAGGGCTTTTTAATAATAGTGAAGAATTTTACTCTACTGATTATGATGTAGTAGAGTCCAATTTATTTAGTGATACCCGCCCCAGTAGTATAAGTCCAATCAGTCCAAGTAATGATGTAGCTACTGTTTTATTCAGTCCTGCTACTAATAAGGTGTTTGTTAATGGAGCTATGTTTGACAGGGATAATGCCAGTGCTGCTTTAGAATCATTAGATAAACTATACAACCCTCCAAGTAGTCCAGAACCTATACCCACTGGAATAACTGATTGGCAATCGGTAACACCCGCTTCGTTTGGTAAATATATCAAAGGTATTAGAGAACCCGGAGGGTTAAAATTACTTGGTAAAGGATTTAAGGCTGGGGCTGAAGGATTAAAAACATTAGTAGGCAGTGGGTTACACTTTTTAGGTCGGGAAGAAACAGGGCAAGGCATAATAGACAGAGCCGTTGAGCGCATAAGAAAGGATGAGCCATACCATAGGAGGTTATCTAAGGTTGATGTTGGTAGTGATACTAATGGGGCAATAGATTGGCTTATCTATAATATTGGTCGTAAAGGCAATATATTTGATGCAATATTTTTCCGAGTGCTCAGATTTAAAAACAAAGGCATGGGCAAGATTTAGCCAATATTCATTTGGGTATTCTCTAACGCTTACCTTGTTAGTACCATGTGCCCTACTGTATCCTTAGCGCTTTATAATAAGCCCAAGAATATTTTTACACATGGACCAGCATTACGATCCTGCAACTATAGAAACAGCCGCTCAGTTAAACTGGGAAAACACTCAGGCCTTTAAGGCTACAGAAGACGCTTCCAAAGAAAAATTCTATTGTCTGTCTATGTTTCCCTACCCCAGTGGCAAGCTGCATATGGGACATGTCAGAAATTACACCATCGGCGATGTCATCTCTCGTTATCAACGTATGCAAGGTAAAAATGTCATGCAGCCGATGGGATGGGATGCCTTTGGCTTACCCGCAGAAAATGCTGCGATTCAAAGTGGCATGCCCCCTGCTAAATGGACGCGTTTAAATATCGAATACATGAAAGCACAGTTACAACGCCTAGGTTTTGCCTATGACTGGGATCGTGAACTGGCCACCTGCGATCCGGATTATTATAAATGGGAACAATGGTTATTCACCCGCTTGGTGGATAAAGGTCTTGCTTATCGTAAACAAGCCACAGTGAACTGGGATCCTGTAGACCAAACTGTTCTGGCCAATGAACAAGTCATCAACGGCAAGGGTTGGCGCTCAGGGGCAATTGTAGAACAACGCAACATTGAACAATGGTTTCTTAGAATCACAGACTATGCACAGGAATTACTGGATGATCTGGATAAACTGCCGGGCTGGCCAGATCGTGTTCTGACACAACAGAGGAACTGGATTGGCCGTTCCGAAGGTGTACACATAGATTTTCAGCTTGAGGGTGCTACAGAAAAGATCGGTATCTATACCACGCGCCCTGATACATTAATGGGTGTCACCTATGTTGCTGTTGCAGCTGAACACCCGCTTAGCCTGCAAAAAGCCAAATCCGATGCAAAATTGGCAGCCTTCATAGAAGAATGCAAAAAGTGCGGTGTCACTGAGGCAGAAATGGAAACCATGGAAAAGAAAGGCCTTTCTCTGGATATCAATGTCATTCACCCAGTAAGCGGTGAATCTGTGCCGCTTTATGTCGCAAATTTCGTGCTCATGAGCTATGGCACTGGTGCGGTGATGGCTGTTCCAGGTCATGATCAGCGTGATTGGGAATTCGCTGAAAAATATGGCATTAAGCGCAAACAAGTTATTTTTAGCATTGACGGCTCTGATTGTAGTATTGAAAAAGAGGCATACCTTGAAAAAGGTATACTAAAAAACTCTGAACCCTTTGATGGTCTAAGTTCAGAGGCAGCCTTTAATGCGGTAGCAGACTTGCTAAAAAAACAGGGTAAAGGCGAAAAACAAATTAACTACCGACTACGTGATTGGGGCGTTTCTAGGCAACGCTATTGGGGCTGTCCCATTCCGATCATTATAGATGCACAGAATAATATAAAAACAGCTTCTGAATTTCCTATTCGTCTTCCTGAAGATATTGTTGTTAATGGTCAAGGTTCACCGCTTAAAAGAATACCGACGTTTTATAATCTTGATAATGGTGACACACGCGAAACAGATACCTTTGATACTTTTTTTGAATCTAGTTGGTATTACGCTCGCTATTGCTGTCCTGATGCTACCGAGTCTATGCTTGATGAGCGAGCTAAATACTGGCTGCCCGTTGATCAATACATTGGCGGTATAGAACACGCCATCTTACATTTACTTTATGCACGTTTTTTTAATAAGCTCATGAGGGACGAAGGGTTAATAGAAAATGACGAGCCTTTCAGCAAATTGCTGACACAAGGCATGGTAGTTGCTGAAACCTATTACCGCATTAATGACGATGGCTCTAAAGACTGGTTTAATCCGTCTGATGTAACGCTCAAACATGATGATAAAAGTGGCGCTACACGGGCGATATTACAGGCGGACGGGCATGAGGTATCCATTGGCAACATAGAAAAAATGTCCAAATCAAAAAATAACGGTATGGATCCACAGAGCCTTATCGATCGTTATGGTGCCGATACTGTTCGTCTTTACACTATGTTTGCCGCCCCGCCTGAACAGACGCTGGAATGGTCTGATGCCGGGGTTGAAGGCGCACACCGTTTTCTTAAAAGACTCTGGAAACTATCGCTTACGCACCTTCAGTCAAACAACATTCCTGAATTAAAAAAGGACGAATTGACAAATGCGCAACAAAAATTACGCCTTAAGATTCATACCACTATCAGCAAGGTAAATGATGATATTGGACGGCGCTATACATTTAATACCGCAATTGCTGCTGTCATGGAATTAAGCAATACCCTGTCTCAAGCAAAAGATAAATCTGATAATGACCGAGCTATCATGCATGAAGGCTTGGAAATATCTATTTTACTCTTATCTCCGATTGTTCCGCACATTACCGATGCCTTATGGCAAAAATTTGGACACACACAATCAGTGATAAATGCACCTTGGCCAAAGATTGACGCTGACGCACTTGTACAAAATGAATTACAGCTTATAGTTCAGGTAAACGGTAAATTGCGGACAAAAATTACCGTTGCCACAGGAACGGACAATAAACAAATTGAAGAAACTGCCATTGCTGATGAGAAGGTGCAAAGATTTATTGCTGGCAAAAAAATTCAAAAGGTTATTGTTGTGCCTAGACGGCTAGTGAATATTGTCGTTTCATAATAAGCTATGTCTGTGCACAAATTACCCTGTGCACAAAATTATATAGAATGCAGCCTGCAAATTTCTTATAAGAAAACACCATTAATGAAACCAGCAATAAAACCATTAAACAAGATTCTATTTGGGGGTGTATTTAGTAGAGTCGCTATCTTAAATCTTGTATTCCTATTGGCGTGGCTCAATGCCTGTGGTTTCCAACTCAAGGGTACGAACCTGCAAGCACTACAAAACGCAAATATTTATGTTCAATCTTCAAATGCCAATATACTTGCTGCCGAGGTAAAACAGCAGTTATTAGGCACTGGTGTAAAACTTATCAAAAATTCCTCAGGTGCAGATTATGTCGTCACCTTAAGCAATGAGTCTTTTGAAACAAGAGTTTTATCTGTCTCGGCAAGCTCTGGCAAGGCAATAGAATACGAAATATCATATGCTGCCCAACTCAAAATTACCAAGCGAGATGATGAGAAAATAACTATACGTGCTCCTATTTCAGCATCACGTGATTTTTCATTTCGTAATACTGTCTTGGGTAAAAACGAAGAAAAATCAATACTAAAAAAAGACATTGCCAAACAGGCAGCAGCAACTGTTCTGAGGCGGCTCAGGTTTGTCATTCAATAATGCAAGTGAGAATAGAACAATTACCTGACATAATTGACCGCAAAGGACTTTCCCCTGTTTACCTTATAAGCGGTGACGAGCCACTACAACTCAACGAAGCCACGGATTTCATCCGCAGTAAAGCCAGAGAAGCAGGTATAGAAGAACGCATTGTTCTTGATGTCGCCGCCCACTTTGACTGGAACATATTGATTGAAGAAAACGCAAAAATGTCGTTGTTTGCCAGTAGGCGGCTTATTGAATTACGCATGGGTGCAAACAAGCCAGGGCTCGGTGGCGCGAAGGTGCTTATTGAATACGCCGAACATCTGACAAACGAAAATGTTTTGTTAATCACCTGTAATAGTCTTAAAAAACAAGTTCAAAAAAGCAAGTGGTATAAATCTCTTGATAACATTGGTGTAACAGCGCAAGTATGGCCAATTGATGCAGAAAAATTACCAACATGGATTCAACAACGCATAAAAAAACTTGGCAAGAAAATTACGACAGATGCAGCGCGGCTGATTGCTGATCATGTTGAAGGCAATATGCTCGCTGCCAATCAGGAAATTAACAAACTTTGTATACTTGTAGATAATAATGAAATCACAATTGATGACGTTATCCCTGCTATCACTGATAGCGCGCGTTTTGATGTCTTCGGGCTTATTGAATGTGCTTATGCAAATGAACCAAAACGTATGTTTAGAATATTAGAAGGGCTTAAAAGTGAAGGCTTGGATCCGATGGCGATTTATGGTGCATTGATGTGGGATTATAGACGACTGTGCAGCATGGGCTATCATCTAAGCTGCGGTGTTATGCTGGATAAATTATTTGCCGAGTATAGAATTTGGGACAACAAACGCAAACAAGCCATTAAATCCATCTTACAAAGACATGACATGAAAGAATTATATGCATTATTAAAGCAGGCGAATGCACTAGACAGAACAATAAAAAGCGCAGAAAAACATACGGCTTGGGATGCCATGTTGAGTTTATTGTTAGCTTTTTCAGGACATAATATAAATACTTTAAATGCGTAGCATAAAAATTAAACCTTCATAACCATACTTTAAGAGGATGAATATTAAAGAATACATACACGATGTAGGTAAACGAGCCAAAACAGCTTCTCGCATCATGGCGAAAACAGATACCGCTACAAAAAATAATGCGCTGGCAAAGATTGCCGACTTGATTATTGAGTCGCAAACCGAACTGCTTGCAGCCAATGCGCTGGATATTGCAGCAGGCAAGGCCAATTGCTTGGATGATGCCCTGCTTGACCGACTGCAACTAACCCAAGATCGGATAAAAGCCATGGCAGAAGGGCTGCGTCAGGTGGCTCAACTGCCTGATACTATTGGCAAGATTTCGCCCATGGAAGAAATGCCTTCTGGGATAAAAGTCGGACGTATGCGCGTACCTCTGGGGGTTATCGGTATCATTTATGAATCACGCCCTAATGTCACTGTAGATGCTGCCGCGCTTTGTCTTAAATCTGGTAATGCCACCATTTTACGCGGAGGCTCAGAAGCAGCCAATTCAAATCAGGCGATTGCTTCTGGCATCCAAAAAGGATTGCAAGCCTGTGGCTTACCTAAAGCGGCCGCACAGGTCATTGAAACAACGGATCGCGCTGCAGTCGGTGAGTTACTCAAGATGCCTGAATATATTGATGTCATTATCCCGCGCGGCGGCAAGGGTTTAATAGAACGCGTCAGCAAAGAGGCGCGTATGCCTGTAATTAAACATCTTGATGGTATCTGTCATGTCTATATTGATGATCATGCTGATATAGACAAGGCAATAAAAATTGCTTACAACGCCAAAACCCAACGATATGGAACATGCAATACTATGGAATGTTTGCTGGTCGCAGAAGCTATTGCTGACCCTGTATTAAAAAAACTTGCACCTATGTACAAAGAAGCTGGCGTGGAAATAAGAGGTTGTGACAAGTCAAAAAAAATCTTGCCTGAAATAAAACAAGCAACAGATGAAGATTACCACACAGAATATCTAGCGCCTATTATGTCATTGCGTATTATTAGCGGACTGCAAGAAGCCATGGATCATATAGATAAATATGGATCGGATCACACAGATGTAATTGTCACCGAAGATAAAAATAATGCAGACAGATTTCTCCGCGAGGTTGATTCTTCTTCGGTCATGGTGAACGCATCATCGCGCTTTGCAGATGGTTTCGAATATGGTCTAGGTGCTGAAATCGGCATCAGCACTGATAAATTTCATGCGCGCGGTCCTGTTGGCTTAGAAGGTTTAACCTCACAAAAATATATAGTCCTTGGTGATGGTCATATTCGAGAATAAGAATTTATTAATCGTTAAATCATGACTCAGCCTATTGGTATTTTGGGCGGTAGTTTTGATCCAGTACACAATGGACACTTGCACTTAGCGACAACATTTCTTAAACAGCTAAATCTTGCCGAGCTTCGCTTTATTCCTGTAAACAAACCAGCACATCGCACTTTACCACTAGCATCTTCCAAACAACGATTAAAAATGCTAAAACTTGCCACAAAACACCATGCGGCTTTGAAGGTTGATGATTGTGAGCTACAAAGGCATGAAATTTCATATACTATTGATATCTTGAAACTGCTGCGAAAGCGCATCGGCAACACACCGCTTTGTATAATCATCGGCATGGATAATTTCAAAACATTAAATAACTGGCATAAATGGCAATCCATAATAGACTATGCGCATATCGCTATCGCCAATCGCCTAGGCAGTAGTAATGAAATAGATAATATTGAGGTAAGAAAATTTATGGATAGCTTTATCACAGAGTCTGTAGCAGACCTGCATAGTAAAGACTCAGGATGCATTATCAAACCGGATATTCCCATGCTTGATATCTCATCAACACAAATAAAAAATAATTTTCAAACCGAATCAAACTCAAACGCAAAATCATTACTGCCCGATAAAGTATTAGACTTTATTCACACCCACCATTTATATAATAAGAAAATATGAAATTAGAAAAGCTCTCTGAATTAATTATAAAAACACTAAAAGACAACAAAGCCACGGATATTCATATGCTTGATATAAGAAACATCGCCTCGTTTGCTGATTTAATGATTATAGCCAGCGGCACTTCCAGAAAACAAGTCACGTCTATCGCTGAAAAACTCGTTGAAAAAACAAAAAAGAATAAGGTTCCGCCTTACGGCTTAGAAGGCAAGCAATACGGCGAATGGATATTGGTTGACCTTGGCGATATTATCGTACACATTATGCATCCAGAAACTCGCGCATATTATAAGCTAGAAAAACTCTGGTCGTTCACAGATGATTCAAACACTACTAAAAAAGCTATTCATTAATTCATTCACGGGAATTCATTAACAAGTTATCAGAGCGTTTGATGTGAATACTTATAAAATAGAACCACACCACAGTCGGACTCGTGCGAGTCGCCTCGGCAGCATCCTTAATGCCACCGCTTGCCTTTTATCTTTGTCGTTTCTGGCTGGCTGTGCTCCGTCATGGGGCTGGACTAAAGATACCGTCTACATGCGCTGTGAAGATGGCGAGAAGCCCGCCATATTTGCCTACAGCGTCTCCGAGCAAGGCATTCAGTTCCCGGGGATGTCGGTCATGCTGCAACGCAACATCCCCAACTGGGTACAACAACTATGGGTGGCAGAAGATCAATTTTTGGTGATTTGGACTGGGCGGGCACTGCACTGTGATAATAGAGATGCAGATGGTCGTCTCAGCGCAGGATATTGCGAGGGTCATCGCGTGGTCACTGGATACGAGATGATTAAATACGACCACGGACGCATGCGCCATTGGCATATGAAAGGCACTCGGCAGTTCACCGCCCAAGATATTAACTTCGAGCCAAACGAACAAGCGTACACCACCATAGCAGGGTGTGAACAACAATCTACCTTTACCCAACAGGCATTCGCCAACCTGCAATATTATTGGGCAGAGATACTACGACAATTTTAAGCCAACAGTAATCATCAACCGCCGTATCCAAGTACACAACAAGGCTAGACTAAGGGTGTAGTGTTTGATGTGAATCTGATGAAATGGGCGTTATAATAATAGACAACAATAAAAAAGCCCCCGCTGGGAGGGCTTGGTCGCCTAAAGGCGTAGCCTACGAAATAACAATTTCATTGGTATGAAAAGCAAATCAATAAGCCTTAGTCGGTTACACTTAAGGTACTGAGGTTACACTAAGGAACTGATATGAGCAAGAAAATTTTAGGTTTAGATTTAGGCAGCAATTCTTTAGGCTGGGCATTGCTTGAAGAGACGAGCGGCGAAGCAAGCAAGATCATCGGCTTAGGCAGCCGTATATTTACCAAAGCGGTGCAGGATAAAACACCAACACCAAAAAATGTAAAAAGAAGACAGAGCCGACTAGGCAGGCGCGTATTACAGCGGCGCGCCAGGCGTAAACAGCGGATGTTAAATTATTTAGTGCATTTAAATCTATTGCCTAATGAACTGCAAAGTCATACACAACCTGAGGTACTCTTAAATAAACTGGGCGACCCATACGAGCTTAGGGCTAAGGCCTTAGATTCAAAATTATCACCCCATGAATTTGGACGGGTGCTGTTACATTTTGTTGCACGACGTGGCTTTTTAAGCACCAAAAAACAATTAGCAGGTGATTTGGTAGACGACCCAGATACAATTCCCTATTTAAACGAGTTAGATGACAAACCTGTAAAAGATAAAAAAGATAAAGAAGGCAAAGAAGAAGAATCATTCAAGGCGGATATAGCCAAGTTAAGAGAAGATATGATAAAGGCTAACGCAAGAACCCTAGGAGAATATTTATATCATCTTGCCAAAGGATCATGCAAAAGAAACCGCGGTCATGATGGCGGACATCTTAGAACTGACAGGAAAATGTACCAAGACGAACTAGAGAAAATATGGCAGCAACAAAGCCAATATTTCTCACATCTGCCAGATGATTTCATGCCTGAAAAAGGCATTAAACAAGGCATTAAACAAATTATTTTTTACCAAAGACCACTGAAACTAAAAAAAGATAGAGTGGGGAAATGTTCCCTTGAACTAAAAAATAACCGTGCAGCCATGGCAAGATTAGAAGCACAGCGTTTTCGTTATCTGCAAGATATAAATAATCTACAATATTTTGAAAGTGAAACAGAACAATGGATAAGTATAACTAAAGAAAATAAACAGAAGCTTATTCAATATTTTGAGCATAACGGAAAAATAAAACTAACTGAACTTAAAAAAATATTAGGCTTAAAAAGCAAAACTAAATTTAATCTAGAAGCTAAAAACCTTAAAGGTAATATCACTGCCTGTGAGATTCGTACAATATTAGGCGAATCGTGGGATAATTTTTCTGATGAACAACAAAAAGCACTGCTTGAAGATTTATTATCAATCAAGAAAAAATCAGCCCTTAAGAAAAGATTATGTACACACTGGAACCTTGATGTACACCAAGCGGTTCAATTATGTCTATTGGAATTTGAACCATCACACGCTAATCATTCGCTCAAAGCAATCAATAAACTATTACCTTACTTAGAACAGGGATTGATCTATAGTGATGCAAGAAAAAAAGCAGGCTATGATTATGAGGTAAAGGAAATTACCACACAAGAAAAACTAGGCGCACCTCCTGCAACATCCAATCCAATTGTTAATCGTGGATTACATGAATTAAAACGTGTTGTTAATGCTATTATAAAACAATACGGCAAGCCCGATACGATTCGTGTTGAAATGGCTAGAGACTTGGAGATGAATACCAAGCGGTATAAAGAAAATGAAGCAAAACAAAATAAAAATAAAAAAGCCAATGAAAAGGCAGTAGATGCTTATAGAAGTTTGAACCTAGGTCAATATCCAAGTCATGACGATAAAATAAAATATCGCCTATGGGAAGAACAAAGCCGCTTGTGTGCATACAGCACACAATCTATCTCGTTAAATGCTGTATTTACTGCTGAGGTTGAGATAGACCATATTCTTCCCTTTAAAATATCGCGCGATAATTCTTATATGAATAAGGTGCTGTGCTTTACAAAAGAAAATCGAAATAAAAAGGATAGAACACCTATAGATGCTTGGGGCGGTAACAAAGAAAAATGGAATCAAATAACTCATGCAATCAGTAAATGGAAAGGTCTAGACAGCAAAGTAAAACGTTTTCGCCAAACCAAAGCAGACCTACAAAACCGTGATTTTACTTCATCGCAACTCAATGATACACGTTATATTGCCAGGCTTGCCTTGGAATATGTCAAGCAATTAGCTTGTGATGTTTCGGTAACCAAAGGCTATGTGGTTTCGCAAATTCGTCACCAATGGGGCTTAAATGACTTAATCGGTGAAACAGACAAGAAAGACCGTGCCGACCACAGACATCATGCCATAGATGCCGCTGTGATTGCTGCTACATCCAGAAGTCTGTATCAAAACGCAGTGGCGCAGATTCAGCGTGACAAGCTCAAGATCACACCGCCATATCCTGATTTTAGAAATGAATTAGACGAACACATAAAACACCTGATTGTCTCTCATGCGCCACAACGTAAATTATCAGGCGGTCTTCATGAGGAAACAGGCGCAGACTTTATCCAAAAACATGGTGGTTTGGTATGCCGAGAAAATCTCTCACCTGAATTTACAAACACTAAAAAGATTGTGGATGAAACAATAAAAGAATTGGTTCAAGCACACTTGGATGATTATGCAGGAGATCCGAAAAAGGCCTTTGCTGATGGCGTCACTGTGTATCACAAAGATGGCAAAACACCCATCAAACGAGTTCGAATATTACAATCTGAAGTTAAAGTCACCAAAAACAAAATAGCCGAAGATATTTTAAGCCAAAAGAAATTTGGGGTGAAAGATAAGTCTGGCAAGATATTCAGATGGATGTCGTATGGCAATACGCATCATGTTGAAATTATCAAGCATAAAGCAACAGGAAAATACAAAGGTGAATTTGTTACTATGATGGAAGCCCATAGACGTGCAATGACAGGCACAAAATCCGCAATAAAAAGAAGAATTATACGAGAAGATATTATTAAAATTGACCATGGTGATGACTGGAAATTTATTATGGCTTTGCATATTAATGACTTGGTGAGTATTGAGAAAAATGACAACGAAAGAGAATTTTATAAAGTGCAAAAACTAAAGAAAGATAACAATCAGAATACAGATTACACTGCATACAGATGCACATAAAGCAACAGAAATACCCAAGGACAAGAAGCTATTAAAATCTGTGACTACACTAATGTCTGATCAGTATAAATTGAAAAAACATTGCATCAATGTCATAGGAATATTTACAGATGATCAAACGCATCATTGATATTAGCGATGCTGCATACCTTCATTTAAAACACCAGCAATTATATATTGATAAGCAAAATGAAACGGTGGGACAAATCCCCATAGAAGACTTGGGCGTTTTAATATTACAGCACCCAGCGATTGTTTTTACACAACAGCTTATTATCGCCTGCCAAAAGAATAAGGTTGTTATAATTTTTTGTGATGAAAAACACTTACCTTACTCAGTCATTCTGCCTATTGCAGAATCCAATACCTTGCATAATAAAATTCTCAAACAACAATTGAACATCACCGAGCCTGTACGTAAAAGATTATGGAAACAAATTGTGCAACAAAAAATTAAGCAACAAGCGATAACACTCTCATTACTGAATAAAAATGCAACGCGGTTAAATTATTTGATGAGACAAGTAAAAACGAATGATAACGGTAACTGCGAAGCAGTTGCTGCACAAGCATATTGGAAATTATTATTTGGCAATAACTTCAGACGAAATATTAATATGGATGGAATCAACAGTCTGCTTAATTATGGTTATTCTATTGTGCGCGCAATGATAGCCAGAAGCATATGCAGCGCTGGATTACATCCAACTTTAGGTTTGTTTCATAAAAATCAATACAACGCCTTGTGTTTGGCAGATGACCTAATGGAGCCATTTAGACCTTGGGTAGATTGGCATGTCTATCATATGGCTAAAAATCAGCAAACAGAAATTAATCAACAAAATAAACAAACCCTGCTGGCATTATTAAATGCAACGGTTGTCTATGCTGATAAAAAAATGCCATTTACAGTGGCAACACATTATTTTATGGCTGATTTGAGGCGTTGTTATACAAAAGAGAAAAAAAGCTTGGTTTACCCCGAACTGGAAAAAAGAGCTTATATATGACATTTGGTGGGCTGCAAACAATGTGGATCATCGTATTATTTGATTTACCAACAGATACCAAAACAACTCGAAAAGAATATACTCGATTCAGAAAGTGTTTATTGCAAGATGGCTTTACAATGATGCAATATTCAGTATATATGCGCCACAGCAGCAGCGATGAGAATGCACAGGTTCATGCAAACAGAGTAAAAGGACAGCTTCCTGATGATGGCGAAGTGCGTATCATCAAAATCACCGACAAACAATTCGGAAAAATAGAGGTTTTTTATGGAAAAAAGCGCATACCAACAGAAACAGCACCCCTGCAACTTCAGTTTTTCTGAAGAAATAAACTTATATTTATGCCTTAAATCAACAACTTACTTGCAAGATAGTGTAACCGACTAAGGTTTATCTGCAATCCACAACACCTGCTCCGCCAGCATAATAGGCGGATAGTGTAACCGACTAAGGTTTATCTGCAATCCACAACGAGAGGTCTTCGGCGAGAAAGTGTAACCGACTAAGGTTTATCTGCAATCCACAACAACAAGTTGACATCGGTGCACTTTGAGTGTAACCGACTAAGGTTTATCTGCAATCCACAAAGTGTCTGATTTGCCAATCTCGGCGAGTTAGTGTAACCGACTAAGGTTTATCTGCAATCCACAACTCGACTATGATAATCGTTTTAACCGTGAGTGTAACCGACTAAGGTTTATCTGCAATCCACAAGCTAAATCTCAACATGCTTAATATTTAAGTGTAACCGACTAAGGTTTATCTGCAATCCACAACTGGATTATCTCTATGCCTGAGTGTAACCGACTAAGGTTTATCTGCAATCCACAACCTATAAATTGGTCATGTAATTGAAAAATTAAATAGTGTAACCGACTAAGGTTTATCTGCAATCCACAACTATAATGCAAAACCTATAATTTATTTTGTGATAGTGTAACCGACTAAGGTTTATCTGCAATCCACAACGATGCCCATCAAGGATTCAACGTTCACGTTGTAGTGTAACCGACTAAGGTTTATCTGCAATCCACAACTGCTATGGCTCAAGAGGCGTAATGTTCATGGGCAAGTGTAACCGACTAAGGTTTATCTGCAATCCACAACTGTGTATACCCTATTGTTTTTAATGAGCCTACGCCAAGTGTAACCGACTAAGGTTTATCTGCAATCCACAACAGGCGTGGTATAACTAGTTTGCTACGTTCATAACGTAGTGTAACCGACTAAGGTTTATCTGCAATCCACAACAGGAATGGCGGCGAGCGTTAGCAACAGTGTAACCATTTAAATATATAGTGTAACCGACTAAGGTTTATCTGCAATCCACAACAGGCGTATGAGCTTGTTGATGTGCCTTGCTGAGTGTAACCGACTAAGGTTTATCTGCAATCCACAACAAGTTGTAGTTGATTGTAGTTGCGTAGTTGAGTGTAACCGACTAAGGTTTATCTGCAATCCACAACCTGTCACTCTGTGCCCAAAGCTCGTATTGGAGTGTAACCGACTAAGGTTTATCTGCAATCCACAACTGGAATAATGCATAAAAGTGTAACCGATAGGTTTATTTTGTAAATTATTCCAAGAGTGTAACCGACTAAGGTTTATCTGCAATCCACAACATCCCTGCGATTTTGACGGAATGCGATCTTAAGTGTAACCGACTAAGGTTTATCTGCAATCCACAACTTATATGCCTATTTTACATGAGCCTATGCCTGGAGTAGTGTAACCGACTAAGGTTTATCTGCAATCCACAACCTCACTTAGTATAGCCTTTATCGAGTCGATTAAGTGTAACCGACTAAGGTTTATCTGCAATCCACAACGGCAAATGTCAGCGCTTGCACTATTAATAAGTGTAACCGACTAAGGTTTATCTGCAATCCACAACTTGTCTTACCTCGGGTTGAAAATAGTGTAACCGACTAAGGTTTATCTGCAATCCACAACTTATAATGCTATAACTTTTATAAGTCAAAGTGTAACCGACTAAGGTTTATCTGCAATCCACAACCACAATTTCCAGCATATGTACGTCACACTTTAGTGTAACCGACTAAGGTTTATCTGCAATCCACAACGGTTTATTGTTTTTAAATAGATTAAGTGTAACCGACTAAGGTTTATCTGCAATCCACAACTGCATATAAGGCTGCGTGTTACAATCAGTGTAACCGACTAAGGTTTATCTGCAATCCACAACTAGCGGCTCTGTTAGCCATTAAAAGTACCCTAAAAAGTGTAACCGACTAAGGTTTATCTGCAATCCACAACTAAGTCGTGCGAGTAGTGGATGTCTTGCAACTTATGAGGTTTAGTGTAACCGACTAAGGTTTATCTGCAATCCACAACATCCGTTGAGCATCGAATGTCGGCATAACTAGTGTAACCGACTAAGGTTTATCTGCAATCCACAACTAAGGTGCAACTTTGTAGGCAAGATATGGCGTTAGTGTAACCGACTAAGGTTTATCTGCAATCCACAACTTGTCAAACGAGGATATGATAACGCTTGTAATCGAGTGTAACCGACTAAGGTTTATCTGCAATCCACAACCTTTATCGTAGTTATACGGCTGATCGTCATGATAAGTGTAACCGACTAAGGTTTATCTGCAATCCCACAACGGGGAACGGAGTAATTTGTTTGGCTTGAGTGTAACCGACTAAGGTTTATCTGCAATCCACAACAAGACCTGGGCAAAATGAGTGTAACCGACTAAGGTTTATCTGCAATCCACAACATATCAAGCCATTGAAATTCCTTTGATGAGTGTAACCGACTAAGGTTTATCTGCAATCCACAACTTGTGCTTTGGATTCAATTTCCGTTATAACAAGTGTAACCGACTAAGGTTTATCTGCAATCCACAACATGGAGCCGACTGTAGATATCAGTATCGCAGTGTAACCGACTAAGGTTTATCTGCAATCCACAACGCTTTTAGAAATGAGTAAAAGCCTTGACAGTGTAACCGACTAAGGTTTATCTGCAATCCACAACCATCAGGCAAAACCCATGTTAAAATAAACGCCTATTAAAACTTACCAAAATATAAAAAATGAAAGTGAATCTCGCCTCAAGTTCGCCGCGCAGAAAACAACTCCTCGAACAGCTCAGCATTGAATTTAATGTAGTTGATATTGAAATAAATGAAACTTGGGACAATAAAGAGCCTGCTAAAATTTACGTTAAACGTATGGCCTTGGAAAAAGCGCGCGCTGGAAAATCAAACATTCAAAATAAATTACCTGTGCTTGCAGCAGATACCTGCGTGGTGCTTGATGATGTAATTTTAGGCAAGGCCGAAACCAAAGAAGATGCAACGAAAATGCTTGGGCAATTATCAGGCAGAACACATCATGTTTATACTGCTGTTGCCCTAATTACAGAAACCGAACAAGTAAGGCTAAATGTCAGCCATGTGAATTTTCGTCCATTAACTAAAACCGACATACAACAATATTGCACAACAAAAGAGCCTTTGGGTAAGGCCGGTGCCTATGCCATACAAGGTAAAGCAGCTGCTTTTATCCAACATTTACAAGGTAGTTATTCAGGGGTAATGGGTCTGCCACTTTATGAAGTAGCACAGATGCTAAACGCAATAAAATAATGCCCAAATATTCCAAGTCCTTCGGTAAAACTTGCAAGCCCTATAAACAGTAAATCTTCAATACAGAAATTTTGATAAATTGGTAAGACGTGTATATAGGCTGGCTTTACAGCATAGACTTATCCCTGTATAAATCCTGAGCTTTGGTGCTAAAGATATCTTCATACTTGGAGGATACAACATCAGAAATTATGTATTTAATAAAATTATTAACTTTCTATTGAAAGTAGGGGGTTTTATATGTTGTCTATTGTCCATCTGCCTATAGGCTTAGGTATTTTTGGTCTTGTTTGCGCTGTATTGGTCTTTTTAAAAGTCAAATCTGAGCCTGCTGGTGAGGGTAAGGTTGTTGAAATTGGCGACCAAATTCACCTTGGCGCTATGGTCTTTATGAAAAGCGAATATTCACGCTTGGCAATTTTTTGCATTATTTGTATTGTTGCTATTGCAAGCTCTGAGCTTGGCATCAATACTGCGGCAGCCTTCCTGCTTGGCGCAGTTTGTTCTGGCACTGCGGGTTACTTTGGTATGTATACCGCAACCTATGCAAATGTGAGAACAGCAGTTGCCGCAAATAATAAAGGTGCCGCTGCCGCATTACAGATCGCCTTCTTTGGTGGCTCCATCATGGGGCTTACTGTTGCTGCCATGGGTTTGTTTGGTATTGGTTTGCTTTATTATTTCTTTGCAGGTGATGCACACACCATTCACGCCATTGAAGGATTTGCCATGGGCGCATCATCAGTCGCATTATTTTCCCGTGTAGGTGGTGGTATCTTCACTAAAAGCGCAGACATTGGTGCTGACTTGGTGGGCAAACTAGAAGCTGGCATCCCTGAAGATGATCCTAGAAACCCAGGGGTTATTGCTGATAATGTTGGTGATAATGTTGGTGATGTCGCTGGTATGGGCTCAGATATTTTTGAATCCTACTGCGGCGCTATGATTGCAAGCATTGCGCTTGCTGCTACTATGAGCGGTGCCACTGTTGCAGACCTTACCTCAGTGGGTCGCGATACATTAACATTCATGCCGTTGGCCTTGTCTTGTCTTGGTTTAGTTTGCTCCATGATAGGCATCTTTTCTGTCAAACTCTTTTCTGCAAAAAGCCCGGAGATTGCCCTGCGCTTTGGCACCATGGGCGCATCTGTCATATTTATCATCACCTCTTATATTCTGATTGCACAGATGAATGTCTCAAGCAACATCTGGGTAGCTGTGCTCTCTGGTGCGCTTGGCGGTATTGTCATTGGCCTAGTCACTGAGTATTTCACAGGCGGCGCACCAGTTCGCAAGATTGCAAAAGATGGAGAAACAGGTTCGGCAACTGTAATCATTTCCGGGCTGGCAACGGGCATGTACTCCGTGACGATTCCCGTTTTAACTATCTGCGCCATCATACTGACCGCCAGCCATTTCGCTGGGCTTTATGGTGTCGGCATTGCCGCTGTGGGCATGCTGGCAACCGTCGGCATCACCATGGCGATTGATGCCTACGGCCCTGTTGCTGATAACGCCGGCGGCATTGCTGAAATGGCGCAGATGGGTGAATCTACACGCGAGATTACAGATTCACTGGACGAAGTAGGGAACACGACCGCGGCGATTGGCAAGGGTTTTGCAATTGGTGCGGCGGCTCTTGCTGCCTTGGCATTAATAAGTGCCTTTATAGAAAAAATCACGCTGTATGATCCTGATTTTATTCTTAAGATTAATGACCCGATGGTACTTTGCGGTATGTTCCTTGGCGGTATTTTTCCATTCTTGGTAAGCGCCATGACCATGACTGCGGTGGGTGATGCAGCCTTTGATATGATAAAAGAGATACGTCGTCAGTTTAAAGAGATACCAGGTTTGCTGGAAGGTACTGGCAAACCAGATACCGCACGTTGTATTGATATTGCAACCCGCGCAGCACTCAGAAAAATGATCATGCCGGGTGCGCTTGCGGTATTGGCTCCTGTGGTTGTTGGCTTTGGTTTGGGTGCACAAGCGCTTGGCGGGATGTTGGGCGGTGCACTAATTTGCTGCGTTATGATGGCATTATTTATGGCCAATGCTGGCGGCGCATGGGACAACGCCAAGAAGTATGTTGAAAAAGGAAACTTAGGCGGCAAGGGTTCTGATGTACACACAGCTGTTGTTGTTGGTGATACTGTGGGAGACCCGCTTAAGGATACTTCTGGTCCTTCTATGAATATCTTAATTAACGTTATGGCGATTGTGAGTTTAGTTATCGCACCATTACTGACTTAGTTTATGTACTTTAAGGATGTACGGTATGTCACCGGTGCATGAATACGCAGAAACAGCGATGCACAGAATGCCTACACGGATGTAGCTGGTAGAGTAATGCAGGAGCAATTACCGAGTGGCGTAGTTCATTAAACTTAGAGTTGAGTTATTTTTCGTCATGCCCGTGGAAATGAGAATACAGTGTTTTTATATTTAAGCTTGCCCCTATTTTTATTTCTCTTCTGCGTCCAAAAGCAAGATACCAAAAAATATGGCAGCCTGATATCTTGCCTTTCATTCTGAAATTACAACCGCCTTGCCCTCACCCCTGTGATCACTGGCCGCAAATAATTTATTTATTTTTTTATCCCATAAGATTGCCTGCATGTTTCCGTAACGACGATCCTTTTCTTTTAACACATGTCCGAGTTTTTTAAGGGCGCGCTGTTCTAAAAAAGTCAGGGCTTGTTTTTCAAATTGAACTTCATCTGGAAGATACTGATGATGATAACGTGGCACAGAAACCCATGAGTCTGGCAAATTACCATCAGCAAAATCAAGGATGCCGAGCAATACCATGCTGATGATGCGGCTGCCTCCGGGCGTACCTAAAATACCGATCCTGTCATCCGTCTCTATAAATGTTGGCGACATACTTGAAAGCGGCCGCTTGCCTGCTTCGATGGCATTTGCCTTGCCTCCTGTCAAACCATAGGCATTTGAGACTTTTGCCTTAGCGGAAAAATCATCCATTTCGTTATTCAACAACACGCCTGTGCCTGGCACAACAAAGCCCGACCCAAAAGGCAGGTTAATGCTGAGTGTTGCCGCAACCCTGTTGCCTTCTTTATCGATCACCGAGAAGTGCGTTGTTTGTGTGCCAGTTTGTTCTAAAACAGAAACACTCCCAAGTGTTGTGCTTGGTGTCGCTGTATCCGCATCGATGGTCGCAGCAAGACCTTCGAGATAATCTTTGTCTAACAATCTTTGTTGGGAAATTTCAGTGTAATCCGGATCGCCAAGATATGCCGCACGATCTCGGTACGCACGGCGCATGGCCTCAATGATAATATGCTTCCTTGCAATATTTTTAGCCACGCCCAGATCAAACCCCTCAAGCATGGATAATATCTGAGCCAACGCAATTCCACCTGATGAAGGCGGAGGCGCTGAAATAATACGCAAATTTTTATAATGACCGATAATAGGTTCGCGCTCTATAACCCGATAACTTAATAAATCCTGCGCACTCCACAAACCCCCTTTGTCGCGAACATCCTGAACCATTCTTGAAGCCATAGCGCTTGCGTAAAAAGAGATCGCACCATGTGCTGCAATTTGTCTTAATGTCTGTGCCAAATCTTTTTGAATAATTTTATAATCTAAGGTTGGTATCTGATTGTTTTCCAGAAAAATAGCAGCCGTTGATGGGAATGACTGCATCACTTGCAAACGATAATTAACCTGCCTTTGATATCTTTTTGTAACAGGAAACCCCTCTTCGGCATGTCTGATAGCTGGAGCCAATGTTTCTTTTAATGACAAACGACCATACTTTTCAGCAAGATATTCCAAGCCAGCAGGCACCCCTGGAATCCCGGCAGCCTTTGGTCCGTCGATTGATGCGCCTTTGATGATGTCACCATTTTTATCCAGATACATATTTTCGCTTGCAGATAATGGTGCGGCTTCCCGTCCATCCAGCATGACTTGTTTGCCATCCTTTGCGCGATGTAATAACCAAAAACCACCGCCGCCTAAACCTGAACTATAAGGCTCAACGACAGCAAGAACGGCGGTGATTGCTACGGCTGCATCAAAAGCATTACCGCCTGCACGAAGAATTTCTACGGCTGCATCAGTAGCATAAGGGTGTGCTGTTGCAACAGCTAAAGCAGAAGGCTTTTGCGCATAGCTTGTGATGGTAACAAATAAGCATGATACAAAAACAAAAACTCGAGAAATGTTTTTCATTAAATAGTTGTATCTACAAAATGTTTTTTGTTTTCTTATTGATGCTTTTTTTTCAGAGCCATCAAGACATCTTCGTTCACAAACTTACTAACATCTCCGCCCAATGATGAAATTTCCCTGACTAAACTAGAAGAAATAAAACTCAGATGTTCGGAGGGTCTTAGGAATATTGTTTCAGCATCTTTAAATAAACTTCGGTTCATGCCAGCCATTTGAAATTCGTAATCAAAATCAGCAGCAGCACGAATACCTCGCACAATAACTTTTGCATTTAGATCGCGGGCAATATCTGTCGCCAGCTTATCAAAATGGCATACTTCGACATTTTCTAATGATGATAATGCAGTCTTTGCAAGATTGATTCTTTCTTCTGTTGAAAATAATATTGGCTTTTCGGTGTTTTCGGAAATAGCGAGAAATACTTTGTTAAAAATTTTGGAGGCACGCGTAATAATATCGATATGACCATGTGTGATAGGATCAAACGCACCCGGATATATAGCTGTTATTTTCACTGGATCAGTTTATTAATGTTTTTAACAGCGTGCAGTGTACCTGACCTGCTTTCGTTTGTTTAATCACTTCGACATTTTTTTCTGCTTGCCATGCGCTTTCACTCTCGATATAAACCAAAGTTTGTGCGCCGAGACACTCGGACTCAGCCAAAAGAGACAGACTTTGTTTAATCATGTTTTTACCGAAGGGTGGGTCTAAAAATATAATGTCGAAGGCATAATCTGCGGTTTTTATCCATTGTAGAGCGTCCGCTTGATACACAATAATTTTATTGGTATCCAATATCTTGAGTGATTCGCGCAGGGTTTCTGCGGTGTTTTTATCTTGTTCTATCAGCACCGAACTGGCAGCGCCACGAGACACAGCCTCTATCCCCAACGCCCCTGAGCCAGCAAACATATCCAAACAATTCGCGCCGCAAATGGTAGCTTGTAACCAGTTAAATAAAGTTTCTCTTGCCCGATTTGGGGTTGGCCGCAAACCCTGAGCGTCGTCCACAGGTATTTTTCGTCCGCGCCATGCGCCGCCGATAATGCGAACCTTACCCTCCTGTTTCAACTTGAGCCTCCGACTTCTTTTGATTTTTGCGTATGTTTAGTTGCTCTACTTTTCTCTAGGTTTGCTTTCTTATAAATCTGGTTCATCTGATCTTGACCCAACCATCACCGTAACAAATTTATCTGGTGATAAACGCCGCCTAAAAGCATCCTGAATTTGAGCAACAGTGACGGCATTAACATTAGCACTGAATGTTTCAAGATAATTATCTGGCAGACCATAAAACCCAATCATACCAATATAAGAAATGATCTTACCATTGCTCGCTAATCTCAGTGGAAAGCCTCCGGTGATATTTTTCTTTGAGGCTGCAAGCTCTATCTCGGTCGGACCATTGTCGATAAATGTTTTCAAGTGCGCTTGTAACACCGCAAGAGCTTTTTCTGTCTGATCTGTTCGAGTTTGCAGGCTGGCGATAAAAGTTCCATTTTCACGCATGGCAGAAAAATAACTATTTGCGCTATAGGAGAGTCCGCGTTTTTCGCGAATTTCTTTAAATAGCCTAGAGATCATACCGCCACCCCCCAACACATGATTACCCACATAGAGCGGGAAATAATCCGCGTCTCCCCGTTTGATTCCTGTCTGCCCAATAAGAATATGGGTTTGCGTTGATGGGTAATCTATCTTTATCGTTACAGCTTTTTCCAAAGTCAACACTTTTGGAATTGCTTGTGGCTTTTCACCTGCAGGTAATTCTTTAAGCAAACTTTCAACCTTTGTCTTTGCTTCGGCTTTGGTTAAATCACCGACAATAGATATAGTTGCATTTTTTGCAACGTAATAATTTTTATGAAACTCAACTACGTTTTCGCGAGCCAAAACGCTGATACTTTCTTCGGTACCTGAACTTGGAGTGGCGTAAGGATGCCCCTTAAAGACTTCAGCAAAAAAAGCATCACTTGCCAGTGCGCTAGGAGATTGCTGTTTACTGCGAATACCAATCAAAGCTCTATTCTTTTGTCTTGCCAATGCATCTTCTGGAAAATCAGGCTTTGCCAATACGCGCGCAAAATTTTCCAACGCAGCATCCAGTATTGCGTGATCAGACAAACTGCGCAGATTGATGGAAGCGTGATCATAACCGGCACTACCACCATAGTTAGCCCCCAGCTTATCAAAGCCCTGACTAATTTGACCAGCGGTGAGTCCGTCAGCACCCTCGTCCAATAAACTATTCGTGAGTCCAGACAGTCCGGCTTTATCACCATCGCGTGCGCTGCCTGCATCAAAAGTAATCTGAATATCTACCATAGGCAGTTCTTTTGCTTCAACAAAATAAACATTGGCACCTTTTTCTGATTGCCAAGTTTGGATCAATGGTGCCGCCTGAACATAAGGCAACAACAGATAAGAAGATAACAATAAGGGCATGTATAAAATTTTATCTGCCATGGTTAAATCCTGCTGCTGTCTGTCTGTGTGCATCATCCCGTAGCTGTGGATCAAGCACCGCCACGGTTAATCTATCTTTCTGTAAATATTTTTTTGCAACTGCCTGAATCTGTTTTGCAGTAACCGCCTGAATAGATGCGACATATTTATCTGCTTCTTTCCAGGAAAGCCCAACGGTTTCAAGCGTGCCCAGTATCATTGCTTGATAAAAAACGGAATCACGCTCATAGACATCGCTGGAAACAACCTGAGCCTTAATGCGTTGCAGCTCACTGTCACCGACCAGACTACTTTTCAGCATTTCAATTTCTTCATTCACTGCGGCTTCAAGTTGAGCTACGGTATGATTTCCAGCAGGCGTTCCGCTGATTGTAAACAGGCGATCAAGTCGTGCAAAAAAATTGTATGATGCGCCCACTGAGCTTGCGATCTCTTTACCACGAACCAAATTACTGGAGAACCGCGAGCTGTTGCTGCTGCTCAAAATGCCAGCCAATACTTCCAACGCATAAAGTTCCCATTTAGACACTGACTCAGGCTGATCGATCGCCGTTTTTAATACTGGAACTTTATAAGCCATCAATAAATAAGGTAATTCTGCGGGTCTTTTTACAATGACACGCTTCATCCCATTTTGAATGACTTCTGGACGGCGCGCTGCTGTAGGCGGTTTGCCAGCTGGCAATGACCCAAAATATTTTTTTGCTAACTGATAAACTTCTTCTGCGTTAATATCACCAGACACCACCAGCGTTGCATTATTTGGCGTGTACCACTTTTGATACCAATCGCGAAGGTGCGCAACCGTCATATTATCCAGATCATGCATCCAACCGATGATTGGGTGTCGGTAAGGGCTCGTTTGAAAGGCAGTGGATAGAGCAACTTCGTAAGTATATGACTGAGGATTATCCTCAGTTCGCCAACGCCTCTCTTCCTTGACCACTTCAATCTCCTTACGAAACTCTTCTTCCAAAATAATAAGATGGCGCATACGGTCTGCTTCCAATTCCATGCTGACAGATAAGCGAGAACTTTCCAGTGTTTGAAAATATGCCGTATAGTCTGCCCCGGTAAAGGCATTTTCACGCCCGCCATTTTCTGAAATGATGCGCGAGAATTCTCCCGCAGCATGTTTCTTAGTGCCTTTAAACATCATGTGTTCAAGCACATGGGATATACCTGTAATCCCCTCGCGCTCATAGCTCGAGCCGACCTTATACCAGACCTGAGACACCACAACGGGCGCACGATGATCCTCCTTAACGAGAATTTTAAGCCCATTATCGAGTTCATATTCTGCGACATTGGCAAATACCGCAGATGTAAGCAAGGCTAAGAAAAAGCAAGCCTGCGTTCGTCTTGATAATTTATTAAATAAAAATCTATCTTGTAAAAATAACTTCACACACTCATTCCTCCATGAAAGATCATTCTTTTTTGTCTTTTCAAAATTAAGAGTTTATTGATTTTTATGCGGGCTTGGACTTTTTCTTTGGCATATGTATGCCCTATCATCATATCATAATGTTTTTCATAATCAGACTTAACAAAAACCTCTTTAAAAGCATTTTTAAAAAGTGTAGCATCAATTTCCTTATAATCTTCAATGTTGACATAAGTCTTTATGAGATTCTCTGTCCATGAACCTTTTAAATGAATCAAATTGTATTACACATTTAGCCCAATAGCTTATTAAGTTTATTGTTTTCAATAAATCCAAAAAAATGTTCCAATATATTACGCATACTATTGGCTAATAATCCATCACTAGCTTTGCCATTATTATGATCTTTAATCACTTGCCAATACTGGAATAAGCTTGATAATCATTTTTTATATCGTCTTTATCCATTTCGTCTATTTGAGTTCCTGTATTTGATTTCGTAAGTCTAAAAAGTTTTTATATTTTCTTTATTTCTAATTAATTCATGGAAAAAATACAAACTATGTGTTAATACAAAAACCTGTTTATTTTTATTAAAAAAATATTTTTTTATCAACATACTAATATTAAAAATATAAGTGTGAGATAAGCTGGATATTGGGTCATCAATCACTATGATTTTATCTTCTTTTGTCAAAACCTCTTGTTCGTTTTCTTTGCCTTTGCATAATTCCATAAAATAAAGAAAGCTGATAATCATTTTTTCACCTTCACTCAAGGTTACTAAAATTATCGTTTTCTTGTTCACTTCTAACAATCTTATAATAATTTATTTTCATATTTTTTTATACAAAAGCCTTCAATACCCAAGTCATTTAATCCAGTATTTATATTATCGATAGCCTCATCAATATTAATTGTTTTTTCTTGTTGTGCAGAAATATGCTCTTTTTGTGTGTCTATATCTTTAGAGCATTGTGTAATTTTATCTTCAATACTTTTAATATCACTCTCTAATCGTTTTTTATCTTCGAAGTACTGTTCAATTTTAGCGTCATAATCCAAGCGCATAATTTGCCAAAAATTAGTTTTTATATTTTCTTTTGTTCTTTCTTTGTTATCTATTTTTTTGTTGTATTCAGTAATTTTATTATTAACGTCCGCAATAAAATTATTTAGACTGTTTATTGATTCTTTGGTATTTGATAATTTTATTATTTCACTAGGATTGTTTAATTTATTCTCTATTTCCCTCTTATTGTCTTTTATTATTTGCTTTGACTTATTGTATAAATTTATAAATTTATCAATATCCTTTTTCACAAAATCATTATTTTCATATTGTGTTATTTCTGGTAATTGAATAATGTTATATAGTTCCTGCAACTCCTTAATCTGTTCAATTTTTCTATCATAAGTTTCATCAAAAAAATTTTTAATATTTGTTGCAATTTGCTGGGTAATGGTTTTTTCCTGACAGAATGGGCATTGTTCTGAATCACCTTTAGGCAAATATTCTAATCCCTTTTTAACCCAATCACTATTCTTAAGTTCGTTGATCAATGTAACAACTGGGCTACTTTGATCCCCAATGATTTTCTCTGAAAAGAGACTATTATTTTCAATATTATTTATGTCAATATTGACTTTAGGCAAATCTTTATTTTTTGAGCTTCATCACTAATAGTTTTTGCCTCTTCTTTTAAGCCCTCTATTGTTTTCTCGGGCTTGCTATTGGGTCTTGTAATATTGATTATATATTCAAATAAATTATTTTTATCTCCCTTTAATCCCTCCAAACAAAACTCTAAAACCCTGTCGCCGCCTGTATATTGTTCTTTAATATCCCATAGACTATTTTTTACTTTCAAAGATTCTTTTTGTAAGCTTTCTTCTTTTTGTGCTGAATTCTGCGTTTCTATTTCTTTTTGTTTTGTAAATTGTTCTATTTTCTTGTGAGCTTCATCTATTGCCTGATTTGCTTGTTTATTTTCTTCAGATAGGGTAAAAACGCCTTTTACCTTATCATCGTCGTAAAACTCATCATGGATAAAATCTTGGTTATAAACCAATAATTTTTCATTGTTAACTCCCTCTAATTCGCATTCAGAAAAATCTGAATTAGAATTATTATTTTTATATAAATAATTAGATATAATTGTTTTGCCAGTGCCATTTAGGCCATAAATTAAATTAACTTCTTTGTCTGATTCAATAACAACAGGATTTTTATAACTGGCAACACCTTTCAAGGTTATTTTCATCATCAATTTAGCCTTAATTTTTTGCTCGTGTGAGGTAATAAGTTTTTTGTGTTCTATGATAGCTTTTTAGTGATTCAACTATAGTTAATGATAGAATAAATCAGTTGATGACAGGATTATACACAATATAATATTTAAATTAATGTTTGGATTTAAGAAATCAAAAGCACCAAAACAACAAGCTGCCTGCCGCCCAAATTTCTTGGGCAAACTAAAGGCAAGCTTAAGCAAGACGCAGTCAAATATATTCGGCGGGTTTGAAGATTTACTGCAAGGCAAAAAAAATATTGATGCCCACTTTTTAGATGATTTAGAAGAAAGATTGCTTGTTGCAGATCTGGGCATTCGTGCAAGTACGGAGATTATTGATACACTGCATGCTGCGGTCAAACATAATAAAATTAACAACCACGATGAGTTAAAACAACAATTAAGTGTTGTTATGAATAACATCCTTGAGCCTGCGCAAAAACCATTAACCATCCCTATTAATAAACCGAAGCCATTTGTGATTCTTCTAACTGGCGTAAACGGCGCAGGCAAAACTACCACAGCCGGCAAACTTACCAAACATTTTATCAATCAAGATCATAGTGTCATGCTTGCAGCAGCCGACACCTTTCGAGCAGCAGCAATTGAGCAGCTACAAATCTGGGGGGAAAGGAATAATGTCTCGGTGGTAGCGCAACATAAAGGAGCAGATTCTGCTGCGGTTATTTTTGATGCCTTGCAGTCGGCCAAGGCAAAAAATATCGATATACTAATTGCTGATACTGCGGGCAGACTTCACACTCAAGGCAATCTAATGGACGAGCTTAAAAAAATTCATCGTGCTATTGGCAAGTTTAATGATGGTTTGATGGTTGAAAATATTCTTGTATTAGATGCCGCGACTGGTCAAAATGCACTCTCCCAAACAAAACTTTTTAACGAAGCTATCGGTATTAATGGAATTATTTTGACGAAACTTGATGGCACAGCAAAAGGCGGTGTAATCTTCGCTCTGGCTCTTGATACCGAAATCCCTATTCGCTTCATCGGCGTTGGTGAACAAATAGATGACTTGAATATTTTTAACAGCACTGCCTTTGTTAAGGCTTTACTTGAATATTAACAATGATTCGCTTTAACAAAGTTCATATGCAATATCAGACCGGACAACTGGCGCTGAAGAATATTAATATGCACATTGAACAAGGTACGATGACTTTTGTTGTGGGCAGATCTGGTGCAGGCAAAAGCTCGCTTTTAAGGCTAATCGCTTTAATAGAAAGGCATAGCCATGGTCAAATTGTGATAAACGGTCAAAACCTTGAGCGTGTTAGAAACAATCGCATCCCTTACTACAGACGAAACATCGGTTTTGTTTTTCAAGATCATCATCTACTAAATGATCGCAGCGTTTTTGATAATGTTGCTTTACCTCTCATCATTGCCGGACATAAACACAAAGAAATACGCAAACGTGTCAGCGCTGCTTTAGACAAAGTTGGTTTGCTTAAAAAATACAATGTAAACCCAATGACCTTATCAGGGGGGGAAAAACAAAGAGTAGGTATTGCTCGTGCGGTTGTACACCGACCGTTACTACTTCTTGCTGATGAACCGACAGGCAATCTGGATCCGGCGTTATCTCTGGATACGATGAAGCTCTTTGAACAATTTAACCAGATTGGGACGACGGTACTTATCGCCAGCCATGATATGGAGATGGTCAAAAAAATGCACAAAAGAATTATCACTTTGCGTGAAGGCAGAATCCCCACTAATTTTAATAAGGGTTCAGTTAATCAAAATGCGAACTAGCCAATGATGCAACATCTGCAATGAGAGCCAAACCTAAAAACAAACCAAGCGACTTATTTAAGGCATGGCTACTGTCGCATGCACAGTCCTTTATATACAGCTTGGGGCAGTATTACAAAAATCTGCCCAGCAATATATTAACGACAGCCGTGATAGGTGCATCGTTAGCCTTGCCTAGTGGTTTTTATTTAATATTGGAAAACGTACAAAAAGTCACTGCGAATTGGGACGAAGCGATCCAAATAACCGCTTTTTTAAAGCCTGATATTGATGCCAGTGCAGCACAAAAGCTTGCTACTCGTCTTTTGGATAACCCAAACATTGAAACGGCTAAATTAATTAACCGCGATAAAGCTCTGGCTGAATACAAAGAATTATTCAGCTTTACTGAAGCTATCGATCTTCTTGATGAAAACCCGCTGCCCTATATCATCATTATATTTCCGAAGACTGATGCGCTTGCTGAAGGAGCGGATCGTCGCATTGTTCAATTTATATCCGATCAAGCTGAGGTTGATGTTGCACAATATGATCAGCAATGGGTCAAACGCCTGTACAGCATCATTGAAATTATTCAACGCTTTATTATTATTTTTTCAGTATTTATTGGTTTCGGTGTTTTACTCATTATTGGCAATACTATTCGCATGGCGATTTACTATCATCGCGATGAAATTGAAATCACCAAGCTTTTTGGTGCAACAAATGCCTTTATTCAAAGGCCTTTTCTATATACAGGCTTCTGGCACGGACTAAGCGGCGGGATTGCTGCATGGCTTTTACTGACCCTTACCCTACAACTCCTCAAAGAGCCAACAAGGCAGCTTGCCGAGTTATATGCCAGCGAATTTAGCTTGGGCAATTTGGCGCTTATAGAGGTTCTAATTATGCTCTCCTGTGGCATCTTTCTGGGTATTTTTGGGTCATGGGTTTCGGTTCAACGTCATCTAAAAACCATAGAGCCATAATAATATATCTTATAAATCAATAAATTAAATAAACTCTGCTTGGTTTTTACGTAAACTTAGGAACTTTTATACCATTAGCACTCTCATATTTAGAGTGCTAAAATGAACTTGTAACAATATTAGAGAGGGTTAGTCATACGATGAACAATACCATGGTCATGCCAATGACATTGGCAACTGGATCGCTGAAAAGCTATTTTCAGGGCATAAAAAAAATCCCGATACTCAGCGCAGAGGAAGAACGCTTATTAGCAAAACGCTACAGAGAGGAGGGCGATCTTGATGCTGCGCGCCAACTAGTTATGTCTCATCTCCGTTTTGTGGTAAAAGTCGCAAGAGGCTACAGTGGTTATGGCTTACCACAGGCCGATCTTGTTCAAGAAGGTAGCGTTGGCTTAATGAAAGCCGTTAGGCGTTTTGATCCAAATGTTGGCGTTCGTCTTATTTCATTTGCAGTCTACTGGATTCGTTCCGAGATGCATGAATACATTTTACGCAACTGGAGGATTGTCAAGATCGCAACAACAAAAGCGCAAAGAAAACTTTTCTTTAACTTGCGCTCATCTAAAAAACGATTGGCATGGTTAAACAAAGAAGAGGTTGATTCCGTGGCAAAAGATCTTGGTGTCAAACCACAAGAAGTTATCAAAATGGAAGAAAGATTAAGCAATTACGATACATCCTTTGATGCACCCATTGCAGATAATGCTGCTACATCACTTAGCCCCGCATCTTATCTCGAAGATAAAAGACAAAATCCGGAAAAAGAGCTTGAAGCAACACAGACAGAACAACTTAAGCTTGAAGCATTAAACGAAGCCATGGATAAACTTGATGAACGCAGCAAAGATATTGTCAATAAACGTTGGTTAAACGGAAAGAAAGAAACGCTGCACAAACTGGCTGACACGTATGGAGTTTCAGCAGAAAGAATAAGACAGCTTGAGAAATCGGCATTTAACAAAATTGCTGAGTTTATGGTCACATAAGCCAAGCTTTCTATTTTCTTTATTTAAAAGTATATACATTACAGACAGCGCTTTGAAATAAACTTAATTTATTGCTCCATAATTTATTCTTTCACAATTAACTTTTTTCCCAAAGTTAAACTGATTTAATTAATGATCTTTATATAATCAGACGCTATCTGATTAATATCGTGCGGGGAAGAAAACAACGCTTTAAGTCTGGCCTTTGAATCTATTAATAATATCCTTGCGCTATGGAAGACCTCGTCATTATTACGCCCATCACCCTCTTTACCGAAAGCAATCCCCAAAGGCATGGTTAAGTTCTGTAACTGCTGCAAACTTCCTCTTACACCAACAAATTCAGAATTAAAATAGGTCACATAATTAGCCAGCAGTTCTTTAGTATCTCTTTCTGGATCAACGGAAATGAAAATTATTTTTGGCAAGGCTACGTCTGGTGTTTTCTTTAATATCTCATCGACTTCATTAAGCAAAACTAATGTTGTCGGACAAATATCAGGACAATGCGTATAGCCGAAAAAAACAAAAGACCATTGGCCAAACAAGCTTTCATTGGTAAACGCTTTGCCGAGATGATCTTCCAATGCAAACTGAGGCAAAGATTTAGCCTCAGATAAAACGGTGGCGTGAACATTCTCAAGAATATCTTGTTTCTCGTTAATGTATATAGAAAATATAAGCCCAAGCGACAGCGGGACGATAACAAATAAAGCCCATGGTAGGATTTTCTTGATATTCATTACGATAAATTAAAGGAAGAAGTGCCGGATAAAAATACGAGCATAATGATCAAGCAGCAAGAAACCAAACAGTACGCTTAAATAGAAAATAGAAAACCCGAAAGTTTTCATTGCATGATCGTCTGTTTCTGATTGATATAAAATAAGCGCCTGCCATATGAAGCCCAAGCCAAGCGCGATGGCACCAGCTAAGTAAATGATTCCACTCATGCGGGTAATAAATGGCAACAAACTAACCGCTAAAAGCAATAATGTGTACAGAAGAATTTGGAGTTTGGTAAAAGAAACGCCATGCGTCACAGGCAGCATCGGAACACCTGCGCTGGCATATTCTTCGCGCCGATAAATTGCCAAAGCCCAAAAATGTGGTGGTGTCCAGATAAATATTATCAAAAATAACAGCAGGGCATCTGAGCTCACTTCCCCGGTCATCGCAACCCAACCAAGCAAAGGTGGCGCAGCACCTGCGGCGCCCCCCAATACAATATTCTGAGGTGTTGCAGGTTTAAGAAACATGGTGTAAATAACGGCATAACCAATCAAGGAAATAAATGTCAACAAAGCGGTTAACATATTTACTTTATAAACCAGAATTACCATGGAAATGACACACAAAGCTAAGGCAAATATAAAAGCATTCTTTGTATTCAAATCGCCCTGAGGTAAAGGTCGGTTTCTGGTTCGCGCCATAATGGCATCTATACGCTGCTCCACTAACTGGTTGATAACAGCGCCTGATGCAGCAGCGAGGCCGATGCCAAATATTGCAAAAATTACCTTGTTAAGTGGCAGTACGCCAGGGACGGCAAGCAACATACCAACAATAGCAGTAAATATAATCAGCATAAGCACCTTGGGCTTGCAAAGTACGTAATACTCGCGCCATTTTGGTGCTTGTTTAATAATTTCTGCTAACATTTGACCAGTATATTTCTACAGCGGATATTAATGTTTTTCAGTCATTTTCTTGAAAAATCAGCCTGATATTCTCAATAAGCGTGACAGATCATGAATAATTCCTGCTGGATCAGTATCACCTGAATAGCGCATCATCAAAAAGCCTCTGGCATCAATCAAAAATATCGCAGACTTATCCTGTAAACCTAATTCTTGAAATTGGCGTAGAAAATATTTGTCAAGGGAGACCTTTGAAGCATAAAGCTGACCAGGGAATTTTTTACTAAAGCTATCGTAAATCCCAAGCTCTTTGTCCTTATCAATAATGGCGACGCGCTGTATTCGCTGCATTTGTCTGCCTGTTGCTAACCTTATCTGCCGCAGACGATAGAGATTCTCTTCACACGCTACTGCACAAAATCCGTCGACAAAAAACAACATAGACCACTTTCCATGCAAAGAAACCTGTTCGGTTGAATGTTCGTTCACACGCAGTAATGAGATGTTTTCAAGCTGTCTGGGTGGGTCAATTAAAAATCCATGCTCGGCACCGCCGCCAGAACGAGCATAGTCTGTAAAGAAAACCAGATACCATGAAAAAGCAACGGGCAAAAAGAACATCAGAACAAGAAGAATTAACTTAGTCCTACTTCTGCCTTTAGCTATTGGGCGATTTATTGAGTCCGACATAAAAAACTAGAGGCTATCCTAGATAAAAAGTGTTTGATAAGTTTATATTGTTTAAGCCTGCTTAACCTGCTCTATTACTATCTTGTCCTCAAGGATGCATTTTAGGCATTATCTGGGATAGTCCTAAGCTTATTTTTTTGCTTATTTTTTTTGATTTCATTTCTTGTTTGCTTTTCTTGAGTATCTCTATTGCCTTACTAAATCTGCTACCTGTTCTATTTGAGAAACAGTTATGTCCCTAGCAATATGGGTTCTATACTCTTTTCCGACTGCAAAATCATTCGCCCCTGCAATATTGAAAAATATATGTGCCATAACCAAACAATAAATATAAACTATTTTACCCGCTTAACATTAAGAATCAGATAAATCACAAATATTGCCACTGCCATGCCAAACCACTGAAAGGCATAGCCTAAGTGTTTTTCTTCTCCGTATCCTGGCGCTTTCCATTGCCGCTCAAACCCTGCTGGCGATTTGTGATCCAGCCTTACGATATATGGCAAAAGCTTAAGGCTTGACAGCTCCTCTATGGCCTCTAGTTCCAGTTTTTGCACACGGATTATTCCCTCGCCGAGGTGCTGCATAATATTTTCTGCTAACAGTATCCCTGTTTTTGGTGGTGATTTAACACTACCTGTGATTTGCAATACACCTTCTTTTGCTTTTGTATCAGGAGAATTGTCACGGCTATTGCCAAGCGGCAGCCAACCTCGGTTTATCAACACCCACACATCCAGCTCTTTTAACTTAAATGGTGTATAAATAAAATAGCCTGCCACACCACGCTTTACCTGATTGTCTAATAAAATGTTAATTTCTCTGGAAAACACCCCGTCAATAATAACCTTACGCCAATGTAATTCATCGAAATTATTCCGCAAAGCGTTTTCCTTGTTCAAATTAATTTCGTGCGCGCTTTGACTCGCTTCAAATTTATGATACAAGGTGCGCTTTTGTTCTGCCCTGTCCAACTGCCAAAACCCCAAATAGAAGAATAGAGGCGACACTAGGAAAACAGCTAATGTTGGCCACAAGCTCGGATTGAACTGCCAAGATACAATGCGCATTTAGACGTAGCCCCTGAGTAATGTTGGTGTATGAATCGTAACACTAGGAAAGGTATACTCTCGCTTCACAAACAAGTTATATAATAAAAATGACCAGCGCCCTCATTTTCAAAATTATTGTCGTGCTGTTACTGCTTGCAGTGCTTGTCAGTCTTGCTTCGGCTATGTTTTTTCTTGTTCACGACAAGGACAAACAAGTCCGCACTGTAAAATCACTCACCATAAGAATCGCTCTATCAATTACACTGTTTTTGATGTTGATCGTCGGTTACTGCACAGGATTGATACAACCACATGGAATTAATCCCGAACCCCCTAAAACAGAAAAGATACCAACAAAGTAGCGTCTTTTTATTCATTGCTTTTGTATTTTATTAAGGATTATTCATAAAGAGGTCTATTAAAAATCAGGCCTGCTGCTTACAACCAATAAACAAACACAAAAAGCACCAGCCAGACAACATCGACAAAGTGCCAATACCAAGCAACCGCTTCAAAGGCAAAGTGATTGTGCTCTGTAAAATGACCTTTCATTGAGCGGATTAATATGACCGTCAACATGGTCGCACCCATGGTAACGTGGAAACCATGAAACCCCGTCAGCATATAAAAGGTTGATCCATAAATCCCTGAGCCCAGCTTCAAGTTAAGCTCAGTATAGGCGTGATGGTATTCGCCTGCCTGAAAATAGACAAAGGTAAAGCCAAGCAAAACAGTTGCAAACAACCACCAGCAAAGCGCCCTATTATCGTTCTTCTTCAATGCCCAATGTGCGAAAGTAACAGTCGCGCCACTGGATAGTAATATGGCAGTGTTCAGAGCAGGTATGCCCCATGCGGGGATGGTTTCATAAAACAGAGAGTCAATAAAAGCACTTTTATCCGGGATGGTTAGAATCGGCCAATCCATTACAAAGTCAGGCCATAAAAATACATGTGTTGCCAGCTTAGCGCCTTCACCAGACAACCAAGGTACAGATAATTGACGCGCATAAAACAAGGCGCCGAAAAAGACAGCGAAAAACATCACTTCTGAAAAGATAAACCAGCTCATGCCCCAACGAAAACTGACATCGACCTGTTTGTTGTAGCGACCCTGTAAACTCTCCCTAATAACCTCAGCGAACCAGCCTGCAAACATATAAGCAACTACAGCGATGCCAATACCTAAAATAAAAGTGCCAAACCCTGAGCCATTCAACATGATGGCTCCACCAACGAATGACAAAAACAATGCGATTGAACCAACCAAAGGCCAGCGGCTTGGGTCAGGTATGAAGTAAGTGTTGCTCGAATCGGACATAACTTCTTTTTCTCGTTTATTATCTAATGCTTAAATTTAAAATTATTTCAAATAGCGGTTTCTAAAACAGCAAATGAAGATGTTCGGGCAGTATGTTTGAGTTCCTGTTCCTGTGCGGCAAAAAATGTATACGATAAAGTGAGCGTTGAAATCTTTTTCGGCAAATCTGTTGCCACAACAAAACGGACAAGCATTTCTTTTTGCTCGTTGGCAGCCAATGTTTGTCGGCTAAAGCAAAAGCATTCTGTCTTATTAAAAAACAGAGAGGCCTGTGCTGGCGCTACGCTTGGTACTGCCTGGCCTGTCACCGCAACAGCAGAGGTGTTGACCGCAATAAACACTGCCTCTGTAAGCTCCCCAGGGTGTACTAGCAATTTTTTATCCACGGCCTCAAACTTCCACGGCAATTCGCTGTTTACATTAGTATCAAGCTGAACTGTAACCGTACGATCACGGTCAATCACCAGCTCATTAACAACCTCGACCGTTATCTCTCCGGTTTTGCCGTTTAACCCGGTAACTTCGCAAAACACATCATAAAGCGGCACCAAGGCATAACCAAAACCAAACATGGCGACCGCAAAAACCGCTAGTTTTGCGCTTATGTTGCTACCTATCATTTGAAGTAATACCAGATAAACCCAGCGTAAACGCCTAAAGCCACCAAGCTTAAAAAAACAGCCAGCTTGATATTAGCGGCAGCTCTAGCTTTTACTAATTTGTCTTCGTTTTTCTCAACCATAATTACCCTTAAGCCTCAATACACAAGCTCCTAAGAATGAGCCGTTGCTTCTGTCACTTGAGGAGGTGTTGTAAATGAATGAAACGGAGGAGGCGATGGCAAAGTCCATTCCAGACCTTGCGCCCCTTCCCACACTTGAGACGTCACCTTTTCTCCGCCACGGATACACTGAACGACGACGACGACAAATAGCAACTGCGACAGTCCGAACACAAAACCGCCGATACTGGAAACCATATTCCAGTCAGCAAACTGCACACTGTAATCCGGGATTCGACGCGGCATACCAGCAAGCCCTAAAAAGTGCTGCGGAAAAAATAGAACATTCACAGAAACAGCAGACAGCCAAAAATGCCATTTACCCAAGGTCTCATTGTACATATGCCCAGTCCATTTTGGTAACCAGTAATAAGCGGCGGCGAGCAGAGCAAAAACTGCGCCCGGCACCAGCACATAATGGAAATGCGCAACAATGAAGTAAGTGTCATGGTATTGAAAATCAACCGGGGTTACGCCCATCATAAGACCAGTAAAGCCACCTATAGTAAAAAGGACAATAAAAGCCAGCGAGAATAACATTGGTGTCTCGAAGGTCATGGAACCCCTCCATAGGGTCGCTATCCAGTTAAATATCTTAACACCCGTAGGCACTGCAATAGACATGGTGGCATACATAAAGTAAAGCTCACCAGCGAGCGGCATGCCAACAGTAAACATGTGGTGCGCCCAAACAAAAAAGGACAAAAATGCGATTGCTGCCGTTGCGTAAACCATTGATACGTAGCCAAAAAGTGGTTTTCGGGCAAAGGTAGGCAATACCTGCGAGACAATGCCAAAGGCGGGCAAAATTAGAATATAAACTTCAGGATGGCCAAAAAACCAAAACACGTGCTGGAACATCACCGGGTCGCCACCGCCTGCCGCACTAAAGAAGCTGGTGGCAAAGAATTTATCTGTCAGTAACATAGTCACCGCGCCAGCAAAAACAGGCATGGCGGCAATCAATAGAAATGCGGTGATGATCCATGTCCAGACAAACAAGGGCAGTCTCATAAACGTCATGCCCGGTGCACGCATATTAAACACTGTCGCGATAATATTGATGGCACCCATGATAGATGAGATGCCGAGGAAATGAACAGTAAAGATCAGAAAAGGAAAACCATCGCCTAGCTGTAAAACAAGCGGGGGATACATAGTCCAACCACCGGCAGGTGCACCACCTTCCATAAACAGGGTAGACAACAACAAGGCAAAGGCAAACGGCAATATCCAGAAACTCATATTATTCATACGCGGGAGCGCCATATCCGGTGCGCCTATCATCATGGGAATTAACCAGTTAGCTAAACCCACGCCTGCAGGCATCACCGCACCAAATATCATAACCAAGGCGTGTACTGTGGTCATTTGATTGAAAAAATGCGGATTAACAAATTGTAGCCCAGGCTGAAAAAGCTCAGCACGTATTACCAAAGCCATGGCTCCACCGATAAAAAACATTATCAAGGCAAACACTAGATACATGGTGCCAATATCCTTATGGCTGGTAGAAAACAACCAACGGCCTATGCCTGTTGGTTTGTGATCGTGATGATCACCGTAGACAGTTGTTTCGCTCATGTATCTATCCTCTAGATATGCTCTCTTTTAAGATATTATGATTCTTAATATTAATTAAATTTATTGGCGTGCCTTTTCGCTAACGTGCAGCTTTAACATCAGCTGGCTGCACAACATCGGCTGTTGCATTCCCCCAAGCGTTCCTCTCATAGGTAATAGCCGCTGCAATATCTGCATCAGACAATTGGGAAGCAAATACTGGCATCAGATTTTTACCAGTAAGTACCAACTTAACATGATCTGTCGCTGGCCCTTGCACAATAACGCTGCTATCTAACGGTGGAAACGGACCGGTGCCTTTACCATCAACCATGTGACAGGCTGCACAGTTAGCGTCATAGACCTCTTTTCCATGCACCATTAATTCATCCTTTGTCCATTCTCTGTCCGAGCTAGCAAGGGCATCTATTTGTGCCTGCTTGGTATCAGCAAGCCAAATACGATAATCTTCCTGTGACACTGCCTCTATAACAATCGGCATAAAGCCATGGTCTTTGCCGCACAGCTCAGCGCACTGGCCACGATATGTGCCTGTTTTTTCAATGTTGATCCAGTTGTCATTGATAAACCCAGGGATAGCATCGCGTTTCCAACCTAGATCAGGCACCCACCAAGCATGGATAACGTCATTGGCGGTGGTCAAAATCCGGATTTTTGTGTTTATTGGCAAAACCACAGGTCTGTCGACCTCCAATAGATAGTTATCAACGCTGGCAGGATCAATGCCAGAGTTCTTTTGCCTAGCCTCGTTACTGGATTTTGCTAGGTTGCTAAAGAAACTTAGGTTGTCTTCAATGTAGTCATATTTCCATTTCCACTGATAACCAGTAACTTTTAATGTCATCTCCGCATCACCTGTTTGCTCCATGCGCACCAAAGTCTTGGTCGCAGGAACTGCGATAGCAACCAAAATCAAAATAGGGATAATCGTCCAAGTGATTTCGACAAAAGTGCTGTGGTGAAATTGTGCGGCAACCGCACCCTTTGATTTTCTATGATGGAAAATAGACCAAGCCATAACACCAAACACGATAATTCCTATAACCGTGACGATCCAAAGGATTATCATGTGCAGGTCATACACCTCGTGGCTAATTGGTGTCACACCCTCTCTCAGATTCAACGTCCAATCAGATGAGGCTGCCATTGGCAACAGAAACAATGTTGCGGCAAACACGCTCATTATAATTTTTCTTATACTTTTAAAATGCATGAGGCGTTCTCTAAGCACAATGTATATGAACAATATAAATTTCTAACTTAATTTCCTTCAGCTTTTAATGCTTCTGGTTTTTTGCTGCGCTTAGGCTCGCCTAGTCGCGCTCAAACCAATCAACAATACGCCCTATTTCAGGATCTTCTGGCAAATCTTTATGGGCGATCACCCTAAACCACCGACTCTACCTCGTTGTGTGTTTTTGCGCAAGACGGATCTATATCAAAGACTGGCTGACAAGCTGAGCGGCAGCATGGTCTATATTAAAGCGGTTCATATAAGGCAAACGGCCTAAAAGCGGTGCACCAACTCGTGCCTCCAACGTAGCTATGGTCTCATCAACACAAATATAATCTGGATCAAGTTGGTTGCTTATCCAACCGTGAAGTTTGGTCGATGTCGCCCCAATTGCCTTCGCTGTAGACAATGCATGGTTAATACAACCCAAACGCAAGCCGACCACGAGTATCACTTTCAGATCTAAGCGCGCAACAATATCTGCCAACATGGTGTGTGCTGCCAAAGGAACGCTCCAGCCTCCAACACCTTCTACCACAACACTGTCAACGTTTTTTTTCAATGTGTAGAATTCACGCGCTATCTTTTCGATATCAATCACTACCCCCGCCATTGCAGCTGCAATATGTGGTGCGATTGCTTGTTCAAATGCGTAAGGGTTAACGGTTTTATAATTCAAGATCTGACTTGACTGTTTAAGAATTCTAACAGCATCGTCATTACGCAGTCCTTTGGTGGTTTTCTGGCAACCGCTTGACACAGGCTTCATGCCAACAATGACCCTCCCCTTGTTTTGCATTGACCGCATCAACGCCAACGCTGCCCAAGTTTTGCCTACGCCTGTATCTGTTCCGGTAATAAAACAATCTGACATTTCTAATTTTTAATCTTCAGCGAAGAGACCGGGAAATAAGATTCATTAGGCAAGCTATCAGACTGGGTTTCTTGCAGTGGTACCCATGCATGGCCATAAACAACTTCATAAGTTGCGGGCAATCGTCCTTTGATACGATATTTTTCATAAGCGGATTCCAAGCTTTTGATTTTTTTTTTACCAGTCAACCCCTTTAATCGATCATTGTCAACATTGCTTGCGCCTAGAGTTTTTAAATGTTTCATAAGAGAAAAACAATCTTCGTGCGTCAAGGTGATGTGCTCTACATCCACCACCGGCTCAACAAAACCCGCCCGCATTAAGGCATCACCAATGTCGTGCATATCAATGAATGTATTCACATGAACATCATCATCTACCACAGCCCAGCTAGAGCGTAGCTCTTTTAAGGTGTCAGGACCCAGAGTCGAGAATAGAAAAAGGCCTTGTTTTTTTAATGCGCTTTTAATGTGCATGAAAACTGCATCAAGATCATTACACCATTGCAACATCAGGCTTGAAAAAATTAATTCCGCAGAATTTTTTTTTAGCGGCAAGTTTTCGGCGTCACCACAAACATAATATTGCTTTGAAAAAAAGCGTGAGGCGTTATACCTAGACTGACTCAACATTTCCAAAGACAAATCAAGCTGCAGAACCTGTGCGCCTTTATACTTCTTCGCTAACTGCCTCGCAGCACCCCCTAACCCTGACCCAACATCAAAAATTATTTTTGGTGATATGTTTACAAGCCCCAGTCTTTCTATCAATCGCTCGGCAACTGTCCTTTGCAACAGCGCATGATCTGCATAATGCTGCGCAGACTTACTAAAATTCACAAGCACTTTATTTTTATTAATAATCATTGGTGTAAGAGAACACGAGACTTATAAAAACCCAGCCGTGAGTTTCAGCAGGGCGGCGGCTGTTTCCCGAGGACGCGACAAAAATGGAGTGTGCCCAACTCCAGAAATCTCGACTGTGTCAATATCTGGTCGTAATTCTTGAATTGCGCTAGCGCTTTCGCGTTTAACCAAAATATCGTTTTCGCCAAAGATTATACCCACGGGGCAACCCAGCTTTATCAGGGTTTGGCGCAAATCTTCATCTCTTAATATTTCCAGACCGGACAGGAGTGTTTTTTGTTCTGGCACGTTGCTTACAAGGCATTCGTTGAGTTTGTTTATTGTCTGCTTAGGGTGTGCTTCGCCCATGGCGGCAAGGACAGTGAACATTTGCAACGTTTTAATTTTATCTTTACCAAGCTGGTTAAACAGTTTGTTGAAATTTGACGGCGCAATACCGTGCTGCCAATCTTTTTTATTCAAAAAACACGGGCTGCTTGCAAGCAATACCAACGCCTTAAGATCGTCTCTCCTGCATACTAGCTTCATTGCCACCATTCCTCCCAATGACCACGCGAGAATGATGGCATTTTTAGGTACGTTTAAAGTGATGCTATTCGCTGCCTTATCGATATTTGTTTTATTGATGTCCGCTTGCTCGATCCGTCTGGCTTTATTAAAGATCGACTCATCTTTAATTGCAGGGCTTCCATAACCAGGCAAATCAATACACGTCACTCTCCATTGAGCTTCGAGGTATGGAATAAAATTTTTCCAAACTCGACTACCGAACCCCCAGCCATGTATCAATACCAAATCCCTAATTTCTTTTTGTATCACGACAGCCTGCTCAATGTTTCCAACAGACGGTCAATTTGCGCTTCCGTGTGTTCGGCTGTTAATGTGATTCTTAACCGTGCGCTGCCTTCTGGTACTGTGGGCGGTCTAATTGCAGTGACAAAAAACCCTGCGTCAAATAATTTATCACTGATACATACCGCTTTTTTTGAATCCCCAACCATAAATGGCTGAATAGCTGTCACAGAAGGAAGGAAGTGCAACCCCAAAACTTCAACCCTAGCACAAAAATATTCTATTAATGTGTTCAAGGTCTCTCTGCGCCATGATTCATGCTCAAGCACTTTAAGGGCTGTGATCGTTGCACCAGCTATTACAGGCGCTAATGCCGTTGTGTAAATATAGGTTTTGGCAAACTGTTTCAATGTTTCAATAAATATTTTATCTGCGGCAATAAACGCGCCTGCTGTGCCTAACGCCTTACTAAATGTTGCTACAAGAATGGGCACGTCCGTTGCTTGCATGTTTTTCTCTTCCAAAAGACCGCCGCCGCTTTTTCCAAGCACACCAAAACCATGTGCATCATCAACCGCAAGCACCGCGTCATTTTGCTTGCACACTTTAGCTAATTTTTCTATTGGGGCTTTGTCGCCATCCATGCTGAACACAGCGTCAGTAAGGACTAACTTATCTTTAAGGGGCGAGCTCCTTAGGGCAAAACCCAAAGCGTCGCAATCTGTATGTTTATATCTATGTAGTTTGGCCGCCGATAAGCGCGCTGCATCGATAAGAGAAGTATGCGCCAGACGATCAAGAAATACGCCATCTGCTCTTTCTGTAAACGTTGTCGCCACAGCCAAGTTAGCCATATATCCGCTTGGAAAAACTAAAGCGGCTTCTCTTCCGGTTTTCTCAGCAAGTGTTTCTTCAAGCTGCTGGTGCAAATGACTTCTACCACAAACCAATGGCGAGGCACTACTGCCAACACCGAATTTATCTGCGGCTTCCTTGAGCGCAAAGATAACAGCTTTATGTTTAGACAAACCAAGATAATCATTGCTGCAAAAATTTATTAGAAGATGACTGTCGATCTTAAACAATGATCCGGATCGTGAAACAACTGTGTAAGGTCTACGAAAAAGATTTTGTTGTTTGTGGCGTTTAAGTTTTTTCTCTAACTTATGTCTGAAATTATTTTTTTCAGAATTATTTTTTTTAAGGTTATCCTTTTGGGAATCGTCTTTCTTAAAACTATCAGCATGAACGCTCATTTAAAAATCATTTTCTAAGAGAAGCAGCTCTTAAAAAAATTGCCCGCCAAAATTGCCCGTATTACTAAGATACATTAATACCCAAACGATTAAATAATTGACGATCTTTTTCAAGCGCCGGATTGTCTGTTGTTAAAAGTTCTTCACCGTAAAAAATTGAGTTAGCCCCTGCCAAATAACAAAGCGCTTGGTGCTCGTCATTCATTTCCGACCGCCCGGCAGACAAGCGCACCATTGCAGACGGCATCATAATCCTTGCCGCAGCTATCATGCGCACCACATCAAAAGGGCTCAGATCTTCTTCATCAGCTAATGGCGTACCTTTAACTTTTACCAGTAGATTAATGGGTACGCTCTCTGGATGCTTTTCTAAATTCGCCAAAGTGCACAACATCTCTGCGCGATCGAGCCTGCCTTCGCCCATACCAATGATGCCGCCCGAACAAACATTAATACCTGCATCGCGCACCCTTGCCAATGTTTGTAAACGATCTTTGTAGTCTCTGGTGCTAATAATGGTTTCATAAAACGACTCTGAGGAATCAAGATTATGATTGTAATAATCAAGCCCTGCCTGTTGTAGTCTTAGCGCTTGATCGTCATCTAACATACCCATGGTAACACAGGTCTCCAAACCTAAAGACTTAACCGCCTTAACCATATCTAACACCACCTTGAAGTCTTTTTCCCTTGGGCTACGCCATGCTGCGCCCATACAAAACCTGCTCGCCCCCCTCTGTTTTGCTTGTTCTGCAGCGTCCACCACTTTGTCTAATGACAGCATTGCCTCAGCAGTTACTTCCGTTTGATAACGAACGCTTTGCGGGCAATAAGCGCAATCCTCAGGACAGCCGCCTTGCTTTATATTTAATAAGGTGCTTAGCTGCACAGTGTTGGCATTAAAATATTGCCGATGAATGGTTTGTGCTTGAAACACTAGGTCGTTTAATGGTTGGTGCAACAACAATAAGGCTTCTTCAACCAGCCAATTATGGCGTGCTTCATTGTTTTTCTTTAATGTTTGGGTGTGCTTAGACACAAACGTAGTTTTGTCAGTCTTTTGATCAGCTTCCTAGCTGGCCTGTTATGTATGGAATTAAATGTCGATCACAACTCTTAAAGAATCATATGCACAAAAACTACGCTGTCAACCTAAAAGACTATATTGAGGTTAACAGCGCACCCACAGACCTCTTCTCAGGCAGCCGCTGTTTTTTATGTTTTGGCCACTGTAACCGAGAGACGGTTTGTGGCGCTTGCTTGGGTGATCTGGCGTTTAACACCAAAGCCTGTCCAGCTTGCGCCAAACCTGACACCTCAGCAAAACTGTGTGCCGACTGCCTAAGCCAACGAGGCGTTTATATAAATAATACTTGGGCGTTGTTTCGGTATCACTACCCTGTTAACCATTTGATTCAGCATATGAAGTTTAAACAAGGCATTGATATAGCGAAGCACTTAGGGGGGTTGTTAGGCAAATTGTTGTCTGGCAAAAATACTGTGCTGCCCGATTGCATTATGCCTGTCCCGCTGCATTCTGGCAGACTAATTGCTAGGGGCTACAACCAATCCGTAGAGCTTGCTCGACCCTTATCTAAACAAATCGGGGTCAACTTGGACACATATTCCTGCAAACGCGTCCGCGCAACCGCACCCCAAACTGACCTGCCTGCCAAAAAACGCAAAGGTAATGTCCGTAATGCCTTTTCTATAACAAAGACAATAAATTACAACCATGTTTTGCTTGTTGACGACGTTATCACAACTGGTAGCACTGTAAACGAGCTCGCGCGCATACTTAGTCTTACAGGGGTTGATCGGATAGATGTCTTGGCTGTTTCTAGGGCTGGCTAGCCCCAAACAAGGTTACAAGGATTAAGCGTCAAGGTTTTCTACAAAAAGCGCATTTTTCTCAATAAAATCTTTCCTTGGCTCAACCTGATCGCCCATTAATGTGGTGAAAACATCATCTGCCGCGACGACATCTTCAACCCTAACCTGCAACATCACTCTTGTATTTTCATCCATGGTCGTCTCCCACAATTGCTCAGGATTCATTTCTCCTAACCCCTTATAGCGCTGTAGGTGCAGACCCTTGCTCGCCTCTTTTAACAACCAGCCAAACCCATCACTTAAGGTTTTTATTGAAAGTGATTGCTCGCCTCTATATATGAGTGCGCCTGCTCCCAGCGCCATCGCGTTTTGCAGGCCAACTAAGTCTTGATAGTCCTGAGAGATAAAAAACCCTGGGGGCAATACGCTGACCGATTCTAGTCCATGTATGTTCATGGCAATTCTGCCGCCATACTCTTTGTCGTCTGCTGCCATAAACACCTTCGCCTCCGGTCTTTGTCCATCAAACTCGGGCATTTTTTCAACCAGTTCTGCAAACCAACGTTCAACTACGGTTTCTTCCTGGCAATCCTTTGAGCTTAAGGTTGGAAGCTGTAAAATTGCCTTTATAATTTCAGGGTGGTAGCGTTTAGACAGGATCTGCTCTGCTCTTTTGGTTGTAATATATTTTTCAGAAATGGCCAAAAGCGCATCGCCAACGAGCAGTGCAGTATCTCCGCCTGGAGTAAAGCTTGCGCCATCTAAAGCCAGTTCCATCATATATTCATCGCGCTGTTTTTCATCCAACAGATAGCGCTCTTTTTTTCCTTTCTTGATCTTATAAAGAGGTGGTTGTGCAATATAGACATAACCATTTTCTATAAGTGCGGGCATTTGTCGGTAAAAAAAGGTCAAAAGCAAGGTGCGGATATGCGAACCATCAACATCGGCATCTGTCATAATTATAATTTTATGATATCTGAGTTTTTCGATATTAAATTCGCCACGACCAATGCCACAGCCAAGCGCGGTTATTAGCGTACCAATCTCTACTGAAGACAGCATTTTGTCAAAGCGTGCCTTTTCTACATTTAAAATCTTACCCTTGAGCGGCAATATCGCCTGATTTTTGCGATCGCGCCCCTGTTTCGCCGATCCACCAGCAGAATCGCCTTCGACCAAAAACAACTCTGATTTTGCTGGATCCTTTTCCTGACAATCTGCCAACTTCCCTGGTAGCCCGGCAATGTCCAATGCTGTTTTTCTTCGAGTCAACTCTCGGGCTTTTTTAGCGGCTTCCCGGGCTCTAGCCGCCTCAATAATCTTGTCACATATTGCCCGTGCCTCAGTAGGCTGCTCTAATAAAAACTCCTGAAGCTTTTCGCTTACTACTGATTCAACCACTGACTTTATTTCACTAGACACCAGTTTTTCTTTGGTTTGAGATGAAAATTTTGGATCGGGAACCTTAATAGATAAAACCGCAGTCAGACCTTCACGTATGTCATCGCCCGCAGTTACTGTTTTGGCTTTTGTCGCAAACCCCTGTTTGTCAATATAACTGTTAAGTGTCCTAGTAAGCGCCGAGCGCAGACCTGACAAGTGTGCGCCACCATCTCGCTGTGGGATATTGTTTGTAAAACAAAAAATATTTTCCTGATAAGAGTCATTCCATTGCAACGCGAGCGCCACCTCAACCTCGTCTTTTGTTGTGTTTATGTCGATGACCGTCTCGTGTAGCGAGGTCTTTTTCCGGCTCAGATATTTCACAAAGGCATGAATCCCACCTTTATATTCAAACACACGCTGCTTATCAAACCTTTCGTCGTTTAGCTCTATACGCACACCAGAGTTTAAAAATGACAGCTCCCTAAGCCGTTTGGCAAGAATATCATAATGGTATTCAATGCGGTTGAACACTGTTTTGCTTGCCATAAAACGAATCTCTGTCCCTGTTGTAGAGGATGTTGAGACTTTTTCCATTTCAGTGGTAGGTTTGCCTAAACTATACTCCTGCCTATAACAGCTGCCCTCTCTACAAATGGTCAGCACCAGTTTGTCTGATAGTGCGTTCACAACAGAAATCCCCACCCCATGCAGACCGCCAGAAACCTTATATGAGTTGTCGTCAAACTTTCCCCCGGCATGCAACACAGTCATTATAACCTCAGCGGCCGACCTTCCTTCGTCTTCATGCATACCAACAGGGATGCCCCTGCCGTTGTCAAAAACAGTGACGGATCCGTCTGCGTGTATTGTGACCTTAATGTCCGAACAGTGCCCAGCCAAAGCCTCATCAACGCTGTTATCCACGACTTCAAAAACCATGTGGTGCAGACCCGTACCGTCATCGGTGTCTCCAATATACATACCTGGGCGGCGGCGCACAGCATCAAGCCCTTTGAGCACTTTTATGTCGCTGGAGTCGTAAGTGTCTTCGTTTGCACTCATAAGATTTTGTTCGTTTTTAAGGTCTGTTTTTGGTTTTGTTTTTCGGCGATTATCCTAACACTTTTTATGCGGTTTTGTTCCACGTGGAACATCGCTTATTCTGCGTATTTTTCCCGTTTTTGGGGTTTTATGGGGTTACAGGCTCGTTAGGAATCTTTTTTGTTTTGGTTTATAACCTCATTGGCATAACAACGTATTTACAGTCTGTATCATCATCAGGTAGGATTAGACAGCTGCTGTTTGGGTCTGAGATATTTAAAATAACGTTTTCTGTTTTTATGGCTGAAAGCGCATCTAACAGGTAGGTAACGTTAAAGCCTATTTCAATATTACCTCCTTTATAATCAATTTCTATCTCCTCTTCGGCTTTCTCTTGTTCTGAATTATGCGCGAAGGTGTTTAATCGATCTTTTTTTAACACAAGCCTGATGCCCTTATATTTCTCATTCGAAAGAATTGATGTTCTTATTAAACTTTGTTTTAAGGTGTCTTTATGGGTTTTAATGGGGTGTGTCCCTTCTTTTGGCATTACCCGTTGATAGTCTGGAAACTTCCCGTTGATAAGTTTGCTGATAAATTTACAGTTATCTTTGTTGATTCTGATGTGGTCTTTGCTGACCTCGATGTTAATATTTTCATCTTTATCATCCAAAAGTCTGATGAGTTCAGACACTCCTTTTCTGGGGATAATAATTTGTTGAGTGTCTTCGTTTTCTGTTTGTGTTTTTATTTCTTTAAGCGCGAGTCTGTGGCCATCCGTTGCAACAGCACGTAAATTGTTTTTGTTTAGCTCAAGCAAGAGTCCGTTTAAATAATAACGCGCGTCTTGTTGCGCTATGGAAAATGCTGTGTCTTCCAATAAGGTTTTGAGTTCTTTTTGGGTTAGTAAGATTTTACTGCTGTTTTTTGGGGTTTCTATATTAGGGTATTCGTTTGCTGGTAATGTCGCTAAGGTAAATTCACTTTTTCCCGATTTAACTATTATCTGGTTTTTATTAAGGCTCAGGTTTATTTTGGAGTCGTCAGGGAGTGCTTTGCAGACATCCAACAGCTTTCTTGCAGGAACAGTTGTTTCTCCAGGGGTATCTGGGCGATGACTTATCGTTGCCACTATTTCAATTTCCATATCAGTCCCAGTAAAAGTGATTTTATCTTTCCCGGCAACTATGAGTAAATTACTTAGTATTGGTAATGTTTGTCTCCTATCAACGGCGCCGTAAACTATTCGTAATGAAGGTAAAATTTCATTTCTGTTTATATTGAATTTCATTAATATTTAAAACCTATTATTATTAGCTTAATGGTTTATTGTGGATAACTATAATTTTATGTTTAAAAACAATATGTTACATGTTTATTTTTTGTGCAAAGCCTTTATAAGAACCCTTTTTAATCTTGTGTGGTTTTTGTGAGTAACTATTGGTTTTTTTTAAACCACAATTTATTCACATCATATTGTAAGGATTCTTCTTAAACTATTATAATCTTCATTTGTTTTTACTTCTGTTGCCTTTAATTCAGAGATTTTTCGACAAGCGTGCAAAACGGTCGTATGATCTCTTCCTCCAAAGGCATTGCCTATCTCAGGTAGACTGTGGTTGGTTAGGTCTTTGGACAGCGTCATTGCCATTTGTCTTGGTCTTACAATTGACCTAGTTCTTCGTTTTGACAAGAGGTCTGTAATCCTGATTTTATAATATTCGGCTGTTGTTTTTTGAATGTTTTCAATAGTAACTAATTTATCTTGCAGCAAAAGCAAGTCCCGCAAAACCTCTTTAGTAGTATCTGTGTTAATGGGGTTTCCTGTGAGGCTGGAGCTTGCGATGATCCTGTTAAGCGCCCCCTCTAATTCCCTGATATTAGAATGGAAATGCTTCGCGATGAAAAACAATACCTCATCAGGTATAGCCTTATTTACAGAGGCCGCCTTGCTTTTTATAATAGCGACCCTTGTTTCTAAGTCGGGAGGCTCTATTGCAACAGGAAGCCCACAACCAAAGCGAGACTTTAAGCGCTCTTCTAAGCCAGAGACTTCTTTTGGGTAGCGGTCACAGGTGAGAATAATCTGGTGTTGCCCCTCTAACAAGGCGTTAAAAGTATGAAAAAACTCCTCTTGAGAGTGTTCTTTTTTTGCAAAGAACTGAATATCATCAATTAACAAAGCATCAACCGATCGATAGTAGCGCTTAAATCTATCAATAGCGTTATGTTGTAGCGCTCTCACCATATCAGCAACAAAGCGTTCAGAATGCAAATAAACAACGTTATATTTATTTTTTTTCTGCATGATGGCGTGACCAACAGCCTGCATTAAGTGGGTTTTCCCGAGCCCCACTCCGCCGTAAATAAAAAGAGGGTTATAGGCTTCTCCCGGCCTTTCAGCAACTTGGGTCGCTGCCGCCTTAGCGAGCTGGTTTGATTTTCCTTCAATAAAAGAGCTGAAGGTAAACTCGGGGTTAAGGTTGGCAGAAACCTGGTTTTTTTTGGCGTCCGCTAAAGGTTCTTTGGTTTGTTGTTGTTTGGGGTCTGTGGGTTTGTCTTGGCACCCCACTTTAAAAGAGAGCGAGTACTTGCTGTAGCTGTCTTTTTTAGATAAGATGGCACTAATCTTTTCAGAATATTGATCTTGCACCCAGTCTTTTACAAACCTGTTAGGGGCGAGAAGCGTTATAGTTAAGCCCTGCTCTTCTGCCTGTAAAGGGCGTACCCAAGTGTTAAATTGTTGTGGTGACAGTTCCCCCTCTAGGCACTCAAGACAGTAGTTCCACGGCGCACTTTGCAATTTTAACAGATCTCCTTAATGTAACGGTTTTTCTCGTTACGAACTTTTCGTAACAGCGGTTTAGCGCGCCTTGTCGGGCAGACACCTAATATTGAAACAGTCTAGCCCCAATCCTAAAACTTATCCACAGCCACAATCAAAACAGTTAAATAAAAAACAACGCTTATTACAAAACCAAATCGAAAAGTCCAATTGACAAAGAAGGCACGAAAAACGTACCATACCGCGCCCTACTGTTAGCTTACATAACGACAACAAACCAGCAGAAATACAATACTGATGAAGAGAACATTTCAGCCCAGCAAACTAAAAAGAAAACGACGGCACGGTTTCCGCGCAAGAATGAGCACCAAGGCGGGGCGCAACGTTATCAAAGCGCGTCGAGAAAAGGGTCGAAAGAAGCTTTCAGCCTAAAGCCTTAAGGTTGGGCTAATATTATGTCCACAAAAACCGGCAATTTTGCAAAACTAAACAGGATTAATGCTCCAAAAGACTATCAGCAGGTTTTTAAGTCTCCCTGTCGTTCGGCAGGGAAAGAGTTTCTTGTGCTCGCACGCGAAAACAACTTGAAACAGGCTAGACTCGGGCTTGTGGTTGCAAAGAAAAACGTCAACAGAGCTGTTTGTAGAAACCAGATAAAGAGAGCAATACGTGAAAGTTTTCGCCAGCACAAAAATATTTTGAAGGGCTTGGATGTGGTGGTGGTTTTTCGCAAAAAACAAACAACCATTAACAACAAAACTATCACCGAGTCAATAAACGCTCACTGGAAAACCATTTTACAATGCGGAAAATATTAATTTTTGGCATCAAGGCTTATCAATATATATTGAGCCCCTGTTTTAATCCAAGCTGCCGTTATATCCCCAACTGTTCGCAATATACCTTGGAAGCAATTGCCAAATATGGCGTCTTAAAAGGTGCAACCCTAGGCCTTCGGCGCATCTGTCGGTGTCACCCTTTTCATAAAGGTGGCTATGATCCGGTTTCTGGTGAACAACATAAACATGGATAATTTTCGCTTTATTCTGGTCGCTTCTTTGATCCTAGTGCTGTTTTTGCTTTGGCAAGCATGGGAACAAGACTATAGCTCGATCACAACGTCGGAGCCTGCGACTGGTTTAGAAAATACAAAGCAACAAGCAACAAACATCCCCGCAGTTCCTGCGCTTTTTAAAACACAAATGGAGTCGCCTTTAAATATAAAAACAGATTCTGTTGTTGACACAACAGACGAAGAAAATATAGAGGTTAAAACGGACGTATACAATATAAGTATAGGCAAAAAAGGCGGCAGTATTAATAAGCTCGCGCTGCTTAAGTTTCCTGTTGAGCTGGAAACACCAGACACACCGACACTTCTACTTAATAACAATGCATTATTTTTTAACAACGAAGAGCTGCCTTCGTTTTACATTGTTCAAGGAGGGCTTTTAAGTGAGACCGATACACCAACACACGAGGCAATGTTTGTTGCCGCAGCCAAGCGCTATGTTCTAAGTGACACAGATGATAGGCTTGTTGTGCCGCTCGTTTGGGAGTCTGAAAACGGCCTGAAGGTTATCAAGACCTATGAGTTTAGCCGTGGCAGTTATTTAGTAAACGTCAAGTATAAAATCGAAAATCGAAGCACCAACCCTTGGGTGGGTCACGCATACATTCAATTACAAAGAAGCGATCCTGGAAGAGAATCTAATATTCTTTACACTTACACAGGTGCGGTAATCTCGAGCCCAAAACAGCGTTATAAAAAGCTTGATTTTGACGACATGAAAGATGAAAAGCTTAACGTAGACATTAAAAACGGATGGGCCGCAATGTTGCAACATTATTTTGTCAGCGCGCTTATCCCTGCGAGTCGCGAGGAACAAAACCATTACTATACGCTCACACCAGACAACAACCGTTATGTCATTGGTGCAATCACTCCCATTGTTACAGTTCAAGCGAACACGACAGGCGTTATAGAACAAAAACTTTATATGGGGGCAAAGACTCAGAGTGTGCTCAGGGAAATTGCGCCAGGCTTAGAGCTAGCGGTTGATTACGGTGTTTTGTGGTTTTTGGCAAAACCGTTATTTTGGTGTCTGGAGAAATTTTATGGGATAACAGGCAATTGGGGTTGGGCAATTGTTCTCATTACCTTAATGTTGAAACTAATATTTTTCAAGCTGTCTGCAGCGGGTTATAAGTCGATGGCCAATATGCGTCGCGTGCAACCAAGGTTGGTGGCGCTCAAAGAGCGTTACAAAGATGATCGCACCCGCCTCAATCAAGCGATGATGGACATCTATAAAAAAGAAAAAATAAATCCATTGGGTGGTTGCTTTCCAATCCTCATACAGATACCTGTTTTCATTGCGCTGTATTGGACATTGCTTGAAAGTGTTGAGCTAAGACAGGTTGGGTTTATGTTTTGGTTGACAGATTTATCTGCACCAGATCGATTTTATGTGTTGCCTTTGTTAATGGGCGCAACAATGCTGATACAGCAAAAACTAAATCCTGCGCCTATAGACCCTATACAACAAAAAGTCATGTCAATATTGCCCATTGTCTTCACTGTGTTCTTTGCCTTTTTCCCGTCAGGTCTGGTGTTGTATTGGGTGGTGAATAACACACTGTCTATTGCCCAACAATGGGCAATCATCAGAAGCATCGAACGTACAACAACGCAGCAGAACTAAGAACCGCAAGTTAAAAATGGTTGTGATTAAAGACACCATCACAGCAATCGTAACGCCGCCTGGACGAGGTGGTATCGGAATTGTGCGTTTGTCTGGTGCTGGTGCCGTAAAAATCGCAAAACAACTTTTAGGGCAAAAATTGCATACTCACTGCTCAGATCTAGGGATTAGGGAGGCAAAAATTTGTTCTTTTCTAGGTAAAGACGGAGAGCTTATCGATAGTGGCATTCTTATTTATTTCCCACAACCTGCTTCCTATACAGGAGAGCACGTTGTTGAGCTTCAAGGACATGGTGGCAGGGTGGTAATGTCCATGTTGCTTGATCGTGTTATTGCGCTTGGCGCCAGACAGGCGCGACCTGGAGAGTTTACCGAGCGCGCGTTTATTAATAATAAGATTGACCTAGTGCAGGCGGAAGCCGTGGCCAGTTTAATTGACAGTGCTTCGTCTCAAGCAGCCAGAAGCGCGCTGCGATCCTTGGAAGGAGTGTTTTCACACAACATAAACAGGCTGTTGCAAAGACTGGTTGATTTGCGTGTGTTTGTAGAGGGCGCGCTGGATTTTCCGGAAGAAGAAATTGATTTTATTCGAGATTCCAAAATAAAAGAAAAGCTAGTCGCTTGTGTCGAAGATCTCGATAAGATTTTTAAAGACGCAAAGCAAGGAGCAATGCTAGGCGAAGGTCTGCGACTGGCAATTGTCGGGCGCCCGAACGTCGGCAAATCAAGTTTGTTAAATCTCCTTGTAAGCAGAGAAGCCGCAATTGTCAGCGAAATTCCAGGAACAACGAGAGATATTGTTGAAGAAACTATTCTTATAGAGGGCGCCCCCCTTAGTATATTAGATACGGCGGGGATTAGAGAAAGTAAAAATGATGTTGAAGAGGAAGGAATCAGGCGAGCATTAAATGCAGCAAATCATGCTGATATTATTTTGTTGCTGGTAGAGCGCGGCAAAGATATTGGCACAGAAGAACAAAGAATTTTAAATGCGTGTTCTGACAATGTAAAAAAAATAATAGTAAGAAATAAAATAGATCTAGCTGCCAATAAAAAAGAGTTGCTTGATAAAAATAAGGGTGCAACAGAAGTGTTTCTATCAGCTAAAACGGGAGAGGGGGCTGACCATCTAATCCAACGCCTGAAAACGATCATGGGGCTGAGCAATGTAGCCGAAGATGTGTGTATGGCTAGAAAACGCCACCTCAATGCGCTTTCTGAAGCGAGAAAATTTTTAATCAATGGGCTACAACACTTGGAAAATAAAACTGCCCCAGAGTTGTTGGCTGAAGATATGCGCCTAGCCCAAGAATCTTTAAGTGTAATCACCGGAGGTTTTGTTGCAGATGATCTTTTAGATGAAATTTTCTCACAATTTTGTATCGGAAAATAAAAAACAAGATCATAAAAATAATCGAAAAAAAGTGAAAGATATGATTAATAAAATATTATTTGTAACTTTAAGTAATATTGGTGATGCAATAATGACAACGCCTGTTCTTCAGGCTTTGCACGAGCTGTATCCAGAGGCAGTCATTGATATTGTTGGTGATCAGCGTTCTAGTGAGATCTTTAAGTATTGCCCTTATCGGGGCAGGATATTACATAAACAGAAAAATAGTTTAAGGTGCGTACTTGCGCTGGTTGTAGACTTATGGGTGCAGTCTTATGACCTGATTATAGATCTTCGCACCGATGGCCTTGCCTATTTGTTGCCCGCAGGAAAAAGGTATACGAAACTAAATAAAATAAAAAATAGCGCACATGAAGCGCAGCGGCATATGAGTATCATCTCCAAGATTTATCATAAGAGTTCACCACAATGTCATGTCTGGATTAGCGACGCAGAAAGAAAATTTGCTAAAGAGGCGCTTAGGGGTTATTACGGTAAAAAATTGTTAGGGGTAGGAGTGGGGGCGGCAAGTTCAGATAAAATTTGGTCTAAAGAGAACTATCTGTCTTTGGTAGAAAAAACCAGCAATGATTTCGACGCCATTGTTTTTCTGGGCAATAGCCAAGACAAAAAATATTCAGACTATATATCTTCGAAAACGAAAGGTCAGTGTGTTAATTTGTGTGGCATGACCAGCCTTCTTGAGGCTGCTGCTGTCTTGCAATGCCTGACTTTGTTTGTTGGGAATGACTCTGGTCTTGGACATATAGCAGGCGCTGTTGATATTTTGACGATAACTTTGTTTGGGAAAGAGAGTAGTCCTCTTCGTTATCGACCTTGGGGTAGAAAATCTGTGTGGTTACAAGGACGAGATAGTAAAATGGAGAGTATCAAGCCCGCAGATGTTTTGTGTAAATTGAAAAATCTGACTATATAAAAAATATAATTAATTTTGTTTAAAATGGTTCGACGAAATACGGGGTAGAATCTACTTAGAGCCAGATCTTATTTAAAGATGACGACATATATTGATAAAATAAAAATATGTTTTGTAAGGACTGTGCAGATATACAGATCAACAATCATTTCTTTTCTTGTGCTGCTGTTTTTTAAAAAGAAAAATAAACCACTAAACATACTAATTCACAGACCAGGTGCTTTTGGTGATTCTATCGTTGCGCTACCAGCCTTAAGTATGATTCGACATACTTATCCAGAATCTACAATAGATCTGGCATCAACCAGCATTTCAGGAATCACTATCGCCGATATTTTAAAAAAGGATAGTTTAGTTGATCAGATTTATCTTGTTAAAAATGAAGATAGATCCAAGGTTTTTAGAGAATTAAAAAATAAAAGATATGATTTGTATATTGAGCTACCTCAAAACTACAACCTGTATAAATCAATTAGAAATATTTTTATTGTTAGATTTTATCTTGATATTCATTCAGCTTTTGGGTGGGATTATGGGCGCATTAAAAGCTTCATGGCCGCGCAAAAGAAATATCTAGAAGTGCCAAATGAAACTCATCGATTTATAAAAACATTAAATAAACATGGAATTGCCGGGTCGCTAGACTTTCCTGTATTGAAAAAGCCCGTTTACGGTAAAGATGTTAATGTATTATTAAAAAATAAAGATGCAATAGCATTTTTAGTTGGCGGCAAGCTTCAGCCAAAAAAATGGCCGTTAGATTACTGGATCAGGCTCGCAGACCTGATAGGTAACAGCATAAAAATATTGGTGTTGGGAGGAGAAAATGATAAGGAAGATGCTGCATATATTTGCGCATATGCGGAGAACATAGAAAATTTATGCGGGAAGTTCAGCATAGCAGAATTAGCGTATGTGTTGTCGAATATCAAAATTGCTGTTGCGCTTGATACCGGGGCAATGCATTTATGTTATGCAGTAGGCACTCCAGTAGTTGCCCTTTTTTCAACGCGAGATCTGTCCGACAAGTGGCACCCGCCCAAGCGCGGAAATAAGGTAATTGAAAAAACGATAGAATGTAGCTTCTGCCTTAAAACCACATGTTCAAATAATATTTGTATGACTTCCATCCTACCAGAGGAGGTGTACGATTCATTGTCTCAGTTAAACAACCCTTAAAGAAACATTTTAACCAATCATTTCTAATCCACATGACCGTCATGGCGCAGCCTTTGCAGGACATCATCGACTTGAATGTTGGATATGCTTGGAGCGGTGCTGTCCATACTAATAACACACCTCTCCTGCGCAAGCGCATGAGCCCTGCGCCAATTTATTGAGCCAAAGAGACCATAGACCGGAATCATAGAGCAAGAAAGGATATGCATCGGCGCAGAATCATTGGTAACAGCGAAGCATGCCTGTTTGCCCAATTCGGCGAGTTGTAAAATTTCAAATGCATTGCTTGCATCAAAGCCTATTTGTGTTGAGAGTTTACGGTTAGTTTCAATATCATCTTTACCTCCTATCCATAGGATTTTATAGGACTGTCTCTCAAGAGCTTTAGCAAGCTCGCCAAAATGAGGCCAGCGTTTTTCAGGATGTCTTGCGCTTGAGCCTGCATGTAAAAGAACCAGTTTCTTACCAAAAAAATTGTTCTTGTTAAGCCAGGATTTTACAAAAGATGCAGCGTGCTTATCTTTGGGAAGCCATGGGCGTTGCGGCGCAGGGGGAATATTAGCACTAGCTAGAATCTGATTGTACCTTTCAAAAGCATGACATTGCCCCACGTGTGGCTCAGCAGGGTGGATATGATAAGGGAAGCGGGGATGATTGCCGACTCTCCTAGGAATGCCTGAGAATGCAGAGAGAATACTTGTACGATCATTGGATTGTATATCATATAGAACGTCGAATTTATGCTGGCGTATCCAATGAAGAGAACGAGGGATAGAAAAAATCCCCTGTCTCGAGAGAGCGAAAACGTCCAAGCCGCCCCAGTTTTTGAATAAATTAAAAAAAAACGGCGTTGTAAGCAGCCACAACTTGTCGTGACAATGATGATGCTGTATTTGTTTGATTATAGGAGTCGCCATAATAATATCTCCCAATGCTCCAAGTTTTATAATAAGTATCTTGGACATTATCCTAAGGGTTTATTCCAACGGTGCGTGTAAACGATAAAAAACGGGATGACCCACCAAATAGCAGACGACCAATAAGAGCCATAGAATGCAAAATGTGTATTGTAAGGGAGAGTCGCTACCATGACAGCAATTAACCAAGGTGCCTCGTAAGCACGGTTTTGTTTTGATAGCCTTCTTGCATAGCCTGCAAGAACTATCCAAAAGAATAAATAACCAAAAAGACCAACAGTGCCAGTTTCGACCGCTATCTCCAGTACAACAAGGTGTGGGTGGGTGGTTCCATTTCGACCATCTATTATCCAAAAATTATCTTCAGGGGCATAGGTTTTGTACACATAACGAAAGCCTCTGGCACCTACGCCATTTACCCAATGAGATTTCGCAGCTATCAACCCAGTTTCCCAGATAGACAGTCGTCGTGCCGTTGCTTTGTCCATTAATTCATAATCGCCACTGAACAAACCAGAGGTAACTTTAAGTTTGTTTTTTAAGGGGGTATAACCCAACACAAGCGATGTGAGAATAAGAATTGTCAAAATACAGGGAACTAATAGTTTTTTCCATTCATTTTCCATTGAAATAAATATTAAGTACATCGTGTACAATGTTCCTGCGCTGAGAAACATAATCCATGCTGCACGTTTTCCCCCAAGCAGCAAAACACAAAGATAAAGAAGAAAGCACAGACACACCCATAGTTTATTTTTGTGTTGACGCAGATACTCAAAATAAACAGGCGACAGTAGAGCAAGAAAATGGGGGAGTGTGTTTTTAGGATAAAACATACCGCCCAAAAGAGGGGGCGAGTAAGGATATCCAAATAAATTTTGACCAGTAAAAAATTGTAACATGGCGTCAAGACAAAAAAAAGTTAGGGTGACGAAGATACCAAAAACAACTTTTTTTAGTATAATGGCACTTCTAAATTCATCTATGATATAGATGCCTACAAAGATGTAACGAACATAAAGAAAAACTGTTTTTGATGATCGGTATATTGCTTCAGCATCTATTAAAGAAAACAGCATTGGTATCCATAGACAAGCAAAAAGCAGGCATAATAATTGTATTTGTGGTAGTTTAAATAAGGCAGGGTTTTTAGCTGCGCGATAAAACCCTAGAATAGCCATTATTGCCATGGGAAAATTAAACAAAGCCTTGGTTGAGAATAAAAACAGAGCCGACAAAATTAAAAGTACTGACCCGTTATTTTTTATCCAATCCAAAATTACTTGTAATACATTTTTTATCATCTATCTAAAGTCTACCCTGTCTTGTGTTAAGTTTTTGTCAGAATCAACAAAAATATGTTACGGCAGTAGAATGGGTTTTTAATTGGCATATGCTATTCGTCAGCATGGCATGAAGACTATGATGAGCTAGCGAGAAAAACTAAATCTATTGAACGGCGCACGGCATCTATATTTTATTAAACATCAAGCTACATATTAAAAAATTACTCGCGACAGTAAAGCGACAAAGTATCTTCAAGCATTTTATCAAGCGTAAAAAAATTTTTGTCTACTACTGCTATTGGTTCTTTGTAAAAGGAGATAATTCTGTCGCAGACAGCGCCAATATCATTTGGCTCAACACGACCTTGAGGATACATTTTCGCCAGTACTTCAGCAGCACCGCCATGATCGTAAGCGACTACTGGCGTACCCAGACACAATGCTTCTAAAGCGGTTAGTCCAAAGGCCTCAGGAACTTTGGACAGAGACAAAGCAACATCCGAAATAGACATGATTTCTTTGACATCATTTCTGTTCCCCAGAAATGTAATTTCTTTTTCTATCCCAAGTTTCTGCGCCTTATTTTTCAGTTCATTGAGATAAGATTTTTTTTGTTTATGAGCTCCGCCTATGACCAAGCCATGCACAGGTATATTCTGCTGTTTAAGGTAATTTAAAATACCAAGAAAATCTTCATGTCCTTTTCTTCGGCTAATGCGGCCAGGTAGAGCCAAAATAAATTTATTCGAGAGAGTCGAATGTTGTGCACGCCAGCTTTCCAACCAGCTTTTATTGGCCTTATAAGCAAAGGGAAATTCTGTTTTTGATACGCCTCTATGGATTAGTGTAATTTTATTTTTATCAACATCAGGATAATTTTTTGCAATGTATTTTACAATAAAATCAGAGACAGCAATGACATCCTGCCCTTTTGTCATTATTTTGCTGTATGCATTGACGCTATAAGCCCCATGCACGGTAGTAATAAACCTTGGTCTGTGCGCCTTGTCCATCCTGTTCCAGGCGAGATAAGCCAGCCAGCCAGGGAAACGAGAACAAGCGTGGATGATGTCGATACTTTCTTCACTAAAATATCTACGAAGATGAGCAATGTGTCTTAGAGATAAAAGAGATTTTTTGCCAATGTCTAGCCGTATATGTTTACTGCCACAGCTAACAAGTTCGTCAACCAGACTGCCACCAGCCGAGATAATAATGGAGCAGTGTCCGCGCCTGACTAATTCTTTTGCAACATCCAGAGTGCCACGCTCAACGCCACCGACTTCCAAAGCTGGAAGCAGTTGAATAACATTCAAGCGTTTTTGACTCTGGATTTTAGAACTCATACTCTAAGATAAAGTTTCACAGGCACATTTTAAGTTTAAGATAAAAAGCCAGCTTCATGGAGTCGTTCAGCACAACGTTTTGCCTCATTGAGTACTGTAATGGGTTTGTTGAGCGTTCGTTCAACGAACCACTTACTGTATGGTGTTACCATTTTCTCTTCGACAAGGCTCGCGATATTATTTGAAAGTTTGCTTGTATTTTTAGTTGGCACATCAAGTAAGCCAACTGCTGCGCCTGAGGTGAGGGATTCATATATCATCGAGATGTTATCCATACTTACCCACACATTGGTGACAAGACTGAGTTGCCTGGCAACCCATCCTGACCCTGTGCCTGAGTAATTTTTATATTCTGCATTAGATTCATGCAGCGTCTTTAATAGATTGCTTGTTGCATGAGGTGTGCGCGCCGAGTCAGATATTTCCCATTGAACATCAATATGCGTCGTTAGAATTTCCTTTATTTGCTGTATGGTATGCTTACTGTCCCAATGAAAATGTTTTGATGGCCCGCCGATTAATATTAAACCACGGTTATTTATTTGTTCGACTGAAGGGATAATATTATTTATCATGCCTTTTGTAACAACAATATTGTCAGCCATTCTCGGATTATCATATTCTGGAATAAAACAAAAATCGAAACAACTGGCAGGAATGCTGGGTTTCATAATAACTATAGTTTTGCCACCACGAGAACGCTTTGCGCAGAGTAAAGGCAGGTGTGTTCCGCGCCCTGCACCAACAATTATATCCGGATCTGGTAATTCCTTTGGTGCTGGAAATTTTTTTAAAAAGAAATCCAAAAGACTAGGCTTTCCGTCAGCTAATTTAATATCGTGGCAATAACAGGGTTTGATAGAATTTAATGCTTTAATCAGGCCTTTGCTTTGTGTGTCATGCCCTGCCCGCCCGTCGCTTACCCGCCAAATTACGGGTGTTTTTTTAGGCTTAGCCATCGTTTTCAAAGAATCTTGGTTGATTATTCATCATCTTTCAGTAAAAAATTTGTTCCACAATAAGGACATGTTGCTTGACCATTTTTCTCAATTGGTAAAAAAACGCGAGGGTGTGAATTCCACAGGCTCATATTTGTTGTCGGACAATGTATGGGTAGTTGCGAACGACTAATCTTAAAAATCTTTCTGTCATTAGGCGTTTTTAATGTCTGATAATCGTTCATGGAGCCTCCTTTATACGTAACTTAACCATTCTGGCTTGTGTTCATAACGCCCATACACAAGATCAAAATAGTCTTTTTGCAGCATTTTTGTAATTGAGCCACGATAGCCTGCGCCAATTGCGCGCCCATCCAGTTCACGAATTGGCGTTACCTCTGCGGCTGTTCCGGTGAAGAAAGCCTCATCTGCAACATATATTTCGTCCCTAGTAATTCTTTTTTCGCGAACCTCCAAACCTTTTTTCTTGGCTAGAATGAAGATCGTGTCTCTGGTAATGCCTTCCAGTGCGGAAGTTAGATCCGGCGTGTAAAGGATGCCATTGCGCACTATAAAAATATTTTCGCCACTACCTTCCGAAACATAACCCTCGCTGTCAAGCAGCAGGGCTTCATCATAACCACAGCCCACAGCCTCTTGCAATGCCAACATGGAGTTTAAGTAATTACCATTTGCCTTGGCTTTGCACATCGTGATATTGACATGGTGACGAGTGTAAGAGGATGTCTTGATGCGAATCCCTTTTTCCATACCTTCGTTACCAAGATAAGAGCCCCATGACCATGCGGCAACCATAGCATGAACCTTTAGTTTGTCAGTACGTAGACCCATGTCCTCTGACCCATAAAAGCACATGGGGCGGATATAGGCAGAGCCCAGCTCGTTTTTGTCGACCGATTCAAGGCAGGCTTTATTGATGGTTCCTTTATCAAAAGGCATAGGCAGACCTAGAATATGCGCTGAGCGAAAAAGTCTGTCAACGTGCTCCTGTAAACGGAATATAGCAGTGCCTTTTTTTGCACGATAGGCACGCAGACCCTCAAATACGCCCATGCCATAGTGTAGAGTGTGTGTCAGGACGTGGATTTTTGCCTCTCTCCAAGGGACAAATTCTCCATCCATCCAGATAACACCATCAACATCATCCATTGTCATGCGATATCTCCTTATGCGTTTTGCATGTAAAATCATTTTTTATGCTGGCTTCATATTGCATTATAAATTTAAAGGAAGTAACAGCACTTGTATTTTTTTGATTCTTCCTGCCAGAGTAGGGTAAGCTTAACTCATAATCAATCGTTGGATTTAATCATTAATGTCTGAAACCAATATAAAAGGGATATCCTCGCAGAAAGCATGGGAGATTCTTGAGTCTGACCCGCAGGCGGTTTTGTTGGATGTAAGAACGAACATGGAATATGAGTATGTGGGACACCCACTTAATGCTTTGAACATCCCTTGGATGAATGCCCCGGACTGGAAGGTAGATACAGGGTTTGTGGACAAGGTTCGCCAAACGCTGCAGAAAAAATCAGGGGCATCAGACGAGAGCCTTGAGTCTGTCGCCATATTGGCAATTTGTAGAAGCGGCAAGCGGTCTCTGGCAGCAGCAGCAGAGCTTGCTCGTTGGGGGTTTAGCAACCTTTATAATATTGAGGATGGCTTCGAAGGCGATCTAGATAATAAACGTAGAAGTACCGTTAACGGGTGGAAGTTCTCAGGCCTGCCATGGGAGCAATCTTGAAATAATAGTTTATGGGGCTGTCCCAGATAACCAACCCATTTTGCCCTCGATAATACATTTTAGGTATCATCTGGGACAGCCCCTAGTTTTTCACTTGTCTTCTTGACTAAATGTATCTGCGCGCGCTGGTATCCTGCGACTAAAAAAAAGACCTGCTTCAAACAATAGCCAAACCGGAAGCGCCAATAATACTTGGGAAATAATGTCTGGCGGTGTCAACAACATCCCCAGAACAAAAGCGAACACAATGACATAGGGTCTGTTTCTTTTTAATGTTTCAACTGAGGTGATGCCGCTCCAGATCAATAGTGCCGTTGCCACAGGTACCTCAAACGCTAACCCAAAGGCAAAAAATAGTGTCAAGACAAAATCCAGATAATGGCTAATATCTGTCATGACTGTAACCCCAGAAGGCGTAACGGCAGTAAAAAAGCCGAAGATTAATGGAAAAACTACAAAATAGGCAAATGCAGTCCCTGCATAAAACAACAAAATGCTGCTCATAAGCAAAGGTCGAGCAAGACGCTGTTCTTGTTCATAAAGACCCGGCGCAATAAAGCCCCAGACTTGGGCAAGCAGATAGGGCACGGAAATAAAAATGGCAGCAAACAGTGTAAGTTTAAAGGGTGCCATAAAAGGCGCGGCAACTTCAGTTGCAATCATAGTGCTTTCAGGTGCAAGCTGTTCAATCAATGGCGCAGCAATCAGGCTATAAATATCATTGGCAAAATAGAACAGACTAAAAAAAACAAGCAAAATGACACCAAGCCCCTTCAGAAGTCTTGTGCGCAACTCTATGAGATGCGTTACGAAAGGCCGAGGTTTTTCGTTATCATTAATAACATCGTCGTTTTGGTTGTTTGCGGACATGCCGAGACTCACAGGCTCTAGTTTTTGTTGAGGTGTTTTGATTTGGTAGAAAAATCAGGATCTTGATCTGGTGCGTTTTTTATCAGATCGTTAAGATCGTCCAGCTGTCGCTTAAAGACCTTACTTTCATCTATTAATAATTCTTGTTTTAATTCTCTTTGCAGGTTGTTTATCAAGCGCCGAAATTTACTTAAGTATTTATCCGCCCGCTGCGCAAAACTAGGAAGCCTGTCTGGCCCCACAACTAGCAACGCAACGGTCGCGATTACAACGATCTCCCAAAAACCAATGTCAAACATAGAATGTCGCTTGGAAAACCAATTTAAGCAGATTGCTGAAGTAGTTTGGAGGAATTAAAATTTTACACGCTCCAAGTAAGAGTAAAGAAGAGTTCGTTTGATTGTGGTTTGTTTAATCAGGTATTCACAAGTTCTTTATTTGCCTGTCGTTTTATCGATCTCGCCTTCAATAGTTTGCCTGTCATTTTCTTTGTTTTGTTTGTTGTCCATATTCTCAGCGTGTTCTGTTTCATCGACATCTTTCATCGCGCCACGGAAACTCTTAATGGCGCTGCCCAAGTCACTGCCCAAGCTGCGCAGTTTCTTTGTGCCGAAAAGTAAAATGACAACGACGAGGATAATGACTAACTCTTTCATGCCGAAACCCATAATTTTATCTTCCCATTTGCTTTATTAAGTAATAACGCAAAAACTGTTTATTTTTTACGCTGGGCTTTTTCTTCAAGTCCTGATAGACCAAACCTTTGATTCAGTTCTGATAATACGTCATCAGGACTTAAGTCTTGATGCGCCAACATGATAAGCATGTGAAACCACAAATCTGCCGTCTCATGAATTATAGCGTCTTTTTCGCCTGATTTCGCAGCAATCACGACCTCAGTAGCCTCTTCGCCAATTTTTTTCAGGATTTCATCTAAACCTTTATCATAGAGCGAGGCCACATAGGAAGAATCTGGTGATGCATTTTTTCTTCTTTCTAGGGTCTTGGTCAGTTTACTAAGGACATCATCCGTCATATTTTAAGGTCGCAAGGCAATGAAGATATTTCTAAAAGGTACTTGGGAAATTATATCGCTGTAGTAGATCTATTTACAGACATCATTTTTTATAAATTTCTTCAGGATCTTTAATAATGGTATCAATGGTTATCCATTGATTGTTTTCAAGCTGTTGATGAAAGCAACGCGCCCGTCCTGTATGACAAGCAATGCCGCCTAGCTGCTCAACCTTGATGAGTAACGCGTCATTATCACAATCAAGCAGGATATCCTTGATGATTTGCTGATATCCGGACTCTTCTCCCTTGCGCCATAGTTTTTTTCTAGAACGAGACCAAAAGACCGCACGAGCCTCTTTTTGGCTTAAAGCTAAGGCCTCACGGTTCATCCAAGCCTGAGTTAGAACATTGCCCGTTTCAAAGTCCTGAGCAATGACTGGAATCAGACCATCAGCATTCCATTTAATCGCATCTAGCCATGCTTGGTTTTCTGAGGAAGACATTAGTTGCGTACCTCAATCCCACGTTGGCTCATAATATCCTTCGCCTCTTGTACAGTATATTCGCCAAAGTGAAAAATGCTCGCAGCCAAAACGGCATCAGCGCGGCCTTCAATGACACCATCTGCCAAATGTTCAAGACATCCTACGCCGCCTGAGGCGATGACAGGAATATTAACTGCTTCGCTGATAGCTCTGGTTAATTCCAGATCGAAGCCATCACGCGTGCCATCTTTATCCATGCTGGTCAGTAATATTTCTCCAGCACCTTGTTGCTCCATTTGCACAGCCCAGTAAATAGCGTCTATGCCTGTGGCATTTCTGCCTCCATGAGTAAATATTTTCCATTTTTTTGCTCCGTTTTCTGCCAAAGTGCATTTTGCATCAATGGCAACTACAATACATTGTGTGCCAAAATGAGCCGCAGCCTCGCCAACAAAACCTGAAATTTTGATTGCGGCAGTATTAATGCTGATTTTATCTGCGCCTGCAACCAGCAGGCGGCGTATGTCGTTTAGTGTGCGGATGCCGCCGCCTACCGTTAGAGGGATAAATACTTGGCTCGCCACTTGTTCAACTGTATGAACCATGGTATCTCGGTGATCACTGCTTGCGGTAATATCCAGAAAGGTAATTTCGTCAGCACCTTGTTCATCATAACGTCGGGCAACTTCAACAGGATCACCTGCGTCTCGTATGTCAACAAATTTAACGCCCTTGACGACACGGCCAGCATCAATATCAAGACAAGGAATAATGCGTTTCGCCAAAGTCATTTTTCAAGAATCATTATTTTTTGGCGTTGGTACAGATTTCATCAGCAAGTTTTTGTGCTTCTGCAAAATCAAGCGTGCCTTCGTAGATTGCTCGTCCAATAATAGCGCCTTCGATTCCCTCTTGCGCACCCGCAGACAGTGAACGGATATCATGCAAGTTGGTAATACCTCCTGCGGCAATCACGGGAATAGCAATGTGTCTGCATAGTTCAATTGTTGCTTCGGTATTCACACTATTCATCATGCCATCGCGACTAATGTCGGTAAAAATTATAGAAACAATACCATCATTTTCAAAATGTTTGGCCATATCAAGCGCATCATGACGTGAGAGCTTTGACCAACCATCTGTTGCAACCTTGCCCTCTTTGGTATCAAGGCCAACAATAATGTGTTCAGGAAATTCCAGACAAACATCCGCAACAAAGTGCGGCGCGGTGACAGCCTTGGTGCCGATAATGACATAGCTGACACCAGCATTTAGATAGGCTTGAATGGTGTCCTCGTCACGAATCCCACCGCCAATTTGAATAGGGACATCTGGAAAGGCGGCAGCAATATCGTGTACCAGCTCTGCATTTATAGGTTTACCCGCTAATGCACCATCTAAATCAACCAAGTGCAGGCGCCTTGCCCCAGCAGCAACCCAGCGCTCAGCCATATCAAGGGGGTTGTTTGCGTAGATAGTTTCATCATCCATGCGACCCTGACGCAGACGCACACACTTGCCATCTTTAATGTCAATGGCTGGAATTAAAATCATGGCTATATCCTATCAGGCAATTATATAATTTTTTTGGGGGTTGTTTAGGAGAATAATTTACGGGAATGATACCTTTTAGTGTGCTGCATCCCAATTATTGCCAGTACCAATGTCGACCAGTAATGGCACAGCGAGTTTCGCAGCATCGGTCATAATCCTTCTTATTTCAGGTTTTAGTATCTCTACTTTGTCTTCGTGTATTTCAAATACCAATTCATCATGTACCTGCATGATAAGTTTGACGTCAGGATAATCTTTATTCAAGTAGTTTTGAATATCAATCATTGCGCGTTTAATGATATCTGCAGCCGTGCCTTGCATCGGCGCATTTACTGCGGTTCGTTCCGCATATTGCCGGCGTGCTGCATTACGATCATTGATCTCGGGTAGGTACAGTCGTCGGCCAAAAACTGTTTCAACATATCCTTGTGCTTTGGCTTTTTCTCGGGTTATTTCCATATAGTTTTTAACATCAGGGTAATGTTCAAAATAACGATCGACATAATCTTTTGCCTCTCTTCGTGTAATACCTAGTTGCTTGGCCAAGCCAAAAGGAGACATGCCATAGATTAACCCAAAGTTTATTGCCTTGGCAGCGCGCCTCTCATCGCTGTTTACCTTATCAGGCGCTTTTGCAAAAACCTCTGCAGCTGTTTTTCTGTGTATATCTTCATTTTGACCAAAGGCCGCAAGCAAATCTTTATCCTCGGAAAGGTGCGCCATAATGCGTAATTCTATCTGGGAATAATCGGCTGCCAATAGCACATAATTTTCCGGGGCTATAAAGGCTTGTCGGATACGCCGACCCTGCTCTGTTCTAATGGGGATATTTTGCAAATTTGGATCAGAAGAAGACAGTCGGCCTGTTGCAGCAACAGCCTGATGATAAGAAGTATGTACCCTGCCTGTTGTGGCATCGATCTGCAACGGTAATTTATCAGTATAGGTACTCTTTAATTTGCTCAGGCTGCGATAATCAAGAATCAAACGCGGCAGTTCATAATTCTGTGCCAGTTCCTGTAGCACAGACTCGGCCGTTGATGGTTGCCCTTTGGGTGTCTTTGCCAGAATGGGCAATTGCATATCCTCATAAAGAATTTTTTGTATTTGCTTTGGTGAGCTAATATTGAATGGTTGTTTTGCCAGATCACATGCCTCGTGCTCAATTTCACTCAGTTGAGATTCGAGCTCATGGCTGTGTTGGATAAGCATATCTGCGTTCACTGCTACACCGTTTCGTTCTACTTGAGACAAAACCGAAAGCAGAGGAATTTCTAAGGTTTCATAAATATATTGTAGCTTCTTATTTTTTTGTAGCTCAGGCCATAAATTCTGGTGCAGTTGTAGCGCAATGTCGGCATCTTCCGCAGCATAAGGCGTAGCTTCCTCTATGGAGACTTGATTGAACGGAATTTGCTTACTGCCCTTACCGGCAATATCTTCATAGCGAGTTGTGGTGCGCTGTAAATAATTTAATGCCAGTGAGCTCATGTCATGGCGGTTGGCAGTGCTGTCTAGTACATATGATTGCAACATGGAATCATGCACGATACCAGTTAGATTAATATCGTAATTGGCGAGGATATTTTTATCGTATTTGAGGTTCTGTCCCAGTTTGGGCTTGTTGGGATCTTCTAACAATGGTCGAAGTTTTCCAAGCACCATAACGGCAGGCAACTGTTTTGGCGCAGTTTCATAATCATGAGCGATAGGAACGTAGGCGGCCTCGCCTGCCTCAGTGGAAAATGAAAGCCCAACCAGTTGCGCTGTCATGTAATCAAGGCTGGTGGTCTCGGTATCAAAAGCAAACAGCTTAGAGCGTTCAAGTTTTTCTAGCCAGAAATTAAGTGCGTCAGATGTGAGTATGGTTTCATAGTTTTGTCTGTCTGTGCTTGTAATTTTTAGTATTGGTTTGTGGGTGGGCTGCGCCACCGTTATTGCCTTTTCATATTTTTCTGTTACAGGCGCTGTCTGTGACGGTGTATGTGCCCTTTCGTCATTGTTATTTTTTGTACGATCAAGCTCAGAAAGCCAGCTTCTAAAACGCCATTGGCTATAGGAATTTCTGAGCGCCTGCTTGTCTCGTTTTGTTCGCACCAGTTCATGAGGTTTGAATTCCAAGCCAACATCAAGCTTCAGCGTGACCAGTTTTTTAGAGATGTAAAGCTGTTCTAGATTGGCACGCAGGTTTTCTCCAACCTTACCCTTTATATCTTCAGCATGTTCGATAATATTCTGCATAGAGCCATATTCAGACAACCATTTGACCGCTGTCTTCGGGCCGACCTTCGGGATACCGGGGACGTTATCGGAGCTATCTCCCATTAAGGCAAGATAATCAATAATAGAAGCAGGCGGCACGCCATACTTTTTGATAACACCATCTCTGTCTAGAACCGTATTATTTGTGGTATTGATAAGCCGGACGTGGTCATCCACCAGCTGCGCAAGGTCTTTATCACCTGTTGCTACATAGGTTTTTAAGCTTTGTTGGCTGGCCTTAGTTGCTAACGTACCGATAACATCGTCTGCTTCTACACCATCAATCATCAATATAGGAACCCCGAGAGCACGAATAAGGCTGTGAATGGGTTCTATTTGACGAACAAGATCGTCCGGCATTGGCGGCCTATGTGCCTTATATTCAGCATACATATCGTTACGAAAGGTTTTACCTTTGGCATCAAAAACTACGGCTAGATAATCTGGCTGGTATTTATTGATTAGTTTATTCAGCATATTGATTACACCAAAAATTGCGCCTGTAGGCTCACCTTTGTCGTTATTTAACTTCGGCATGCCATGGTAGGCGCGGAACATGTAGTACGAACCATCGACTAGAACGAATTTTTTATTATCCATTTTTACTGTGGGGATGTCTGAAGTTGCCATGCGCGTTAAATATGATTTTCAAATATGGTTTATTGTTCTCGCATTATGAATGATCAGGACAGATCTGCCCAACCATTCAGACACTATAGAGATATTTCGCTCAAGTTTTCTGTAATTCGCATAGTTTTAAAGATTGTTTTTGATACACTTGAATTGCAAGGTCTAAGGCTTATGCCAGTATTTACCCTGTTAAGTTTTGTTGGAAACAGATAGAGTCAGATGAATAAATTACAATTATTAAAATTAATACTTGCCACCCTCCCATTGGTGTCTTTTCCTGTATTTGCCGATGCCGAGAGTCATCTTGGGCTCGAATACATTAATATCCCCAAGCCCCCTGAATTACCAGACCCTACAGAAAGTGGCGAAATACTTGAGCCTGAGATTACCATCGTGCCTAGCGATGATGGCGGAACCATTACCGAATATCGCGTTAATGGCAATTTATATCAGGTAAAAATCATTCCAACAGTCGGTCTATCTTATTACTTGATAGACAGGGACGGGGATGGAAAAATGGATTGCAGGCTTAATAATATCTACGATGATATTTGTATTCCACAATGGATACTGTTTAGTTGGTAAGATTTATATTAAAAAGTTATAAAGGAATCTTTAAAGTCGCAGCGCGATTTAGAAGTTAACGCACAGCAAGCACTTGTCAATGTCGCGATGCAGTTCTAGCGGTTAATGTTTGTGCGCCTTTATTGTTTCTATATTTAATAAGTTTATTAAAATCCTCAAGCTTAAAGATTGAAGATACATTATTATAAAGTGTTTGTATATTATCCATACCATTAAATTCCTGCCTATCCACAAGCACAATCACACCAACAATATAATAACCCGCATCTACAAATGCCTTACAGGCTTCAATAGTAGACGCACCTGTTGTGACCACATCATCCACAACAACAATCTTAGTGCCCTTGGGTTGTTGGTGTTCAATCCTAGCCAATGTCCCGTGCTCCTTGGTTTGTTTACGCACGATACAGCCTGTTTGTAATACCAAACCTTGCTTCAAATGCTTTCTGAATGACACCAGCAACAATGAAATCCGCACCCATGGTAAGTCCACCAATGGCAGTTGGTGTTGTCTTAAACTCTTTGATTCTTTTAAGGAACGCTGCGGATACTAGGGATAACCCCTCGCCATCTAGGGTTACTTGTTTGCAATCGAAATAAAAGTCTGATTGTATACCTGTGCTTAGGGTAAAGTTACCTATTTTAAGGCAGCAACCTTCTATAAGTTCGCGCAAGATTTCTTTTGAATTACCTGTTTCAGGGTGAGCACTTCCAGCGGAATTCATTTTAGCACTCATCACCATAAGGATATCGCCACCAAAGCAGTCAATAGTTACGTCTCGCAATGTATCCGTTTCTGACGTAACCGTCAATATCCCTTAGTTTAAACTATATTTAACTTGCAACCATCATTAATATTACGAGACTAAAAATATTGAAGCCAATCCCAGAAAAGTCATAAATCCAACCACATCCGTCACCGTCGTTAGCACCACTCCCCCTGCGATTGCCGGATCAACCCCATACTGTTTCAAACATAAAGGAATTACTGCGCCCGCTAATGCCGCAACCAGTAAATTCACAAGCATTGCAAGACCAATAATAAAACCAAGCGAAATATCACCAAACCAAAATACAACAACGGCAGCAACCACACATGCCCATATCAAGCCATTTAACAAACCAACAGACACCTCTTTTAACATCAAGGCGCGTATATTGCTTTTACCTAATTGACCCAGCGCAATACCTCGAATGGCAATCGTTAGAGTCTGGCTACCAGCTACACCACCCATGCCAGCAACGACAGGCATAAGCACGGCAAGCGCGACCAGTTGCTGAATGGTGTCTTCAAAACGACCAATAACCCAAGCACCAAGAAAAGCGGTTGCCATGTTAATTCCCAACCAAACGGCTCGGTGCCTTATGCTTGTGACTACTGGCGCAAACATATCATCATCACTGAGGCCGGCCATGCTTCTCACGGTTTGTTCCGCTTCCCCCTGAATCACATTGACAACATCATCCACAGTGATACGGCCAAGCAATATGCTCTCGTCATTTACTACGGCGGCAGAAACAAGGTCGTATCGTTCAAAGACCTTGACAACTTCATTGGCGGAGAGATTGGCAGAGATTCCAGCTTCTTCTTTCATCAGTTCACCGACACGCTGTTTAGAATTCCCGACCAGAATATCCATTACTATTAGCACACCCAGATATTGATTATTCCTATCAACTACCATCAGGTTATCTGTTTTTTCCGGGATATTGTCCATACGCCTTAAATAACGGATCACTACATCTAACGTTATATCAGCACGTACTAGAATGACATCTGTATTCATCAGGCCGCCGGCTGTATCTTTGGAATGTGCTAAAACAGAAGTCAGGCGTTCTCTGTTTTGTTTATCCATGGACAGTAATACGCTATTTTGGATGTCTTCTGGCAGATCCTGAATGATATCGGCGACATCATCTGTTTCTAGATCTTTGGTTACCTCCACAACTTCTTTAGGTTGCATTATCTCTAGGAGATCAGCGCGTACCGAATCTTGTAGATGAGCTAGGACATCCCCTTCTAAGTCAAACTCAATAAGATTCCATATTTTTTTACGGGATTTTCCTGGCAAGCTTTCAAGAAAATCTGCAATTTCTGAAGGGTGCATTTCGGACAGAAAGGAACGGGCGCGATCAAAAGATTCGCTTGCAAGGAGTTCGTGCAGTTCTGTAAAGGTGTCTTGCGTTGTGCTTTTTTGTATCAGATCACTCATGATTAATGTCTCGAATAGATAAGACAAGTGTAACAGCCAGGAAAAAGAATAGGCAGAGGAATGTGTTTTTAGCTTGCCAGCTTATTTGCGTTTAATGTCATTAGAATTTTCTGAGAAATTTTTTAAAAAAGATTGCCTTGTTGTCAGGGTTTGGTCTCGCGCATAATGTTGGCAACCTCAACACCATCGCTTGCATTTAGTGCTTGTTTGGTCAGCATTTCAAGTTCTCTTATATTGCTGTCGATGATGATCTGTTTAATTTTCAGCAAGGTCGCAGGATGGACACTGAATTCGCGCAGGCCAAGCCCCAGTAAGAGACGTGTATATTTTGTTTCACCTGCCATTTCTCCACACATCGCGACTGGAATCTTTTCTTTTTTGCCGGACTTAATTGTGTTTAGAATTAACCTTAGTACCGCTGGATTCAGCGGATCATATAAATAGTTGACCTCACCGTTTACACGGTCAATGGCCATGGTGTACTGAATTAAATCATTGGTGCCAATAGATAAAAAATCCAGTTGTTTGGCAAAGATGTCAGCACAGACTGCGGCAGCAGGAACTTCTATCATGCCACCAATCTGTAGATCATGATCATAAGGGATGTCAAGCTCACTAAGTTCCCCTTTAATTTTATTTATCATCTGCAAGACTTGTTGCATTTCATGTATGTTGGAGAGCATTGGTATTAGAATCCGAATAGAGCCATGCGCCGAGGCACGAATAATCGCACGTAACTGCGGGCGGAATAGGGCAGGTTCTTTCAGGCATAATCTTATCGCGCGCAAGCCAAGTGCAGGGTTGGTTGTGACCGAACCGTTTTGACTGCCACCATCAACCTGTTTGTCGGCACCCAGATCTAAAGTTCGAATAGTTAAGGGCAGCCCTTTGAGGGCATCAATGACTTTTTTGTAAGTGTTGTAGTGCTCTTCTTCATCAGGAGGGGACTCCCGATTCATGTAAAGGAATTCTGTACGGTACAGGCCAACGCCACTGGCTCCGACCTCAACAACCGTTTTAAAATCTTTTGGTAGCTCAATATTCGCATGCAATGTGATAAGGGTTTCATCAAGTGTAATCGCAGGCTTATTTTTGAGTTTTTTAAGTTTGCTGAAGTAACGTTTTTCTTTCTTTTGTAAACTTTGGTAGTGTGATAGTTCGCGTTTGTCTGGGTCAATTAGGATGATGCCACATGATCCGTCAAGAATAATTTCTTCGTCATCATTGACATAACGTAAAGCATTTCTCAGCCCAACGATTGTCGGAATGCCAAGGCTGCGAGCCAAAATAGCTGTGTGTGATGTCGGCCCACCAAGCTCTGTGGCAAAGGCGGCAATGCCATGATGTTGCATTAATACTGTATCGGCAGGTGTTAAATCATTAGCCATAACAATATAATTTGCCAATTGTTGGTCGGCTTTTTCGTGTCGTAGTGGCGTCTGTTTCAGTAGCACACGCTGAATATGGTTAACAACATACTCTACATCATCCTTGCGCGTGCGCAAATAGGCATCATCCATTTCATCAAATACGGCAACCAATGCATCGCGCTGAAGCTTTAGTGCCCACTCAGCATTGCAGGAGAGCTCCTTTATTAGGCGCATCGGTTCTTTGCTTAAGGCAACATCATCCAACATCAATAGGTGTGTGTCGATGAAGGCTTTAATGTTGATGCTGGTAGAGTCAGGAATATGTTTGCGAATTGCCCGAAGTTGTTGTCGAGTATTTGTTAGTGCATTTTTAAAACGTTGTATCTCATCAGAAATCTGGTGTTTTTTTATGTTGTATTCACGAATATCAAGATCATCTCTTTTAACGATATGGACTTTGCCGATGGCAATCCCCGCAGATACCCCTACGCCATGCAATGCGATCGTCATTCACCTTCTCCAAAACGATCCAGTAATGTATTTTTCAGAGCATCCAGCGCTTTAGCTTCATCGCTACCATATGCAATGATTTCAATTTTTGCACCCTTACCAGCTGCCAACATCATTACTCCCATAATGCTTTTGCCATTGACTTCTTTGCCGTCATATTTAAGGCTAATTTTGCAGCTAAAGTCTGAGGCAATCTGTACAAATTTAGCTGCCGCACGAGCATGCAGTCCAAACTTATTGACAATCGTGACTATTCTCGTTGCCATAATTAACGCTCTTGCATTATCCTGGAGATACCATCCTTGCCGCCGCTGACTGCTTTTTTAGAGAGCTCTTTAAGAGTGAGCTTAGGATAGTTAAACACACGAATCAACATGGAAAGATTTAAACCAGAAACAACATGTATACGTCTTTCTGAGGCGAGCTTTCGTGCAATATTACAGGGTGTTGAGCCAAACAGATCTGTTAACACAAGAACACCCTCCCCAGTATCCAGCAGCTCTATTAGCTTATTGGCATCTTCGGCTAGCTCATTTGGATCACAATCAAGAGAGACAGGTAATAGTTTTGTTTGTAGGGGACAATTATTTAGCATCGATGTAGCAGCGCCAAGCAATGCAGTGCCAATACCGTTATGACCTATAATTAAAACACCAATACTCATAAACATGCCTCTCTTATTAAATATCTTTGTGATTAATGACAATGTGTTTCGCTTGCTAGCGAAAGTAATCGGTAAGCTTTTCTGTCAAATAAATAAAAGTAGTATCGTTTGCAGAGACCCGAATCTTTAAAGGCGTACAAAGCAACACATCTTCAGTCGCTGCAAGTTTATTTGCCGCGCTCAGTTGTTTTGCGCCCTTTATATTATTTTTTATTTTGTTTTATAATCATAGTGGTTTGTCTTTTTGCGAATTCTTTAGAAGCATTATAGCCGCTCATGCGTAACATATGATTCCTCGCGGCACATTCTAGCAAAATGGCGAGGTTTCTGCCTGACGCGACAGGCAATGTAATTTCAGGTATCTCAAGATCAAGAATAGTCTGTGTAGTGTAACTGCCTTCCAATCGATTGATTTGTTTATTGCTTTCTTCGCTTAAATGTTCAAGCCGTATGATGAGCCTCAGGTATTTATTGATTTTGATGGCACTGTCTCCAAACAGTTCGCGAACATTGATAATGCCCAGCCCTCTGACTTCAAGGAAATCCTGTAGCGCAGACGGGCAGGAGCCATTGATGATATCGGGTGCAATACGGGAGAATTGTGGAGCATCATCCGCCACGAGTTGATGTCCGCGAGTAATAAGTTCCAGAGCCAGCTCACTTTTACCAACGCCACTTGGCCCAGTTATCAATACGCCGATTGCATGAATTTCCAGATAAACACCATGTAACGTCAAAATATCTGCAAACAAATTGCTTAGGTAGTAATGTAGTGAGTTTGTGATTTTATTACTGGTCAAAGGGGAGCTTAAAAGAGGAACACTGTGTTCGTTACATTTTCTCTTTAGAAAAGTGGGCGTGGTCTTGTTGCCGGAAATAATAATGCATGCTGGGTTGGACATAAATAATTGACGAATGGCATCCTGTTTCGAATTACCTTTAAGACTTTCAAAGTATTTTAGTGCCGTGTCACCAAGAATCTGAATTTGGTGTGGATGGATCAGATTCAGATAGCCCACCAGTGACCCGCTGTCTGTTACCTTTCTTTTTTTTGGTGTTTTCTTTTTCTTTGCCTGCTTATCTCTTGATTCCTCGGGAAGAATAATATTCGTACTACCTCCCTGTCCCGCTATCCATTTCAGGCCGTATTTTTCAGAGTGACTATCAAAGAGTTCTTTTACTGTAATTTGACTGATATGTCTGGCATAATGATCACCTTGTAAGTATTTCATATATTCCCTTGACAGTTGTTTCCGATCTTAGTTGTTTAAGTGTTTTAGGATCGTCAAACATTTCGGCCAGATAAGTCAGAATTCTTAAATGTTCATCGGTGGAATTTTCAGGCACAAGCAGCGCAAAAAACAGATCGACATGGGCATCATCAATAGCATCATAATTAATTCCATGTTGTAATTGGATAAAGGCAGCAATTGTTTTTTTGCTGCCTTTAAGCCTGCAGTGTGGTATGGCGACGCCTTTACCAAACCCTGTATTGCCCAGTTTTTCTCTGGCTATCAAGGAGTCTAAAACCTCAATATAGCCAATTGATGGGTCGGTATTAGCTAGGAGCTTTGATAATTCTTCTAGGATCGCTTTTTTGCTTGAAAATGTTTGGCCACTAAGGACATTGTCAGAAAAAAGTATTTCTGATATTTGCATGATTTTTCTATTGTTTGTTTAGGTTTATATTTTTTTAACTAGACAGCTTGCAGAGATGATCTTTTAGTTTTTCTTTATGTTTTTGTGTTGGTTATAAAGCTTGATAGAGGGCTTAAAATGTTAATTTGCATTTTTAATTCCTACTATTTTTAATAGTCGCCATTATCGTAATATTAAATAAACGATATCAAGCAAGCCGTTTTCTTTCATTAGAAGGCGGAATTGCCATAACCTCTCTATATTTTGCTACCGTCCTGCGGGCAACATTTACTCCACGTTCCGACAATAATGCTGAAATTTTACTGTCACTTAAAGGTTTTTTTTGTGTTTCAGCAGCAATTAATTTTTTAATGAGTGCCCGGATCGCTATTGATGATGCCTCTCCACCACTATTTGTGCTCAAGTGACTTGAAAAAAAATATTTTAGTTCAAATATACCGCGAGGCGTATGTATATATTTATGTGTTGTCGCTCGCGAGATAGTAGACTCATGCATGTCTAGTGCATGAGCAATATTATGTAAAATCATTGGCTCCATAGCTTCCTCTCCATATTCAAGAAAGGCACGTTGCCGTTCGACGATACATGTTGCGACACGTAACAAAGTTTCACCCCTGCTTTGCAAACTTTTGATAAACCACTTAGCTTCTTGTAAGTGAGATTTCAGGGAAGTATTATCTTTGCTCGTATCTGCTCTGCGTATCATGCTGGCATAGCTATTATTGACTCTTAAATGTGGCATTAATTCTGAGTTAAGCTCGACTCTCCAGCGTCCTTTGATTTTTCTGACATAAACATCTGGGACAATATATTCTGTGTATACCTTATGTATTTGCCCGCCTGGGCGCGGATGCATTGATTGGATTAAAGCAATTACATCCTGTAGTTTTTCCTGATCTAGCTTGAGCTGCCTCATCAATTGATTAAAGTCTCTGTTGGCAAGTAAATTAAGATTTTTTGAAACAAGATCAATGGCTGGTATCAGCATTGTGGTGTCTTTGTCACATTGGCGCAGTTGTAGCAATAGGCACTCCTTGAGATCTCTGGCAGCAATACCAGTGGGCTCCATTCTTTGAATCATATGCAATACAGCCTCTATTTCATCCAGTTCAATCTCTGATTCTTCGTTTGCTGTATTTTCGCCATCGCTTTCTTTATTTAACAAGCAATGAATCTCGGTGAGATCAGAATTTAAATAACCATCATCATCCAACGCGTCGATTATGGTGGTGGCTATGGCTCGGTCAATGTCGCTTATGGGGGTAAGATTTAATTGCCAAAGTAAGTGTTCTCCCAAAGTTTCTTTATGGCTATTTTGGCTTTCAAGATCGGCAGATTCAGTATTTTCGTAAATTTGGGAGGTGCTCACCCTGTTTTCATATAGACCACTTTCATAGGTATCTTCCCAGACACTATCAACAGCCAGTTCATCTGGAATATCTTCCGGTTCTTTTGCAGCGCTTATTTCCTGAGTTGCATCAAGATTATTTTCTTCTAGTTTTTCTATACCATCATTTTCCATGGAAGTTTCTTCTATTATTTCCAGCATCATGTTGGATTCCAAGGCTTCTTGTATCTCAACTTGCAATTCCATGTTTGAAAGTTGCAACAAGCGAATTGCCTGCTGCATCTGTGGTGTCATGGAAAGGTTCTGGCTTAATTTTGACTGAATAGAGATTTTCATCGTCTAAGTTTAACCTAAAAAATTCTTTGTAGTAAAACCTGAACAAATATTGCCCATATAAAAAATGATGAAAGTTTATGTCAGAGAGAAAGCCTAGAGCGCTACAAACTAAAATTATCCCCTAGATATATATCTTTGACTTGCTTGTTTTCAAGTATTTGATCAGGGACTCCTTTAGCAATGATATGCCCATCATTGATGATATAAACACGATCACAATTGGTTAAAGTTTCGCGGACATTATGATCGGTGATAAGGATACCGATATTGTGCTTGCTAAGGTAGCGGGTAATTTTTTGAATATCATTTATGGAGATAGGATCGATTCCGGCAAAGGGTTCATCAAGTAAAAGAAAGCGCGGCTCCGTCGTCAATGATCGGGCGATTTCTACACGTCTACACTCGCCTCCAGACAGGCTTGTACCAAGATTATTGCGCAGATGGGTAATATGAAATTCTCGTAATAGATTTTCAAGTCGTTGTTTCGCTTTATTCTCGTTTAGGTTTGGTCGGGTTTGTAGAATAGCCATGATATTTTCTTCAACAGTAAGTTTGCGGAAAATGGAGGTTTCCTGCGGCAGATAACCAAGACCCAGATGTGATCGTTCATCCATAGACAAGTCATTTATTTCATGTCTATCGATTTGGATAGTGCCATCGTCAGATTGCATAAGACCAATAATCATATGAAAGCTGGTAGTTTTACCTGAACCATTTGGTCCTAGAAGCCCGACAATTTCACCGCTATGAACAGTCAAGCTTACGTCTTTAACAACCTGTCTGGAGCGATATGATTTACTTAGATGCTTAATCGACAGAACACTCATAAATTATTATTAGGTTTGAGGATAACTTTTACGCGCCTGTCACTTGAATCATCTTGCTGTTTGGCATTGCCTTTGGCCTTTATTTTTTTGCGCTGTGTATCATATTCAATTCTGCTACCGCTGAAGCTCAGACCTTCCTGTTTGAAAGAGGCTTTGTCGATTAGAATCACCAAGTTTTTTAGCTTATGGTATTCTATTCTCAGTGCTTCTGCTTCATCGTAAACCTTGCGTTCGTCTGGAAGTTGTCTATATCGTGCTGGCGTGCCTTGCATAATCAAGGTATACGGATCATCATCCTTAAAATAAATAGTCATGATATCGCCTGTTATACGAATACTGCCTTGGACTAATACGACATTGCCACGATAGACGGTCACGCCTTTTCTCTTGTCAAGATTCGCGCCATCTGCTGTTATTTCTATCAGTTCGTTTTTATCTGTTGATAAGGCCCATGTGCTTGGGCAAAACAACAAGCCTGCACATAGAAATATCATGCTGTGCAACATGATGGGTTGTCCTAATTTTAACCCCCCAAGATTAAATTTTTCAGGGTAGAATTTTTGTATGTACATTAGTCAACAGCTCTATTCTGTTTTCACCCAGATAAGCATTCATGCCAGTTGATTTTATTATCGTTTTTTTTCCTAAGATGGTCGTTGCTTTATCCGTTTCTATATATTCTTGATCCACAAGCACGCGAACATCACTGGTAATAATTCTTAGCTTTCTGGCACCTTCAGCGTCTAACTGTGTTAATGTTGTCTCTCCAATCAGCAGGATAGCTTCATTATCTTTGGTAACCCAGCCTTTATCTGCAGTAATTGTTATTGGCGGTTTCTCTGGTTGAAACATTTCTATCTTTGGCTTTATAAGTTCCGTCGTATCGTCATCTGGATAATGTGCCATATAATCTGCAAAAAGTTTATTTTTTGGAGAGCCATCCTGATTCATAGTGATTGTTGTTAGATCATGCATGTAGTTATCAGGATTCTGCCGTGATACAGATATTTCAGTAGATTCAGGTTTAGACCAGAAGCCGAGCATCCAGATGCTGCTGATGGAAAGCAAACCCAGCACGACGACTATTTTCCAGAGCAAAGATGTCATAGCCTGAATAAGGATGGTGAGGCAAGGATGCCAAGATCTTTAGTCATCAAGGAAATGCTGAATTTGTGAATCAAGTATTCCTTTTGAATGCATAATTAATTCGCAAACTTCTCTGACCGCGCCATGACCACCCCTTTCTTTGGTAACCCAATGCGCATGTTCAATAAGCAGAGGATGTGCGTTAGCAACTGCTATAGCGAGCCCAACACGACGCATGGCAGGTAAATCAATAAAATCATCACCCACATAGGCCGCTTTTTTTGCATCTATATTTAATTTATCAAGCAGCTTGTAAAGTGCTTTGCCTTTGTCATGTTCACCCTGATAGACAGATTCAATACCAAGCTCGGCCATGCGTTCAGAGACAATATTTGATGAGCGCCCTGAGATAACAGCGATATGGCAGCCTGAGTCACGCAACATGACAAGACCCAGCCCATCACGGGCGTTAAAGATTTTATGTTCGTTGCCACTTTCTCCCAGTATCAAGCTGCCGTCAGTCAGCACACCATCTACATCGCAGATAGCTAATTCTATTTGTTCGGCTCTTTCTAGAATATCTTTATCAATTGTTTCAAACATATTTAAACGACTTTCGCTCTCAAAAGGTCATGCATGTTTATAAGTCCTATTAATTTGTTTTTTTCATCGGTGACAGGCAGAGCGTTGATGCGGGCATCGTCCATGATAGCCAGTGCAGTTGCCGCCAGACAATTTTTCTTGATAGTTTTGCAATCTCGTGTCATTACCTCACCAATGATTGCTTTATGGACATCAATGCCGGTATCAAACGCACGCCTGAGATCTCCGTCAGTAAAGATACCGAGCACGGAGTTTTTCTCATCAACAATGGCAGTTGAGCCAAGACCCGCCTGCGTCATAATAAGCAAGGTCTCGCTAAGTAAGGCCGTCTCTGAAACCGCAGGCAACTCTTTGTCGGTATGCATGATGTCGCCCACATGCAATAATAATCGCCGACCCAATGTGCCTCCAGGGTGCGCAATGGCGAAATCTTCCGCACCAAATCCGCGCGCCTCAAGCAGGGCAATCGCTAAGGCATCGCCCATGGCAAGCGCTGCTGTGGTACTGGCGGTTGGTGTCAAGCCAAGCGGGCAAGCTTCTTTTTTTACACTGACATCGATATTAATAGAGGCTTCTTTTGCCAAAGAAGAATCTTTATTTCCTGTCATTGAAATCAACGGTATGCCAAGGCGTTTAATGACAGGTAATAAAGTTATTATTTCTTCAGTTTCGCCAGAATTAGACAGCGCTATCACAACATCATCGCTCTTTATCATGCCTAGATCACCATGATTCGCTTCGCTTGGATGGATAAAAAATGCAGGGGTTCCAGTGCTTGCTAGGGTAGCTGCTATTTTATTCCCGATATGTCCGGATTTGCCCATGCCGAGCACCACCACTTTGCCCTTGCAGTCGAGGACATAAATACAGGCTTGAACAAAATTTTTATTGATGCGCTGATTGAGTTGTTCCAGTGCTTCGGTCTCGGTGACGATCACTGCACGCCCAAGCGCAAGCAGTTTTTCATGTTCTTGGTTTGTGTGTGCTTTGTTCATGATTTTATTTTAACCGCTAAACAGCAAATATTGGTAAATGATAAAGCCAAAAAATAATACGCTGCCTTCTTTGCGATCAAACCTTCCTGAGCCATGAATAAAAACCATCCAGCCCATGAGCAAGCTTAAGCCAATCATGACGGGAAAATCTCGCATGAGTATCAGTTGTTCAAAATCCGTGGCGTGGATCATGCCGGGGATGCCAATAACCGCAAGCATATTAAACATATTTGAGCCAATCACATTGCCTATAGCGATGTCAGCCTCATTTTTTTTAACTGCGGTAATGGATGTCGCCAACTCAGGCAAGCTGGTACCAACCGCAATAATTGTGAGACCAATGAGTAAATCACTTAGACCAAAATGTTTAGCAACGGTCACAGCGCACTCTACTAGTAAATTTGCACCACCTAACAACAGACTCAAACCTAGTAAAAACAAGAAAATGGGTTTACCGATATTTGATTTTTTTTGCAATTTTTCTGGCAGATCATCTGCAAACTGCTTTAACAGGGAGTCTGTCGCGCCAGATTTTTTCGAAATGACTATTAAAAGGAGCATTATAACAACGAGCCCAGCTAAAAGGAATGTGGCATCAAGATAACTGAGTTTTTGATCCCACATCAAAGCAAATGCCAATAGAATGGCGAAAAACATAATAAAGAATTCACGTTTCAGCGTTTGTGAGCTGATGGTGACTGGCATGAGCATAACGGTAAAACCCAGTACTAAGCCAATATTGGCAATATTTGAGCCAATGGCATTACCGATTGCTATCTCGGTTTTGCCTCCCAGCGCAGCCATCACCCCGACAAAAATCTCAGGCGCTGAAGTGCCTATGCCGACGATGGTAAGCCCAATCAATAAGGGTGACATGCCCAGTAAGCGGGCAATAGTAGATGCGCCTTCAATGAAGCGGCCTGCGCCATACACAAGTAGCGTCAAGCCTGCCAATATTCCTAAATAATCTAGTATCATCTGTTAAAAATAGTGTTCATTAATTTGATTCTATTCTTGGTTTCATTCTGATTTCGGGGGATGATGCCAGAAATAGGCAAGAACTTCGATAAACAGCCATTGTATTTTCATTTCATGACGACACGTTTACAACAGCTTAATCATTGGTTAAATGAAACCATAAGTACGAAGGATTATCATCTAGAGCCTGCCTCTACTGACGCAAGTTTTCGGCGTTATTTCAGGTTGAAACATGCTAATGGGACGTTCATCGTCATGGATGCTCCGCCAGAGCAAGAAGACTGCATGTCATTTATTGATGTAGCGCAGCGCCTGCTTGCCGTTGGTATTAATGTGCCCAAGATAATAGACAAGGATTTACAGCAGGGATTCTTGTTATTAAGTGACTTGGGAGATAAACAATATTTTGATGTGCTCACAGAAGATAATGTTGATGACTTATACCGAGATGCCATTGTTGTACTTTTTAAAATCCAGCAGCAGGCAGACTCAAAGGGCTTGCCCTTTTATAATGAAGATTTGCTTTTACAAGAAATGGGGTTGTTTAGGCATTATTTGTTGCAAGAACATATTGGATTGGATTTAACAACAAAGACACAGGCAATGCTTGATAAGGTTTTTGGGCTGTTGGCAAAAGAAGCGCTTTCTCAACCCAAGGTCTTTGTGCATCGGGACTACCACTCACGTAATTTGATTATTAATAGTGCAGCTTGCAAGCGACTTGGTATCTTGGATTTTCAGGATGCCGTTATAGGCCCCTTTACCTATGATCTGGTGTCATTATTAAAGGATTGTTATATAAAATGGCCACGACAAAAAATTCAAAACTGGGCAAATGCTTATTTCAAAAAGTTTGCAGATGATTATGCAGATATTGACTCAACAAGGTTTATGCGTTGGTTTGAACTCATGGGTGTGCAGCGACACCTTAAGGCCAGCGGTATTTTTGCCCGCCTTTGTCATCGTGATGGCAAAAAAAACTATTTAGCAGATATCCCCAGAACGCTTTCTTATATAGTCGAGCTTGAAGATGAGTACCCACAATTACAAGATCTTATCGCATTGATTGAAAGTGAGGTAATGACCTCAATTACAGAGGCAAACAAATCATGCATGCTATGATCCTTTCTGCTGGTCACGGAAAACGTATGCAACCACTTACTGACAAAACTCCTAAACCTATGTTAGAAGTAAATGGCAAGCCCTTAATCCAATATCATGTCGAAAATCTTGTAGCTGCAGGCATCGTTGATATTGTGATTAACCATGCGCGTTTTGGCGAACAAATAGAGGCTTATTTAGGCAATGGAAAACATCTAGGCGCAGACATTGTCTATTCAGTAGAAGGAGAAGAGCCACTGGAAATAGCAGGGGGTATTATTAAGGCATTGCCGCTTTTGGGAAACCAACCTTTTATTACGGTAAACGCGGATATTTGGACTGATTTTCCTTTTCAGTATCTCCTGAATATGCGCGACGATAAGCTAGATTATCAATCAAAGCATAGCGCACACCTCATTTTGGTGGATAACCCCGAACATAATTTAAAAGGAGATTTCTATTTAGATGACAAAAACGTACTTAACGAAGGCGAGCCTATGCTGACATTTAGCGGCATCAGTGTTTTTATACCAGAGTTTTTTCGAGATTGTCTTTCAGGTGGTGTACTACTTATACCCCTACTTCGCCTAGCGGTATTAAAAGGGCTGGTGACGGGCAGCCATTACCAAGGTTTTTGGCAGGATATAGGCACACCAGAACGTCTGTTTGCCATACGTACGCAGCTAAAAGCTTAAATTTAAGTGAATATTCATTAGTAAAGCAAAAAAGATTGTAAAAGAAGACCAAACTACTTTTTTTGAGAAAGTTTGCTTATTTCCTCAGTGTGTTATCATACATAAACAGTATAATAAACAATATCATGCATATATAATAGAAAGGTATTTCTATGCCTGAAAGATGGTTTTGTCAAAAAATAGTAACGAGCATACTATTTTTAACTATCACTTTTGGTAGTGACGCAGGTACCTTGAGCCCACAAGAATCAATCATTATCGAACGCAATCAAGATCGCATTTTACAACAACATGAACAGCAGCAAAAAGCGATAGAGCAACAACAAAAACAACAACAAAAACCAAGTGGCCTTGCTATAGATAGACCTGAATTACCCCAAAGCACCAGTACCCCTGATGATACTTGTTTTGATATAAGCACCGTAGACTTTGATGGTGACACTAAATTATCTTCTGCAAATCTTGACAGCCTTCGAAAGCCTTATCTGGATCAATGCCTAACACTCGATGACATTGATAATCTGATTCGTGATGTTACTAACTTATATATCGACAAAGGGTATGTTACTACTCGTGCATACTTACCAGAACAAGATATTCAGGATGGAAGTTTGTTGATTAACCTTGTTGAAGGAACGATAGAAAGCGTTATTCTTCAGGAAGGCACTTATGCTGAGAAGAAAGCACTACAAACAGTTTTCCCGGAACTTGAAGGCAAGATACTCAATATCAGGGATTTAGAACAGGGATTAGATCAAATGAATCGTCTTCCCTCAAATAATGTAACTCTGGAATTATTACCGGGCAAAGAAGTCGGGACGACATCAGTTCAGATTAAAAATAAAAATCAAAAATCATTTCGTTTATATGTGGGCATGGATAACTCTGGCTCCCGTTCTACGGGAACAGCTCAACGAAAATTTCGCCTTGGCAAAGACAATCTGTTTAAAGTGAATGATTCATGGTTATTCAGTATCTCAAATGATAATCTGGATTCAGATATAGCTAAAAGCCGTAATATCGCCGTATCTTTTTCAGTCCCCTATGGGTATTGGACACTCTCAGCTGCAAGCAATTATTTTGAATACACAAGCTCTGTTGCATCCACGAACACAACTTTCAGCACTTCAGGGAATAGCTTTGTGAATTCAATAAGCATTAATCGCATTGTACACCGCAACCAACGCAGCAAAACCAGTTTTGATATTGGTGTTACCTCGAGGAAGAATTTGAATTTTATCCAAGGCAACCGTATCGACGTAGGCTCCAGAAAATTAAGCATTGGCAAACTGGGATTAAATCATAGTCACCAATTATTAGGCGGATTGCTTACTCTTAATTTTGTCTATGAACGTGGATTGCGAATCCTTGGTGCATTGGAAGATGTGCCCGCACTCGCCTATGGCGAATCATCTGCGCAGTTTGAAAAATATACAAACTATCTAAGTTATAACCGCCCAATCATCATCAAAAATAAAACAAGGGCTTTGTACAGTGTAATGTTTTCAGGCCAACATAGTGATGATGATCTTTTTAGTTCTGAACAAATCAGCGTTGGTGGGCAACGCTCTGTGCGTGGCTTTAAAGAAGAAATATTATCAGGAGATACAGGTGGATATATACGCAATCAGCTTGATATTTATTTACCGCAGGTAAAGACGAGCTACCTACAGCATCTCTTCAGTAATACGAACCTGTATGTTGCTTATGATATAGGCACAATAAAAAAAGATGCTGCTGATGTTCGCGAGCGAGGTAGTGTCAGTGGTTGGGGCATCGGTTTGCGTAAATCAAGCGGGGCTTTAACTTGGGAATTAACCTACGCGCAAGCCCTATCTTCGCCTAGTTTTATTAACACACGATCTTATGAAAGCTTTGTCAATGTGGGTTTAAATTATTAAAGCCTGATTGCCTGTTAAGCTTAAGAATTGCCACCAAGTCATATCATAAATACATAATATAAGTATCTGTTTTTAATATATATTCCTTTCATGGTTGAACCTTTTCTGATCGGGTAAGTCCTAATGATGTAACAAGCCCTAATGCCTCAATATTAGGACAATAATTAAAAAATAACTAACAAAATATAGTTAGGGGAGGCAGAGGTTTTGCCTAAATTTAATAGACTCAGGCTCAATACGTTTGGACGCAAAGCCAAGATGGTGCGTTTTCTACAACGCAGTTTCGTAGTGCTACAAGGCATTGTTTTCACCTTGCAGCCGATGCTGGTACACGCTAATGCGGTTGTAATTGATGCTGCAGCGCCCGTAAACCAACAAGCAAGTCTCATCAGCGCGCCAAATGGCGTACCGCTAATTGATATTGCACAGCCTAACAGCCAAGGTCTGTCGCATAATAAGTACCTGAGATTTGATGTTGAACAACAAGGTCTGATTTTAAACAACAGCCTGAATGTTGAGCGTTCCCAATTAGGCGGTATGCTTAATGGTAATTTCAACTTCAGTGGTCAAGCAGCAGATTTAATCTTAAATGAAGTTACCGGCAGCAATCGTTCTAGTCTCGAAGGTTTGATAGAAGTTCATGGCAAAAGTGCAGGTGTGATCCTTGCCAATCCTCATGGCATTACCTGTAATGGCTGTGGCTTCATCAATACACCAAGGGCAACATTCAGCACAGGTGTGCCAAATCTAGTTAATGGCCAATTAGATAGCCTCAATGTAAACCAAGGAGATGTGTTGATTGAGGGTCTAGGTCTTAATGGAAGCAATATAGATTATTTCGATATCGTCTCACGCAGTGCTGTAATTAATGCACAGCTGCACAGCAAAAATCTCAACATCATAACTGGTCGCAATGATGTGAACTATACAACACGAGGTATCGCTGCCAAGGCGGATGACGGCAGTACCAAGCCTTCCTTTGCCATCAGTTCTTCTGCATTGGGTGGCATGTATGGCGAGCGCATCACTTTACTTGGAACCGAGGCCGGTGTGGGCGTGAATCTTACCGGTGTGGCCTCAACATCTGTAGGTGATATGAACATGACTGCGGACGGAACCATTAACTTGCAGAATGTTTCTGCAAAAAGAGATTTAATATTAAGTTCTGTCACAGGTGACGTTCATATTAATGCTGATGCAACAGTTTCTGCAGAACGTGATGTTGATATCGTGGCTGATGTCACCACCGTTAATAATGGTGGCAGTATCGCAGCAGCCAATGACCTACACATAAAAAGCCGAGAGCTGCATAATCTCTATGGCTTAATCGTTTCTGGAAAAAATCAGACCTTGGAAGGTAAAACGGCAGGAACAAAATCAGAATTACTGGAAAACAAATCAGGCTCTTTGTTGACCATTGATGGCGATATAAGCATCCGCACCGAGTTATTGCAAAATAAGAATCCAGCTGTTATCAACATCAGAACAGAAACCACAGATCAGCATCATGCGTATACGCAGGGTCGCCCACCCACAGTGCCGCACTACTCTGACTTAGATTACGGAGCTTCTTACGGAATATCTGCAACAGCGTATGCCAATATGTATAGTAGTACACTCAAGCGCTTTGTTTTTCTTCCGCACCCAAATGAAGTTCAACGGATTATGGAAGCACACGGTCTCACATCTTGGGGCGCGGATGACTGGAAAACATATTACAACACTGAAGCAGGTGGATACGATGCAGCCAATGGCGGCGCATACGATCTAAAAAAATGGAGCCTTGTAGTGGGCGAGAGTGATTGGTTTACTACATCCACATATGTTGTCAGAGTCACACGCGATGTTGTTGATGGTATTACAGGTGAAAATCAGCTTGCACGCATTCAAAGCTCAGGCACAGGCAATATCTTCATTAATGCCGACACCTTGGAAAATGAAAGCAGCGTTATTTCTTCTGCCCAGAATCTAAGCCTAAATGGTACCACACTGAACAACACCGGAAAGACGCTACAATTTACTTATTTAATAATGCTTCATGCCACCATCCCTATCAGGGCTCGGATAAACAGTCAGGGTTGGGCGCCTGATCATTCTTTCCACTTCTATATTCCCTGCGCTAGACCTGTACCTTGTACAGAAACCGTCGGCACTGTTGCAGGCGTAATTGCAGCTGGTGGAACATTATCAGGCAGCCTTTCTGGCACAGTGACCAACCTATCAACTCCTGCCACAGATCAAGACTTGCCTGAATTTGCACAAAGCAGCGCAGTAGATATTAAGCTTCAGGAGGCTCGTGATCTATATCAGCAAAGTGCGCTTGAGCTGGTCTCCCCTGATCTGTTTGAAGATGCCCCTGTAGATTCTAATTTTTTGCTAGAAACTCGTTTTGCATTTATTGATGTCAGTCAATTTTTTGGTTCAGATTATTTCCTAAGTGGACTCAATGATTACACGCCGGACAATACGATTAAACGTTTAGGGGATGCCTACTTCGACACCCAGTTAGTCAGCCAACTGGTGTTACAACAAACACAACAACGTTATTTATTTGCGAACGTCAGTAATGATATAGAGCAAATGAAACAATTACTCGATCAAGGCATAGCAACTGCTAATGCCTTGAGTCTAAGCCCCGGTATAAGTTTAAGCCCCGCCCAACAAAACGCATTAACGCAAGATATCGTTTGGTATGAAAGTGTGGAAGTAAACGGCGAAAAAGTGTTAGTACCCAAGCTCTATCTGACCTCAAACCGTGCGACACTTTCAAGTCAAAGTGGTGCTGTCATCAGTGCTGGGAAAGTCACTCTTAACGTTGGGGAAAACCTCACTAATAGTGGTGTAATCCGTGCTGCAGAAACCTTAGATATAAGCGCCGTACAAGATATAAACAACCAAGGTGGTCGTATACAAAGCGGTGCTGATTTAAACCTTACAAGCGTGCTTGGTAGTATTCGTAATGAAAATACTACTAAGCGCCTGCAACATAATGACAAGAATTTCCGTGAATACGAAACAAGCCAAGGTGAGATTATTGCGGGCAATAATCTAAACATTCGTGCTGCTTATAACATAGAAAACATCGGTGCAGATATAAGCGCCACAGGTGATGCCAGCCTTCAAGCAGGCAATGACATCCTGTTTTTGGCAAGAAAACGTGATAACGCTTCTTATGTTGAACATAGCAAAGGCTACTTTGAATCCACTGGCAGCAAACACGACCTATCCAACATCACAGTAGGTGGCAACCTTGAAGCTGTCGCTACAAGAGACATCCTGCTGCAAGCGATCGATGTAACTGCCGGCAATGATATCCAGCTTCAAGCAGGCAATGACATTAGCCTCGTAGATGCACAAGATAGAACACACAGCAAAAGCGAACATAAAAGCTCAAGCTTCTTTAGCTCAAAGCACAGCATCACAGAACACGAAACCGTCACAAGCCGTGGCACTAAGCTAAAGGCTGGTGGTGATGTGCTGATTAATGTTGAAAAGACTGCAGGAGGCCTAGACTTTAATGAAGCTGCTAGGGAAGTGACAATTGTAGGCTCCGACATTGAGGCTGGACAAGACATCTTAGTTTATGCCGGAGACAGCATCAGCGTAAGCCACGGAGTTGACTATCAATACCACCATGAAGAAACCACTAAATCAGGTTTCTTTGGACTGTCAAACAGCTACCGCAGCAAGACCACCCAAGAACAACGCCAACGTCAGGCCGAGGTTGGAAGTGGCAACGACATTCACATCAAGGCCAAAAACAACGTCGTCTTACTCGCGCCAAAGCTTCGTGCAGGCGGTGATGTAGACATAGAATCAGAACAAGGCAGCGTTACCATAGGCACCGCCAAAGATACAGACTATAGCCACGAAGAATACTCAAGCCAAGGCTTATTCACATGGGAATTCGGCAATGAAGGTCACTTAGATGAAACCATCAGCCATGCTGAAATCACAGCAACAGGTGATGTCCGTATTACAGCTGCCGATGGCATCACTGTTGAATTAAAGAAACATGGCAACCTAGAAGCATCTATAGAGAGCCTAAGCCAACTGCCTGAATTCGCTTGGATGGCAGACCTGCGCCAACGTGATGACATAGATTGGAATACCCTAGACGAACAACACGACTATTGGCAACAACACGAATCCGGCATCGGCGGACCCGGCATTACCTTCCTCACCATCGCCATAAGTATTGCCTCAGGGGGCATCACCAGTGGTTTTTTTGCAGACTTAGCAGCAGATATAGGCATTGCCAGTGCCACAGGGACAGCGGCCTTTGAGGCAGGACTAAACACCCTTATCCAAAAAGCAGGCCTTAGTCTTATTAATAATGGCGGCAACATAGGGGCTGTCTTTGAAGAACTCATCAGCACAGATAATCTGCTTGCTATTGCCACAGCAAGTATTACAGCAGGACTATTAGAAGGCGCTGGTGTTGCCAATCATGATTTTTCCAAAGGCTTCCTTGCCCCGGATGCAATACTCAAGAATCTACAGAATCAGATTCTCGAAGCCACCATCCGCTCAGGTGTCAACACAGTTGTCACAGGAACAGATTTCACAGACAGCCTAAAATCCAATCTCCGTTTTGCAGCAGCTTCTGTTATTGGTGCACAACTGAGCCAAGAAATCGGCAAGGCTCTAGATCATTCAGAAACACGTGCTTTCCAACTTATCGCCCATGCAGCCGTTGGCTGTGTCTCAGGGCAAATTTCTTCTGGACAATGTGGTGCGGGTGCTACCGGTGCGTTTGCAGGTGAAGCAGCAGCCTTAGCCTATCGCAATAGTCTTGCCGATGATATGCAGGATCTTATCAATAACAACCCCAGTGAAGAACAAATCAATGCAAAGCTCTTCGAATGGCAAACCAATGGTGTGGATATTGCACGCTTAGCTGGAGGCTTAGCGGCCTTGATCAGCGGGGCAGATGCGGAAGGTGTTGGTGTTGGCTCCAATGCTGGCGGTACATCTACGGCGAATAATATCGTCATTCTTATTCCGCTCTTATATGCTGCTGCTGCTTTTTCTTCAGGATACTACGGAACGCTGTCAGCGAAACAAGTCGTTACAGGATTGATTTCAAATGATCCTCTAGGACAGGCCTTATATAACGCTTCTCCAGAAGTGGTTTTGAAAGCCATTTCTCATGTGGGTGAAGGGGTTAGATTGGTAGTCACTTATGTTGATGAGGCGACAGGGAAAACAGTATCCGGTGCATGGAATGATCTCTCAAAGCCCACTCAAAACCGCCTCATAGGGGGCGTTGGGCTTGTTGCTGTGGCTATCCCTAGTGTCAAGTTTTTAAAGAAGGTGGGGACGGGCAAGAGATTGCCAAATGTTAATGGCAGCAATATTCAACGTGTTGATGCGAGCAAGGCAAATGTTGGATATATTCGCCCACCTCATGATCCCACAAAACCCATTTATGATTTTGACGCAGATGGCACCACACAATATGTGCGGGTATTTAATGAAGGGCCGAAATCTCGAAAAGTTGGTCAATGGATGATGCGTAAGGAAGATATCAAAGGTTTGACGCCTGCACAGATTCAAGATAAGTTCGATTTGCCTGAGCTACCTACTCGTATTGTCGATGTGACTCCGCCAGCAGGAATAAAGATTAGAACAGGCACGGTTAATTCAGGGAATTTTGGCGGCTCTGGGGGAGGGATTCAATTCGAAGTGCTTGGTAGATATTATGAATACTTGGTTTGCTAATGCTAGATCTTTAGGGGGTTAATTGCTATGAATGAGAAATTAAAGGTCATAAGGAATTATTGTTAAATGACAAAAAGATAGTTGTCTACGAGGGGTATTTCCTAAGTCAAGATACTCGATCCGAAAGGATTATGAAAACGTGGTTTGCTATGATCAAAATAATGAAGTCGTTTGGAAGATTAATGGTGAGTTAGAGTATTGGCAGTATGGATCAGATGCCTTTGTTGGTGTTGGTCTTTGTGATAATGGCCAATTAGTGGCTACAAACACTTCTGGTAACGTTTATATCGTTGATATTGAAACTGGCAAAGCAGTTTGGGATTGTTGGGTCAAGTAAACCAAGAAACCCTCAAGTAAACAGGAGCCCCTGAATCAGCATTAAACGAAACCCATTCAAACCCCACCCTTGAAACACATCTAAACTAAAATCCAAGTTTTTAAGCTTTTTGACAATTTGTCGTACTTAAAATCTGCCACCGATCCCACATCTCAGTTTTGTACAGCCGTATAATTTTTTTGTGCGATATATCATATTTTACGTTCCATATTTTTATACTTAAGACAAAGTGTTGACCGATCAATTGAAGTCATAAGCGAACGCAGTTATTCAGATAAATTCTTTGTATTGGTTATTTAGGTGGTAAGAGAGGACTTACAGTTAGAAATTTTTATTTGATCGCGACCCGCTTTCTTTGCTGCATACATAGCCAAGTCTGCTGTCTCCAATATACCCTGCGAGGATTGGGCATGTTCAGGAAAGGTAGCAATGCCGATGCTGTTGGTTACGTCGATAATTTTATCATCCGTTACTGGAAAAGGAAAGTTGGCAACCTTCTGGCGTATTCGTTCCGCTAATTCTTCGGCTTTGGAAAGACCTGTTTCCGGGAGGAGGATGACAAATTCCTCGCCGCCATAACGGGCTGCATAATCTGTATTGCGTATTGAACTCTTTAATATCTTTGCATAGTTACGGAGAGTAATATCCCCTGTCTGGTGTCCATAGGTATCGTTGATAGACTTGAAATGGTCTATGTCCAACATGAAAACTGACAGATCGTGCTTATATCGGGACGCTCTGTTTATCTCGTCGTTTAACTGTTTTTCCAACATTTGACGGTTATACAGTCCGGTTAATGTGTCGTGGGTTGCTATGTATTTTAATTTTTCTTCCGAATGTTTGCTCTCGGTAATATCTTTGGCAAGTCCCTCAACAGCTATGACATTTCCATGATAATCAAAGACCGGTAGCTCAGACATTTCCAGCCATCGCTGCTCACCTGATTTATGTAAAATTTCAAAAATATAAGAGGGCTGTTTAAAACCTTGAACAGCTTTATCAGCTTTCTGTTTAATCTCCTTATTAATTGGGTTGTCTGTAAGATAGGTAGCCCAGTGGAGCATAAAATCTTTCTGGCTGTAACCAAGCATTCTAGTTAGTGACTCACTAACAAAAGTGAACAACTCATCGATGCTATGCGAATAAAAAAAGTAATCTTTTGATAGATTTTCTACAAGTCTACGATATTGATTCTCACTTTTTTTACGTTCCGTAATATCCAATATCGTTGTTAAACGTGTATTGCGTTCATTGATGTTAAGTCGTTTTTCTCTGACTACTGCTGGAAAAATCGTTCCATCAGACCTTAAAAATTCAGCTTCATAATGGTCAGGATCTTCTTTTTTATTCTTATACTGTATCAGGTCTTTCATATGTGGTGAGATTAAATTCAGAATAGGTTTACCTATTATATCCCCAGCCTCGCATTGGAACATATCGCAAAATACGTTGCTAACATCTGAGAGTATGCCATCTTCTGAAATTGCAACAGCTTCCAGAACATTATCGCTGAATAGTTTGTAACGTTTCTGATTTTCGTTAAGCAGACGTTGTGTATGTTCCTTATCCTTAAGGGTATTACAGTACTCAATAGCTCGTTCAATAGTCTTGATAAGATGATTAGGCGAGGAGCCAAGATCGTCCTTGACAATATAGTCGCATGCCCCAAGTTTCATTGCATCAACGGCTACTTCTTCGCTGCCCTTTCCAGTAAGCATCAATATGGGGTAAGAGGTATTATCCGTATCTCCCTTTATCTCCTTAAGAAAATCAAGGCCAGTCATGTCAGGCAGAAGGAAATCTAGGAGTATGCAGGTTGCGCCATCGTTTTTAAGGGCGGCAAGACCGGAGCATCCATCTGTGACCTCACGTATGGAGATTTCTCGATCCGATGCATCTAATATCAGACGCACCGCTTCCCGATCTATTTCATCATCGTCAATAACCAGAATTTTCCACATGGGATTGTTAGTCTTTCGGTAGCTTGATAAACTGCCAATAATTATCGATAAATTCAATAACTTTCGTATGCATGCCACCGTCTTTGGACTTAATAGAGTACCCAGCGATATTATTATAGGCGTGTGTTATATCCTCGTCGGAACAAGACGTCGTCATCACGAATATCACTAGGCGTTTGAGGTTGTCATCAGCGCGTATTTCGTCTAGGAATTCTAACCCGTTCATCCGCGGCATGTTGATGTCGAGAAGTACCACAATAGGATGCTGAATCTTTTCTTGTCCGTCCTCGCCACGCAGAATTTCAAGGGCTTCTATCCCGTCATGGGTTACCAAGACCGGATTGAGCATCTTCTTTTCTTCAAGAGCTCGTTTAGTGGCTTCAAGATCGATTTCATCATTTTCCACCAGAAGTAATGTTGCTATTTCTGACATTATGCTTGTTCTGCAGTTTGTTTTGGCCAAGTGAATTGGAAGACCGTACCACGTTTCAGGGCAGGATCAGAAATAATCTTAATCGTACCGCCATGAAATTCAATGGTTCCTTTGACCAAAGCAAGCCCCATGCCGCTTCCCTCTACTTCATCTCTCGGTTGTAGAGTTTGGAAAAGACCGAAAATGCGCTCATGATATTTTTGGAGAATCCCCGGTCCGTCGTCTTCAATTGTGAACTGAGCATATTCGCCTAGATCATGATATTCAATATTCACCTCTCCCTGATCGCGGTCGTTATGCTTTGCGGCGTTACCTATCAGATTTCGAAATACCAATTCCAGCGGCACTCTTTGAATTTGAATTGTTGGCATGTTGGATTTGATGTGAACCGCCATGCCCTTGGGCAGCGATATAAAGGTGATGACTTCTTTGATCAGCGTGCCAATGTTGACAGTTTCCGATTCTTGGATTCTTTTGCCGACTTGGGAATATTCCAGCAAACCATTGAGCATGGAATCCATGCGGCCGACCCGATTCTGGAGCAGATCCATGTAGTGTTGATTCTTTTCACTGAGCGTATTTTTCAGATCTTTAGACAACCAACTAATCAGATTTTCGATGCCTCGCAATGGTGATTTGAGATCGTGTGAAGCTACACAAGCGAATTGTTCTAATTCGGTATTTGAGCGTTTCAGATTGCGGACTAAATCCTCGATTTTTTCAACCATGCCATTAAAGTCGTCGCCTAATATGTTGATCTCATGTGATGATAGTATGAGAGATCTCTCGCCCATTTTCCCCTTATTAGAACTACTGGCAATGGCCGAAAGAGAGGTAATCGGCTCAAGAATACGACGCCTGATATGAAAAAACGAAAACACAGAAAATAAAACGACCGTAAGGATAAGTAATATGGCAATATTACGTAAAAAAATTGAAGCTGTTTGAATAGTTTTAACTTCTTGCAATGTTCGCCGATCCAAAAGTTTCATGAATTCCGAGATAGGCTGCATAATTTTGGTTTTAGCAGCGTGATATTCTTTCCCATGGAGAATTTCGCGTGAGAATTTTGGATCAGGGCTTTGCTTGATGGTGAATTCTCCAGAATCGTCTGCAAACAGACCTTTTACGGTCATGAATGCAATTTTCTCCAAATTAGTAAGATCATCTGAATTTTTTTTTGCTTCATTCAGCTTTGCTAGTTCACCGCCAGACAACCCAGCCTTTTTCATCAAGTCCAAGAGTGAGATCGGAGCGCCAAAAGGTGTTGGTCGCTCCCCTGCTGGCGTGACAATGTCCCAATAAATCTCATTGTAATTTTGTGGGCGTGGCTTTAATCCATCGCGGATCGCCAAGATCTCATAAAAGTATTTTTCATATTTTTCATTGCCGGTGACGGCATAGGTGCGAACCATTCTGGTTAAGTCATCTGAGCTTTGTCGGAGTTGATCGGCCAGTCCGATAGCCTCAAGGCGACCGGATACACCTGCGGCGAGTTTTATATTGTTCTTGACTAATAAACTCATCGTAACGATGGCTGCGCTAAGCAATACAAGGAGTATTATAAAGACTATTATTACACGAGTTTGAATTGTGACCATTTACATTATCGAATTATTGTCAAAGCTTTAATCCATTTTATCCTTTTGAGCGTTATATTAATTACGCATGGTATGAAAATACACATGGTGATTTCGGGTAAATGTAAGTATACTTTTTGGCAAAAGTGACCAACTGTTACAACTCGTCATTTTTATCACCACAAAGAAAATACACAATAAGATGTAGTTACGTTTTTATTCATTTCTAATCTCTACTGTTAATTCAAACAAACAATCATAAATATTATTTATATACCATTTTACCCATAACGCAAAAAAAATTTATACAAATAAAGGACAATGTCCGATATAAAGAAGGGGCAAAAATCATTCATTACACTGACGGAGCAAAACCGTGGCATACCAAAAAACAAACTTTATTCCGTTACAAGGAAAATATAGCCGTTATAAAAACTTACATCGCATTTGACACGGTTATCGCCAATCGCGGAGTTTGGTTTTGACCCAATGGAACAAGTTTTGCAGTACCAATACCTTTATATTTTTTCTTCTACAGTTCGTATTGTTGTAGCTTATTCTATCCATAAGGATAAGAATAGCTACCGAATCACTCCTGTTCCTTTCTGCTTGGAAATTTAAGCACGCGGGTATAATCTGAATGTATTGTTCCCTACGCATCGCCCTAAAAGGCGCGAATAAGATGCATTTTTAAGTAATCTAGGTATACAATATGCAGCCCATTACCTACAGTTCCTTAATCATTTAAGACGGGTTAATACAAGGCAAATAACTTCGATGATCAAAAAAGTAGACTCTGCAAATTTTGCTGACATGAATCTCGGCGTGCCTATTATGAAGGCGATCAAAGATACCGGTTATGAGAGTCCATCACCTATTCAAGCGCAAACCATTCCCTTGGTGCTAGCCGGCAGAGATTTGATAGGTCAAGCACAAACTGGCACTGGAAAAACAGCCGCGTTTGCATTGCCATTGTTATCGCGTATTGACATTAAAAAGAAATTGCCACAAATATTAGTGCTAACGCCGACAAGAGAACTGGCGATTCAGGTTGCAGAAGCATTTCAAACCTACGCAAAGCATATCAAAAAATTTCATGTGTTGCCTATTTATGGCGGTCAGGAATACAGCACACAACTAAGATCTTTAAAACGTGGAGTGCATGTTGTTGTCGGCACACCTGGTCGTGTTATGGATCATATGCGTCGTGGCACTTTGAAACTGAATGAGCTGGATTGTATGGTTCTTGATGAAGCTGATGAAATGTTGCGCATGGGTTTTATTGATGATGTTGAATGGGTGCTGGAACAATCACCAGATAATAAGCAAATAGCATTATTCTCGGCGACCATGCCAAATGAAATTCGCAAGATTGCGAAAAAATATCTTAACAACCCGGAACAAGTCACGATAAAAAATAAAACTGCCACTGTTGAAACTACTCATCAACGTTACTGGTTAGTTAGTGGTGCACACAAGCTTGATGCGCTGACAAGAATCATGGAATCGGAGAATACAGAAGGCGTTATAATTTTTGTGCGCACACGAATTAGCACAGTAGAATTAACGGAAAAGTTACAGGCGCGTGGTTATGCTGCTGTGGCTTTGAATGGTGACCTGCAACAGAAACAACGCGAACGTACCATAGCACAACTGAAATCTGGTAAGCTGGATATATTAATCGCTACTGATGTAGCTGCGCGTGGTTTGGATGTTGAACGTATCAGCCATGTTATTAATTATGATGTTCCGAATGAAACCGAAGCTTATATACATAGAATAGGGCGCACTGGGCGTGCAGGGAGAACAGGGGAGGCGATTTTATTTATCACTCCTAGAGAAAAACACTGGTTACATAGAATAGAAAAGGCGACTAAACAAAAAATTGAAATGATGGAATTACCATCAACAGACAAGATTAATAATAAACGTGTTGCCCGTTTTAAACAAAATATTACTGATGTGCTTGCCAGAGAAGGATTAGATTTTTATCAAGGTCTGGTAGAAGAATATCAGCAGGAACATAATATTCCAGCAACAGAAATAGCAGCAGCCTTAGCAAAACTGGTACAAGGGAAAGAGCCTTTGCTTTTAAAGCCAATCACAGAAAATAGGAAAGCGCAAAAAAGACGAGATGGCAGAGACAAGGATAAATCAAGAGACCGCGCCCTATCAAAAGGCAATAATTTCAGAGAAAGCAAAAAGTTTCCGAAAAGAGAAAGGCAGCAAAGAGTGTCTGAGGTAGGCATGGAAACCTATCGCATAGAAGTGGGACATGATCATGAAGTACAGCCAGGCAATATTGTCGGTGCAATTGCAAACGAAGCTGGCTTAGACAGCAGAAACATCGGGCGCATTGATATTCATGATAGCTATAGTCTGGTCGATCTCCCAGAAGAGATGCCGAAGGAAGTTTTTGTAGATCTCAAAAAAACTTGGGTCTCAGGTCAGAAATTAAACATTACACGCGCAAAAGAAACATCTGACAAACCCAGAAAACCTCGTACGAAATTAAAGGATAAGGCGAAGTCAAAGCACAAGAATAAACCGAAAAACAAGCCCAAGCCTAAACTCAAAAAAAGCTTAGGCATCTTTAAGAGTATATAATAAACGGTCATTTATGGGATCATCTTCTCAGGCTCGTGTCATTTGACCATAAAGAGTATGTGATGCTATTTAATTGAGCGCATTGAGTTAATATTTCCAAGGTACGTTGGTTTAAACGTTTATTTGTAATATGTAGGATCCGGGATCCCGGCGCGCTCAAACCCTTCTTTTCTAAATCGGCAGGAGTCACAAACACCACATGCCGCTCCATCCTCTTTTGCCTGATAGCAGGATATGGTTAAGCCATAGTCAATTTTTAGCTTGTGTCCTCGCTGAATAATTTCAGCCTTGCTGAGATCAATTAGTGGGGTATGTATTGTTAGTTTTGTGCCACAAACACCAGTTTTCGTTGCCAGATTTGCCATGCGCTCAAAGGCTCGAATATATTCTTGGCGACAATCTGGATAACCAGAATAATCAACGGCATTAACACCGATAAAAATATTATTGATATCCAATATCTCTGCCCACGCCAGTGCATATGAAAGAAAAATGCTATTTCTTGCTGGTACATAAGTTATCGGGATGCCGTCTGTTGGTGACTCAGGAACATCGATATTATCATCTGTTAGTGCAGAGCCACCAATCTGGGTCAGATCAAGAGCAATAGTTTTCTGCTCAACGACGTTAAATGTATTTGCAATTTTTGTGACGGCGGCGAGTTCTGCTTTGTGTCTCTGACCATAATTAAAACTTAAGACATAACATTCATAACCTTGATCCTTTGCCATGGCCAATGTTGTGGCAGAATCAAGCCCACCGGATAGAAGAATAACTGCTTTCATTAGTTTATTTATCTAGAATCATTATATCTGTATGTTGTTTTCCAAGACGCTATTTTCCTGGAATATTGCCCCAAAGATATTTATGTAATTGTATTTGTAATCTGACTGGTAATTGATCTTCCAATATCCAATCGGCTAGTTGTGCGCTTTGAATTTCGCCATGACTAACGGAAAACAAGATCTCACATCGTTCACATAGATTATATTCACATAATTTTTCTTTTGACCATTCATAATCTTCACGATTACAAATAACAAATTTAACTTGATCATTGTTTGTCAGATGACGCATATTTTCATATAGATTTTCATCGACTTCACCAGAAGCAGGTGTTTTTAGATCGACAATCCTGGCAACACGACTGTCAATATTTTGAATGTCTAGCGCGCCGCTGGTTTCCAATGAAACATCATATCCAGCATCACAAAGCATCTCCATCAGAGCCTTGCAATTTTTTTGTGCTAGAGGTTCTCCGCCTGTTACAGTGATTTGTTTAGTCTTATAACCAGAAATTTCTTTCATGATTTCAGCAAATGTCATTTTGTCGCCATCATGGAAGGCATATTCTGTATCGCAATAAACGCAGCGCAGCGGACAACCAGTTAAGCGTATAAAAATAGTAGGCAATCCTGTCCTGACAGATTCCCCTTGGATCGAGAAAAATATTTCGTTGATCTTTAATGCTAAATTATTGTTTTGGTCATTGTTTGATGAGGCTTGTGGCATCATTAGATAGATAATTGTGGTGACCTGAAAGTTATTTCAGGGTTCATTGAATAAATCTACAAATAAAAAATGAATATTGGTTATTTTATGGATCGTTGATATTTCTTAAACGATGATTCGCTAGACGAGATGCGGTTGTATTAGGGAAGCGTTGTCTTAAATCATTGTACCAGAGCTTGGCTTCGGAGATTTTATTTAGCGCCTGATAACTATAACCAATCTTTAACAAACTGTGAGAGACTTTTTCACTTTCTGGATAATTGCTAAGGAGATTATTGTATTCTCTGATCGCATCTTCGTACAAGTGTTTCACATATAATGCTTCTGCTATCCAGTATTGTGCGTTATCTAAATATTGACTATTCGTATATGTTTGCAAAAATATTCTGAAAACTTTGATAGCTTGGTCATACCGAGATTGTTTCAGTAATTTAAACGCCTTGTCGTATTGGTATTTTGCTTGTGCCTGAACATCATCAGCTTCTGTATTTTTTTTTGGCTTTGTGCGTTGGCTTCTCAACGCCTGCAGTTGAATTCTACGCTGAGAGTCAATTAACTCTTTTTTCTTTTCATCAAGCTCAGCAATTAACCTGCTATATTCATCAATTTTATTGGTATATTGGTCAGGGTCAACAATATCTTCATCTGCCTCAGTCTCCATTTGGTTTTGAGGCGGCATGATTATGTCCATCGGATCCAATGTTTCCAGCGGAGGATCATCGTCTTCTATTTTTTCGTTTGGCAACTGTTTGGTTATATTCGTACCTTCAATTGATTCTAAGCGGCGGGAAATATTCGTATATAAATCACGCTGTCTGTTTTCAATGGTGTACTTGTTCTCTTCAACAACACCACGCAGTTTGGCGACTTCACCCTGTAGAGATTCTATCTGTTGTAACATATCCAATAAGGCACTGCTTTGTAATAAACGCTCTATGTTAGCCAAGCGTTTTTTCATCTCTGGCGATATTGGTGTTGTAACTGGAGCTTCGGTCTCAGCAGACACCGTAGTGCAAAAAAAAGCTCCAGAAAATAAAATACCTACACTTATTAATCCCTTAAATATATATGAGCGCCCTGACACGGAGGTGCTGTTATACTTGGTAAAGCACATTGTTAAGCAATACCTATTTTAAGCAATACATATAGAACGCCTTAATAAATAATTTGTACGCGCCTGTTTTGACTCCATGAATGCTCATCATGATTGTCTATTACTGGTTTTTCTTCGCCATAACTGACTGTATATATCTGGTTAGACGGTACGCCCAGTAAAGTCAGTTGGCGTTTTACAGTTTGTGCGCGTTTTTCACCCAAAGCCAGATTGTATTCACGTGATCCGCGTTCATCTGCATGACCTTCTAATGTGACGGCGGTATTTAGATTTGTGACAAGATAAGTAGCATGAGCTTCAATTGTAGTGCGATTCTCTGGTTCAATATCGCTTTTATCATAATCAAAATAAATAATTTTGTTTATTGGCTGGCTGGCTGGCTGGTTTAGTGAACTTATACCAGAGCGTTCAGCATCTTCAGTCCCGTAGGTTTGAATTTTTGAGTTACCACTTTGGTTTGCTCCTTGACTCCCAGTAGCAACACCACGATCTTCAATAGCAACACCATCCTTTTTTGATGCATATCCACAAGCAGATAGAAAAGCTGCGAATGTTAAAATTATCATTAGGTTTTTGTTCACCATTTTTCTCCTGTAAGCACTAGATGAATATTGGAACATGGTAACATAAATTTATGTCATCTCTTGATTATCGTCCCATAAAGTTATTCTCCAAGTTAAGAGTGTTTAGGGTTCATCATCTTAAAATTTTATTTTCTGGATAAAAAAGGTCCCCATGCGGGCTCTAGAACCACCCCATTTTGCAGCTCCAAGCGTTGGTGAATTTGTCCATCTGCTGAGACAGTGGCAAGGGATGTGCCGCGAAAACTAGTTTTGGCATAGATAATAATATGGTCATTGGGTGCAAAACTGGGAGATTCATCCAGCCGCGCCTTGGTTAATATGTCGAAATAACCGTTATGTAAATCAAGGATGGCAATTCGGTAGACTCCTTTTTCGCCTGTTACCATGGTCAGGAATTTATCATCAGAGGAGTAGCGCGCCCTAGCATTGTAATCGCCCTCAAATGTGAGGCGTCTTGCCACTCTATCACCAAATAAGTTAACTTCATAAATTTGTGGACTGCCACCACGGTCAGAAGTAAATGTCAGTTTTTGCCCATCACTAGACCAGTCAGGTTCAGTATCAATCGCCTGATTTTGTGTGACTCGTTGCAAAGATTTTGAAGCAAGATGCATGATATAAATTTCAGTATTTCCATCTTTAGACAAAGTCATAGCCAAATTTTTCCCGTCTGGTGACCAGGCAGGCGCGCTATTAATACCTGTATTTGCCGCGACCTTATCACGCTTTCCGGTTTTTATATCTTGCACAAAGATGGCAGAGTTTTTATCTTCAAAAGAAACATAAGCTAAGCGTTTTCCATCAGGTGACCAGCTTGGGGACAGCAAAGGTTCTGGTGACTCAAGCAAGACTTGAGGATTATGACCATCAGCATCAGCAATCTGCAAGACATAGGCCTTTTTACCATCGCGTTTTTTATTGATAGCAATATATGCAATACGAGTTGCGAATGCGCCACGAACGCCGATTATTTTTTCATAAATGATATCACTGATTTCATGTGCAGCAGTTCTTAATTGGTTTTTTGTCGAAGGCAATCTAAATCCGGCGATCTGTTTTTCTTTGTAGACATCAACTAAGCGGAACTCGATTTTATAATCTCCCGTGTTGGTTTCAATGAGCTTACCAATGACAAGATTTTCCATGCCCAATAAACGCCAGTCTTTAAAATTTATATTTTGAAACTCAGTTGGGTATTGTGGTAAGTCTTTAAAGTCCATTATCTCAAAGCGCGCGCTGCGCTTAAGATCCTCTGCAATTATTTCTGACAGATCATCAGGTGGCATTGTTGCTTGCGACCAGGCAAAGGGAACGATAGCAACAGGGATTGGATTTTCCACACCTTGTTCAATGGTGATCTCAAGAGCCATTACATCGCTTAACATCAACGCTACGCATGTAAAAAATATTATTCTAATGCTTTTTGGTTTCATTTTTATATTCGTTATTAAAAATTTTAGTTCTCTGGTTTGAAGTTCATCTTAATTTTTCGAAAACCAAGTTTTTCAAATGTTGTTACATCATCAGGCACAGGCAGTGGTGATGCTTTTTGTGCTGCGGTTACAGCACGTCTGTCAAAAATATCATCACCACTTGATCTTGCAATGTTAACATTTATGATTTCACCACCGGGTACTAAATATATAAGTAATTTGCATTGTAAACCAGAGGGTAAGCCTGTCGTATTAAAATTATCTGTGATTTTTCTTTTAATCTTTCTCACTATACTGTTTGTTAAAATCTGCTCTCTTTTAGCCTGTTCAGCTTCTTCTTTTTCTAGTGCATCAGCAAGTTCTTCTTCACGACGTTTTTTCTCAGCCGCATCTTTCTTTTTTTGTTTTGCTTCTTTTATTTTTTTCTCTTCTAACTTACGTTTTTCTTCAAGTTCTTTTTTTTCTTTTTCCAGTTTTTTAATTTGTGCTTTTTCTCTTTTAAGTTTTTTTTGTTCCAGTTCTTTTAGTTTTTTTGTATCTGCAAGTTTTTTCTCTTCTGCCTTAAGTTTTTTTTCTAGATTTCTAGTTTTTTTATTAAGGTCATCCAGACGTTTTTTTTCTTTTTTACGTTTATCTTTTTCAATTTTTTCAATTTTTGCCAATTCAATTTCAATTTTCTTTTTATCAACAGCAAAAGCCTTGACAGTATCTTCATTTTTCCGCGCTTGATTTTTTGGTTTTGGCGAGGAATCAAAACTGAGAATTAACAATGCGCCAATAACGATATGCAATATTAAAGACAATACGCTTGATTTGAGTGTCGTAAACCAACCAATTCTCATTAGGCATCATTTCTCGAGTGATTCAGTAATTATACCGACACTAGGCACACCAGAACTTTGCAATAAAGCCATTAAACCAACCACGCGACCATAACGGACATTTTTATCACCACCTACTACCACCGGAATGCCGGGATGATATTTTAATAAGGCATTAACACGATGGGCTAAATCTTGAGCGCTAATAGGTTTATCTGGATTCTCGCCGTAATTAATAAAAAAATTTCCTTCAGCGTCAACATTAATGAGCACGGGTGCTTTATTTTGTTCTGTCTGTAATGGTTCCGATGGAACCTGTGGCAAATCGATTTTTACACCTTGACTGAGCAAGGGAGTGGTGATCATAAATATCACCAGCAACACAAGCATTACATCAATATAAGGAACCACATTGATGTCACTTATAGGACGTTTGCGTACGCGCTGTTTCATATGTTATTCGTTGTCTAGGTTTTGGGTTTCATGAGTGTGCATGTCGATGAAGAATAGAAGAAAATTCATCCATGAAAATATCGTATCGACTGATCAATCTTTCAATATCGTTTGTATAACGGTTGTAGGCAATCACCGCTGGTATCGCAGCGAACAAACCCATAGCTGTTGCGATCAAGGCTTCGGCAATTCCTGGCGCAACTAATGATATGGAGGCTTGTTGGACATTTCCCAAGGCACGAAAGCTGTTCATGATGCCCCACACCGTGCCAAATAAACCGATATAAGGGCTGGTTGACCCAACGGTTGCCAGAAATGAAAGATTGGTTTCAAGGATATCAATTTCTTTATTCATGGCGATACGCATGGCACGTTGCGCACCTTCAATGATGGCATCTGCCCGTGTATTTTCTTGCTTACGTAAGCGCGCGAATTCTTTGAAACCAGATTCAAATATCTTTTCCATTCCCGTTGGTTTTATTTTCTTACTGGATACTTGGTTATAAAGCGGTGAAAGATCTTCCAGAGACCAAAACTGATCTTCAAAGACATTGGCTGCTTTTATTGCGTTGTTTAACATGACATGTTTATTAAAGATCATCGTCCATGAGATAAGCGAAATAATGACTAATGACAGTATTACCAGTTGAACCAGCAAGCTGGCGTTAATAATTAACTGCAAAAAGCTAAGATCAGTTTCTGGCGACATTAGTTTAGCTCCGATATAATTGTTTCAGGGATGGGTTCGGGTTTCATCGTTTTGCAGTTGATACAGGCAATTTTGATCTCTGCCTTGCAGACGATTTCTTCAGATTGGTTAGAAATAATTTGCTCAAAAATTAGACTGGCTTTGCGTTTTAAGATGATGTGTGTTTTGACATTAAGCAGATCGTTAAAAAGTGCTGGTTTACGATAGTCAATATTTATTTTACATACGGCAAATAAAATTTCATCTTGTTCAATCAGTGTGTGTTGTTCAAAACCAATATGACGCAGCCATTCTGTGCGAGCACGCTCCATAAAGTTGAGATAATTACTATGATAGACAACGCCGCCCGCATCTGTGTCTTCGTAATAGACGCGTATCTGTAGATTAGTTTCATTTTTTATGAGTTTACTTTTCATCAAAAAGATCCATATCTGATTTGTTTGTCTGTGATTCGATCATTTTAGGTGCATCCAGACCAAAATGTAGATAAGCCATTTTTGTTGCGGTACGTCCTTTTGCTGTTCGCATTAAGAAGCCTTGTTGGATAAGGAAAGGTTCAAGCACATCCTCTATGGTATCGCGCTCTTCACAGATGGCCGCAGCAAGGTTGTTAAGTCCCACAGGGCCGCCATCAAACTTCTGGATGATGGTCAGTAATAATTTACGATCCATCATGTCAAAACCATGAATATCGACATTCAACATATCTAATGCCTTGTTTGATAATTCCGCAACGATCTTACCATCAGCTTTTATTTCGACGTAATCACGGACACGTCTCAATAAACGGTTAGCAATACGGGGCGTGCCCCTTGAACGTATTGCAATTTCTTTGGCACCGGAGTCGTCGATGTTGACCTCGAGAATTTTGGCGGAACGTTTGACGATACTGGATAATTCGTTGGTGCTATAGAATTCGAGTCGCTGCACGATGCCGAAACGATCTCTTAAGGGAGAAGTTAATAAGCCAGCGCGAGTTGTTGCGCCGACTAGAGTAAAAGGCGGCACATCCAGTTTGATCGCACGGGCAGCAGGACCCTCGCCAATCATAATGTCGATTTGATAATCTTCCATAGCAGGATACAGAACTTCCTCGACCACTGGGCTTAAGCGATGGATTTCGTCAATGAAGAGCACGTCGTTAGGTTCAAGATTGGTCAATAGCGCAGCCAGATCGCCTTGTCGCTCCAGTACCGGGCCTGCGGTTTGGCGCATGTTAACGCCCATTTCATTGGCGATGATATGCGCCAGTGTAGTTTTCCCAAGACCGGGCGGGCCGAAGATTAATACGTGATCTAGAGATTCATTACGTTTCTTTGCTGCACCGATGAAAATCTCCATTTGTTCATGGATAGATTGTTGGCCAAGATAATCTACGAGCCGTTTGGGACGCAAGGTATTGTCTGCTGTAATATCCTCAGCAGTGCTGACAGGCGTGATGTTTGGGTTGGGTTCGGCGGTCATTATTTTTTTATGGATGTCTTGAGCGCTGCGCGAATAATCTCTTCGCTGCTCATGTCATCTGTGGCGACGGCAAGGACGAAACGACTGGCTTCCTGAGGTTTATAACCCAGTCCAATTAAGGCACCGATAGCATCATCGGAATGGTTGCTGCGTTGTTTCGCTGCGTTGTTTGGGTCATAATCGATAGCAGATGTTAATTTCCAATCTTTCAGGCGGTCACGCATCTCTATAATAAGTCTTTCAGCCGTTTTTTTGCCAACACCGGGCAGTCTGACCAGATTGCTGGTATCACCATCACGGATGCATTGCGCAAAGACATCGGTTTCCATACCCGAAAGTATGGTCAACGCCATTTTTGCGCCGACACCATTCACTTTAATTAAGGTGCGAAACATAGTGCGCTCTTCTTCTGTGGCAAAGCCAAATAACAGATGGGCATCATCCCGTATCGCCAAATGGGTGAGCAAGGTGACTTCTGCACCTGTATCAGACAATCTATAAAAGGTTGTCATCGGCGCTTCGAGTTCGTAAGCAACGCCTTGCACATCAACCATCATATACGGCGGTTGTTTGCGGATTAATATGCCACGTATTTGACCTATCATAGTGTTTTCCTGATCATAGTACGGAGCACCTTATGGGCTGCCCGTGACATCGTGCATGCCTTCAATGCGCATTAAGGTTTCTCTGGAATGGGCATGACATAGTGCTATTGCCAGTGCATCTGCCGCATCCTCTTGGAGATCTTCCTGTAGGCATAGCAAAATCTTTACCATATGCTGCACCTGATTTTTCCCAGCATGACCCTTGCCCACCGTGGCTTGTTTCACTTGATTGGCGGTATATTCAAAAATTTCGAGCTGTCTTTTGGCGCAAGCAGCAATAGCGACACCTCTGGCCTGTCCAAGTTTTAAAGCGGAATCTGCATTTTTGTACATAAATACCTTCTCAATAGAGACTTCTTCAGGTTGATAGTCGCTAATGGCATCATCGATCTCAGTGAAGATTTGGTACAATTTTTCTGACAGTGTTGCACCTTTGACCTGAATGCAACCATTGCCTATGTGGCTCGTATGATTGCCTTTAATATCAATGACACCGAAACCGGTGAAACGAGAGCCTGGGTCGATGCCAAGTATTCGAGTCATTAGATTATTTAAGCCTTAGTGCTGTTACGCTCTATTGCTTACACCTGTGCAGGTTATACACTCGTCTATTGTTCGTTAAAAATATTTGCTCAATACTCATATGTTGCTTATATATTTTGTCTGATCGATCATTTTTGATTTCTACAGTTATCATTCGTGATGTTGCATATATCAACGAACACGAAGAAGGCATGGTTAATTTAATTGCGCCTGAATATCATCAGGAATATCTGCATTGGAATAAACTTTTTGTACATCATCAATATCTTCCAATACATCAAGCAGGTTTAGCATAGTCTCTGCATTTTTAAGATCCAGCGTCGCTGAGGTTGAAGCGTGCATGGTAACTTCAGCGTTTTCTGGCAGAAGCCCAGCTGTGATCAGTGCATTTTTAACATCCACAAGGCTGTCTGGTTCGGTGAGTACATCAATTGACGTATCATCATGAGTGACAACATCCTCTGCGCCGCTTTCTAGGGCAGCATCCATAATGGCATCTTCATCTGCGCCTGTAGGGTATGAAATCAGACCAACCTTGGAAAACAGATACGCCACCGATCCGTCTGTACCTAGATTACCATTGTATCTGGAAAAGGCATGGCGCACTTCAGCGACTGTGCGGTTCTTGTTGTCTGTTATGGTATCTACAAGGATTGCAGTACCGCCTGGTCCATAGCCTTCATAGCGAATTTCTGCAATGTTTTCACTTTCATCATTATCGCCACCACGTTTGATTGCCCTTTCAATCGTATCTTTCGGCATGCTTTGAGATTTAGCGCTATCAATCGCTGCCCGTAACCTAGGGTTGGCATCCGAGTCAGTACCACCCATTTTTGCAGAAATGGTAACTTCACGAATCAATTTGGTGAATAATTTACCGCGTTTGGCATCTTGCCTGCCTTTGCGGTGTTGGATATTTGCCCACTTACTATGTCCAGCCATAATGGGGTATAGTCCTCCTTATAGTATGTACGAATTCTACCACTTGTGGGCAGCCTTCCCAAGTAGTGTCATATTGTGTTTGAACTTAATATGTACATACGAGAATCGCACAGAAATAACAAAATATATATCACTGCTTGATTGGTTTTTCTATAATGTATGTTAATGGTGGAGTTATTAAAATGCGAATAATGGTAAATGTAATCGTAATAACATTATTATTTTTTGTTAGCAGTGTTCAGGCTTTGGCAGCGCCAAGACACGATTCGTTTGATAAAGTTTTGCAAGCACATGTGCATGAGGGAAAGATTAATTATCCCGCGATTCAAAAAGATAAACGTTTTCAAGATTACCTGACATATCTTGCCGAGGCAGACCCGAAAATGTTTTCCACAGAAAATGAAAAGCTGGCATTTTGGATAAATGCCTACAATGCGCTAGCCATCAAAGGCATCATTGATGGTTTGAGTCCCTCAGGTTTTTTCTCTCGCATTATTTATTTTAAATCAACTGACTATAAGTTAGCTGGTCGTGATATCAATCTATACGATTTGGAACGTGACATTATTATTCCATTTGACGAACCACGAATTCATTTTGCAATCGTTTGTGCCTCGGCATCTTGTCCGAACTTGATCTCGGAAGCTTATGTGGCTGATAAACTTGAACAACAACTGGAAGACAATACTAGGTATTTTATTAATAACGATTTTAAGAATCAGTTTGACCTTAAGAAAAAAATCGCACAGGTTTCTAAAATATTTGACTGGTTTGTTGAAGATTTCAAAAAGCATTCTGGATCAGTGCAGAAATTTATTGTACGTTATGTTGGAGATTCGGACTTGGCAAAATTATTAAACGAAGATGCGTTTCGTATAAAATACCTTAGATATGACTGGTCATTAAACGGAATACCAATTAAATAATAGATCGATATGTTTTTCGCAGCTGATGAAGGACAGAAAATTGCACGATTGTTTGCCTTTCTGTTGCAAGGTGAGCGCTTGGCCTTTGATTGCGTAAGCAAGCAAGTCTTACTGTTTGATGACAAACCATCGCAAAAATTTTTAAAAAATCAGGCGCGCCAGGAAAAATTTCACTGTCAGGTATTCAAAGCAGGCATTGGTATCACTGCTCCTCGCGGTGTATCAAATGTTCCTGGTGGCAAGGAGATGCAGATATATATGCGGCTTTTAACTGAAGCTTTGGAACGAGGCGACCAAGCCGAAACCTTATTAGGTGCACAGATCATACTTGAAGGTTTGGGTAATGTAGCTATTCGGCATATAGATGCCGGGTTTGAATTGCGAGGAATTGGCTCGATATGTCAACGGGTTCGTTATTTAATTCTTAGCCAGGAAGATGCGCATCATGCTTTTGGACTACAAAGATTTAAAGCGAATTTTGGCGATGGACCTGTGCCAGATTATTTAATAAAAAGAAGTCAGGATTATTTTAACTTACTTAAATCTTTGATGTTATCTGTATCTGAATTGTTCTTTTATTTTGATGAACAAGCAGAGCAATATACTGAAGAGCTTTACGCAGACTTGCCCGCATGGATTGTAGAGCAATGACCATGATCAGCATCATCATTCCTGTGTTAAATGAAGAGAAGGCACTGCCTGAAACATTAAGCAGTATTTTATCGCAGTTAGATAATGTGCAGGTCATAGTGGTTGATGGTGACAGTAGTGATCGAACACAAATGATCGCTAGAGAAAATGCTGAAGTTGAACTAATTGTCTCTGAACGAGGTCGAGCTAGGCAAATGAATGCAGGTGCTGTAAAGGCGAATGGCGAATGGCTGTTGTTTTTACATGCTGATACTTTGTTGCCAAAAAATGCAATACAAGAGATACAGTCATTAACTTCAGACAAAAATAAGCAGGCAGGGTGTTTTCATCAGCGCTTTTCAAAAGATCATTGGTTTTTGAGATTTGTATCTCGCTTACATAATTGGCGCTGCCGCAGAACTCGAATTATATATGGTGATCAAGCGATGTTCATACGCCGGCAATTATTTGAATCTATCGGTGGTTTTCCTGAACAAGATATTCTTGAAGATGTATTGATTAGTGAACTAATTGTTGCGCAGACAAATCCAATTTTATTGGATCAGGAAGTTATTACTTCATCTCGCAAGTTTGAACAGAGGGGTTTATTCAGAAGTTTTTTTGATATCTTTATTATCATGAGTTGTTATGAATTACGTTTACCAATTTTCAGAAAAGATTTTTTTGCCGGGTTTCGTTAAGAAAATAAATGTTAAAAGATAAAATCAAACCATTTGCTAATCTTTTAAATGGTCATCCATTGATGGCTGTATTCGAAATCAATCTTACTTGCAATTCTCAGTGTAGTTATTGTGATCTGCCATTAAACCAAGGTAAATATGAATTATCCCGTGATGAAATTAAAAAAATATTTAGTGATCTCTATAAAACAGGACTACGTTACATTTTATTGCAAGGAGGCGAACCTACCCTGCGTAAGGACTTGCCAGAAGTGCTCGAAGATTTACATAAAATAGGTTATGACCTGACATTGATCACCAATGGCACACGTATTAAGCCTGTATTAATAGAATGCGCAAAAAATATTTCGGTCAGCATTTCAATTAGTCTAGATACTTTGGATCGCGATCGTTATCAACGTATTCGCGGTGCTGATCAATTAAATATGGTATTAAGCAGCATTGAACGATTGCGCGATTATCCACATGCAAAATATATCACCTGTATTGTCAGTGAATTGAATCGTGATGATGTGTTGGATGTTGTGCGTTTTTCTCGCCTTCATGGATTTATCCCAGTGGTTGGGGCTTATCATTGGGATATTGAGCGTTATGGAAAAATTGATAAGGAATTGCAGTATCAAAAGCAAGTTGCTGCCAATGTATTTCAGGAGGTCTTGCAATCAAACCTTGTTCCCAGAGGTTATTTCAGACGCTATTTACGAGATAATATTGATTGGTTGAATGATCGTCCGTTGCGCTCTTGCGATGCTGGGCGTTACAGTATTTCTATTGATGCATCAGGCAATGTAGCGCCATGTCTAGCGCTTCGGCACGCGGGCAATTTACTTGAGTCTTCATTGCCTGAAATTTTGGACAATTTTGATAAACAAGCCATCAAATCATGCTCTGATAAATCTTCCTGTAATATGATGTGTAGTCGTATTATTGGCTCAAGTTTACGTCATCCATTAGATACATTGATAACACCACGAACGATTGCAGCGACAGAAAATCGCAGCTAAAGTCATGCAATGTTGAGAGAAATATTAAAATTTGTATCGATTCTGAGCGCTTGTTTAAGCATCGGGTTAGTTTTTACAGGTTCGATATTGACGATGGTGCATGCACAAGAAACTTTAGAAAAATCTGATGGACACCAGAATAAATTAAGCCCTTATTCTGGTGAGCCTCCTGAAGTTGTGCTGGATGAGCATGAATTAAAATCGTTAGCAAAAGGACAAGCTGTATTTAAAAAACTGAATCTTGAAAATACTAAACGTGGTCTTGCTGTATTCAGAGTAAATGCCGATACGCAGACTATTTGGTCTGTAATAAAAGATTTTAAATCCTATCCCCAATGGATAGAATATATTGATGAAACAGAAATTTACAAACAAGAAGCCGAAAATATTTATGTCAAATTTGTTGCCAGCGGTTTGTTAGGAGATATAGTTTGGTATATAGTTCATAATTATCCTCAAGATATAACAAGAAATGAAAGAGATTGGGGCACTTGGAAATTAGATTACAATAATCGATCAGATATTAACGGATCTGTTGGGTTTTGGCGCGTTGTTCCAGTGGTTGATGATCCTAAGAAATCAGATGTTATTTATTCAGTAGATCTTCGCTTAAAAGGATTTTTTGTATCATTGTTTGAGGCTTCATTGATTACAAGCGGTCTTAAAGATGCGACGCAATGGGTTAAGGTTCAGGCTGAGGCTAAGATTTTGCCATAAGCGGTGAGAACTTACTTATCAAGAATATTGTCATACCGACCTTGAATAGATCTCCAGTCAACTTTAATCTTCATAATCTTTTAGGTTTTCAATTTTATTTATTTCTAGTTTATTCATTCATAGCGAGTTACTTCTTGTTTTACCTTACAAGAAGTAAGCCAAAAAAAAGTGCCCCAATGAAAGATTGAAAATACTTAAACTAGGCATCACTACTCAAAAGTACTTCGTTATTTTGACCTTTCGCAAAATCCAACAACCGTTGAATAGGAAGTTTGGCGCGTTTGCCAAGCTCAGGATCAATATTAATTTCGCCACTGCCTGTTTCTAAGCACTCAAGCAATTTCCTAAGACTGTTCATTGCCATCCATGGGCAGTGCGCACAACTAACGCAAGTCGCACTCTCGCCACTGGTGGGCGCTTCGATAAATATTTTGTCTGGTGCGGCTTCTCGCATTTTATGGAAGATGCCTTTATCGGTGGCAACGATGAATTCTTTTGCTTCCAGCTCGACTGCGGCTTTGATAATTCCAGTAGTTGAGCTGACGATATCGGCATGCTCGATGACTGAGGCAGGAGACTCAGGATGTACCAATACTTTGGCGTCTGGGTGTTGTTTTTTTAATTCTGCAAGCTCAATACCTTTGAATTCTTCATGCACAATACAAGCGCCTTGCCATAACAACATGTCTGCACTAGTTTGTTGCTGGATATAATCGCCTAGGTATTTATCTGGTGCCCAGATAAATTTTTCACCTTTTGCATACAGATAATTGATGATATCAAGGGCGCTACCTGAGGTAACGACCCAATCAGCACGTGCCTTAACTGCGGCACTGGTGTTGGCATAAACAACCACAGTTCTATCAGGATGTTGATCACAAAACTCACTAAATTCCTTAACAGGGCAGCCCAGATCCAGTGAACAATTGGCATTTAAATCCGGCATCAAAACACGTTTTTCGGGGTTTAATATCTTGGCAGTTTCACCCATAAATTTAACACCACAAACAACTAGGGTATTGGCTTGGGATTCGTTTCCAAAACGTGCCATATCCAAAGAATCAGAAACATAACCCACGGTAGCATCGGCAATAAGTTGCAGATCGGGGTCGGTATAATAATGCGCCACCACCACGGCATTTTGTTCTTTGAGTAATTGTTTAATACGTGATTTAAATTCGTAACGTTTAGCGTCGCTTAATTGTTCAGTGACAGTTTTAGGAATATCTTCGTGTTTGACTGTGCAAATTTCTGCTAAAGAAGTGTTTATTGTCATATCTAACTCTGCTGAAACTCTATTGACATTTTTACAGTTCGGTATTTGTCGTTTGATATTCAGGTTAAAAATATAGTATTTATTCTAATTCAGGTTTTTCTTTTTCAGTAGGTTTAGCCAATTTGATGCCGAGTTCTTTTAGCTGTCTTGGTGATGCAGGTGTTGGTGCATCGGTTAATGGGCAGTTTGCTGTCTGTGTCTTTGGAAATGCAATAACATCGCGTATCGAATCAGCGCCGACCATCAACATGATCAAGCGATCCAGTCCGAAGGCAATGCCACCATGTGGAGGACAACCGTAATCAAGCGCATTAATGAGAAACCCGAATTTATCTTCCGCTTCTTGATCGCTAATGCCAAGAAGTTTCAACACGCTTTTTTGCATTTCAGATTTGTGGATACGAATCGAACCGCCACCGAGTTCAACGCCATTTAAAACTAAATCATAAGCGCGTGACAGGGCGTTGCCAGGATCAGCCTCAAGTTCACTGGTTTTGGTAACATAAGGCGCGGTGAATGGATGATGTAGTGCATCCCAGCGTTTTTCATCTTCGTTGTAGTTGAACATTGGGAAATCAACCACCCAAACTGGTTGCCATTCACTTTCAAACAAATTCCTGTCTTGTGCCAGTTTGTCGCGTAACGCGCCCAGTGCGTCATTTACAATCTTAGTCTTATCTGCACCGAAGAAGATCAGGTCACCATTTTTTGCCTGTGTACGTTCGATGATGGTCGCGACCACATTATCAGGCAGGAATTTTAAGATGGGGGAGTGTAGTCCTTGTGTGCCAGCACAAACATCATTGACTTTAATATAAGCAAGACCTTTAGCGCCGTAATTGGCGACAAAGTTTGTGTAATCATCAATTTCTTTACGGGACAATTCGTTGCCTGCGGGTAATCTCAACGCAGCAACACGTCCATCGTCCATTTTTGCAGGCTCAGAGAAGACTTTAAATTCAACCTCTGTCATAACATCAGAAACGTCGGTAAGTTCTAATGGATTACGCAAGTCCGGGCGATCAGTGCCGAAACGATGTATGGCATCGACATAAGTAATACGTGGAATGGGACAAGGCAAGTCAATATTCAGCGCATTTTTAAATAAGGCAATCATCATTTTTTCCATGATAGCCATGATCGCCTCTTCATCCATAAAAGAGGTTTCGATGTCAAGCTGGGTAAATTCTGGCTGCCTGTCTGCGCGTAAATCTTCATCACGGAAGCAGCGCACGATCTGATAATAACGATCCATGCCAGACATCATTAACAACTGCTTAAACAATTGCGGCGACTGTGGCAGGGCAAAGAATTCTCCAGGATACGTTCTGCTCGGCACTAGATAATCTCTTGCGCCTTCTGGTGTTGCGCGGGTCAACATTGGTGTTTCTATTTCCATGAAACCATTATCGTCTAGAAAACTGCGCATGGATTTAGTGATCGCCGTGCGTAATTTCATATTTCTTTGCATCTCATCTCTACGCAGATCAACGTAGCGGTAACGCAGTTTTATATCATCATGGACATTTTCATCGTCTAGCTGAAAAGGCGGAGTTTTGGCGCTATTTAGTATTTCAATTTCATAACCCAGAACTTCAACTTCGCCTGTGGGTAAATCAGGATTGACAGTACCTTCCGGGCGGCGGCGCACCTTGCCTGTAATTTTTACAACATATTCATTGCGTATGGCATCAGCAATAGCAAAAGATTCAGGCTTGTCCGGGTCAAATACAATCTGTGCCAGACCTTCACGATCACGCAGGTCGATAAATATTACTCCGCCATGATCTCTGCGGCGGTGTATCCAACCGCAAAGACTGATTTCCTTGCCGAGTAAAGAGGTATTTAATTGTCCACAATAATGACTACGCATATTAATACTTAATCCTGATGTTAATTTTTGGGAATTGTTTGTCCGTATACAGAGCAGGGCATATTATGGATCGACAAGATTTTACGCAAGCGCATGAAATAGTTAGAGTCGCCATACTAAAAACAACAATGGCTGCCTATATCTATTGTTTTGAGCTTTCCGCAAGGGATGTTTTATCTTTTGGTTTTTCTGTTGTTGGTTCAGATGTCGATTCAGATTTTTTGTCAGATTTATCAGTTTTATCATCACCTTTATCTTTAGAAGGTTGCTTGCCTTCTTTTTCTATACCATCTTTTTTTGAGCTGCCCTTTCCCAGATCATCCCCCTTCTTATCGTTTTTTTCGGGAGTATCTTTTTTTTGTGGTTTTTTGTCTTTGAAATCTGTTTCGTACCAGCCATCCCCTTTCAATTTAAAGATGGCAGCAGATACAAGTTTACGCAGGGTTTCCTGTTTACATTGAGGGCAGTCTGTGAGCGATGCATCACCAACTTTTTGGATTGCTTCCAGTTTGTGTTCACAATGCTGGCATTGGTATTCATAAATTGGCACAAAAATTCCCCCCCCCTTTAGTATGGTTAGTATGGTTAGTATGGATTGTATATATTATCAAAATAACGAGAATATAGACTGTAATTATTGATTAAATTAATTTTAAAACTGAAATTTACACGATTTTCATTAATTTATATTGGTATTTATATTTGTGGCAATGCCAGTAAGTGATTGAGGATCATATTGCCATCTGGGAAATCTTCAGTATCATTGCCGCTTTCTGCTTCGGTCGAGTTCTTTTAAGTCTTGTTGTAAGGTGTTCTTTCATGAGACATTAACTTCACAAATGGGTCGTTAGCTCAGCTGGTAGAGCACCGCACTTTTAATGCGATGGTCGCGCGTTCGAATCGCGCACGACCCACCATTTATCCCATTTGGAATCAAAGACTTAAAAGGATTTAAGTTTCTAATAACTGTGTACTAAATAGACCGACTACAGTGGTCTTATTTTTCTCAAATTTATGGAGGGCACACAAATGCTTAATTTTCACACAGCTAAAATTAGCTATTTAATGGAAGATTAAAGATATTCGTGTTTTTCTTAATAAGAAAGTAGCTGTTGGTTATTAAATGATTGCCGAAAAATACGCAATAAACGGATTAGGCAAAACATAACAAAAAGGAATAAGTATGGGCAACGAAGACCAAAAAAAATTAGAGCAGAAGCTCTGGGATATTGCCAACGAGTTGCGCGGCAAGATGGATGCGGATGAGTTTAAGAGTTACATCCTTGGCTTTATCTTTTACAAGTACTTGTCTGAAAAGATGGCGAGCTATGCCAGCAAGCTATTAGTTGAAGATGGTATTGGTTATTTATCACTTGATGAAGACAGTAGCAAAGGCGCTAAGTATCTTGATGCGATTAAAGAAGAAGCCATCGATAAACTGGGTTATTTCTTAAAGCCGTCTGAGCTGTTCAGTGAGGTGGTCTCGCGGGGTAATGGTGATAGCAATAACTTTATCCTTGAAGACTTGAGCGCCATCCTGCGCAATATTGAGCAAAGTACAATGGGTTATGAGTCTGAAGATGATTTTGGTCATTTGTTTGAAGACTTAGATTTAACCTCCACCAAACTGGGCAGAACTGAAGCGGCTAAAAATACGCTGATTGCCAAGGTGTTATCCCACTTAGACCAAATTAACTTTGCCCTTGAAACAAAAGAATCTGATGTATTGGGTGATGCCTATGAATATCTGATTGGGCAGTTTGCTGCCAGTGCCGGTAAGAAAGCTGGTGAGTTCTATACCCCTCAACAAGTATCTAAAATTCTCGCTAAGATTGTTACCAATGGCAAGCGCAAACTTGAAAGCGTGTACGACCCAACCTGTGGTTCAGGTTCTCTACTTTTGCGCGTGGCTAAAGAAGTCGATGATGTGTCGAATTTCTGTGGTCAGGAGCTAAACCGCACGACTTATAACCTTGCTCGGATGAATATGATTCTTCACGATGTTCATTATCGTAAGTTTGATATTAAGCAAGAAGACACTTTAGAACAGCCACAGCATATTGATGAGCGCTTTGAGGCAGTGGTTGCCAATCCACCATTTAGTGCCCACTGGAGTGCCAACCCACTGCATATGAGTGATGATAGATTTTCTCAGTATGGCAAATTAGCCCCTAAGACTAAGGCAGATTTTGCCTTTGTTCAGCATATGGTCTATCAGCTGGATGAAAATGGCACAATGGCGATTGTATTACCTCACGGTGTGTTATTCCGTGGCGGGGCTGAAGGGCATATTCGCAAATACTTGATTGAAGATAAGAACTATCTGGATGCGGTGATTGGTTTGCCTGCTAATATCTTTTATGGCACAAGCATCCCAACTTGTATTTTGGTGTTTAAAAAATGTCGTGAAGACAGCAGTAATATTTTATTCATTGATGCCTCTAAAGAATTTGACAAGATTAAAGCGCAGAATTATTTGACTGATGAGAATATTGCCAAGATTATTAATACCTTTAAGAGTCGTGAAGCAATAGATAAATATTCCTACCTTGCCGCGCTTAATGAAGTCAAAGAAAACGACTACAACCTTAACATTCCAAGATATGTTGACACCTTTGAGGAAGAAGAACCTGTTGATTTGGATGCAGTATCAGCCGAACTTAAAGCAATTGATACGCAGATGCTTGAGACTGATAACACTATTGCTAAATTTTGTGATGAATTGGGCATCGCTAAACCGTTTTAGGATGTTGAGATGAGTGAAACGGTACACATTCCACAGTTAAGATTTCCTGAGTTTAGTGGTGAGTGGGAAGAGAAAAGTTGGGTGATCGTTGGTCAACATTGTAGAAAGTTAAAAAACCAATAACATCTGAATAGAATATTCCGATTTAAGTAGGAGACATATCCTAAGATTTACTGATGCAATAGAAATGGACTCAGAGTTTACACAATGATACTTTAAAATAAATAGCAAAATTTCCAATTAAGGCAAAATGCTTTATTTGGCTTTAAGCTCAATTGGAAGACTGTGCCGTAATCACTGAAGAGTTCGCCAATCAAATTTTCAAGCTCCAATTTAGTTTCAATGATACAGATTTTTGACTGAACTTAATTTTAGTATTAAAAACAACCTAAATTGATCTACAAAGAAAACATCAATTACTACTGGTAATATCAGTTAACAAATTTTCAAGATTTAAAATTCAAATTATTCCAATCCAAACCAGAACAACAAAAAATAGCAGCATTCCTAACCGCAGTTGATAACAAAATCGAGCAATTAAGTAAAAAGAAAAAACATTTGCTTAAGTATAAAAAAGGCTTAATGCAACAAATCTTTAGTCAAGCCATTCGCTTTCACCCCAAGGGTATTTCCTCGCAGCACTCAGGGCACCGCGATGATGGTAGTAATTTTCCTGATTGGGAAGAGAAGAAGTTGGGAGGTGTTGGTCAGATTGTTACTGGAGGAAAACTCCAAAGTAGAATAGAACAATCCATATTATGGAATGGGAATATTCAAAGTTCAAGTTTACTCCTACAGAGATATTTTGAAAAGCGCTATATCAAGTCAATAGTAAAAGAACAATTACTAATGAAATTTTGGATTAATATCATCCGCAAATTGTTGCCAATTGGCAGTATTGCTTTTTTCAAGCAGGGCTAGGAAAGTTTATTAGTCTGGAATAGCGGTTCAACAATGTTCAATTTCAACCAAATTAACTCAATTATTGTTAATGATGATTTTAATAATGAATTTTTTACAATTAAGCTAATTTTAAACTGACTCCCTAATTAAATTTACACAGGTAATCAGGGTTACCAATAATAAATAAAGACTGAAATCAAGAAAATTAAAATACACTGCCCAGCTTTAGAAGAACAAACCAAAATCGCCAACTTCCTATCTTCAATCGATACCAAAATCGAACAAGTGGGTAAGCAGTTTGTGAGTCAAGCAATTAAAAAAGCCCTGCTCCAGCAGATGTTTGTGTGATTTTGTTGCAAGATGAATGATAAATCATTGTATCTTGATCAATTGATGAATGATAAATCTATTTGTGCATCAAAAAATAATAGAAATGATACATAAACCATTTTGTTACTCATTGATGAATGATAAATCTATTTGTGCATCAAAAAATAATAGAAATGATACATAAACCATTTTGTTACTCATTGATGAATGATAAATCTATTTGTGCATCAAAAAATTATAAATATAATATACAAATCTATTTATGAATGATAAAATCTTTTTTTTAATATAAAAGAAGGATTTATGATGCCAGTAGATACGTCAAATTCTGTTTTATACCATCATGGTAAATTTCCACCCGCGCAATTGGATTATACCAAGCTGATTCAGCCCTTAACCAAGGCAACTACAGCATTATCTCGTTATGACCAAATGCTGAGAAATTTACATAATAGCGCCATATTGCTGGTTCCACTTAGACATCAAGAAGCAGTGTTTACATCTAGAATGGAAGGCACGATCAGCACACTGGATGAAATATTAGAATATGACGCACAAGGCGATGACAAGATAACAAATGTTCGGGATGAGGCAATAGAGACTTTTCTATATGCTCATTCGTTAAATAAAACACAAAAGGCAATGCAGGACGGACAAGAATTATCCGACTTTTTACTGCGTCAGGCACATCAAGCATTGTTGTCTCTTGGAAGGGGTGTAGATAAAAACCCAGGGCAATTTAAAACTGAACAGAATTATCTGACTGATGGAATTAGATCCAATGTGTCATTCACCCCAATTGCGCCTGAGCACTTGCAAGGCGGATTAGATACGTTGTTTCACTATATTAAAAACGATAGGCAAATCCCTTTGATTAAAGTCGCGCTTGCCCATGTGGAGTTTGAAGCCTTGCATCCGTTCAAAGACGGTAATGGTCGTATTGGCAGAATGTTAATTACTTTAATGCTTTGGTCGTATGGTTTGATTTCTGAGCCACATTTTTATATGAGTCATTATTTAGAGAAAAACAAAGATTTGTATATTAATAGAATGCTGGATGTTTCCAGAAACGATAACTGGGATGATTGGTGTGTATTTTTCTTTAATGCGGTGGAAGAACAAGCGATAAAAAATTTAGAGATCACAGAAAAAATACTTTGCCTGTATAACCAGATGAAAGATTTATTTTCGCAGGCTTTGTCTTCTAAATGGAGTGTGCAGGTATTGGATGTGATGTTTATAAACCCCATATTTAAAAATAATACTTTAACCAGAATATCAGGCGTATCAAAACAAAGCGCTAATAGATTTGCCCATGTTTTACTGAAAAAAGAACTAATTAAGATAATTAGAGAGCCATCTGGCAGTCGCGGTGCGATGTATTCATTTGAGCCTTTGTTAGAATTAGTAAGAGTTTAAAATGAAACATCAAAGCGAGGCGGCGCTGGAAAGCCAACTGATCACGCAGCTTCAATCACTTGAATATGAGCGTGTTGCTGTAACGAATGAGAACGAACTACTTGCTAATCTTAAAACCCAATTAGAAAAACACAACAAAACATCATTTACTGCGAGTGAGTTTAAACGCATAACCAATCATCTTAATAAAGGCAATGTCTTTGAAAAAGCCAAGATTCTTAGAGACAAGTTTGCGCTGACTCGTGATGATGGTACGAATAGTTATATAGAGTTTCTAGACTCAGAGCATTGGTGTCAGAATCTGTTTCAAGTAACCAATCAAGTGACGATTGAGGGTACTTATAAGAACCGCTATGATGTCACACTCCTAATCAATGGCTTTCCACTGGTACAGATTGAACTCAAGCGCAGAGGCATAGAACTTAAGCAAGCGTTTAATCAGATTAACCGCTATCAAAAACATTCATTCCAGTCTAACAGTGCTTTGTTTGGCTATGTTCAGTTGTTTGTTATCTCCAATGGAGTCAATACCAAGTATTACGCCAACAACAAGAAACAATCGTTTAAGCAGACTTTCTTCTGGGCGGATGAAAATAACAAGAATATAACCAACCTTGAAGCCTTCACCTATGATTTTTTAGAGCGTTGTCACATCTCTAAGATGATATGTAAATACGTTGTATTGGCTGAAACGGATAGGATACTAATGGTGTTGCGTCCGTATCAGTATTACGCAACTGAGGCGATTATTGACAGAGTCCAGAACTCTAATAAAAACGGCTATGTCTGGCACACCACGGGCAGTGGTAAAACACTAACTTCCTTTAAGGCAGCACAGATATTAATGAAGCTGCCAGAGGTGTATAAGGTGGTGTTTGTTGTTGATAGGAAGGACTTAGACTATCAAACCACCAAGGAGTTCAACAGCTTTAGTGATGGCTCTGTAGATGGTACTGACAATACCCGTGCTTTGGTGAAGCAGTTTGGTGATGATACGCCGTTAATTGTTACCACCATTCAAAAGCTCAACACAGCCATTAGTAAAGAGCGCTACTTATCGACTATGGAGGGTTTAAAAGATAAGCCTTTAGTTTTTATCTTTGACGAGTGTCATCGCTCACAGTTCGGTGCGACACACCTTAGAATTACCAAGTTCTTCAACAACAACCAGATGGTTGGCTTTACAGGCACACCTATCTTCCCTGAGAATGCGGTTGGTAACAAGATGGGCAAGCGAACCACCGCAGAGCTATTTGATGATTGTCTCCATAAGTATGTGATTACCGATGCGATTAGTGATGACAATGTTCTAAAGTTCTCCATTGAGTACGTGGGTCGATACAAAGAGAAAGAGGGCGGCACAGTTTATGCGGATGTTGATGTTGAGAGTATTGATACCAAGGAGCTATTGGAGTCCAATGACAGGCTGAGCAAGATTACTGATTATATTGTTGCTAATCACAATAGAAAGACTCACGACAAGGCGTTCACTGCAATGATGGCAGTTGGCAGCATTGATGCCTTAACCAAGTACTATGAGTTATTCAAAGCCAAGCAGCACGATTTAAAGATTGCGACTATCTTTAGTTATAGCGCCAATGAGGACGACAAAGATGCCGATGGCTTGTATGACTCAGACGGCGTTAATGTCAACGAAGACAACATAAATCAGCACAGTAGAGACAAGCTAGAGCGCTATATTTCTGACTACAATAAGTTATTCAACACCAGATATACCACCAGAGATTCGCAGAGTTATTACAACTACTACAACGACATATCCAAGCGAGTAAAGCGTCGTGAGATTGATTTGTTGTTGGTGGTAAATATGTTCTTAACAGGCTTTGACGCGCCAATGCTCAATACCTTGTATATTGATAAGAATCTAAAGTATCACGGGCTGATTCAAGCATTCTCAAGAACCAATAGAATTGTTAATGAGAAGAAGTCACAGGGTAATATCGTTAGCTTTAGAAACCTAAAAGACGCTACTGATGAGGCGATTGCGCTGTTCTCAAATAAGGAGGCTAAAGACATTATCTTAATGAAGCCTTATGAGGAATATGTGAAGCTGTTTAATGAGGCGTTTATCAATTTAACAAACATCGCACCAAGCGTGAGCAGTGTTGATGGTTTAACTAATGAAGATGAGCAGTTAGAGTTTATTAAAGCGTTCAGAGAGTTGATGCGCTTGAAGAATGTGTTGAGCGGATTTAGTGACTTTAACTTCTCAGACTTATCGATGGGTGAGCAGCAGTTTGAAGATTACAAGTCGAAGTATCTTGATCTGTATGAACAGGTGAAGAGCAACAAAGAAGTTGAGAAAGTATCCATTCTTGATGAAGTGGACTTTGAGCTTGAGTTAATCCACAAGGATGAGATTAACGTGGCGTACATCTTGCGCTTGCTTGCTAAGTACCGTGAAAGTGATACAGCCAAGTACGCTGAGCATAGAAAGAACATTATTAATATCGTTGCTGGGCAAGAGCATTTGCGTTCCAAGCGTGAGCTGATTGAAGAGTTTATTGATTCGCATTTGATGGGTATTGCTGTTGATGACATTGATGATGAGTTTGAGAAGTTCTGGGAAGAGCAAAAGGTGGGCGAGTTTGGGATACTGTGTGAAGAAGAAGGCTTGCACGAGGAAGAGGTTAGAGCTGTGGTTGAGACTTATCTATACGACCAGCGTAAACCACTGTTAGATGATATTGCTAAAACATTACAGACCAAACCAAAGCTATTTGAACGCAAGAAAATTATTACAAAAGTGCTTGATAAGATTATGGGACATATTGAGAAATTTTATGAATTGTAGTGTGATGGGTGAGTATCTTATAGATGGCTCTAATATAAAAAGAGCACAGATTAGCTTGAGCAGATGAAAAAATTACGCCTTAGCGTTTGTAATATTAGAATTAACTGAAAACACCAACTAAAACCTTAAGCTCTTAACTTTATTGTTTTATTGGGTCTAAAGGCTAACACAAGCCCCTAAATATTTTGTATATGTCCGCATTTTATGATAAATTTATAAAGATAGAAATGGTTTTGAAAGTTGTTCTTTATACCGACCCCAGTAACAATAGTTATTTAACAATAGTTATTCCATAACACCAAAATAATAGGAATTTATTATGCCAGAAAATACTAGAATTACTAGCCCGATTGAAATCAAGGATAATTCAAGAGAAAGTGTGGCTCTTGAACTTACAAGAGCCATAGCCCACGCAGAAAAATTATTTGATATTCCAAACGAATACCGCAAAAAATTACTAGATTTATATGCAGAATGTTTGGATGCAACTAATGGATCTAGAAATTAGAGAGTAGTTGAAATAATTTTAAAAACACCTGATAAATCATCCCAGCGGAAATCTGGCTATTGCACTGGCTTGACATTACATTTTTGTAGATAAATATCTTTGCCAATAGATAATGGCCAAAATTAGAAGCAAGGAGAAGGACAAATACCCCATCGTGGGGTTAATTTGGTTAACCAGAAAATCAAATTGACTTGCGTTGACATACTCACTAAATCTACCCGTTATTTTAACTGTCATGACTATGCCAGCGTGAACACCAATGCATAGGGCAATATTACCATTACGTAGACGCATCATTGATAACAGTACGCCTAAAGCAAGCAAAGTCAGAAAGTGATCGATAATATTAAGATAAGAAAATTTATAAAGTGCATCTGGTAACATTTCTATGCCTGTGCTCCAGGTAATTTCCGATCCTTCTGGCAGTTTTTTGTATTTAAAGAAATGGACTGCTGCATAAACAAAGCTGGTGAGTGATATAGCAATTAAGGCGCTGGTTTTTTTATACAAGCCGCTAAATAATGCACCACGAAAGATAGTCTCTTCGATAAATGCAACCGCAAAACCCGCCAAGATGGCTTGAATAAATATCAGAAATAGATTAGACAAAAAATAATCCAGATTTGGTTTTATTTGATGAACACCAGATAGGATTAAGATTAATTTCAGGGATGCAAAAATCAAGACCCCAACAAAAAATCCTCGCAGTAATTCTTTTAAGAAAATATTCTTTGCAAGCCCAAAACCAAATGCTTGCCTTGAATATATTTGGTTATATTTTAAATAGATGCCGCTTCCAATAAAACCGCAAAGCAAGGTTGTGTAGTGGGCTAATTTGTGAAAAGGCAAATCAATAAAATTTTTTAAAGCGAGGTGTATAGGATACGTCAGCAATGGGCTGATTGTGATGATAAGAAAAATAAGGATGAAAAAAAACAAAATGGGACGCATGAAGGAGAATAAATCTTGAAATTATATTGTAAATTTAAGAGTATTTTATTGTATCACAGCCTCTCTTGATTCTGCACCATCACCATTGTCTTGCCAGCTTATACGAATAGTGTCGCCTGATCTTGCGCCCATGAAAGAAAACGACAAATACGGATTTTTTGAAACAGCGCGACTCCAGTCACATGTCATAATGACTTTATCATTATGATTTATGGTCACTACTGGGAGTGACTCCAAGTCCTGGGAAAAATTCTGATAGAGCATCTGTTTTTGTTTCTGCGTTAAATGAATTTATATGCCAATTGGCAAAGGCTAAGATAGGCTTTAATAGGCTGCTCACTCTGGCAGCAATAAAGGCGGCATCTCACGTCATTTGTGAAACAAAAATTTTGCGTGTTAATGTGCATGGTTATATTTGATTTTTAAGAATCAATTAAATTTTTTTATTCCTCTATATTTTGAGGTCTTTTTCAAGATCAATTTCATATTTCAGTTCATCCAATCTTGCCGTGATGATTTCCCTTTGATAATAATTAAGATAGTTATTTCTTTTTGTATGAAGGAGTTTTTCTATAGCGAGTTTGGTATCACCAGCAAGATAATGATATTCTGCTTTGGCAATCCCTGAATTTGTCATTGATCCACTTTGTGCCTCAGCTTGCGAGAGCAAATTATAATAATCAGGATCATGATCTTGTATATGGCGGTAGTGGTTTAATATATTACGTGCCTGCTGTGGTTTTTTGGAATCCAATAATGCTTTTGTGTAGGCAAAAACCAGTGGTCTGTAGTCTGGATATAACTTATAGGCATTTCGCAAAATGCTGATAGCTGCATTATAATTTCTCTCTTCTGATTCAATGCTTGCAGCAGCGAGTATGTAAGTGATGTTATCTCTATCTTTAACCAATAAAAAATTTAGTTGCTCGCGTGCTAGGTTATAGGTGCCATTGTTTATTAGTGCTAATACATAGCCATAACGAACAGGAATTTTATGTTCTTCAAGGGTGGTTGATAAACGATATTTGAATTCTTTTACTGCATCCTTGGTATTTTTGTAACTGTTAACTTCAAGTTTTGATTTTACCAATTTATAACTATCGGTATTTACATGGTTTACTTTTTTATATTTTGATGCTCTGGCTTTTGCCTCAGCAATACGCGAGGCTGTCAGCGGGTGGGTTCTGAGAAATTCGGGGGCATTGCCTTGATAGTATTCTGATTTTTGTTGTAAGCGCTCAAAAAAACTTGGCATACCCTGTGGATCGTAACCAGAACGCCCAAGCAGTTGCATACCGATACGGTCTGCTTCTTCTTCATTTGCACGGGTAAAATTAATTTGTGCTTGAATATTTGCGCCAGCGACAACAGTCAAAGCCGCTTTTCCTGCCTCTGGGTTTGCAACAGTTAATAATATTGCTCCAAGCATCATAGCTGCTTTTGCTAAACCGTACTGTCCTGCTTTTTCAAATTGCCTGGCCAAGTGTCTTTGTGTAACGTGGGTAACTTCATGTGCCAGAACACCTGCCAGTTCATTTTCGTTTCTTGAGCTTAGAATTGTGCCACTATTTATGCCGATAATGCCTCCTGGCGCAGCAAAAGCATTGATGTTTGGGTTATCAACAACAAAGAAAGTAAATTTCAAGCTATTATTGTCACTGTTAGCGACCAATCGATAGCCAATTGAGTCGATATATGTTTGTACTTCCGGATCATCTATTATGGTGGCGTTCTGTCTAACGTTACGCATGAAGGCCTTGCCAAGACGCCGTTCAAATTCTGGCGATATGGCGCTACCTGATGAATCACCTATATCAGGCAAATCAAACGAGTCGACAGCCTGACTAATATTGCTTGTTAGCAACAGGAGTACAAGAATGTAATAATTAAATTTCATTGGTAGCTTTGAGTATATTTTATTTTACAATTTCCGTTCAAATAAATATGAGATTTCAAATATAGAAATGTCTTTATAGGCTATCGTAGGAACAATACCAGTCTATTTCCACAAATTATAGGATAATTAATAATCTAATGAGTGAAAGGAAAAATGCTTTTTATGCGCAGTCAGGGGGCGTTACCTCTGTAATTAATGCTACGGCTTGTGGCGTTATTGAAACTGCACGCTACCATAATGACAAGATTGCTAACGTTTACGCAGGACGCAATGGTATTATTGGTGCACTAACCGAAGAGCTTATTGATACAGGCAAAGAGTCCGGCGATGCGATTGCGGCACTACGATATACGCCATCTGGTGCCTTTGGTTCCTGTCGTTATAAGCTACAAGACCTTGAAGAAAACAAGGCTAAATACAAACGTTTGATTGAAGTATTTAGAGCGCACGATATTGGCTATTTCTTTTATAATGGCGGCGGAGATTCCGTTGATACCTGCTACAAGATTTCCCAACTTTCAGAAAAGATGAATCTCCCAATGCAAGTAATTCATATTCCAAAGACGGTAGATAATGATTTATCTATCACGGATAACTGCCCGGGCTTTGGTTCTGTTGCTAAATATGTCGCTGTCTCAACCCGTGAGGCTTCTTACGATGTGTTGTCTATGGCCAAAACCTCAACCAAGGTTTTTGTTTTTGAGGTGATGGGTCGGCACGCAGGCTGGATTGCCGCTGCCGGAGGATTGGCATCTGATGGAGAAAATGATATTCCTGTTGTCATATTATTTCCAGAGGTAGAGTTTAATAAAGAACGTTTTCTATCATGCGTGAAGAAGAACGTTGAAAGTTACGGTTACTGCACTGTTGTTGTGTCTGAAGGTGTAAAGTGGTCAGATGGAAAGTTTCTTTCAGAACAAGGCATGCGAGATTCTTTTGGTCATGCCCAACTAGGCGGTGTTGCTCCTGTGATCGCCAATATGATTAAAGATGCCTATGGTTATAAATATCATTGGGCAGTGGCAGATTATTTACAACGTTCTGCCAGACATATCGCTTCGAAAACTGATGTTGAACAAGCTTATGCGCTTGGCAAGGCAGCGGTTGAGATGGTGCTTGCTGGTGAGGATGCCGTTATGCCTACGATAGTTCGTACATCAAATGATCCTTATACATGGGAAGTAGGTAAAACGGATTTGGCTGGTGTTGCTAATATCGAGAAGATGGTGCCTCTTGAATATATAAGCGAAGATGGTTTTGGAATTACGGATGCGTGTAGACGTTATTTGACACCGCTCATTGAGGGTGAGGATTATCCGCCTTATGAGAACGGCATGCCGAAGTATGTTCGGCTGAAAAATGAAGCAGTTGCTAAGAAGTTAAAGACCGAGTTTAAGGTTTGACAAATAGTCCTGTCGTGTGTGGCGCTCGTCACATCAGCCTTTTTGACTGCATTAATGTAATCGGTAGAACGACGCAGGAAGTCGAAACCAAGAGCCAATATCCAGTCAATAATCAATATCTTTTTCTTTACCTTTGACAAACGGAGCAATAAAAAGAAGAACGCTGTCCGAGTTTGATTTCTTTTATTTTTGATGCGCATTTTGGGCAAGGCTTGTTTTTCCTTGCGTAGACATTTAATTGTTGTTGAAAATATCCAGGCTTGCCATCTTCGTTCACAAAATCACGCAATGTTGTACCGCCTTGTTTGATTGCTTGTTTTAATACGTTTTTTATCGTACTTGCAAGCAGTTTATAACGCTGTTTTGATATATTTCCCGCTTTTCGTTTTGGGTTTATAGCAGAGAGAAATAAAGATTCATTGGCGTATATATTGCCGACACCGACAACATGATGGCTATCCATAATAAAATTTTTGATGGCTTGTGTTCTACCTTTTGATCTTTTATACAGCCATTCTCCGTTAAAATATCTGCTTAATGGTTCTGGACCAAGATCTTTAATTAATTTATGTTGTAGTGGATCGTTCTTAGTCCAGAGGATCGATCCAAATCTACGCGGATCATGAAAACGAAGCATGTTGCCCGATGCAAATAGAATATCAAAATGATCATGTTTTTCTGGTTTTATATCTGAGCTTACGATGCGCAGGTTACCCGACATACCCAAGTGCATAATCATACATCCGCTGTCTGTATAACAAAGTAGGTATTTCCCACGTCTGTCTATCTTCTGAAATTGTGTGTTTAATATATATTTCTTAAGTGTGTTTGTTATTGGCCAACGTAAGTTTTTATTGCGGATGACAACACCTTTTATCACTTGTCCCGTGATATGAGGCGTGATGCCTAATCGGATAGTTTCGACCTCTGGCAATTCTGGCATATGCTACTCAGATTGTTTCGTTGTTTTTAGTTGCTGGTTTTTCAGGAAACAGGCTACCTGAAACGGTATTGCTAATATGATATTGAATGGCTTTCTCTGGTCTGGCAAGGATTAGATTTGGTCTGTTGGAAATAATAATGAACTCAATCAACTCGCTTGTGCCAAGCTCTATTTTTATGGTGTCGATAGCTTCAATTTCTTCATATTTGCGAACGGAAACCGATTCTACTTTTTTCCATGAATTAATAATTTGTTTATGCGCATCGGATAGCGCCTTATCCTTAGTATTTTTAATATTTAGTTCAGGCAGTTGGATGCTCTTTATCGAAGTATCAGGAGGAAGTAATTTTGCGCTGAGGAAAAAAATCGCAGAAGCTTGTAGCTGATGGAAGAGGCCAGCGTTAATAATATGTACAGTATCTTTTATTAGTACGTAACGTAATTTTTCCTCCAGAGGGTTGGTATCTCCAAAGGCAATATGTGTATCATTCAACACTATAGAAACTCTGGGCACTGCCAATATATAAGGCGTTAAGTCGTTGTCTGGTGCGCTAAAACTAGCATAGCTATGAGCCCCCAACAGCCTTAACATTACCCTGATTCGTGCAGGGTTTGCTGGCAATTTAAACGGACTTTGCATGATCCAGTTACCCGCTTGCTTTTGAAAAATGATATCGTCCAGATTGCGTCTTTCTATATGAATGGTGTGAATGCTATCGGGTTCAATATCCGTCAAAGTAACTTCGGGTTCAACAATTTCTTCACTTTCACCTAGGTTTAAAAATATTGCTAGGGAAATGACACAAAGAAAAATAAATAAATTGATAAAAAAACGTAGTCGCATGGAAGGGTTATTGTTTTTTTCTGCGCCACCAGATAAATAAGCCAGCACCGAGGAAAATTAATGGCAAGACTAAAATAAAACCAAATCCAATAATCCATGATGCATAGTCAGGAAATTCAAGATGTGCATCACTGATCGTTTTTGCCGGGATACTTATGAAACTATCATCATTGCTTAACCAGTTAATTAGGCGCACACCAAAATCAAGATTGCCGCTGTTACCGACATAAGCATTAGAAAGAAAATCTCCATCACCAATAATAATAATTCTTTGTTGGGTGCTGGAAGAGGTTGTGTTTGATTCATTGTGTATTGTTCTTTCCAGAGTAATGCCAATATCCAATGAACCTGATGTATCGCTATCTTCATTAAATTCAACTTCGCCTTGAAGTGAACCAGTTTCTAACCAGGAATGTTCACTACTTATTAATAGACTGGATTTATTCCATTTCTCAAGATGTTCTGCTTGCTCTTCTATCTGTATGGATGTTGTTGTTGGGAAAAAAGTTGTTAAGTTAAATGCTTTGGTGATGGCGTGTTCAGGGTACATATCTGGAGTGTTGATGAGGATGGTTGGATCTTCTATGTTCAAAAGGCTGCCAGAAGAATCAACCATCATGCCTGCGCGGATTTTTACATTCAATTGATCAGCCAATGATTCCAGCCCATGTAGACTGCTTGGATCAGCAAGCCAGAGAATATTGCCGCCACGTGATATATATTCAACGATAAGCGTGATTTCTTCTGCAAAAATATCTACCGTAGGCGATGCGATGATTAATATTTTAGTGTTATTAGGGACGGCCTCGGCAGTAGCAAGATTCAATGGTTGAATCTTGAAACCTCTCAAAACGAGTTGAGATGCCCACAGCTTGAGGTCGTGATTAGCCGTACCAAGAGGATTGCGCTCTCCATGCCCCTCAAGAAAAGCCAACCAATACTTAGAACCACGCACAAGGCGTTGAAGTGCATTGGTGAATTCTTCCTCAGCACCGGTTTTTACGTGCTCGGTGCGCCCTTGGTAATGAAGTAACAATTCGCCATTAACACTAATGCCAATATTGCGGATTTCATCAGGCACAACATCCGGGTTGATAAAGTGAAGATTAATATCTGTTTTGAACCTTTGGTAACGCCCAACAATTTTTTTAATTGTTTGTCTTAGTGCAGCATCAGATCTGGCATATGCAGTTATTTCAACAGAGCCATCCATTTGATCCAGAACTTCTTGGCTTGCCTGTGACAAGGTATGGCGTCCACTTTGTGTCCAGTCCATTTGTGTTTGATAACGCACACTTAACCAAGCAAGCAATATAGTCAGGCAAACTATCAATAATGGTGTGATGAATCTGTTAAAATGAGATTGTAAGCGTAGTTTGGAAGTAATTTTCATGACTTAATACAGTCGTTCATTATCCAGTCGCCAGATACTGAGGATGATAAATGCGCTATTTACCAGTAGGTAATAAATAACATCTGTAGAATTAAAAATTCCGTCTAAGAGATTATGATAATGATTTAACAATGATACATAGTTCAGTATCTCTCTAAATAATCCTGTGCTGGTATTGCCTGCCATATTCATAATCCATAGTACGAATAAAATAGCAAAGGTACTAATAGCTGCAATGGCAGGCTGGCTTGTCAAAGAAGACACAAACAAACCAATTGCTGCAAAAGAGCTCGTTAGCAATACCATGCCTATGAAAGCCGAGAGTAGTTGCAATAGATCAAGCTCAGTACCCATGAGCAGTGAAAGCGGCATCAAGGCAATCAAGCCTAGTAGTAAAAATAAATAGCTAAGCACCCCGATATATTTGCCCAAGACAAGCTCGGTAATGGATACAGGTGAGGAGAGTAATAATTTTATACTGCCTGTCTGACGTTCTTCACTAAAGGTATTCATGGTCACAAAAGGCGTAATCAGCAGTAGGATGATGCCTGCAATTTGCATAAGCCCAACTACAACAATTTCAGTTACTCCATAATTAGAAAATAATGAAGCTGTAGCCAGATTGGTAAGAATCAAGAGGAAAAATATTGCCATAAGAAATTGTACGACTACGCAGATTATCCACGCCAGAGGTGATTTAAATAATCGTTTTAGATCATGTGTTGCTATATGGAAAATAATTTTCATTCTGCATTTCCCATGGCGGTATCAAGATTTTCATTTGACGCAAGTTTATTTTCTCCACGGGTGAGCTGCACAAAGATTTCCTCAAGACAATTCTGTTCGGGAATCATTTCATAGAGTTCCCACTCGGATTCGACCGCTAATTTTGTTATTCGGTTTATTGTGTTAATGCCTGGTTCACAATAAAATTTGAAATGATGACTATCTATTTTCTCAATGTTGATGACACCTTCTATTTTGCCCAAAATCTCCATAGATGGTGGTTGTCGTAAGGAAATTTTTAGCAGTGTTCTTTGATTATCTTGTTGTAGTTTTTCCAAAGATTCATTCAGTACAATCTTGCCTTGGTTAATAATTAGAATACGATCGCAGACGCTTTGTGCTTCAGTAAGTATATGCGTAGATAAAATTACGCTGTGATCATTGCCCAATTCGCTGATGAGTTCTCTGATTTCCAGAATCTGATTTGGATCCAGTCCTGAAGTTGGTTCATCAAGAATCACAATTGCAGGGGAATGAATAATTGCCTGAGCAATGCCGACACGTTGTTTGAAGCCCTTTGACAAGTTTTTAATAAGACGTTTGCCAGTTTCTTCTAGGCCACAGCGTTGCTTGCTTTGTACGACCGCTTTTTTTAATTCAGTTTTCCTAATGCCACGTAAACGTGCTGCGTAGTATAGGTATTCATCTACGTTTAAATCTTGATATAAAGGGGGTTGTTCAGGAAGAAAGCCGATGTGTCGTTTAGAAGCCTTAGGTGAATCAAATATATCATGGCCTGCAACGGTAATTTTTCCTGCACTGGCGGATAAAATACCACATATAATTTGCATGGTTGTGCTTTTACCTGCGCCATTTGGGCCTAAAAGACCAAGCACCTCGCCTTGATGCACGGCAAAGCTAATATCGTTAATTGCACAATTATCACCGTAATAGCGGGAAATGTGCTCGGCGGAGATGAGAATTTCCTTGTCCATTACGAAGTTCATTGAGAGGATATTATTCAAACCAACAGAGGTGTTGCAAGATAAAATAGAACAAAACAAGTTTACTGGCAACAAAAACCTACCGTAAGCGGGTTTTTGATTTGATATAGCTAAAAGACGCTATCTTATTTTAGCTTCTTTATACATTACATGCCTTCTCACAACAGGATCAAATTTTTTGATTTCCATTTTCTCTGGCATGGTACGTTTGTTCTTACAGGTTGTGTAATAGTGCCCAGTGCCAGCTGAAGAAACGAGTTTTATTTTGTCAGCCATAATATATTTTCTTTAGTATATTTTCTTTAGCGCATTTTCTCTGGGTTTACGTTTCTATGCCTTTTTTGCCGCATGCGCGGATTTCTTTTAAAACAGTCTCAATACCTTTTTTGTCGATAATACGTAAACCTTTACTGCTGACGCGCAATTTAATCCAACGATTCTCATTTTCTAACCAAAAACGATGGCTGTGTAAATTTGGCAAGAAACGCCGCCGCGTTCTGTTGTTGGCGTGGGAGACATTGTTCCCTGACATCGGGCGTTTACCCGTTACTTGGCATACTCGTGACATTTAATTCTAAATCTTTAATCTGTTAGGTAAGGGGTGCGGATTGTACATGGGTTGAGTCGCTTCTCCAAGTATTTCGAGGTTTTTATGAAGACGTTTATCTTGCCGCCCCAGTACGCGAGATTATGTAAGCGAGATTATGCAATTTTGTCCTATCTTGAAAAAGAGCAGATTATAAGGAATATCTGGCTTAAAATTAATCAAGGAATTAGGCATTGTTCAAAAATTATTATTAATGGAAATGGTATGTTTGTAAAATTTAAGAGAAACTTGGTTTGATGACTATTTGCCAATCTTTAAAAAGATTGGCAACTTGAAGGAATTTGTCGAATATTGAAAAAGGGACATTTCGAAGATAGCCTCCAAGAACAACCGCGCGCCCAAGAAGGTGAAAAATTGAAAGTAAAAGTACCCCCGATTAAATCGCAAGGGATCAAGACAAAACTTGTACCTTGGATACACACCATTGTCCCCAAAAAATTTGAAGGTCGCTGGATAGAGCCTTTCATGGGCACGGGCGTTGTGGGTTTTAATATTGCCCCGAAACATGCGATGATGTGCGATACCAATCCACATTTGATCGACTTCTACAATACGATTAAAAGTGGTGAAATAACACCAGAAGTTGTAAGAAAATTCTTAAATGATGAAGGTGCGCTATTACTTGAAAGGGGTGACGAACACTATTACGCCATTCGCGAAAGGTTCAATGAGAAGCATCAACCACTGGACTTTTTATTCGTCAATCGGTCAGGGTTTAACGGTATGATCCGCTTCAATAAAAAAGGCGGATTTAATATACCGTTTTGCAGAAAGCCAAATAGGTTCGCACAAGCCTATGTTACCAAGATTGTGAATCAGGTTGATTATGTTTCACAGTTGTTGAAAGCAAAGGATTTTGCATTCAAATGCCAACCTTTTTCAAAAACTATAAAGCAAGCAAGGCTCGATGACATCATATATTGTGACCCACCTTATATAGGCAGACATGTAGACTACTTTAACGGATGGGATGAAACACAAGAAAATAATCTTTTTAATATCTTGTCACAATCAAGAAGTAAATTCATTTTGTCAACATGGCATCATAATGATTTTCGTGAAAACGAATATATTGATTCCTTATGGAACAATTTTAATATACTAACAAGAGAACATTTTTATCACGTAGGTGGTAGTGAAAAAAATAGAAATCCTATGATTGAGGCCATAATTACAAACTACGATACAAGATTTTTTCAGAATCAAAAAAAAGAAATACATGATCAGTCAATGCTGCTAGAGCAGAAAATGGTAACTACATAGCAATGAGAGAATTATTAAAATAAAAGGATTTAGTAAATGTATGTTTGTAGGTTTAAGCATATAGGTCTTCAAAAATTTTATACTTTAGAATTTAAGTAAAATTAATGGTGTTAATGAATAACTTAACAAACAAAAAAATACTTCTGGGTGTGACTGGCGGGATTGCCGCATACAAGAGCGCAGAATTGGTGAGGCGCTTACAAGAGCAAGGTGCGGATGTGCGTGTGGTAATGACGCGAAGCGCTTGTGAATTCATCACACCACTTACGATGCAGGCTTTGTCAGGTCACAAGGTGCATATAGAATTACTGGAGCATGTAGTTGAATCTGGTATGAGCCATATTGAATTGGCACGCTGGAGTGACATAGTCCTAGTTGCGCCAGCAAGCGCCAATTTTATTGCACGTTTGGCACACGGATTGGCAGATGATCTATTAAGTACAGTGTGCTTGGCGACTGAAGCGCAAGTAGTTATTGCGCCTGCTATGAATAAACAAATGTGGACAAACGTCGCCACACAGGAAAATATTGCGATACTAGGTCAGCGAGAACTAAAAATAGTCGGCCCATCTGTAGGCAGTCAGGCATGCGGGGAGACTGGACTGGGCAGGATGCTGGAACCAGAACAATTAATATCAGAAATAAGTCAGCTATTTTCTGTGGGCTCGCTCGCCCATCTGAAAATAGTGGTGACGGCAGGCCCAACCCATGAAGCCATTGACCCGGTTCGCTACATTACCAATTATAGTTCGGGGCGAATGGGCTATGCGGTTGCCAAGGCAGCAGCTGAAGCTGGAGCCAGTGTGACCTTGATTTCCGGGCCAGTGACCATTGCGCCACCATGCGAGGTTCACTGTATCAGTGTAGAGACTGCACTACAGATGCGTGATGCCACCATGTCAAATATTATTGAATCTAATATTTTTGTCGCTGCAGCTGCGGTGGCGGATTATAGCTGCGTTTATATTGCTAGGCAAAAAATTAAAAAGAAATCAGACGATTACAGTCTGTTACTACAAAAGAGTCCTGACATTTTGGCGGAAGTTGCCAGTTTGCCACAGCCACCATTCACAGTTGGTTTTGCCGCTGAGACTGAAAACTTGTTAGACAATGCCAAAACCAAGCTGCAAAACAAGAAACTGGATATGATTGCAGCAAATCAGGTGGGTGAAGGGCTTGGGTTTAATGCGGAAGAAAATGAACTGCATATATTTTGGCGTAGCGGAGGCGAAAGACAGGGACATCAAACCATAAAACAGCAGATACTGGAACGGATGCCAAAAGAAAAACTTGCACGTCAACTAATAAAGGTAATTGCAAATCACTACCATGAAAAAAATTCAATTCAAATGCATTGATAAAAGACTTGGCAATGAATTTCCGATGCCCAATTATGCAACTCTAGGTTCAGCAGGGATAGATATTAGTGCCTGCCTTCTTGAGCCGCTTTTGCTCAACCCTGGAGAAACCTCTTTGATACCCACTGGTTTTGCTATCCATATTGGAGATGCTGGCCTCGCTGCTGTACTTTTGCCTCGTTCCGGACTTGGTCATAAAAAAGGCATTGTTTTAGGCAATTTGGTTGGTTTGATTGATTCAGATTATCAAGGCGAGGTATGTATTTCCTGTTGGAATCGTGGACATGAATCCTTCACAATAAATCCAGGAGATAGGATTGCGCAAATGGTTTTTATGCCAGTAGTTCAAGCAGTATTTGACATTGTTGATGAATTTGATAAAAGCCATCGTGGTGAAGGTGGTTTTGGTCATACAGGTGTTTAAGTGTAATTCTGTATTGGTTCAAGCAATAGAGTTAGCCGACGTATAAATATAAGATGTAGTTAGAAATTTAGGGTTTATTGGGATAGTAAGTAGTAGCTGTGGGCTCAGTAACAGGCAGGAAATATAAGCAGGAAACGATACGTACTATCGTAATGATCGGAGCCATTTTGTTGTTGATGACAGTATTTGCAAGTGTGTTTGCTATAGAGAATAGTTTTGAAAAAACGGAAAAGAAAACACAAAATAGCCCACAAGAAATTTCATCAAATGCAGTTGTGGTCGTGACGAAACTCAGTCGAGTCGGTAGAAGATAGTTACAAGCTCGCCCCTAGACAGATGATGATTCCATTAAGAGGTAATAATTACCCTAGGCTTTCCAAGGAAATGTTTAAAAATGATCCTGATTTTATTGTTGCCCTCAGGGTTATTTTTTATCGACGAAAATTACCTAATTCAGAATCTCAGGATACATCCGAAAAAGAGCTTGGGTCTGATGCCGCTTTTAAGGATACTGTGGATATGAAGAATAGTCATGGTTCGAAGATTTGATTACAGATGCATCACAAGATGACGTGTCCTTAGACAATATAAACAGTGAAATGTCATCTACAGGATCGCCACCTGATAAAAACCCTGTGCAGCAGGAAAGCTCGGAATTCATTTCCCTAGAGTCAGCATCACTTAGCGACCTTGAAATCTCGTCAGAAATATTTCGTGCCTACGATATTCGCGGTGTCGTTGGCGAAACTTTGTCTGTGTCCGTTGTCCGTGAAATCGGGCGTGCAATAGGCAGTGAAACTTGTGAACGCGGGCAGCAGAGTATCGTCGTTGCGCGCGATGGACGAATAAGTAGCCCTGAGTTATGTGGCGCCTTAATTGAAGGATTGCGTGCATCAGGACGAGATGTCATCGATATTGGCGTGGTACCAACTCCGGTGTTGTATTTTGCGACACATCATCTAGCAACTAGGAGTGGAGTGATGCTTACAGGGAGTCATAATGATCCTGAATATAATGGTTTAAAGGTAGTGCTTGATGGTGAGGCTTTGTCGGGCGCTGCTATTACAGAAATTTATGATCGGATTGTGAATAATAAACTGTCTGAAGGTCAAGGTAGTTTGCAGGCAGACGATATCAGGGATCATTATTTAAAAAGAATTACAGATGATATTCCTACTGCCACAAATGGCATATTCAAGATTGTCGTGGACTGTGGTAACGGTGTCGCCGGTCATTTGGCACCTAAACTTTACAGAGCCATGGGTCATGATGTCATAGAATTATATTGTGACATTGACGGTAGTTTCCCAAATCATCAGCCTGATCTTAGCCAGCCAGAGAATTTGCAGTCGTTGATAGAGACAGTCAAAAAGGAAAATGCAGATCTAGGTTTTGCGTTTGATGGTGATGGTGACCGCTTGGGTATCGTTGATGGTGATGGAAATATTATCTGGCCGGATAGGCAGATGATGTTATTTGCAAAGGATGTTTTGTCTAGGAATCATAAGGCAATAATAATATTTGATGTTAAATGTAGCCGTCATCTGCGGGCAATCATTGAGACCAGTGGCGGAACACCATTGATGTGGAAATCAGGACATTCTCTGATCAAGTCGAAAATGAAAGAAGTCGATGCATTGTTGGCTGGTGAAATGAGCGGACATATATTTTTCAAGGATCGCTGGTTTGGTTTTGATGATGCAATGTATGCAGGTGCCAGAACTTTGGAAATATTAGCAAACAGCAAAGATACTCCTGCCAAAATCTTTGCTGCATTGCCAGGCGGTATATCGACGCATGAACTTCGCATCCCTCTAGCAGAAAAACATCATGAAAAAATAATGCGGATTATGAAAGATAAAATGGTATTTGAAGGTGCGGAGGTAACAGACATTGATGGACTGCGTGTCGATTTTTCAGATGGCTGGGGTTTGGTCAGGCCATCAAATACAAGCCCATATTTAGTCGCCAGATTTGAGGCGGAAAGCAAAGAGACTCTGGAAAGGATACAGGCAGAGTTTCGTGATTTATTACAATCGGTTTCAGCAGACTTAAAGCTGCCGTTTTGATAAGCTATCTTGGCAGTGGCTAAGTATTAAAAATACAAAAGTTAAGTGATCAATAACAGGTTTGTAGAGAAAATTATGACTTCAGAGTTAAATAATGCGCCAGAGATTGCAAATATCCTGATCGAGACTTTACCTTATATACAGCGCTTCAGCGGTAAGACTATCGTTATCAAGTATGGCGGTAATGCTATGGTTGATAGCGATCTTAAAAATGGATTCGCACGCGATGTCGTGCTAATGAAATCTGTGGGGATGAATCCAGTGGTTGTTCATGGCGGCGGACCCCAGATAGGAGATTTGCTTTCACGAATAGGCAAAGAATCCAAATTTGTTGAAGGTATGCGTGTGACCGATAGCGAAACCATGGATGTTGTTGAAATGGTTTTGGGGGGTCAAGTTAATAAGGAGATCGTCAATCTGATTAATCGCAATGGTGGTTCAGCTGTCGGTTTGACAGGTAAAGATGGCGGATTGATTCATGCGAAAAGGATGGTTTTTAAGCGCACCAATCCTGAGATGGATGCTCCTGAAATTATTGATATTGGTCACGTGGGCGAAGTTGAGTGTATCGATGTTTCAATCATTGACGTATTAGTTCAAGGTAATTTTATACCAGTGATAGCCCCGATTGGGGTTTGCAAGGATGGCCAATCTTACAATATAAACGCCGATCTTGTGGCTGGTAAAATGGCTGAAGTATTGATGGCGGAAAAATTAATTATGCTGACTAATGCAGGTGGCTTACTAGGTGTAGACGGAGAAGTGCTGACAGGACTCTCTATTAACAATGTGGATAAGCTGATCGATAAAGGCATAATTCACGGCGGCATGTTGCCTAAAGTTCATGCTGCGGTAGATGCAGTCAATAGTGGAGTCAAGGCTGCCCATATAATTGATGGTCGAGTTGCACATGCTGTGTTGCTTGAAATATTTACCGATCAGGGTGTAGGAACACTGATCGATAGGCGTAGTGTTACGAATAAATGAGGGATATGAGCAAAAATATCAGACATCGCAGGAAGCAACAGATATTGGAAGTTTTTGCATTACAGTTGGAAAAAAAACTTGGCGCGCGGGTAACAACCGCAGGTCTAGCCAAGGCAGTAGGTGTTTCAGAAGCGGCCTTATACAGACATTTTGCCAGTAAGGCAAAAATGTTTGAGGCCTTGATTAATTTCTCTGAGGATTCAGTGTTTGGATTAATAACCAGCATTCTTGCTCAGGAAAAAAATGCCATCATGCGTTGTGAAAAGATTGTGCAATTGTTGCTGGGTTTTTCCGAGCGCAACCCCGGCATTACCCGCATCTTGGTCGGCGATGCCTTGGTGGGTGAGAATGAACGTTTACGGGGACGTGTGTTTCAGTTCTTTGAGCGCTTAGAGACTCAGTTTAGGCAAATCTTGAGGGAAGCTAATTTGCGTGACGGTGCACGACTTACAGGATCAATTGACTCTGCAGCAAATCAGATTCTGGCACATATCGAAGGTAAGATGAGTCAGTTTATTCGCACATCGTTTCACAAAAAACCCACTGAATATTATCAGGAACAGTGGCAGAGTTTGCAACGCGGACTGTTCAGATAATTTCTCTCTGACAGTTATCATTTATTTTTTTGCAGTTTCTCGAAGCGTTCGATCTTTTCTGCATATTCTTTCTTTATCTCTTCTTGTTTCAGGCGTTTTTCTGCAATAAATTTATTATTATTTTTGATCTGTTTTTTTAATTTAACTATGTTATCGATCAAGTTTTTTTTTGCTTCTTCGTCCGCAGATTTTGCAGCAGCCATATATTTATCTAGGTTAATCTGGATTTTTTTATTGCGCATACTCACCAATGCGATCTCAGAATTAATCACAACAATTTTTCCGTCACCTGCCATCTGAATATCATCTACATTGCTGTAGGTATCCAAGAGGATTTCATTTTTAATGGCTTCTTTTGCCTTTTTGGCAGCTTCTTCTGCCTTTTTAGCGGTCACCCGCTCTTGTTCTAGTATTTCTTCTTTGGTTAGTGCCCTTTCTTCTCTTCCTACTGTAATCCCTTGACTGTTGATTTTTTCATAACCTTGTTGTGAATACTCAGGAGGGACATTTTCACCGCATTCTCTGATGCCATCGTTATTTCTCCAGCATTTAATCCGTGCTTGGGCGGAGGTAGATATTATGACCAGACTCGTGCATATCAGAGTCATGGTGATTGCGGTCAATAAAGATCGTTTTGAAATAGTCATATCTGTACCTGCATTTTATCTCATAATGTAACTAATTTTTCTATTAGTTATAAATGTAAGACATAAGATTACAGTGTCTTAACTTAATAATTCTCTTTGGGTATTTTAGTATAGCACCTTGTTATTATATATAGAAATTTACCTATCTTTAAAACAAAGTATAGAGCATATTATCCAGAAAGATTATGCCCAAAATCTATATCTGCATCCATGCCTCGAAAGTTCAACGGGCATCTCTGCCGCCATATCGGCACAGACCATACATTATCGCGTTTTTTTGCATACCTATAACACTGACATTAACTTGCCGCTGAGATTTTTCTTTAAAGGTATAATCGGATTTTGACATACAGTCTTCTAATTTGACACTTTAATAAAGTTATTTGTGGAATAAGCCGTTTGTGATGTCGCATAGTTCGCGGTATCTTGTCAAGATTTTTAGACATACTCAGTATTTTTCTAGATATTCGGTTATTGGCTGTGAACCTGAAAATAAATAAAGGTTTGATGAATGAGAATAATGACATTAAATGCCAACGGTATTCGTGCGGCACATAGGAAAGGATTTTTTGAGTGGATGTTAAGACAGGATGTTGATGTAGTTTGCATACAAGAAACCAAGGCACAGACGCATCAATTATCAGAAGAGATATTATTGCCTAATGGGTATGTCGGATTTTTCAGTGATGCTGAAAAAAAAGGCTATAGTGGCGTGGCTATTTATAGCAGGCATAAGCCTGATGAGATAAAGACAACATTAGGTTGGCATCATGCAGATGCGGAAGGCAGGTACATTCAAGCTGACTTTGGGAATTTGAGCATTATCTCTCTTTATTTACCTTCTGGATCTTCTAGCGCGGAAAGGCAAATTATTAAATTTGACTTCATGGAGAGACTTATGCCTGTTTTGGAAAAGTATAATAAACAGAGCAGAGATTACATTATCTGCGGTGATTGGAATATCGCCCATAAGGAAATTGATTTAAAAAACTGGAAAGGCAATAAGAAAAACTCTGGATTCCTACCTGAGGAACGCGCATGGATGGACACACTGTTTTATGTTGTCGGGATGGCGGATGCGTTTCGTGAGGTCAATCAGGAGGAAAATCAATATACATGGTGGTCAAACAGAGGGCAGGCATGGGCTAAGAATGTGGGTTGGCGCATTGATTATCAGATAGTTTCCTCCAGCCTGACCGAAAAGATCGCATCTGCTGAAATATTTAAAGAAAACCGTTTTTCAGATCATGCACCACTTACCATGGTGTATGATATTTAAGCCAATGCGGGATTAATATTTCGGGGAAAACAGCTGTAGTTATCCAAGACCATGGCTATTCAGTATGAAACTGTTCCTGAAACGAAAGCTTGTAAGGTATTTTATTTCCTTCTGGGGTGATTTCGAGCTTGTATTTTAGTATCTCAGCATTATCTACGAGTGTATCGGTAATATAATATATGGCACCCTTTTCTGAAATCTCACGAAAGCTTAACTCTCTAAGCTGCTGACTCAAATTTGTTGTTGTGCCTTTAATGGTTGCTCTCATTGGTGTATTTGAGCCATCTGCTGTTTTCTTGAGTATAGATACATTTAATAATGCGCGTTTTTTGCTACGTGGAATATTATATTGCCTAGCTATGGCAGCAGTTAAGCTGTCCGTTGTAAAGGCACTATAATGTATAGTGTAATCACCAAATACCTGTGCTTGTTCAGCCTGTGCCACTAGGGCAACAGCCAGTAAAAACAAACCTATAAAGATGAATTTGCTTGTTGCTTTGATTGCCAATTTTGATGCGTGTTCGTAAGTTATTGATTATATTCCGCCATCGCCATAATAACATTAATTGCCTATGCCGAATCAACTCCACACTGCCTACACTAATAGCATATACGCCTTGTGTCAAAAATTCTGTGGCCTTTTAGGCCTTTTTGCTTGCGCTGTCGTTCGCTCTTGGCAATTTTTCGGGAAATAATTGCCCTAGGGAGTAATTGCCTGTGCCGCCGCAGAGATAAATTAATGCATGCAGTGAGCATTTTAGCAGCGAGTATTGAGGCGCGTTTGTCATAAAGAGTACAATTTTTTATAACACAGTGCAGTATATTTCACTTCACTATGGCCTAAATCAAAACCGTAAGTTGCAATTTTTGCCAAACATTAAAGAAAAACACACTGTGTTGGACGATATATTAATCATTACCGAATGAAAAAATAGCTTACAATCTCCACCTTCACAAATAAAAACAACAACAGTATACATATGCCGCATATAAAAAAACATCGTTTCAATAAACATCAAAAATCTGGATCGTCAAAAAAGACTATGTCGGACAAAGCAGATATTAATGTTCTTTATGAGAAATCTGTTCAGTGTATTGAGTCAGAAATAGATTTTATTGATGAGACATTTCAAAAACTTCGTGGTCGTAAAGCAAGATTATTAAGGGAAGATTTTTGTGGTACCGCGAATACTTCATGCGAGTGGATACGGCGACGGAAAACAAACAAAGTCATCGCTGTTGACTTAAACGCAGAAGTCCTTGAATGGAGCCGTAAACACAAGGTAGGAAAATTAACTGAGGAACAGGCAAAACGAGTAGCTTTAATAAACGATAATGTCATGACTGTTAAAACCGGCAAGGTCGATACTGCCTGTGCGATGAATTTTAGCTACTGGATCTTTGAAGATCGCCCTACCATGATTAAGTATTTTAAGGGAATATATAACACACTTATCGATGACGGGATTTTTTTTCTTGATGCCTTCGGTGGGTATGAGGCCTATCAAGAAATGAAGGAGCGCACAGATCATGATAAATTCACCTACATCTGGGATCAGGCGAGCTATAATCCTATCACTGGTCATTGCCAATGTTATATACATTTCAAATTTAAGGATGGCTCTAAAATAAACAAAGCCTTCAGCTATGAATGGCGCCTATGGAGTTTGCCAGAAATCACTGAAATGCTCACAGAAGCAGGTTTTAAGGCTACGGTTTACTGGGAAGGGACAGACGAAGATACTGGTGAAGGCGACGGCATTTTTATTCCGGCAACTGAAGGTGAAGCCGATGCTGGTTGGATTGCCTATATTGTTGCAGAAAAATAGCCATTCAACGTCCATTAAAAGCGCAGAAAATCTGGCGTTTTTTGTAATTTTGTTATATATCCAAAAAACAAGAGCTCATCATGAAAAAAATAATTCTTGCAGTCGTTTTATTAGTAACGCTAGCACTATTTTTTTCTCTGACTAATTTACAATTTAATCAAGACGCAATGCCCCCTAATATCAACAAGCCAGAATCATGGTATTCTGATAACTGGTGTAAATCTAATGGCGGAGAATCAGAGGTAGTACTTTCAGATGGAACACGTGCTGATTGTGTAACTGAAAACCAGGCTATAGAGTTTGATTTTACAAAAAAACCATACGAATGCACAGGGCAAGCTCTTCATTACGCAAACAAAACTGGAAAAAATCCACTTTGTATCCTTATTCAAAGAGAAGGAACTAGTATGGAAAAAGTTTCTCGTGCTGTTCAGCGCGTTAGTGTGCCTGTAAAATGTATGTCTTCCTTAGGCGTAATTGTAAATTGCCCCTAAAACCAACATCCTTCACAATCACATAAAGACTTGGCAGTATCTCACAGCTGTTGCGCACTCAAAGACGAGTATTTTGAATACTAGTCCACAAGGAAAATAACTCCCGCAATTTCTCTCCTGGATTTTCGGCGTTCATGAACGCTTCGCCGATAAGAAAACCATCAACACCGTGTTTGCACATGGTTTTAATATCATCAACGGTGTTAATACCGCTTTCAGTAATCACTATGCGATCATGAAAAACATCAGGTAATAAATCGATGGTTGTTTCAATATCAGTTGTAAAGGTGTGTAAGTTGCGATTATTTATTCCGATTAAAGGTGTACGTAACATTAAACCGCGTTCAAGTTCTTCACGGTTATGAATTTCGACAAGGACATCCAGCCCGATTTCAGTCGCAATGCCGGTGAGTTCTTGAATCTGTGTATCAGACAGGGCAGAGACGATAACAAGGATACAGTCAGCACCTAAAACTCTAGATTCGTAAATTTGATAAGGGTCAATCATAAAATCTTTTCGTAGTACAGGCAATGTACAGGCAGCTCGAGCGCTTTGCATCGCTTCATCCGAACCTTGAAAAAAATCTAGGTCAGTAAGTACAGATAAACATGTCGCGCCTGCTTTCTCATAAGACTGTGCAATTAATTCAGGATCAAAATTTTTACAAATGACCCCTTTGCTTGGTGAGGCTTTTTTAATTTCTGCAATGATAGCTGCACGACCTTCACTAATTGATTGCTCAATTGCTATCTTGAAACCCCGTGTTGGCAGGCAATCACGAGCTCTGTGTTTTAATTCCTGCTCCGATTTTTTTAACTTGCGCTCACTAATTTCCTCAACTTTACGAGACAAGATTTTCTTCAGGATATCAGGTGTATTTTGCGCTGTGGTTTGCAACATGACTAAACAATTAAATTGATATCAATATTTTCTAGAAAGATTGTGTAAGCTTTATTAGTTCATTAAATTTAGATTTAGCCGATCCATTTTCAATCACACGTTTTGCAGATTCAATACCTGCCATTAGAGTATCCTCGATACCCGCGGTATAAATGGCCGCACCTGCATTTAGTAACACAATATTTTGAGCGGGGCCAACTTGATTATCTAGAACCTCATGCATTACTTTCAGACTGTCTGCGACATTTTTAACTACCAATGTGTTGATATGAGCACGGTCAATACCGAATTGTTCTGGTTCAATTTTATATGTTTTAATTTCGCCAGCTTTCAATTCGGCGATGTTGGTTGGCGCCGAAATACTGATTTCATCCATACCATCTTCTGAATGCACAACCATCACTTGTTCGCTGCCGAGATTTTTCAGAACATTCGCTAATGTTTCCAACAAATCATAACCAGATACACCTAGTAGCTGTCTTTTTGCAGCAGCAGGATTAGTGAGCGGGCCAAGCACATTGAACACGGTGCGTACGCCAAGTTCTTTGCGTGCGCCTATGGCATGTTTCATGGCATTGTGATGCATAGGCGCAAACATAAAACCGATGCCAGTTTTCTCAATACATTGCACTATCTGCTTCGGCGTAAGTTCAAGTTTTATGCCAGCAGCTTCTAATACATCGGCACTGCCAGATTTGCTAGAGACAGAACGGTTTCCATGTTTGGCTACGTGACCTCCTGCTGCGGCAAGGACAAAGGCAGCTGTGGTTGATATATTGAAAGTACTGAATCCATCACCGCCCGTGCCACAGGTATCAATCAAATTATCATGATTGATATGTACACTACTAGCCAATTCTCGCATAACACGAGCGGCTGTAGTAATTTCATCAATCGTCTCACCTTTACTCCGTAGCCCAACTAGGAAGCCTGCTATCTGGGCATCAGTACATTCGCCAGCCATTATGTTATTCATGACGCTACGCATCTCATCATCACTGAGATTAGTTTTATTAATTACCGTCTGTATCGCCTTTTGAATATCCACTTATAATGTCTATGGGTAAATATCTATGGGGAAGTTAACCATTATCAGTCTTTAGGAAATTCTTCAGTAATTCATGACCATATGAGGTCAGAATTGACTCTGGATGAAACTGCACGCCTGAGATGCTATATTCTTTATGTCTTATACCCATGATTTCATCAACTCCACCTTGCTTAGTTTGAGTCCATGCCGTGACTCCAAAACAATCAGGCAAGGTTGTCTGTTCGATGACCAATGAGTGATAACGTGTTGCGGTGAATGGATTATCTAGGCCAGAAAACACATCACTATTATTATGATAAATCTTAGAGGTTTTTCCGTGCATAATTTCCTTCGCATGGATAATCTTTCCGCCAAAGGCCTGTCCAATACTCTGGTGACCAAGGCAAACACCAAACAAAGGTAATTTATTTTTGAAGTGTTTAATCAAATCGAGAGAGATGCCAGCTTTATTGGGTGTGCATGGGCCAGGTGAAATAACGATGTGTTCGGGATTAAGCGCTTCAATTTCGGCAATGCTAATTTTATCATTGCGGTAGACGAGTATCTCCTCGCCCAGCTCGCCAAAATATTGAACCAAGTTGTAGGTAAAAGAATCGTAGTTGTCTATCATCAATAACATAATGAACACATCTTGTTTAATTAATCAGGTTAATTAAGCTATCTTAATTTAAACCTTTTTCGGCCATAGTCACAGCTTTGAAAATGGCGCGGCCTTTATCCATTGTTTCATTCCATTCATTCTCAGACACGGAATCTGCAACGATGCCTGCACCAGCTTGAATGTACAATATATTATCCTTAATCACTGCCGTGCGTATAGCAATAGCGGTGTCCATGTCGCCATTCCATGACAGGTAACCAACGGCTCCGGCATAAATACCACGTTTCACAGGCTCTAGTTCGTCTATGATCTCCATAGCTCTTATTTTAGGCGCTCCTGAAACTGTGCCAGCAGGGAAGGTTGCTCTGAAAACATCAATGGCGGTATGTTCGCTTTTAAGTGTGCCAACTACATTAGAAACGATATGCATCACATGTGAATAGCGTTCAACAATCATTCTATCTGTGACCTTGACGCTGCCTACTTCAGCAACGTGTCCTGTGTCGTTACGGCCGAGGTCGATTAACATTAGATGTTCTGCCAATTCTTTTGGATCAGCAAGCAACTCTTGTTCCATTGCTAAATCTTCTTTGGTATCAGCGCCACGGCGACGAGTGCCTGCAATCGGGCGAACAGTAACTTCATTATCTTCCAGACGCACCAGCATTTCAGGTGAAGAGCCGATAATGTAAAAATCTTTTAAATTCAGATAAAACATATAAGGCGAAGGATTCAAACAACGCAAGGCACGATATAAATCAATCGGTTGTGCGTTAAATGGAATTGATAGTCGTTGTGAAAGCACCACCTGCATGGCATCGCCTTCGACAATATAGTCTTTAATACGGTTTACGCCTTGCTGAAATCCTTCTTGGGTGAATCCAGAAATAAAATCTTTTTCATCAACACTTCGCGCATTTTTATTTGGCGTATCGACCATGGTAATCGTTAACTTCTTGGCAAGCGCATCAAGTCTTCTCTCTGCGTTTTTATAAGCATCGCTTTGTTTCGGGTTTGCATGAACAATGATGTGCAGTTTGCCGCTTAGATTATCAAACACGATTAGCTCTTCTGAAACCATTAATAATATATCTGGGCACTGTAGTGGGTCATCTTTGTCGCCAATATCCAGACGTGTTTCAATATAGCGAACACAGCCATAACCAAAGTAACCGACCATGCCACCAGAAAATCTTGAGATTCCTGTAATCTCAGGCACACGGAATTGTTGATGATAAGATTCCACTGCTTGCAATGGATCCTCGACGGTTTCTTGTTTGATTATTTTTCCGCCTTTTTCTATTGACAGTTGGTGACCAGATACACGGAAAATGGTGTCAGAACCCAGACCAATAATGGAATAACGACCCCATTTTTCACCACCGTGAATAGATTCTAATAAGTAAGAATAAGGTTGGTCGGCTAGTTTTTTGTAGGCACTCAAGGGCGTGTCCATATCTGCAAGCACTTCTCGCATCAACGGAATCCGGTTGTAATTTTCTTGTGCAAGTTGTTTGAATTGTTCTGGTGTCATCTTCAGCTACTTTTGATTAAAAAAAATATTTGTAAGCTCTGCCAGTGAATCGACCACATGGTCTGGACTAGCGAGGCGAATATCCTGACCGAGATTATACCCATAGCTGACACATAAAACTTGAAACCCAGCATTACGCGCCGCCATGATATCAGTGATTGAGTCACCCACCATTAAAGCCTGTGCGGGGCTAACGCCAAAATGTTGTGCTGTATGTAAAAGTGGCAGGGGGTCAGGCTTTTTCTTTGCTGTGGTATCGCCGCTTATAATAATCCCAAACACTCTGTAAATATCTAGGGTTTCAAGAATAATTTTTGTAAAACAGCCCGTTTTATTCGTGACAAGCCCAAGTTTAAAATTATTGCTGACGAGATAGTTAAGCCCCTCCCTGACACCAGCATAGAGCTTGCTACGCTTGCATGTATTTTCTTTGTAATAGTCTATGAATATGGGTAAAGCCTTCTTCAAAAGCGAAGCCTCTAGTTTTTTGGAGAAATTATTGGGCACAAAATTACTGCTTAGGCCGCGTTTGACCAATTCTTCAATACCACTACCGACCCAGCCTCTAACGTTTGTTTCGCCTGCTTTTGGCAGGGAAAGCTCTTGTAACATTTTGTCCAGGCAATAAGCCAAGTCAGGCACGGTATCGACTAAAGTGCCATCTAGATCCAGCAATACCATTTTGGGATAATTTAAAGACATGAAACGTCACAAGTGGGATTTATAAATTGCTCAACTCAGCACGCATAGCATTGATTGTTGTTTGGTAATCGTCACTGCCAAAGATAGCAGAACCTGCAACAAAGGTATCTGCGCCAGCTGCAGCAATTTCACGAATATTATCAATCTTGACACCACCATCGATTTCAAGACGGATGTCATGGCCGCTGTTATCAATGATTTGACGCGCCTTTTTTAGTTTATCCAAAACAGAAGGGATAAATGACTGACCCCCAAAACCAGGGTTGACCGACATGAGTAACACCATATCCACACGGTTAATGATATCACTTAGGATATCCAGAGGTGTCTCAGGGTTAAACGCGATTCCTGATTTACAACCGTTTTCATGGATGAGTTGTAAGCTTTCATCCATACGCTTGCTGGCTTCTGGATGAAAAGTGATATAGCTTGCACCTGCTTTGGCAAAATCAGGAATTATTCGGTCAACTGGTTTCACCATTAAGTGAACATCCAGCGGTGCCTCGATGCCATAATCGCGTAAAGCCTTAACAATCACTGAACCAAAAGTCAGATTAGGGACATAGTGATTATCCATTACATCAATATGGATAAAATCTGCGCCCGCAGCTAATACCTTGGCAGTGTCATCACCCAAACGCGCCATATCTGCTGATAATATTGAAGGGGCAATGATGTGGCCAGTCATAAAATTTAGTTATAGCTTGAATTAATTAACTCTGTTGAAAACAGAGTGAAACTTTACCCTATTGTGGCAATGATAGCCACTCACGTTGCGGATTAAAATGTGAACCTAATGTGAACTTGAGAAATATAAATTAAAGTATTATTAATATTTGGTGCTTATTGGTAAGTCGTTAATTTTTATCGTTTTAGTTTATTATCATCAAATTTCTTCAATACAATGAAAAAAGTGTATGATTAATGCATATCGAATTATAAAATAACATGATTAATTGATAGATAATTGAAGGAGAAAAATTATGGAAGGATTTATATTTGTTTTGCTGGCGCTGGTCTTTGTTGGCTTTTTAAAAGCGGTCAATACAGTTACTCAAGGCTATGAATATACAGTCGAGCGTTTTGGGAAATATACAAGAACGTTGTCTCCGGGCTTGCATTTTATCGTACCTTTTCTCGATGCAATCGGCACCAAGATGAATATGATGGAGTCTGTGATGGAAGTGCCTTCTCAGGAAGTCATTACCAAAGACAATGCCATGATTCGGGTCGATGGTGTGGTTTTCTTCCAAGTTCTAAATGCAGCGCAGGCAGCTTATGAAGTAAATGATCTGACCAGAGCGATATTAAATTTAACCATGACCAATATTCGTACAGTGATGGGTTCAATGGATCTGGATGAGTTATTGTCAAAAAGAGATACTATCAATGCGCAGTTACTTGCTGTTGTTGATGAAGCCACAGGACCTTGGGGCGTTAAGGTTACGCGTATTGAAATTAAAGATATTACACCGCCACAGGATCTGGTCGAATCTATGGCCAGACAAATGAAAGCAGAGCGAGACAAGCGTGCAAATATTCTTGAGGCAGAAGGGTTTAAGCAAGCCGAAATTCTCAAAGCAGATGGCGAGAAAAGAGCCGCCATTCTTGAGGCAGAAGGTCGCAAGGAATCAGCTTTTCGTGATGCAGAAGCTAGAGAAAGAGAGGCACAAGCAGAAGCTAAGGCAACCAGAGATGTGTCTAATGCGATTGCATCAGGCAATATTCATGCGATTAACTATTTTGTTGCAAACAAGTATATTGAAGCATTAAAAGATATTGCAGTTGCACCGAATCAGAAAGTGATCTTAATGCCGTTGGAAGCCAGCAATGTAATAGGCGCACTTGGAGGTATTAGCGAAATTGCCAAAGAAACATTTGGACGGGGATCATCTCCTACAAACAAAAATTAATGACGAGGTTGATTAGTAGAAGGTAATTTCTATGGAATGGATGAATAATATTATATATTGGCATTGGCTAATTTTTGCCATTGTCTTGATCATTTTGGAAATACTTATTCCTGGTGCTTATCTTATATGGATGGGTGTTGCATCAATTGTTATGGGTATCTTGATGTGTATCTTCCCGCATATGCCGATATTAGCTCAGGTTTTAATCTTTTCGATTTTATCTGTAATTATTGTGATGATGTACAGAATATATAAAAAGAAAAATCCAGCGGTCACAAGCGAACCTGCATTAAATCGTCGAGGGGAACAATACTTAGGTAGAGATTTTACCTTAACTGAACCTATTGTAGGTGGCTTAGGTAAAATAAAAGTTGATGATTCAACCTGGAAAATTTCTGGTATGGATGTGCCCGCAGGCGCGACCATTCGTGTTGTTTCTGTAGAGGGTGCGATATTAAAAGTAGAGGCCGTGAATTAGAGACACACAAATGTGAACTCATGAATTGACAATAACAGTTTTTTTCAGGATTAAAGTGGTTGTCGATATAGCGGTGTGAGCGTATCTTTGTATTATTCAGTGTATCATTTATCAGACAGGAATTTATTCGTCAGACTTAGGCGCGCAAAGAGTATTTTTCTCTTAAATGAAGTGAGATTTGCACCGTGCTTACTTCCCTTAGTTAAGCGTTGCCGGAGACTTGCCAGATTCAGTTTCCCATTTTTTTTGAGTAATTCCCACGCTTGTTTATAAGATGTGCAGCTTTTAAAGCTGCACCCTTTAAAGCTCCATGTTCTATGATGCTCTAGTAAGTAAAACAATGTTTTTTTCAATAAGATTTGCCGATTTTTTTCTCCGTAAAACCAACTTGGTCTAAACAAAATATGCATTTAATAAGCTATTTAAAATTATTCTTATACCGTACTATGATACGGTAGTACCGTTAGTAAATATGAAAATAAAAACATATTACAAAAATAGAAATAAAGCAGATGTAAATTAAAGATGAAAAGAAAAACAATTGTACTTAATTTATTGCTGATTCTGTCTTTATGTATCACAAGCTCTGTTCAAGCTGAAAATCAGGCATTGATGGAATTATTAAAAGCCCTTTATGAAAACGGTACCATTGATGAGCAAACCTACGATCTAGTTAAAAATGTTGCACAATCTAATGTAGAAAAAGAAAGAAATAAAGAAAAGAAGATTGCTCAGAAAATTACTCAAAAAGACACACGCCATGACAGGAGTAAACTTGATAAACGCAAGCATGATGAGCATAAGAAAGCATCAAAAAATAATATCAAAATTGGCGGACGTGTTCAGATAGACGGTGTCACCTATAGCGAAGACGAATCACGTCAAAATGACGGTACTGAGATTCGTCGGGCTCGCCTTTTTGCACAAGCTAATTTGGGAAATGCATGGGGTTACAAGCTGCAATATGATTTTACTGATGATGGCATTGATGGAATCCAAGATGCCTATCTGGATTTTAAAGGCCTTAAAAATTACAAAATTAGAGTAGGTCATTTTAGAGAACCGTTTAGTTTACAAAGTATGACCAGTTCCAAATATGTGCTCTTTACAGAAAGAGCTTTACCGCATGTATTTTCAGAAGGACGCAACCTTGGATTACAGTTCAGTAGCAATGATCAGAACTGGAGTGCTGCGGTTGGTTTGTATAGCGACAACCGTGATGGGGTTGCAGGTGATAATGATGAAGGTTTTGGTGTCTCGGGTCGCGTTACCTATGCACCTATTTATAAAAAATCCCAAGCATTACATTTAGGCACATCTGTTGCATATCGTTCAACTGGTTCAATAAGTAGCTTACGCTTTCGTGAACGATCTGAATCACACATAAGCAATACGCGTTTGTTGGATACAGGTATTTTTGATGCTGATAGTTATACGAGTTTTGTTGGTGAAGCAGCTTATATCTATGGATCATTTCATATACAAGGTGAATATTACCATACAAGCGTCTATCGTGATATCACAGTAAATCCAGATTTAAATTTTAGTGGTTTTTATGTTGAAGGTGGCTGGTTTCTGACCGGGGAATCTATGAACTATAAAGCATCGAAGGGTAGCTTTAGCCATATCTCACCCAAAGGTATCGTAGGTCGGGGAGGCGTTGGCGCTTGGCAAGTAGCATTGCGTTTTAGCAGTCTTGATTTGGCTGACGAAGATATTATCGGCGGTGAGGAAGATAATTTTACTATTGGGCTTAATTGGTACGCGACACCAAGCATTCGATTTATCGCAAATTATGTCAATGTTTTGGATGTGAAGGGCGGTGCCTTCGACGGCGATGAGCCCGCAGCATTCCAGATAAGAACGCAGCTTGAATTCTAGAAGATAGTATTGAGATATATGAGGGTAATATATATTGGTGCAATGATTTTTATAAAAAAATTATTCTGTTTTTTATTTTTTTAATATGTTTTGCGCCGAACATTAAAAAAAATTGATCAAGGAGAATATGGTTACTGTCTTGAATGTGATAAAGAAATTCCGGAAGCAAGATTAAAATTAGCTCCGATTACGTCACCTTGTCTGGCTTGCGACAGTAGAAAGTAAATTCGGTAAATCAAATAAACGAGCTAAATTCCACATGTAATTTAAGTTATATATTGTATTAATGCCCACTCAATATGTTCTTTTACTAATTTAGATGTATGTGATTTCTTTTTTTCAAGTACGCGAGTAATAGTATGAAAAGTATCTTTGTCAACAGTTTTATTTTTAACTAAGTTACGCATTAAATTACCCAGAGCAATAGCGATATTTCTCAACCATGCCTCGTAACCGATACGTCTTATTGCAGAGCCTTCGGTTTTTTTCAGGAATTCTTCTTCTGTCCAGCTAAATAAATCTACCAGTGTCGATGAATCCAGATTATTTCTAACGGTGAAATCTTGTTCTGTTGTGTGAATTGAAAATTTATTCCAAGGGCAAACGATCTGACAATCATCACAACCGTAAATCCGGTTGCCTATATCTTTTCTGAATTCGTCGGGAATTGATCCGCGTAATTCAATAGTCAGGTAGGAGATACATCGTCTGGCATCAACTACATAAGGTTCGACGATGGCTTGCGTAGGACAAATATCAATACATGCAGTACAAGAGCCACAATGATCCGTAACAAATGGTTTATCCATGGGTAAGGGCAGGTCTGTATATATTTCACCCAAGAAAAACCATGAGCCTGCCTTTGGACTAATTAAATTTGTATGCTTACCAATCCAGCCCAGCCCCGAGTTTCTGGCAATGGCTTTTTCCAGAACAGGCGCACTATCTGTAAAGGTACGGTATCCAAATTTACCCGTGACTTTTGAGATCTTTTCTGTCAGTTTTTGCAATCGTTTGCGAATGAGTTTGTGATAGTCACGGCCAGTAGCGTAGCGTGAGACATAAGCTTTCTGCGGATCATTTAATATGGTTTCTGGATCTTTGCCATTTTCAGGCATGTAATCTAGTCGCACAGATATAATTCTTATGGTTCCTGGGATTAATTCAGCAGGGCGAGAGCGTTTGTTGCCGTGTCGCTGCATATAATCCATTTTACCGTGCATGGCTTTACTTAACCATTTGAGCAAATATTTTTCATCTTTTGCCAGATCAATATCACTAACTCCGATTTGTTGAAAACCGAGTTCAAGCCCCCAGTCTTTAATTTGTTTGGCCAGATTTATGTAGTTTATATCGTTTAAAGATTTATACATTGTAAATTCTGCATAGTCACAACCGGGATGATATTAAATATACAAGCACACAGTGTTCATGATAACATCGAAAATCAGGTAATATTTTAAATCGATGTTTGAATATCTAAATTCATGGTATCGCAGATACTTTACTGATCCGCAGGCGGCATTATTAGTCGTTGTATTGGTCGTTGGTTTTGCAATTATATTTACCATGGGAAGAATGTTGGCACCGTTAGTCTCAGCGATAATAATTGCCTACTTACTTGAAGGTCTAACACAAAAAATTCAGAAAAAAATTACTTCAAGATTGTTGTCCGTATATATCGTCTTCATTCTCTTCATGACCTGTCTGATTTTTTTGTTATTTGGGCTATTGCCTATTTTATCTAAGCAATTAAGTCAGTTTTTACAGGATGTTCCTGACATGATAAGTAATGGTCAAGAGCTTTTGTTAAAACTTCCGGAAAAATATACTGGTATTATTTCTGAGGCTGCTGTGCGAGATGTGATACTTGCGATCAAAGGTGGTTTCAGCGATCTTGGTCAGCATGTATTATCGATTTCTCTGGCATCCATCCCCGCCATTGTTGGCATATTGATTTATCTAGTTCTCGTACCAGTAATGATTTTTTTCTTTCTGAAGGATAAAATAATCATTATTGTTTGGCTAACACAATTTTTACCTTCTGAGCGACAGCTCATTACAGAAATCTGGCAAGAAATGGATGCTCAGATTGGTAATTATATCCGCGGCAAGTTTAACGAAATTTTCATTGTTTTTGTTGTGTCATTGATACTTTTTAAATTCATGGATTTAAATTACGCATCATTGCTGGCATTAGTAGTGGGACTATCTGTTTTGATTCCTTATGTCGGCGCTGCTGTAGTCACATTGCCTGTAATGTTGGTTGGGTATTTTCAGTGGGGCTTGGACGGTCAGTTCATGTGGCTAATGGTAAGTTACATGATTCTGCAATTCTTGGATGGCAATGTTCTGGTGCCAGTTCTGTTTTCGGATGCTGTCAATCTTCACCCCATCGCTATTATTGTAGCGATATTGGTATTCGGTGGCTTATGGGGGTTTGTTGGTTTGTTTTTTGCAATTCCATTAGCGACTTTGGTCAAGGCCTTGATTAATGTTTGGCCAACCACTGCGGATTATTCTGAGGATGCTTCATTAGAGACTGCTGAGGTTTGAGTTAGACCGTAGGTTTGTTTATTAACTTGGTCTCGTTTCCTGTGTAAAGTGGGAACAGAAAATATAAATTAATTAATGGCACATTGCTTTTTTCATAAATTATCTATTGCTATTTCCTGCTTATCTATTGTCTTTTAGTTTAGGCTTTACATTCTTTTTATTTCTTCGAGAACCTCTTTGACATGACCTTTTACTTTTACTTTACGCCATTCATGTATCAAGATACCTTTTTCATCTATTAGAAATGTGCTGCGTTCAATTCCCATCACTGCTTTACCATACATATTTTTTTCTTTAATTACATCAAACTGTGCGCATAATTTCTCATCAGAATCCGAGAGTAGTTCAAATGTGAATGACTGTTTGTTTTTAAAATTTTCGTGTGATTTAATACTATCGCGTGAGATGCCAAGGATGATGGTATTTCTTGCATTGAATTTTCTTTTGTTATCGCGGAAATCTTGGCCTTCTAAGGTGCACCCTGGAGTACTGTCTTTTGGATAAAAATATAAAACAATGTTTTTACCCTTAAAATCAGATAATTGGATATTTTTCGATCCTGTCGCGGCTAATTTTATATCTGCAATTTTTTTGCCAATTCTTACCTTTGCCATGATTAATGTTACGCTATCTTTATTATTTTTTTACTAGATTAGTTGAATTATTTTACTGGTTCCGGTATCGCATAAAAATTCAGTCGACCACAAAAAATCATTGAAATCGTTGCGGATTGTTGAGATAGAAATATTAACAGGGATACTTAGATGGTGGCATTTAAGTGAGAACATTTGTGTGCCACTGTGTTGCCTTGTAGGTATTTGTGAGCATATCATGGATTACAATATCATTAATTTACCAAAAAATCAGTGATGTCATGGACAATGCCGATGCGATCTATAGTACGATTTCTATAGCATATAGGCAAGCATTGGGCAGGTTTTTCAGAGGAATTCGTTCTGCGGAATTGGAATTTTCCACATCTAGTTTTTTCAGAGATGGCAGCATGTACTCTAATTTGGCCACAGCATTCCAGTTACCGCTTAACGTCATGGATAGAGAAAACTCGTTTCCCAGAGCAACGACACGGCTGTCTATTACATTACAATTACATTCCTTGATTGCTTTTGAGAATTTTTTGATAATTTGAGGGTGCCCCCAGTGCTGTTAGCACGATGTAATTCTGCATTTTACCCAATGATCTTTAATGGAGTTTCTGCTAATGGATTGCAGGCTCATTGTCTGTTTTTGTCTCCGCATTTACAAGTAATTTGGGTTATTATGAGAACTTTTTGGAAGTATTTTTCAAATAAGATTCCTCAAAAAAATTACAGAAATGGAAAATTTTATAAGTTATGGAATTTATTGTTATCGCTTAATTATAGTATAATATGTCGTTGACCGTTATAAGTGCGCATTCAGATGTTCTGGATTTACAGATATACTAAAAGCGTAAGCATTGAATTTTGACGATATTTTAAGTATGGAGGTTAAAGGATTTAGATATGTTTCAAGGCAGTATGGTCGCTGTAGTTACCCCCATGCAGAAAGGAAATATACCAGATACACCACTGGACAAAGAAAGTCTGGCTGGACTGGTTGAATTCCATATTGAGAATAAAACGGATGCGATCGTAGCTGTGGGCACTACAGGTGAATCTGCGACCTTAGATAATGAGGAGCACTGCGAGGTTATTCGCCAAGTGGTAGAATTTGTTAATGGACGCATTCCTGTGATTGCTGGTACTGGTGCAAATTCAACAACGGAAGCAATTTACCTGACACAATGTGCAAAAGATATAGGTGCAGATGCGTGTTTATTGGTCACGCCTTATTACAACAAGCCGACACAGGAGGGTTTATATTTACATTACAAGGCTGTAGCAGAAGCGGTAAATATTCCGCAGATTCTGTATAATGTGCCGAGTCGTACAGCCTGTGACATGTTGCCAGAAACGATTGGCAGATTGTCGAAGATGGATAATATTATCGGTGTTAAGGAAGCGACAGCTGATTTAAGTCGTATCGAGACGATTAGATCGTTTTGCCATGATAACTTCATATTGGTCAGTGGTGATGATGCAACAACAAAAGAATTTTTATTACGAGGCGGTAATGGAGTGATTTCTGTAACGGCAAATGTCGTTCCTAGTGCAATGCATGAATTATGTAAATTTGCAAAAGCAGGGGATATTGAAGCTGCAACAAAAATTGATGATACTCTGACTGATTTACACGAACATTTATTTGTAGAATCTAGTCCAATTCCTACCAAGTGGGCATTACACAAGATGGGATTGATTAAGGCAGGCATCAGGCTTCCGCTTACCTGGATGACAAAGAGATCAGAGGATGTTCTTATACAATCCATGCGAAAAGCAAATATTGCTGCATGAAATTATTTAATGAATATATATCAAACATTATTGAAAATAAGCAAAAATCAACTCTGTTATACTAGACCAGAGATGCCAAGGATGACCCTTGTTTAATATTTTTCAATTATTTGGATAATTTAAGAGAATTTAAACTAAAAACAATATAGAAATTTATATTATGTTATCAAAAAAAATATTTTTACTACTCCTTACCTTAAACTTAGTAAGCGGCTGTGGGTCATTTCCTAGTCTAAGTGACGTGATACCAGACAACAGAACCAAATATAAAAAGAGCCAATCATTGCCTGACTTAGAGGTGCCGCCAGATTTAACCAGTGAGGCGTTGAATGATCAATTGGTGATTCCAGATGAAGAAAATGCCAAGACGCTGTCTGAATTTCAACGGCGTAGGTTCATACGTCAGGGCGGGCAAGTCTCTGATACAGAAATTGCGATGTTGGACAATACTGGTAAAAAATATCTATTAGTACAGGGAACAACGTTTTCAATCTGGCCTAAGTTGCGCGAATTCTGGTTGGCTAAAGGTTTTGAGATGGATCTTGATGATGCTGAACTTGGTGTAATGGAAACACAATTCAAGGAAATCTCAGTCGAGGGCGCGGCAACAAACAGAGAAAAATTCAAGATAATTTCAGAAGAAAGTAGAATGCAGGGAAGCTTGATATTGTTCCTTGTAAGCGAAGCACAGGAAAAAATACCGCTTGATGATGGTAGTTCTGGCTGGATAGATAAGGCAAACAGTAAGGAACGGACTGAAGGGCTTATAAGTGAATTGGATATACATTTTTATGGCGCACCTAAAGCACGCTCTTCTGCAAGCGAAAAGCAGATAACTAGCCCTGAAAATCCTATGAGGAGGGCTAAGATATTAAACGCCGGAGAAGGCAAAGAATATTTAACTATCCCTGATGAATTTTTTAAAGCATGGCGCAGCATTGAAGACATTCTCAACGAATTGGATATGCAGATTGAGAATAAAGATGCGGAAAAAGGTATTTATTTTGTTGTCTATAATGTTATCTCGGACAAACAAAATAAAGGTCTATTATCGAGGCTTAAATTCTGGGAAAGTGATGAAGAAGCACAGGAATTTCACATTAGCCTGACTGGTGTTGGCGATAAGACTGAAATCATTGTTCTAGACAAAGAAGACCAATGGATAGAAAGCGAAGAAGTGAGCCGTATACTAAGCCTGATCCAGAATCAGTATAATAGACTGTTAAGATAGCAGTAAATTTTTGCCGCTTATTTCTTTTTAACATGACGCACAAGGCGTCTGCGTTTGTCTTTTTGTCTATTGGTCAGGATACTTTTCTTGTCTTTATACGGATTATCTCCTTGTTTAAAATCTATCAAAACAGGTGTCCCTGTAAGTTTTAATTGTTTCCTCATTTGGTTAGACAAATAGCGTTTATACGACTCAGGGGCACGATCAGTTTGATTGCCATGCACAATAATTCGTATCGGATCATGTCCGCCTATATGGGCATAACGTAATTTGATACGTCTGCCGTGAACTACAGGTGGTGAGTGAGCTTGAGTTGCCTGTTGCAGAATTGATGTTATCTTGGAGGTGGATGGTTCGATCGAGATTGATTCTGAAATCTTTTTAATTGATACAAATAGTTTCCCAACGCCACTACCATGAAGTGCAGAAATAAAATGGATGCAGGCATAATCAATAAACCCTAGTTTTCTGTCCAGTTGCGCCTTGATTCTGTTTTTATGTGAGAATTCTAATCCGTCCCATTTATTAATAGCAATAATCAACGCTTTGCCACTATTAGCAATCAATCCGAGCAAGCTGGCATCCTGTTCCGTGATGGCTTCATGAGCATCGATCACAAGAATAACAATTTGTGTGCTGTCGATTGCTTGAAGCGATTGCACAACACTAAATTTCTCAACGGTATCATTAATCTTTGATCGCCTGCGTATGCCTGCCGTGTCAATCAAGGTGTAAGGTATTCCGTCACGTTCAAAAGGAATGGCAATACTATTTCTGGTAGTTCCTGGGTGACTAAAAGTGATCATGCGTTCTTCGCCAAGAATCCTATTAGTTAGTGTAGATTTTCCAACATTGGGGCGACCAAGTACCGTGATGCGCAATCCGTGTTTAGTTTGTTTTTCGTCTTCTGACTTAGAAGGCAATTGTTTAATAACTTCATCCATGAGTTTTCTGACACCTGTGCCCCGTTTGGCCGAGATAGCAAAAAGCTCGTTAAAACCGAGACAGTAAAAATCAGATAAAACAATATCTATATTAAACCCCTCGGTTTTGTTAGCAACCAGAAAGATACAATTACATTTCTGACGCAAAATCTTGGCGAGGTACTCGTCTTCTGATGTCAGACCTTCACGTCCATCAACCAGCCATATCAGCGCATCTGCCTCTTCTGTTGCACGTAAAGATTGATGGGATATAAGCCTAGAAATATTTTCTGAGTTTTTATCGTTTCTATCTAAACCGCCAGTATCAACCAGTATGAATTCACGCCCTTGATAATTGCCAAATCCATATTGCCGATCACGCGTTACTCCTGGTCGATCTACGACAAGTGCATTACGAGTGCGTGTGAGGAAGTTAAATAAGGTGGACTTACCGACGTTTGGGCGGCCAACGATGGCAATAATGGACTTCATACTTGCTTTCCTGCTTAATGAGCAGTATATGCACTTAGCGTTCCGTCGCTGCTGTATGTGTAAACAATGTCATCAATGGCAACAGGTGTTGATAAAATTGGATGCTTTGAAATCCGTGTGCGAGCGACAAACTGACCATTACTCTTATCCATCCAGTGTAGGTAACCTTCTAAATCGCCAACAACAACAAGATCGCCAATGGTGGCAGGGGCTGTTACATGTCTGGCGAATAAATCCTCCTGTCTCCATATAGAATCGCCAGATGATCGATCCAACGCCCAGATGTGGCTTTGGTTGTCCGTAATGTAAATATTTTCTCCGTCAGATGTTAATCCTGTGTAGGAAGAAATATTACGCGTCCAGATAGTTCGACCATCTTCCAGAGCAATCGAGGTTAGATGTCCTTGAAATGTCACAACGTAAATATCATTACCAACAATCACAGGATCCGAATCAATATCAACCATTCTTTCTAATTGAGAACGACCAGATGCCAGTGAGACACTCGTTTCCCAAATCAATTTCCCAGTATGCAATTCAATTGCAGAAATACGACCACCATCAAAACCAGCAATGACAACATCGCCTGTAATAACTGGACTACTGGTGCCACGTAGTGTTAATGAAGGTACAACACGAGCATATATCCACAAGTGACTGCCATCATTTGCACTAAGTCCAAAAATTTTACCGTCTATTGTACGCACTACAACAATACCGTAAGCCTCCTGTGGTGCAGCAAGAATCTCACTAGAGACTCTTGTCTGCCACAGGAATTCTCCGTTTTCGCTTGTATATGCCAGTACATCGCCTTCCTCTGAACCAATCATGGTCAGTGTTTCACTGGAACCTGGACCTCCAGTGATATTTAGATCTGCATCATTTTCCCACAGTGTGTCACCACTTTTTATATCAGTGGCTACCAGATTTCCATGAATATCTGTGACAAAAATTTTACCTTGAATATAAGAAGGTGTGAGCTTGAGGAATTGTTTAGCAGAACCTTTACCTGTATTTTTTGACCAAAGCTTTGTAATTTCAGCAAGCGTTTCAATTTCTACTAAAAGAGTAGGCGGTTCAGAATTATCTTTGGTAGCAAATAAGCTTTTATCAAATAAATTTTTCACATAGTCTTTGGTGCCACATCCATACAACAAGATCAGCACTAAGGCGAATAATAAGCAACGCATGCCTGATAACATTAGAATGGATTTTTTCATAGATCGTCCAGTTTCATTTGCACAAAAGACTGATTACCGCCAGCGCTATTTTGTGTTGCCAGCGCTTGTGTATAAGCATTTTTAGCAGATTCTAAATTGTCTTGCTGTAATAAAATATCACCACGTAGTTCATGATAATTTGATGCAAATTTTCCTAGGTCAGCCTTTTCAAGCAAAGACAAGGCAGCATTTTTATCACCTTCTACAAGTAATAAACGCGAAAGTCGTAATCTGGCAAGATGCTTGAATTCATCGTTATCTGCATTATCAAGAACCCGTTGAAGATGGGTTTTTGCAGACTTGATGTCATCTTTCTCCACGGCTATACGTGCCTGTAGCAGTGAAGAAAAAGTAGAATATGGGGTTGATTTGTAGTCTTGGTTTAGCTTGTCTGCAATTGTTGTTGTGTCTATTTCTTTTTCCTGATGTATATCTACAATCATCTGTTCATAAAGATCAGAGGCTTGTTGTCCCTGAATCACTAAATGGTCTTGCCAGGCACGCCAGCCAAATATGGCAGTCAAACCAATTACGATACCGCCAATAATTGATTTACCATTCTCATGCCACCATTTTTTCAGATGTTCAGCTTGTTCTTCGTCTGTTCTATAAGCTTCCAAAATTTTCTCCCATAAAATTTATTTTCGGAATTCACTTGAATTTCCGGGAACAGTAAACTTAGCTGCTGGATGATAATGATGCTTGGGACATTACACAATGGTCTTTTTAAAAACATTTATGGCGGTTTATTTAATATTTTTCGATAAAATATCGCCAATCTTATCCCATGAAACTGTTTCTTGCTTAAGTTTATCCCTTAATGACTTGAAGCCCACAGTCTGATTTTTTACCTCATCACTACCCAAAATCAAGGCAAATAGTGCGCCGGATTTGTCGGCGCTTTTGAACTGGTTCTTAAAACTCCCGCCACCACAATGGGTCATAAGTCTGAGTTGTGGTAGTTGATTACGCAATTTTTCTGTCAGTTTCATACCTGCAGCAGTGACTCCATTTTCAGCAGATAAGATAAAATAAGCATGTAGCGGCGCGGTTTCAATGTTATCGCTATTTTGTTCAATCAAGGCCATCAGGCGTTCTAGCCCCAACGCAAAACCGAAAGCAGGGACAAATTTGCCACCGAAATGTTCAATCAATTCATTGTAGCGACCACCAGCACAGAAAGTGCCTTGTGCACCGAGTTTGTCTGTATCCCACTCAAAGACAGTCTGTCCATAATAGTCCAAGCCACGTACAAGTCGTGGGTTGATTGTATATGGGATATTTGAATCATCTAATATGTTTTTTAATTGCTCAAAATGGTCTGCAGATTCCTTATCCAGATAATCTTGCATTGTCGGTGCTGCGTTGATTAATTCTTGCATATCCGGATTTTTACTGTCAAGAATGCGTAACGGATTTATTTGTAATCTGCGTCTGCTTGTTTCATCCAATTGTTTTTCGTGTTGTGAGAAATAGTTAATCAGTATCTTACAATACTTCGCTCTTGTATGAGCAGATCCTAGAGAGTTCAATTGCAGACATATATTTTCTAGCTCAAGTTCACGCCATAGGCGCGCACTTAATATGATCATTTCAGCATCTATGTCTGGCCCAACGAAACCAAAGGCCTCGACACCAATCTGATGAAATTGCCTGTGTCTGCCTTTTTGTGGTCTTTCGTGTCTGAACATGGGACCCATATACCAGAGTTTTTGTGTCTGATTATGAAATAAGCCGTGTTCAAGTCCTGCCCTGACACAGCTTGCTGTGCCTTCTGGTCGCAGGGTTAGACTATCACCGTTACGATCTTCAAAGCTGTACATTTCCTTGGCAACAATATCGGTCTGCCCGCCGATGGATCGGTTAAATAGCTCGGTTTTTTCAAGCAAGGGTACACGGATTTCCTGATAGCCATAATTATTTAGGATGCCTGTAATTTTTCTTTCTACGAACTGCCAGCGACTTGTATCCTGAGGCAGTATATCTGACATACCACGTATAGCCTGTAACTTCTTAGACAAAGCTTTCTCCTAGGAAATGAATTATTCTGAAATTTGTACGGGCATAATAATATGCGTCATGTCAGTATGATAGCGTGTTAATAAATATGATCCATAATAAACAGATCCATGCTATATGGTATGGTGTGCGAGGCTCATCACGAGCAAGGAAATTCTTGAAAAATCTTATGATATTTTATTTAGTGCTTATACGTATTTAATACTCATATGCTAAAAAGATTATTCCAAAATTTTCTTATAAATAATTTTTATGAAGAAAATTACTCTAAAAAAAATTTTGCAATATTTGTTTTGGTGTATTCTTTGGTATCGAATACTTTACCATTGAAATTGACTAAAACAGCTCTGGAGTTACCAAGCGTGACTGATAATGGTGCTGTGCCAGTTATGCTGATTTTTTCACCAGGTTTGGCAAGGTTGCGATAGAGTTGTTCATTTGTAGCGTCATATATTTCAATCCATGATTCAGCAGTTAATTCCATTTTTAAGGTATCTAAATTTACTGGGTCATTTGAGTTTATCTGTACATTTGTGCTCAATGAATCATTTGTTGATAAATGATCATCAAGTTCTAATAGATTTAGATTGCTTGGCTCATATACTTCACGCACATCCAGAGGTTCTGCGAGAGATTCTGGGTGAATAACAATATCATAGTCATCTGGGGTGGTTTTAGTATTGTTTGTAAAAAATTCCGTTCTGACAATATGCTGACTTTGCCACCAAGCAATGACTAAAATTCCTAATGTAAAAATAACTAGATAGGTCATTGCTTTAACAGGTTTATCTCTACTGCTTGCTTGAACTACAGGCTTAACATCCGGGAGAATCTCCGGCGGTGCTTCTGCCGAGGCTTCATATATATTGATGAGGTTATCTGCATTTAAGGAAACAGCGCATGCATAACTCCTAATATATCCTTTGATGTAGGTTGGCGCAGGCAGCTTGCTGAAGTCGTTAGCATCCAGCGCTGCAACAAATTCTTCCTTTAAGTTAAGTCTGGACGCAATTTCTTTTTGAGATAGCGATAATTTTTCTCTGGCTTTGGTGAGTAATTCACCAAGTTTATTATTATTATTATTTTCTATCTGATCTTCAGGCATTGTCTATTTGGCCAAACTATTTTTTAATAAATTAGTTTCTTCGCTGTCTGGAAATTTATTTTTTAATAATAATTCGTAGCTCGATAGCGCATTATTATCGCCTAGCTTACTTTCAACCTGAATACCGAGCCAAAGACTTTTTGCTGTATGAGGGCTTACCTCAAGGTATCGCTGTAAATACCCCCTTGCTGATAGGTAGTTTTTGGTGACATATGAAATTTCAATCATTTGCAATAGCGCAGGAATCACCTTAGGGTTTTCCCCCAATGCTTTTCTAAAATACTTTTCAGCGATACCCAGCTTGTCCTGCTTCATGGCGCAGACCCCAGCATTTGACAATGCAATTTCTGGTGTTGTATATAATGGGTTGTTTGCAGCTTTTAGGAAATGTTTCTCAGCTTTATCAAAGCGAGATTCCTGACAGAGGAACTGACCATAATTGTTCATAGTAGATGAATCATATTCATTTAAACGAAGCGCCTGAATGAAATATTCTTCAGCTTTTTTTTTGTCTTTAAATCTCTGGTATAAAACTCCCAAAGCATTGTAGGTAGGCGAATAATGCGGATCAGCCGCCCGTGCCTTTTGTAATTTTTCCAGTGATTTCTCCAATGCGCCTGCTTGCAGATAGGCTATTCCAAGGTCTAGGTTAGCCTTCGCAATATCGTTGGTCTTTACTGATGGTTTGATAGATTCAGAGCGACCGGTCGTTTGGCCGCAGCCGCTTAAGCCTAAATAGAGGAAATAAAAAATAATAGTGAGCGTAATCTTTTTCATGCCTTACCGTATATTTAATAGCGTTTTGAGGGCATTCGGTATTTTTTAGCGCGTGCCATGACCTTGCCAACCAATTGACCACAGGCTGCGTCGATATCATCACCTCTGGTTTTACGTGTGATGGCAAAAACACCGCCCTTGATTAAAATGTCCCTGAATTTATCAATTACACTCGTTTTGGAACATTTATAGTCAGTCCCAAGAAAGGGGTTGAATGGGATGAGGTTAATCTTTGCGGGGATCCCATTCATAAGTTTAATCAACATACGAGCCTCGGCTTCGCTATCATTAATACCATCCAGCATAACATATTCGAAAGTGATCGTATCTACGATATGTATTTTTGCATATCTTTTGCATGCTTGCATCAATTCTTCAATAGGGTAGCTTTTGTTAATGGGTACCAGATTATTACGCAGCTCATTATTAGTCGCATGCAATGAGATGGCTAGGCTGACATCACTTGTCTTTGCCAGTTTATCAATTGCCGGCACCAAGCCAGATGTACTCAAGGTGACTCGTTTTCGTGAAAGTCCATATGCACAATCTTCCATCATCAGGCTCATGGCACTAACGACATTGTCAAAATTAAGCAGAGGTTCACCCATGCCCATCATGACAATATTGCTGATAGTGCGGTTTTTATATTTGTAGTCTCCCAGCGCCTGACTTGCAATCCATAATTGACCAATGATTTCGCCAGTAGTTAGGTTCCGATTAAATCCTTGCTTTCCGGTAGCGCAGAAGCCACAGTCCAATGCGCAACCTACTTGAGATGAAATACATAAAGTCCCCCGATCTTTCCCCGGGATAAATACGGTCTCTATGCTATTGTTATTGTCAAGTTGGAGCAACCATTTGCACGTGCCATCTTTTGATATTTGTTGAGAGATTATTTTTGGAAGTTGGATATGAGCGATATCAGATAATTTTTTGCGAAGTGCTTTACTTAAAGTTGTCATTTGCGAGAAATCGGTGATGCCGTATTGATAGATCCACTTGAGTACCTGAACGGCACGAAACGGTTTTTCACCTATATCGGTAAAATAGGTTTCCATGGAATATCGGTCATGATCAAGCAGGTTTGCTTGCTTGTTTACGCCTATGCCCATAGTTTAGACTGCATAACTTACCGGATACGTTCGCAGATTTCTTCTGGCTTGAAGAAAAACTTAATTTCTTCCACCGCAGTTTCTGGCGCGTCAGAACCATGCACTGCATTTTCGTTAGCCTTACCTTCTCTCGCCAGATCGTAACGAATTGAACCTGGGGCAGAAAATTCGGGCATGGTTGCACCCATTAAGGCACGACATCTTGCAATCGCATTTTCGCCTTCAAGGACAGATATCATTGCCGGACCAGAGATCATGAATTCAACCAGCATGTTATAGAAAGGCCGTTCTTTATGAATAGAATAAAAATCTTTGGCCTGTTTTTTGGTTAATTGTGTCATTTTTGCAGCAATGATAGTCAGATCATTTGCTTCAAATCTTGAATAAATATCTCCAATATAATTATTTGCTATGGCATCAGGCTTGATTATCGATAGCGTGCGTTCAATGGTCATTTACTTAAACTTACTCTAAAAAATGCTTTAATGTTTTAAAATGAAGGAATCAGGCCTAACTGACAATTAAGCGCGCGATTATACGTGCTTGAAATCAAGCGTAAAGTCTTTAATATGCCGAAAGTGACTTAAATGTGAAAAGCGGTAAAAACTATCAATCCCAGCGATTATCATATACTTGAACGATACTGTCTGTGATGTGAATAGGAAAAGTTGGTACATCTTCATAGGCTGGAGGCGTTAGGGCTTTACCCGTTTTAATACAGAATTTAGCACCATGTCGTGGACAAATAATTTGTTTATCATTGATTAATTGTTCCGGGAGTAGTTCTGACCCCAGTCCACTATCTAGCATTGTGGAATTATCATGGTCGCAATTATTTTCGATAGCAAAACATTCACCGTCAAGATTAAAAACGGCAATTTGCACATCACCCAAGTCAACCAGTCTCGCCTCGCCCAAAGGATTCTATGGGTTCTATGTTAATCCAGTCTGGCATAGCAGGAATCTTTAGTAGGGCTTAGATACCGTGAATGGCGATATCAATAAAGACCGGTTTGTAATCTAGCAGCTTCTGACATCATGGTTTGATTCCATGGAGGATCAAAAGTCAGATCGACATTAACTTGAGTGACATTAGGCAAAGTAATGATTTTGCTGCGAACATCTTCAGCCAGAAACTCACCCATGCCACATCCGGGTGCAGTCAGCGTCATAGTAATGTCAACTCGATTACCCACATCTACAGGGGTGATGCTGCAATTATAAATCAGGCCGAGTTCGACAATATCGATAGGAATCTCTGGGTCATAGCAGGTACGTAGCTGTTCCCAAATGAGTGCTTCATAAACACGCCCATCTCCTGTTTGCTCATGTGCAGGTTCGGTATTATTATCTTCAATTTCAAACCCCAATGCATCAGCATCTTTACTGTCAATGCGTGCAAGATTGCCGTTGATGTTTACCGTATAGCTTCCGCCTAGTGCCTGCGTAATATAAACGATACTGTCTTTTTCAAGCTTGATGGGGGTGCCATCAGGGATCAGTACAGCATTGCAGTCTCGTACTAGAGCGATAGATTCATTATGTTGCATATTCGTTCCAGATTATTCTGTTGTGGCAGGACAGTTATCGCCCCATAATGCCGAATGCAGGGTGTGCCAGCAAAGTGTCGCACATTTAACGCGTGCTGGATATTCTTTAACGCCCGCCAGTGCAACAAGTTTTCCCAATGATTGCATTTGTTCTTGACTAGGGTTTGCTTCTTCCATGACTAGATTGTGAAAATTTTCAAATAACTGTTCGGCCTCTTTAATGGTCTTACCTTTTAGTGAATCTGTCATTAAAGACGCAGAGGCAACTGAGATAGCACAGCCAGAACCATCAAAACTGACATCCGCAATCAGATCATCTTCTGTTGTTAAGTAAAGATTCAATTTATCACCGCACAAAGGGTTGTAGCCTTCGGCAATCTGGCTTGGGTTCTCGAGCTTGCCAAAATTTCTCGGGCTGCGGTTATGATCAATGATGGCCTCCTGATAGAGGTCTTTTAAATTAAGCATCAAGCAAAAACCTCTCTGGCTTTTTCCAGAGCGTGAATCAAACTATCAATTTCCGCAAAAGTGTTATAAAAAGAAAAGGAAGCACGTGCTGTCGCAGGTACGTTAAAGTGTGTCATTACTGGCATGGCACAATGATGGCCTGTGCGTATAGCGATGCCTTTATGATCAAGGATCGTACCTATGTCATGAGGATGAATGCTGTCCATGATGAAAGATAGGATGCTGGTTTTTTGTGCTGCCGTACCAATTAGGCGTAAACCTTCAACTTGTCCCATTTTTTCTGTAGCGTAATTAAGTAGTTCATGTTCATAAGCGGCAATGGCATCAAGGCCAATCATATTAATATAGTTAATAGCTGTATCTAGCCCAATGACTCCAGCAATATTCGGTGTGCCTGCTTCAAACTTGTAGGGTAGGTTGGCATACATTGTTTTTTCGAATGACACCATCTTGATCATATCGCCACCACCTTGCCAAGGCGGCATGGCTTCGAGTAATTCTGTCTTGCCATAAAGCACGCCGACCCCTGTGGGGCCAAAAAGTTTGTGACCGGAAAATACATAAAAATCACAATCCAGCGCTTGCACATCTACGGCGGCATGCGGTGCAGCTTGAGCACCATCAATAATAACAATAGCATTATGCTCATGTGTACGGTTGATGATGGCTTGAATTGGATTGATTGTTCCCAAGGCATTGGAAATATGAACCACTGAAACAATCTTTGTCTGTGGGTTAAGTAATTTCTCAAACTCTTCTATGATTAGTTCACCATCATCATTAATCGGGATTATTTTCAGGAGCGCACCGGTTTGTTCGCAAAGCAATTGCCATGGCACGATGTTTGAGTGGTGTTCCATTTCGGAAATAATAATTTCGTCACCACCTTTAAGGTTGGTTCTGCCATAACTTTGAGCAATCAGGTTAATACCTTCAGTTGCACCACGCACAAAGATTATCTCTTCCTTTGAGTCAGCGTTTAGGAAATTACGTATGTTTACTCGGGCATTTTCATAATAAGCCGTCGATCTTTCACTCAAAGTATGCACACCACGGTGAATGTTGGCATTATCTTCTTGATAGTATTTGTCCAGTGCTTCGATCACTTGTTTGGGTTTTTGCGAGGTTGCAGCATTGTCAAGATAGACTAGAGGCTTACCGTTTACTTCTTGATGTAGAATTGGAAAATTCTGACGAATTTTTTCAATATCTAATAAGGGTGTTTTAATATTATTTGCTGTGTTGATTTCTGACATCTTCAGATTCTCTTAACTTTTTTTTAGCCTTACATTTTGTTGGCAGCACTCAAATTGGCTTTAATTAGATCAGCATCAGGCAAACGGCCGCCGATGTTGTATTCCAACTGTTCGCGCAAAGGCGCAAATTTGATGCGACGAATAATTTCATCAGCAAAAGCAAAGATTAGTAAGTTTTTGGCGGTTTCTTCATCAAGGCTACGTGAACGAAGGTAAAACAGCATATTCTTGTCTAGCTGACCAATGGTCGCACCGTGACTACATTCTACATCATCGGCGTAAATTTCCAGTTCCGGTTTGGTGTCAATCTCAGCATGGTCAGATAATAGGAGGTTAGCATTAGATTGTGCTGCCTCTATTTTCTGCGCATCTTTATGCACAATAACTTTGCCATTGAAGACGCCTTGCGCACGATCATCCAGCACGCCGCGATAATTTTCTTCACTTTGGGTATGAGGTTTGGAATGATTTACTAGTGTGTGGTTATCGACATGCTGACTACCATTGCCCATATAAAGTCCGTTTAAAATAACCTTAGCACCGAAACCTGCAAGTTCCGTGACGATATCATTGCGCACGATTGCGCCGCCTAATGAAACTGAATATGATTCAACACGGCTGTTACGATGTAGTTTCAGATGCGTACCGCTAATATGAAAACTTTCGGTATTTTCCTGTTGTATTTTGTAATGTTCAAGTGCTGCATTATCAGACATTTCAATCTCTGTAATAGTATTGGTAAAACTAACAACATCCTGTAGCCCACGGAAGCTTTCTATTACGTTAGCCTGTGCATTTTTACCCATGATGATTAAATTACGTGGCATCACAGCAAGCGGCTGCCCACTGTTGCTGGAAATAAAATAAATTACAATGGGTTCTTTGATGATGACATTGTCTGGTACGCATATAAGTGCGCCATCATTAAAGAAAGCCGTATTTAATGCAGCAAAAATATGTTGTTTGCTATCAAAATATCTATTTAGGCTTGCTTCAATTAATTCTGGAGTATTATTTAAGGCTTCACGCAAGCTGCCAATAATGACCTTATTATTAAGCTTGCCTATGTTTGAATGTTCGGATGAATATTGACCATTTATAAATACCAGTTCATGACTGTTTTTTGCATTAAATCTCAGACTTGCTAACACGTCAGTTTGAATGACATTGTGTGTCGAATTTGCAGCCATGAACCCAGTTTTGGTAATTCGAGATACGTCTGTGTATTTCCAGTTTTCATGACGACGTGTTGGGAACCCTGTTTTTTGAAACTGATCGAATGCAGATTGCCTATAGGCAGCCAACCACGGTGGCGTGCTTGTATCTTGATGTGCAGAAAAAACTGATCGAAAATTTTCCGTCAAGATATTGGATTGTGCTGAACTCATGCCGCATCAGCTCCTTCTAGTATCCAGTCATAGCCTTTATCTTCAAGTTCCAGCGCCAGTTCTTTACTGCCAGATTTAATGATCTTGCCATCAAACAAGACATGTACATAGTCAGGGACGATGTAATCTAGCAAGCGTTGATAGTGAGTTACCAGCATGATGGCGCGGTCTTTACTGCGGAAATTATTGACACCATCCGCAACGACCTTCAAGGCATCAATATCCAGACCAGAATCGGTTTCATCAAGGATGGCAAGTGTTGGTTCAAGTAATACCATCTGAAAAATCTCATTACGCTTTTTCTCGCCGCCAGAGAAGCCTTCATTAACTGCGCGATTTAAAAGATCCTCTTTCATTTTAACGATTTTCATTTTTTCTTTAATCAGTGTCAGAAATTCAAAAGCATCTAATTCAGTTTTTCCTTGATGTTTGCGAATGGCATTCATTGCTGCCTTCAATAAGTAAACATTATTTACACCTGGTATTTCGACAGGATATTGAAAAGCTAGGAAGATACCTTCACGTGCACGAATTTCAGGCTCCATCTCGGTAAGATCCTTGTCTTTATAAATAATTTCACCGCTATCGACTGCATAATCATTGCGACCAGCAATGACATTTGCCAGAGTGCTTTTCCCAGAACCGTTCGGACCCATAATGGCATGCACCTCACCGGCTTTAATTTCAAGATTCAGTCCTTTGATGATTTGTTTATTATCGACAGACGCTTTTAAATTTTTAATTTTTAACATTAATTTTTTCCAAGAAGAATTGATGAAAAGCTAGATGCTGAAAGAATGCAGATTTTATTTTTTATTACATTTAATTCTTAATTGTTCGTATTCTTAACCAACAGCACCTTCAAGGGTAATGCCTAATAATTTTTGTGCTTCAACCGCAAATTCCATAGGTAATTCTTTAAATACTTCTTTACAGAAACCATTGATAATCATATTTACAGTATCTTCTTCCGATATGCCGCGTTGTTTACAGTAAAACAACTGATCTTCACCGATCTTTGAAGTCGTAGCTTCGTGTTCTACCTGTGCCGTTGAGTTTTTCACTTCAATATAAGGAAAGGTATGTGCGCCACATTTATCTCCCATCAATAAAGAATCACACTGGGTATAGTTGCGAGCATTCTTGGCAGTTTTGGCAATTCGAACCAACCCTCTGTATGTATTCTCGGCAAAGCGTGCGGATATGCCCTTGGAGATGATGGTGCTGCGAGTGTTCTTGCCGATATGAACCATTTTGGTTCCTGTGTCTGCTTGCTGATAATTATTTGTTACAGCGACGGAATAGAATTCGCCCACAGAATTATCACCACGTAAAATACAACTGGGATATTTCCAGGTAATGGCAGAACCAGTTTCTACTTGAGTCCATGAGATCTTGGAGTTCACGCCTCGGCAATCACCGCGCTTGGTGACAAAGTTATAAATTCCACCAACACCATTCTCATCACCGGGGTACCAGTTTTGTACAGTAGAATATTTTATTTGTGCGTTATCCATCGCAACTAACTCTACGACCGCTGCATGTAACTGATTCTCATCTCGCATGGGTGCGGTACAGCCCTCTAGATAGCTTACATGGCTGTCTTTTTCAGCAATAATCAAGGTGCGTTCAAATTGCCCTGTGTTGGCGGCATTGATTCGAAAATAGGTTGACAGTTCCATAGGGCAACGAACCCCTTTTGGGATAAAACAAAAAGATCCATCAGTAAAAACTGCAGAGTTTAGTGCTGCAAAAAAATTATCTCTAGCAGGTACCACTGTACCCAAATATTTTTTGACCAGATCAGGATAATCTTTAACGGCCTCAGAAAAGGAGCAAAAGATCACACCAGCATCCTTCAGTTTTTCCTTGAATGTAGTCGCGATAGAAACACTATCAAATATTGCATCAACCGCAACGCCAGCCAACTTCATTTGTTCTTGCAAGGGGATACCCAGTTTTTCATAGGTCTCAAGTAATTTAGGATCGACTTCATCCAGATTCTTTGGTCTATCGTCTTTTGATTTTGGTGCGGAATAATAAGAGATTGTCTGATAATCAATTTTTTTGTGACGAATATGCGCCCATTCAGGCTCTTCCATTTTTAACCAGTAACGGTAGGCATTAAGACGCCAGTCTAATAACCATTCAGGCTCTTCTTTTTTTAGCGAAATCAATCGAATGACATCTTCGTTTAATCCAGGGGCAACAGTATCTGTTTCAATTTCGGTAACGAAGCCATGTTTGTATTCTGCATTAACCAATGTTTCAATATTTGAATCAACTGCGACGCTTTCAGTAGTTTCGTTGATGTTCTGCGAACTCATGAATATTTCTCTGATAAATTTATCTGCTTGGCTTAAACGCTGAAACTCTCACCACAACCACAGGTTTCCTGTACATTCGGATTCTTAAACTGGAGCTCTTCATTGAGCCCTTTGCGGACATAATCCATTTCCATACCTACAAGTAAAGGCAAGCTAAGTTTGTCGACAAAAATATTTATACCTTTAGATTCAAATATTTCATCTTGTTCTGTAGCCTGTCGAGCTGCTTCAATGACATACTTATAGCCAGAACAGCCAGTGGCTTTAGTCGCAATACGTAAGCCAATATTGGTATCATGCTTATCCAAAAAGCTTTTTATATGTTCTGCTGCTTTGTCAGTCAGCGTGATATTTTTTGTAATAGCTGTTTCGTTCATAATTTATTTATTCTATTTAATTCGTAATACCTTTTTTAAGGCGTGATTAATGTGTGGCTCGCCCATATTTTGTGTTACGTTCGATTAAGATAGCATTTTGTCGCTTGGCGACTTGTTGTACATTGTTCATTCGAACCATTTCACCGAGTGAAATACCATTTAAATATTCAGAGACATGGCGGTTCAGACCCAACCACAGATCATGGGTTAAACAACGTACGTCGCCCATACAATTTTGCTGGCCACCACAACGTGTTACATCAATGGGTTCATCAACAGCATACATCACGCGTGCTATGGTAATTTCGTCAGTATTCAACGCCAGACGGTAACCACCACCTGGCCCACGAACACTTTCAACCAGACCCTTTTTACGCAGTTTGCCGAACAACTGTTCTAAATAGGTTAGGGAGATGTTTTGCCTGGCTGAAATATCAGCTAAATTAATTGGCGTTTCGTCGTTATGTAATGCCAAATCGAGCATGGCGGAAACAGCGTAACGACCTTTTGTTGTTAGTTTCATCTATCTTTAACTCCAGATACACTTAGCATAAAAATATCTCGGATGCTGCCTGAATTAGAGGGATTTTACTTAAAAAGTGCGGCAATTTTCTCTTTTCTGAGTAAATTAGTCAACTATATAGTTGATAGATTTAGTCGGGATTTTAAAAAAAATGATTTTGTAGGTCTATTCCCAAGATTTTAAATCTTTCTGGGGACACGTTTTGAGACATAGATTTTGTCTTTATCTTAAAAGTCTACCTTCCCCGCTAATTTGCGACTAAAAAATCTTTGGATAGATATATAATAAACTCTTAACTTCAAGGTTTATAATGAACCATGATTGGCGTTAAATGCGATATTTAAGAATAAATAAAAAATGATAAATGAAGAAGACTATTGTTATATCCCTCAACACCCTGTGTCATCCAATGACCCAGGGTATATGTTTCCGTTGTTTAAATTTATGCAACAAAAACATGCAAATAAGATGTTATCCGAAGGTGAAATTTATATTCCAAATTTATATTCATTTTCCAACAGTAATATTCATTCAGGATTGACATATGATAATAAAGAATCGAAAGATCGTTCGGATGTTTTAGTTTATTGCACATCAGGATTATTGTTTTCCGATTCTTTGTCTTGGGCAATAGAAGACAAAAAAGAAACATGCGTTATGATTACTGACAGCAATAAATTTAGAGATTTAATAGAAAAGGAAGTAAATAAAAGTGAATATGATATTTTAGGTTTTAGATCATGTGTTTATGTGGGGGAGAACTTTAGACCCTGGAACAATCCTCGACGCAGGTATTTTATGAAAGAAAAAATATTTAGAGAACAACGAGAAGTAAGATTGGTCATGGTGCCAAAAGAAAAAATACCTGTTGGTTCGGAAATTGAACCTTTAAAGATTAAAATACCAGAAGTTACTGAATATTTAATTGAAATAAAAATAGACAAAGTAGTCCCAGAAATTTTACGAGGCAAAAAAACAGGCACAATCACCTCTAAAATTCACAGAAAAGATGGTATTTCTGGATCAGAATTTACAATAGAAAAACCTTTTGGCGTGTACTCTCCAGCTATTCTTTGTCATTTTGAGCCAGAACCTTCGTTGGGATTTTCAGATCGTAAAAATAATAGTCCCTATGTAGGGGCTAATATTACTTCGGGTGATAGTGATGCGAGAAAACCTGTCTTGGTAGCATCGATGGATGGGTTTGGTGTGTTTGTTTGTCCTACTCCTGTGAATAGTATTGAAAATATTGAAATAATATGTGAAAACTCAGAACGCTAAACCAAGCGAAGCTTGATTTAGAGAGAATTATTAATTTAGATTTAGTTGTCACATACCGCATGATTATATGGATTTTTTGAGAAGAATTGAGGTTTATCGCGTAATCACTATAATTTTTTAAGGGATACACTTATAAAAGAAAATGACAACACAGCTGCCGTATAAGCATCTAGATTTTGAACCAATTATTAACACTTTTTGCGTGTTCAGTTAGACTTTGACTCATACAGAATCTATCTTCTAAGGGTTAATGAAAAAATTAAGAGGGTTGTTATTGACCGAAGGAATGCATGGCATGATTAGTCAGGTTGAAGGTTTAGCCAAGGCTCTAGACTTAAAATTTATACATGAGAAAATTGAACTTAATAGTTTTTGGAAGTTATTACCACCAAAAATAACTCCAGTAAAAGATTGTGTTTTTAAAAATACAATTGATTATGATTTTGATGTTGTTATTTCATGTGGAAGAAAAAGTGTAATCCCATCAATTTATTTTAAACAAAAATTTAAAAATAAAATTCTAAGTATTCATATTCAAGATCCCAAAGTATCATTAAATAATTTTGATTTTCTAGTTGTACCTGAACATGATGGTCTGACAGGTAAGAATGTTTTAACCAGCAAAGGTGCAATTCATTCTTTAACAAATGATGAATTAGACAAAAATGAAAATTATTTAAAATCTAGAATAGATACTCAAAAAAAGATATTGGCATTTATCATTGGGGGTCCAAATAAATATTATAACTATGACAGTAAAATAATTGATGAAGTATTCTCAAAAATTAACAATAATTTTTTACAAAAAAATTACCAAGCAATCGTTGTGCCCTCAATGAGAACACCTAAAAATATTATTCAGAAAGCACAAAATTATTTTGGTAAAAATCAAATCATAATTCCAGATGTTGATAAAAAGTCTTATTTATCATCTTTAAAGTTAGCAGATCATATAGTTGTAACATGTGACTCTACATCAATGATTTCCGAAGCAGCAATTACTGGTAAGCCTATTTATGTTGCTCAAATGCCTGCAATTAAAAGCAATGAAAGGTTTAAAGAATTTTTTAATTTATTTGAGTCACTAAATATAACTAAAAACCTTGATACATATATTGAAAGCTGGGATTATAAAAAATTGGATGAAACCAATAGAATATCAAGCTATATAAAAGATAAAATAAATAATTATGACTTTTCTTAATTCAATATTAAATAATACTAAAGAATACAAAGATCCATTTAAACATTGGGAATTGAATGAACCATTGTCCAATGAGGCAATTCAAGAAATTATAAAATCTGACATTATAAATGTTGCTGATCATAATTTAAATTATGATGGAACAAGAGCAATAGATGGAGGGGCGCCTGAGTTTAGAGAAGGTATTGCATCTGGTGGAAAAGCTTTAAAATTTAGATGTTTTGTTGTAAAAGATAATGCCGAACAGTTTCCAGGATTGGTCAAATTGATCAATGAACTTCGATCAAAAAAAACTTATGAAAAAATATCACAACTTATTCATAAAGATTTATCAAATTCATATGTAAGAGTTGAGGTTATATGTGATAGAAAGGGTTTCTGGTTAAAACCGCACTGCGATATTAAAGAGAAGTTAGTATCTTGTCTTTTATTTGTTAACGAATTTAATGAGTCTGAGGAATTAGGTACGGATTTTTATAATGAAAGATTAGAAAAAGTTAAAACTATTCCTTACAAAAACAATTATGGTTATCTATTCACTAGCGGACCAAATACTTGGCATGGAATGGAAAAGAAAGAAATAGTTAAAGAAAGACGTTGTTTGCAAATAAACTATGTTTCGTTCCCAACTGATTGGAAAGTCAAATAATTTTGAATATCATGAAAATAAGTTACTGTTATTTCTTTAAAATAAATGTTCCTAGAAATAATTTTTACGTAACGCCCCACAATAATATTTCCTAAATAATATTTTTTTTGGAGTTCCTCGCGGGTCTCGTTTATCAATATCTTTTATTAAGGCACCGAAATTTAGATGGCGAATTAAATTTATCGGTTCTCATGTACCGATTGTAATATGCAGTGTTGATGAAAATAAATTTTTTAGAATTGAGTTACCAATAAAGACCGAACAACGAGGTTTGTTTTATGTAGGTCGTATCAAAATATTTACTACCTTTCCTTTAGGTTTGTTCAAAGCATGGTCATACATAGACATAAATAAACCCTGCCTAGTGTACCCCAGCCCAGCAGGCCAAGATTATTTTCCACCACTTAAATTAATCAATGCTATCGGTATTCAAGGTAATGCTTCTGGAACAGATGATTTTATTGGTTTTAGAAATTATCTGTCAAGTGACTCAACCAAAGATATTGCCTAGAAGATCTATGCTCAGAAAAAAGGTTTGTTTATAACCCAGCGGGTAATTAATTATAGGCCAAAACGACAAAAAGAATTTCTTGGTCAATTTGGATTACAGGATATAAACTGGAGCAGCATGATTTTTCTCATTGTGGTATTTACTGGCATGATACTTATTTGTATGACATTCACACTATTGCGGACGGTGCCTCAAGATAGAGATCAAGTTAAGCGCCCATACAATAAATTTTGCAAAAAAATTATCACATTGTGGAATCTATCATGATGTATACGAAGACCCAGTCGATTTTGCCAGACGGGCTTCACTAGAAAGAAACGATCTTGATACACAAATAAATAACATTACAGATATCTATGTTGCGGTAAGATATGGCTCTAATATGAAGCAAGATGGATATCTTGCGAAAAAATAAGAGCATTCAAAACTTATATGCTCGTACGCTTTTTAAAATATTCTCCTGAGTTGTATTGCTCTCAATAATCTATTGTTTATTTTATGTATTAAATTGTAGTTGGTGCAACTTGGCATAAAATTTATTCTTTCTAAGCAATTCATTGTGTGTGCCAATCTCAACAATCGTACCATTATCAATCACAATAATACGATCTGCATTTTCTATGGTTGATAGTCGATGGGCAATGAGTAGACATGTTTTGTCTTCTTTAATTTCTTTCATTGCTAACTGAATTTGTCTTTCCGAATGTGTATCTAGAGAAGAGGTTGCTTCATCCATAATCAATATTGGCGCATCTTTAAGAAGCGCCCTTGCAATAGCTAATCTTTGACGTTGGCCACCGGATAATTTCAGGCCTTTTTCACCAATAATGGTATCAAAACCATCTTCAAGTTTTTCAATGAACTCTAATGCATGAGCTGCGCGTGCTGCCGCTATAATTGATTCTTCACTGTAAGAATTCAAACTTCCATAAGCAATATTATTCCTAACAGTGTCATTAAACAAAATAATTTCCTGACTAACTAGAGCTATATTTTTGCGTAATGAATGTAATGAAATGTCCTGAATTTCCTTCCCATCCAACAATATTCCCCCTCTAATACTGTATAAAACATAGGAATCATGTTTGCTAAAGTTGATTTACCACTACCAGATGCACCAACTAGCGCAACGATCTCGCCTGGTTTAATGTGTATGGAAATATTATTTAATGATTTCTCCTTACTGTTTTGGTAACTAAAATTTACATTACAGAATTCTATTTCACCTTTAACTCTTTCTAGAATTTGTTTTCTGCCTGTATCAGACTCAACAGGTTGCTCCAGAAAGGCAAAAATACTTTCACAGGCAGCTAGTCCTTTTTGCAGATGTTCGTTCACTCCAGATAAACGTTTGAGCGGACTTAACAACATAGCCATGGCCGCAAAGAACGAAGTAAATTCTCCTACTCTAATTTCATTTGCTGATGCTTTTTGAATAGCAATATAAATGATTGTAGCCATAGCAATGGATGTGATCATTTGAATCACAGGACTACTTGCAGCAGCAGCTGCTGCAAATTTCATTGAATACATACGATTAGCATTAACGACTTTCTTAAAACGATTACTTTCTTGTTCTTCGCCGTTATACAGCTTAACTAACTTCTGCCCATTGATACATTCACCTAGCACATGGTTTATGTCTGCCATGGAATCTTGAGATTTAAGACTCATTTTTCTGAGTTGTTTACGGATAATTAAGATCATAGAGACAATAAAAGGTGTGCTTATCATCGCAATCAATGTCATTTCCCAATCGAGATAGAACATCCAGGCTAAAAGCCCAACAATAGCCAGAGAATCACGCACAAGAATCATAATTATACTGGTTGCCGCTTCTTTAATTTGAATGACATCATAGGTAAATTTTGATAATAGGTTTCCTGATGAGTATTTATCGTAATAGCTGCTGGGTAATGATAATAATCTGATAAACATTTTTTGCCTCAGATCCATCACCACTTGATTCGCGACCCACTGCAGGGCAACATCATTGGTGTAAGTTGCAAGCCCTCTCATTGCAAATAACACAATAAATAGAATAGGTATCCATTTTATAGTTACCGGATCTTTGTCAACGAAGGCTCCATCCAGCATAGGCTGGATCAGGATGGGAATGGCAGGATCAGATATTGCCAAAATCAGCATGCTGACGATGGATATAGAAAAGGTGCGCCAGTAAGGCAATACATAAAGCAATAATTGCTTGTACAGACGAGCATCATTATCAGTGATTAGCATCAATTTTTTCTCTTAAACATCCATAGGTCTAAATAATGAGTCCATTGTAGAAAGCTCATTATAGAAAGCATAGTATAACCAAACTACATTGGAAATGCAGGGCTTAGAGTTCAAGCAAAAGTTAAAAATCCTGTCACGAGCCACACAGCACGCATGTGGTACTTGATGGTGTGATTTATGTAGATGCCTTACTGGGTTATAATACAATAACTAAAACAAAGAATATCTAAACTAGAGGGAATCACAGCACGTGCGCACAATATTAATTCTTAACCCAAAAGGAGGTTGTGGAAAAAGTACAATAGCAACAAATATTGCTGGTTACTTCGCAATACAAGGAAAGAATGTTGCACTTGCTGATTGTGATCCGCAATATTCCAGTAATGACTGGCTAAGCGTGCGGCCTTTGCATCTTCCTAGAATTAATCATGTGCCCGTGAAAAAAAGCAAACTCCATGTGCCCTATGACACAGAAATACTCATACTGGATACACCAGCAAGTATGCACGACCAAAAGATGTCTAAAATTATCAATGCGGCACAAACAATGATTATTCCCGTGCTACCTTCTCCTGTGGATATGCGCGCCGCAGAAAGGTTTATAAAAAATCTAATTAAACTAAGAAAGAAAACTGCTAATAATAAAATTAAAATTGCAACCGTTGCTAACAGGGTTAGCGAAAGAACAATAATTTCAACGAAGCTTGGAAGCTATCTAGAAAAAATAAAACTACCAAACGGAAAAAGAATCCCGTTCATGACTTTACTGCGTGCCAGCCAAAATTATGTGCATGCTTCTGAAAAAGGGATGACAATATTCGAGATGATGCCTTCTAAAACTCATATCGATCGCGAACAGTGGCAACCTTTAATAAGATGGCTAACTAGTAAAAAAAGCCTGCCGTAAATTTATTAAAAATATCTTTTGCTTACATCAAACAAAGATTATATTTGTTGAATATCATGTCATTCAAAATTACTATTGGTTCAAGCGAGGAGTCATTTCCAACATGCAATGAAGAAACCATTTTAGAATCAGCGCTCAAAAATGGTTATGGCTTCCCTTACGGTTGTCGAAATGGTGATTGCGGAGCCTGTAAAGGAAAATTAATCGAAGGTAATATCAGTTATAAAAATGAAGTGTCAGGTATTTCTAACAAGGAAATCGAAGAAGGTTATGCACTTTTTTGCCAAGCCGTCCCAGAATCTGATGTTATTATAGAAGCAAAGGAGGTTAGTAAAGTCAGTGATGTTACTATTCGCAAACTGCCTTGTCGTGTTGTAGATATTAAGCAACTGAATCATGATGTTATCCGTCTTTTTTTAAAATTACCGAAGAACGAACATCTACAATTTCTCGCTGGACAATACATAGACTTATTATTATGCGAAGGGGAAAGACGATCATTTTCATTGGCCAACGCGCCACATAATAATGATTACTTGGAATTACATGTCCGTCATTATGATGGTGGTGTATTTTCGGAATACGCCTTTCGAGAATTAAAAGAAAACACATTATTAAGATTTGAAGGGCCGCTAGGGACTTTTTTCCTCAGGGAATATTCAGAACGACCTATGATTATGGTTGCAGGTGGAACTGGTTTCGCTCCCATCAAAGGCATTATCGAACATGCATTATATCTGGGCGATAAACGCCCGATTCATTTCTACTGGGGGGCGCGCAAAGAAGAAGATCTCTATCTAAATCAGCTTGTCCAAATTTGGATAGAAGAACACGACCATATAAGATATATCCCGGTACTTTCTGAAACAGACAAATCATATAAATGGCAAGGCAGAACAGGTTTTGTCCATCATGCCATTTTTGAGGATATCAAAGATGTAGCAGGCTACGAAGTCTATACTTGTGGCCCACCCCCTATGGTTCATGCCGTCCTAGATTCATTTGTAAAAAAAGGCTTGTCCGTAGAATTTATTCATTCCGATTCGTTCGAATTCGCCTCAAGTTGATTAGCACTCGGTTTTGTTTTCAGGGTATTTATAATGAACGTTTATTCTATTATTATTCGTCTTTATTTATTATTCTTTAGACCTTTTTCCATTCCGTCTATTTGCTCTTGAATATCATGTAACTTATCTAAAACACCATCAATAGCGTTGGAAACTGGATCTGGCATGTCTGCGGCAGCATAGGCATCAAAGTCAATATTCTCCACAAGCTCACGTTTGGTTTTTCTTTTATTGCTTGTGACGATGTGCCCAGGAATACCAACGACTGTAGATGCTATTGGCACATTCTTAACGACGACTGAATTGGAACCAATATGCGATCCTTTTCCAATCGTAATTGGTCCCAGTATTTTTGCACCAGCACCAACGATAACATCATCTTCTAAAGTTGGATGGCGTTTGCCTTTGTTCCATGTAGTGCCGCCGAGCGTAACGCCATGATAGATCGAACAGTTGTTTCCGATTTCTGCGGTTTCACCAATGACAATTCCCATGCCGTGATCAATGAAAAAACGTTGACCGATAGTTACACTAGGGTGAATTTCGATGCCGGTTAAAAAACGAGAAAAATATGCCGATACACGGGCAAGTAAATAAAGTTTATTTTTCCAAAACCAGTGATTTAAACGATGCATTAATATCGCATGCAAACCTGGGCTGGTCGCCAAGGTTTCTATGACCGTGCGCGCAGCCGGGTCGCGTTCAGAAACAACCTTGATATCTTCTTTTATTGTATGAAACATATTCTTAATATGTCGGGCTAGTTTCACTGGTTTAATTTATGAGTGCGTTGATATTGTTCTGTTAGCTTTTTCAAAGCGAGATTATTTTCTTCCAGTCGTTTGCGTTCTTTTTCAACGATATCCTGTGGTGCACGATTAATGAAGTTTTCATTCTTCAGCTTTTTGGCAATGCTGTCGCTATTTTTTTGCAATTTTTCCAGATCTTTTTCCAATCTGGCAAGTTCTGCCTGCGGATCTATTAAATTAGCCAAAGGCACTAATAAGGTCATCTGGCCTGCCAGCGAAATTACTACATCATCGGGCACTTCGTCAATTGTTGTGATGGATTCAACGCGCCCGATTTCTTTCATATAAAGTGTATTTTGGTTCAACCATGCCTGCTCTTCCTGTGAACCGCCCTTGACTTTGACCGCCAATGATTTGCGTGGGTCAATGTCTCGCTCAGAACGAATGCGCCGCACACCAGTGATAAATAATTTTATCCATTCAAGTTCATGTTCAGCATCTTTATCAATTTTCACTTCATCAGGTTCAGGGTATGGCTGAAGCATAATGGTGTCACCCGATTTACCAGCCAAAGGCGCAATACGTTGCCAGCATTCTTCAGTGATAAATGGAATGATGGGATGGTTCAATCTAAGTATCTCCTCCAGTACGCATGCTAGTGTTTGACGGGTGCCTCGCTGGGTTTGTTTAGATGTGTTTTTGTCAAACAATACGGGCTTAGATAATTCCAGATACCAGTCACAGTAGTCTTCCCAAACAAACGTATATAATTCATGTGCCAGTAAATCAAAACGCGAGGCCTCAATATGTTTTTTGGCTCGGTCTTTAAGGTGTTGAAGTTTTGAAATAATCCAACGGTCAGCCAGAGATAGTTTAATATCATCATTATTGATACCGGTATCCTTATCTTGCGTTTGCATTAGTACATAGCGTGTTGCATTCCATAATTTATTACAGAAGTTGCGATAACCTTCAATACGACTGATACTAAAAACAATATCTCGTCCAGTAGTAGCAAGAGATGCCAAGGTAAAACGCAGTGCATCACAGCCAAAAGCTGGAATACCTGCAGAGAAATTTTCCCTAGTGATTTTCTCAATACGTTCGACCATGTGTTGTTGCATTACATCTTGAGTACGTTTGTTAACCAGTGTTTCGAGGTCAGTACCATCGATTATATCAATCGGATCAAGGATATTGCCTTTGGATTTAGACATTTTCTGACCTTCAGAGTCACGTACTAACCCATGCACATAGACTTCGCGAAATGGGACATCGCCTATAAATTTGATACCCATCATAATCATGCGCGCAACCCAGAAGAAAATAATGTCAAAGCCTGTCACCAATACGGTGCTTGGGTAGTATTTCTCTAGTTCTGGTGTTTTTTTCGGCCAACCTAATGTTGAAAATGGCCACAAGGCAGAAGAGAACCAAGTATCAAGCACATCTTCATCCTGAGTTAATAAAAAATCGTCTGGCAATTTGTGTTTCTTTCTAACATCATCAATATCATAACCAACATAAACATTGCCGATCTCGTCATACCATGCGGGGATTCGATGTCCCCACCAGATTTGTCGGGAGATACACCAGTCTTCAATATTATTCATCCAGTCAAAATAGGTATTTTTCCAATTATCCGGAGTAAATTTAATTGCACCATTTTTAACTGCTGCAATTGCCGGTTTTGCCAAAGGCGCGACTTTTACGTACCACTGGGGTGTGAGATACGGTTCAATGATGCTCCCTGAGCGATCACCACGTGGCACCATCAGTTTGTGGCTATCTATTTTTTCAATTAAATCGGCTGCTTCAAGGTCAGCAACAATTTGTTTACGAGCTTCGAAGCGATCCAGACCTATGTATTTTTCAGGGACAATGTTGTGTATATCTTCGCTGTTATCACGAATCTCGGCATTGTGTGTAAAAATATTGATTAAACCACCGTTCGGAAGCTCATGAATGTCTGTTATATTCTTATGGCGATTCCAAACTTGATAATCGTTGAAATCATGCGCTGGTGTTATTTTTACACAGCCAGTACCGAATTCTGGATCTACATGTTCATCCGCAATCACTGGTATTTTGCGACCAGTTAATGGCAGCTCTAGAAATTCACCAAGCAGGGATGAATAACGATCATCTGTAGGATGAATGGCAACCGCGCAGTCACCTAGCAGGGTTTCAGGTCGGGTAGTTGCCACCACAATATGTCCAGTACCATCACTGCGTGGGTAGCGCATATGCCACATATGCCCGTTTTCTTCTTTGGATAAAACTTCTAAATCAGAAACTGCAGTATGTAAAACAGGATCCCAGTTTACCAGACGTTTGCCGCGATAGATTAAGCCCTCATCATGGAGACGTACGAATACTTCGTTTACTGCAGTCGATAGCCCTGCATCCATGGTAAAGCATTCACGCGACCAGTCCAGCGACGTACCCATGCGACGTAACTGCTGGGTGATAGTGTTGCCGGATTCTTCTTTCCATTGCCAGACACGTTCAATAAATTTTTCGCGACCGCAATCGTGGTGAGTTTTACCTTCTAAGTTAAGCAGTTGCTCCACTACCATTTGCGTTGCAATGCCAGCATGATCAGTACCTGCTTGCCATAGACTGTTTTTACCTTTCATGCGGTAGTAGCGGGTCATCGCATCCATGATGGTGTCCTGAAAAGCATGTCCCATATGTAAACGACCAGTGATATTTGGCGGTGGTAGCATGACGCAGAAGTTTCCACGATCCTTGTCATTGTGTGAATCATCAGGGTGTTTATCTATATTAAAATAACCGTTTTCTTCCCAGAATTGGTACCATCTGGTTTCTATAGATTGCGGGTTGTAGGTTTTTTCCATTTTTTATTTGATTCTGTTGTGATCTATAGAAATTATTCTCTCTCGTTTTATGCTTGCCATGAAAGACGAGAATTATGCCCTGTTTGATAGAGAAATAAAGGCATTGCGATGTGATTTCAATCAATTTTAATAATGCAGTTCTTGCTACTTAAAGAATTATTTTGGGGTCTTATCCAAGAGGTTTATTTCAGAGGCAGACCCTAGTTTTATTTGAGCTGCCTCTTTTTTTAAATCCTCTTTTAGTTCATTAATAATGCTGTTCTTAATCGTGTTTTTAAAGATATCTACAAGGGAATCAAGTTCACTCAATAGTTTTCGATCAACTGTATCCACCAGCTCATTCAATCTTTCAAAGTGAATATCTTCATTGTTATTAATTGTGATTTTTGGCGTTACAGGTGATTTGCCTTTGGTATATTTTTCTACTTCGTCAGGGTTTACTATGTCATTTAGCACCGGTGTACCTTTATGAGATTTTGACAGGATCTCGGTCTTTGTGATTAGACTCTCTAATTCGCCAATAGATTCGCCGATGTTAGTTTTGGTGTTGTTTGTATTATTTTGTTTATCTTCAGCCATTATCAAGATTCTATCTTGTGGTTACTTAATTCGTATCCTTTACCACGATACTCAGCGTAACGTTTGCGAGCATGTTGTCGTTCGCTCTCGCTGCCTGCAACAATTTCTAATATCCTTTTTAATGTGTTTGTATTTCGTGGCATTTTATCAGTCAGGTTGAGCATGATTTCAGTATGATCCGGTATTTTATTATTTATCTCATTATCGTAATAGATAATGATGGGAGAATTTTTAGCGGCATCATCCAAGGCAAGACAATGCGGGAGAAAACTGATGTCTTTAAATGTCCACAATAAATCATCTAATGTGGCAGCCTCATCTTTTGTGCGCGTCTTCACAAAAATATTATTTCCCTGTTTCCATGCCTTCTGGATCAGGGCACAGGCAAAATGTTGTTTCTCTGTATTTTCAGGGAGTATATAAAAATCTACCGTAGGAATATCCACCTGAGCTATTTCGCTAAACTTTATTTATTACATCGATCAATTAAATATTGCACCAGCATCGGAACAGGCCTGCCTGTAGCACCTTTATCCTTTCCAGATAGCCAGGCTGTGCCGGCAATATCAATATGCGCCCATTTGAATTTTTTAGTAAATCGCGAGAGAAAACAGGCAGCAGTAATGGTACCAGCTTCTCGACCACCAACATTGGCAATATCTGCAAATGGACTATCGATCTGGTTTTGATATTCTTCCCAAAGGGGTAAACGCCAAGTACGGTCTCCGGTATTCTCTCCAGCATCAAGAATATCTTCAGCCAAAGGGTCATGATTGCTGAACAAAGCTGAGGCATGTTTTCCCAGCGCAATGACACAGGCACCTGTCAGTGTTGCGATATCAATGACGGTTGCAGGATTAAATTTTTCACTATAGGTCAGTGCATCACAGAGGATTAGACGACCTTCTGCGTCTGTATTTAGGATTTCTATGGTTTGTCCAGACATGCTGGTATAAATATCACCTGGCCTAGTTGCTTCACCACCTGGCATGTTCTCAACCGTGGGTACAACACCGACGACATTGATGGGCAGACCCATCTCAGAAACCGCCTTAATTGCACCAAAGACACTGGCCGCGCCACACATGTCGTATTTCATTTCATCCATGGCGGCGGATGGTTTGATTGAAATGCCGCCTGTGTCAAAGGTGACACCTTTACCAACCAACACAAAGGGCTTTTCAGTTTTTTTAGCACCTTTATATTCCATACTGATAAGTTTTGCAGGTTGGCGACTGCCTTGAGAGACAGACAGCAATGAACCCATACCAAGTTTCTTCATAGCAGCTTCGCTAAGTACGGTTACCTTGACTGACTTTTGTGATTTACCAAGTTTTTTTGCCTGATTTGCTAGATAAGAAGGTGTGCAGATATTAGGAGGCAAATTGGCAAGGTCGCGAGCGAGCGTTACACCATGAGAAATAGCAATTCCATCTAATACCGCACGTTTAGCCGTGACTACATATTTACGATGAGAGACAATCAACTCAAATTTTTTGAGTTTATTTTTTGTTCGCTTGTTTTTGCTTTTTAGTCGGTTAAATTTGTATAAAGTGCTTTGACTTATTTCAACAAATTGTCTTAATTTCCAGTAATTATCTCTATTTTTGACGTTTAACTCTGAGAGATAAGAGACTGCTTCTGTAGCGCCAGTTAGCTTCAATGCATTAATCGCACTGATGACGATTTGACGATAATGGCTTTCATGTAGTTCCTTTTCTTTGCCACAACCTATAAGTAAAAGCCTGTCTGATAAGATCTTTGGAACATTATGCAATAAAAGTGATTGGCCTATCCTTCCATTCATGTCTCCACGCTTTAAGATATTTGAAAGATATTTTTTACTTACAGCATCAATAGCCGCACCTGCCTTTGAAAGGCAATTTGATTCAAAGACACCAATAACAACACAGGCTGCACGTTGTTTTTCTGGAGCGCTGGTTTTGATTGTGAAGTCCATAAATTCCTCTTGTGTGTAAGTTATTGTTTCTGTTGGCTTAATTGATTAAATGCTTGTTGACTCAGTATGCTAGTATTGACTTTTACATTTGCCAACTTGTCTGGTTGTCAGTTTGCCCATTATATGCCAATGAACGTAAAAACGCTTAGATATTCCAAAACCACGCTCATGGGGCATGAATATTGATTATCAGAAAATATATCCATAAAGAAATTGTGCAGCGGGCTTTGTGGGTGTTGGGACTGCTGTTTTTGATCTATTCAAGCGATAAATTTGTTGATTATTTGGCTGCTGCTGCTGGTGGTGAAATTTCCGCTTCCCTAGTCTTTGATTTGCTCTGGTTGAAGCTGGTTTCAGTGTTGCCAGAATTACTGCCACCTGCCATCTTTCTTGCTGTAATTCTTACCTATTCTCGACTGGTTAGTGATAATGAAATGGTGATTTTATTATCTTCCGGAATGAGTAGATTTGCGCAATTGAGGATAGTGTTTTCACTTGTTGTCCCTGTTTGTATTTTTGTTGCGGGTATATCGTTTTTTGTTGCGCCATGGGCAGAAGTAAGACTGCAAGAGCTAAAAAATCAAGCCATACAAGAAGCCAATATTACCGGGATTGTTGCAGGACAATTCAAAGAATCTAGCAAGGGAGACCGAGTTGTTTATGTTGAGTCTCTCTCTAATGATAAGACAACTATGAAAAATATTTTTTTGCAGACAAGGCAGCATGGAAAGCTTGGCATACTCACATCAGATAAAGCCATTTTAGAATTGGATAAAGAAAGCGGGCATCGCTATATCAAATTCGAAAATGGTCGTCATTATGTCGGGGTACCTGGTGAGACTGATTATAAAATAACAGAATATAAGACCTATACGATATTAATAGAGTCTATTGATGCACCATCAAAGCTTAGCAATAGACTAGAGTCTCTACCAACGACTACCTTGTTATTTTCAGATGTTTCCAGATACAAAGCAGAATTACAGTGGAGAGTTTCTGCAGTTTTTTCATCTCTGTTGCTATCATTACTTGCAGTATTACTAAGCCAATTACCCATAGGCGCACAACGTTATATCTTGATACTTATTTCGATGTTGACTTATTTTATTTATAGCAGTTTTCTGGGTGTTTCCAAATCATTATTAGAACGCGATAAGATTCCTGCAATCATAGGTTTATGGTGGGTTCATATCTTATTAATCATTATCATGCTGCTCCTTTATTTTTTGCCTCAAATAAAACACCGACTAAGGCGAAGTAATGACCTGCAGGTATTACAGAATAGCTAATGAAAATACTTGATCGCTATATTGCATTGACTTTGATTAGAGTAACCTTGTTGGTGTTGTTTTCTTTGGTACTTCTATTTTCTGTTTCTGCGCTGGTTGCTCAGCTGGATGCAACGGGTCGGGGGAATTACGGCGTTTGGCAGGCATTCGTTTATGTGTTTTTGACAATGCCCAGATTGTCTTTTGAGTTATTTCCCATTGCTACTGCAATAGGCAGCATGGCGACACTCGGAATGTTTGTTAAAAGCAGCGAGCTGGTAGTGATTGAAATATCAGGTATTTCACAGCTAAGGTTTGCCGGTGCATTATGTAAAGGCGCTGTAGTTCTTATTTTTATCTCCTTGTTCATCGGTGAGATTATTTCTCCTTATACCGAGGAAACTGCTAAATATATACGCTCTTTAGCTTTGTCAGAACAGCCTATTTTAAAAACAAAATACGGATTTTGGTCTAAAGACGGTCAGAGTTTTATTAACATTCGCAATATTTTGCCCGGCAACAAGGTCGACGGTATTTACATTTATGAATTTGATAATGACAATAAATTGCGTACCAGCACTTTTGCCAAACGCGCTTGGTATAATGACGAACATTGGGTGCTTGAAGATATTAAGCAGACAGAGATTAACGATGAAGGTGTTAATGTTCATCAAATGAGTCGCGCTACATGGGAGGCGCTATTAAGTCCGGATATAATTAATCTGGTTATTATCAAACCTCAGTTTCTATCATTCATTGGTCTTTATGAGTACATCAGTTATTTGAAAATAAATGGCCGAAATAGTGTGATGTATGAGCAGGCGATTTGGTCAAAGATAATTAATCCATTGACTATTTTGGCGATGGTGCTTGTAGCTATTCCAATGGTTAAAAGTCATTCAAGAACGATAGCGATTGGACAACGTGTTTTTTTCGGGTGTCTGATTGGAATTATTTTTCATATCATTAATCAGATTGCCAGCTACATGGGGATCATCTATAATTTAAATCCCGCCTTGAGCGCCATGTCTCCAACCTTACTCATGTTGTGTGTGATCGCATGGCTTATGCAAAAGCCAACGTGAAACTGAAACAAACTTAATTTTCGCATAATATCAAAGACAGAGTTGGTGAAAAACCCTCTAACTAATCACTACAGCAGACGGGCAAACTTGCCCGTTCTCTGAGTTTTGTGTTTTACTACGCGCCTCGCAATTTGTGTGACGTTAAGGTGTCAGTTTTAACAATTGTTACATCAGTAATGATGTTATGTTTCGCCTCATGTAATCTTAAAAATAAATCCATTAGAGGTATGTGAATATAATAGTTGGAGCGACTTGTTTTGTGTTTTTGCAGAAGACCTGCCTCAGTTAATTGATTAAGATATTTTGTTGCAGTGATACGTGACACTTGCAAATCTCTCTCAAGGTATTCAATCTTGATTTATCTATATGTGTCAATACAACATGTATATGAAATAGCATTATCTATACATCAAGACAGCTAATGTATAAAAATTATAAAAATCTATATATATTTGCCGCTATGCCCTTAGGCGCACTGTTTTTTTGGTGGGCGTAGTGATATTGACCATAACCACCCCCTAAATTAGCATCTTAGGCTTCTGACTGTGGACGCAAAACTACTACAAATGACTAAATCGTGCGCTAGCAGCACATAAAGCTCTAATACTTCTAGGCTTTGTGGTGCTCCCTACGAGACTCGAACTCGTGTTTCCGGCGTGAGAGGCCAGCGTCCTAGACCACTAGACGAAGGGAGCAGGCGACCTCAATCAATGTAAGGCACTGCGATAATATCAGGTGTAGGTGTTATTATATCGATAGTATGGATGATTAATTTGCACAAACATTTAAGATTACATAGAATTATTGCATAGTCTAAGGGCATATCTGCAAGGTATACTTTAAAGGCAATTCTCTAAGCTATTTCTATTTATGGACTCACCTAAGCCGCAAACAGTCGTCACCAACATCGTTCGCAAACCAAAAATCATTCCTCGTTCAAAGCATGGCGTATCCCACTGTGATATTAGCAAAAATGCGCTGACAGTTTTGTATCGTTTGAAAAATGCGGGTTATCAGGCCTATCTGGTTGGCGGTGGTGTCAGGGATATTTTATTAGGACTAAGGCCTAAAGATTTTGATATCGCGACCGACGCGTATCCTGAGCAGGTCAGGGAATTATTTAGAAACTGTAGATTGATTGGGCGCAGGTTCAGACTCGCGCATGTCTATTTTGGCAAGGAAATTATAGAGGTTTCGACCTTTCGTGCGCCACACAATGATGCCTGTGATGGTGAAGGTCTTTCCGATGCCGGCAGAATCATTCGCGATAATGTTTATGGCAAGCTTGATGATGATGTCTGGCGACGTGATTTTACGGTTAACGCGCTTTATTACAACATAGAAGACGATTCGATTGTTGATTATGTCGGTGGGTTTAAAGATATTAAAAACAGGCAGCTAAGATTAATTGGCATCCCCAAAGACCGTTATAGAGAAGACCCGGTGCGTATGCTAAGGGCGATACGATTTTCCATCAAACTTGGCTTTTCGATTCATCCTGTTTCCGAGCAACCGATTCGTGATTTGGCTCCTTTACTTGGAGGAATTCCCGAGGCACGTTTATTTGAGGAATTTTTGAAATTATTTATGGGTGGGCAATGCGCAAAGACCTACCAAAAACTGCGCGAATATAGTTTGTTTGCAATGTTATTTCCGCAAACGGAAGAATTCCTTAATCGGGGTGATGAATTTATTCACAAACTCCTTGCCTGCGCTTTCAGAAATACAGATGCGCGAATGATAGAAGATAAACCAGTAACACCTGCATTTCTGTTAGCAGTTTTATTATGGGTTCCTGTTAGAAGTCTTGCTAATAATCATAAAGGCAATGGTTTGTCAGAGATAGATGCCATTCATCTTGCCAGTGATGCGGTTATTTCACACCAGATAAGAAGTACTTCAATATTACGACGCTTTACTCACATGATGCGGGATATGTGGTCGCTTCAAGTGCGTCTAAAAAATATTCGCGGTAAGCGCCCCTTAAGATTACTTGCACACCAACGTTTTCGCGCGGCCTACGATTTTCTACTATTACGTGCCGAGGCAGGAGAAGATGTACAGGAACTTGCAAGTTGGTGGCAAGCATTTCAAACAGAGCATATGGATATACAATTGGCAGCTAAAGAAGAACACCAAAAAAGGCGTCTTAAACACAGGAAAAAACGTTTTAAACAATAGCGTTAAGTAATATATATCAAAAGAATGAAACTAGAGTTTTGTGAAATATGGTTAAAGCATACATAGGCTTAGGCAGCAATCTTAATGATCCGCAATCGCAACTAAAAAAAGCGATCATTTCAATGGAAATGATACCTTCATCTTCTGTGAAGAAAACATCTTTTTTTTACAAGAGTAAGCCTGTTGGTCTTCAGGATCAACCCGACTATATTAATGCTGTCGCCGCGCTTGATACAGAATTATCCGCATTAGTTTTGCTGGATTATTTACAAGCGATTGAAAATGATCAAGGGCGTGAAAGAAAGATAAAATGGGGCGCGAGGACTTTGGATCTGGATATTCTGTTATTTGGTAATGAGATTATTAATGATGATCGTTTGCAAGTTCCTCATGTCGAAATGTACAAACGCAGGTTTGTGTTATTGCCACTGAATGAAATATTTTCTGACTGTATAATCCCTGGTGTGGGTGCAATTAGTAGCTTATTGCAGGAAAATAATATCGATGATCCAGTAAAATTGATTTAAGAAATGAACGGACAAAAACAACCCGATTATATTGTTGTTGAAGGCTCGATTGGTGTTGGGAAAACATCGCTGGCCAAGCGTCTTGCGACAACCTTTAAAACGGATATGATGCTTGAATTACCTACGGAAAATCCTTTTCTTGAACGTTTCTACGAAAACACGGAAACTGCAGCATTGCCGACACAGCTTTATTTTTTATTTCAGCGCACCAAGCAACTTGAAATATTTCGTCAAGCAGATTTGTTTAGGCCGACTCAAATTTCAGATTTCCTGATTGATAAAGACAGGCTATTTGCCGAAGTGATACTAAAGAAAAATGAGTTTGATTTGTATCAGGAGGTTTACAATCGAGTAATGTTCGAGGCACCTATTCCTGATTTGGTCATTTATTTGCAGGCACCAATTCGGGTTTTACTGAATAGGATTTTAGATCGAGGTATCCATTATGAAAGGCATATAAGCGAAGAGTATCTGACTAAAATTACCAATGCCTATATAGATTTTTTCTATCACTATAATAAATCACCTCTGCTTATTGTGAATACGGATGATTTTGATTTGGTTAACAATACAGATCATTATGCCATGCTGTTAGAACAGATTTGTTGCCTAAAAACAGGCAAACACTATTTCAATCCAAAGGAAATTGCGTGACAAAAGTTAGCATATCACGATTGATTGAAATGAAAGCTGCTGGGGAAAAGATAGTTTCTTTAACGGCTTATGATGCAAGTTTCGCGACTGTGCTTGATGAAGCAGGTATTGAAATTATTTTAGTGGGTGATTCTTTGGGCATGGTTTTGCATGGCGAAGACAATACTTTGAATGTCACCATGGAAGATATGATTTACCACACCAAGCAAGTTGTCAAAGGTTCAAAGAGTGCCATGATTATTAGCGATATGCCGCATAAAAGTTATCTGAATCCTGAACAAGCTTTGAGTAATAGCAGACGTTTGATTGAAGAAGGTGGTGCAGATGTTGTCAAATTAGAACGAGGAGATAGCAGTGTCTGCGATATGATACGACATATTGTTGCCCATGATATTCCTGTGTGCGCCCATTTAGGCTTAACTCCACAATCCATAGAGAATCTTGGCAGTTATAAAGTCCAAGGCAGGGATCCTGCTTCGGCAAAACAGATAAAACTAGATGCGCAGGCAGTACAAGCAGCGGGTGCTTCCATGTTGGTGCTTGAATGTGTTCCCTCAGTATTGGCAGCAAGTATTACTACCGAAATTCGGATTCCAGTGATCGGTATTGGCGCAGGGTTAGAGTGTGATGGTCAGGTTTTGGTTATATATGATCTTTTAGGGGTATCAGGTCGCCAACCGAAATCATCAAAAAATTTTCTTGCAGTGTCGTCTTCAATCCAAACTGCTGTTGACTTATACATTACTGCTGTAAAGTCAGGTGATTTCCCAGCGATAGAACATCAGTTTAATTAATGCAACAGCTTACTAAAATAAAAGCACTCAGAAGTTGTGTGCGAGCTTGGCATCAACTAGGTAAATCGGTGGCATTGGTGCCGACTATGGGTAATTTACATGTAGGACATCTGCAATTGGTCAAGAAAGCAAAGACTGTGTCTGATAAAACAGTAGTTTCTATTTTTGTAAATCCCACACAATTCGTTGCGGGAGAAGATTTTGAAACTTATCCGCGTACAATTGAAGATGATGTTGAACACCTGAGTGCTATTTCGCCAGATCTAATATTTATTCCCGAAATTGATGAAATGTATCCTGACGGTTTCGAATGCGAAACTCAGGTGCTTGTGCCGGGGCTTGGCAATATTTTTTGTGGTGAATTTCGGCACGGGCATTTTACTGGTGTTGCGACAGTCGTCAGTAAATTGTTGAATATAGTTCAGCCGGATATCGCCTTTTTCGGAAACAAGGATTACCAACAGTTTCTGGTAATCAAAAAAATGGTAACTGATCTACATATCCCGATTGAGATCGTTGCTGTAGAGACTGTCAGGGAAGAAGATGGTTTGGCATTAAGCTCTCGCAATCGTTACCTTAACATACGGGAAAGAAAAATTGCTGCCGAGCTTTATAAAGCACTGTTAGAGGTAGCCGAGGCAGTGAAATCTGGAAAGGATGATTATCAAAAACTTGAGGCCAGTGCTATCGCTCATCTTGAAAGCAAAGGCTTTAAAATAGAATATTTGAACATCAGAAATACATCGAATCTGGGTGAGCCAACAGGCAAACAATTACTTGTATTAGCAGCAGCACGGCTTGGTAAGGCGCGACTTATTGATAATATCCAAATCAAGCGTTGAAGAGTGGGAAATTTTCCGCCATAATCTTATCCATCGTAAATTATTGCTTCAGTCTAGGTGCTTTAAATACAAAAACAAAGTCATAATTAAGTATGCAACTTACTGTTCTTAAAGCAAAACTTCATCAGGCCAGTGTCACACATTCGAAGCTAGACTACGACGGCTCCTGCGCCATTGATAGTGTCTTGTTAGAAAAGGCTGGAATTCATGAATATGAGCAAATCCAAGTCTACAACATTACCAATGGTGAGCGTTTTACCACTTATGCCATTCATGCTGAAAGAAAATCACGTATTATTTCCGTAAATGGCGCCGCCGCCCACAAAGCAAACCCAGGGGACAGAGTGATTATTTGCAGCTATGCAAGATTGGACGAAAAGGAAATTGCAAGCCATAAGCCAACGCTTATCTACATGGATAAAGAAAACAATATTACCCATATCAATAATCATATCCCGGTACAGGCTGCCTGATTTTTAAGTTTGGTTTTGATTTAGGGATATTGATCAATCAAATTCTAATGGGTACCAATCACTATTGGTATCGTATTCCTCATTGTCATTTAGTTTAAAAATACCATTTTGTGCTAACTTAACAATTCCGCCCCATAATATTTGCTTTTTCGTAATAAAATTATCACTGGCATCTTTGTAAGTCTGCGTGCCAGAATTATTGGTAATATATCTTTGTAATGTTTCTGCCTTGTGTTTAGCAACTTCGGCAGTAATGCCGCTTTTGGTATCAAAAATACCAATTCTGTCACCTTGTTTAACAATGAAATCTGGGTAAAAAACACGATTTATATCCTGACTGTCTCTATACTCTATGCCGAATGCCTCACGCCCGCTATCAGCATTTTTATACCACCAATCTATATTATCTTGTTGCTCTAAAAAATCTATAAAAGTTTCCTCATCACCTTGACTATCTACATAGCATTTATCTAACACATATTTATTTGCTGTGTATTCTTGGTGATTATCACTATAGTGATATTCTGCCAGTATTTTAAAATCAAGTTCCTGCCTTTCCTTTTCTGCTTTTTTTGCAATTTCTTTTTCCCTAATAGGCTTATAAGCCGACAAAGCTTCCTCAATAACTTTCTTTAAAACACTGCCCGTTTCTTTATTTAAGTCATTGCTGATAGCAGCATAGCGTTTTTGATCATCTTCTATATAAGGTCTAAGCCAAACATTAAATGCTTGCTTTAGAGTTACCCATGAACGCGAAACATTGCCAAATTTAGAGTTCTCCTCTTGATTAGATAATTCTTTATAAAGTAATAATTCATAAAATTTACGCACATCGTTGTAAGATGATGCATGTGTTAGATAATCCACATCTCCTGCTAATTCTCTAATAAAATCATCATAAACTGCAATATCTGCATCAATAATCAATTGGTTGGTAATATTAGTTTTTGTGATATCAAAACCTTTATTATTTAATTTACTGGCAGCATTAGTGTAGTTTGATGCATCATCCTCTGTGAGATTAAAATATTCATTAGCCATCTCAAGGAATGTTTTCTGGAATGTCCAAGCTAAATTATTATAACTTGTTCTCCCTAAAAATACCGATGATAAATTTACGTTATCTACGCCTATTTTTAGTTTGGCAATCAAGTATTTTGGTAGGTTTTCGCCGTCTCTAGGCGTAGCATCCGATATTTCTTGTTTTTCATAAGAGGTATAACAATAAGCGTGGTTTAACTCAGGATTTTTATAATGTTTTGCCTCTGGCATTCTTAATATTCTCCCTAAAACTTGGGTTTTAAATACTGGGTTTCTCATCTCTCTAAAAGACACTAAAATGCTAGCACGAGGGCAATCCCAACCTGTGGCAATAGCCTGTTTAAAAATTAACGCCTTAACCATTGAATACGGCTTAACAATATTCGCTAAATTTTCTTTTTTATTACTCAGCCAAATTGAGTAGTTAATGTTCTTTTCTTGTAAATATCTTTTACATAACTCTAATTTATTTTGCCCGTCATCAGTGGGTTTATTTTTTTCGTCATTGGGTAATTGAATTAAAATTAATGGGTTGATATCAGCGTCAATGGCTTGATACGCTTGTGTTAATTGTTGTTGTTTTTCTAAGGCTAAATCTAATAATAATTTATCTAAATCCTGTGCAGTATTTTGTGCCTCCACCTCCTCTTTAGGCATAATTTTAATACTTTCTTTAATTAAACCCTCAGCCACAACTTCATTATTGTTAATTTGTACCAATCTCCCCTCATCATTATCTGCTTGCAACATATCAGGTATATGCTCTGGTGTAGCAGAAACATAAATAGATATTCTTGGGTTAATAATATTGGTAATTTTTTGGGCAAGTTCAGTACTTAGATTAAGATGTGATTCATCAACGATCATCACAATGGTGCGGTTCTCTAGGTGAGTATTTTTAATGAAGGTATCAAATGAAATATTTGCCTCGCCATCAGTGCGTAATTTTTTATTTTCTCTTGCTCTTGAGATAATTTTTTCCCAATTAACAAAAAATATTTCGTGTTCTTTTAAAAAACCATTATTTAAGTCGTTTAAATCCAATAGATGATTGCTATGTCCATTGTAATAATCAGCCAATTTGTGCTTGGATTGTGTGGCTAATTCTCCTTTGGAAATCCAGACAAAAGCCATATCCGCATCAAAAAAACCATTAATACTGCATATTTGTTTTAAAAATTCTGCCATCATGACGGTTTTACCACTGCCAGTTGGCGACTTAAAGGTTAAAAAAGCGTTAGGCTTGCCCGCTTTGTATAATTCAAAAAAAGCTTGTTTTAGTTCTGCAATCGCATCTTCTTGAAACTGTTTTAAAAACACTAAATCACTCCAATGGTTTGGTAAATCTTTAAAATATGATTGGGGATCTCGGTTAGAGTAATATTATCAAACTCTGTAAAATCATCAGTTGATAAGTGAGGATAAGAATATAGCCTGCAAGGCTTGTCCAGCCCCACAAGAAAATCTATTAACTCACATAATGAGTTTGTATTTTCTGAGAAATAAATACCAGTTGCTTTTATTTCGGAGGTAAATATTTGATAAGAATCATTAGCCTTAATCTCATTAAAAGTATTTTCCTTTAATGCCAGTACCACGCCAACACGATAAGAAAAGATAATTTTATCATTATCGGTGATCTCATCCATCTTCTCCTTGGGCACAAAATCAGTTTTTAGATAATGCAATGCTCCACCTATGCCCTCAACGACTTTACCTTTTGGTGTGGTGTAGCCTTCAATGACTCGTTTTACCCGCTGGTAAGTAATATCCTCACAAATGCCATTTTCATTATTGGTCGCTAAAATGCACTGACGATTCCCGCCGTCTTCTTTATTGAGTTCTAAAACAGCATGTGCGGTTGTTCCTGAGCCTGCAAAGAAATCTAAGACTATTGCGTTTTGTTTGTTGCTACATGCTAGTATCGCTTCTTTAACTGCTCCAGTTGCTTTGGGATACTGAAAAATCTCTCTTTCCCCGAGTATTTTATCAAGTGTTCTCGTGCCATAATCACTTGCTGAAAATATAGAATCATACCAAACTGATTGAGATAGTCGTCCATCCAAACCTCCTCTAAACTTAAAATAAACTTGATAATCGTGTTTGGTTTTTTTAACCCATAAATCGCCATTTTTATACATTTTATCAATTACATCCTTACCTTTACGCCAAATTCTTTGTTTATCCTCTGTGTCATTAGGTAATATCTTAATTTTTAATTTTTCAGATAAACTAACTTTCTCGGTCTTAGGATCAAAGTATATAGGGTAATATCTATTAGACAGTTTGCCTTTTTTATTTAAAGCATTACTGTCCACTCCCTGTTTTCTGAGATTGACAGGAAGATACCAAGTGCCGTCCGTATCTTTTTTATAATTATGACTTTTCTGCGAAGGGACTACAGGCAATTTCTTTATAGACGAATTTTTCGTGCAGCCAAAAAATAAAGCGTATTCATGTACAAGAGAAAATTTCCTCTTAGTCATTCTTCCTTTCGGATTGTTTCTTATAACCACAGAACCCAAATGATTAAATTCACTAAAAATTGTCTCCATTAATAACCACAATCTTGGCATTTCACAATCATCAATAGTTACGCAAATTATACCGCTAGGAGAAAGAATATTTTTAGCCAATTTTAATCGTTTTTCCATGAAAGACAGCCATTTGCTGTGTCGGTATTCGTCATCTTTGCCTACATAGTCATTATTATATTTCCAATCTCTAGCTCCAGTGTTATAAGGAGGGTCAATATAAATAACATCTATTTTCTTTTGATGAGTTACATTAAGAACACTCAGGGTATGGTAATTATCACCCTCTATTAGAATATGCGGCTGTTGGTTGCCCTTACTGCTTGGTTTATTGATATCAGGGTATTTTTTATCTGCTTTTTTGCTTAAAACGGGATAGGCTTGTTGCGATTGTTCATCAAAAGCCTCGGGCTTATCCTCCCAAACCAAACCATACTTTTTCTGTTGCTTTAATTCGGTATTCTCAGTTTCTAATTTTGCAATTTTATCTTCTAAGTTTGTAATTATTTGTTTGTTGTCCATAGTGCATACTAACTCTGAGAAACCGTCATTGGATTGTAAACTGGTACCAGTGGCCGGAATCGAACCGGCACTCCCGAAGGAACGTGGTTTTGAGTCACGCGTGTCTACCAATTCCACCACACTGGCATAAATTTTTGCAAGTTTTTAGCAAGATAAAAACAAATTCATACTTATTAATCATAGCAATTAGATATCATAAGACGCAGTCATTTTTGCAGCCGATGCGATCCTTGGCAAAAATCCTGTCTCCATGGCGTTTATGCTTTTTTTGTGCATAAGCTACTTATTTTTAGTTTAACAATTTCAGTCTACCAATTTTTCCCTGAAAATATCTGTCATTTGGTAAGTGCTTTAAGTATATGTAAACTTAGCCCACGTTAAAACCTCTTTATTGCTGTCTTCTAACTGAATTTTGATACCATCGCACCTTATGCGACGAAATGAATTTTCCTACCAATTATCCGAAGAGCTGATTGCTCAGTTTCCAAGTGAGCAAAGGGACAGTAGCCGATTGTTAGCAATGGAATGTTCATCTGGACGATTAACAGACCTTGAATTTTCCAACCTGCTTGATTTGTTAAAGACAGGTGATCTACTGGTTTTTAATGATACTCGGGTGATTCCCGCAAGATTGCTTGGTCATAAAGAAACAGGAGGCAAGATTGAGATTCTATTAGAGAGAACTTTAGGCGACAGGCGGATGTTGGCACAGATTCGTGCAAGCAAATCACCAAGTTTAGGTAATTTGATTCATTTACAGGATGATATAAAACTTGAATTGATAGAAAGACAGGATGATATGTTTATCCTTGATGTGCTTGGTGAGATGAGCGTTTTGTCCCTCACGCAGCAGGTTGGGCGCATGCCGTTGCCGTCCTATATTCAACGTGATGATGATGTAGAGGATAAGGATAGGTATCAAACGGTTTATGCAAAAAACCTTGGCGCCGTTGCTGCACCAACTGCGGGCTTACATTTCACTCACGAACTTATGCGAGAAATCACAGCGCAGGGGATTGACAGTGCTTTTGTCACTTTGCACGTTGGTGCTGGTACGTTTCAACCTGTTCGGGTTGATAATATCGAAGATCATCAAATGCATAGCGAATACCTCGAGGTATCATCGGACGTCTGTGAAAAAATTAAGCAATGTAAAAGTAGAGGAGGTCGAGTCATTGCTGTTGGTACCACTGTTGTCAGGTGCTTGGAGACGGCGGCGCAATCTGGATCATTAAAGCCATACCAAGGCGAGACTGATATTTTTATTTATCCTGGTTATAAATTTAAAGTAGTGAATGCGCTTATCACCAATTTTCATTTATCAGAATCTACTTTGTTAATGTTGGTTTCTGCATTTGCTGGCCGAGATAATATAATGGATGCTTATCAGCATGCGATAGATAAAGCCTATCGTTTTTTTAGTTATGGTGATGCTATGTTCATTTCGAAGAGCTAAGGATTAAGGGTAAAAATAAAAGATTGTTAGTATATGAAATTTGAATTATTAAATACTGATCAGAATGCCCGCCAAGGACGATTGATTTTTGATCGAGGTACGGTAGAAACACCTGTGTTCATGCCTGTGGGAACCTATGGCACTGTGAAGGCGATGACGCCGGAGGAATTGCGCGAACTTGGTAGCGAGATTATTTTAGGCAATACCTTCCATCTAATGCTGCGACCAGGGACTGAGATCATAAAGCAGCAAGGCGGTCTGCATGAATTTATGCATTGGCCTTACCCGATATTGACAGATTCTGGCGGCTTTCAGGTATTCAGCTTAGCTGCGCGACGAAAAATTACTGAGCAAGGAGTGCATTTCAAATCTCCAGTAAACGGCGATAATATTTTCCTTAGTCCAGAAGCTGCGATTCAGGCGCAGCATTCTCTGGGTTCGGACATCGTTATGATTTTTGATGAGTGCACACCTTTCCCGGCGGAAGAAAAGCAAACCCAAGCCTCAATGGAACTGTCATTAAGATGGGCTGCGCGTTCAAAGGCTGCGCATGCTGGCAACAATAAATCAGCATTGTTTGGCATCGTCCAAGGCGGCATGTATCCAGAACTACGTCAAGCCTCGGTGCAAGGTTTGCTGGATATCGGGTTTGATGGCTATGCTATTGGCGGGCTTTCGGTTGGTGAGCCACAGAAAAGGATGTTGCAAATACTAGCGGGCGTTACACATAATTTACCTGTAGATGCACCGCGTTATCTCATGGGCGTCGGTACGCCAGAAGATATTGTCGAAGCAGTTTACCGTGGAGTAGATATGTTTGATTGTGTTATGCCGACTCGTAATGCTCGAAATGGATATCTATTCACAACGTCGGGTTCGGTACGGATTCGCAATGCAGTAAACAGAGATAGTATTGAGCCAGTGGACAAGGAATGCTCTTGTTATACTTGCCAAAACTACACCCGTGCATATTTATATCATCTCGACAAGACTAACGAGATTTTAGGCGCACGATTGAATACGATTCATAACCTGCATTATTACCATTCACTGATGCAATGTTTACGCGCAGCGGTTAGCTGTCAGGCTCTGGATAAATTTGTCTCAGATTTTTACGCAAAACGCACCAAATATAATCACATTGTGGCATAATTACTCGCTTTAATTTTTGTTAGTCCAAATAACATTAGGAAACATTTAGGAAATGCTAGAGTTTTTTACCAATAATGCATGGGCTGCGGACGCACCTGCACAGGGCGGTATCATGAGTCTTTTACCATTATTTATTCTCTTTGCCGTATTTTGGTTCTTTCTTATCAGGCCACAAATGAAGCAAGCAAAAGAGCATAAAATCATGGTTGCAGCACTCGCCAAAGGTGATGAAGTTGTAACTACGGGGGGTCTACTGGGAAAAGTTAGGGAAGTTGGTGACAACTTCATTTTGCTTGAAGTTAGCAAAGAGGTTCAGATTAAAATACAGAGGAATGCCGTTTCAGTAATCATGCCTAAGGGCACAATCAAAATACTTTAAGACAAAAAACAGATTTAGATAGATTTATGAATCGTTATTCTTTGTGGAAATATATTTTCATACTTATTGTTATGGCAGTGGGTGTGTTCTATGCCCTGCCGAATCTATATGGTAGTGCACCTGCAGTGCAAATCTCTGCGCCAAGTGCTGCAGAAGAAGTCAGCGAATTGACTGAGTTGCAAGTCAACATTGCATTAGATGATGCGGGTATAAAACCTGCATCTATGGAATTAGTTGGAGGTTTATTGACGGTTCGCTTTATTGATGAAGAAACCCAATTAAAAGCTCGGGATGCCTTGCAAGAAGAACTGGGAGCCGGCTATGTTGTGGCACTAAATCTTGCCCCTGCCACACCTGATTGGTTACGAAACTTAGGCGCAGAACCCATGTTTCTTGGTCTTGATTTAAGGGGCGGCGTTCACTTTCTGATGGAAGTCGATATGGAGTCTGCCATTAAAACATCAGAAGAGCGTTATGTTTCAGATATACGCACACTCTTGCGTGAAAACAAGGTGCGTTATAAAACCATTACCCGGGAAAATGAAGGCGGCTTGCTGGTGAGGTATCGTGATATTGTCCAGAAAATAGACGGTGACAAACTAACCAAAGATAATTTTCGCGATCTGGAGGTTGTTAAAATAGAAACGGAAGAACCAGAAACCCGTTTAATACTAAACTCCGATGTGGTTAAAGAGACAAAGAAAAATGCTCTGCAACAAAATATCACCACGTTAAGAAAGCGTGTTAATGAACTGGGTGTTGCCGAGCCTGTGATTCAACAACAGGGACTGAAACGTGTTGTAGTGCAATTGCCTGGCGTTCAGGATACTGCAAGGGCGAAGGAAATTCTTGGCGCAACGGCGACACTGGAATTTCGCTTAGTCGATGATGAGCATTCCCTTCAGGATGCTATCGATGGACCAGTGCCTGCAGGCTCACGTCTTTACAAGAACAGAAGTGGTGGGCAGGTGCTATTGAAGAAACGCATCATGTTAACTGGTGAATCTATTATTGATGCAGCATCCGGCATTGATCAACGCTTTGGCAGTCCTGATGTTTCTATTACTTTGGATGGCAAAGGCGCCAAACAAATGAGTAATGCAACAGGCGATAATGTCGGTAAGCGTATGGCTGTTGTTTTTATAGAAACCAAGACAGAGACCATAGATGTGTACGGAGAGAAGATCAAGAAAAGGAAAAAAGTTGAGGAAGTCATTAATACTGCGACAATTCAGGAACAGCTAGGCAAAAGATTTCACATCACAGGCTTGGACTCAACACAGGGAGCCCGTAATCTAGCTTTATTACTGCGCGCTGGCGCGCTGGCTGCACCTATAGAAATTGTTGAAGAACGTACCGTGGGTCCAAGCTTGGGCAAAGACAATATCGCCAAAGGCTTTAATTCAGTGAAGATTGGTTTTGTTCTGGTATTGATTTTTATGATAATTTACTATCGTGTATTCGGTTTGTTTGCTGATATTGCATTGACTCTAAACTTAGTATTAATTATTTCTCTGCTGTCTTTATTACAAGCAACATTGACCTTGCCAGGTATTGCCGGGATTGTATTGACGGTGGGTATGGCGGTGGATGCCAATGTGCTTATTTTTGAGCGTATTCGCGAAGAGATTCGCAATGCAAATTCTCCACAAGCTAGCATCCATGCAGGTTATGAGAAAGCATTTTCAACCATTGCTGATGCCAATATTACAACCTTAATTGCAGCAATAGTGCTGTTTAGTTTTGGAACTGGGTCAATTAAAGGCTTCGCGGTGACACTGTCTTTAGGCATTGTCTGTTCCATGTTTACTGCCATTATGGTGACGCGCGCATTTGTTAATTTAACTTATGGCGGATGTAAGTTAGATAAACTAAGAATTTAGTGCTGCCAGACTACTGAAGAGTGAGACTAGAAGAATGGAACTTTTAAAAGAAAAATTAAACATTGATTTTATGAGTAAGCGTAAGCTTGCCATAATATTTTCTTCTACTCTGCTTGTTTTTTCTATCGTTTCACTTGCCGTAAATGGTTTGAATCTTGGTATTGATTTTACAGGCGGGACGTTGGTTGAAGTTGGTTACAATGAGGCGGTTGATCTTGAAAGTGTTCGTGCTTCTCTAGCTGCTTCAGAGTTTAGTGAAGCAACTGTTCAATATTTTGGTAGTGCCAGTGATGTCTTGATTCGTGTTGCACCAAAAGAAGATGTCAACATAGCAGAAATTGGTGGTGCGATTATTGAGCTATTACGTTCCGATAGGCAGACAGTAGAAATGCGACGTATTGAATTTGTCGGGCCTCAGGTTGGCGATGAGCTGATAGAAGATGGGGGCTTGGCGATGTTATATGCTTTGCTAGGGGTTCTTATTTATGTCGCTTTGCGTTTTCAGATGCGTTTTTCTTTCGGAGCAATCGCTGCGTTGATTCATGATGTCATCATTACTGTCGGTATATTTTCAATCATGCAGATGGCTTTTGATTTAACTGTTCTTGCAGCATTACTGGCTGTGATTGGTTATTCATTAAACGATACTATTGTGGTGTTTGATCGCATTCGTGAAAATTTCTATAAAATGCGTAAAGCAACTCCGATTGAAGTAATAAATGCTTCATTAAATCAGACACTTAGTCGAACTATTATGACATCTGTTACAACTTTGCTTGTATTAATGGCTCTGTTTCTTGTTGGCGGTAAAATCATTCATGGGTTTTCAACCGCATTGATTATTGGTGTTTTGATCGGAACTTATTCATCTATGTTTGTGGCAAGTCCGGTAACTCTGTTTTTGGGTATTACTAAAGAAGGCTTGATGCCTGTAAAGAAAGAAGGCGTAGATCAGAAAAGCTATACCTAGAAAATGATAGATGCTGAGTGACACAGTTTATCGCTGTAATTTTTTCTACTTAATCAGAAACTAAAGCTATTTTTCTGATGAAAATTGTTGCTGATCAACAAATCCCCTATGCAGCGCAAGCGTTTTCAGAATTCGCAAAAGTAACGATTTGTAATGGGCGTGAAATGACCGCTGAAAGCATTCAGGATGCGGATGTTCTTTTGGTGCGGTCTGTCACTGCTGTTAATGCAAATTTACTTGAAGGCAGCGATGTTAAGTTTGTTGCTTCGGTCACCAGCGGTCTGAGCCATATTGATCTAGGTTATTTACAAGAAAACGACATCGGTTTTGCCCATGCGCAAGGCAGTAATGCCAGATCTGTCGCTGAATATATCTTTAGCAGTCTTTTTGTTCTTGCAGATCAGTACGATTTTAATTTTCAAGATAAAACTATCGGGGTCATTGGCTGTGGTGAGGTGGGTTCTAATGTCGTTAAGTTGCTTGAGACAATGGGCGTTAAAATTATTATAAATGATCCACCATTAAAAAATGCATGTGCAAATGACATAGACGCTGGTGAAAAATATCGTGATCTTCAAGAATTATTTCCCGCGGATATTATCACCCTGCATGTTCCTTTGACAAAAAATGGATCTTATCCAACGCATAATCTGGTTGATAAAATATTCTTAAGTCAATTAAATGACGATGTCATTTTATTAAATACTGCGCGTGGCGGAGTCATTGATGAAGTTGCGTTAAAAAATCATCTGGCAAGTCATGGGTCTATGAAAGTGGTATTGGATGTCTGGAAAGATGAGCCGGATATTGATTTAGATTTACTTGCACAAAGTGCCATAGGTACGCCGCATATCGCTGGCTATAGCACTGATGGGAAGCTTTGTGCAATAGAGATGATTTTTGAATCTATTTGTAATTTTTTTAAATTGGATTACAAGTGGAATTCAGCCCTTAAGTTGCCTGATGCTAATAGTCTTTTGTTACCTTTTACGTCTGCATCAGATGATAAAGATGTGATACGAATGGCTGTTCTAGCAAGTTATGATGTCAGGAGCGACAGCGTCGCGTTAAAATGCTTACCTGAAGTTGATGTTGAACAACGTGGCCATTACTTTGATGCACTAAGGAAAAATTACCCCGTAAGAAGGGAGTTTCCAACGACGCTATTGCATTTGCCTGCCAACAGGAAAATCTTAATTGTAAAATTGCAACAACTGGGATTTAATGTGAAGACATTTTCGTGAATTCTATAGAGAAAAAAATAAGGCTTGGTTTTTTAGCTTCCGGTCACGGCAGTAATATGATCGCCATTTTCAATCATTGTAAAGCAGGCAACCTTGATGCTGAACCTGCTGTGGTGATAAGTAATAATTCAGATTCAGGCGCACTGGAGTACGCGCGTGAAAAGCAAATTCCTGCATTTCATTTGAGTACACGGACACATCCGGAAAAACTTGATAGTGTGATCACAGATACATTAAAATCCCACGCTGTGGAATGGATCATTCTTGCGGGTTATATGAAGAAGATTAGTCCTTATTTACTCGAAGAATTCCAAGGTAAGATTTTCAATATCCACCCATCTCTTTTACCCAAATACGGCGGCAAAGGAATGTTTGGGAATCATGTGCACAAATCTGTTCTTGACTCGGGCGATTTTGAAACCGGAGTCACTATCCATCTGGTAAATGGCGAGTACGATGAGGGTAGAATTTTGGCACAGAAAAAAGTTTATGTGAAAGCGGGCGATACCCCAGAAACATTGGCAGCAAGGGTTCTGAAGGTTGAGCATGAGCTTTATTCTAAGGTTTTGCAGCGTGTTGTTGCAGGCGAGGTTAGATTGTAATTTAGATTTTTGTTTGTCATTCATCTCGCCTCTTACCAGTTAAGATATTTTATCTTTAAAGTACAGGCTAAAAAAAGTATCTAAAGGTTGTAAAAAGAAACCTTATTGTATAACAATCGAAATGAGTTAAAAACCCGAGATGGGGGGTAGCTTTATGGCCAAGGCAATAAAACTGTCTGATGAATTGGTTGCAGATGCTACTGCGCACGCTAAAATTCACTATAGAACACCGCCACGCCAGATTAAATACTGGGCGAGGATAGGAAAAATCGCGGAAGAAAATCCAGATTTACCTCTGGGTTTTGTTAAGGATATTTTAATAGCGGTAGAAGAAAGCGATGTTGGTGATGTGTCTCAATATCAATTTGGATGAAAATTGAATAACGAGAATTAAATAATGAAGGTTGAACAAACCAGATTTTTTTGGTGGCAGAGTTAAAAAACTTAAGGTTGATGAAAAAAAATCTCTTGATAAGGCGATTAAGGAAATTATGAGCGATCCTGATATAGGCGCAATGAAAGCGGGTGATTTATCCGGTGTGCAGGTTTATAAGCACAGGCATAATGCGCAGCAATATTTATTGGCCTACCGCGTTAAAGAAAAAGGCACTCTGTTAGAATTGCTTGAACTAGGGTCGCATGAAAATTTTTATCGTGACCTTAAGCGGAAATGATCAGTTAAGGAAATTCAAATAAGAACAGGACGGAATCGCTTGTAAATTATCTTGGTGTCAGAGGCAAATCAGATTTTGTGCCGTTGAAATTCACCAATAGTTTTATTTTTAAAAACCTCATCATGCTGAAACAGCTTGCCATTCATGGTGATATAGACACCATTTTTTAAAGTTTGCACGGAAGCTATAGCACAACCCAGATTAAATAAGGCATCAGATTTTTTGAATTGGTAAGGCATCATTGCGCCAAGCAGAACAATCGTTTTGTCTTTTACTTTGGCACCAAGCACCTGACTGGTTTCAACCATAGTATCAGTGCCATGGGTAATGACTATTTTAGATTCATTGCAGCCCAGACAGGAGCTTAGAATTTTCTGTCTGTCATTATCATCCATATCCAAGCTGTCTTTTAACATGACAGTTTCGTATGAAATATCCAGCTTGACTCTGCCTTGCGATAGCATATTCTGAACGCCAGATTGAGTAAATATCAGCTCACCATTCAATTCATTGTATTGCTTGTCGATGGTGCCACCAGTAATCAATAGCCTTATTGTCATAAGATTCTGCAAGTTCACCGCATGTGAGATTATAGAGGATTATAACTGTATTCTATTATCGACAAGCAGGCAATTATCGGTAAGGCTAATTTGTTGTCAATGCAGGTTGACTCAGTAAGGTCTGTCAATGAGAATTATACGTTCCCAAATATGGGGTAAGGAGGAGTTTCGCCATTTTCGCCATCAATAATAATGACAAGATAATACTGAAAAGATACTCATGATTTATTTTATAAAAAATTGCTATCGCAGCATGGTATTTAATCATCCTATTTTTACTATATTTTTATTACTTTTGCTATTCGCTTTCTTTGTTTCCCATGTAGAAGATTTTAAGCTGGATGCTTCAGCGGATGCCTTATTACTTGAGAATGATAATGATCTAAAAATATTTCGTGAATTGAATGACAGGTATGCCACCAACGATTTTCTTTTAGTTATTTTTACGCCTAATCAGGATTTATTTTCCGATAGTTATCTGCATATCATCGCCAGTTTAAGAGACGAATTGAAACAACTGGAATCAACCGAGTCTGTTACTACTTTACTGGATGCGCCGTTGTTAAAACAGGCAGAGGGCTCACTATCTGAGCTGGTTAGCAATTATCGAACATTGGAATCTAAGGATATTGATAAGCTAAAAGCTAAGACCGAACTGATCACAAGCCCGATATTCAAGGAGCTGCTCATTAGCTTAGATGGCAGTACCACTGCTTTGCAGATTAATCTTAAAGGCGATGACACATTTCGAGCATTATTACACAAGAAAAATACACTGCTTTTAAAGCGAGATGAAGGCTCATTGACAACGGATGAAAGTTTGCAGATCGAAAATATCGCTAAAAAATATCAGGCGCGCAAGACTGAAATAAATAAAAAAGCTCATAAAACCATCATTGATATTCGTGCAATCATGCAGAAATATGAAAAATTTGGAGTGTTGCATCTTGGTGGCGTGACCATGATCTCCGATGACATGGTTACTTTTATCAAAAAAGATCTAGCTGTCTTTGGTTTTGGTGTTTTTGTCTTCCTTGTCGTTATGTTGCGTATTATTTTTGGGAATGTTCGTTGGGTAACATTACCATTATTGAGTTGTGTTTATGCTGGTGTGTTAATGATTGGTTTGTTAGGATTTGTTGGTTGGAATGTTACGGTGATATCTTCTAATTTTATTTCTTTGATGTTGATTATCACTATGTCGATGAATATTCATTTAATAGTTCGTTATCGACAGTTATGTGAAGATTTCCCTGATTTAAATCAGAAAGATCTGGCCATGAAAATGATCGGAAAGATGGTTTGGCCATGTTTTTATACCACGCTGACGACAATCATGGCCTTCAGTTCTCTTATCGCGAGCGGTATCAAACCAGTCATAGATTTTGGCTGGATGATGACGACAGGTTTGACGGTTACATTTGCCACAACCTTTTTCTTATTTCCCGCCTTGTTGATTCTAATGAAAAAGCCTGAATCTGAACGAAGACAGGAAGATAATTTTCAGATAATGTCAGTTCTGTCTGCGTTAACAGTGAACTACGGTGGCAAAATTCTATTTTCATCTGTTGTTTTATTTATTGTCAGTATCATCGGAATTTCAAAACTCGAAGTAGAGAATAGTTTTATTGATTATTTTAGCAAAGATACTGAAATCTATCGCGGTCTTAAGTTGATAGATGATAAATTAGGTGGCACGACATCTCTTGATATCATTCTGAAATTTTCAGAAGAAATTGAAGATCAAGTTATTGAGGATGATTCCGATGAAGAAGATGGCTTTGATTTTGATAGCGCAGATGAAGATCCAGCAGACTACTGGTTTACACCGGATAAAGTGAATGAAGTCAAAATGATCCATAATTATTTGGAGGGCTTGCCTGCTGTTGGCAAGGTACTTTCATTGGCTTCCTTTATTCGTGTTGGCGAAGATATAAACCAGGGCGAGTTCAATGCCTTTGAATTGGCTATCGCCTATAAGTTTATGCCAGCGACATTGAAGTCGAGTATGATAGAGCCTTATATCTCAATTGATGATAATGAAGCACGGATTAACCTGCGTATTCATGATTCTCTTGAAAATTTACGTCGCAAAGAATTGCTCGAACAGATTCATTCTGATTTAACCAGTAAGTTGGGGTTTTCTGAAAATCGGATTGTCATTTCTGGGCTTTTAGTGCTGTATAACAATATGTTGCAGAGTTTATTTGACTCTCAGATTTTGACTCTGGGTATGGTTATGATTGGGATTTTCTTAATGCTACTGGTGCTTTTTCGTTCAATTTCTCTGGCAATTATTGGCATTATCCCAAATATTCTGGCATCGGGTATTATTCTCGGCTTGATGGGGTTTCTTCGGATTCCCCTTGATATGATGACCATCACCATTGCAGCAATAACGATTGGCATTGCAGTGGATAATTCTATCCATTATATATATCGATTCAGGGAGGAATTTACCAAGAATCAAGATTATATCGAGACTCTACATTATTGTCATGCAAATATTGGCAAGGCTGTTTTCTATAATGCCATTACTATTATCATCGGGTTTTCCATGTTGGTTTTGTCTAATTTTATCCCGACTATCTATTTTGGTATATTGACAGCATTCGCCATGCTAATTGCCTTATTGGCAGCATTGACCTTATTGCCAAAATTGATTTTAGTCTGGAAGCCGTTCACAATTCCATCCATATCTGATACACATGCAGAGGTGAAATAATTTTTTCGTTTTGAACCTTTTTTTCTTAAGTGGAACTAATTAAAATATAATTTTTCGCCAAATTAATATCATTGATCAAAATATCTATCAGGTTTATATTGATTAGGGTTATGTTAAATTATGGTCATTTCAAAATATTGAGAGGCTCAGTCAGGATAATGAACTGGAGAAGAAATTTAAGAAGTCATCCTTATATATTAAGATGAAGGTTCTTTTAATGAAAAAAATAATGAAAAAAATAATATCCCCAATAATTTTTGGGTATTTGATATTTTTATTCAGCACAGCGCAAGCGGATATTCAGGCAGCTGAAAAGGTGGTGATGCATACTGTGGATACAGTGCTTGAGCGACTGTCTACTGAGCGCGAAGCGTTTGATTCTGACCCTAAAAGGATCTATGACTTAGTGAATGAAGTAATTATTCCCAACTTTGATTTTATTAATATGTCAAGATGGGTTCTGGGTAAAGAGATTTGGCGTGCTGCTTCCGCAACCCAACAGCAACAATTTGTCTCTGAGTTCAGGACTTTACTGATTCGTACTTATGTCAAGACTCTTCTGGAATATTCTACCTTGCTGGGATATTCTAATAAGGCAATAGAATATTTGCCTGTGAAAGAAAATCCTGATTCAAATCTGACCGTAGTAAAAACGAGAATGAGTAAAGCAACAGGTGCTGTATCAGTTGATTACCGTATGCGTATTAATGGCGGTAAATGGAAAATCGTTGATCTCGTTGTTGATCATGTCAGTCTAGTTAAGATTTACCGTGGATCGTTTGTCTCTGAAATCAAAAAGAATGGACTTGATTCTACGATCAAAAGATTGTCGGAACGCAATGCAGATATAATTAATCCCCCTAGATAATACACTTGCCATCTGATATTTTTGTTATCTTTCATCCGCTACCACATAATTAACAGCATTAAATGCTTTTGCCTTCGCGTATCAATTCTTTAATGCTGAAATCTTATTAAATCATGTAAACTGCCTCGTGATTTGTTTAAGTTAAACAGAAATACACAGGCCGATTTTTCTGTTTATATTAATTTTTTTATTGGATTTTGAGGAGCGACACATGCAGGTTGAAGAAATCAAAGAGCAGATCGAGCAAGGGCTTGCTGATTGTGAGGTATTTGTGGAAGGGGATGGGCGTCATTTTCAGGTCATCGTTATTAGTGATGAATTTTCAGGAAAAAACATGGTACAACAGCATCAGCTGGTTTATAAGACTTTGGGGGATAAGGTTGGTGGTGATATACATGCCCTGTCAATTGACACATACACTAAAGAAGAGTGGCAACAACAGAAAAACCTTCAAGGAATTCAAATAAGCTAGATTAATACGAGTCACTAATGGATAAGTTAATAATAAAAGGCGGGCGACCACTGCAAGGAGAAATTAATATCTCTGGTGCTAAGAATGCAGCCTTGCCTATTTTGGCTGCCACATTACTGGCTGATGATCCAGTGAATCTCAGTAATGTGCCACATTTGCATGATATTACAACAACCATAGGCTTGCTGGCGCAAATGGGGGCAAAGCTAACCATTGGTGAACGCATGAACCTTGAAGTCGATAGCACCAATATCAATAATTTTTTTGCGCCGTATGAGTTGGTGAAGACAATGCGGTCGTCTATTTTAGTTTTAGGGCCACTGTTAGCAAAATATGGCAAAGCTGACGTTTCATTGCCTGGAGGCTGTGCTATTGGCTCAAGACCTGTAAATGTACATTTACAAGGTTTGCGATCCATGGGTGCTGATATTCATGTTGAGGGTGGTTATGTCCGTGCGACGGCAAAAAAATTAAAAGGAGCGCATCTGACAATGGATATTGTGACGGTGACTGGCACAGAAAATTTGATGATGGCAGCAACCTTAGCGGAGGGAATCACCGTTATTGAAAATGCCGCTCGTGAACCTGAAATCTCTGATCTGGCAAATTGTCTCATCAGTATGGGCGCGAAGATAAAAGGCGCAGGAACAGATAGAATTGAAATTGAAGGCATAGAAAAACTTTCTGGTACAAGTTATGAAATTATGCCGGACAGGATTGAAATAGGTACTTATCTAGTAGCAACAGCAATGACTGGCGGAAAAATTAAGTTAAAAAATACTAAAGTTGGCTTGCTTGATGCAGTGTTCTCGAAATTAAAAGAAGCGGGCGCTAATATCGAAGTTAATGAGAGTACGATCACTTTAGATATGGACGGACGACGACCACAGGCGGTAGACATTCATACGATACCTTTTCCTGGATTTCCCACAGACATGCAAGCACAATTCACAGCAATGAATTGTATTGCAAAGGGCAATGGTGTGGTTATAGAGTCGGTTTTTGAAAACCGATTTATGCACGTGCAGGAGTTACAACGCATGGGCGCTGACCTGAAGCTGGAGGGTAACACTGTAATCAGTGTCGGTGTTGATAGTTTGGAGGGTGCGCCAGTCATGGCGACTGATCTACGTGCATCGGCCAGTCTGGTTTTAGCAGGCTTGGTTGCAGATGGAGAGACAGTTGTTGACCGTATTTATCATATTGATAGAGGTTACGAAACGATTGAGGAAAAACTGGCGAAACTTGGCGCTTATATACGCAGAGTTGTCTGATTCTGTTTACGTGTTTAACCTAGGAAGTTTAATTAATGTTCAATGATATTACAATAGCCGTTTCCAAGGGGCGCATATTTAAAAATGCAATGCCACTTCTGGCTGCGTTGGATATTTACCCTACCGAAGCATCCGAGACAACGCGCAAGTTGCTTTTAGAAACAAATCATCCTGATATACAAATTATTATCGTTCGTGCAACAGATGTCCCCACTTACGTAGAATATGGTGCGGCTGATATTGGTATTGCAGGCAAGGATATGTTGTTGGAGTATGATGGTAATGGATTGTATGAACTGCTAGATTTAAAAATTGCTCAGTGCAAAATGGTTCTTGCAGAACCAAAGTGCCTGAGTGATGAAGGTAACCCTGCCACAGAAACTAACTTTGGCAAAGTGCGCGCAAGCAGAAAGAGAGTTGCCACCAAGTATGTTAACACTGCACGTAATTATTTTGCCAATCAGGGTAAGCAGGTAGAAATTATCAAACTATATGGCTCTATGGAACTTGCGCCAGTTTTGGGTTTGGCTGATCAGATTGTTGATCTAATTGATACAGGAAATACACTGAAAGCCAATGGCCTTGTTGAGGTAGAAACCATCATGGATATCAGCTCAAGATTAGTTGTCAATAAAGGCGCAATGAAAATGAAAAGTGATCTCATTAAGCCAATGATAAGAAAACTCATAGAAGTCGTAGATGCAAAATGAAACTACGTCGTTTAGATAGTTCTGTTACTGTTTTTGATGAACAATTAAATTTACTGCTTTCTAATTCGAATGAACCTTCTGTAGAAATTAGTCGAACCGTCGAGTCTATTCTGGCTGATGTCAGAGCACGTGGTGATGATGCGTTACTGGAATACACCAATCGTTTTGATGAACATGATATGACCATTGATGAAATTGAAATATCAACTGCAGAACTTAAAGAAGCCTTGGAAACGATCCCGGTTGAGTTACGCGAAGGGCTGCAACATGCAGCAGGAAGAGTGCGTGACTATCATGAAAGACATAAGCTTAAATCATGGTCGTATCAGGATAAAGAAGGGAATACGCTAGGACAACAAGTCACACCGTTAGACAGTGTAGGCATATATGTACCTGGAGGAAAAGCGGCCTATCCTTCATCTGTGCTTATGAATGCCTTACCTGCCCATGTTGCAGGTGTGCCTGAAGTTATTATGGTTATGCCTACCCCTTTGGGCGAAAAAAATCAGATGGTTTTGGCAGCGGCAGCGATTTCAGGAGTTAGTAAAGTGTTCTCTATTGGTGGCGCACAAGCAGTGGCAGCGCTCGCTTATGGAACTGTATCTGTGCCAAAGGTAGATAAGATAGTTGGGCCGGGAAATATCTACGTAGCGACAGCAAAGAAACAGGTCTTTGGTAGTGTAGGTATTGATATGATCGCGGGTCCATCAGAAGTGCTTATTGTCAGTGATGGGACAAGTAATCCAGACTGGGTGGCAATGGATTTGTTTGCTCAAGCAGAACATGATGAAATGGCTCGTGCTATTTTGATTTGCCCAAAAGTTGACTTTCTTGATGCCGTCGAAGAAAGTATCTCTCGAATGTTACCTGATATGGAACGGAAAGATATTATCAAAAGTTCACTTGATAAAAATGGTGCCTTAATTCTTGTTAAAGATATTGACGAGGCTATTTTTTTTGTTAATCAAATTGCACCAGAACATCTCGAGCTTTCTGTGACAAAACCGCAAACATTATTACCCAAAATTCGGCATGCCGGCGCTATATTTATGGGACATTACGCGGCAGAAGTCTTGGGTGATTATTGTGCAGGACCAAATCATGTTTTGCCGACAGCGCGTACCGCTAGATTTTCTTCGCCTCTTGGGGTGTACGATTTTCAGAAACGATCTTCAGTAATTATGTGCACAGATGAGTCTGCATCTTCACTAGCATCAACTGCTTCTGTATTGGCGCATGGAGAAGGACTAACAGCACACGCACTTTCTGCAAAATATCGAATCAAATCTTGACCCACTATTAAGTACGCCAAACAAATTTTCTGTAAAAGTACGATTACAGAAGTGGATTAAACCGGAGTTGCTTGCAGCTCGTGCTTATTATGTGCCTAATGCAGAGGGCTTGCTCAAACTAGACGCTATGGAAAACCTGTATCTATATACCCGTCGAATTACGGGAGAAGATATTGGAGGTTATTTCCAGTGCCCAAATCAATCGGTATCCAGACCCCGATGCCAGTGTTTTGAAGCAAAGCTTGCGTGAGGTAATAGATATTCCAGATGGCATGCAGATCATGTTAGGTATTGTTGCTTTGCAATCGGCGTTATTATGTTAGCTTTGTTGCATGTTTTTACAAACAGAAATTAAGCCAGATGCTTTTATTTTTGTTCATTAACGGGACATGATATAGGGCAGAGCATTATTTAAGCAGAAGATTAGCCTCTTTTAACAGGCGGTCGTTGAGCAACAACGGCATTTATTTTCAGCTCTTTCCAGCCGCGTACAAGTGTTATTTCAGTTTTAGAGGTGGGCGCGAGTTTAGCGATGGCGTCGATGGTTTGTCGTGGGTCAATAATGACTTGTCCCTCAATCTTGATGACCACATCACCAGGATTGATACCAGCAATAGCAGCGGGGCTACCCTGCAGTACTCCTGAGATTATTACACCGCCTTTCATCAAACCCATGGCTTCTGCTATGTCTGTGGGCAGAGGTTGTGCCTGAATACCTATCCAGCCGCGTACGACTCGTCCGTTTTTAACGAGTTGTTGCATAACTTCAAGCGCTTCGTTGATTGGAGTTGCGAGCCCGATACCCTGAGAAGCACCTATGGTTTTGTAGATGGCAGTATTTATCCCAATTAAATTTCCTTCTGAAGATATTAAAGCACCCCCTGAATTGCCGGGGTTAATGTCTGCGTCGGTCTCGATAAAATTATCGAAAGTTGTGATGCCGAGCCGTTTTCTGCCAGTGGCACTGATGATTCCTTGCGTGACGGTTTGACCAAAATCATAAGGGTTACCAATGGCGAGGACAACATCACCAATACGGATTTGGCTGGAGTCACCTAAGGGGATGATAGGAAGATTGTCCAGATCAATCTGCAAGACGGCCAAATCTGTATCACTATCAATGCCTATGATTTTAGCAATTGTTTCCCGACCGTCACGTAAGATTACAAATATTTTCTCGGCACCTTGTATCACATGTGCGTTGGTAAGAATGTGCCCTTTTGTGTCCATAATGACACCAGAGCCTTTGCTCTCGATTTTTTTCTTTGTACTATTTGCAGTGAGCTTGCCTCTAGAGGATTCTTCAAAGAATCTTCTAAGCAGAGGGTCTTGCAGGATTGAATTTCTAGATTCTGTGTACGTGTTGCCAGAATAAACATTTACCACTGCAGGGGCGGTAGCCTTTATTGCTGTGTGGTACGAATCTATTTGTTTGGCTGTGTTAAAAGGAAAATTTTTTGGCAATAATAAAATGACTGCAGCCACAGCAAGCCCGATAACAATAAATTGAGTCACAAAAATCAGTGTTTGTTTTAAGTTCATCGCTAGTTTCAAATCTAGAGGTGCTTGTATTTGCCCAGAGAAAATTAACAACCTTCCAGTAAAAGGCTTGACATAGCATGGTATACTACCGAACTTGGGCGAGAATAATAGTAACTTGCAGTTGTTCTTTAATAATCATTTGTGAGTCATAAATAGAATTTTCTGGTGGGTAAGATGCAAGACGACAGTCAAAATAATGGTATAGATAAAAAGCGGCGCCATTTTCTTACAGCTGCTGCGACTATTGTAGGCGGCGCTGGCGTTTTAGCGACTGCTGTACCCTTTGTATCCACATTAGCACCAAGCGCCAAGACCAAGGCAATTGGCGGACCAATTGAAGTAGATATTTCAGGATTAAAGCCAGGCGAGAGGATAGTGGAAAAGTGGCGTGGCAAGCCGGTCTGGATTTTACGCAGGAGTGAAGAGTCGCTTGTCGATTTGGCGCAGATGGTCAATGTATTACGTGACCCAAAATCTAATGTCGAGCAACAGCCTCGATATGCAAAAAATGAGTACCGATCCATCAATCCTGAATATCTGGTTGTGATAGGTTTGTGTACGCACCTTGGTTGTTCCCCGAGCTATCTTGCAAGGAATGAGGAAAATGATTTTGGTGCGGATTGGAAAGGTGGTTTTTTCTGTCCCTGCCATGGGTCAAAATTTGACCTTGCTGGGCGTGTCTTCAAAGGTGTGCCAGCTCCGGCAAATCTGGTGGTGCCGAAATATCAGTTCATCAACGAAACAACAATATTGATCGGTGATGATTCAAGCAATGATGTGAGGGCAAGTTCATGAGTAAGTTTGTTCAGCAGGGAGTGAAATTGTTGAACAATACGCGTGTCTGGGTAGATGACCGTTTTCCCCTGACCAAGACTTGGAATGAGCATTTAGCCAAGTATTACGTGCCAAAGAATTTTAATTTTTGGTACTACTTTGGTTCTTTGGCATTATTTGTCTTAGTCATTCAAATTGTCACGGGTATTTGGCTTACCATGAATTACAAACCTTCCGCTGAAGATGCATTTGCATCTGTGGAATACATTATGCGTGACGTTGATTGGGGTTGGTGGATTCGTTATATGCATTCAACAGGTGCATCTGCCTTCTTTATCGTTGTTTACCTGCATATGTTTCGAGGGTTGATGTATGGTTCTTTTAAAAGACCAAGAGAACTTTTATGGCTGACTGGGGTATTTATTTACCTTGTCCTCATGGCCGAAGCATTTTTTGGTTATTTACTGCCCTGGGGACAAATGTCCTACTGGGGCGCGCAGGTGATCATTTCATTATTTGGTGCCATACCCTTTGTAGGTTCTGAGTTGGCTGAATGGATTCGAGGTGATTATGTTGTCTCAGATGTAACACTAAACCGCTTTTTTTCTTTCCATGTCATTGCTGTGCCATTGATACTTTGTGGCTTAGTTGGATTACATATCTTTGCACTGCATGAAGTCGGTTCTAATAATCCTGATGGTGTGGAAATCAAAAAACATAAAGATGCGAGTGGCGTGCCATTGGATGGTATCCCTTTTCATCCATATTACACGGTCAAAGATATCGTGGGCATAGTAGTTTTTTTAATTTTTTTCAGTTTAATAGTATTTTTTAATCCTGAAATGGGCGGCTATTTTTTAGAGCCTGCAAACTTTATCCCGGCAGATCCGCTAAAGACACCTGAACATATTGCGCCAGTGTGGTATTTCACGCCGTTCTACGCTATCCTGCGCGCTGTCCCAGACAAGCTTCTGGGTGTCGTGGCTATGGGCGCTTCCACTTTGATCTTCATGGCATTACCATGGTTGGATCGAAGTCCGGTGAAGTCAATTCGTTACCGTGGATGGAAATACAGAACCGCATTATCAATATTTGTAGTTACATTTATTAGCTTGGGGTGGCTTGGTGTGCAGGTTGCGACACCTAATGTGACAATGGCATCAAGAATTTTTGCGATTCTTTATTTTCTATTCTTTTTGTTGATGCCTTTTTATACAGCAAACGATACGGACAAACCCGTCCCGGATCGAGTGACTTAAAAAATGGAGCGCACAATAATTTTATTTGTTGTTGCATTTTTTTGGCCATTGGCTACTTCAGCGATATCTACTGGTTATCCTTCCTTTAAAGCAGATGTGGATGTTACCGATAAGCCCTCGTTACAACGTGGCGCAAAAACATTCGTGAATTATTGTATGGGCTGCCATTCAGCTGCCTATATGCGTTATAATCGCATGGGTGAAGATCTAGGCATTGAAGAATCAATCTTGCAGAGCAACCTGATGTTTGGCACTGAAAAAAGTGGCGATACTATGATGATTGCAATGCAGAAAATAGATGCCGAGAAATTTTTCGGTACAGCGGCACCGGATTTATCAGTGATCGCTCGTTCAAGAGGTGCCGATTGGCTGTTCACCTACTTTATGACTTTTTACCGTGATGATTCCAGACCTTTTGGTGTCAATAATCTGGCATTCAAAGATGTGGCGATGCCACACGTTTTGTGGGAGTTACAGGGGATACAGAAACCTATCTTTAAAAAGATTGAGTCAGAAGATGGTACGCAACATGAAGTAATCGATCACTTGGAAATAGAAACCCAGGGCTTACTAGACAGTAAAGACTACAAAAATATGGTCAATGATCTAGTCAACTTTCTTGTGTATATCGGCGAACCTGCTCAAATACAACGCAAGAAAACGGGTGTGATAGTTATTTTATATTTTTTAATACTTCTGGTCATCGTGTATATGTTGAAGCGGGAATATTGGAAAGATGTACATTAATACTTATTTTTATTAGGAGGTGTGATGGCGGGCATAGCCAATAGGCGTTCTGTAATGGTGTTGTATTCTGATAGCACTAGTTCTGCAAGTCATTGTGTGCGGTTGGTTCTAAATGAAAAAGATATCAATGTTGAAATTAATTATATCGAAGATGGAGAACGTCCAGAAGCGCTGGTTGAAATTAATCCATATAATTCTGTTCTGACATTAATTGACAGAGATCTGATTTTATATGATGAACAGATTATCATGGAATATCTTGATGAAAGATTTCCTCATCCACCATTGTTGCCAGTAGATCCGGTTGCTAGGGCAGGTAATCGCCAATTACGTTTCCGTGTTATGAAAGATTTATATTCTTTGATTGATGATATTGAATCATCAGATAGTTCAAAAGTTAGTGGTGCACAAAAAACTATGAAAGATCACCTGACTGCAATTGCGCCAGCATTTATGCAGAAACCTTATTTTATGTCTGATGAATATACTTTGGTTGATTGTTGTCTGGCGACTTTGTTATGGCGCTTACCAAAATACGGTGTCAAGTTACCAGCATCAACCCGCTCACTTAAAGAATATGCAGAAAAGATTTTTGCAAGGGACACCTTCCAGAACAGCATTTCTGAAGCAGAAAAAGAAATGCGTGTCTCGAACAGTGTCTGGTAATAATAATCACAAACGAATAGCTATAAATCAATCGTCATAATAAATTAATGACTTCAAATAAACCTTATCTTATCAGGGCATTGAATGAATGGATTATTGACAATCAAATGACTTCTTTTCTTCTCGTTGATGCAGAAGTTGAAGGTGTTGAAGTTCCCAAGCAGCATATTATGAATGGTAAGATAGTCTTGAATATTGCACAAAATGCAGTTGAAAAAATCGCCTTTGAAGATAAATATATTCATTTTTCAACCAGATTCAGTGGTCAGGTTTTTATGATTAATCTTCCAATCAATGCAGTAATGGCAATCTACGCCAAAGAAAACGGTCAAGGCATGATGTTCTCGGGAGATAAATCTTTAGTGGAAAACAATACTAAAATTGCAGCAAAAGAATCCAGCAATACTGGTAGGAAAAAACCTGTATTAACGGTTGTTAAGTAACAGATTCATTCATCGCTACCTAGTCGATGTACTGAAATATCTTCACTACTTTTTGCACACCATCCGTTTGTCGAGCTTTTTCGGTGGCTTCATCAGATTCAGCTTTAGTCAAAATCCCCATCAGATAGGCTACACCTTTTTCGGTAACGACCTTTATACGTGTTGCGTCAAAACCTTTCAGGTTAAATAGCTTGACTTTTATTTTTGTAGTAATAAGGCTGTCACTGCTACGACTTATCCAAGAGCTAGGTGCTGCGATAGTCAATTCATCATAAACGCGAGTAACTTTTGGTGTATCTCTGACAATATTGACGATACGATTTCTATTCTCTTCAATTGGTGTTTCACCAGTGATTAATACAATTGTGTTATAACTGGTTACATTGATATGTGAGCTTTTTTTGATTTCTTCATTCCTGTAGAGACGTTTAATTATTTTTAACTCTATGGCTGAATCTTCGATGAAGGTACCAGTTGTTCGCCTATCATGAGCAACAGTGGCGGTTGTCCCTACAGCTGTACCAATACCAATAATCGCGCATGCAGAAAATAACATTGGTATTAGAGGGATAAAAATTAATTTTTTGTTAATGTTCATTTTTGTTTTACTCCTGACCAAGTAGGTGGCGATCAATTAAATCACATAAGGAATGAATAATCATGATATGTACTTCTTGTATTCTTGCAGTAGACCAACTAGGAACACGAAGTTCAAAATCGTTTTTTTTCATCATATCTGCCAGCTGTCCGCCTTCACGACCAGTAAGCGCAATGACAATCAGATCGCGATCATGAGCCGCATCAACTGCATGAATAATATTGTGGGATTCTCCACTGGTACTAAATGCCAGTAAAATATCACCTGCTTGCCCAAGCGCTCTTATTTGTTTAGAAAATATTTCAGCGTATTGGTAATCATTAGCAATAGAGGTGATAGTCGAGGAATCAGCCGTTAATGCAACAGCAGGTAATCCGGGGCGATCCATCTCAAACCGATTTAGCATTTCTGAAGAAAAATGTTGGGAATCAGCAGCAGAACCACCGTTACCACAGGATAAAATTTTGTGTTCATTAAGCAAACAATTTGTCATGGCTTGTGCAGCATCAACAATTACAGGCGCTAACAATTCAATAGCTTCAGTTTTTACTTGAATGCTTTCATTAAAATTTTCTTTTACCCTCTGAACAAGATCCATGATGGGAAATTGCTAAAGTGTTAATTTATCAGTATTCATTAATCTGCGCAATGATTATGCCTGAAATGCATTTTTAATCCACTCAATAGTTGGATTTTTTTGCGTGCCAAATAAAACAACAACATCAAATCTGCAGTCTAGATGCGAGGCATTACGATTTTCATACAGGTATTGGTGGCTGGTAGATATAATACGCTCACATTTTTTTCTATCAATAGATTCTATGGCGGCATGAAAGTGATTGCTTGATCTATAGCGAACCTCAATGAACAAAATGATATTTTTATCTTGCATGATCAAATCGATTTCACCAAATAATGATCTAAAATTTTTATCCAGAAGTTTGAGTTTCTTAGCTAGGAGATATTCCAATGCTGTTTGTTCAGCCCAACGCCCCCGTTGATAAGAATTTTTTCCTGAATTTCTTGGCATGAATTAAAAATCAAATGCGTCTATTAATTCTGGCTTTCCATCAATAAATTGAGCCCACATTAGTCTTCTTTGTGCCTTGCCTTCTTCATTGATATTGATATAGCCAGTCTTACCTTCATATTGTTGGGTTGGTTGCAAACTAAGTTCGGCAAGTCTGGAGATAAGGCGATAGGCATCTATGCCAAAGGCATAAAATCTTTTGTAGGCTAAATGATTAGGTTTTTGATAACGTTCAATCGCTCTTTTTAACGGGGAATATTCGTTCTTCTGATCAATCACCCAAGGCATATCAACGAATAAGACACCATCAATATCACGATCTTCACGCTTATTTACATTGCCTGTATAAATATTGGAAATAGAATATAGGGCGATATCTTTAATGCCGTAGTAACGCAGTTGCGGGATCAGTTGTCTTGCTATTGCAGGCGGAACCGCCATGAAGATTAAGTCTATATCATGCCTGCGTCTTGCCTCTGATTTCAGTTTTCTTTGCAAAATATGACGCAGGTCTATGCTACGTTGCTCACTTTGATGAATGTGAAGGATTCTTTTAATAGGGTCGATAAGTTTATTGATATCTTCTCCAATGCTGACCTGCTCAAGCAGGTTACCTCCAATTTCTTGCCAGTGAGATGCAAATGCATCATGAATACGTTTGCTTCTTTCATCTTCCGTTGTGATGCTGATTGCTCTGGTGTGTCCATCAAACCAGGCACGTTGTGCCACTTGTTTGGCTCCTGTTTCTGGAGATAAGCCAAACTGTATGACAGTGGGGATACCATACAAACTTAATGCGTTTGCAACATTATGATCGCCGTTATGTTCATTGAGCACCAGTGTCGTTACTGTAATGTCGCCTTGTTCCATCAGGTTTGCGATAGCTGGTTTTTGTAGTGGGCCAACGACAAAATCAGCACCTTCTGCAATGGCTTGTGTATATATTGAAACAACATTTTCAGCATCAGTGTCATAAATTTTTACGATCGGTTTGTTATCTCTTGACTCATACCGTGCTGCCATGAAACCTTCACGTATAGCGATAGAAACATCGTTATATTTTCCTGAAAAAGGTAAAAGTAGAGCAACTTGCGAAGGCTGGCTTGTTAATTTATTGGAAACAAGTCTTGGAACTATCTCAAATAAGGCAGGATGGCGAGGATATCTTTGTTGCCATCTAGTCATCGAGATTTCAAAATTTACTATATTTTCCAGCATAGTTTTGCTGATGATGGCAAGTTCCAGCCAGGCAGTGAACGTATTGGTGTTGTCTATTCGGTATGTGTGAAGTTCACTCGGAGATAGCTGAGATAAATTTTGCCAAATATTTTGATAATTCATGGAAATTTCCCGAGGATCATCAAGGTAGGAATTTAAAAGAAGCCGTTCTTTAACCGCAGCAAAATATTCTTTTTTCAGGTGCAGTACTATTGCACGTGTTTCATGAAATTGAGCAAGTACAGATTTTGAAGTTTTAGAAGAAATATTAATACTTAACTTAGCATGTGCATTTTTGAGATCATTTTTCCTTAGAGAGATCTGTGCTTCATAAATTGCTTTAAGAGTATACTGATCACCATTTAGTTTTCTATGTGGTAGGGAATCAATAAGCTCACGCGCCAGATCTATTTTATGGCTTTTAATCAAAGCACCTGTAGCACTTAACTGATAATTGATTCGATTAACAGGATTGGATTTAGCAAGTTTTAGATATTCTTTGGTGGCAGCATCAAAATTTCCTGTCCGATAAAGTTTTTTTGCGTGCATCTCGCTTTCTGTAACTATAGTATCAGTAACAGGTTTACTTATTTTTGAACCACAGCCAGACAAATTCAATACAATCAGGTTTAATAAGGAAAGCAGAAGCAATAGAATGACTGGTTTATTGTGTCGCATTATTTTATTAAAGTAAGCTTTTGATTTTATATATTACTGTGGCATGAGTTGTCACATTAGCGAAGCGGAGCTTGGTGTGTCAATTATAAAAGGTGCCCTGTATATCGTCGCAACACCCATTGGAAACCTTGGAGATCTTAGCCCTCGGGCAAAAAAAGTTTTAGAAAACGTAGACCTTATTGTGGCGGAGGATACTCGTCATAGCAAGCCTATGCTGAATAAATGCGGCATTGAAACAAAAATTCTGGCCTATCACGATCATAATGAACGTATGCAAACACCAGTATTGATCAAGAAACTGCAGGCAGGCTTATCTATTGCGTTGATCTCGGATGCTGGCACTCCCTTAATTTGTGATCCAGGATACCATTTACTACTTGCAGCCCACGCAGAAGAATTAAAAGTAATTCCAGTTCCCGGGCCATCCGCATTAATCAGCGCGCTTTCAGTTGCTGGTTTTTCTGCTGAAAGATTTATATTTGAAGGCTATTTGCCTAATAGGAGAATTGCCCGCCAAAGAAGGCTGCAAACATTAAAAAATGAGATCAGAACGCTGGTTTTTTATGAAGCACCGCACAGAATAGTGTCCAGTGTAGAAGATGTGATCATTTGTTTCGGCGCTAAACGACAGGCTGTTATCGCAAAAGAAATGAGCAAACAACATGAACATATTCAGCGTGGGACGCTACAAGGGCTTCTAGATTGGTTGTGTAGTGATAAATCTCTGAGTAAAGGTGAATTTGTTGTGCTTATTGAGGGCTGTAAAACGATGCCGTTTGATACTCAAGAAGCCAGCAGAATCCTGAAAATATTATTGGCAGATCATTCTGCGACACAAGCAGCCAGATTAACCAGTGAAATCATGCAGGGCAACAGGAATGATATATACAAATTGGCAATGGATTTGCAAAGACTAAAGATTAAGTAATCGTCCATGATATTTTTGAGCAAACTCACAATAAATGCTTACTTTGTCGGATATATTCAATCTTATAGCCAAATACGATTACATTTATTGCATTATTAAACTATTGTAAGTACCTGAAAATTATGAAATACTGGTGCATGAGGAAATATCTATTGAGACTTTGTTAAAGAGACATTGTTAAATAAAAATGAGGCTGGCTTTTCGTGCTACAAACATCCTTAAGACTTAAGGATTTCAGCTTGGGGAATAAATCTAACAGTGTTTTGAACCAGAAATAATCTCATGGCTCTTTAATTATGGTTTAGGTTTATGGTTTATGGTTTATGGTTTATGGGTCATCCCTTGCACTGGGGTCATCCCTTGCACTGGAGTAGTTAAAGATCTGCCGCACATCTATATCACAACAGCGCCCACCAAAGCTTTTTAAAGCTTGATTTTAAAGATTTATGTAGAGATTTTTAATATGAAACAGATATTGACACAAAACCTAAAACAAAGCCTCATGGTGATCATTCTTTTTATTTTGGCAGCCTGCGGCGGCGGCGGTGCTAATGTTAGCAGTGGCGGCAGCACTACCGCACCTACTGTCAGTAATGTGCGTATAGGCATTAATGACTCTGGCGTTGATATAAATCATTCCGAATTCACAAATCGTATCCAGTCTGCCGGTGCAATCTTTACCGTTATGTCTACTTCTACTGACACATCCGCGCCCAGCACTACCAAGAATACCTTCTTGCCCATGAGTAGTTCTGCGAGTGATGCTGCATGCGCTACTCAATCGGGCAATCTCTGTCTTTTTGTTCGTGACACAGCATCACCCACAACATCACCGTATGCTGATGTAACCATTCCAACGGAATGCACTGGTACGGGAGCCGATGTTCAGGCGTGCGCCCGCGCAATGCTTCAGCTTGTTTCGGGTAATATTCCTGAGGATCCTAGTCCTGAAGAGGGTAATACTGTATTTGGTCGTGACGATACTGATGAGGATTTGACCTTAACCATCTACAATAAAGATAATAGTGTGACCTACCACCTACCGACGGCGGATTTCATAGAACATGGTACCGCCGTCGCATCCATTGCGCTAAGAGACGCGCCTTCGGCAACTACTATTGTGCCTATCTTTGCGCAACTACTGACACCAGTATCATATAGTAATAATTTTTTGACAAGAGTGTCGAACGGAACGGAACCCAACAGTGACTACAGCAACATCGATATTGTCAACCGATCCTATGGCACTCCGAGGGAACAAGATACTAAGAGTTTGTTTGTAGACCGGTATCAGCCGTTGCGGGATGCAGCCTCCGGTACTGTGCGGCGGGACTGGTGGAACGCCGAGGCGCAAATTAATGTCGCTTCTGCTAACAAAACCGTGGTAGTGTGGGCTGCTGGTAATTCAGCAGATCACGATGACAATTCAGGTACACCTGAGACCATAACCACTCACCCAAGTCACGAGGCTTCCTTGCCTCATTATTTTCCAGAGCTACGCGATCATTGGGTGGCGGTGGCGGCTGTTGGCGGTGACAACAACAACCCTAGCACCATTGCCAACTACTCCAATCACTGCGGTGCGAGAGCTGCCAGCGGAGCTGCTTGGGATGAAGCCGCACACGGACGTCACTATTGTCTTGCAGCTGTGGGCGCAGGCGCAGGCGCAGCCACAGTCAACGGTGGGTCTAACTATGCTGAGGTCGGCACATCTTTTGCCGCACCCCGTGTTACAGGCGCCATTGCTGCTGTGATGCGTGGTGCTCGTGGTCAAATGAGTGCAGTCGGCGCACTGAGTCGAATAAAGGCTACGGCTAACAATACTGGGGACTATGCCACCACTGCCATCTATGGTGCTGGGTTATTGGATTTGACTGCCGCTTTGCGCGCTGTTGGAACTACCACCTTAAGTGCTCCTAATGGTCTGAGCTCCTCTGTTCAAAATGCGGTATTACGCCCCCGCCCCGCCTATGGCGCAGCGGCTGCAAAGGGCTTAAGTGGGCTTGAGATCACCGCTTTCGATGAACTGAACTACCCGTTTTGGTATTCGGCATCAACGATGGTTGATACTACGGTTGCAGCCCCTGTCCCGCTTTGGCAACGCATGGGTGATGCCCATACTATAATTGAAGAAGCAGGTCTCAAAAATACCTTGCGCTGGCATACCATTACTGATGCTAAGTATGGTACTTTGCGGTTGGCATTAGCTGACAATACCCTAGGCTTTTCCGCTGCACCTTTTGATAGCCATAAAGGCGCACTTGCCGCTTTGCGACTCGGTTTATTGGTCGAAAATGATGTGCAGCACAACAGACTCCGATCAAGTGGTGCTTTTGATTCTAGGATGCATTCAGGGCTGGTCTTCGCAGGCTTTCAGCACACCTTTGGCAATGAGACACAACAGCCGTGGAGATTACAAAGTCAAGTCATGTTTGCGGCTGGCAAGACTGACCACGAAGAAGGTGCGTTATTTGAGACCTCGGGTTCACTCTATTCGTCTGCGTCACTGGCACTGCAATACGCAAAAGACGATAGTCGTACTCGTTTTCATATTGAGCAACCCTTACGTGCGGAAACAGGTTACGGAACATTGCATTATGCTTATGCGCGTACCCTTGATGGCACACACTTGTACCGCAAACATCAGTTTTCTTTGGTGCCTGTTGCACGCGCTATTCATTTAGGCGTGCGCCATGACAGGAAGGTAGCCCATGGTCAGTTTGCAGTTGAGTTATTACACATTCTCAATCACGGTCATGTGAGCGGTGCGTCGTACTCACAGGTTAATCTGGCTTGGCAGCTAGCTTGGTAGTATCTCTAACACCCTTAAAAACCCAAACCCATTAAGTCTAATCCGAGTTTAGGAGCTTATCACTCTAATCGCTTTATTTTTTTAAAAGCACATCATTACTATTTTAATCAATGACGCTATCTGCATAGGCAGTGCCAAGAATTACAAACCTAGCCGAAAACATACGCATTTTTTAATTCTTAAAAGATGAAGACAGAATTTGGCTCGAGATTTAATCTCATTTGGAACTTGAAAGAGAAAATACACCATGAATGTTCTCTTGCAACTTTTACGTATCTACCTGAGACTAGTGTTCGGGAGTCGGCCGGGTGATCGCTCTTTGGCTTTACAGACTTGGTCTGTAGGTCTCAAGGAGAGGAAAGTCCGGGCTCCGCAGGATAGGGTGCCAGATAACCTCTGGGAGGCGTGAGCCTACGGAAAGTGCCACAGAAAATATACCGCCATTTGTTTTTTTGAATCAAAAGGTAAGGGTGAAATGGTGTGGTAAGAGCACACCGCGCTGGTAGTAATATCAGTGGCAGGGTAAACCCCACTCGGAGCAAGACCAAATAGAGAGACCCGCTGCATTACTCAGAAAGATTTGAGCCTTTGTAGCAAGACGTGATCCGCGTTGTCCTTAGGGTAGGTCGCTTGAGATACACGGTGACGTGCATCCTAGATGAATGATTGCCTCTATCAGCTTGCTGACAGAACAGAACCCGGCTTATAGGCCGGCTCCCTCAATTGTTTTGTGCAAATCCTTAAGAAACCCATGTTAATACTTAGAGTAAATTATTAACTATAGATTACAAGTTAATGATATAAAAAAGTTTAATCATAAGCAGTATAAATTTCTGTAATAAATTTTAGCTTTTCTACGCTAAGTATTTGTTACAAAGCACATTTTCCTGAATAAATTCACAAAGTTTGCTTGCATCAGGTGGCGCAACTACTTATAGTTCATAAGGTGGGTAATTATGGGTAATTGTGGGTAAAATAAACATTTAGAGAGGCTTCCTTGTTTAGAGGTTTTAGCACACTCAATCTTGACAGTAAGGGTCGATTAGCGGTGCCTAGTCGTTATCGCGAACGCCTGTCCTCTGAAACGGGAGGCTGTTTGGTGTTAACCCTGAATCCAATGGACAGATCGCTTTGGTTATATCCCTTGATTGAGTGGGAATTTATTGAAACCAAACTTGCCGAGTTATCAGATTTTGATAAACAGGGTCGCAGAACTAAACAGATGATGCGTGGTTATGCCGCTGATTGTCAATTAGACGCACAGGGCAGAATTTTAATCCCTCAAGAATTACGCGACTATGCCGAGCTTAAAAAACAGATTGTCATGCTTGGCCAAGGAAATAAATTTGAGATTTGGGGAGAAGCTGCGTGGAAAACGCAACGTGATGAATGGCTGGAGCAGATTGGAGATGAGTCAGGCGAGCCTTCTGATGTACTTAGATCTTTGTCATTATGATCTCTGCTTACGTTTTTCCTAGATGAATAAAGCAGGAAATGGTCGACACAGTTCCGCAAGAGTTAGATACACGAATGGTGAGACAAGTTGAAGTTCAAACATATACCAGTACTGCTGAATGAAACATTACAAGGGCTTAAGATACGTTCTGATGGTATGTACATTGATTGTACATTTGGTCGAGGAGGACATAGTCGTGCCATCCTTAATAAACTTGGGGAACATGGCAAGCTACTTGCGTTCGATAGAGATCCTGATGCTGTTGCTGCAGTCGATCAGCAATTACTGGACGATCCACGTTTTACACTTATACACGGTTCCTACACGAAGCTTGCGGATACTGTGAAAGCAATAAAGCGTACAAACAAGGTTAGCGGTGTGTTTCTAGATCTGGGCGTTTCTTCACCACAACTGGATGATGCATCACGGGGTTTTAGTTTTTTGCATGATGGTAACCTGGATATGCGCATGGACAATAGCCATGGCATGACTGCGGCACAGTGGTTGAATAAAGCCTCTACAGAAGAAATTGCAAACGTGCTTTATAAATATGGAGACGAACGATTTTCTCGGCGTATTGCTAGAGTTATTGTTGAAGAAAGATATATAGCGCCTATCACTCGAACAATGCAATTAGCTGATTTAGTTGCATCAGCAATTCCACGTAAGGAAAAAAATAAACATCCAGCGACCAGAACGTTTCAAGCGATTCGTATCTTAATTAACCAGGAATTAGAAGAGCTGGGTGCTGTATTGATGCAAGCATTGAATGTACTTTCAGTTAATGGAAGATTATTGGTAATAAGTTTTCACTCACTTGAGGATAGATTGGTCAAAAGGTTTATGCGTGATCAATCTCGCGGTGTTGATATACCAAGAGAAGTTCCTGTAACACAGGATGTTTTTAAATCAAGACTTACCGTTATTGGAAAACCTGTGCGTTCTACGCCAGATGAAAGAAAAAACAATCCAAGATCATGTAGTGCCGTATTGCGTATCGCAGAGTGTCCTGCACTATGAAAAATATTCTCTTGATTATTCTAGGGATAGCAGTATTTTTTTCGGCAATTAGGGTTGTCATTGCCCGGCATGAGGCTCGTAAATTGTTTGTAGAGATTCAAGTAATGGAAAAATATCGGGATGATTTACATGAAGAGCGAGGGCGTTTGTTGTTGGAACAGAGCACTTGGGCAACTGATGCGCGAATTGAGTCTATGGCTAAAACCGAGCTGCATATGGTGGAACCTGAACCCCGTTCTGTCATGCTGATCTCAAAATGAGTGATTTCGAAAAGAGATTGAATCTAATATGAGAAAGTCGGCAAAGATAATCAAGACCTCAGTGCGGCATTGGTTTTTGCTTAGTATTTATATGATTTTTATGGTCGGATTGCTTTGCCGCGTCGTTTATCTACAGGTGTTAGATAAAGAGTTTTTGCAGAGTCATGGAGATGCAAGGGCGTTGCGTGTGGTAGAGATACCTGCCCACAGAGGCATGATAACGGATCGTAATGGCGAGCCGCTCGCAATTAGTACGCCAGTAAATTCGATCTGGGCTGTTCCTCGGAAAGTGATGGCAGCCAAGCCAAGGCTGGACAAACTTGCCAAATACCTGCAAATGGATGAGAAAGAATTAACCAGTTTGCTGAATGATCGCATTGGCAGGCAGTTTGTTTACCTGAAAAGACATGTTGTTCCTGCGCTTGCCGAGCAGGTTATGTTATTGGACATTCCCAGTATCTCATTGCAGAAAGAATATCATCGGTACTATCCTGCAGGCGAGGTTACTTCTCATGTAATTGGTTTTACCAATATAGATGATTCCGGTCAGGAAGGTGTAGAGTTAGCTTATGATGCTTGGCTTAAAGGCTCACCAGGCAGCAAGCGAGTTTTGAAGGATAGGATCGGTCGCATTGTTGAAGATATAGAAAGTATTGCTACGCCAGATCCCGGTAATCAATTAGTCCTTGCAATTGACAGACGTATTCAATATCTGGCTTACCGAGAATTAAAAAGCGCAGTTAATTACCACAAGGCGCGAGCAGGCACATTGATTATGCTTGATGTGAAGACAGGTGAAATCATCGCCATGGTCGGTCAGCCTTCTTACAACCCGAATAACAGAACTGGTTTGAAGAGCGGATATTATCGTAATAGAGCCTTAACGGATGTCTTTGAACCAGGTTCAACATTAAAACCATTTACCATTGCCATGGCTTTGGAAAGCGGCTTATACGACCTGAAATCAACCGTTGATACACGTCCTGGATTTTTTAAGGTGGGCAATCATACTATTTTAGATCACAGAGATTATGGTGTGATTGATCTGGCCACTATCATAAAAAAATCCAGTAATATTGGAGCCAGTAAGCTCGCATTATCTCTTGATCCACATGATCTTTGGTCGACTCTGGCAAAGCTTGGTTTTGGTCAGACAACTGGGAGTGGTTTCCCGGGAGAGGCTTCTGGTTATTTAAACCCATATAACAATTGGTCTGAAGTTGAACAAGCAACTATGTCTTTTGGCTATGGTATATCAACAACTGCCTTACAATTGGCTCAGGCTTATATGTCAATCGCCACAAACGGTATGATATTGCCAGTTTCATTTTTAAAAGTCTCAAAACCAGTCAATGCAAGCCGTGTGTTTTCTGCAGACGTTGCTCGTCAGGTCAGGCACATGTTGGAAACAGTGATACAAAAAGAGGGTACTGGGCATAAGGCTTTTATTGAAGGCTATCGTGTTGCTGGGAAAACAGGGACAGTCCATAAAGCTGTAGTTGGCGGTTATTCAGAAGATCGCTATTTATCACTGTTTGCTGGCATGGCGCCTGCCAGTAATCCGAGTTTGATTGCTGTGGTGATGATAGATGAGCCCAAAGGCGATCAACACTATGGGGGTCTGGTGGCAGCGCCAGTATTTTCAAATGTGATGGCAGGGGCTTTGCGTTTGCTTGATATTCCACCAGATGATTTTCCTGCATTGAATGGGCAGGTAATTGCAGCGGGAAGGGTCAACTGATGATGTCAGTTGAAAATTTAACATTTTCTAAAACACTCAGTCATCTGTTGCAGGGTTTGGCAGATATTCCAAGTCAAGATGATGTCAAAGTAACAGGCATTACTTCAGACAGTCGCGTGGTAGATACAGGCGATCTATTTATTGCTTATAAAAATTCAAATATCATGAGTTATGTGAAATCTGCAATTGATTCTGGTGCATCTGCAGTTGTTATAGAGAGTGATAAGCTTCTGGATGTTCTCAAACATAGTGTGCCCCTTGTTGCGCTCCCTCAATTGTACGAGCAAGCAGGCTTAATTGCGGCAAGATTTTTTGAACATCCAAGCCGTGCTATGAATGTGATAGGCGTTACAGGTACGAATGGAAAAACCACTGTGAGTTATCTAATTGCGCAGGCATTGGATATTAAAAATCCTGGCAAAAGTGGTTTGGTTGGTACTTTGGGTCATGGAGCATTTAACGATATTTGCAAGGGATCTAATACAACTCCGGAGCCAGTGACTCTGCAAAATATATTTGCAAATTTACGGCAAGGTGGAATTGATTCTGTTGCTATGGAGGTTTCTTCTCAGGGGCTTGCAGAATATCGTGTTGCAAGTGTCGAATTTGATATTGTTATATTTACAAATTTAAGCCGTGACCATCTTGATTATCACCAAACAATAGAAAATTATGCGGCTGCAAAACGGCGCTTGTTTAATGAATTTTCTGTAAAAAAAGCCGTTATTAATATTGATGATACATTTGGTTGCAAGTTGGTAGAAGAATTTCAGGGTAAGATGGAGCTTGTTGGGTTTTCATTAAAGCTTAATGATTACAATCGACTTCCTGTCGTGTCGGCCAATATTATTTCCAATAATGCATTAGGCATAATCTTGGAAGTGAATTCTCCATGGGGGGAGGAAACATTTAACTCAAGCTTGATTGGCAAGTTTAATGTTGAAAATTTATTGGCATCATTGTCGGCACTTTGTTTGTCCGGTGTTTCATTCGCAGAGGCACTATCAGCCTTGTCAAAATGCTCAGGTGCTCCGGGAAGAATGGAATCTTTTAGACAAGAAGGAATGCCTTTAGTCATTGTTGATTATGCGCATACTCCCGATGCTTTAGATCGGGTGCTCACGGACTTGCGTGCTCAATCTTCAGGAAAACTCGTGTGTGTTTTTGGTTGTGGCGGGAACAGAGATCAAGGTAAACGCATAGAAATGGGGAGCATTTCTGAAGCAGTCGCAGATCATATATTTCTGACCAATGACAATCCTAGAAGCGAATCCGCAGATGTAATCATTGAAGATATTGCGAGCGGCATAAAAGATCCTACTTGTGTCACAAAAGATATGGATAGACGAAATGCCATTATGACAGCGATTTATTCTGCATCAAAAAATGATATTGTATTAATTGCTGGAAAAGGCCATGAAGATTATCAGGAAATTTCCGGTACACGAATTCCTTTTAGTGATCGTGCAGTCGTGCAAGAAATATTGAATCAGAAAACAACGGTAATGCCGAATGATTAGTATGCAAATATCAAAAGCAGCCGAAATTTTACAAGCAAAATATCACGGAGAAGATGTTTATTTTACTGGGTGTAGTACGGACACACGCACATTAAAAGGCAAGGAATTATTTATTGCCTTACGTGGTAAAAATTTTGATGGTCATGATTATATTGATAAAGCGCAAACATCTGGAGCCAGCGCTATCCTTATTGAAGAAGAATATGACAGTCATGGTTCTTTTTCTGGGTCATCGATTGTTGTTAAGAATACACGACAGGCAATGGGGTTATTAGCTAAAAACTGGCGAGCAGGATTTCCCATACCATTGGTTGCAATCACAGGCAGTAACGGCAAGACAACAGTGAAAGAAATGCTGGTCGGTATATTACGTTGCAAGGCTTCTGTGTTGGCTACCCAAGGAAATCTTAATAATGATATTGGTGTGCCACAGACATTATTTGGTCTGCAGGAAGAACATCAATATGCAGTAATTGAGATGGGTGCTAACCATCCTGGTGAGATTGAATGGCTAGCTCACATCGCCCGACCAACTGTTGCCACGATCACTCAGTGTGCACCAGCGCATCTTCAGGGATTTGGCAGTATTGAGGGAGTTGCGCGCGCAAAGTCTGAAATTTTTGATGGATTGCAGGAGGATGGTGTTGCCATTATTAATGGCGATGATGATTTCGCTGAATTATGGCTGGAAAAGAGTAATCACTGCAATAAGCTTACGTTTGGATTAGATAGCAGCAATGAAGTGACCGTTAATATTATTCGTATTAAAGAACAGATGTCTTCTTTTCTGCTAATAACACCTGTGGGGGATATAGAGTTAACACTGGGCTTGCCCGGCAGACATAATATTGTGAATGCCATGGGAGCAACGGCATGTGCAATTAGTTTGGGAATTGATTTAGCTACTATCAAACAAGGTCTTGAATTTTTCAGCGCAATGAAAGGACGATTGCAAATTAAGCCTGGTTTGAAGCAATGTCGAATCATTGATGATACCTATAATGCTAATCCAGCATCACTGGATGCCGCGTTGAAAGTTTTGAAAAGATTTCCTGGTAGGCATTGGTTGGTTATTGGTGATATGGGTGAGTTAGGGGATGATGCCGAAGCATTGCATGCGCACGCAGGTGAGGTTAGCAAGATATCAGGTGTAGAACACCTTTATGCGCTGGGTGAGTTGACCCGTATCAGTGCAGCATCTTTTGGCGAAGGCGCCCAACACGTAAATAGTCATGCACAGCTAATTAGCCTGTTAAGCGAAAAAATTACCTCGGATGTTACCATTTTGATCAAAGGATCGCGCGCAATGGGAATGGAATATTTGGTTAATGCATTGGAGGCGAATGAATAAGCATGTTGCTCTGGCTAACTGAATACCTCGCGCAATTTTATAGTGGTTTTAATGTTTTTCAATATCTGACTTTACGCACAATTTTTGGTGTATTGACATCGCTTTTCATTTCATTGTTTGTTGGACCTTATTTGATAAAGCGATTGAATGAACACCAGATAGGGCAAAGTGTCAGAGATGACGGCCCAAGCTCGCATCTGTCAAAATCCGGAACGCCGACTATGGGCGGTCTGTTGATTTTGATATCGATTACGGTAAGCACGTTATGTTGGGCTGACCTAAGTAATCGATTTGTTATTGTCGTCTTACTGGTAACACTGGCCTTTGGTGTGGTCGGCTGGGTTGATGATTATCGCAAGGTTGTTGAGCAGAATTCAAAGGGTTTACCATGGGGGTATAAATATTTTTGGCAATCAGTTGTTGGCTTTATTGCCGCCATATATCTCTATAATAACGCTGGTTCTCTCGTTGAGACCCAGCTGATTATTCCTTTCATTAAAGATGTAACGATAAATCTTGGTTGGATGTACGTTGTGCTATCTTATTGCGTTATCGTTGGCAGCAGTAATGCGGTGAATCTTACGGATGGATTGGACGGACTTGCCATTTTGCCCACTGTTCTAGTTTCGGGCGCTTTAGCGATATTTGCTTATACTGCAGGTCATGTTTATTTCGCAGAGTATCTAGGTGTTCCCTATGTAGAAGGCGTCGGGGAGGTTGCAGTATTTTGTGCTGCGATAGTTGGTGCGGGACTGGGATTCTTGTGGTTTAACACTTATCCGGCACAGGTTTTTATGGGCGATATCGGCGCATTGGCATTGGGCGCTGCACTAGGCATTGTTGCAGTAGTAGTCCGTCAGGAATTGGTGCTGTTTATCATGGGCGGCGTGTTTGTGGCGGAAACTTTTTCTGTCATTCTGCAAATTGGTTCTTATAAATTAATTGGCAAGAGAATTTTTCGTATGGCACCGCTGCATCACCATTACGAGTTGAAAGGTTGGCCAGAGCCAAGAGTGATTGTCCGTTTCTGGATAATTACTGTAATACTTGTATTGATTGGTCTTGCCAGTTTGAAAGTGAGGTGAGGCAAGAATTTTGGAACGTACAGAGACGATTGCTGTTGAAATGACACAGACAAACAAACAATTTAATACTGTTGTTGTGGGTCTTGGTAAGACAGGTTTTTCTTGCGCACGATATCTGGCCGCACAAGGAATGAATTTTGCGGTCACGGATAGTCGTGATGAACCGCCTATGTTGAATGATATGAAAGCAACTTTACCTGATATTCCGTTATCTTTGGGTGAATTTGATAAATCTTTATTAACAAATGCTGATCATTTGTTGGTAAGTCCTGGGGTATCTTTGCGAGATGATGCCATCGTTGAGGCCATTGACTCAGGTGCCGAAGTATTTGGTGACATTGAATTGTTTTGTCGAAATATTTCAGCTCCTGTTATTGCAGTTACAGGATCAAATGGCAAAAGCACCGTTACCACACTGGTTGCAGAAATGGCCAGAGCAGCTAATTTTAATGTTGCTGAAGGTGGCAATTTAGGAATCCCTCCACTGGATTTACTTAGCGCTGCTGAACCTGATGTTTATGTGCTGGAATTATCAAGTTTCCAATTAGAGACAGTGACCTCATTGAATGCCATAGCATCCGTTGTTTTGAATATCTCACCAGATCATATGGATAGATATGCAAATTTGGAAGAATATAAAACGGCAAAGGAGCGCATTTACGGCGGTAGTGGAACAATAATTATTAATCTTGATGATCCTGCTGTCAGAAGCATGGCTCAAGCTAAAAGAGCTTGTGTTGGCTTTACCTTATTTGAACCTGAGTCAAATGATTATGGTGTGCGTGACTATGGTGGTATGCGCTGGATAGTGAAAGGCGCTGAAAGATTAATTCCTGAAAATGATCTTCGTATCAAAGGCAAACATAACATTACTAATGCGATGGCTGCGATGGCATTAGCGGCAACATTGGGCTGCCCTTGGGAGCCTATGTTAAGTGTGTTGCGTTCATTCCGAGGCTTGGAGCATCGGTGTCAGTGGATTGCCGAGCATGAGAATATAGAATGGTTTAATGATTCCAAGGGTACGAATGTTGGCGCAACTTGTGCAGCTATTAAAGGTTTATCTGTAAATGAAAATATTATATTGATAGCAGGTGGTGACGGAAAGGGCGCAGATTTTTTAGAATTAGAGGGTGTTGCAGAAGGCAGATTAAAGGCAGTTATAGTGCTGGGAAAAGATGGGTCTAAAATCGGCAAGGTGCTTATAAATGTAGTGCCAGTTCATTCTGTTGATAGTATAGAAATGGCGGTTGAGACTGCAGTAAAAATAGCAAAGGCTGAGGATATTGTTTTACTCTCGCCTGCATGTGCGAGTTTTGATATGTTTGAAAATTACGAAGCGCGCGGTGATGCATTTATTGCAGCTGTCAAAAATATGATTGGCGATGAATGTCATGTATAGACAACAGCAAGCTATCCCAAAAAATTATTCATCAAATAAAAATGCCTTGTTTGGTTCTTATGATACTTTATTGATGACAACGATCATTCTTCTTGTTGGTCTTGGTCTTGTTATGGTTGCCTCATCGTCAATTGCCACAGCTGATCGTCAGTTTTATGAACCCTTATATTATTTTTGGCGACAATTCTTTGCAGTTGCGATTGGGTTATTTTTGATCGCTGTTATACCAAAGGTGCCTTTGTCCTTCTGGGAGCTCTTAAGCCTGCCGTTACTTGTTCTGGGCTTGTTATTGCTAATTTTGGTGTTAATCCCCGGGGTCGGTAAAGAGGTTAACGGGAGTATACGGTGGATTAGTATGGGTTCGTTTTCACTTCAAGCATCTGAGCCTGTTAAATTTTGTATCATTGCCTACCTTGCAAGCTACATGGTGCGTCATGGCGAGGATGTCAGGAATAATTTTACTGGATTTTTCAAACCTATTTTTGTGCTGGCAGCCACCGTAGGTTTATTGTTATTTGAACCAGACTACGGTTCTGGTGTTGTATTACTTATCACAGTATTAGGTATGTTGTTTATAGGCGGTGTTCCACTTGTAAAGTTTTTTGCTGGAGTATCAGTAGTAATATTTGTTCTTGCGGGCTTGGCTGTGTCGTCACCTTATCGATTGCAGAGATTAATGAGTTTTTCTGATCCGTGGCAAGATCCTTTTGATAGCGGGTTTCAGTTGACCCAGGCTCTAATTGCATTCGGGCGCGGGGATTGGTTTGGGCTTGGTCTCGGTAGCAGTGTGCAAAAATTGTTTTATTTACCCGAGGCGCATACTGATTTTGTATTTTCTGTTTTTGCTGAAGAATTTGGATTATTGGGCTCAATAACCCTTATTTTATTATTCAGTTTTTTAGTCTGGCGCGCGTTTATAATCGGACACGTTGCTGAACAAATTGGAAGACTATTTGCAGCCTATCTAGCTTACGGAATTGGTTTGATTATTGGCGTTCAGGCGTTCATTAACATGGGCGTTAATCTTGGCGTTTTACCTACCAAAGGATTGACCTTGCCTCTAATTAGTTATGGCGGTAATAGCGTGATAACTAGCTGTTTCCTGCTGGGTATTTTATTGCGGGTAGAAGTAGAAAATCGACAGACAAGAAAACCATTTGCTAGGAGAAAATCCTATACAAAATAGACCAATCTTAATTATGGCAGGCGGTACTGGCGGGCACATTTACCCAGCCTTGGCAGTCGCAAATTGCCTGCATGAAAGAAATATTCCTACCTTATGGCTTGGAACCAAAAAGGGGCTGGAGGCAAAAATAGTTCCGCAGCATGGGCTTAAATTACTTACTATTAACATTAGTGGCTTACGCGGTAAGGGGTTTGTGCGCTGGCTCACTGCGCCACTTTCAATATTGATGGCGATAGTTCAATCAATCTTTGTTTTAAATCAGCACAAACCTGCTGCCGTTTTAGGTATGGGTGGTTTTGTAAGTGGTCCTGGAGGAATTGCTGCATGGTTAATGCGTATACCTTTGTGCGTGCACGAACAAAATGCCGCCGCCGGTTTGACTAACAAGCTACTGGCGCCATTTGCCGATATTGTTATGGAGGCCTTTCCAAATACATTTTCATCATCAGTCAATGCAAATATGACAGGCAACCCTGTGCGTGAAGAAATCATAGGAATTTCTGATCCGCAAGAGCGTTTTCAAAATCGACCTAATGATTGTTTGCATATTTTGGTAGTGGGAGGAAGTCGTGGATCTAGGACATTGAACGAAGTTGTTCCTGAGGCACTTTCCATTTTTTGTGAAGATATGAATTTTCAGGTAAAACATCAAACAGGCGATAGAAATCTGCAATCTACTAAAGCCCTTTATCAGTCTTTGAATATTTCTGTTGATCTGCAGGCCTATATAGATGATATGGCTGCAGCATATGAGTGGGCTGATCTGGTTTTGTGTAGATCTGGCGCAATGACAGTGGCAGAAATTGCAGCGGTTGGTGTTGCTGCAATCTTCATCCCATATCCTTATGCAGCAGATGATCATCAAACTGCTAATGCACATTATCTCAGTGCTGAAGGTGCTGCTATTTTAATTCAGGAAGCAGAATTAAATAGCCAGGTCTTAGCTGAATTATTCAAAGATTTCTCACTGAATCGGGATAGTTTGTTGAGGATGGCCAATACTTCTCGATCTTTATCCATGCGGGTAGCGACAGGCCATGTTACAGATTTGTGTATAGAGGTGGCTTATGCCTGAATACAGGAATTCTGCCTCGGGTGATAATGCCATGGGTCGGGTAAATCGTATTCATTTTGTAGGTATTGGCGGCGCGGGTATGAGTGGCATCGCTGAGGTATTGTATAATCTGGGTTATCAGGTATCTGGATCCGACCAGCGGGAAAGTCTTGTGACTAAGCACTTATTTTCGCTCGGTATCAATATTAAAATTGCTCACGATCCTGTTCAGGTGGATGGTTGCGATGTAGTAGTTATTTCCAGCGCTATCGCCGCTGATAATCCTGAATTGCTTGAAGCGCGGGCAAAAAAAATACCCGTAATACCGCGTGCAGAAATGTTGGCAGAATTGATGCGGTTTCAGCAAGGAATTGCTGTCGCAGGGACGCATGGCAAGACAACAACAACAAGCCTGATTGCCAGTATTCTTGCAGAAGGTGGGCTTGATCCGACTTATGTGATTGGTGGCTTACTTAACAGTTCTGGATCACATGCTTGTTTAGGCACAGGAAAATATATGGTTGTCGAGGCAGATGAAAGCGATGCTTCTTTTTTACATCTACAACCGATGATTGCGATCCTTACGAATGTAGATGCCGACCATCTTGAAACCTATGGCGGCGATATTAATTGTTTGCAAGAAAATTTTATTGAGTTTCTTCATCACCTGCCTTTTTATGGCTTGGCTGTTATTTGTCTGGATGATGCAGGTGTCAGAAAAATAATGAGGGATATTCTCAAGCCTTTCAAGACATATGGTTTTGACGTAAACGCAGATTATTTTGCACATAATATTCGCCACCAAGGACAGCAAAGTTGTTTTCAGGTTGCGCACGCAGATAAAAAAGAATGGCTACAAGTAAAATTAAATTTGTTGGGCAAACACAATATTTTGAATGCGTTGGCAGCAATTGTCGTGGCACATGAAGTGGGTATTGCCGATGAATCAATTATTACCGCGCTTGCTGAATTTCAAGGTATCGACAGACGTTGCCAAGTTCTTGGTGAAATAAATATTCAAAACAAAAAAATTCTGCTTGTTGATGATTATGCGCATCACCCTCGTGAAATAGATACAACATTACAGGGGGTTCGGCAAGGATGGCCCAATAAACGTATTGTCGTTATTTTCCAGCCACATCGTTTTACAAGAACCAGAGATTTATTTGAAGATTTTTGTCTGGCGCTCTCCGAGCCTGACAGGTTGTTATTGTTGGATATCTACGGTGCAGGAGAAAATCCTATTACTGGCGCTGATAGCAGGTCACTGTGCCGAGCAATTCGCCAGAGAGGCCAGGTTGATCCAATTTTCGTTGAGCAACATGAAGAAATACCACAATTACTGGAAAGTCTTATTGAAGAAAATGATTTGTTGCTGGTGTTAGGTGCGGGAAATGTTAGTACGGTATCTGTGAATTTGTTACAGCAGTATGGCTAAAAGAAGTGATTGAGAGAATTTTTGAGAAAACTAAGGTGCTAAGTGAAACAAAAGAATTCTATGAACTATCGAGCCTATGTGAAATATTAGCGCTTAATAACACTGGGTCTATGAGAAAAAAATATTCGAAAAAATGCAGCGGGCTAGATATCGAAGTACGCGGTGTCATAAATCTGAATGAGCCTATGAAAAAGCATACTTCATGGAGAGCAGGAGGCCATGCTGAACGTTACTTTAAGCCAGCTGATGTTGATGATCTCTATTCTTTTCTCAAACAAGTGCCAGCGGACGAACCCCTTTTATGGTTTGGTCTTGGCAGCAATCTTCTGGTGCGCGATGGAGGATTGCGAGGAACAGTTATCGCATGCTCAAAAGTATTGGATGATCTGCATATTTATGATGATGTCAGTATACATGTTGGTGCCGGAGTTGCTTGCGCGAAAGTCGCACGCATGAGTGTAAAAGATGGCTTATCGGGTGCTGAATTCTTGGCTGGCATTCCCGGAACAATGGGCGGTGCTTTGGCGATGAATGCAGGAGCATTTGGTGAGGAAACCTGGAATATTGTTCGTAGTGTTGAAACCATCGATAGACAAGGGCAGCGAATTAAAAGAGCTGCATCAGATTTTGAGACAGCTTATCGGCATGTGAATTTGTTCAAGGGTGAGTGGTTTATTTCCGCAGAGTTGTTACTTGCTCGAGATGAAGATACCAACGGCTTGGAGCGAATGCAGGCATTATTAAATCAGCGAGCAAAAAACCAACCGATAGGAAAGACAAGTTGTGGTTCTGTATTCTGTAACCCTGAAAGTGATTATGCGGCGAGACTAATAGAAGCCAGCGGGCTTAAAGGCCAAACAATCGGCAGCGCTTGCGTATCTGATAAACATGCGAATTTTATTATCAACATGGGAGGTGCAAGTGCTCAAGATATTGAATCTTTGATATTGTTTATTCAAGAAAAAGTAAAGCTTGCTCATGGTATTTATTTGGTTCCTGAAGTCAGGATTGTTGGCGAACACGAAAAGTATGACAGGTCTTGAAAAGACAATTCAATTTGGGAAGGTGGCCGTAATGATGGGTGGTTCATCAACTGAGCGGGAAATTTCTCTGCAGAGTGGGCGGGCAGTTTTCGAAGCTTTGCAACGGCAAAAAATTGATGCCCATATTGTTGACCCCTGTGAAAATTTAATGACGCAACTTATAAATGGAAAATTTGATCGTGTGTTTATCGTTTTACATGGAAGGGGAGGTGAAGATGGTTTGATGCAAGGGTTGTTGGAAATTTTGGAACTACCTTACACAGGCAGTGGCGTGCTTGGCTCTTCTTTAGCTATGGATAAGTGTAGAAGCAAGCGAATTTGGCAAAGCCATGAATTACCTACACCAGCGTTTATTGAATTGAATGAGCACTCTGATTGGCAAGCTGTTGTTGAATATTTAGGACTGCCTCTAATTGTTAAGCCCGTCAGGGAGGGCTCTAGCTATGGTGCCAGTAAGGTTAATGAATCAGGTGAATTGGAAAGTGCCTGGCGAAAAGCGCATGAATATGACGGGAGAGTGATGGCTGAGTCATGGACTACAGGAGATGAATATGCTGTTTCTATTTTGGGCGATGAAGTATTGCCTATGATTAGGCTGGAAACCCCGAGAGAATTTTATGATTATGAAGCTAAATATATTGCAGATACAACACAGTACCATTGCCCCTGTGGGCTTGATACTGATATTGAGAATGAATTAGGTAAGTTGGCATTTGCAGCCTTTAAGGTATTGGCTGCCAGTGGCTGGGGGCGTGTCGATTTCATTTTAGATACTGAAGATAAACCATGGTTAATAGAAGTGAATACGGTTCCGGGGATGACCGGTCATAGTTTGGCACCCATGTCTGCAAAGCAGGCAGGCATGAGTTTTGATGATTTAACATTAAGGATATTAGCATCCAGTTTGCAATGATAACGAGCAATTTTTTATGCAAGCAGTAACAATAGATAGAAATACAAATAGCGATCTTGGTAAACAAGATCGTTCTGGTTATAGCGCCAATTTGGTTGGTGGTTTAATGGCTGCGTTAGTGACTACTGTTATTGCTACTGGTTTTTTATGGATGATGAAACCAGCAACGCTTCCAATCAGACAGGTTCATATTGAAGGGGAATTTCTGAGACTTGATACATTGCGTTTGAAGGATTTGGTTACTGATAAGGTAAGAGGTGGATTTTTTAATATAGATGTTGCGGCGATACGTAATTCATTAGTAGCTTTACCTTGGGTCAATGATGTGTCAGTTCATAGAATATGGCCGGATGGATTAAGAGTTATCGTCAACGAACAAATAGCTTTTGCCAAGTGGAATAAAGCTGGTTTATTGAATGAAAAAAGTCAATATTTCTCGCCAAAGAAAGATACTTTCCCTCAGGGTTTGCCATTTTTAGAAGGGTCTGAAGGTTCACAGGAATTATTATTAGAACGATTTAATTTACTAAAAAAAACTTATGGTTTATCTGTGGTGCGGCTACAGCTTGATGATCGACGTGCTTGGAAATTCGAACTGAAAAATGGATTAAGTGTTGTGCTAGGTAGAAGAGACTTCGAGGATAGAGCAGAACGGTTTGTGAATGTAGTTATGAATAATCTGGGTGAAAAATTACTTCAGGCTAGCGAGATTGATATGCGTTACACCAATGGCTTTGCTGTTCGTTGGAAACAACAAGTCACTGAACATATGCAAAGCGGAGTTAACTAAATAATGACGAAAAAGATAGACAAGGATCTTATCGTTGGTTTGGATATCGGGACATCCAAAGTGGTTGCGATTGTTGGTGAAATTTCCAATGATGAGATAGAAATCATTGGTTTAGGCTCTAGTCTGTCTCGAGGTCTTAAGAAGGGCGTCGTCGTTAATATAGAGTCAACGGTATATTCCATACAACGTGCAATAGAAGAAGCTGAATTGATGGCGGGATGTGAAATACATTCTGTATTCGCAGGTATCGCAGGCAGTCATATCCGCAGCCTTAATTCTCATGGAATAGTTGCAATTCGAGATCACGAAGTTGCGATGAGCGATGTTGATCGTGTTATTGACGCAGCACGTGCTGTTGCAATCCCTGCGGATCAGAAAATCTTGCATATCCTGCCACAGGAATTTGTGATTGATCACCAAGAAGGTATCAAGGAACCAATTGGCATGTCTGGGGTTAGGCTTGAGGCAAAAGTTCATATGGTGACTGGATCAGTCAGTGCAGCACAAAACATCACCAAGTGTGTGCGACGTTGTGGGCTTGAGGTTGATGATGTGATTCTTGAACAGCTTGCCTCAAGTTATGCAGTATTAACGGAAGATGAAAAAGAACTGGGTGTTTGCTTGGTTGACATTGGCGGTGGCACAACTGACATCGCCATTTTCACTGACGGTGCGATACACCATACAGCAGTAATTCCCATTGCTGGGGATCAAGTGACAAATGATATCGCTGTGGCATTACGGACGCCAACGCAACATGCTGAAGATATTAAGGTGCAATATGCCTGTGCGTTAATACAACTGGCAAATCCTGAAGAGACAATTGATGTTTCTGGCGTTGGAGAACGACCCTCGCGTCGTTTGGCTAGACAGACATTAGCCGAAGTGGTTGAGCCACGGTATGAGGAGTTATTTAACTTAGTTCAATCTGAACTTCGGCGTAGCGGTTTCGAAGATTTGATTGCTGCTGGCGTAGTTTTGACAGGTGGCAGCTCAAAAATGGAAGGTGCTATTGAGCTTGCGGAGGAAATATTTCACATGCCAGTGAGATTAGGAATGCCTCAGCATGTTTCAGGACTGGTTGACGTAGTGAAGAATCCAATTTATTCAACTGGTGTTGGATTATTACTGTCTGGACGCAAACAGATGCAAGAAGGTTCTTTACCATTAGGGGTGAATTGGGGTCTTTGGGAAAGAATGAAGAGTTGGTTTCAGGGGAATTTTTAATAAGTATTTTTTCAGGAGCTATTTTTGATTAATTTTTTAAAGTAAGGAGTTATTTCATGTTTGAATTTGTAGAAGATACTGACAATCAGTCTGCCGTTATCAAGGTCATTGGCGTTGGCGGCGGCGGCGGGAATGCCGTACAGCATATGCTATCAGGCAATATCGAAGGAGTGGAATTTATTTGTATCAACACAGATGCTCAGGCATTGAATAATTCTACCGCTAAAACTTCATTACAGTTAGGAAGGAATATTACAAAAGGTCTAGGCGCTGGAGCCGATCCGGCGGTTGGTCGGCAAGCTGCGTTAGAAGATAGAGATCGTATTGTGGATATTCTAGAAGGTGCAGATATGATTTTTATCACTGCTGGAATGGGCGGAGGCACTGGTACTGGAGCTGCACCGATTTTTGCGCAGGTGGCAAAAGAGATGGGGGTTTTGACCGTCGCAGTTGTGACACGACCGTTTTTATTTGAAGGTAAAAAACGATCACAAATTGCAGATGAAGGTATTAAAGAACTCGAACAATCTGTGGATTCTTTAATTACGATTCCGAACCAAAAATTACTGTCTGTTTTAGGCAGTGATATAAGTCTCTTGAGCGCATTTGCTGCTGCCAATGATGTTCTGCTTGGTGCGGTGCAAGGGATTGCGGAATTGATTACTTGTCCAGGTTTGATAAATGTCGATTTTGCAGATGTGAAAACGGTTATGTCTGAAATGGGTATGGCAGTGATGGGTTCAGGTAAAGGGCAAGGTGAAGATCGTGCGGCTATTGCTGCTGAAACTGCAGTCTCCAGCCCCTTATTGGAAGATGTTAATCTTTCAGGTGCGCGAGGCATTTTAGTGAATATTACTGCGGGCACAGATATGACTATTGGTGAGTTTGATAAGGTGGGCAACACAGTCAAACAATTTGCCTCTGACAATGCGACTGTTGTTGTTGGAACTGTTATTGATCCTGATATGGATGGTGAAATGAGAGTCACTATCGTTGCAACTGGATTGGGTCATATCGAAGGAAAAGAAGTGACAAGGATTAAAATGGTTGCAGATGCGGCGGCGGGTGATTACAGAGATCTTGATAGGCCAACGGTAATACGTAATCAGGATAAGGAAACAGACTTGCAAAAGGTTGAAAATGACTCGGAATATCTGGATATTCCCGCCTTTTTAAGACGTCAGGCGGATTGAGTAAGCTTTATAAATTGCCTGACACTATGCGTAGTCGACCTATTTATGGTATTTTGAGGCAGCTAAAATTGCAGTTCTGGGAAAATGATGAGATTTGGTAAAGTCCATGAGGTTTCAGGCTTATTTTGGATTTTATGAATAGCTCTAAAAGCGAGATATATATTTATGAGAATAATTAATAGAATTAATGATTAAGCAAAGAACTCTTAAAAATGTTATTGGTGCCACCGGGGTCGGCTTGCACACGGGAAAGAAAATATATATAACATTACGACCTGCGCCTGCTAATGCCGGGATTATTTTTCGTCGGATTGATTTTAGCTGTCCTGTTGAGATTGAAGCAAAATCGGATAACGTTGGAGATACAATATTATCTACTTCCTTGGTCAAAGGCGATGTCAAAATCTCAACTGTTGAACATCTTTTGTCTGCGCTAGCTGGTTTTGGCATAGATAATGTCTATATTGATCTTAGTGCTGACGAGGTTCCAATTATGGATGGTAGCGCTGGACCATTTGTGTTCTTAATCCAGTCAGCAGGCGTAGAAGAACAAAATGCACCGAAACGTTTTATGCGTATTAAGAAAGAAGTTCGAGTTGAGGATGGTGACAAATGGGCTATGTTTAAACCGTTTGAAGGCTTTAAAATTGGTTTCACCATCGAATTTGATCACCCAACGTTTCATGCTGGAAATTGCAAGGCTGAAATAGATTTTTCAACGACCTCTTATGTGAAGGAAGTGAGCCGTGCCAGAACGTTTGGGTTTATGCGGGATGTTGAGTTATTGCAAAAAAATAATCTGGCGTTAGGTGGTAATCTGGATAATGCCGTGGTAGTTGATGATTGCAAAATATTGAATGAGGATGGTTTACGTTATGAAGATGAGTGTGTGAAACACAAGATACTTGATGCAATTGGCGATTTATATCTGCTTGGATACAGCCTTATAGGTTCATTTACTGGATTTAAATCCGGACATAAATTGAACAATATATTGCTGAGGGAATTATTGACCAAAGAGTCGGCATGGGAATTAGTAAGCTTTGAAGATGAGATAGAATTACCCATATCATTTATGCAGCCTATCGCCGTAGCATAAATGTTGAAGGGTTTTTTAGGGCTGTTGGACGTTTTTACTGATTTTAAGAAAGGATTCCTGTAGTGCAGGGTTTTGAATAGACATGGCGACATTTTTAATGAATTCTGCAGATTTTTTTGAAATGAATGCTTTTCTAGATCCGTCATTGGGAATATCTGATTGAGTTGTATTTGCATTATTATGACTTGGGCAAACCTTGATGCGGATAGATGCTAGTTTGCTGAGTGCGCATTCATGCTGAGCATAATGTAGAATATCAGGAATGTGATTGCGTAATTTAGAAGCCCATGCTGATGTATCAGAATTTATGGTAAGGGTTTGAGCAGAGTAGTTAGCGACAGAACAATGACTGCTCAAAGCAGGGTCAAGATAATTGTGTAATTTTTCATTAAGCGCGCATATACTCTTGGCGTGCGTATAGAGACTGTTCATTTGCTCATCAGAACTGATAAGCTGGTGAAATTGACGGGTTTTTAGATTTCGGGTTTTGATATTTTTTTACCAGACATAAGATTTGACTAGATATACACTCAATAATAGAGAAAAATAGCATTATATGGAACTCATATTAATACAGAACAACGGGAACAAATCTTTTAAACTGTCAATAGACCTGCTTGGGGCTCTGTTTATCGGGCTATTCGTTTTGGCATTGACCGCTGGAACTTTCCATATTGGAAGTAAAATCGTTGCGCAGCAAGCAGAGATATTATATTTAGATCTGAATGCTAAAAAGGAAAATCAGTGGAGGCATGAGTTGGATATGCAACAAGCTAATATTGACGTTGCGAAGAGAAATGCAGAAAACAGTCTTGATGCTTTATCTGTGCGATTAAGTACTTTGCAGGCTCATTTGCTCAGACTTGATGCACTAGGTTCGCGCATTGTTTCTATTGCAAATATGTCGGATGACGAATTCAATATGCTGGAGTCGCCAGGTTTGGGCGGACCTTTGTCGACGACAGAGCAAACCTCTTTGGGCGTAACAGATTTTGTTAAGGCATTACACGCTGTCAGTCAAAAGATAGAAGATAGAAGTGATAAGTTTGCGGCGATGGAATCCATGTTGCTGGATAGCAATGTTCAATCACAAATTTCACCAGAAGGAAGCCCTGTTGCCGGTGGTTGGACATCATCATTGTTCGGATGGCGAGCCGACCCAATATCAGGCAAAAAAGTTTTTCATGAAGGAATCGATTTAGCAGGAAAATATGGAAAAGATGTATCATCCGTTGCCGCCGGCATCGTTACATGGTCAGGCAGAAATTCTGGCTATGGCGAGATGATAGAAATTAGTCATGGTAATGGATATATCACTAGATATGCCCATAACCAGCAAAATCTAGTTGATATTGGCGATAAGATAGAGAAAGGACAAAAAATTGCAACTATGGGTTCATCAGGACGTTCAACGGGGCCACACATACACTTTGAAGTCATGCACAATGGCAGGCCTGTCAATCCTAGAAAGTTTATTTCAATAAATTAACATATCATCCTAAGTCATTCTTAATTGCCTAACACATTAGGTAATTTGGTCGGCTCTTCGCAAGATTAAAAAATAATCACAATGGTTACTGGGTTATTTAGGAAAATATTTAAAAGCCGCAACGAGCGTGTTCTCAAGGGATTACATAAAGTTGTAGATACAATTAATGGCTTGGAAGAGAAATTTATTACCCTACAGGCTCATGAATTTCCCCTGAAGACTGCAGAATTTCGTGATCGAATGACGCAGGGAGAAAAACTTGATGATCTATTACCGGAGGCTTTTGCCCTAGTTAGAGAAGCAGGAAAAAGAACACTTGGTATGCGGCATTTTGATATGCAACTGGTTGGTGGCATGGTTCTGCATGACGGTGAAATTTCTGAAATGTGTACTGGCGAAGGTAAAACTCTGGTTGCAACATTATCTGCGTATCTTAATGCTTTAAGCGGCAAAGGTGTCCATATAATTACTGTCAATGATTATCTGGCAAGGCGTGATGCTGAATGGATGGATCATATCTATGAATTTCTTGGCCTGACAACGAGTGTGATTTATACAGGCATTAGTCAGGAAGATCGCAGCAAAGCATATGTTGCTGATATCACCTATGGTACAAACAATGAATTCGGTTTCGATTATTTGAGAGATAATCTAGCATTTAGCAGGGAAGGTCGTGTACAGAGGGGATTAAATTATGCGATCGTTGATGAGGTAGACTCTATCTTAATCGACGAAGCACGCACCCCTTTAGTAATATCCGGAGCAGTTGATGATAGATCAGATTTATATGTCAGTATTAATAAGATAATTCCCAAGTTAAGAGAACAGGAAGAAGATGGTTCAGGTCATTTTAGTGTCGATGAAAAATCCAAACAGGCTTATCTTACGGAAGAAGGAAATGAGTATCTTGAGATACTACTAAGAGATGAGAAGATCATTAGTTCAAAGCAGAGCTTATACGATCCTGTCAATATCAGCGTGTTGCACCACTTAAATGCTGCAATGAGGGCGCATGCCTTGTTTCAGAAAGATGTTGATTATATTGTAAAAAATAATGAGGTTGTCATTGTTGATGAATTTACAGGCAGGACAATGTCGGGACGGCGCTGGTCTGATGGGCTGCATCAGGCAATAGAGGCCAAAGAAGGTGTGCCAATTCAAAATGAAAATCAGACATTGGCTTCAATTACCTACCAGAATTATTTCAGGTTATACAAAAAACTGTCAGGAATGACAGGAACTGCAGATACCGAAGCGTTTGAATTTCAGGATATATATGGCTTAGAAGTGGTTGTCATACCTACCCATATGCCCATGATCCGTTATGATGCAAGTGATGTAGTGTATCTCAAAGCTAGGCAGAAATTTAATGCAATTATCAGTGATATCATGGAATGTAGAGGTATAGGCCAACCCGTGCTTGTAGGTACAGCTTCAATTGAAGTGTCTGAATATTTATCTGATCTATTGAAAAAAGAAAAAATAACCCACCAAGTGCTTAATGCCAAGCAACATGAAAGAGAAGCAGAGATTATTGAGCAGGCGGGGATGCCTGGCGCTGTTACTATTGCCACCAATATGGCTGGTCGCGGTACAGATATCGTTCTTGGAGGGAGTCTGGAAGCTGAACTCAAGAAATTAGATACAGGTAATGAATTTGAAGTAAATAGAACAAAAGCAACTTGGAAGAAAAGACATCAGGCGGTGATTGCCAGCGGTGGATTACATATTATCGGTACAGAGCGCCATGAATCAAGACGCATTGACAACCAATTAAGAGGTCGTGCTGGTCGTCAAGGTGATACAGGTTCCAGCCGGTTCTACCTTGCACTGGAAGATAATTTAATGCGTATCTTTGCTTCAGATAGGGTTTCATCTTTAATGCAAAAACTCGGGATGGAAGATGGTGAAGCAATTGAGTCCTCATTAGTAAGTCGAGCAATTGAAAATGCGCAAAAAAAAGTTGAAACACATAATTTTGAGGTAAGAAAACATCTGCTTGAGTACGATGATGTTGCTAATGATCAGCGGAAAGTGATCTATGAACAACGAAATGATCTGCTTATGGACGATGATATTCAGGATAATATTGAAGCGATGCGTAAAGATGTGGTGAATGACATAGTCGATACCCATATACCTCGAAACAGTGTAGATGAGTTATGGGATGTAAATGGCTTAACTGAGGCATTAGATCATGAATTTGGTGTGGAATTGGATATTGCACAATGGTTTCAAAGTGATTTGTCATTGAACGAAAAAATGCTTAGAGAAAAAATATTAGACAGTATTCAAAACACAGCACAGCAGAAGGAAAAATTTTTGAGTTCTGGTATTATGAGACGAGTTGAAAAACAAGTGATGTTGGATATTCTTGATAGGCATTGGAAAGATCACTTAGTTGCTATGGATCATTTGCGACAGGGTATTAACTTACGAAGTTATGCTGCAAAAAATCCAAAACAAGAATACAAACGCGAAGCGTTTGAAATGTTTGTTGTTATGTTAGAAAATATAAAACACGATGTTATTTCGTTTCTTTCAATGGTTAATATTAGGTCGGAAGGAGATATTGAGGCAGCCGAGCAACAATATCAACAACCTCAGGGCATGGAGTTTAATCATGCGCCATCACCTGATGTACTGGGGAATCAGCCAGCAAACAAAATAGAAAAAGAAGAGCTGAAACCCTTTGTTCGAGGACAAAAGAAGATTGGACGTAATGAGCCTTGTCCTTGTGGATCTGGGAAAAAATACAAGCAGTGTCATGGTAAATTGAAATAAATTAGTTCAATTCAGGTATGCTCTATGGCTGTAGGTATAAATAAAGTTTCCAAGCTCCTGCCTGTCAAAGGTGTACGAGTCGCTGCCTATTCTTCAGGTATTTATAAAGCAAAAAGAAAAGATCTAGCGCTAATATCGTTTAATGACACTTCAAATTGTTCTGCTGTATTTACGCAGAATGCTTTTTGTGCTGCTCCTGTTATTGTTGCCAAGAATCATATTAAAAAAGGCAAGGCTTGCTATTGCTTGATTAATTCAGGTAATGCTAATGCAGGTTTGGGAGAACAAGGGATTGAATCTGCTATGGAGATATGTCATCACTTGGCAAGTTATGCGCGCAGTAGTATTGAAAGCGTTTTACCATTTTCTACAGGCGTTGTCGCTGAACCATTTCCCGTTGATAAAGTAAAAAATGCAATACCCGCCTTGCTCGATAAACTTAAAGAGGATGCATGGCTAGACGTCGCTGATGCAATTATTACCACGGATACAGTCACTAAAGGTATCTCAAAAAGAGTGAAGCTGGAAGATGGTGAAATAACAATCACAGGTGTTGCTAAAGGATCTGGGATGATAAGACCAGATATGGCGACCATGCTGGCATTCATAGCAACAGATGCCAATATCGGCGAACATCTTGTGCAGAGTGTGTTGACTGAGGCAGTAGGAAATTCGTTTAACTGTATTAATGTGGATGGCGACACTTCAACAAATGATGCTTGTTTTTTGGTTGCAACAGGGGTCAGCAGCACTGCTGAGATAAGATCATTTAATGAAGGTTCAGGATTGTTATTTAAGAATGCACTGCTAGAGATATGTATTTATCTTGCACAAGCTATAGTCAGGGATGGCGAGGGCGCCAGCAAATTTATTTCAATAGTTGTTAACGACGGAGCCTGCTGGGAAGAATCTAGGGAAGTCGCATTGACAGTAGCGAATTCGCCATTGGTTAAGACAGCCTTTTTTGCATCAGATCCAAACTGGGGGAGAATCCTTGCTGCTATCGGAAGAACCACGCTTCCTGATTTAGATATTGAAAGAATTTCTATTTCACTCAATGATGTAAAAATTGTCGAATCTGGCAAAAGAGCAGAGAATTACACCGAAGAAAAAGGACAACGTGTCATGCAACAAGAAGAGATAGAAATATCTATTTCTTTAGGCAGAGGAAGTGAAAGTGCTGTTATCTGGACTTGTGATTTTTCATATGAGTATGTCCGCATTAATTCAGAATATCGTTCATAATCTTGTTTTATGAACCCTGATTTTTTGCATGTTGCAGTAGGTATCATTAAGAATAACAAAAACCAAGTCTTGTTATCACGAAGGCCATCCAATGTTCACCAGTCTGATTTATGGGAGTTTCCTGGAGGCAAACTAGAAGCTTGCGAGACGGTCAGGGAAGCCTTGTCTAGAGGACTAAAAGAAGAGCTTTCGCTTACTATAAAATCAGCAAAACCATTAATTAAAATATATTACGACTATGAAGATTATTCTGTATTGCTCGATGTTTGGAAAATAGATTCATGGCGTTCGAGTTTATTAGATGGTAATGGGCAACGAGGTAAAGAAGATCAAAAAATAGAATGGCTAGATATTTCGAGTTTGAGTGCTCGTAATTTTCCAGCAGCAAATAAAGCAATTATTCAGGCAGTACAATTATCTGATTTTTATTTGATCTGCCCTGAACCTACGTCTGATATTAAGAATTATATCAACAAAATTAAGATATGCATCTCTACTGGCGTTCGTTTATTTCAGTTTAGACTTAATAAAGAATCATTTTATGACAGGCATGAAATTTTAATTATAGAGCTACTCACATTGTGTAAGAGTAGTCATTCACGACTGTTGATTAATAGCTCTCTTGATTATGCAATGAAGATTGGCGCCCATGGCGTTCATCTAAATAGCGCGAGATTGCTACAGCTTTATGAACGCCCACTTGATAATAATTTTCTGGTATCCGCATCATGCCATAATTCCAGCGAACTAGAGCACGCATGTAAGGTGGGTGTTGATTTTGTGGTGTTATCACCGGTGCATAAAACAAGCAGTCATGTATCTGCAAAACCCTTGGGGTGGGTTAAATTTAAAAACCTTGTGGAGCCAGTAAACATTCCTGTATATGCTTTAGGCGGTATGTGTGCTGATGACATGAAAATATTCTTCGGGTATGGTGCCCAAGGCATTTCTGTGCTTAGCGGTGTCTGGAATCAAAAAGATACAAAAAAAGCAGTGGGTAAATATTTGCAAGGATAATTTCTAAGCAAAGTGTTCTCAATGTTTCGTATTAAATTCTTCCTGAGGATATTCAAAAGTTTGATAATTTTCTTCTGTATTAATTTTATATTTTCCTTCAATCCATTCGCCAAGGTCAATTAGCCAGCAGCGCTGGCTACAAAATGGGCGATACTCATTTTCAGGAGAATATTTCACCGCCTTTTCACATCTTGGGCATTTAATTGATTTTTTCATAAAACACAGCAGTGTAATTCAAATTTCACAGCATTTTTAGTTTGAATAGGTTTGCAGGAGGCTGAGATTTGTTCCATAAATCGTATTGTCAAGCGATGCTTCCCTCCACTTATCTCAGGGAAATAGTTACAGTCCTCAGGCAGAAAAACACGAATTAATTGGCAGGCTATTTTAGATGCAATTGGTTGTTGGTAAAATCCTGATTCGGTATTTTTAGTAACAGGTGCTGCGCTATTTCTCAGTATAAACAAGGCAATATCCAAGGATTCCTGTATCACTGAAAGATCTTGTTTCCATCTGTTTAGATCATCATGTCTGGATTGTATGGGTTTGTGCAGCCAATGATGAAAAGCAGGGAGATCAAAATTACAGGCGCCTCCAAGAATAGCAATCCTTTGTTTAACAGACATTGTTAATTCATCATTTTTCAAATTTTTACCTAGTTGAAATTTATTATCTCTTAACGTACTTGTGAAATCATTAATTTTTTTTAAAATATCTTTTAGCCGTTGATGATCTACATTTGGATTATTTTTTAGCACATCTAAAGTTATTTTATATTTCCCCAGTTCTTTGATTAAATCATTTTTTAAATCAGAGCGAGTTGTTAGATCAATAATCTCCAGAAAACACGAGACAGCTATCCTACTATCCCATTGACTATCCCGTAGTCCATGATAATCCACAGTATTAAACAGATGCTCTAGACGTAGAAAACCACGCACACATTCATTTAATGGCTGCTCATATATGACTTTTTTTTCCAAGTAGATAACCAGCTCTAGATAGATATGATCGCTGATTGTCCTGCACTTGCGCGATGCAAGCAACAAGTCTTGGTTAAATACCTGAATAAAATTTGTGCAGATCGCAGATTTTCTTGCGTAGATCATCGATATCACCTTTATTATCAATAATATCATGAGCAGCGAAGAGCCTCTCTTTTCGAGATATTTGAGCATCAATAATCATATTAATCTCGTTTTTATTTATATTATCTCTATTTGATGCGCGCTCTAACTGCAGCGCTTTTGGGACATCGATAACCAAGATTCTGTCGACAATTTTGGATGCATTAGTCTCTAGCAGTAGAGGAATGGAAATGATGCAGTATTTAAAATTTATATTTTTAATTTGAATAGAGATTTCTTTGTATATGGCTGGATGTAAAATATCTTCTAGATTTTTACGAGCAGTTTCATTTGTAAATATTTCATCGCACATTATTTTTCTATCAAGAGCACCATTGCTCGAGATCATATTCTTACCAAATATCCTGATTATTTCTTTCAATGCTGGCATTCCCGGTTTCACTAGATTATGAGCTATGATGTCTGCATCAATAACAGGGACTCCGAGTTCAGAAAATTTTTCACAGGCAGATGACTTTCCACTACCAATGCCGCCAGTTAAACCAATCTTTAAAATCATGGTTTTATCAGGTTAGAATCTATTCAAATAGAACCCAGTTAGCTCCTTGCCCCAGATCAAAGCGATCCATCCTGCGCCAGCAAGATAGATCCCAAAAGGGAAAACAGCAGTTTTGTCTCGTACTTTAAATATGATCATCACGAGACCAATGGCTGATGCTGCAATTGAAGATAATAAAATAATTAGTAGTAAATATTGCCAACCAAGCCAAGCGCCTAAAAGTGCCAAAAATTTAAAATCACCATAACCCATTCCTTCTTTGCCAGTGACTGCTTTGAAGCTCATAAATATAATCCATAGAGCTCCGTAGCCAAACATAGCACCAATAAGGCTAGAATAAATATCTGTAAAAATACCAAAAATACTACAGGCCAGACCTAACCACATAAATGGGAGGGTTATACCATCTGGCAGTAGGTAATGTTTCAGATCGATCATGCTTAGGCAGATTAGCGCCCATGCAAAGAATATTGCAAATAAAGTTTGCAGGCTAAAGCCAAAATGCCATGCAGTGTAGGCGCTTATCAAGCCTGTAAACATTTCAATAATGGGGTATTGAAGAGAGATTTTTATTTTACATGAGCTACAACGACCATTAAGCAGGAGATAGCTGATGACAGGTATATTTTCTAAGACGGTTATTTTATGCTGACAGGATGGGCAATGTGATCTAGGATAAATTAAATTTATTTTCTGTTGCGTAGAATCATTTTCCATATCCATCAATTCGCAACATTGTTCATGCCAATCCCGTTGCATCATTTTTGGGAGTCTATAGATGACCACATTCAGGAAACTCCCGATACACATACCGAGCATTGTCATTGAGAAGATAAAAAAAACTGGCTGTTCTTGCAGAAAGGATATGGTAGAAATTGCTATGCCTCCCGAGCGCTACTGAAGCTATAGGTCATGTTGTATGAATGGAGTTATTTTGAACAGGGCGATTTAGTAATTTTTGTGGTGTCTTACCTTATCCGCCAACTGACTGACCCATCTTGAATATAGGCAGATACATGCCAATAACGATGCCACCAATCACAACACCAAGAAATGCCATAATGGCTGGCTCTAATAAGCTGGTTAACGCTTCTACCGCATCATCAACTTCCTGTTCATACCAGTCTGCGACTTTTCCGAGCATGATATCAATTGAACCTGATTCTTCACCAATGGCGACCATCTGTACCACCATATTTGGAAATAGTCCTGTGTCACGCATGCTTGCTTGAAGTTGTGTGCCAGTGGAAATCTCGTCTCTTATTTTTAGACATGCATTATAAAAAACAATATTACCGCAGGCACCAGCAACCGATACCATAGCTTCAACTAAAGGGGTGCCAGCGGCAAACATAGTTTCTAATGTGCGAGCAAAACGGGCTATAGCTGCTTTCTCCAAGACAACCCCAATGATTGGTAGCTTAAGCATTGCTATTTCTATCGTGTTGGCGAAAGCCTTTGACGTTTCACGTAGTTTTTTTATTCCAAAAAATGCAGCAGCTAAAACGATAGCCATTATCCACCACCATTGAACGAAAACATCAGACGTATTGACAAGAAATTGTGTCAATGCAGGCAGGTCTGCGCCAAAGCCTTCAAATAATGCTTGGAACTGCGGTATGACAAATATCATCAAAATAGCAACAACGATACCCGCCACAACGATCACAGCAGCTGGATAGAACAATGCAGCTTTTATCTTTGATTTTAGTGCCTCGGTTTTTTCCAAGTATGTTGCAAGTTTATGTAAAATGGCTTCTAAAATACCTGCATGTTCCCCAGCTTCAACGAGATTACAATAAAGCTCACTGAACTGCCGGGGGTTTTTCTTCATTGCATCTGCCAAGTTAGTCCCTGATCCCACATCATTTTTAATACTTATAAGCAGATCCTGCATGCCAACATTTTCATGACCCCTGCCAACAATTTCAAAGGCTTGAACCAATGGTACACCAGCGGACATCATGGTAGCTAATTGGCGGCTAAATACAGTGATGTCCTTGGGTGTTATTTTTGCACCCCCGCCCCCCAAAAGTGGCTTGGACTTTTTCTTTAATTTCAAAGGACTTATCCCTTGGCGGCGAAGCTGCGCCCTGATGAGAGCAGCAGTTCGCCCACTTTGCTCCCCTTTAATAATTTTCCCTTGCGTATCTTTGCCTTCCCATAGCCATATTTGTGCTACCTCTTTTTTTTCTGTTGCCATGATTTTCCTTTGGTTAATTTATTCTGTAGTGACTCGGTTGACCTCGGTGAGGCTGGTAATACCCTGTTTTGCTTTTTCCAGACCAGATTTTCGGATATTCCAGATGCCTTCTTCTAAAGCCTGATCTGCCAGCTGTACTGCATTAGCACCTTCAATAATTAATCTTCTTATTGCATCCGAGATAGGCATGATCTGATATATACCTGCGCGACCTTTGTAACCGCTGGGGCAATCACTATCACCATCACCTGCCTCGAATATTGTAATCCCGTTTTGTATTTCTTCTTCTGTATAACCTTCATCTAACAACACTTCATCAGGTAATTCCGCAGGCTTCTTGTAGTCTGGATGCAGCTTTCGTAACAGGCGTTGTGCGGTTATCAGGTTGATACTGGTAGCAACAGCAAAGGCCTGGATGCCCATATCCTGCAATCGTGTCAACGTTTGCGGCGCATCATTTGTATGCAATGTTGACATCACCATGTGCCCAGTCTGGGCAGCCTTGACTGCAATACTTGCCGTACCAAGATCGCGAATTTCGCCAACCAGAATAATATCTGGATCTTGTCTGAGGAAGGCTTTCAGAGCTTTGTCGAAGGTCATGCCTGTTTTTTCATCTACCTGAACCTGATTGACGCCAGGCAGACTGATTTCGACAGGATCCTCTGCGGTAGAGATATTGATATCATCTTTGTTAAGGATATTGATGCCTGTATACAAAGACACGGTCTTGCCGCTACCTGTCGGGCCAGTCACTAGAAACATGCCATAGGGTTTATGTAAATTGCTCAGAAATGTATCTTTTTGATGATCCTCATAGCCTAACTGATCGATCTGCAGGGCAGCAGCATCTGAATCTAATATGCGCATAACTATCTTTTCGCCAAACAGCGTCGGGCAGGTGCTCACACGAAAATCGATAGATTTACTCTTGGACAGTTTTAATTTGATACGTCCATCCTGTGGTACGCGTCGTTCGGAAACGTCAAGTCGAGACATAACTTTGATGCGTGCAGAGACGTTCCTAGTTAGCGCTATAGGCGGTTTGGCAACTTCCTGTAATACACCGTCAATGCGAAAGCGCACACGATAGAATTTTTCATAGGGCTCAAAATGTAGATCTGACCCACCTTTTTTGATGGCATCAAGCAAAACTTTATTCACAAATCGTACAACAGGGGCATTGTCAATATCGGCTTCATCTTCATCTTCACTTTCCTCTGCTACCTCCAGATTGTCTAAATCATCAAAGTCATCATCCATGTCACCTAGGCCGCCGTCTGCAGCCTCCAGTGCACTTTCAATGATATTGGTAAGCTTGCCTTCCTCGGCCATGATGGCCTCGATATTCATGCCAACAGCAAACTTGACTTCATCGAGCGCTGCCATATTAGTTGGGTCAGAAACTGCCAAAAACAGACGTTTGCCACGCTTAAATAGTGGTAATAAACGATGTTTCCGAATAAGGTTTTCTTTGACCAACTTAATGATGTCAGGATTAATCTCGACACTCTCTATGTCAATGAGTGGAATGCCAAATTCTTGAGATGCAGCGAGGGCTATCTTGTCACCAGAGATAAGATTATTTTCAACCAAGTATGATACCAGCGGCATCTTCTTTTTAAGCGCTTCTTGGTGTGCTTTTTTGGCCGCTTCTTGCTTAAGCAAGCCATCAAGTACTAGCTTGCGTGCAAGACCGCTTAAATTAACATTTGCCATTGTGACTGCCATATTCTATATTATCAGCCTAATTCAAAGGAATGACACCTAAATATTGGATTATTATAGAGAAAATAAGCAAAAATTCTAGCAATCTTTCTCTATAAACGTTACTGATTATTCAATAGTGAACTCTAGGAAATTCCAGAAGAGAGGACTCTATGAAAAGCCTGCTGCAATTAGATTTGCAGCACCCAATATTTATTTTGTTGCGCCGCATCAAACTGTGGTATCACATAATAAATAGTAATCTTAAGGTTCATATATCTTGCTGTTTTGCATCTAACTCAAGTGCATTGATAAGCTCTGCCATATCTTCAGGGACAGGTGCTTCCCATTGCATCATTGCATCATTTTGTGGATGCGCAAGTTTGATGGTGCATGCATGCAGGGCTTGCCTTGGAAAGGCAGTAATGATACTGGCAAGTTTTGAATCCATACCTTTTAGCAATTGTTTGTTGGCACTATACACAGGATCGCCAATAATAGGATAGCGTAACCATGCCATGTGTACGCGAATCTGATGCGTCCTGCCAGTCTTTAGTTTGACTTTTAACTGTGTGTGATATCTGTATTTTTTTACAATCCGGTAGTGTGTCGTTGCTGTTTGACCAGTTTTTATAACCGCCATCTTGGTGCGTTGTTTTGGGTGTCTGTCTATGGGCTGGTCTATAACGCCCCCTGTTGTTATGACACCACTTACAATCGTTATATATTCTCGGTGCATACTACGTACTTGTAGCTGCTTTACCAAAGTGGTATGACTTTGTGGCGTGCGTGCAATGACCAGCAAACCGGAGGTATCTTTATCAAGTCGGTGAACGATTCCTGCACGGGGCACTTGTTCAAGTTCTTCGCTATGGTGTAACAAGGCATTCATCAGTGTGTGTTGTGGGTTACCTGCACCTGGATGGACTACCAAGCCTGCAGGTTTGTTAATGATGATTAGGTGTTCATCTTCAAAGACAATTTCCAGAGGTATATTTTCCGGTGAGGCTGAAATCTGAACCTCTGTTTCTGCGCGTATATCGACCCGTTCGCCTCCTTGAACCTTGTCACGTGGACGCATTGTTTTTTTGTCAATCAGTGCATAACCATTACGTATCCAGCCTTGCAGCCTGGCACGGGAATGTTCAGGCAGAAGTGCCGCTAATGCCTGGTCAAGGCGTTTGCCCGACATCTCACTAGGGATGACAGTGTTAATTTTTATATGTTCATTCATAAGTATGTTGGGCAATGACTCGGCGCTCAAGATACACTAATGTGTGTATTTTGCACGCGCCATTTCAGGCTCGATGAGCATCCTTAAATGTGAAACCTGTAACGGGTAAATATTATTACTCCATAGTTCTGGCAAAATAAAATATTTACAAATATTTTATTTTGATAATGTTGCCCGTAGCACATTTCCCCCACATCTTTTCCTTGTAATATATTTGTGTTGGATATTTTTTGCTCTGGCTAACAGATTAAGATAGTCTTTGCTGTCTATGAATAGAATTATTATACCGTTCTTCATTATTATGCTTTCTGGCTGCTCCTATTTTCAAGATAAAGATAAAGGAGCCGATCAGAAAAATTGGTCTGCAGAAAGGTTATACGCAGAAGCGCGCGGGACACTTGATTCTGGTAGTTATAGCAAAGCAGTTAAATTGTATGAAATACTGGAAGCCAAATTCCCATTTGGGACTTATGGACAACAAGCGATTCTGGATTTAGCTTATGCTTATTACAAGAATAATGAACCCGACGCAGCAATATCGACCGTGCAGCGGTTTATCAAACTTTACCCGCAAAATTCTCATGTTGATTATGCCTATTACCTAAAGGCATTGGTGAATTTTCAACGCGGTAAAGGTCTTGTTGAAAGGATTCTGCCGATTGATGAATCACGGAGAGATACTACTTCTGCCTTACAGGCATTTCAGGATTTTTCCGAATTAGTCAAGCGTTATCCGGACAGTCAATATGCTGAAGATTCCAAGCTTAGGATGACGCATCTTAGAAATATTATGGCGCAACATGAGGTTCATGTCGCACAATATTATATGCGTCGAGGTGCATTTATCGCTGCGGCTAACCGGGCTCAATATGTGGTTGAGAAGTATGCACGTACACCTTCAATGCCCGACGCATTGGTAATAATGGCGAAGGCGTATAAGATAATGGAGCTGAGTGAATTATCTGCCGATGCAGTGCGTGTACTTGAATTAAATTATCCGAACCACTCTGGGATTCATGAAGTAAGGGCACTATTTCTTCAATAAGTTATTGTCTGTCAAAAAGACAGAGGAAATTTTTTGTTTCTGAATATAAAGTTAAGATTGTTTTTTTGTTTTTTTCTATTTTTTTTGAGTCTTTTAATATTCTTTGTAAGCAGAAGTGATAGGGTATCTTCTGTCTAGACCAAATGCACGTTTGCTAACCCTTACCCCTGGTGCAGCCTGGCGACGCTTATATTCATTCTTATCGACCAGTGAAATAACATGTTTTACGATTTTAGCATCAAATCCTGACTCGATAATTTCAGCAGGACTCTGGTAAAGTTCGATATATTTTTCCAGTATAGGATCAAGGATTGCATAGGGTGGTAGAGAATCTTCGTCTTTTTGATCCTCTTTGAGTTCTGCACTGGGGGGGCGGCAAATAACACGTTGAGGAATAATCTGTTGTTTCTCATTTCTCCATTTTGCCAATTCAAAAACCATCATTTTGGGGATGTCTTTTAAAGGGGCAAAGCCGCCTGCCATGTCTCCATAGAGCGTCGCATAGCCAACTGACATTTCACTTTTATTACCTGTCGTAAGTACCAGCCTCCCAGATTTGTTAGAAATTGCCATGAGTAATATACTGCGGCAACGTGCCTGTATATTTTCTTCGCTTGTATCGACAGGACTGTTTGCGAAACGTTCACCAAGGAGGTCGTTAAATATAGAAAATGCATCATTGATGGGGATAATATTAAATTTTACGCCAAGTTTTTCAGCCTGTAATTTTGCATCTTCATTGCTCATAGATGCTGTGTATTGTGAAGGCATGATTAACACTTCGACATTCTCAGCACCCAGCGCATCGACTGCGATGGTGAGAGTTAATGCTGAATCAATTCCGCCCGAAAGGCCAAGAATAGCGCCAGTGAAATTATTTTTCTGAACATAGTCTTTTACGCCTAGGACGAGCGCATTGTAGATACTTTCTTTCTCAGATAATGCAGGGTAATTGTAATCTTTTGTCACAGAAAATTTTTCATCATGTGTTTCTGAAAATCGAACCAAATAAATATCTTCTATAAACTGCGGTGCTCGGAAAATTATCTTTCCTTTGTTGTTGATCGCCATTGAACCACCATCAAAAATAAGTTCGTCTTGTCCGCCAATGAGGTTGGTATAAATTATATTTATACCTAACTTTTGTGCACGAAATTTGAGCAATGTTTCTCTTATGGTCGCTTTTTCAAAATGGTATGGCGATGCATTTATATTGATTATTAGTTTTGCACCAGAATTTTTTGCTTTCTTAGATGGTAATTCTTCCCAGATATCTTCACAAATACTGAATGCTGTAGATATCCCATGAAGATCAAAAAGTACTGTTTCATTTCCAGAGTCAAAGTACCGTTTCTCATCAAAGACACCGTAGTTTGGCAATAATTGTTTATGATAGGTTTCTTTTATCTGGCCGTTTCTAAAAAGACTACAGCTATTGTATAGCTTGTCTCCCAATAACAATGGGTAGCCGATGATGGCATCAATCCCAGAAACTGTATCGCATATATATTTTAATGATTCTTTGATTTGTACATGTAGGGTAGGTCTGAGCAACAAATCTTCTGGCGGGTATGCAGTAATGGCAAGCTCGGGAAAAATTATAATATCAGCATGATAGATATCTCTTGCTTGAAGGATATTGTTGATGATGAGTTTTGTATTTTCTTTAATATCTCCTACACAAAGATTGATCTGTGCCAGCGCAATCTGAATGTCTTTTTTGGACATAAACTTAAGAACCCGTCTTTTACCTTAATGCTCTATCTATTAATGGATATGGTACACAATTCTATTAAAAATAATACCAATATGAAGATGGCTTAATGAGCAAAGTGTTTTACACAAAATGAAAAATCTTGTGATAGCAAGTGCGATATAGGGAAATCTTCTCAAGATTAAGTTCTGTTTAAATATTTTTTATGAGAAATGGATGTATCAATTTTCCTGTTGCATATTTCATTGATCACAAGATAGCGTGAGCAAAACCCTTTAGTAACATTTGTTTAAATAAATACTATTAACCCGAAGGCTATATCGAACATAGACAATGCGCTTATGAGTCGATTCATGAGGCATTAAGCTTACCGTTTGGAGCTGTTTCTTCGTTGAGGTTTTGAGTTATGAGACCATCTAAAATTAACAATATTAAAGGAAGTGAGCTATTTTTATATAGTTTCGGGATATATTTATCCCATAGCTGTTTTGCATGTTGATTTTTTCCCAACTTTATTAGCGCCGTTAGCTGCGCAGTAAAATACAGGCGTTGTTCCTTTATGTCCCAGTAATCTTCCTGTTCAATGAGCCTAGAAGAATATGCAATAATCGATTCACTATTTCGTTGGCTTAATGCTTTTACAAATCCTAACCAGTTTAGTTCGTCATCATTCAGACCGCCTTCACATTTTGGCGTAACAGCTTCCCATATGAGAGAGAGTTCACTAGGCGAGAGATAAGGAATAGTTAAAGTTGCAAGGGTACGTAGATTGCCAATCCATATTCTGGGGAAATCAATAGATTGGCAGGTGCTGGCAAGACTGGTCATTAGTTTTAGCTTTGTAGCAAAATGCTGTTTTGGCGTTATTTCATCCATGTTATTCAAAGCATGAAACAATTTTTGGGCTTGATGTGTTTCTTGATTAATTACGCTGTGTATAGAATCACTGACATTTGTACGTTCCCTGTTATCTTCGTCTGGGTAAAGTATGTTGATAAAAGGAATCATATTTGTCCTAATTGAGGTTAAGCCATAGATATTATTTTTTTTAAAGCGTGTTCGAGTGGCATTTAAGTCTAGATAGGGGAAGTAGTCTGAATTAGTCGCAGGTGCATATTTATCTATGAAGGGGTTTAAGATGCGTTGGTCTGCAATGAACCGTACTTTTATATCTTGTATGTTATTGATACCAATTCTGGCCAGTAATTTTTTAGTTGCGGCATTATTAAATATGGCAGCCCCAGATTGCGTGATGGCATAATTATTTCGGGCAACAATAATCAAGTTGCTGCTATCTCCCGCGTATAATGAAAAATTAGAAAAATTATTTTTTAGAGCCTTAAGGATAGAAAGAAATAACCCAATATCAATCTCATAGGCTTGTATCCACTGCTCGAATATACCTTTCTCAGATAAATGATTGCTAATGTGCTTATAAAATTCATCAGTAAAAAGACTAGAAACACCGCTTACCCATGGGTTAGAAGGCTCTGAAATAATAATGTCATAATCTTTTTTATAAGTTGAAAAATAAGTTTTCGCATCTTCAATGTAAATTTTACTCCTAGGGTCTGTGAAAGTATTTTCTACATGTGGGCGAAAATAATTGGCACCTTCTACTATGGCAGGTTCAATTTCTATGGTGTCCACTTGCGTTATATTCGGCCATGTGAGCAATGCATGCGCCGTTAGACCAGATCCCATACCAATATTGGCGATTACACTTGCATCAGGATTGATAGACAATGGAAGCGTTGCAATAGTTATCATTGTTACTTCATCTGCAGAAGGTGTTTTGCTTGGATGAGTGGAAATTGAAGCATCTGGTTTGCCATTTGTCAGTATCGATATGAATCCATTTTTATATTTGACCACACCAACGGAAGTTGTTTTCGCGTCTTTGTGAAAAAGCATTTTAGAATTTGTCTCTGTTAAGCGTACTGTGCCAGTTCGGAATACAGATGCATTCATCTTGTATTTGTCGAGATCGAAAGCGAATACCAGTGCAAACATTGCGATCCCGGAGATGGTAGTAAAAATAACCATTGAATTTTTAGCCAATGAATTGGCACGAAATAACAGGAACAATCCAAGCAGAATATCTAGACCACAAGCAAACAGTATAGCAAATTTCAGTCCCAATAAAGGCATGCCAATAAATACGGTAAAAATTATTCCAGTGATTGCACCAAGCGTGTTACTGGCATAGATTTGTCCGATACTTTTTTCTCCATGCCCTTGGTTAAGCATAATGAAAGTAAATAATGGCAAGGTCATGCCTGCAAAGAATGTGGCAGGCAGCATGACAATCAGGGAAATGAAGTAGCTAGATAGAGTAAAGAGCTCATAACCAGTATCATTTCGCTCAAAGCCTGACATAAAAAATCCCATTAAATCAAATAGATAGTTATACATAGGCAATGTAAGAAACGCCATGATTCCCATGGCTATCTGAATATAGCCTGCTGCCTGTGTGGGGTTTTCAATATTCTCTATCTTGCGACTAAGCCACAGCCCTCCAAACGCAAGACCAGTGATAAATGCACTTAACATCAGCTCGAAGGCATGTGTGCTTGAGCCAAGCACCATGCTGAGCATTCTGATCCATGAAATTTCGTAAATAAATGATGCCATACCTGTAATGAAAGCAGCTAAAAGTATTAAATTGGGAAATTTGATTGAAGATAATGCAGGTTTGTTTGAAGATGATTTTTTTATGGCGTATGGTTCCTCGGTATAACCCTTTGCTATACCATAGACAATAATGGCAAGCAGAATGTTGCTGATGCCAGCCGTCAAAATGGTTCCCGGTAGACCGACGGATTTAACGAGGTAAAAACCACTAAACAGAACACCTACAGCACCACCAATGCTGTTGGTGAAATACAGAATGCCGAGTGTTTTGCCTGGTGTATTCGGAAAGCGACGAATGATTCCATTGCTCATTAACGGAAAGGTCATGCCTAAGAGAATCGATTGCGGCAGTATGATGAGTGCCCCGATAACCCATTTATAGATATGCACAAGATTAGGTGTGCCAAGCGACGGGATAATATTTTCGTGTGATATTGATAAGACAGTCTGAAAAAAAGGATTAAATACAACACCGAAGCAACCAATCAAGATTTCCACCAATGCATATATAAGCAACAAGTTTGTCCATTTAACACTTAAACGGGCAGTCAGATAAGCACCAAATGCCATGCCACCCATGAAAATAGTGAGCACAAGAGCTTGCGCGTAAGCGGCATGACCCAAGAAAAGCTTTAAATAATGTGACCAGATAGATTCATATATCAGCCCTGTAGCGCCAGATATAGTGAATAAGGCAAAAAATATAATAGATGATTTACGAATATCCATTAAATTTCTCCTGATATTTGTGCAAGTTTATGCCTTATAGCCCAGTGAAGTCTTATTAATTAAGTTTTATTAAGGGAATTTTTATTTAGGGAGTTTTTGCCAAGAACAAATTTACAATTTTCGACTTATTTTAATAATAAATCAATATAGACTACCAAGATACAGTACTTGAAAAATCAATTGACGGTCTTGCACAAATAGAAAATCTGCTTATGTATTTAAATACACATTTGGAAACATCATGGAGAGCACTTCAATACTTTAATCTCTACAGGTTTCTCATCGCTTTTTCATTTGTCGTGCTTATTTGGATAGCGCGGTTGCCCTACCCACTGGGAAGCAATGTTCCGTTTCTTTTTTCGATATCTTCTCATCTTTATTTCCTACTAACAATTATCATTGCATTTTTCATCAAGTTACAAAAGCCTCGATATCATTTGCAAATAGCTACGCATGTAATGCTGGATATTATCGCTATCGGTTTGATGATGTATGCTAGTAACGGTGTAAGCAGTGGTCTTGGCGCTTTACTTGTCATCGCAATACTCGGCGGCAGTATTTTGCATGTTGGTAGAATCGCTGTCTTTTTTGCTGCATTAGCAGTATTGATTGTTTTGGGGCAAGAGACTTACCTGCAGTTTTTCAAATACCCAGCATCACCGAATTATACAAATGCCGGGTTTTTAGGCATCACATTCTTTGTAACGACCTTTTTTGGGCAGATTTTGGCGACAAAGGCACAAAAAAGTGAAGTACTGGCAGCGCAGCGTGCTATTGACCTTGAGAATCTGGGCTTGTTAAATGAACATATTGTCCAGAGGATAGAATCTGGAGTCCTTGTATTGGAAGAACAATACCGAATATGTCTGCTAAATGAAGCTGCAAGACGTTTACTTGGGCTGCATGATAAGCAGCATCAGGAACTCAAAAATAGTGTTCCAGAATTGTTTAGACACATAACTTATTGGGCTCAAAAAGGAGGTCGGCGGACAATCATATTCAGACCCACGCAGGGCAGTGTTGATATACAAGCATCATTTACCAGATTAAATCCTGCGTCAGAGTTTGGTATTTTGGTCTTTCTTGAAGATGTTGCACAAATACGCCAGCATGCCCAGAATTTAAAGGCGGCTTCACTAGGCCGTTTGTCTGCGAGTATCGCACATGAAGTTAGAAATCCACTGGGTGCGATCAGCCATGCCAGTCAGCTTTTATCCGAATCAGAATCTCTTGGCAAGGAAGATGAGCGGCTTGCTAATATTATCGTGCATCATACCAAACGGGTAAACAGGATCATTGAAAACATGATGCGCATTAGCAGGCGTGAAGCCGCAATGCCAGAAAATATTAATCTTGGTGAATGGATGCAAGGTTTTATTGCAGAATTTATTAGCCAGAAACAAATGCAAGAAGCAGATATCCACATAAAAAAATCGTTGAATACTGTTATTGTTCGCATGGATGTCAGTCAATTACATCAAGTCCTCTGGAATCTCAGTGAAAATGCATTACGACACAGTGTGGAGCAACCGACAATAGAATACCAATGGGGGCTGCGCAAAAGCACTGGCAACCCGTATTTGGATATTATAGATCGTTGCTCGGGAGTACCTGAGGCTATTGCTGCGCAATTATTTGAGCCATTCTTTACTACGGATGTTAAAGGTTCTGGTTTGGGTCTGTATATTTCCCGTGAATTATGCGAAGCAAACCAAGCTTCTTTAGTGCTGGTTAAAAATAATACCGAGGGATGTTGTTTTCGGATACAGTTCGCACACGCAAGTGGCGCAAATATAGAAGAATATCAAGATTTATCGTGCTAATTTATTGTATTAAACAAGAACACTGGTCATGAAAAATAAACTGGCGCTAATTATTGATGATGAACCTGATATCAGGGAATTACTGGAGATTACATTGGCGCGTATGGATATTGATTGTATTTCAGCTGAGAATTTGCAGGATGCCTATGAACTATTAAAAAATCATAAGTTTGATATTTGCTTGACTGATATGCGCTTGCCTGATGGGGATGGACTTAATCTGGTTGCCTTTATTCAAGATAACAACCCACAATTGCCAGTTGCGGTTATTACTGCACACGGCAACATGGAGTCAGCAATACAGGCATTAAAATCCGGAGCATTTGATTTTTTAAGCAAGCCAATAAATCTTGAGGTTTTGCGAACCTTGATAAGATCTGCGCTTAAACTTGCAGCCTCTGATGCTGCATTGCTATACAATCTTATCGGCAATACAGACATTATTGATGTAACCAGAAAAATGATCAGTAAGTTGGCAAGGAGCCAAGCGCCTGTTTGCATCAGAGGAGAATCAGGCACAGGCAAAGAATTGGTTGCCAGAATGATTCATGAGCAAAGCACGAGATATGCAGGAAAATTTGTTCCAGTAAATTGCGGTGCGATTCCCACTGAATTAATGGAAAGTGAATTATTTGGACATGTCAAAGGTAGTTTTACCGGGGCTATTTCCGACAAAAAAGGCTTGTTTCGTACTGCTCAAGGAGGCACGCTGTTTTTTGATGAAATAGCCGAATTACCGCTGCATATGCAGGTTAAATTATTGCGTGTCATTCAGGAAAAAACCATAAGACCTGTGGGGGGTACCAGTGAAATACCTGTCGATGTGCGTATTCTAAGCGCAACCCATCAATGTCTTGATACTTTGGTAGGGGCAGGAAAATTCCGAAAAGATCTATTTTACCGCATCAATGTCATGGAGATATATGTACCTGCTTTGCGGGAGCGCACAGAAGATATTCCTTTATTAGCAGAGCATATACTCGCGCGAATAGGCAATAAGACGGGGCGGAAAATACCGAGTTTATCCAAAAAAGCATTAAGCAAACTACAATCCTATTCATTTCCTGGCAATATTCGTGAGCTGGAAAATATACTTGAATACACACATGCCTTGCTTGAAAATGATGTTATTACTCCAGAAGATTTACGCTTAAAGCAAGAGCCACAAGCGTCAAAACAGGGTAAATCAGCGCATGAGGAATTGAATTCCAATTCTATTTCTCTAAAACACCAGCTTGGTAATGCCGAGAAAAAGGCGATTTTGGAAGCGTTGCATCAAACCCGTTGGAATCGAACCAAAGCCGCCAAAAAATTAGGCTTGAGTTTGCGTTCGTTGCGTTATCGCCTTGAGAAATTTGGTTTAGAAAACAAGTGATTTAGATGAAGTAAGCTATTTTAGAGCATAGGCGATTTAGAAAACAATTATAAGAAACCAGACAAAATAATTGTAAATCTAATAAATACTTTAAATCATATTGGTCGTCTCATAGCCACGCACCATATGCACTTAAAGGCTGACGTAAATTGTCACTTTTAGACAAAATTGTATTAAAATAATCTGCCTGTTTGATCATTGTTTTGCCTTACAATGTTTTTTAAATAAATAATTAAGTGACTGTTTATTAAAACTTTATTATGTTTATTAACATTATTATTAATCGTTTAATTATTTTTTGGCACAATATATGCCGCCTGTTTGTTTGCAGGCGTTTCGTTTAAGTCAGCGTCATTAACTTAAGGCTTTTGTTGACAAAGACTCTCGTTTGATAATAGTCATTAACGATTTATTGCATTTATGATTCGTTAACCTTAGGATGCTGTGCCTTATTGCGGGTGTTCATGTCTAGTATGGATATTGTCTTAGACGGATATTATCTTACGATGGACATGACATAGATCAATATGTTTTGAGTTTTTTAAGTTGTAAGTTTCCTTGGGTTTTTAGTAGTTTGGTTTTTAGTAGTTTCTTTAAGTTGATAGTTTTAATTGTTATTATTGGCTTTTAATTTTATTACATTGTTTGAGGATATAAATATCATGAAAAATATACAACAAAACAGGCAACAAGGTTTTACCTTGATAGAACTCATGATCGTGGTTGCGATTATTGGTATTTTGGCCGCAATTGCGTTGCCAGCCTATCAGGACTATACCATTAGGGCGACAGCAGGAGCTGCCTTGGCTTCGGTTACAGGTGGCAAGTTAGGCTACGAGCTCGCTGTGGCTTCAGGAGATACCCCAAGTATCGACGCCAGCGAGGATGGTTTTATTGGTATAACAGATGCAAGTGGTGACTGTGCAATTACATTAGGCGCCAGTTCGATAATATGTACCATTAAAAATGGGCCAGCCGCTGTGAAAGGCAAACTCATTACGTGGGAACGTGATACAAACGGAGTGTGGTCATGTACTACAGACGTGGCAGCGAAGCATGCACCAGGTCAATGTGGATGATAGTTAAGAAACTATAAGTGATGCTTAATTGCTTGCCAGATTAATTCTGGCGTATGTATAGGCGTTGTTTATAAGTGTAAAAAATAAGCATCAAGAAACGCACACCGTCGTTGTATTTGTCGGTGTGCGTTTTTTTATGAATTCAGATCTATAAATTCTAAAAAAAATTAAAACTATCATTTGATTTCGCTAAAGTTTATTTAAGAGTACGCATTTCCTCTGCGTGTATTTAAGTGATGTTTTTTCATCTGTATCTTTTTAAATTATGATTCTTGCCTTTAAGGTTTTGTGTTTTTATATTTTTATGCTGTAGCTTTTATCAAGTATGCTGCATTGAACTGCCTACTTTGAATTTCTTTTGAATCTCTAAAGGGATAGTAGAACATGAAGAATAGACAGCCACAAAATACACAACAAGGTTTTACCTTGATAGAGCTCATGATCGTGGTTGCGATCATTGGTATTTTGACCTCAGTTGTATTGCCGGTCTATCAGGATTACACCAAAAAGGCGCAGTTAGTGGCTATTTCAGCAGAGCTTTTAAGTGCTAGGAAAGGGTTTGATCTGGTAATAGCTGCAGGAGAGATGCCAAGCAATGACCCAAGTACTGTTGGCTGGATTGGTGTGGAAGCTGGGCTTACCAGTATAGGTGGTGTATGCCAGATATTCGTCCACCCAGCAGATGTTCACTCAGGAATAACGTGCTGGATTAAAAAAGAGCCGTTCAAGTCAGATGCCGTTCAATTGTGGTATGACGCAAACGCCAGAACTCCTTGGAATTGTGATGCCACAAGCCTGCCTGGCGCGTATCAGCAGTACGTGGATTCGACTCTTTGTTAAAAATGTTCTGGGCTGTAAAGCTTCTTTGTTAAAATCAGCTTGTTCCATAGATATTCAGTGAAATTTGTGCTGATATAGAAAGCAAGCTGTAAATAGCAAAAGAGTTATATGCAGTCTTGGAATATAAATTATCTGAACATAAAATTATTTAAACAAATAGTTTAAATAAATCCCTGTAAAAATAACCATGCCATACCATTGGTTGTTCAGAAATGCCCGGAAACAATTTTTGGCTATTCTATCCTTGATTAAATATTGTTGATAGACCGAGAGCAATGAAGCAAAGGCTACACCAGTGAAGTAATACTTTCCCAGTTCCAGTTTGTACCCAGCCAGTATTTGAGAAAATAAAATCATTATTTGGATCAATCCTATAATAATTTTGTCAGCATCATCGAATAATATTGCGGTAGATTTAATACCTGCTTTTATATCGTCCACCCTATCAACCATGGCATACATGGTGTCATAGACAATTGCCCAAAGCACTGTCGTGATAAAAAGCAACCATGCAATATCAGGAATAGAATTTGTTTGTGCTGCAAATGCCATGGGGATTGACCAAGCAAAAGCTAAGCCTAAAAATACTTGCGGCAAATAAGTTACTCGTTTCATAAAGGGATAGATAATGGCGAGAAACACGCCAACAAAAGATAATTTGAAGGTGAAATCATTCAGATTTAATACGAGTATTAACGCACAAAACAGCAATACTGTGAAAAGACCCATCGCCTCATAAAATTTTACTTTTCCTGAAGTGATTGGTCTGTCGCGTGTCCTTGATATATGGCGGTCAAAATTACGGTCTGCAAGGTCATTAAGGACGCATCCAGATGAACGCATAACAACAACACCGAGAACAAAAATGATTAATATATCTAAATGAGGAGCACCTTTAGAAGCAATCCATAATGCCCATAGAGTAGGCCATAACAGAAGTAGAATACCTATAGGCTTGTCAAGTCGCATGAGGTAATAATATTGGGTAAGTCTATTTTTTATAAATGGCCATTTTGATTGTATGACTTTAGCCGTAGTGTTGCAGTACTGTTGCAATCTTATTCGTGTTTCTTTAGTAAATCTCATAACTGTCGCACTAAGACGACAGGATATCGCAATCATTTTATTGCTATATATTTTTACAATAAGCACTATTTTTTTAAAAAGTTGATGCATTTAATTGCTTCGGGTAATAAAAATTCTATAAGAAGTAATGGTTTATTTCGTATATGAAAAATTGAGCGTCTTCCCCAGAGTAGGCTGTCTTCGTCAATATCAATATTATATATTGGTTCATAAGGAATATTTGAAGTCTTTACTCCTGAAGTTTCTATATTTCTCCTATAAATCAGTTTATTCGAAAACAGATAGTCACCTAAAGGTTGGCTACCCCAGTGCGCGAGTCTTTTAGCTCCTAATAATGTGTGTGGAGGGATTACAGTGCGCGCATATACCCAAGGCAGGTTGTTGCAGGTCAGAAATATCTCGCGTATCAGGCTATATCCGCTACTACGAACAGCAAGTAATTTAGACTCATCAGAATGTGGCTTTCTCCATGATTGTGCCTCAATATTTAACGAGATTCTATTCGATGAAAAATATTCCAAGTGTCTAATAAGTGAGCCAGTATCAAGCAAGCACTTTCTGATATTACTAGATAGAGAATTGTTGGCTACGAGCCTGGCATCTTTCCATTTTATGGGCACAGGCTTAGAGCCTTTTAATAAACTACACATTACTATACTTAAGTTCCTTGGTCAGCCAGCGCTTGATTAGTAGATTTATTTGTTTTGGATATTTTTCTTGTAATATCTTTGTTGCCAGTTGAACATCGGCAAGTAACTTTGAATCTCGGAGGATATCTGCAATACGCAGGCTAGGCAGTCCGGTTTGTCGTGTGCCAGCCAGCTCGCCATGCCCTCTAAGCTGTAAATCTTTTTCAGCAATCTCAAAACCATCGTTTGTATTTCGCAGTGTCTCTAGCCTAGCACGTGCTAAATCCCCCAAAGGAGTTTGATACATTAAAATACAATCACTTTTTATATTGCCACGACCTACTCGACCGCGCAATTGATGTAGTTGAAACAGACCCAGTCGTTCGGCATTTTCAATAATCATAAGACTTGCATTTGGGGCATCAACGCCGACTTCAATAACGGTTGTTGCAACCAGTAATTGTATTTTGTTACTTTTAAAAGATGCCATAATGGCTTCCTTTTCTTTATTTTTCATTCTGCCATGGATTAAGCCAACTTGAACACCGTTGAGTTTTTCCGACAGTTGCTTAAATGTTTCGGCGGCAGTCTGGCATTGTAATACTTCTGATTCTTCGATTAATGTACATACCCAATAAGCCTGTCGACCATTATCACAAGCTGTTTTTATCCTAGCACTTATATCATTGCGACGATCGTTTGAGATAACTACGGTATTAATATCTTGCCTGTTAGGCAGTGGGGTATCAATGATTGATATATCCAAATCTGCATAGACTGTCATAGCCAGTGTTCTAGGTATCGGCGTAGCTGTCATGATTAACTGGTGTGGCATGCAATCTTTCACGATGCCCTTATTTAGTAAAGAAAGCCTTTGATGAACGCCAAATCGATGTTGCTCATCGATGATAATCAGGCCCAGATCTATAAATGTAATGTCTTTTTGAAACAAAGCGTGTGTGCCAATGACAATGATGTGCTGTTTATTTTTAAGTATATTGAGGTTTAAATTACGTTCTGATTTTGATGTTTTCCCAGTTATTAACAATATTTCAATATTCAAATCTTGAAACCATTGGCTGAATGTCTGGAAATGTTGTTCAGCCAATAACTCTGTTGGTACCATGAGCGCTACCTGACAATTAGATTGCGCAACATATAAAGCAGAAAGTGCCGCTACCACTGTTTTTCCTGAGCCGACATCACCTTGTAATAGCCTTAACATAGGCATATTTTTCTGTAAATCTTGTTCTATTTCTCGCAAAACTTTTTCTTGCGCGGGAGTTAAAGAGAAATCCAGTTGCTGCATAAATTTATTTCTTAATTGACCTTGGCACTTCATGGGGATAGCTTGCAATTCTTGTGTCTTTTGCCGAATCCGCTGCCAGTTTAAATGCTGGCTGAGTAATTCTTCAAAGGAGAGTCTTTGTTGTGTCGGGTGTTGGCATTCCTTCAATAATTGTAAATCTGCCTCTTGCGGTGGGCGGTGCACATAGTCTAAGGCATGAATCAGACCCGGCAGTTCAAAAGTTACTAGGAGTTCACTAGGTAATAATTCGACCGGTTTGTTTTTATGATTGTTTAACACATCCAAAGCCTGCGAAGTGAGTTTTTGCAGAGTCCTTTGTTGCAGACCGTCTGTCAGTGGATATATTGCAGTCAGTTGCTTATCAATCACAGGTGAATTATTTGGATCAATATTTCTATATTCAGGGTGCGCTATCTCTAAGGTATGTCTGCCTTTTCTGATTTGCCCATAACAACGCAGGACACCGCCTTTTTCAAGTCGTTGTTTCTGGGCTCTGGAAAAATGGAAGAATCTTAGCGTCAAGGTTCCTGTACCATCGTTAATTAAGCAGAGTAGGGAGCGTCTGCGGCCAAATTTAATTTTGGTGATCTCTATTGTTCCCTCAACCAGAGCTTCCTGCCCAGCTTGTAGATTGCCTATAAGAGAAAGCCGTGTCTTATCTTGGTAGCGCAAAGGTAAGTGAAACAGGCAATCTTGAATCGTCAAAATTCCTATGCGGCTTAATTTCTCTTCTATTTTAGAGCCGACTCCTAGTAGTTCTGAAACGGAGTCAGTGAGTGCAAGAGAAGTTTTATTGCCCAAAATTAGCTGCTTATAATTATTCAGGCAAGACTAAAATGGCATCCATCTCAATCAAAGCAGCTTTGGGCAACTGAGCTACACCGACAGTTGCCCTTGCTGGATATGGTTGATTGAAAAACTCAGACATAACTTCATTGACTAAAGGGAAATGACTAAGGTCAGTTAGATAAATGTTCAGCTTCGCTACGTCATCTGATGAACCGCCTGCTACCTTGGCAATTGCCATGAGGTTATTGAATACTTGGGTAATTTGTATGCGCATATCACCTTCAACAAGCTCCATAGTATATGGTGAAAGTGGAATTTGTCCTGATATATAAACAGTGTTGTCAATCTTTACAGCCTGTGAGTAAGTGCCTATTGCCTGTGGTGCTTTATCTGTAGAAATTATATTTTTTGTCATTATAGATGTTTCTCCAAACATTAATTTTAAGCGATGCCATTAGCAACGAATATAATAAAAAAACAGTATTTATATTATCTGCTTATATGGGAAATATGTTTGATACGTTTGATACGTCGCATGACATGAGCCAAGTGTTGTCTATCTCTTACTTCTATATCGAATACTAATAGTATACTGCGATCATCTTTGTCCTCAATCTCAACACTCAGGATGTTAGCTTCTTGTTCTGAGATAGCGGCAGCAACCGTTGCAAGTGTGCCGCGCTGGTTTGTTGCATGCATACGAATTTGAGTTACGAAGTCACGCTCGATATTGTTCTCCCATTCAACATCAATCCATTTTTCAGGATAATTGCGAAATTCTGTAATATTTTTACAGGATCGATAGTGTATTACGATACCATGCCCAGATGAGCTGAAACCAACGATAGGATCCCCCGGTAGGGGATAACAACATTTTGGAAAATGTACCACCATCCCTTCAGTACCTTTGATAACGAAAGGTTGAGTGTTATTTTCTTTGTTATTGCTATCTATTAATTTTGAGGATTTCTTATCCATATTCATCATACGTCTGGCAATCAACGGCGCAATCCGGTTGCCTAGTCCAATTTCAGCTAATAAGGTTTGTTTGTTGTCTAGGCGGTATTCTTTCAGAATTTCTTTAATTTTTGTTGCTGGTATTTGATCGTAGCGACAGCCAAATAGATCCAACTCTCGGTTGAGTAGACGTAAGCCGAGTTCAATGGCTTCATCTTCTTTCAAGTTTTTCAGATAATTCCGGATATTGGTTCTAGCTTTGGCCGTGGTGACAAATTTTAACCATCCAGGGTTTGGCTTAGCGTTGGGTGAGGTAATAATTTCAACCGACTGACCACTATCGAGTTTTGTCCCCAGCGGAGCTAAGCGTCGGTTTACTCTTGCACCAGTACAAGTGTTGCCGATATCGGTATGGATAGCATAGGCGAAATCCACAGAAGTAGCACCTTTTGGCAGTTCTATAATTTTTCCTTTAGGCGTAAATATATAGACGGCATCAGGGAAAAGATCGACCTTGACGTTTTCAAGAAATTCCTGAGGATTCCCAGCTGTTTGTTGCATTTCCATGATACGTTGCAACCACTCACGCGCCTTACGGTGCGCACCACTTCTATCTCTGGATTCTTTTTCAGATTTATAAAGCCAATGTGCTGCAATGCCAGTTTCAGCGACATCATCCATTTCCTTGGTACGAATTTGTACCTCGATATTTACACCAAAATGGCCAAATAAAACAGTATGCAGGGATTGGTAACCATTAGTTTTTGGGATAGCAATATAATCTTTGAATTTTCCTGATATCGGTTTATAGAGATTATGTATAATACCAACTGTTCGATAGCAGTTGTCTACATCTGCCACCATGATTCTAAAGGCATAGACATCGTATACTTCGTTGAAAGTTAGTTTATTCTTACGCATTTTTTCGTAGATACCATGCAGGTGTTTTTCTCTTCCGTGTATCTCAGCCGGTAATTTCTCTTGGCGCATGCGCCGACGCAAGGCATTTCTAATCTTGGTTATTACCTCTTTCCTGTTACCACGCGCTTTACGGACTTGCTCAGCTAATATCCTGTGTCGCATGGGATACATGGTTAAAAATCCAAGCTCTTCAAGCTCAAGGCGAATATTATTCAAGCCCAATCGTTGTGCGATGGGAACATAGATATCCAGAGTTTCACGCGAGATACGCATGCGTTTTTCATACAGCAGAGACTTTAGAGTTCTCATGTTGTGGAGTCTGTCAGCCAGCTTAATCAGTATGACGCGTATGTCTTGACTCATAGCCATAAGCATTTTTCGGAAATTCTGAGCTTGTGCTTCTTTTGCGTTATCAAATGTAATTTGAGTGAGTTTACTGACACCATCAACCAATTCAGCAACATTTTTTCCGAATTTTTTCCCGATTTCATCTTTGGTTGTCGAAGTATCTTCGATGACATCATGGAGAATAGCAGCCATCAACGTTTGATGATCCATATGCATTTCTCCCAGAATACCTGCAACCTCCAGCGGGTGGTGTATATATGGTTCTCCGCTGATACGTTGTTGTCCTTCATGCGCTTTGGCACCGAACCGATAAGCTTTAAATATCTGATCTATCTGATGTTGATCGAGATAAGAACTTATTACCTTCGCGAGATCACTAACCTGATACATAATAGTGATAAATTTGAGTTGTGAGTAAAAATTATTTGTAGTGAAGTTGTGACAGTGTGCGTCGTAATTATTCCTTGAAGTTTGTAAAATGAAAATTTTTTTAAGGAAAACTTTATCAAAAATCAACTTTCTGTTTCGTTTTCATCCAGTATTGCGAATTCATCAAGTAATTCAGTTTTACCGATGGTATCGATATTTTCCATTGTGATAAGACCGTCAGCAATCTCGCGCAGTGCGATTACAGCGGGTTTATTATTATTTTCATCTACCAAAGCATCTTTGCCCAGAATGAGCTGTCTAGTACGTTTTGCGGCTAGTAACACTAGGTCATAGCGGTTATCTATTTGTGTCAGGCAATCTTCAACCGTCAATCTGACCATTTTAAAACCTCATTATTAAAAAATTATTATGTAAATGTTATACCATTTAGAGCAGTGGTTAAGGGTACGGGAAACCTAGCGAAGCGGAACGTTGGACTTCTGCAGGAAGAATTATTGTTAAGCAAGACGTGGTCACACATACTTTGGTCATTCTACTAAAAAATCTAGTTTTTTGCTATTAGGTTAGTGACAAATGCATTCAAATCAGCCTGTTTTGGTCGTTTGTCTTCCCGCAAAGCGACAAATAAACTCTGTAACTTACCAAGCGCCAGTCCGAACTCATCGTTTATGACCAGATAATCGTATTCTTTGTAGTGCGAGAGCTCATTTAGCGCATTATCCATTCTTTTCTGGATAACGCCAGCATCATCTTTTCCTCGGCTTGTGAGTCTGGTTTTTAATGCCTGATAGCTTGGTGGTAATATAAAAATACTGATACTTTCTGGAATCAATTGTCGAACTGTTGCTGCTCCCTGCCAGTCAATCTCCAGAATCACGTCAGTACTATTTCTTAATTGTGATTCAAGTGATGTTTTAGATATTCCATAATAGTTGTCGAAGATTTTGGCATGCTCAAGGAATTTACCTTCATTAACCATTTCCATGAAGGAATCTACATCAATGAAATGGTATGCAATACCGTCCTGTTCATTATCACGCTTTGGACGTGTAGTATGGGAAATTGATACCGTCAATTCTGGATCGGCGCTACAAAGCGCCTCTATTAATGTTGTTTTTCCTGCGCCAGAAGGGGCAGAGATAATGATAAGCTGACCTATTTTGTTGGTTTGATTTTTCAATTTTCTGATAGTAGTGCTTTTATTAATTTCTTGAAATCTTAAAAATATTATTCAATATTCTGTATTTGTTCTCGCATTTGTTCGATCAATACTTTTAGCTCAACGGAGGTATTTGCGTAATCAAGGCTTGCCGTTTTTGATCCAAGCGTGGTTGCTTCCCTGTTTAATTCTTGCATGAGAAAGTCCAGTTTTCGACCAACAGACTCATTTCTTTGCAGAGCTTGTCGAACTGCTCCTAGGTGGGTATCTAGCCTATCTATTTCTTCTGCGACATCTGATTTTTGTACTAACAATAATATTTCTTGTTCCAGTCTATCTTTATCCAGTTTGATATCCATCTCCTGCATCTTTTGAGTTAGCTTATCTCGTAGCATTTTTTGTATTTTCGGTAATTTTTCTTTGAAGGCTTTAAGCAGAGTAGCAATGTTGTCACAGCGTTTAAGTATTATGGCTTGCAGTTTTTCACCTTCGCTTAATCGTGTCTCAACAACACTTTCTAATGTTATATCCAACTGTTTTAATAAAAGATCTGAGGCTGACTCAGAATCAATTATTTCTTGATTAATTACGCCAGGCCAGCGTAGAATATCCATTGCATTTATTGTCGATGGGTTAATCATTGATGATTGTATGGATTCTGAAGCTTTGACCAGACTATTTACAAGTTCTGCATTAATAGACAAGCCATTGCGAGATGGCTCATTAGCATAAAAACGTAATGAACAATTAACTTTGCCACGTTTGATTTTACTTGATATGTGTTCACGGACACTAGCTTCCAGTATTCTTAACTCTTCTGGTAGGCGAATACTCATTTCAAGATAGCGGTGATTGACACCACTTATTTCCCAGATGATATGTCCTGCTTCGTTTATTTCTTCGGTGCGGCCATAGGCTGTCATGCTTGCTGTCATAATGGGCTATCTGATTTATGAGTTTGTTTCTGTCAGTTTAAGTTTATACCAAACTACTTGGAATATTAAGGCAAATAACACATGCTTTAATCATGTATAATTCGCAAATTTTTCGATGTGGAGAGAATATAATGCGTCCAAGTGGAAGAGCGCCTGAGCAATTACGGGAAATCAAGTTAACTAGAGATTACATTTGTCATGCTGAAGGTTCAGTGTTGGTCGAGTTTGGACAAACCAAGGTTATTTGTACGGTGAGCACTGAAGACCGCGTGCCCAATTTTCTAAAAGGCAAAGGACAGGGCTGGTTGACTGCAGAGTATGGTATGTTGCCACGTTCGACAGGTTTAAGGATGCGTAGGGAGGTAACACAAAGTAGTCAGAGGGGAAGAACCATGGAAATTCAACGTTTGATAGGACGCTCTTTACGTACGGCAGTTAATTTGGAAAAACTAGGTGAAAGAACGCTAATTGTAGATTGTGATGTGATTCAGGCAGATGGTGGTACGCGAACTGCATCTATCACGGGCGCCTATGTGGCACTGGTTGACGCTGTTAGATCGCTGCAGTATGAGAAAGTGCTGAATGAAGACCCTGTAATCAATGCTATTGCCTCTGTTTCTGTAGGTATTTATCAAGACACTGCCGTGTTAGATCTTGATTATATAGAAGATTCAAATGCGCAGACAGACATGAATATTGTAATGAATAGTGATGGTAAATTTATCGAGGTGCAGGGTACTGCAGAAGGTCACCCCTTTAGTTCTGATGAATTAAACGAGATGTTGATATTAGCTCAGAAGGGAATTACCAGTATCTTAGAGATACAGAGTAAGGCTTTGGCTTAATAGAATCGGTCTTTGTGGAAACGACATCAATTAAAAATAGAATCGTGCTGGCAAGCAACAACGCTGGAAAGTTAAGTGAAATCATGCAGCTACTTGATGGCTTAAATGTTGATGTTTTACCACAGTCTGAGTTTAATATTTTGGAAGTAGAAGAAACAGGATTTAGTTTCGTCGAAAATGCAATCCTCAAGGCGAGGAACGCCGCGCAGCATACGGGTCTTCCGGCAATTGCAGATGATTCAGGTATTGCAGTCGATGTTCTGCAAGGTCGACCTGGAATTTATTCAGCACGCTTTGCAGGTGTTGATGCAGATGATGAAGATAATTTATTGAAGCTTATCGATATAATACAATCATTTCCAGAAGAAAAACGCATAGCCCGGTTTATTTGTTCAATGGTCTATTTAAGGCATGAACATGATCCGCTTCCCATTATTGCTCAGGGTGTTTGGCAAGGACAGTTAGTCATTCAGCCGAAAGGGGAGAATGGGTTTGGTTATGATCCCATATTTTATATCACATCCTTGCAGTGTACCGCAGCAGAATTGGCACCAGAAATAAAAAATAAATTAAGTCATCGTGGGCAGGCGCTTGGTAAGTTACTCGACAGACTCAATGAAGTGTACCCTGAGAAGTAGCTCTATTTTAGCTACAAATTTACCGGCGACTAGATGTTGAGTTTTAAAAAAAATCCCCATTTATCTTTATATATACATCTGCCTTGGTGCATTAAAAAATGCCCTTACTGTGATTTCAATTCACATGATCTAAATAATGACGTTTTTCAAGAAGATGCATATATTGATGCGCTAATTAGTGATCTTGAATCTGAATTACCACGTATTTGGGGTCGTCCCATTATCAGTATTTTTATTGGCGGCGGAACGCCAAGCTTATTTTCTGCTGAGGCAATTGGTCGTTTGATGGCAGCCTTACGCGAGAGACTGACGTTTTATCACAATACTGAAATTACTATAGAAGCTAACCCGGGAGCGGCAGAGGCGGGTCGGTTCAATGCCTATCGTGAATCAGGAATCAACAGATTGTCGATTGGCGTACAGAGTTTTGACGATAATAAATTAAAACGACTAGGGCGCATACATAATAGTGAAGAAGCTTTGTCTGCTATTATGATGGCAAAAGATGCCAAGTTTGATGAAATTAATATTGACCTGATGTTTGGTCTGCCAGAACAATCTATTGATGAAGCGATGTCTGATCTTGAAGTAGCTGTGGAACAAAATCCCACGCATCTATCTTGGTATCAATTGACTATCGAACCTAATACGATTTTTTATTCGAACCCACCCGCTTTACCTGTTGATGATCTATTATGGGATATGCAACAACAGGGGCAAGCATATCTATCTGCTGAGGGATTCTCCCAATATGAAATTTCTGCCTACGCGAGCAAAGGCAAGCATCATCAATGCCAACACAATCGTAACTATTGGCAGTTTGGAGATTATCTGGGAATTGGTGCCGGGGCACATGGAAAGTTGACGCATGTCGCAGAAGGCAAGATAGAACGTTATGCTCGTCATCGTATCCCAAAAAATTATATCGGTAAAGCAATTCAGTCAGATGCCATTATAGAGTCAAGATTTTTAGGCAGGGACGAATTGCCATTGGAGTTTATGATGAACGTCTTACGTCTTAACGAAGGTTTTCATCCATCTCTTTTCATTGAGCACACAGGCTTGCCGTTGAGCCATATTCACAAGAAATTGGAAGTAGCTCACGAAAGAGAATTAATTGAATGGAATATCAATATGATAAAACCAACGGAAACAGGGCATCGTTATCTGAATGATTTGATAGAATTATTTATGAAATAAGCCCAGATAATATTTTGAACGGATGAATCTACCCTAAAAGACAAGCCCATTGATGTTATGATAAACACAATGAACAAAACATTTTTGAGTATAAAAAATGAAAAAGACTTAGGTAAATTATGCAGGCAGTTAAGAGGCAGTGACTGGTTAGCGGTTGATACTGAATTCGAGAGAAGCAAAACATATTATCCAGAGCTATGTCTGATACAAGTTGCCAATGCAGATGTTGCTGCTATTATTGATCCTATAGTAATTAGTAACCTTGATATTTTCTTTACAATACTTTACGACGAATATATTACCAAGGTATTCCATTCAGCACATCAGGATCTTGAAATATTCTTCAATCTTAAAGGCTCAATACCCAAGCCAATCTTTGATACTCAAATTGCCGCACCCTTTTTGGGGTATGCAGAACAAATAGGCTATGCAAAACTGGTGCAACAAGTAACGGGTATCGAGCTTGACAAGGCTTTTACTCGTTCTGACTGGAAGTTTCGGCCTTTAAATAAAGGGCAGCTTGAATATGCAATTAACGATGTTACCTACCTTGGATTAATCTATATTGAATTTTTCGAAAAACTTAAGAAATTAAATCGATGTTCTTGGTTAGAAGAAGATTTTTTTGCACTGGTAGATACGGCTCGCTATCAAACAGACCCGCAGCACGTATGGAAGAAAATATGTGAATCAAAAAAACTCAAAGGAGAAAAGCTAGCCGTTCTTCAGGAATTAGCCGCGTGGCGAGAATTGACGGCAAGAAAAGAGAACAAGCCTAGACACTGGCTGATAAAAGATGATGTTATTGTTGGCATGGCGCAACTTCTCCCTGCAGACATGAACGAATTGAGCAAGATAAAAAATTTACAGAATCTATTTTTAAAGAAATATGGAGAAGCATTATTAGAGCTTATTCATAAAGCCAGAAAAAAATCTCCAGAACCGCTGGCCGAAGTCATTAGACGTGACAAACTGACGCACCAGCAAGAAGCGATTGTTGATGCATTGTCAATTATCGTCAGGTTGCAGGCGGACATTCATGGTATGAAGCCTAATAAGCTTGCCTCCAGAAAGGAACTACAGGCATTCGTGCAAAACCAGGATGAGTCAGTATTACTTAGTAACTGGCGGAAATCATTGATTGGAGATGCGCTGAGTAAATTTATGTGTGGCGATCAAAATATTCGTTTGATTGGCAATAAATTATCAATCATTAGCAACGAAACATAATTCAGACTAAAACTGAAATTCAGAAATTTTTGCTATGGACAAGACTGAATATTTCCTTAAGTGTATTCACAAAAAGGTATTATTGAACAGCTTTCATCTTATTGAGTTCAATGCCATGGCTTTGCAGATATTCATCGTAGCTACCACTGAAATTACTCACACCATCTGGCGTGAGTTCAATAATGCGGGTAGCTAGAGACGATACAAACTCACGATCGTGGCTCGCGAAGATTAAGGTGCCTGCATAATTCTTAAGGGCAAGGTTTAAGGATTCAATAGATTCCATATCCAGATGATTAGTTGGCTCGTCCATCACTAGAATATTCGGTGTTTGTAGCATAAGTTTTCCAAAGAGCATGCGGCCTTCTTCTCCACCTGAAATGACTTTGACAGATTTATCCCCTTCATCGCTAGAGAATAATAATCGACCTAATATTCCACGAATTACTTGTTCATCATCAGATGTTTTGCCCCATTGACTCATCCAGTCAAACAAGCTTATATTCTTTTCAAATTCATCAGTATGGTCTTGTGCGAAATACCCAATGGTAGAATTTCCAGACCATTTTATTTGACCGCTGTCGGCTTCAAGCTTATTTACCAAGCAATTTAATAATGTCGTTTTACCAATTCCGTTTGGACCAATAATTGCAACACGCTCGCCGACTTCAATATTCAATTTAAGTTCGCTAAACAGAGGTCCTTCATCAAAACCTTTTGTTAGTCCTTCTACTTCCAGAGCCAGACGGTATAATTTTTTATCTTGTTCAAATCTGATATAGGGGCTAATACGACTGGAAGGCTTAATATCTTCCAGTTGTATTTTATCAATTTGTTTGGCGCGTGAAGTCGCCTGTTTTGCCTTTGATGCATTGGCAGAGAAACGACTGACGAAGGTTTGTAGTTCTGAAATCTGTGCTTTTTTCCTAGTATTATTCAACAACATTCTCTCTCTTGTTTGGGTTGATGTAATCATGTAATCATCATAATTACCCGGATAAATCTTGACTCCTCCGTAGTCCATATCAGCAATATGCGTACAAACGCTATTAAGAAAATGACGATCATGAGAAATAATAATCGTCGTGCTTTTACGTTCGTTGATGATATTTTCTAACCAGCGGATGGTATTGATGTCCAAGTTGTTGGTAGGTTCATCCAAGAGCAATATATCCGGGCAAGCAAACAAGGCTTGTGCCAGTAATACACGAAGTTTCCAGCCAGGGGCAACTTCACTCATGAGTCCTTCATGCTGTTCAAGTGGGATACCAACACTAAGCAGCAACTCCCCAACGCGAGATTCTGCACTGTAGCCATCCATTTCTCCAAACTCGGCTTCCAGCTCGGCAACTTTCATACCTTCTTCTTCGCTCATGTTTTTTATGGCATATATTCTTTCGCGTTCTTGTTTGATTTGCCAAAGTTCACTATGCCCCATGATGACGGTCTCTAGAACGGTAAACTCTTCAAAAGCAAATTGATCCTGTCCTAATTTACCAACACGCTCATTGGGGTCTGTTGAAAAGTTCCCGGAACTGGCTTCCTGTTCACCGCCAAGTATTCTCAGAAAAGTTGATTTGCCACAGCCATTGGCGCCAATCAAGCCATAGCGGTGACCTTCGCCAAACTTAACTGAAACATTTTCAAACAGAGGTTTGGCTCCGAATTGCATGGTGAGATTTGCTGTTGTAATCAATGCGTTTCTCCGTCTATATAAAAATGTGGCGCATTATCCCATAAAGCGATTTGTTTGTGCAGTGAACAGGTGGCAGGAAATATGTTCTTGTACTAACATTCAAGCTTATGATTACAGAAGAGTTCCATGGTTCAATTTATAATGGCAACAGGGATAGATTGAACAAGTTTTATTTCTTCAGTTGAAACTTCTGCGTAGTAGGCCATGGCTTTAACTCCTGCTTGAACCGCAAGTCGGAGTGTTTCTGAATACAAGGGATCAATTGTCTGAGCTGGTCTAAGCCCTCTTGCATCATTCCTTTGTACACAGTAAAAAATGACGGCTCGGTGTCCTTGAGCCACCATTTTTATTAATTCACGTAGATGTTTGCTACCCCTCGCACTGACAGCGTCAGGGAAATAAGCGATATTATCCTCAACAAGCGTGACATTTTTTACCTCCACATAACATTGTTCGGCATTAATGCAATCATCTTTCTTTAGTAAAATGTCTACGCGACTTTTTTCATCACCGTAAGGTACTTCAGTAAGAATTTTTTGATAATTTTGTAATTCTTTAATGGTGCCATTTACAATCGCTTCTTGCACCAGCTGGTTGCTTAGATTAGTATGAATACCAACCAGTACGCAAGGTTTGGCTTCCACTATTTCCCATGAATATGGGTATTTACGACTCGGGTTGGCTGTGTCTCGTACCCAGACCCTGGAGCCCGGTATAGAACATCCAGTCATGGCACCCGTGTTAGGGGTGTGTGCAGTAATGACAGTCCCATCATCAAGTTCAATATCCGCCAAAAAACGTTTATAGCGTTTGATTAAAACTCCTTTAGTGTAGGGATATAAAAATTTCATTGCCTATCGAAACAAAATTCTTTAATTTTGCCTAAATCGATATTGAGAATTAACATTGGATATGTACAATCATGGTTTTGGCGCTTAACATCATTAATATCAGCAATATTATCTAGATAAATCAGAGTCAGTAATCACTACCAGTTTTACATAATTTATCCTAGGTACATTTATCTTGGAAGGGTGAGCCTAGGCAGACGACCTTTTTAATAAACATCTAAAGCAAAATTATTTACTTTTTGTTTCTTCTCGTTCTTTTGCTTCAGCAATCACCTCTTCAGCAATATTTTTCGGGCAAGGCATATAATGCAAGAATTCCATAGAAAACTGCCCTCGGCCTGATGTTAATGTACGCAGAGTACCAATATAACCAAACATTTCGCTTAGTGGACATTCTGCCTTGATGCGTATGCCTGTTGAGCCTGCATCCTGAGATTTAATCATGCCGCGTCGACGATTCAAATCGCCAATTACATCACCTACATGATCATCAGGCGTGAATACATCTACTTTCATAATCGGTTCCATCATTTGTGGACCTGCTTTAGGCATACTCTGTCTGTACGCAGCATTAGCCGCCAGTTCAAAAGCAACGGCTGAGGAGTCAACTGCATGGAAGGCACCGTCAATCAGTGTGACTTTAAAATCAAGACATGGGTAGCCAGCCAAAACACCTTTTTCCGTATTCTTTTTAAAGCCATTTTTAATTGCTGGCCAAAACTCCCGTGGAACATTGCCGCCTGTGACTTTGGATTCAAATTCAAAACCACTGCCCGGCTCGCCCGGTTCAATGATGTAATCAATTTTACCGTACTGACCCGAGCCGCCTGATTGTTTTTTATGGGTGTAACTATCTTCAACGTGTTTAGTGACAGTTTCACGGTAAGCTACCTGTGGTTTACCAATCGTGACATCAATACCATGTGTACGTTTAAGAATATCAACCTTAATCTCAAGGTGCAGTTCACCCATCCCCTTAAGGATAGTTTCGCCACTGTCTTCATCTGTTTCAACCATAAAAGAAGGATCTTCCCTGATCATTTTACTTAATGCGATACCTAGTTTTTCTGAAGCCGCTTTATCATCTGATGAACAAGCGATAGAAATCACCGGATCAGGAAAGATCATGGGTTCAAGTGTTGCAGGTTTATCAGGATCGCATAGGGTATGCCCTGTTTGTACATTTTTCATACCGACGATCGCGATAATGTCACCTGCTTGGGCATTATCAAGTTCAATACGTTCATCAGCATGCATTTCAACTAGGCGACCAATCCGTTCTGTTTTGCCTGTGAAAGTATTCAGCACGTTTGTTCCTTTGCCAAATTTTCCTGAGTAAATACGGACAAAGGTGAGTGCACCAAAACGGTCATCCATGATTTTGAATGCTAATGCACGTAATGGCTTGTCAGGGTCCGCGGTAGCAAATTTACCTGTTTCATTACCTTTCAGATCAACTTCTGGCTGTGGTTTAACTTCGGTTGGATCGGGCAGGTAATCGACGGTCGCATCAAGGACTGGCTGTATACCCTTGTTTTTAAAAGCAGAACCACAGTAAGTTGGAAAGAAATCCAGTGAGATAGTGCCTCTACGGACACATGATTTAATCTCATCAATTGATAGTTCTTCTCCATTTAAGTATTTCTCCATGAGTGTGTCATCTTGTTCTACGGCGGTTTCAATTAATTTTTCACGCCATTTTTCAATTGTCTCTACCATATCCTCAGGCGGTTCTTCAATTTTATAATTGCTTGCATTATCAGTGCCTTCCCATATCCATGCCTTGCGGGTTAGTAGATCGACAACACCAGAAAACTCATCTTCGATCCCAATAGGTAATACCATGACCAGAGGGTTTGCGCCGAGAATATCTTCGATTTGTTTTACTACACGATAAAAATCAGCACCGACACGATCAAGTTTATTGATAAAGATAATGCGGGAAACCTCAGATTCGTTTGCATAACGCCAGTTGGTTTCTGATTGTGGTTCAACACCACCAGAACCACAGAATACACCAATACCACCATCAAGCACTTTTAATGAACGATATACTTCAATTGTAAAATCAACGTGCCCTGGAGTATCGATAATATTCAGGCGATGACCATTCCATTCACAACTGGTCGCAGCAGACTGAATGGTGATTCCACGTTCCTGTTCCTGTTCCATGAAGTCAGTAGTAGCTTCGCCATCATGCACTTCGCCAGTCTTGTGAATCTTTCCAGTCAGTTTTAAAATACGTTCTGTGGTGGTTGTTTTGCCAGCATCTACATGGGCAAAGATACCTATGTTTCTATATTTGGATAAATCAGTCATAAATTATTTACTCTATTCAGTTTCATTTTAATGAATCGATTAGCATCTTAAATGCATGTTATCAGCCAACTGTATTGCCTGACTGCATATTCGACTATTATCACTTAGAGATGCACCTGTTAAACACCATTCAAATAAGCACAGTACAGTTACCGTGCCAAAAGCGCGGAATTATAAACCAAAATAGTGGGTCAATACTACCTTATGCAGTACTTGTATACTTGTTGTTTATCATAGACTTGCATAATTTGAGAGCGAGTATTTTTTGTCTCAAAGCCATTTACGGGTAAAATCTGCGCGCGTTGATGGTATATTTTGCATTGTTGAATTAATCAATTTAACAGAAAGGTATAATTTGAGTAATGCACGATATTTCAAACCGTATAGCCGACATATCATTTGCAGTAGAAGCTACACTTAGAGTCAATGGTAAATGGGACGAAATCAGTCAAGATGACAAATGCGATACTATATTAACAATAGTTGTTGTTAATATTTTTAGATCTTTATTATTGATAATAAATGGCGGCATGAGATAGATTAGCTTTCCAAATGGCCTAATCCAAACACCAGCATCGACAAGCAGTGGCTGCACAGCATTTATATCAAGTGGGTTATTGAGTTCCACTACACCAATGGCACCTAATACGCGCACATCTGCAACATTACTCATTGATTGGCAAGGTCTAAGTCCTTTGTATAATTGCTTTTCTATTCTTGAAATTTCTGATTGCCAGGGAGAGGCCAATAGTAATTTCAGGCTGGTCAAAGCTGCAACACAAGCAAGAGGGTTAGCCATGAATGTTGGGCCGTGCATAAACACACCCGGGCAGCCTTGACTGATGGTATTGCTGACATCGCTGCTTGTGAGTGTTGCCGCCAGAGACATATAACCACCAGTGAGGGCTTTACCAACGCACATAATGTCAGGTGTGACGTTGGCATGTTCTGCAGCAAATAATTTCCCAGTGCGGCCGAACCCAGTTGCTATTTCATCAAGTATCAACAATACATGATGTCGATAACAGAGTTCGCGGACGCGATGCAGATATTCTGCAGAATAAAAACGCATACCACCTGCGCCTTGAACAATCGGCTCCATAATAACGGCAGCGATAGTATCTTTCTCAGTATCAAGCGTATGTTCAAATTCAGCAATGTCTTCATCACTACAAGCTTGGCCAAAGCGGCAGTTTGGAGAATCAACAAAATGCTGTTTTGTTAAGGTGTTGTTAAAGAGTGAATGTATTCCAGTAACAGGGTCACACACAGACATAGCGCCAAAGGTATCACCGTGGTAGCCTGCTCTGATGGTTAGAAAGAGTTGCTTATCAGGCTTTCTTTTTGCATACCAATATTGAATCGCCATTTTCATTGCTACTTCAACAGAGACAGAACCAGAATCTGTAAAGAAAACGGATTGTAATGTACGAGGTGTTAGAGCAACCAGTTTTGTGGCAAGTTCAACCGCAGGTTCATGTGTCAGTCCACCGAACATTATGTGAGACATTTTCTTTAATTGTTGTTCAAGCGCACGATTCATTTCAGGGTGGTTATAACCATGAATAGCACACCACCAAGAAGACATACCGTCTATCAACTCCCGACCATCTGTTAACTTCAGTTTTACTCCATCTGCAGATGCCACTGGGTAAACAGACAGTCTTTCGTCCGCATCGCTAAACATGGCGCTGTATGGATGCCACACATGTGCCTTATCAAGTTTTAGCAGTGAGTCATTTGTCATATTTTTGACTGTTTGAGTTTGCAAAAACAATATCTACTTACCAGTATCAACGACTAAATAAAAGCCTCTCAAGGCACATTGTCGAAATGCCTTTTACAAATCGAGTAGTAAATTTCGTGTTCGCGACGAATGTATTGTTAGTAAAGAGCAGTATAGATTACCAGTTTTTTCAGAAGAGACCATAGATTGATAAACACATAATATTGCATCGAAACAATCAAGCCAAGTATTTCAACAATTGTTATCCATAGGAATTATAATAATAATTATTTATGTTTATTATGATTTAACTGCACCATTTTAGTCATTGTCAAGTTCAGATGATATTTTAGTGCCTATATGATCTGGCTTAATAGGTGGGAGTTATGCAGTAGGAAAGATTAGAATGGCAGGTTCATTAATCTTCGATGAAGTGTTACTACTATAACATGGATCAAGAATAGCGAAAAAGATGCCGAGCAAATTATTAATGAGGTATCCTTGTTGTCAAGTTCAGACAAACAAGAATATCTATTAGGCAAATTCATGTCAGAAGAAATAAATAGTTCAAATCTCATTGAATTGATCTCTGGCAGACGTACGATTCATAAATTTAAAGAAGGTCTGCGTCCCTATGAAAAACTAAAAGAAGCGATCGATCTCGCAAGGTGGGCGCCAAATCATCATTTAACTGAGCCTTGGCATTTTTATTTGCTGGGAGATGAAACAGTGGATGCAGTCATCAAACTCAATTCTAAGATCGTTAGAGCATCAAAGGGAGATGCTGCTGCGACAGCAAAAGAGAGGCGTTGGAGGGGCATGCCTGGTTGGTTTGTGATGACCTGTTCTAAGTCAGGTGAACCCATAAGAGACAAAGAAGATTATGCAGCCTGCTGTTGTGCGGCACAAAATTTGATGTTAACGCTATGGAATAAAGGTGTGGGCGTTAAATGGACAACAGGTGACATTATCCATGATAAACGTTTTTATGATCTGTTATGGATTGATCAAGAATTGGAAACCATAGTTGGCTTGTTCTGGTATGGTTATGCCCAAGAGGTTCCTAGGATGGCGCGTAAATCCTGCTTACAAATCACCACAGAACTGCCTTAGGAGGTGGTTTCCTGAATATTACTAATCTTGCAAGAACTTATTTAACGAATCATCATGCTAACTGCCTTAAATACAGTCTTAAAAGCATTTTTTGATATCTGTTTGTTGCGCAAGAGACCGCAAGACCTACCCAAGTCTACTGTGCTTCTGATTTCATGTTTCGTCATGTACACGGTCATTGGTATGTTGCTTACTATGCAGTCAGGGACATTTATCGTTGTTTTGATGGTGAGCCTTGTTGACGCAGGGTTTTTACTGACAGCGACCTTTTTAGTGCTTAGACAACATCGGCATATTGATAGATGGCATCAAACGATGACAGCTTTATTTGGTACTGGCGCTATCTTAGGTATTTTTAGCCCTCCCGCTGGTTTTTGCTATAGCTCAAATTTTTGGGCTCAAAGCCAACATGAAGGTTGGTTGCAACCAATCACCGTATTATTTTTTCTTGCCATGGTTATTTGGAGTATTGTGATTTTTGCGCACATCATACGACACGCAATTTCGACATCGATGGGTATTGGTGTAGTGATCGCCATTCTTTATACCTATTGCACGAACTCATTATTCATTGCCATGTTATTAGCGGAGATAAGCGTCCAGTGAAAATTCATATTTTAGGCATTTTCGGGACTTCCTATAGGGGCATTGCGTTGCTTACGAAGACTTTAGGCCATGAGGTCAGTGGGCAAGATGCCAATGTTTGCCCACCCATGAGCATTCAGTTAGAAGACCAAGTATCGAGCCCTGACAAACGCTCCAAGTTTGTCCATTAATTATCCTGACATTTTGGTTATCAACAATAATTGAATATGATCATGCTGATATATTCTCAGATATTGCAGCGATTAGACGCGAATTCCATCATATGGTAAGGATTGTCCCCGAAAATGGTCTGATTATCGCCAAGCAAGGGGACACCCAGATTTCACAGGTTCTTGAGACAGGTTGCTGGACAGCTACTGAATAACTTTGGTGATGAGGAAGCGCAGTGGAATGTATGTGCATTGTCTGATGACTTTAGCCAATTTAATGTGCTTTTTAACTTGGAAATCGTAGGTAAAATAAGTTGGGAATTAATTGGACAGTTCAATGTAGAAAATGCCCTTGCCGCTTGCAATCGTGTCAGCGTTCCTTCAGCTATATCTTGTGAGGCATTGCCATTATTTAAAAAAATTAAACGGCGTTTAGAGTGTCTGGCAAAAGTGAACCAAGTGACTGTTTACGATAATTTCGCGCATTATTCAACAGCAATCAGGGTAACTTTGAAAGCTTTACGGCAGTAAGGTTAAAGGACAGCGTATTATTGCTATCATGGAACCTCGTTCAAACACCATGAGACAAGGCGTGCATCAGGACATGCTTGCTGATGCTTTTTCCAAGGCAGACCACACGTTTTTATACGCAGCGGATAATGTAGAATGGGACTTACCTAAAGCAGTATCTTCTTTGGGCAAAAAGGTCATGGTTATAGATAGCATTGAAAATATTGTTAACGAAATTGCGAGTATTGCAAAAGCAGATGATCATATCCTGATCATGAGTAATGGCAATTTCTCTGGACTTCATGAAAAATTAATTGAGAAATTGGCATAATGATAACCATTCCCTTGTTTCCTCTGAACACAGTTTTATTTCCAGGAGGACAATTACCACTGAAGATATTTGAGGCGCGTTATCTAGATATGGTCAGTGAATGTTTGCGTACTGGACAGCAATTTGGCGTGTGTCTTTTAAGTTCTGGAAAAGAGGTGGGTGGTTCTGCTGAATGTTATGAAATAGGAACATTGGCAAAGATTATAGATTGGGATAAGCGCAGCGATGGGTTGCTGGAAATAGTTGTAGAGGGTGAACAAAGATTTCGCTTGCTGGATAAAAGGGAACGACCCAATCATCTGGCAGAAGGCGACGTACAAATAATTGACGATGATGATTGCAAAGAATTACCCGCTGAACATCAATTACTTTCTGATTTATTACGCCAGATTGCCGAGAAATTTGAGCTGTCATATCAAAAAGAACATAAAAAATATGATAATGCAGTATGGGTTGGTTACCGATTGTCTGAGGTCTTGCCTCTGGAGTCAAAAGAACGACAAGCGTTGCTCGAGATTGATGACGTGATCAATCGATTGCAACACATTCAAAATGCTATTGAGGATGTCACGACTGAGGAATAAACTCAAATTGATTAAATCTAATTTAAATTTTTTATTATTCATATGAATGCAGTATCAGGTTCTTCGATAACAGCATTTTCCAAAATGTCAATATTTTCAATTTCAAATATGTACAATAGCCACCCAAAACAGTTTTATACACGTATATCTACGGATTAAATAGCTGCTAGAATGCGCTTGTCTAAGGAAGCGTGACAAAATAAATAATGTTAAGAACTTACCCAAAAACAGATAATTTACCTGTGATCGTTATGGGTCTTTGCCCCCTGTTGCTGGTCACAACCTCGATACTCAATGCCATTTTTATGGGCAGTATTTTTTTAACAGTATTACTGTTAAGTGGCGTGGTTTTATCACCTATGAGGTATTTTGTTACCCCTGCCATGCGATTACCTATTATTCTATTGGTAACGGCTGGTTGCGCTACTTTAATTGATTTGTTATTAAGCGTTTTTTATTATAAATGGCATCTGACTCTAGGTATCTATATTCCCTTGTTGTCTATGAATTGTTTGATTCTTGTCAATGCAGAAGAAAATATACTGCGACATGGTCTGAGGGACGCAATGACACGAAGTTTGATGTTGGGTTTTAATATGATTGGGTTATTGTTTTTGGTAGGCTTGATCCGAGATACCATGTCTGGATCAATTTTTAATGGCAACGGACTCCTTATATTTGAAATGGTTCCAGGTGCTTTTCTGGCGCTTGGATTAATCATAGCACTGTTTAATTATCTAAACACGAGTGTTGCAAAATTTTGCGACTAGTGGTTGTGTATTTAAAACAGTAAAAACTTTAATTTAAGACAGTTTCATTTTGAATAAAAATAAACGTACTCAAATATTTCAGCAATTAAAGGATCAAAATCCAGAACCAAGCACCGAATTAAAATACAAAAATCCATTCGAATTATTGATTTCTGTGATCTTGTCTGCCAAAGCAACAGATGTAGGTGTGAATAAGGCAACAAAGAAATTATATCCTATTGCGAATACACCGGAAGCAATTTACGCTTTAGGTCTTGATGGACTCAAGACGTATATACGTACAATAGGCTTATACAACACCAAAGCCAAAAATATTATCAAGACATGTAAATTATTGATTGATGAATATGATGCTCAGGTGCCTAAAGATAGAAAAGCTCTGCAACGATTACCAGGCGTTGGCCGAAAAACAGCAAATGTAATTCTGAATACAGCGTTTGGGCAGCCGACCATCGCTGTAGATACGCATATTTTCAGGGTTTCAAATCGCACCGGAATCGCATCTGGAAAAGATGTTCGCGCGGTTGAAGATAAATTAATAAAATTTGTGCCTGATGAATATAAACAGAATGCGCATCATTGGCTAATTTTGCATGGACGATATACCTGTATCGCACGTAAACCAAGGTGTGGGAGTTGTATTATCTATGAATTATGTGAGTTTAAACAAAAAACATGTTGAAGCTATCTTATAAGGAAGTATTAGTTTGATTCAGGATCGTGATTCCGGGAGGGCGTTTTTTCTAGAGGTGTGGGGAAAGCATAATAAAAATTTTCCATTAGAAGCGCTTGAGAAAATGGTGTTAAACGTCGCCTTACAACACCCTGAATATCATGCAATACTTGAAAGAGATGAGAAGGAAATTTTCGAAATGGAATTTACACCGGAAATGGGCATGACAAATCCGTTTCTACATATGGGTATGCATATCGTAATTCAGGAGCAGATAGCTGCAAATAGACCCTCAGGGATCGCAGAACTCTATAAGAGCTTATTGCTTAAATATCCATCTGCACACGATTTGGAACACAATATGATGGAATGTCTTGGTGAAATTTTGTTACTCGCCCAGCAAAATAATACCTTGCCAGATGAGGCGCAGTATCTAAGGCAGGTGCGGTGTCTTTAAGTCGCTTTTCTCAGTGATTTCTTAAAAGAAAAATTGAATGATGTGGCAGATCTGAGTAAAAAGAGATTTTTGGTAAAAAGATATTTAAGTCAGATTAAAGACCTTAGACCAAGAAACAGCAATTATGCAAAACATAAGAAAAAACATAAACGCCAATGAATTTTGAATTGGGGAGCTAGTATTAGAAAATTTGGTGTTTAGCCCGCAGTAAACTCCATCTTAATTCCAGCTAATTCAATCAAATCACCATCCTTTAATTGATGGGTCTTTGTGCCAATTTCTTCGCCATTTACTACCGGGAAGCCACCTTTACTCTCAACGTGAACAAGGAAGTATCCTTGTGGGCGTCTTGATATGACTGCTACCTGTGCTCCAGGTTTTCCAAGTGTAACCAATGCCTTGATAAGTTCTAGTTCTTTGCCTGCAATGGGACCACTTAAGACAGTCAAACGTCCCGCAGGCATCTTATTTTCTGCTTGCGGTGTTTGACCATAGGGTGCAGTAGCCACGCCAGCTTTCTCTGCAGCTGCAATTGCAGCATCGGCAGTGCTGGGTCTGACGATTACAGTCTTCTCATAATCATCATCATCAGAGGCATTTTCGTTAATGTATTTTAATTCATGCTTACCTATGAGCATGATATCACCATCCTTAAGCGCATGTTTTTTAACGAGCTTCCCATTTACATAGGTACCATTAGTGCTACCAAGATCTTCTAGAAATGAATCATCAAGTATGGTGATAATCATCGAATGCTTACCACTGACTGCCAGATTATCAATCGTAATATCGCTTCCTGGTTTTCGTCCTATAGTAATTTTCTCTTGATCCAACTCGAATTCACTTTGTATTGCACCATTTAAGCTCAGAACCAATTTTGCCATAGTCCCATTTACCCTCTGCTAAAATTAATCACATATTTTAAGTAAGTTTTCTGAGCAGCCTTTAGCTTGCACACTGAACCATCCAGAAACTTGGATCGGAAATATTTAGTTAAGAATTAACTGGCATTATTGTCTTTCTTGGTATATTTCTACCATATACTTCTCGCCAGTCTATCCGCTTGGTGTGGAAGATTAACACTATATTTCCTTGGGGTTAAGTGAATTTCTTCATCTTTTACCCTATTCTATTGGCTCATTTAATATGAGCGCTAGGTGTAAGTATCTTCGACAGAAGCCTATTGCGAACAATACCGATACCGATACTTCAATCAATTAGAATGCCAGACGACAAGCTTTTTGTGTATTTTTCAGACTTCTTCGCAAAGATACTTCAAAGAAAGGCCACGATAAGACATAAAAACCACACTTAAAGGCAGAGTTTATGGTAAAAATTGATGGCAAGGCGACTTCAGGAAATTATTTGTTGCAAGATTTAAGTAAGCACTTGCACAGAATCATATCCTTAGAGATAAGCACCATTACTTTTGTCAATAATTGGGATATTCTAGATGCTGTTTTTAAGGTGTTTTGGAAAAATCCCAAGCAATCTTAAATAAGGAGTATTAGCGTTCTAATAATTCAAGTTTATTGGGTTTGCCACGCCATTTTGCCTCATCTTCTGGGGGGTCTTTCATCTCATTGATGACTGGCCATTTTCTGGAAAGTTCAGCGTTTAACTCTATGAATTGCCGCATGTTTTCAGGCACATCGTCTTCAGAGGAGATTGCCTCTACCGGACACTCTGGCTCGCAGAGCGTACAGTCAATACATTCATCTGGGTCAATAACCAGCATATTGGAACCCTCGCGGAAGCAATCTACTGGACAGACTTCTACACAGTCGGTCAATTTACATTTAATGCATTCTTCTGTGACTACAAATGTCATTTTGATATTACCTGTTTTTCATAGAAATAACGCGGGATTATACCTATTAAACAGGAAATGATAAATATGTAGTTGGCATAAAATGCGTGACAAAAATGGGGCTATATTAAGACAAATGGGACGATGCAGGGGAGAGTCAGTCCTTCTTTCACAAAAAAAGAAAGCGTTTATTCCTATCGACTTTGTGTCTTACATCTATAGGTCGCCAAGGTTTAATATCTTTAATTTATTCATTTTGTTAATATCAACGAATTCTATTTATTCTCTTGAAAAATAGATTTGCGCCCCCAGATTATGATTTTGGAATATATTTTTATGAGGTTAAGTAAGACTAATGACGGTTGAAGCACAAAAAGAAACACTTGGTTTACAGACAGAAACACAACAGTTGCTGGATTTAATGATTCATTCGCTATACAGCAATAAAGAAATATTTTTAAGAGAATTGATTTCAAATTCATCAGATGCATCAGATAAATTACGTTTTGAGGCACTGAAAGATGACAGTCTCTATGAAGAGGATGCTGATTTAAAGATTCGGGTTGAATATAACAAAGACAATAAAACCATTACAGTTCTAGATAATGGTATTGGTATGTCACGAGAAGACGTGATTGAGCATTTAGGTACCATCGCTAAATCTGGCACCCAAGAATTTTTTAAATCTCTTACAGGAGATCAAAGTAAAGACAGTCAAATGATCGGTCAATTTGGCGTAGGGTTTTATTCTTCTTTCATGGTTGCGAAAAAAGTTGAAGTCACCACACGCAAGGCAGGCATGCCAAGAACAGAAGGTGTTCGTTGGATTTCAAAAGGCACTGGTGATTACACTATTGAAACTGTAGACAGACCTAAGCGTGGCACCAAAGTTATTTTGACTCTTAGGAAAGATGCTGCTGAATTTCTGGATGGTTTCAGGCTGCGCCACATTATTAAAAAATATTCTGACCATATTTCTCTGCCCATTATTATGCCAAATGAAGATTCTGGCGCTACCTTAGCTTCTGATAAAGATAAGAAAGATAATGTCAAGGTAATCACGGCAGATGAAACTGTGAACAACACAATAGCCTTATGGACACGTAGAAAAAAAGACATTACCAAAGAGGAATATCATGAGTTTTATAAAAATATTGGGTATGACTTCGAAGATCCGCTGGCCTATATACATACTCAGGTCGAAGGTAAGTTAGAGTACAGCAGCTTGTTATTCATCCCTATGCGCGCACCTTTCGACCTTTGGGATAGACAACAGCGACATGGTGTAAAGCTTTACGTAAAACGTGTTTTTATTATGGATGATGCCGAGCGACTGGTGCCTGCCTATCTAAGATTTATTCGTGGCGTGGTGGACTCCAATAACCTGCCATTGAATGTTTCAAGAGAAATTCTGCAACAAAATAAAACAATCGACTCGATTCGATCAGGTACGACCAAAAAGATTCTAAATCTATTGACTAAAATGACAAAAAATGATCCAGAAAAATATGCGATATTCTGGAAAGAGTTTGGTCGCATAATGAAAGAAGGTGTTATTGAAGAAACGGATAAAAAAGAAAATTTAGCCAGTTTGTTCCGATTTTCATCGACATATGAGAACAAGGAAGAGCAAACGGTTTCCCTTACTGATTACATTAAACGGATGCCAGAAGATCAGGAGGCTATTTATTACGTGATTGCAGATAATTTCTCAACTGCGAAAAACAGCCCTCATCTGGAAATATTCCATAAGAAAGGTATTGAAGCGTTACTTTTAAGCGATCCGATTGACGAATGGTTGACATCACATTTGACAGAGTTTGATGGCAAATCACTGCGCTCAGTGAGCAAAGGTGAACTCAATCTTGGTAAGCTCGACGAGAAAAAAGATGATGTTTCTGAAAAAGAAAGGAAGAAAGAATCAAATAAATTGATCGAAAAAATCAAACAAGCGCTGGAATCGAAAGTTAAAGAGGTTCGTGTGACCAACCGACTGACCAATTCTCCCGCCTGTCTGGTTGTAGATGAGCATGAAATGGGTCGTAATCTGGAGAGAATACTGCAGGCTTCTGGTCAAGAAATACCTATGAGTAAGCCGATTTTGGAAATTAATATTGAACATCCAATAGTCATTAAACTAGATGAGGCTGAGGGCGAGCAATTTGACGACTGGTCACATATTCTTTTTGAACAAGCCTTATTAAGCGAGGGCGGTCAGTTGGAAGATCCTGCTGGATTTGTGCATAGATTAAATAATATGTTTATAACTCTTGGCTCATCGTCATAAACAAAACTTGGGTTTTATGCAATATCAAATTGGTTATTTTACTAAACTGCTATTTACGATATTTAAGTTTATTTTCATAATCTAAACTTTAAATTTTTTGTTTGATATTTATGCGCTAGAATTGGTCTATAATAATTTCTATTCTGGGTTAGAAAATGGAACTAAAGCCATCAGACTGCAAAGATTTGTTAGAAAAACTAAACTCGGTTGGCGTTGCGCTTTCTTCTGAGAAAGATCATGAGCGTCTGCTTGAGATTATATTGGCGCGAGCAAAGGATATGACTCATGCAGATGGCGGCACATTATATCTTAAAACAGAAGATAACCGTCTTAGTTTTGAAATTGTCCATACCGATTCTCTCGGTATTCATCTAGGCGGCACGGAAGGTCAGCCAATTACTTTTTATCCTATCAAATTAACAAATAAAGAGGGTAAGCCAAATATTAGTAATGTCGCTGCTTGCGCTGTTATAAAAAATAAAACAATTAACATTGCTGATGCTTATACCGCTGAAGAGTTTGATTTTATAGGCACACGGCAGTTTGACAAGAAGATTGGTTATCGATCTAAATCTTTTCTGACGGTGCCTATGACAAATCATGAAAATGAAATTATTGGCGTACTACAATTAATTAATGCAAAGGATATGGAAACCGGAGAGATAAAGGCATTTTCTGATCTAGATCAGAAAATGGTTGAGTCTCTTGCATCACAAGCAGCGGTGACTATGACTAATAGGCAGTTGATTAGTGACCAGAAGAAATTGTTTAATTCTATTATTGAGCTTATCGCCAGCGCCATTGATGAAAAATCTCCATACACTGCAGGCCATTGTCGTCGCGTTCCTGTATTAACTGATATGATTGCTGAGGCAACCTGTAACATTACCTATGGTCCGTTTAAAGATTTTAGTATGACAAATGCGGACATCTATGCATTAAATGTAGCTGGTTGGCTACATGATTGCGGAAAAATTGTCATACCGGAGGCTGTGGTTGATAAAAGCACTAAGCTGGAAACGATTGTAGATCGAATCGAAATAATTGATACACGTTTTGAGGTGCTTAAGCGTGATGCTGAAATTACTGCTTTAAAGCGTAAGCTTGAAGTGTTAGGAGAAAAAAATCTCAGTGCCGATGAAGAGCTATCATCTAAGCTAAAGCAATTAGATGATGATAGAGAATTTATTCGTGCGTGTAATGTTGGTGGCGAGGCAATGGTCGATGATTTACAGAAACGCGTGGAAGATATAGCAAAATACAAATGGCAAGATACACAAGGAAATGAGAGTAATTTTTTAACTGAGGATGAGACTTACAACCTGAATATTCCTCGAGGCACGCTTAATACGGAGGAACGTGAGGTTATCGATAGTCATATAGACGTTACCATTAGGATGCTTGAGTCCTTACCCTACCCAAAACATCTAGCCAACGTCACAGAATATGCAGGCGGTCATCATGAAAAAATGGACGGTAGCGGCTACCCTAAAGGCTTAAAACGGGATGAGATGTCCGTGCAGGCAAGAATGATGGGAATTGCGGATATATTCGAGGCCTTAACCGCAGCAGATCGACCCTATAAAAAGGCAATGCCTATGTCGAAAGCATTAAGCATACTTGGACGCATGAAACTGAATAATCATATTGATCCGGATTTATTTGATGTGTTTATATGGCAGAAGGTGTATCAGAGATATGCAGATGCACATCTAACACAAGAGCAATGTGATGATTATGATCTAAATAATATTCCCGGATATGTCCCGCCATCAGAATAAAATACGAGCGAGCCAATTGCAGTAATTAAAGCATGGGCCGTTGAAAATGATGGATATCGTGAGACATGTATACAAGGCAGAAGATGATAAAGAAAATCTTGGTGATTTTGGCATTGACTTTGACTGGTAGCGTTTACGTTGCAGAGAGCGAACGGCGAACGACCTCAGAAGGTTCTGTTTTAGAAAGCCCAAGACCAGACCAGCCTGCCACAGCGCACGAAGTTTCTGTCTTGTCTATGAATGTATTCCCTGACGGCAGAGGCTTGCCCTTGGTTCATTGAGCAATGATGAGACCTACACCTTAATTGCCTAATCTGCTTTATCTAAACAGTATTATTGCAGAAAATACTGCACTCGACAAAGAAATAAATCATGCAGGTGAAAATGCCGAACAAGGATGGGTTTATTAATATTTATGAGCAAGGATCAAAAAAAACAAATTAAAGGATCGTTTTTGTCGCATTGACTCCTTATTCCCTTTACATGTGGGAATCCAGTACAATAGTCGCCCATGTCGGGCAATACATTCGGAAAGTTATTTACTGTTACCACCTGTGGCGAGAGTCATGGTGCAGGCTATGCGTGCATTGTTGATGGTTGTCCGCCAGGAATGGTGCTCACTGAGGCACACCTGCAAAAAGATCTAAACAGGCGCAAGCCCGGAAAGTCTCGTCATGTAAGCCCTCGCAAAGAAACGGATATTGTGCGTATAATTTCTGGTGTATTTGAAGGTATTACCACAGGCACACCGATTGGCCTTTTAATAGATAATACGGATCAAAAACCCCAAGACTATTCCAAGATAAATGAATTATTTCGTCCCGGACATGCAGATTACACTTACCAGCAAAAATATGGCATCAGAGATCATCGTGGCGGCGGACGTGCCTCTGCTCGGGAAACCTGTATGCGCGTCGCGGCTGGCGGCATTGCGAAAAAATATTTAAAAGAAAAATACAATATCAATATTCGTGCTTATCTTGCGCAAATCGGATCGATTAAAATTGAATTTAAGAGTTGGAACGAAGCTGAAAACAATAATTTTTTCTGCCCCGATGCGTCCAAAGTAGATGAGTTGGATAAATATATGGACGCCTTGCGTAAAGAGGGCAACTCTATTGGTGCACGCATTAATGTTGTTGCAGAGAATGTTCCGCCAGGCTTAGGGGAGCCTGTCTTTGATCGTTTTGATGCTGATATTGCTAAGGCGATGATGAGCATCAATGCTGTGAAAGGCGTGGAGATTGGCGCTGGGTTTACGAGTGTAAATGAGAAAGGCACAGAGCATCGTGATGAAATAACGCAAGAAGGATTTATTAGTAATCATGCAGGCGGTGTGTTGGGTGGTATTTCTTCCGGACAAGATGTATTGGTGGGCATAGCACTAAAACCAACCTCCAGTATTCGATTGCCCGGGCAAACTATCAATGTGCAAGGCGAGGTGCGTGAAGTTAAAACAACAGGTCGTCATGATCCTTGTGTTGGCATTCGTGCAACACCGATTGCTGAGGCTATGTTGGCTCTAGTGATTATGGATCATGCATTACGCCATCGTGGTCAAAATGCGGATGTACAATCAATAACACCCATAGTTCCTGCTAAGCGGAAGTAAAAAATAATTAGTAAAAGACATTACTGATGGCATCTTTTACTCTTTACCCTTGAGCACTCGCGTTTAAAAATGCCTATCCATACACATTTTATTGGTGTGCCTTACTGGCGTTTGTCTGGTTATTACTTCCTGTTTTTTGTTACCGTTGGCATCTATATGCCCTATTGGGCTTTGTATCTCAAGTCCATAAATTTTAATGCACAACAAATCGGTATTCTTTCAGCCATCGTTGTGGGTACTAAGGTCTTTTCGACTTATCTATGGGGCTGGATGGTTGACCATACAGGCAAGCGCACACGAGTCATCCAGTTAGCTTCATTGTTTTCTGTCTTGAGTTTTGTGCCTGTGTTGTTTATAGAAGATTTCTGGACGCTTGTGTTTATTATGTTTTTATTTGCAATATTCTGGAGTGCATCATTACCTCAAATTGATGCGGCGACACTTTCTCATCTTGGCGAGTCATCGAACGCTTACACCATCATTCGTTTATGGGGTTCCGTTGGTTTTATCTTCATTGTGTGGGTACTTGGTGTGATTTTTGAATCACTCAGTATCAGTTATGCGCCACTTATCTTGCTGATTTCTATGCTATTGGTTTGGTTATTGACATTAACATTTCCAGATACGTCAGTATCACACGACGACGACTCACATGAATCTTTAAAAGAGATTCTCGGCCAACCCAAAGTCATTGCCTTACTTTTAGCCTGTTTTTTGATGCTTGCAAGCCACGGGCCTTATTACACTTTCTATTCTATTTATCTGAAAGATTATGGTTATTCCAGCACCTTCATCGGTCAAATGTGGGCGCTGGGCGTTGTTGCTGAAGTAGTGTTATTTTTATTTATGCATCGTTTGATTGCTGCCTTTGGTTTGCGAAAATTATTTTTATTAAGTTTATTTTTAGCAGGGCTGCGTTGGTTGTTAATCGCTTTTTATATAGACAATCTGGCCTTGCTTTCATTTGCACAACTTCTACACGCAGCCACCTTTGGCTTATGTCATGCTGCTGCTATTCAATATGTGCATAAATATTTCAAAGGAAAATTACAGGGCAGGGGGCAGGGTTTGTACAGCAGTGCAAGCTTTGGGGCTGGCTTTGCTATTGGCAGTTTATTAACGGGCTATGGCTGGGATGCCTTGGGCGCTCATGTTTGTTTTATGATGGCATCGATTACAGCATTTTTTGCAATGTTGATTGCCTTTTTCTGGGTGAGAGACTAAACATTAATTTAAGGATTTTTACGAATATTTAAGACTAAGCTAGAGATTTACGTGGCTATTGATAAACGAGACCAAGTATCAATAACAGAATTTTTTAATCCTAGAAATAAAAAAATTAGGATATTTATGATAAATATTTAAGCGTTGGTGATAAAATGAAAAAATTAAATCAAAGTTTTGTCTGGAGTAAATTATGGATGATTAAAATTTAGTGTTAAAAATTTAGGTAGTGTTAAGTCCGGTGAGTTTGAATCTAAGCCATTAACCATTTTTTGTGGGCCTAATAATAGTGGTAAAACTTGGACTATGTACGCCTTATACAGTTACTATATATCGTATGGACTCGGCTTAGTTAGTTCAACAAAATACAAGCCATCGTACCAAATATATTGAACACAGAAGACGATCAGATTGATATGGGTGAATGGATAACAAATAATCATGATGAAATCGTCAGTTTCTCTAATAATTAAATGTAGCTTTTTCCTGAATTTTTTAACAGCAAAAAAGAATTATTTAACAATACTGAATTCAAATTACATATTACATCAGAAGATATGATAAAGCGTTTTTCAGATAACAACTTCGTCTTCAATAGGAAAAAATGATAAAAATAAAAAATTTACCTTAAAAACAGATGAAAATAGTACGATGCTTAATATAGAAAAGTTTTCTATAAGGAGAAGAAGATGAAGCTGAAATAGAATTTCATTTGAATAGGTTTATTTACAAATGCTTATTTGGTTTTACAGATACTTTTTTAATACCGGCGGAACGCAATGGCTTACATTTATTTTACCGTGAGCTAAGTAAAAACGCACCGCATTATTACATCATGCTTCAAAAGAGAATATTGATATTAGAAAGTTATTGCACGATGTTTGCGCTCTCCTTATCTAGCCACTTGCAGATTACATTGAACCAGAATATCAAAAAAATGTGAATTTAATCAAGTTGCCAAAGAATTAGAAAAAAAATTGGCAGGCGGTGCTTATAAAATAGATGCTCGCACAGACGACATTGTATTCAAACCCTATCAGAAAAAACGCGATGGCAAAAAAACTGAAGAATTGAGCCTGCATATGACCTCAAGCTCCGTTAAAAGTTTGTTTGGATTATGGTTTTATTTAAAACATCAGGCAAAAAAAGGCGATATTTTAATGATAGACGAGCCAGAGCTTAATTTTCACCCTGCCAGTCAACGCAAAATAACCAGACTATTAGCACAATTAGTTAATGCTGGATTAAAAGTGGTAATCAGCAACATAGCGATTATATCGTTCGTGAATTTAATACCTTAATTATGCTTAATAATGAAAATGCCAAAGAATTAAGAGAAAAGTATCACTATAAAGAAGATGAAACATTAGGTGTAGATAAAGTTGGTGCTTATTTGTTTGATGAGCAAACTATTAAGACATTCAAAATAACCCCTGATGATGGTATTTATGTCACTACCTTTGATCAGGAAATCATTGATCTGAATAAGACTAATGATGACATCTATTATACGTTACAAGAATTACAAGATGAGTAAAGAATTTGTGGCATTAATCGCTCAATGTATTGATAAAAAATTTTGTTTGAAAAGAGAATCTAATTCATGGACTTTGCATGATAGACAGAATGGTACACAAACTGAATTATGTTCACCTAATCGTAATTCTTTTGCATTTACTTTGGACGAATCTAATTCTAAAAAAATGCACTGCCATTTTTTCATTCTTCACCGCCAAAACATATAAGCAAGATGTGCGATGCCATTATCGCACTATCTTTTGATAAGGCTTATATATTACTGGTTGAAAAGAAAACAAATAACACAGGTGAATAGAAAACAATTGACCAATGGCTGGCATTTTTGTCGATGGTTGCTTGCTTTATTAAAGGATTATAAAAACAGCGTATCTTTTGTTGGTTTGCTTTGTTGGCAACCACGATCACAGCCTTAGAGGACCAGCAACACACGACGGTCAAGATTCATATCCTTTTGTTAAAGGAGATAATTTTTATACTACCGAGCACAAAGGAGATGAGACAGTGGTTTTGTCGAAAATTATTAAGTCTTATATTAAAATTTATTGCAATAAATATTGAAGCAATACTCAATAAGAATTGGCTATTATTGTAAATAATCAGTGCATTAAAATAGCAAGTCTATTTAAGTCACGCTATCAAGTAGACGTTCCCCCCACCGTTAAATCTTCTATGCGTATGGTAGGTTGTCCGACACCAACAGGCACCGACTGACCGTCTTTCCCGCAGGTGCCAATGCCTGAATCCAGTGCCATATCATTGCCGACCATAGAGACTCTGGTCAATACATCCGGACCGTTACCAATGATGGTCGCGCCTTTTACAGGTGCGGTAATTTTTCCATCCTCAATGAGATAAGCTTGGCTCGTACTAAAGACAAACTTGCCGTTCGTTATATCAACTTGTCCGCCACCGAATTGCACTGCATAAATACCCTTTTTGACAGATTTAATAATATCTTCCGGGTCTTCTTCACCGCCTAACATGTAGGTGTTGGTCATGCGTGGCATAGGTAGATGTGCATAGGATTCTCGTCTGCCATTGCCGGTGGGGTGCATGCCCATAAGCCGGGCATTTTGTTTGTCTTGCATGTAATTTACCAATATGCCGTGTTCTATCAGCGTGGTGCTTTCAGTTTTGGTGCCCTCATCATCAATATTTAAAGATCCGCGGCGGTTTGTAATGGTGCCATCATCAACAATGGTAACTTCAGGCGCAGCAACACGTTGACCGATGCGCCCGGAAAAGGCAGATGTTTTCTTACGATTAAAATCACCTTCGAGCCCGTGTCCAATGGCCTCATGCAGCAAAATTCCAGGCCAGCCAGAACCGAGCACTACAGTCATATTACCAGCAGGTGCTGCGATAGCTTCTAGATTCAGCAATGCTTGTTGGACTGCCTCATCTATATATGAGTTGGTTAGTTTTTCGTCAAGAAAATAATCGTAAGAGAATCGACCACCTCCTCCTGAACTGCCTTTTTCAAAACGTCCTTTTTCTTCAACAATGACATTGATATTTAATCTTATAAGCGGGCGCACATCGCCGGCCAATGTGCCATCATTTCCAGCAACCAAGATGGTGTTATGCAAACCCGTAAGACCAACCATCACCTGTTTAATGCGATGATCTTTTTCTCTGGCGCGTTTATTAATCTTTTTTAGTAACTCAACTTTTTGGTCGGCGTTGATTGATGCCAATGGATCAGAAGCTTGATAGAGTAAATCTTGTGATTGTTGTTTCCATGCTTGCAGCTTACCCGTTCCGCCGCTTCTGGCAATCGCACGCGCAGCCTCTGCCGCATGGTTTAATGCGGGTAAAACAATTTCATCTGAATAAGCAAAACCAGTTTTTTCACCACTTACGGCACGGACACCTACGCCTTGATCAATGCTATACGAACCTTCTTTAACGATACCGTCTTCCAATACCCATGATTCTGCATGAGATGACTCGAAATAGAGATCGGCATAATCAATATTATGAACCATTAATTGATCCAGTGTTTTCTGAACATCATTTGTGTCCAGTCCACTTCCATCTAGCAGATGTGATTTGGCGATTTCCAGTACGTTATTCATATATTTTACTTATCCCAGTATTTTTAATTTAAATTTAATTTTTTATGTTCTAAACAGGGAAAATTCTTGCGTAGCGTTTTTTGTTTTTCCAGATTAATATCCGCGATAGCAAAACCAGACTCTTTTTCAACGCAGTCGAGAATATTTCCCCATGGGTCAATAATCATACTGTGCCCCCAGGTTTCTCGATTATTAACATGTTTCCCTCCTTGGTTGGATGCGATGACATAGCAAAGATTCTCGACTGCACGGGTACGGAGCAAAGATTCCCAGTGTACCTTGCCTGTGGCTGCCGTGAATGCGGAGGGCACTGTGATGATATTGACATCACTTTTATGCATAGCGCGATAAAGCTCAGGGAAACGCAGATCATAACAGATCGACATACCAATATTGCCAAATGGTGTCTTGGTTACCACAATCTTATTGCCTGCCTCCAGCGTGCGTGACTCCTGATAACTTTCTTTGCTGTTTCCTTTATGAACCGTGGCATCAAATAAATGTATCTTGTCATATCTGTCGATGCATTTTCCTTCTGGATTATAAAGCAGGCAGGCCGACCGAGCTTTGTTTACATCGTTTGCTTGTAAAGGAATTGTGCCGCCCATTAGCCATACCCCATGTTTTTTTGACTGTGCAGCCAAAAAATCCTGCATTAGTCCCTGTCCAAAAGGCTCCATGATGGTAATTTTATCGTGTTCTTTATGACCCATCAGGGTGAAATTTTCAGGCAAAAGCAGAAATTTTGCGCCTTGTGCAACGCTACTGGCGATTAACTTCGATGCCCAATGCAGATTTTCATCCACATCTGCGGTGGAAATCATTTGTATTGATGCAACTTTTATCATGAATAACCCTTGTGAATGCTCTTAACTACAGGATATAACAGTTATGAAAATGACTCTATCTCTTACATGTCATATAATCACGCGTTTTTTAAACATTAAATTAGGTGTACTGCAAAGTTGCACGAAGAATTTTCAAGAATACAGCGCTTACCGCCTTACGTCTTCGATATTGTGAATGATTTGAAGATGGAAGCGCGCAAACGCGGTGAGGATATTGTTGATTTTGGGATGGGCAACCCAGACAAGGCTACGCCCAGACATATCATTGCCAAAATGACTGAAGCATTGAATCAGAGCGACATGCATCGGTACTCACTGTCTCGCGGGATTGCACCACTACGTGAGGCAATTTGTAATTGGTATAAGCGTCGATATGATATTGATCTGAATCCTGACACAGAAGCAATCGTTACCATAGGCTCCAAAGAGGGCTTGGCGCACTTGGCCATGGCCGTTGTCGACCGAGGCGACACTGTTTTAGTACCAAACCCTTCTTATCCAATACACCCCTATGGATTTATTATTGCAGGTGCGGATGTATTGCACGTACCGATTGGCGCAGACGTTGATTTTTTTGAAGAACTGGAAAGGTCTATCAAAAACACTTTGCCAAAACCAAAGATGTTACTAATAAATTTCCCAAGCAACCCGACAGCACAATGTGTCGATTTAGAGTTTTTTGAACGTGTGATTGAAATTGCCAAAGAACATGGTATTTGGGTGGTTCAGGATTTAGCTTATGCCGATATTGTTTTTGATGGCTATAAAGCGCCTTCGATTTTAGAAGTATCTGGCTCTAAAGATATTGCAGTGGAATTTTTTTCATTATCCAAAAGTTATAACATGCCTGGGTGGCGCGTTGGTTTTATGGTTGGAAATCCAACGCTGGTAAGTGCCTTAACACGATTAAAATCTTATCTGGATTATGGTTTATTTGCGCCGATTCAGGTAGCTGCAGTCGCAGCACTAGAAGAAGATCAGCAATGTGTCGCTGATATTTGTAGTATGTATCAACATCGCAGAGACGTTTTATGTGATGGTTTGAACGCTGCAGGCTGGAACGTTGAAAAACCTAAGGCCACGATGTTTGTCTGGGCGGAGATTCCTGAACAATTCCAGCACATGGGTTCTTTGGAGTTCTCTAAGAAACTGCTAACCGATACAAATATTGCTGTCGCACCTGGTATTGGTTTTGGTTATCATGGCGATAAACATGTTCGTTTTGCTTTGATCGAAGATGAGGAAAGAACAAACAAAGCCATGTTTGGCATTCAAACGATGCTGCAAGATGAAACTCCATCAGTGGTGTCTAAAAGATAAGATTAATCATTGTTTACACTCCTCAAGAACATTTCTATCATTATATTGTATCCACAAAGAAAAAATAAAGAAGTATGGGAACAGTAGTTAAAATAGGTTTATTAGGCTTAGGTACTGTCGGTGGCGGCACTGTCAGTGTGTTGAGTCAGAATGCTGAAGAGATTGCACGTAGATCAGGACGTGAGATCCAGATAATTCATGCAGCTGCAAAAGAATACAATGCAGACGCAATTACAGGTCTTGAAAGAATTAAGAAAATATCTTCTGATGCATTTGCTGTTGTTAATGATCCTGAAGTCGAAATTGTTGTTGAGCTTATCGGTGGCTATTGTCCAGCAAGAGAGCTGATATTAGAAGCGATTAAAAATGGTAAGCATATTGTCACAGCGAATAAAGCTTTAATCGCTATGCATGGTAATGAGATTTTTGCAGCTGCTCAGGAGCAAGGTGTGACTGTTGCATTTGAAGCCGCTGTCGCCGGTGGTATTCCGATTATTAAGGTCATGCGTGAAGGTTTGTCTGCTAATCGGATCGAATGGGTAGCTGGCATTATTAATGGTACAGGTAATTTTATCCTGACTGAGATGAATGAAAAAGCCAGAGACTTTGATGACGTATTAAAAGAAGCTCAGAAACTCGGTTATGCAGAAGCTGATCCAAGCTTCGATGTTAAAGGTACTGATGCCGCACATAAGTTAACTATTATTGCATCAATTGCGTTTGGTATTCCGCTACAGTTTGAAAAGATATACGCAGAAGGCATCGACAAAATTGAACAGCAAGATGTTGTTTATGCATCTGAGCTAGGTTATCGGATTAAACATTTAGGTATTACGCGCAAAACAGATAATGGCATTGAAATGCGCGTGCATCCAACCTTGATTCCAAGTCGGCGGCTGATTGCCAATGTTGATGGGGTGATGAATGCTGTATTAATTAAAGCTGATGCTGTTGGATCGACACTTTATTATGGCGCTGGCGCAGGTTCGCAGCAGACTGCTTCAGCCGTGATTGCTGATATCGTGGATATTGTTCGTGTCTTGGCAAGTGACCCCGAAAATCGTGTGCCACATCTGGCATTTCAGCCTGGTGAATTATTGGACACGCCTATATTACCCATGGAAGAAGTGGAGACGGCTTATTATTTGCGTATGCAGGCCGTTGACCGTCAGGGTGTATTGGCTGAAGTTACTAAAATTTTTGGAGACTCAGGCATCAGTATAGAGGCCATTTTGCAAAAAGAACCTGAAGTTGGGGTAACGCATGTGCCAATTATTTTTCTAACACAACGTGTACAAGAAAAATGTATGAATGCAGCTATCGCAAGAATTAAAGATCTTGATGTAATAGAAGGCGACATTACACGTATCCGTATGGAAATTCTAAAATGACTTTTAGAAAACATTATACCGGGCTGATAGATCGTTATCGTGATCGTTTGCCAGTAAGTGATGACACACACATTATTAGTTTGGGTGAAGGCAATACCCCTTTAATCAAATTAAGCAATCTTCCTCGTTCCCTAGGCAAGAATGTCGATATTTATATCAAGTACGAAGGCTTAAATCCTACATGTTCTTTTAAGGATCGTGGTATGACTTTGGCAGTAACCAAGGCTTGCGAAGAGGGATCAAAAGCAATCATCTGTGCATCGACAGGCAATACCTCAGCCTCAGCAGCAGCGTATGCTGCTCGAGCAGGAATTTCTGTCTTCGTTTTGATTCCTGATGGCAAAATTGCTCAAGGTAAATTAGCACAGGCGATGATAAAAGGTGCTGTGATTATTCAAGTTAAAGGTAATTTTGATGATGGTATGCGTTTAGTTAAAGAAATAGCAACTGAATCACCTGTCGTGATTGTTAATTCAATCAACCCTTATCGTTTACAAGGACAAAAGACAGCCGCATTTGAAATTATAGAAGAATTAGAAAGAGCGCCAGATTTTCATTGCTTGCCAGTCGGTAATGCTGGAAATATTTCAGCGCATTGGATTGGTTATAGTGAATATGCCAATCAGCCAACCGGCATTTGTTCACCGCATAAATGTGCACAAGATAACGAAGCCATCGTCAATAGTCGCCCGAAGATGGTGGGCTATCAGGCGAGTGGCTCAGCTCCATTTATGCGTGGCGCGATGGTTCACTCTCCCGAAACAGTCGCAACAGCCATTCGCATTGGTCATCCACAGTCTTGGGATAATGCCTGGATTGTAAATAAGGAATCTGGCGGTTGGTTTGATGAATGTGATGATGAAGAAATTCTGGCGACGCAGAAACTTCTGGCAGAAAAGGAAGGCATATTTTGTGAACCAGCATCAGCGACATCTCTATCTGGCGCAATGCGCGATATTCAGTCTGGACGAATTCCGGAAGGCAGTACCATCGTCTGTACTTTAACCGGACATGGTTTGAAAGACCCTGATACTGCTATTGCCCAAAGCACAGCGCCAATAGTGAAGATTAATGTTGAAGCGGAAGAAGTTAAAAGTGCAATTTTGGATAATATGTAATGATTCTTTGAATGAGATGCCAAGCATTAAAAATAAAATGCGTACTATTCAAGAATTTCACTTATAAAAAATGCGCAAGCTGACACTTTTCATTCCAGGCTTCTTCAGTCCTGTCAGTGAAACGCTTTCTAAAATTACACCAGATGTTCCTGCTATAGAAAGATGTTTCAGATTTGGCACATCAAAAAGTGTTCAAGGCGCAAGTACTCAAACTACGGGGTTTACCCACTCCTTATTTAGGTTGTTCGGTTTCCCAGAAAAGGAGCATGATTATCCAGTGGCAGCAGTTACACGTCTTGTTGATAATGATCATGATCTTGAGGGCTTTTGGATGCGCGCCGATCCAGTCCACCTGCGTCCAGAGCGTGATACCGTTGTGTTGCTGGATGATTCTTCATTCAATATTGACAAGCATGAGGCGTTAATTTTTGCCGCCGATCTTCAGAAAGTCTTTACCGAGAGAGGTATTGAGTTAGAAGCGCCTACTAATAATCGTTGGTATATTAAGTTAAAGAAATTGCCCGATGTAAGCACCACACCAATACATGAAGTTTGCGGTAATGATATTGATAAAAATCCAGTCGTAGGCGTAGGCAAGGTTTTATGGGATCAACTGTCCAATGAAGCTCAGATGAGCCTGCACAATTGTCCGTTGAACTCTGCGCGTGAAAAGCGCGGTGAATTGTCTGTGAATGGTTTATGGCTATGGGGGGCAGGCGAATTGCCAAAGCCTGAAAAGCGAATCTGGTCACGCGTATTTTCTGATGAGATTACGACTCAAGGCTTGTCTATTTTGACGGGATCTCCCTATGCAGATTTGCCTGACTCACTCAAAGTGCTTATCAATCAATCAGAAGAACAGGATGATATATTGGCTGTTATTTCCTTTGGTTTGCGTCATCAGCAGTATTTTGATCATAATGGTTGGCAGGATTTCATTGCTTATCTAGAAGAAGAATGGTTTTCTGAGGTTGAAAATTTAATCCAGAAAAAAGAGCTGGATGAATTAATATTGTTAACAGGAGAATATAAGTTAACTGTTTCAAAATTTTCATACAAAAAATTCTGGCGCAGACAAAAGTCATTTTTAAGTTATCGTTAAATAGTTTATTTTTATAATATGCCCATTGCAATTAAACGCCGCCTCATTGAAGAAATTGATTTAGCCTGCGATATTCATCCTGTCTTAAAGCGTATTTATGCCGCTAGAAATATTAAAACCGCTGATAATCTTGACTACTCCTTGCAAAAATTATTGCCTTATGAAGACCTAAGTAATATTCAGAATGCCGTTGCACTATTAGAAGATGCCTTAAGATCGGAAAAGAAAATACTCATCGTCGCAGACTTTGATGCCGATGGCGCCACGAGTTGTACTGTCGGTATGCAGGGCTTAAGGCAAATGGGGGCAACTGATGTGTCTTATATCGTGCCAAATCGTTTTGAGTTTGGTTATGGTTTAAGTCCGGAAATTGTTGAAGTGGCGGCGGCAATGGCTCCTGATCTTTTGGTGACGGTGGACAATGGAATTTCCAGTGTAGCGGGCGTACAGCTTGCGCGTGACAAAGGCATTGATGTATTGATTACTGATCACCATTTGCCTGGAAAGCAATTGCCAAATGCCAACGCTATTGTGAATCCAAATCAAATCGGAGATAAATTTCCAAGCAAGATGTTAGCAGGTGTCGGCGTTATGTTTTATATCCTGATTGCTTTGAGAGCACATCTTCAGGCTAAAAACTGGTTTCAGGATCAAAAAATACCTAAGCCAAACTTGGCAGAGCTACTGGATTTGGTTGCGTTGGGCACTGTGGCAGATGTCGTTCCTTTGGATCAAAATAACCGTTTGCTCGTCGCCCAAGGTTTAGCACGTATTCGTTCTGGTCATTGTTGCCCAGGAATAAAAGCCTTATTGCTTATTGCGAATAAAACATTAGAAAGCGTGACAGCACAGGATATGGGCTTTGCCATAGGGCCTAGGCTAAATGCAGCAGGACGTTTAAGTGATATGTCATTAGGGATTGAATGTTTGATGAGTGATGATGAGATACAAGCTAAAGATATGGCGACCAGCCTAGATGAACTGAATAAGGAAAGGCGCGAGATTCAAGATGAAATGCAGGAGCAGGCATTGCTGGATATTGCAGAACTTGATCTGGATACAATAGCAATGCCATTTGGCGTGTGTTTATTTAACGAAAGTTGGCATCAGGGCGTTATTGGTATTCTAGCATCAAAGATAAAAGACAAACTTCACAGACCAGTGATTGCTTTTGCTAAAGACAAAGATGGGTTCATTAAAGGCTCAGCGCGTTCAATTTCTTGTGTCCACATTCGTGATGTACTGGACACCATTGCCGGACAATATCCCGGGTTAATCGACAAGTTCGGCGGTCATGCTATGGCTGCTGGCATGACACTTAAAGAGGCAGACTTCGAGGCGTTTAAACAAGCATTTGATAAGGAGCTAAAACGATTCGTACGTGCAGAAGATCTAAATGGCAGTTTGCTTTCAGACGGAGAACTTACTACAGCAGAAATTACCTTCGGTTTAGCCAAAGACATTCAAAAAGCAGGGCCATGGGGGCAGGGGTTTTCTGAACCTCAATTTGATGGCGAGTTTTACTTGGTTGAGCGCCAAATAATTGGCGAGAAACATCTAAAATTAAAACTGCGCACACAGGAAAATGGACAAGGACAAGGCAAAGCGATAGATGCAATCGCCTTTAATTTTACTGATGAAGAATGGATAGAAAAACCAGAGCGAGTGCATGTAGTCTATCGCCTGTGTATCAACGAGTTTCGCGGCAGGAGTAAGCTACAACTGATCGTAGAAAATATAGAGCCTGTTTGAAATGCACTTATTCTTGAATTTTTCACATAAAAATATTATAAAGGACATACGTAAGTATTATTGGCATTTGCAGATATTGTTGTTTCATAAGATTAGGAATATAAAATGATTTATGTAGATATATTTTCAGCTTTGCTGACACCGGTTATTGCTATCGTGGCAATTTACATCGCATATCAACAGTACAAAATTGGTGATCTGCGCTTACGTCATGAATTATATGAAAGACGTATTAAAATATATAAAGCAGTCCAAAAGTATTTGTTGGACGTAGTCGGTGGAGGAAATACAACATATTCAGCATGTATGTTAAAACATAAAGAATTTTCCGAAGAGATATCGGAAATACCATTTCTTTTCGATATTTCAGTGCAAAAAGAAATTTATACAATCTATGCAAAATCTATAGCTATGGCTGGAAAAAGTGAAGAATTGCATCTTTCAGATGGTTTGCTTATGGCACAGGATGATCAAGAACGAGGCAAAGTAATAAAAGAGCATACTAATTTACTTAAGTGGCATGTAGAACAACTATCAGTTATAAAAGAAATTTTTGTAAAAGAAATTGGAATTAAAAATACGTGTAAATTATTCGGATGAGTCCGTAAAAATTCCGTATCCCTTATAGAAATTTTCTACCTGTTATTGTTAAACCACTATGGAAATTAGCCCCTACCTCAATCATGTTAATGATATGCAAGGACGAACCGATGCCTTGAGGGGGTATCTTTGACTATGAAAATAAATCCGAACGTCTCGTCGAAATTCTGCGTGAACTAGAAAATCCTGCCATTTGGAATGATCCTGCGTTCGCTCAGGCCTTGGGCAAGGAGCGCGCATCTCTAGAGCTAGTAGTTAAGACCATCAATGATATGGATAGCGGTTTACATGATACGAGTGATCTGTTGATTATGGCACGCGAAGATGCCGATGAAGAGATGCTTGAGTCAATCATTGAAGATTTAGAAGGTTTTGAAAAACGCTTGGCCGAGCTTGAATTTCGCCGTATGTTTTCTGGTGAGATGGATGCCAGTAATACATTTTTGGATATTCAATCAGGTTCGGGTGGTACGGAAGCACAGGACTGGGCCGATATGTTATTACGCATGTATTTACGTTGGGGCGAACAACATGGATTCAAGACTGAGTTGATTGCAGTTTCTTCTGGTGATGTAGCAGGTATTAAAAGCGCAACTATTAAATATGAAGGAGATTACGCGTTTGGTTGGTTGCGTACAGAGACTGGCGTACATCGCCTGGTCAGGAAATCCCCCTTTGATTCTGGCAATCGTCGGCACACTTCATTTGCCTCTGTTTTCGTCTCGCCTGAGATAGATGACAATATCGATATAGAAATCAATTCTGCCTGCCTGCGTGTTGATACCTATCGCGCCAGCGGTGCAGGCGGGCAGCACGTAAACAAGACTGATTCTGCGGTGCGGCTGACACATCTACCAACAGGCATTGTGGCACAATGTCAGAATGATCGTTCACAGCACAAAAACCGAGCTCAGGCCATGAAATTATTGCGCGCTAAACTTTATGAGATGGAAATGCAAAAAAGAAATTCTGACAAACAAATACTGGAAGATGCGAAGTCTGATATTGGCTGGGGCAGTCAGATTCGATCCTATGTGTTAGATCAATCTCGGATTAAGGACTTGCGCACAGGGGTTGAAACAGGAAATACGCAAGCAGTGCTGGATGGCGACTTGGATAAGTTTATTAAAGCCAGTTTGAAGTCAGGACTTTAGGATGAAAGATGAGAGGTTAGGAAACAGAATGTCGAAATATTTTCTGAAGTTATTTTTTGTTATTCTTGCGTTTCATGCTTCACATCTTACAACTTGGCAATACACACTCAAATTTTTGTTATTAAAATTTAGAAAATAATAAATTTATGTCAAACACAAAAGACAGAAAATCTGACGAGAATAAATTAATTGCCCAGCGCCGTGAGCAGCTAGAGGCTTTGCGTAAAAATGGTCAGGCCTATCCGAATAATTTTAGACGCGATGCCCTAGCGTATGATTTACATAAAACGTATGCAGAGTCTGATAAAGAAACTCTTAAGTCCAGCAGTACGCGCGTTAAAGTTGCTGGTCGAATGATGACACGCCGAGTGATGGGTAAGGCTTCGTTTGCGCATATTCAAGATATGTCGGGCAAGATCCAGCTCTATATAAAACGAGATAATCTACCTGAGGGGCTTTACGTTGATTTTAAGCGGTGGGATATTGGCGATATCATTGGCGTAGAAGGCAAATTAATGAAAACCAATAAAGGCGAGTTGAGTGTTGATGTTGGTAATATTTGTTTGCTGACTAAATCATTGCGCCCCCTGCCTGAAAAATTTCATGGTCTTACAGATCAAGAAACTAAATATCGACAACGTTATGTCGACCTTATTATGAACGAAGATACACGTAAAACATTTTTTGTACGTTCACGCGTTATTGATTTCATAAGAAATTATTTAAAAAAAGATGGCTTTATCGAAGTCGAGACACCGATGATGCACGCGATTCCGGGTGGTGCAGCGGCAAGACCTTTTAGCACGCATCATAACGTCTTGGACATGGATTTATTTTTACGCATTGCGCCGGAGTTATACCTAAAGCGTTTGGTTATCGGTGGTGTTGAAAGAGTCTTTGAAATTAACCGCAGCTTTCGTAACGAAGGATTATCACCCAGACATAATCCTGAATTCACTATGCTCGAATTTTATCAAGCCTATGCGGATCATGAAGATTTAATGAATCTTACGGAAGATTTAGTGCGAAAGTTGGTGATAGAAGTGTCAGGCGGTACAACGATCACTTATCAAGGTGACGAATACGACTTGGATCAAGCCTTCGTCAGGATGACAGTGAAGCAATCAATCTTGAATTTTAATCCTGCTATCAATGCGACTCACCTGAATTCCATGGAATCTGCCAGCATTCTTGCGAAAAAACTGGGGATACATGTAGAAGATGGCTATGGACTTGGCAAGGTACAGATAGAAATTTTTGAGAAAACCGTTGAACCTCATTTAATGGCGCCAACATTCATTACTGCCTATCCTGTCGAGGTATCGCCTTTGGCACGTACGAATGATGACGATCCTTTTATCACCGATAGATTTGAATTCTTTATTGGTGGGCGAGAGATTGCTAATGGTTTTTCTGAATTAAATGATCCGGATGATCAGGCACAACGTTTTCGAAAGCAGGTTGAAAACAAAGAATCTGGTGATATAGAAGCCATGCATTTTGATGAGGATTACATTACTGCTTTGGAATACGGTATGCCGCCAACAGCGGGAGAAGGTATCGGCATAGACCGACTAGTCATGTTTTTGACTAATTGTCCCACAATTCGCGATGTTATTTTATTTCCGCATATGCGTCCGCAAATAAAAAATAAGCAGTAATGGCTTTGTGTTTAGCCCTAAACCAGAAATTTATCCTTAATTGTCATTCCTTTGTAAATGAAAATGAAGACGAACGTCTTGTTGATACTAGGGTTTCTTATGCGTAGTAGATCGCTAAAAAATTAAGAATTAGTTTGAGAATCTGATTGATAATCGGGAGCTTATTCTAGCTACCCCAGACTATATCAATAAAACAATGGTTCTGCCGAATATGATCGACAGGATATATGGTATAGAATGCACGCTGAAAGGCTAAGACTAGAAATAGCCAGATAAAATTTGCATAATCTACTTTTGTAAAGTTCGATCGTTTTTTTTGATGTTCAGAAAATTTTATTAACAATTTAAGAGGACTTTAAAATGCCTAAAGAAAGAAAATTAACGCCAATTGCTGCAGCTCTTGGCGCAACTTTTGCTGTTTCATTAGCTACTAGCCCAGTTACACAAGCAGCTGAGAACCCTTTTACCATGACAGAACATGGTACTGGCTATATGGTTTCTGAAGGTAAATGCGGCGAAGGTAAATGCGGCGAAGGTAAAAAAATGGAAGGTAAATGCGGCGAAGGTAAGTGCGGCGAAGGTAAAAAAATGGAAGGTAAATGCGGCGAAGGTAAATGCGGCGAAGGTAAGTGCGGCGAAGGTAAATGCGGCGAAGGTAAATGCGGCGAAGGTAAAAAAATGGAAGGTAAATGCGGCGAAGGTAAGTGCGGCGAAGGTAAAAAAATGGAAGGTAAATGCGGCGAAGGCAAGTGCGGCGAAGGTAAAAAAATGGAAGGTAAATGCGGCGAAGGCAAGTGCGGCGAAGGTAAAAAAATGGAAGGTAAATGCGGCGAAGGCAAGTGCGGCGATAGTCAATAGTCCCAAGATTTTTTAGCATGTCCGAAACATATCCTGTGCAAGGTACAGGACTAGGTCTGCGGCGAGCCTTTATTGGCTCGCTTGTAGATGACCTCCCTTCCCAAGTGAATTTTATGGAAGTTGCGCCAGAGAACTGGATCGATGTTGGCGGCAATCTTGGTCGCCAATTCCGGAAAATCTCAGAACAAGTGCCGATGGTCTGTCATGGACTGTCCCTCAATATTGGTGGTTCAGCACCACTGGACGAACCATTTGTTAAACGTGTTAAGAAATTCCTAGAAACGCATAATATACGTGTTTATAGCGAACATTTGAGTTATTGTGCTGATGATGGTCATCTTTATGACTTAATGCCAATCCCTTTTACCAAAGAGGCTGTGCGTTACGTTGCTGACAGGATAAAGCGCGTACAGGATATTATTGGACAACGCATGGCTATGGAAAATGTCTCTTATTACGCCGCCCTTGGCAAAGAGATGGAGGAAATAGAGTTTATTAATGCAGTTCTGGAAAAGGCAGATTGCCTGCTGCATATTGATATCAACAATATTTATGTAAATAGTATTAATCACAAATATGATGCTCTGGAATTTCTTAGGGCATTGCCAGGTGACAGAATCGCTTATGCACACATTGCTGGTCACTATGTTGAAGCAGAAGATCTGCGAGTCGATACCCATGGTGCAGATGTTATCAACCCGGTCTGGCAATTACTAGATGCTGCCTATGAACATTTTGGCGTACTTCCGACTTTATTGGAAAGAGATTTCAATATTCCTCCTATGGATATCTTGTTGAAGGAAGTTGATTCAATTCGTTACTACCAAGAGAAACATCAAGCAGATGGCAATAATATCAAACAGCAAAAACACTGAGTCTTTTAAAGACATACAATATGCCTTTACACGGCATATGCGCGATCCTGAAAATAATCCCGCACCGGAAGATGTAGAGGATCGGCGTATCGGCGTGTATCGAGATCTGGTGTATAACAACATAGAGGGACTTATTGCTGGTAGTTTTCCAGTATTACGCAAGATTACAGCAGACAAAGAATGGCATGACATGTTACGTGATTACGTTTGTAATCACAGAGCGCATACACCTTTGTTTCCAAGAATGCCTCTGGAGTTTATACAATACCTTGAGGATGAACGTTGTGGGCATCCGCAAGACCCAAGTTTTCTGCTGGAGTTGGCGACTTATGAATGGGCAGAAATAGCAATTTCTCTCGATGTCAGAGAAATTGAGTTAGATGGTATTGATATTGAAGGTGATTTTCTGGCGGGTATTCCGGTGTTAAACCCCATCATCATGTCGCAGACCTATCAGTATCCGGTGCATCAAATCAGTCCTGATTATTTACCAGACACTGAACCTGAATCACCGACATATTTATTGGTTTACCGACGCAAGGGTTATGAGGTCGGATTTCTGGAATTAAATCCGGTTTCCGCGAGGTTGGTTGAATGTATGCAAGGCAATAGTGATAAAACTGGTTTACAGTTACTAGAAGGGATAATCGAGGAGCTCAACCATTCCAGTTCCCAAGTCGTTATTGATGGCGGCCATGAAATTATGCGAGATATGCACGCTAAAGATATTCTACTTGGCACCAAAATATAGCTACTTTAACTAAATAGAAAACATTATCAAAGTTATTGATTTGCCAATAACTGGGGTCGATAATGGGCGTTAAGTAAGTATCTTTCCGGTCATTCATTTAGGTTTTTCTAAGGGAGTTATCTATGAAAGCAGCAGAGCTATTCGTGAAGTGTTTGGAGAACGAAGAGGTTGAACGTATCTACGGTATCCCTGGCGAAGAGAATATTGATGTAATGGATGCCTTGCTAGATAGCAAGATTAAATTTGTTACTACACGTCATGAACAGGGTGCCGCTTTTATGGCCGATGTTTATGGTCGGCTGACAGGACGTGCGGGGGTCTGTTTGGCAACTTTGGGTCCAGGCGCAACAAATCTTATTACAGGCGTTGCTGATGCCAACATGGATTTGGCACCTATCATTGCCATTGCGGGTCAAGGCTCAACAAAGAGATTACACAAAGAGAGTCATCAAATTCTTGATCTGGTCAATCTTTTTGATCCAATTTCAAAATACAGTACACAAATCAGAGAGGGCGAAATTATACCTGAAATTGTGCGTAAGGCCTTTAAGGTTGCGCAGACGGAAAAGCCAGGCTGTAGTTTTATTGATTTTCCAGAAAATATTGCTGCTTCGGAAGTTGAAGGTAAGGAACCTTTATTGGTTCAAAGCCCAATGACGCCAACACCACCAGAATCTACAATAGATGCAGCGGCAAAAATTATCTCGAATGCACGTTTTCCATGGCAGGTAATGGCGTAATACGCGCCAATGCAGAAAAACAATTGGTAAACTTTGCAGAGAAATTAAACATCCCTGTTGCTACGACCTTTATGGCAAAAGGGACAATCCCATTCTCACATAATCTATCATTGGGGGCAGTTGGTCTCCAAGCCAGTGATTATGTTTCCTGTGGTTTTGATCGCGCAGATGTTGTGATTTGTGTCGGTTATGACATTGTCGAATATCATCCGCATCTTTGGCACAAAAATCAAGACATCAAAATTATTCATATTAGCGCATTGCCCGCCGAGGTTGATGAGCACTATATTGTTGAAGTTGGTGTCATTGGAGATATTGCGCAAGCGCTAAATGGTATCGCTGAAAAATCTGATGTCAAAAACGAATATTTTGCGGCAAATCTCAGACAAACTATTGTTGATGAGATGGCTGCGCACGCTGATGACAGTGGTTTTCCTGTGAAGCCACAAAAAATATTATGGGACTTGAGGCAGGCGTTAAATCCAGAAGATGTCGTAATCAGTGATGTCGGCGCACATAAAATGTGGGTGGCCAGAATGTATCAAGAAGAAGTATCCAATACCTGTATTATTTCAAATGGCTTTGCTTCAATGGGGATAGCTGTTCCAGGTGCCCTGGCCGCTAAGCTTGTGTTTCCAGAGCGGATAGCGGTCGCTGTGACAGGTGATGCTGGGTTTATGATGAATTCACAGGAGATAGAAACAGCCTTACGGCATAATCTGGCATTCGTAATATTGATCTGGACGGATTCTGAATATGGATTGATTAAGTGGCATCAGCTCAGGAATTTTGGCAGACCCTCCAATATCACTTTTAACAACCCAGATTTTATTAAATATGCCGAGAGTTTTGGTGCCAAAGGTTATCGGGTAGAAAGCGCAGCAGATTTATTGCCAACTCTTAAACAAGCGATCGCTGATAATACAGTTGTGATTGTCGATTGCCCAGTTGATTACCGTGAAAACATGAAGCTTACAGAAAAACTTGGCGATCTGGTGTGTCCAATATAGTTATATAAATAAAATTGGGAACCATATGTTGTAATCTATAAAACTTTAAGAAACTACAAACAAATCAACAAGCATTGACACTCTATGGACAGAAAAGAAACATTAAATAAAAATTTACACAAAGCAAAGACAGATAAAAAAGATGAGTTTTATACACAATTATTTGATATTGAGAAAGAATTAACACATCATAAAGAGCACTTTAAAGACAAGGTTGTTTTTTGTAATTGTGATGACCCTAGAGTAAGTAATTTTTTCCATTATTTTTCATATAATTTTGAACAATTAGGGCTTAAAAAACTCATCACTACCTGTTATAAAAATCAGAATACGGATTTATTCAGTCAAAACACTTCAGAAAAAGCAATTTATTTAGTAAATGCAGGAGACAAAAATAAAAATAGAAAGCCCGATCCTGATGAAATTGGTATTAAGAATTTAAAAGGTGATGGCGATTTTCGTAGCCAAGAATGTATTGAGCTTTTGAAAGAGGCGGGTATTGTGGTAACCAACCCACCTTTTTCTTTATTCAGAGAATATGTAGAACAGTTAATGGAATATGACAAAGAGTTTTTGATTATAGGAAATCAAAATGCTATAACCTACAAAGAAATTTTCAAACTGATTAAAAGAAATAAATTATGGTTAGGGGCTAGTATTCATAGCGGAGATAGAGAGTTTGGGGTTCCTAAAGATTATCCATTAAAAGCAGCGAGCAGTAGAATTGATGAAAATGGCAATAAATTTATTAGAGTTAAAGGGGTTCGTTGGTTCACTAATTTGGACTATAAAGAAAGACACGAGAATTTAATTCTTTATAAAACATACAACGAAAAGGAATATCCAAAATACGATAATTATGATGCCATAAATATTGATAAAGCAAAAGATATTCCAATGGATTATGAAGGTGCTATGGGCGTTCCAATTACTTTTATGGATAAATATAATCCCGATCAATTTGAGATTATTGGCATTGATAGAGTTTTAGTAGAGAAATTAACAGGAAAAGTAAGTCGTTTTCGTATAGAGGGTAAAGAAAAATATGCTCGTATTCTTATTAAAAACAAAAAAATAAACTATGAGAATAGAACTTAAAGAAATTACAGTAGGTGAATTAGCAGACAGCTTTGAGGATAACGCTGAAGACAGGATAGTAGGTTTTAAAGGCAAATTAGATATTTGTCCACCCTACCAACGAGAATTTATATACGGGGATAAACAAAGAGATGCTGTTATTCATACCTTAAGAAAAGATTTCCCCTTAAATGTGATGAAAAATTTGCAATAGAAGAAATGGAAGCTGGAAAAGCGGGGAAATTGAGAGGGGAGTTTGTAGATTTAAAGTATATTATTCCCAATAAAATCACAGAGATTTATATTTAATATGACTGAACATTTTTCAATCATGATAGCTCACGTAAATTCAAAAGATAATTGCTTGGAAGTGCGTGCGCCTTATGACAGTGCGCTGATCGCAACAGTCGATACCGCTGATTCAAGCGCAGTTGAGCAAGCATTAGAAACGGCAACATCGCTTTATCAAAACCGAGACGCTTGGTTACCTGCCGAGCAAAGAATTCGCATACTGGAAAAAACTATTAACCTCATGCAAAAACGGCAGGAGGTCTTGGCTTTAGAAGCTGCGCGTGAAGGTGGTAAACCCTTACCTGACTCCAGAGTTGAAGTGGTGCGTGCTATTGATGGTGTAAAACTTTGCATAGAAACCTTACGAACCGAGTCAGGGCGCGAAATTCCGATGGGTCTTAATGTAGCTTCTAAAAGTCGTTTGGCTTTTACCCGCAAGGAACCCATTGGCGTAGTCGTTGCAGTTAGTGCATTTAATCATCCTTTAAATTTAATTGTGCATCAAATTACACCTGCTATTACAGTTGGGTGTCCTGTTATTGTAAAACCTGCAGAAGATACACCTTTATCTTGCTTTCGCTTTGTTGAAATCTTACGAGAAGCAGGTTTGCCTGATGAATGGTGTCAGGCGCTTACTGTATCTGATCTTGCTGTTGCATCTCAATTAGTTACTGATGAACGTGTCGATTTCTTTACTTTCATTGGCAGTGGCAAGGTTGGTTGGATGCTGCGCTCACAACTTTCACCAGGTACACGCTGTGCGCTGGAACATGGCGGTGCGGCACCTGTAATTGTTGCGGAAGACGCTGATATTGAAGATGTGGCACCTTTACTGGCAAAAGGCGGGTTTTATCATGCAGGCCAGGTATGTGTTTCAGTGCAACGTATTTTTGCACATCACTCAGTGGCAAAGAATCTTGCGTATGCAATCGCAAAAATAAGCGAACAATATACGATTGGTGATCCAACGTTGGCAACATCAGACATTGGCCCTTTGATTAGGAATGCGGAAACCGATCGTGTGGAAACCTGGGTCAATGAAGCCATTGAAGAAGGTGCTGAATTAATCAGTGGCGGGAAAAGGCTATCGGATTCCTGTTATGGCTGTACGATTTTATATAAGCCATCGAACGAATCCAAAGTGAGTCAAATGGAGATATTTGGCCCTGTCATTTGTATTTACCCTTACACAGACATGGATGTTGCTATTGGACAGGCAAATGCGTTACCACTCTCGTTTCAAGCCTCGGTATTTACGCGTGATATTGATAGGGCAATGCGAGTTGCAAAAAGGATCAATGCATCTTCTGTTATGGTCAATGATCATACAGCATTTAGAACAGACTGGATGCCCTTTGCTGGCTTGAAGCAGTCTGGTTTGGGTGTGGGAGGCATTCCCTATACTATGGAAGATATGCAGATTGAAAAAATGACAGTATTGTATTCAAAAGAACTTTAAAGCTTTTAACCTTGTTTTTAAACCTAAAAATTATGATGATAAATCTCACCTTAAAGTTAAAAAAGCAGTCACAAAAAACGCTGGCAAATAGAGGTAATTAACTAATGTCAGAAAACATGCGAGGGTTTCTGTTTAGCGCAATGGAGTTTATGGCAGCATTGTTTATTATCATATTGGGTCTTGTTGCTTTTGCTATCGTTATCATCTACATCTTTGATGTTGCTCAGACGAAATCTTCAATTAAACGAAATTACCCTGTTGTAGGTCGCTTCAGATATTTTTTCGAACATATAGGCGAATTTTTCCGTCAGTATTTTTTCTCAATGGATCGCGAAGAGATGCCATTTAACAGGGCGCAGCGTTCTTGGGTTTATCGCGCAGCAAAAAATATTGATAATACGGTTGCCTTTGGATCAACGCGAGATCTTAGGCCGCCAGGAACAATATTATTTGCAAACTGTCCGTTTCCAACATTAGGCGAAGATACTGTCACCCCTGATGCTGTAACGATTGGGTTTTATTCAGATAAACCGTACACGACTTCATCAATATTCAACATATCAGGAATGAGTTTTGGTGCGATATCGAAGCCAGCTGTGTTGGCGTTATCAAATGGTGCACGAAGAGCAGGTTGTTGGATGAATACAGGCGAGGGCGGCTTGTCGCCTTTTCACCTTGAAGGTGGCGCGGATATCGTTTTTCAAATTGGTACTGCAAAATATGGCGTCAGAGATGAGTCAGGTGAATTGTCAGATGAAAAATTGCGTGAAATAGCAGAGCATGACCAAGTGAAAATGTTTGAAATCAAGTTGAGCCAGGGTGCAAAACCTGGTAAGGGCGGTATATTGCCTAGCGGCAAGGTGACTAAGCAAATTGCAAAGATCAGAGGGATTGATGTCGGCATTGCTTCCATTAGTCCAAATCGGCATACGGATATTAGAAACAATGCTGACTTGCTTGATATGATTGCACACATCAGAAAAGTCACTGGTAAACCAGTAGGATTTAAATCCGCGATTGGTGTATACGGGTGGCTTGATAGTTTATTTAACGAGATTAGAGAACGTGGTGTGGAAAGCGCACCAGACTTCATCGCCGTTGATGGTTCAGATGGAGGTACAGGTGCGGCACCTATGCCTCTTATTGATGATATGGGCTTGCCTTTACGTGAAGCTCTACCTTTAGTCATTGATAGATTGAACAAATATGGCCTAAGAGACAGAGTCAAAATAATATCTTCTGGGAAATTAATTACGCCAGCAGGTGTTGCCTGGGCGCTGTGCGTCGGCGCTGACTTTGTGACATCAGCGAGAGGGTTTATGTTTGCGCTCGGGTGTATTCAAGCCTTGCAATGTAATAAGAATACCTGTCCTACAGGCATTACAACACATAATAAGAAGCTACAACGTGGATTAAATGCTAGTGATAAGGCTATTCGTGTAATGCATTATGCAAAGAATATGACTTATGAAGTTGGCACCATCGCTCATTCTTGCGGTGTGGCCACACCAAGGAAATTACGTCGTTTACACGCAAGAGTTGTGACTGACAACGGATTATCAGTACCATTGAATGAGTTGCATCCGGATGTTGAGTCATTATTTACATCTTGATGCTTTAATTTCCAAGTTACATATTCATGTCAAAGCTTTGGTATACTCAATAGTGTCGAATTGTTATACAAGCATCGCAAAATAGTTAGAGAAGAATCAGGAGAATAATAAACATGATCACATGCATTATCAGTAAGGTACAAGATATCTGCAATAAGGCACAGGATATCTTTGACAAAATACGCTCAAATATTGATTTTATAGGGCCACTGTTACTAAGAATTTATATTGTCCCTGTATTCTGGGCGGCCAGTAATAATAAATGGAATCCATTTGCGCCAAATGGCACCCTTAATCCCATAGCAGGTTTAAAGCACACATCTGAATGGTTTGGCAGTTCATTGGGAATGCCTCTTCCGGAATTAATGGCATTCATGGCTTGGGGCGCTGAATATTTTGGTGCCATTTTGCTTGCCTTGGGATTGGCAACACGTTGGATATCAATTCCTTTGATGTTCACAATGATTGTTGCTGCTGTGACTGTCCATTGGAAGAATTGTTGGCAGGCAGTGCACGATTTATCAAGCCCATACGCCTCTGCCAACGTAGGTGAGGCCATTGAAAGACTCTCTCGTGCGAAAGATATTTTAAGAGAGCATGGGAATTACGATTGGCTGACGGAACATGGTAGCTTTGTTGTTTCCAATCACGGCATTGAATGGTCTGCGACTTATTTTATTATCTTGTTGGCTCTGTTCGTTACTGGCGGTGGTAAATTTGTTAGCGCTGATTATTGGTTGGCAAAGAAATTTAGGAAATAATGCAGGATATATAAAATAATAGACTGCTTATGACGACTCACATGGCCGTTCCATATTTTAGAAAGAGACTGAAATATGGAACGGCCATTTTTATTTGGTAAAGCATTAAATGTTAACGTCTCATACTGCACTATTTTTAATGACATTATTGCTTGTGGCAACGCTTATTGAGCCGCTAACAGAAAAGATACGTCTGCCTTTCAGTATTATTCTAGTTATTATTGGTTTCCTTGGTTCAGAGCTAGTTAGCAAAAAACTAGGTATAGATACTGGTATACGTTGGGATAATTTTGGCACGATTATCTTTTATTTCATTTTGCCAATTCTCATTTTTCAGGCAGCGCTGGAAATTGATATTGGGCTTTTGTGGAAGAATATTATCCCCATCGGGTTTCTAGCATTGCCATTGATGCTGGTGTCAGTAGTGGTCATTGCAAGTTGTGTCTATTATGGAATTAGCCATGCCAGCGGGTTTCCATGGATGGCTGCTTTTATTACCGGCGCCTTGTTATCAGCCACAGATCCTGCTGCCGTTCTGGCTTTATTAAAAAGCGCAAATGCGCCTGAAAGATTAAGCATATTGCTGGAAGGAGAAAGCCTTTTTAATGATGCAACTGCAGTGCTTATGTTCAGTTTATTGGTCGCAATAGCGACAGGGACACAGTCGGTAGGTTCTATGGGCGAGGTTTTATTTCATTTCGCAACAGTGTTCTTTGGCGGTATATTTGTTGGGCTGGTTTCTGGTCTGTGCATATATTTGATGATAAAAATAGCAGGGAGATACGCCCCATTTCCGTTGCTTAGCCTTATATGCGCTTATATGACATTTTTGATTGCCGAAGATTTATTGCATTTATCCGGGGTAATGGCTGTCCTTATTGCAGGCTTGACGATAGGAAGATGCCGACGTCAGGAACAGTTAGAAATCGATGACGATTTTGCCGAAAAGTTCTGGGGCTTATTGGGGCATATTGCCGAAGCAACAATCTTTCTATTGGCTGGGATTACGGTTACCTTGTCTATGTTTATAGAGCAGTGGCTGGCCATAGCGATTGGTATATTTTCTGTTATTATTGCCAGATTTGTAATGATGTTTGGAGCTTTCTCGGTATTACAAATTATTCCTGACATTGATGCAATACCACTGAAACAACAAACAGTGTTGGCATGGGGGGGTGTTAGAGGCACAGTGACGTTGGCACTGGCACTATCATTGCCATTGACACTGGATTATTGGTACACAATTCAATCTATCGCCTATGGGGTCGTTTTATTTACCTTGTTCGTACAGGCAACAACCATCGGATGGTTAATACGAAAACTTGATATAACATAGTCACAAGGCTTTAAATTCTCTCTGTAGTATTGAGAGAAACTGTCAATCTTTTTCATTTTTCGCCAATATTACTTTCCGCAACAGTTTTTTACCTGATTTAGCTGGGTTATTATCAAGGTTAATTTTTTTAACTACTGCATATCATTTGTAATGAACGCACAATCAAAATTTAAAATTCATTCATTTGAGCTTGGGCCAATGAATAATTTTGTTTATCTTGTAGAAGATACATCATCTAAACGTGCTGCGGTTGTTGACCCAGCGTGGGACATCCAAAAAATATTTGATCTGGCGGAAAATCGTGGCGCGACCATTACAGATGTCTTGTTAACTCACAGTCACTCTGATCATGTTAACGGTGTTAGTGACGTATTAGATAAGTTTGATGCGCAGTTGCATTTATCTCAGGCTGAATCTGAGTTTTGGGGGGTACAGTTAGCTAAGCCTTTTTTGCATTATGGCGGGGATACGATTCAGTTAGGCAAGACTGAGATTGAGATGTTGCACACACCTGGGCATACGCCTGGATCTGCCTGTTATAAAATTGAGAATGAATTAATTACCGGAGACACTATGTTTGTGTTTGGTTGTGGGCGTTGTGACCTTAGCGGCGGTGATCCGGAACTTATGTTTAATACCCTAAGGCATATGAAAAATGTTTTACCCTCTTCAACAGTAATACATCCAGGGCATAATTATTCTGCTACACCGACTGCAACCATGGAGGATCAAGTAGCGGGTAATCCATTTATGCATTTTGATAATCTGGATGATTTTACTAAATTTCGCATGCATACGCATTCACGAATTCGCAGTACACCATACCAGCCTGTCACTGCAGAGCAGGTTGATAAGATATTAAAATAAGATCTTAATTTTAGTCTGAAAGTTGAATCTAAAAATTGAGTGTGAACCAAAAATTTTGATTATTAACCGGGTTCACTTGTCGCAGTCAGTCAATTATTATTGGTATAAATTAAGCTAAATATTATTATTTTTTCTTGTTAAGGATTCGTAAACGCAGTGCATTTAATTTAATAAAGCCTTCAGCATCTTTATGGTTATAAGTATCCGTATCATCTTCAAAGGTTGCAATATTTTCATCAAACAGGCTGTCTGATTCAGACTTCCTGCCTAAAATCATAACATTACCTTTGTAAAGTTTAAGACGTACTATACCATTGACACAAAATTGAGTTTGGTTAATCAGAGTTTGCATGGCTTCACGCTCTGGACTCCACCAATAACCATTATAAATTAAGCTGGCATAACGCGGCATAAGATCATCTTTAAGGTGCGCTACTTCACGATCCAGTGTAATCGACTCAATCGCCCTATGTGCTTTTAACATGACGGTGCCGCCTGGTGTTTCATAACATCCACGAGATTTCATACCTATATAACGATTTTCAACAATATCAGCACGCCCAATACCGTGGGAAGAAGCAATCTTATTTAGTGTTGTGAGCACCATTGTTGGCGACATTGATTTGCCATTTATGGCAGTAACATCACCTTTACGATATCCAAGCTCAATAATTTCAGCCTTGTCTGGGGCTTGTTCTGGTGCAACACTCCAGTGCCACATAGCCTCTTCTGGTGCGCTCCATGGATCTTCAAGAATGCCACCTTCATAAGAGATGTGTAGCAGGTTTGCATCCATAGAATAAGGAGAACCACCACCGATTTTTTTTTCAACAGCAATATTATGTTGTTCGGCATAGGCTAAGAGTTTTTTTCGTGAATTCAAGTCCCATTCGCGCCATGGGGCAATGATTTTGATATCGGGACTAAGCGCATAGGCACCGAGTTCAAAACGTATCTGATCATTGCCTTTGCCCGTTGCGCCATGTGAGATGGCATCAGCACCAGTTTCATTGACAATCTCTATAAGTCGTTTGGCAATCAAGGGGCGAGCAATCGATGTTCCTAGTAAGTATTCGCCCTCGTATAAGGTATTAGCACGAAACATAGGATAGACAAAGTCGCTGACAAATTCTTCAGTCAGGTCATCAGTATAAATTTCCTTGACACCTAGAGCCTGTGCTTTGGCGCGTGCCGGTTTAACTTCCCCACTTTGACCAATATTCGCGGTAAAGGTGACGACCTCACATTGATATTGATCCTGTAACCATTTCAGGATGACAGAAGTATCTAAGCCCCCTGAATAGGCGAGAACAATTTTTAATGGTGCATTTTTAGTCATTTAATCAAAACCCCGGTTACTAAATATCTTCCTCGAAAATTTTCGACAAGGTAAAAAAGCGCATCATTGTAACTGCTTAATAATACTGAGTGAAGGATAGGTGATAATTAATGTGAGATATTTTATGGCAATATACAGTAAATTAAAGGCTTGTTTAATGAATCCCCTAATTCCCTATACGATAAAATTAAGGATCTCTTGCATATAGTCAGTAGTCAAGAACAGTGTTCGTTATAAAAATTATTTTTTTTGTTTAGGAATATATAAATCAGTGATCGTCCCCTCAAATACTTCAGCTGCAAGTCCAATGGTTTCTGATAATGTCGGGTGCGGATGGATGGTGAGGCTTATATCTTCGGCATCGGCACCCATTTCAATGGCTAAAGCACATTCAGCAATGAGCTCTCCGGCATTAGGTCCGACAATCGCAGCGCCAATAATTCTATTAGATTTTTTTTCAAATAAAATTTTTGTGATGCCATCATCCCTACAGACAGATAAAGATCTGCTGCTTGCAGACCATGGGAATATACCTTTACCATAATCAATGCCATTTTCTTTGGCTTCTATTTCTGTGACACCGACCCAGGCAACTTCGGGGTCGGTGTAGGCAACTGATGGAATCACACGATTATCAAAACAAATCTTTAAGCCAACGATAACCTCAGCGGCAACTTTACCTTCATGGCTTGCCTTATGCGCTAACATGGGCTGTCCGACAATATCACCGATAGCAAAAATATTTTGAATATTTGTTCTTTGTTGATCATCTACTGGTATAAATCCATATTCGTTAACATTAATACCTACATTTTCTGCGCCGATCTTTAAACCATTAGGCTTCCTGCCAACAGATAATAATATTGCATCAAACTTATCAAACTCTGGCGAGTTTTTGCCACTAAATGAAACATTGAGATATTTCTTTGTCTTCTCAATTTTTGTAACTGCGGTGTCCAAATAAATATTTTCATAACGTTTATTGATACGTTTTTGTAAGGGACGAATAATATCTTTATCACAGTCAGCAACTAATACATCGAGCATTTCTACAATGGTAATTTTCGATCCGAATGCTTCGTATACTGTGGCCATTTCCAGACCAATCACGCCACCACCTATAATAAGCAGTCTTTTAGGGATGTTATCAAGCAATAAGGCATCTGTTGAATCCATAATTCGAGGATCGTCCGGGAAAGAAGGAATACTAGCGGGCTGAGAACCTGCCGCGATGATGGCATGTTCAAATGAGATTGTTTTCTTGCCCGCATTACTTTCTATTTCTAACATATTCGCTGAAATAAATTTACCTGTGCCATGAACTACTTTTATCTTGCGTTGTTTGGCCATGGCTTTAAGGCCAACAGTTAATTTATTAATGACATTAGCTGCAAATTGTCGGATTGTATTTGTATTGATGTTCGATGAACCAAGATCGATTCCTTGTTCTTTTAATTCGTCAATTTCTGAAATGACTTTGGCGATGTGCAGAAGTGCTTTGGAAGGGATACAGCCAACATTAAGACAGACACCTCCCAGTGTTTCGTAGCGTTCAATGAGTATCGTTCGTTTTCCAAGGTCTGCTGCACGAAACGCTGCAGTGTAACCTCCAGGCCCTCCACCTAGCACAGCAACTTCACAATGTAAGTCGCCTTGCTTAATGTTTGCATTAGTTTTTCTGGTTTCTTTGTTAATTTCAGAGATATTTTTAGATGTAGCGCTGCTGGCGCTATCAGAATTAGCTTCTGGTTTTTGTTCCGAGTCACGACCGTTTTCTTGTTCATCACCTTCTAGTTTCATGGTTAAAATTAATTCACCCTGTGAAACCTTATCGCCAACTTTTATGGATATATCCTTGGCTACACCACTGTATGGGGAGGGGATATCTATTGCAGCTTTATCACTTTCCAAGGTTATCAGTGTGTCCTCTTGTTGAATCTTGTCGTTTCTATTGACCATGACTTCTATCACTTCAACAGCTTGAAAGTCACCAATATCGGGGACTAGAATTTCTTTAAATTTAGACACAGTTTATGAGTAAGCGCTTGGTTTGTTTGATTTTTTCGGCTATAAGAGTATGTGGCGGATGTCCGTTAGGATAGTGTTGAGAAATTGTGCGAATTGAGCACCGGCAACGCCATCAATAACACGATGATCATATGACAATGCATAAGGCATAATTAACCGCGGAACAAATTTTCCATTCTCATAAACAGGCTTCATGGCAGATCGGGATATACCCAGAATAGCGACCTCAGGCGCATTAATGATAGGTGTAAATCCTGTTCCTCCGATACCCCCAAGACTTGATATAGTGAAGCATCCTCCCCGCATGTCAGCAGGGCTTAATTTTTCTTCCTGTGCTTTATTATTTAGCTGGCTAATTTCAGCTGCGATTTCAAACAAACTTTTTTTGTCGGCATCTTTAATGACAGGTACGATAAGACCATTTTTGGTATTTACTGCGATACCAATATGAAAATATTTTTTTATTACCAGATTCTCACCATCTGAAGTAAGAGAAGAATTAAATTCTGGAAATTTCTGTAAAGCGATAACAGTAGCTTTTACTAGAAAGGCCACTAGAGTGAGTTTAATACCTTCGGCTTTTGCCTCATCCAATTTTAATTTTCTAAATTCTTCGAGATCAGAAATATCCGCTTCATTGAATTGTGTGACATGAGGTGCGGTTACCCAATTGCGATGTAATGCCTGCCCACCAAGCCGTTTTAGTCGACTCAGTGGCTGTATCTTGGTTTGTCCGAACTTTGAAAAATCAACTGGTGGGATTCCAGGGAAACCAGAACTACCATCCAATTTATTTCCAGACAATATACCTTTGGCAAAGATCTTAACATCCTCTTTGAGGATGCGACCCTTGCGACCTTTACCATAAACTAGTCCAAGATCAACGCCCAGCTCTCTGGCAAAGCGCCGCACCGAAGGACTGGCATGCGCCTTTTCTGAACGGCTTTCCCCCACAATCTTTGCGGTTTCCATGAACACAGGGGGAGGTTGGTGGCATGTTATCTGGGGTACTTCTTGTACGGGCTCTGAAGTCTCAAGAGTAGATTCAATTTGTATCTCGTCTTGCTGTTTTTCTGTTGATGAAGTATCTGCTTCAGACTCATCCAGTAATAGAATCGGTGTGCCTTCTGATATTGCATCTCCAACACTAACGAAAAATTTGATCACTGTTCCTGCTACGGGAGAAGGGATATCCATAGTGGCCTTATCACTTTCCAGTGATACAATCGTGTCCTCTGCGTTAACGCTATCACCGACTTTAATTGGTATTTCAATGATATCAACCGCTTCAAAGTCTCCAATATTAGGGAGTAATATTTTCTTGGGGCTAGCCATGTTATACAGTTACAGGATTGGGTTTGTCGGGGTCAATGTCATATTTCTTTATGGCTTCTGTGACTTTTGCAACAGGGAGCAAATCATCATCAGCCAGCACTTTTAGTGCAGCAATAACAATATAGTAACGATCCACTTCGAAGAATTTCCTTAATTTGATCCGAGTGTCGCTGCGGCCATAACCATCTGTTCCTAATACCACATAACGACCTGGTACGAACTCTCTTATTTGATCAGCATATATTTTCATATAATCTGTTGATGCAATCACAGGGCAATCAACATTAAGTAGAGATGATGTAACATAAGGTACCTTTGGTTTTTTATTTGGATGCAACATATTCCATCGTTTTATGTCCAGTCCATCTCGACGTAATTCATTAAAACTGGTCACGCTCCAGATATCGGAAGCTACAGCAAAGTCTTCCTTAAGAAGAACTGCGGCAGCAATGATTTCACGCACAATTGTGCCCGAGCCCAGAAGCGTTACTTTTAATTTTTTCTTACCGCCTGGTTTTAATAGATACATGCCTTTAAGAATGCCTTCTTCAGCCATATTTGGCATCGGCGGATGTTGGTAATTTTCATTCATGACTGTGATGTAATAAAAAATATCTTCAAAATCCTGATACATGCGCTTTAAGCCGTCTTGAATAATAACCGCAAGCTCGTAGGCATAGGTCGGGTCATAAGAAACACAGTTTGGAATGGTCGATGCTTGCACATGGCTATGACCATCCTGATGTTGTAAGCCTTCACCGTTTAAAGTGGTTCTGCCCGCAGTGCCGCCAAGTAAGAAGCCTCTGGAACGCATATCACCACCAGCCCAAGCCAGATCGCCTACACGCTGGAAGCCAAACATGGAATAATAAATATAAAAAGGAATCATGTGTACGCCATGATTCTTGTAGGAAGTTGCTGCAGCAATCCATGATGAATAAGCGCCAGCTTCATTGATCCCTTCTTCAAGGATCTGACCTTTGATATCTTCACGGTAATACATGACTTGTTCGTGATCAACGGGTTGGTAGAGTTGTCCAGCACTGGAATAAATGCCTAATTGTCTAAACATACCTTCCATGCCAAAAGTACGTGCCTCATCCGGAACGATGGGGACAATATTCTTGCCAATATCCTTACTTTTAAGTAGTGCATTCAGGATACGGACAAAAGACATGGTTGTAGAGATTTCTCTTGCGCCCGTGCCATCTAATAATTTTTGATGAATATCCAGCTTTGGTATTTTAAGTGGTGCCAGTTTCTTCCGCTTAGTAAAGAAATAACCGCCTAATGCCTCACGATGTTCCTTAAGGTATTTAATTTCTTCGCTATCTTGCGGCGGGCGATAATAGGGCGTATCTGCAATTTCTTCATCAGAGACAGGGATATTAAAACGATCACGAAATTGTTTGAGTGCCTCTTCACCCAGTTTTTTCTGTTGATGACTGATATTTTGACCTTCTCCCGCGTCCCCCATACCATACCCTTTTACTGTTTTGACGAGTATTACAGTGGGTTGTCCGGTGTGTTTCACTGCGGCAGCATAAGCTGCGTATACCTTATGTGGATCGTGCCCACCACGATTGAGTCGCCAGATATCATCATCAGTCATATTGGCGACCATGGCTTTTAATTCAGGATATTTGCCAAAAAAATGTTCTCTGACAAAAGCACCATCATTGGCCTTATAAGCCTGATATTCACCGTCAACAACTTCTTCCATACGCTTATGAAGTAGACCATTTGTGTCACGTGAAATTAGTGGATCCCAGTAGGAGCCCCAGATAACCTTGATGACATTCCAGCCTGCACCACGAAATATCCCTTCCAGTTCCTGAATGATCTTGCCATTACCGCGCACCGGTCCATCCAATCTTTGCAAGTTACAGTTGACAACAAAGATTAAGTTATCAAGTTTTTCGCGCGCCGCAAGGCCAATAGCCCCCATTGATTCTGGTTCATCGGTTTCACCGTCACCAATAAAGACCCAAACTTTTCTATCGCTCGGTTTTTTCAAACCACGATTTTCCATATAACGCATAAATCGCGCCTGATAGATAGCCATAATAGGCCCAAGTCCCATGGAGACTGTCGGGAATTGCCAGTAATCTGGCATCAGCCAAGGATGAGGATAAGACGATAAACCCTCGCCATCGACTTCTTGGCGAAAGTTGTTCATTTGTTTTTTGGTAATTCTTCCTGTCAAAAATGCACGGGCATAAATCCCGGGTGCAGAATGCCCTTGTACAAATAACATATCGCCGTCATGATCATGGCTTGGAGCGCGGAAGAAGTGATTAAAACCAACATCGTAAAGTGTTGCAGAAGAGGCAAAGCTTGAAATATGTCCGCCTAAATCACCCGCCTTCCTATTTGCCTTAACAACCATAGCCATAGCGTTCCAACGCACAATAGATCGTATACGCCACTCAATCCCTGGGTCACCTGGCGAGCGTTCTTCTTTGTTTGGAGGGATGGTATTGAGGTAAGCCGTATTTGCTGAATAGGGAAGGTAAGCGCCAGTTTTACGTGCCTTGGCTATTAGTTGTTCAAGGATAAAATGGGCACGTTCGATCCCTTCGTGCTCAAGAATAGATTCCAACGCCTCAAGCCATTCTTGCGTCTCTTGCCTGTCAATATCTTGTTGTTTTTCCATCATTATTTGGCTCTGGTCTGTACTTTTCCCGTACATTTATAATCTTATCATAAATGCCCATTTTAGAATTTTTTTTGAGCAAACACCAAATAAGTGTCCGGAAAAAAACTAGAAGATTTTGGATGTGAATCTCTCTCACGCAGGCAGAATGTATTCCGATCATAATATAATCAGAAATATAAGAAGATTTAGAGCGGGGGTTTGTATCATGATTCCCGTATTATTTTGGTATTTTGATTGGTTTGTGTAAGCATCTTTACTGATTACAATAGGCAAATATCTTAGCGTTTATGTTGGATGATAATGAATTATGTATTCCATACAATCAGGAGAAATATTCGATGCACATTAAATTACACCAAAATGCAGCACCACCTAAAAAGCTGAACCTCGATAAAATCTGTAACTGGATCATAGTGTTTTCTGAAAAAATCAATGAAGCACACCCTTATTCATATGTATTTACGGAAAGAAAGCGGGCAATGGGGTGCGAAAAGGAAGACACAAGTCCGGTTGTTTGTGATTTACCCAATAAAAAAATAAGCCATGTTGCATTAGCCTGCATTAAGGCAGATATTTCAAGTTTCAAATTATTGACTCTGGCAAGAAAACTGGTTTCTGAACACACTTCATTTTCAGCAAATGAAATTGCTGTATCGGTTGAAAATTTTAATGAAACACAAGCCGAAAGAATTACAGAGGCAATCATTGTCGCCATTCTCGCAGCCTTTGAGGATATGCCCAGTTTCAAGAGCAAAAAAAAGCAATCAGAAAAACTTTCCAGAATACATATTTATGGGGTGAAAAAACCTCACAGGTTCAAGCGCACTTTTGCAGAAGCAGAGGGCAATGCTTTAGCACGTTCATTGAGCATGTTGCCATCGAATAAATTAACGCCATCTATTTATTTAAGACGCGTCAAGGAGCTGGGAAAAGATAATAAGTGGAAGCTGGAATTTTATGACACTAAAGCATTGCAGAGGAAAAAGGCAGGTGCTTTTTTAGCCGTATCACAGGGAAGCCCAATAGCTGATGCAGGAATTGTAAGATTACAATACAAGCCTACAGCAAAGATACGCAAAGGAAAAATAATATTTGTCGGCAAAGGTATTTGTTATGACACTGGAGGAACAAACTTAAAGCCTGCAAATTACATGTTTGGTATGCACGAAGATATGCAGGGCAGTGCTGTTGCGCTGGGAGTATTTTTGGCTTTAACGCGTATGCAAGTGGATTTTCCGATGGAGTGTTGGTTGGCATTGGCAATGAATCATATCGGCCCTAAAGCATATAAACCGAATGACGTGGTTACAGCGTCCGATGGTACGAGCATTGAAATTGTGCATACCGATGCAGAAGGTCGTATGGTATTAGCCGATACTTTGGCCATGGCTTCAAAATTAAAACCAGAATTAATTATTGATTACGCAACATTGACTGGTGCCTGTATATATTCATTAGGTACAGCCTACAGCGGTGTCTTTACCAATAAAGAGAAATTGATTCCAGTTTTGATTGCAGCAGGTAAAGATAGCGGTGAACGTGTCTGGCCTTTCCCGATGGATGAAGATTTTGATAAAGCAATAGAAAGTGATATCGCCGATGTTAAACAATGTGCTTTGGAGGCAGGCACGGATCATATTCTTGCATCAAGATTTCTTCAGCGCTTCGTAAAAAATGATACGCCTTGGATACATGTTGATTTGTCCAGTAGCAATCGTAAAGGTGGTCTCGCACATATCCCCACAGACACCACAGGCTTCGGTATCCGTTTTACACTCAATTTTCTACTAGATAAAAGATAGTTAGATGTGCGCAGAAAATTTAAATTTATGAGGAAATAAAATGTCTGGCGGCATGATAAGAAAATTTAGAATCTTGATTCTGTTTTGTGTGTTGTTGATTGTTGTTCTATCTGCTTGGCAGGCAAAAGAACGCAGCACTGATTGGGACGATCCTTTGGCTATTGTGATCTACCCTATTAATGGCGATGGTAGAGTGGCGACTGCAAAATACATTAATGATATCAATGAGGAGACTTTTTCAGACATTGAAAAATTTTTTAATCGTGAAGCAAAACGTTATCATCTCTCTATAAAAAAACCTGTTGATATTAATTTATCTAAACAAATTCATGAATTGCCTCCGACACCACCTAAAAACCGTGCGTCAGTTCTGCCAGTTATGATTTGGAGCCTGAAAATGCGTTATTGGTCGTGGAAAATAGATAATTATAATTACTTAAAAGATATTCAGGTGTTTGTTGTCTACTTTGACCCAAAGGTGCATAAAAAAGTTGCCCATTCATTTGGACTACAAAAAGGCTTGATCGGCTTGGTTAATGCTTTTGCAAGCAAGAGAATGTCTAAACAAAATAATATCATTATTACCCATGAAATTCTCCATACAGTAGGCGCATCAGATAAATATGATCCAAAATCAAATCAGCCTTTATTCCCCATTGGTTTTGCAAAACCAGATAAAGAGCCTTTATTCCCCCAGAAGAAAGCAGAAATCATGGCTGGCCGTATCCCTGTAGACGCAGATAAAACAAAAATGCCTAAAAATTTAAGAAAAGTAATCGTCGGAGAAGTAACTGCACAGGAAATACAATGGACAACACTAGATGGTAAATAAATCATTATGGATAATTAATGATACCTTAATAATTAAATTCCTTATGTTTTCGATTTTTGTGATATGGAGATGATTGTTATTTTGGTAAAGCTTATTATGCAGCAAGGTGTGGGTAGGTAAGTTATTGGCCAAAAACAGGATGACTCTGCGTATCAGAAATATCGTGCTATTTAATTCACAATGTTTAATTATTACATTTTATATTAATTTTAAGCCTCTTTATAACTGCTACAGATGTTTTTTTACAGTATGAATATTTTGGATAAATGTTGTACATGATAATTATTTAAGTTCTGGCAATACCGCAATTCCAGCAGTCGGTAAACTGACCTTCTATCCTCTCTCCGCATTGACATACCCAAGAAGTTTTATATTCAGTCGATTCCTTTAGCAGCATCCCGATAATATTATTCGCGCGGTCATAATCATCATCTTCCAGAACCCAAATTTCAGGCCAACATTCAATGGGAGGTATTTCGCCCATACCTCCAGACAAGCCGAGATTTTTTATCATGCAAACAATATTTTCTTTTTCAAGAATATCCTTAATGCGCTCTATTATCATGCCGCGTTCTCCAACATAGACTTTCTTCACTTTTTTACCTCTCGGGATTTAATCCTTGCAATAGCTTATTGCAGAATATCATGTTTGCAAAAGCGGGATTCTAATGAATTGACTTAACGTTTGTTTCAATTTCTTGTATTGTTATAGCGTTTAAGTCTATTTAAGTGTTTGCAGAGGTGATGCAGGGGTAATTCAATGAATATTTAATTTTTCTATAGTTTTTCTATTAATTTTTTGAGACATATATACAGATAAATTATTTATTGTCACTAGAGTCGGATTTGTCTAGGTCAATCGAGATTGAATTAATGCAATAACGTAAGCCGGTTGGCTGTGGCCCATCTTTAAATACATGCCCAAGATGAGCATCGCAGGTATTGCACATTACTTCTACCCGTTGCACCCCATGACTGGTATCAATTTCTGTTTTTACCGCACCTTCATTTATTGGTTTAAAATAACTTGGCCAGCCTGAACCAGAATCGTATTTTGCTTCAGAACTAAACAAGGAATTACCGCAACAGGAACATACATAAATGCCCTTATCTTTGCAGTCATAATATTTTCCAGTAAAGGCAGGCTCTGTTCCTTTTTGTCTGCAAACGGAAACTTGTTCTGGAGTGAGTTTCTGACGCCATTCTTTTTCAGTTTTATCAACACGATTTTTAATCATGAAATTATACCTTTTGTTATTAACCTCTCAAGCTAAGTAGATGTAGATTTATAACTGATCTCAATTAAGGGTACTATCATCTTGGTAAAAAGTAATTTCTTTTTGCTCTTTTGCAGGCATTATCGCGCATCATTTCATTGTAACTATTTCGTTCTTTAGAATAGGCATCAGACCAGGTTTGGCAAACCTCTCTATTTATTCTTTGCGCATTAGTTTCTCTCTCTTGATATCTTTTGCGTTGTTTAAGTTGAGATTTTCTTTTCTCTTGTTGTAATGCAAGATTTCTTTCCAATTCTGCAGCTGTGCGTTCCAGCGCAAGCGATGCTTGTTCAAGTGCAATCTTGGCTTCATATTCAATCCAATATTTAAAAACTGCACCAGCAGATAAGTTTGCAATAAAAACTGACAAAAGTACTGTAAAGAATATTTTTTTATAGCTTATTCCTTCCATACTATTTAATTCTCATTTTTTATGGTGGCATATAACGCCCGCCTCAGCGGCACCAAAAAGCAGTGGCAGTCCAGCGCAGCTTGCTGCGCGATTGTGCGCAAACTTGTTATGCGGCGTCATGTAGTTTTTCTAATATCTTTACGGTTTTAAAACGATATTTCCAAGATAAGTAAATACCGCCTACTAAGGTAACCCACCAAAAAAAGTAAGCACCACCTTTTGTCCTCGTTAGATCTACGTAAAAGTCAAAAACCATTGTGTCATTTATATCGCTACCAAATAACCCCCCTTGAAACAAAAGAGCTATCGTTTAGAAAGAGGATAGCGACAATGATTAGAGAACTTAGCCCCCAGCTAATATATCTTAATATTTTAGTGCTCATATCTTTCCTTATTTTAAAAAATATAACGTCTTGCTCATCGGCGCAGCTTTTTGCGCGTCCGCTGGAGCTATTTGTTAGCCATTTTTTATTGATGATCATTAAGCCATTGCTGTACGAGGTGATCATTTTTAGGACCCCACTGTGTGCAAATTGCATAGCAAAAACCATTCCGTATGAATTCAAACTTCCATGTCCAGCGATTGACACCATCACGAGATTTTACTGCTTGCCTTTTTGTTGCTTGATTTTCAGTTGAAGGCACTTTGATAAATAGAGGGAAACCAATTCCAAAAAGGTCTTTTGATGTGGGTTTATTACATAGTTGTTCTAGCTCATGGTCTGCGATGGATTTCGCAGCAGACGAGATACTTTATTGTTGTTCTATTTACTTCATAAGAAGGGCCGAGCCTAGGAATTTCAGGTTGCTGAATCAATAACGACCGTTTGTGGGCCATGTCTGCGATTTTAGGAATTTCAATAGTTGGTCATTGATCCTTTATTTTTTTCGAAAAAATCAAGTGTAAATTCTGTTTTTATGGCTAACTATTAGTAGACATCCTAATATACTATAAAATACCACATGCCTTCACCGTTCTCTTTAGCGGCCTAACCTTTGAATTCAGCGAATTGCATAAGCAGTCGACTGGAATGATTTGTTAGCTGTTTTTAGTTTTTGATAGGGCTAGGCTTTTTAACCTGCTCCATCAAATCATTATTCCATTTACCTTTAACTTGAACATGTGCCACACCACCGAGTATGAATGCCTGAATTAAATCATGATTTAAATAGGCATATAAACCTGGTTGTTTAAAGGTGTAGATAGCGGCGACTGCCTCGCCACCATTCACATGCCAAGTTTCTCTATCAACAGTTGGGGTGTTTCTAAACGAACCACCTGGCCAAACTAAATCCCCATGACCACCTATTAGATGAATGCGGGAATCTTCATTAGCTTGTGAATGAATAAATAAAACCGTTTCGCCCACTTTAGCTTTCATTGCATTTTTACCCGTTAAGGCACCTTTTTTACCGTTATAAGTTACATGAGTTGGTACCAATCCACGCATAACTTTTAGGGTGTCGCCAAAAGGCTCTAGTGCATTTGAATATCGTTTATATTTACCATTTTCATCTTGTGGAATATACCAACCCTGCTCACCAATGTAATAGGCTCTATCATAAGTAACATTTTTACCTTTATTGTCTTTTAGTCCATCTTTTGGCAAAATCATAATTGCCCCATACATTCCTGAAACTACGTGATAAGGTATCATAAGCCCACCTGGCGCACAGTGGTAAACATAAGTGCCTGGTTTGTCTGCCTTAAAACGAAGAACTACTTGCTCACCTGGGGATACTTTAGTCAAAGCCCCGCCACCAAGAGCACCAGTTGAGGCGTGAAAATCAATGTTGTGCAGCAATAAATTGGTTTTGGGATTTTTGAGTGTTAATTCAACATAATCACCTTCATGCACGACCATGATTGGTCCTGGATTAGTGCCATTAAAAGTCATTGCTTGGACAAAAACACTTGGTTCAATTTCAATTTCTTTTTCTTCAATTATCATTTCCATTTCAATAATTCTAGGTTTACCAGAATATTTTTGTTGATGTTTGGGTAGAAAAGGTGGCACAACTAGGATTTGTTTCACTCGCTCCAAACCTTTGATATTTGATTGAACGCCAATATCAGCAATATAAGGTTTCGAATTTTCACCAGAAAATAATGATGATGAAAATAACATTGACGCACATAGCAAACTTATTTTTAAATTTTTCATTTTATTTCTCCAAAGCCCTCAATAAAAAAACAGTTAGATGTGAGGACAGCCACATAACTTGTTATTAGATTAGATGAGTTAACTAACACCTAACGTTGTGTTAAGGGGCGCAAGCCGCATCGCGATGCAGCTTTACTGCGTCCAGTGCCGAAGGCGCTCAGTTGATTGACTTGTTAAACGTTTTTCTTGCCACGTGCCAATGGAATGCTAGCCTATTTGTCTCTTTTCTTTTCATGCATTACGCCTTGGATCACTACCTGCTTGTTTGTTGGTGAAGTGACCTCGACCAAAAAAGGAAAACCGGGAACAGTATTTCCATCTACGCCAATAAATTGCGCATTGTAGGTTTTGCCATCGCTTAAGGGTATTATATTTTCGTGAAAATTAGTGGTAAACATATTACCAGATTTATATTGAAATTCGACATCATCTTTTTCCATGTTGGTTAGAAACATATAGTGCGATACGGGCTCTAAGTAATGTTCAGCATGAATTTCAACGAATGTTTATTGGAATCATCCTCAGTAAATTGACATGCTTTAAGATTTGAAAACTGTTGAGAATCGAGGTTGAAGGTATTGTGCCCAGATAGAACATCTACCATTTGGCGAATGGCGACTTCGAAGCCATTGTTAAATAGGTCTATGTTGAGATTTTGCATTAGTATAGGTGGCATCAAACAATCATCAAGTCTGACAGGTATTATTTTAATATCGCCGTTTACCTTTTTCATTAAAGCATTGTGCCACTCTAGCTTGACCATTTCGCTCTGAAGGCTATTTCTGGAGACAAAGAGAAAAAAAAGCTTAGAGTCACCAAGCCCTTCATTCATTTTGCCTACAATGCTGTTCCCGGGCTGTATAGACCAAGAATCGTAAAATACATTTTCCTGACCGACAGCATCACGCAATCTTAATGCTACCCGTTCAACTATGGCCTTGTCCCTGTGATTGTATGATATGAATATCAAGGTGCTTTCTCCTTGGCGTGTACGTTTAACGCCGTATTCATTTTTGGTGCATGTTTTGCGGAGTTTCTTTTGCTACGCACCTTTTAGAGACAGGCTATGACATTCGTACGATTCAAGATTTATAGGGCATAAGAATGTAGAACCCACAATGATTTACACCCATATACTAAAATCTGGCGGGCAAGGTGCTCAAAGTCCATTAGACAATACTTCGATGAATTTTTCAAATACTGAATTTGCGTTAATCTGGCTGATTTTTATTTGGACTGGTTTTGTACGTGCAGGTTTGGGTTTGCCATTAATGTTGTTAATTGGTGCTAACCCTATTTATTGGTTGCCTATTATTAGCATTCATTTGTTGTTTTTTCATCCCTCACTTTGTTTAAGTCTTTAGTTGGCTGTGCCTATTTTCAGTAATATCAGGATATCTTGTGCGCAGCTTTGACTAAAGCGCACATAGGAAATACCTGTGGCATTTCGATTTCTTTCGATTTTAGTTGCAGATCGCTTTGCATATGTTTAGCGTTATCCTTATCCAAAACAGGACTAACATTCAATGCAGTGTTGCCCACATTAATGAATAAGATAGAATAAATTATGGATACGGAAATTAGACATTCTATTGAGCAGGAATTCACCATTGTGACGCCAACCAAGCGTCTTAGTCGAGCGTTACGTAAGCAATACATCTCAAAGCAGCTATCAGAGCAAAAGAAAACTTGGGAGACACCAGATATTCTGCCTTGGGCTGTGTGGATATCGCGTATCTGGGATGATTTTACAACGCAACAAGACTCAGCCCCCATGTTACTTAAGCCGCAACAAAGAAAATGGGTCTGGCAAAAGATTGTCGCTGAATCCAGCATTGCTAAGGAATTTTTGCAACCTGCTGCTGTTTACCACTTAGCCTATGATGCTTGGAAAACCATGTGCCAATGGCAATTAGATATATTTCCAGAAGGTCTTTGGCTTAATAAAGATAATCTTGCTTTTAAGTCATGGGTTACAACCTTTCAACAACAGTGTAAAAAACATAATTGGTTGGATATCGCCAGTCTCGAAGGGTATTTATTAAACGATGTCTCACAATGGGCAGCATATAAAGCCGAAAAAATTCATCTGTTTGGATTTGATGAACTGACACCAGTTCAAGAAGCCTTGCTTAAAGCAATGCAACAAGAAGGTTGTAAGATTAAACAAGATGAAATTAAACAGACCGTTTACGCTCGCAATACAAATAAAACTGTAAATCTAAATACAGTAATTGTAAGGCGAGCCTATGCAGACACAAGGCATGAAATAAAAGCTATTGCATATTGGTTAAGAGAACAGCTAAGTTTAGATAGCAGTGCTTCCATAGGTGTTGTTGTTCCAGATCTGGAAAATCTGCGCGCAGACATCGAAAATATTTTTGATGATGTACTCACACCTTGCAATCTATTTGCAACCGACAGCGAGATAAATAACGCTCGTCCTTATAATTTTTCTCTAGGAAAACCCTTGTCAGATTATCCAGTAATACATACTGCTTTTGAAATTCTTGGGTTGGAAAAAAAGATCATCTGTTTAGAAGATCTAGGTGCTTTATTACGCTCGCCGTTTCTGGGCGGAGCAGAAACAGAAATGATTGCCCGTGCCGAACTAGATGCGTATTTAAAAGAGAAGGGGGAGCCAGAGGTATCTCTCACTATTTTTCAAAAATATTTAGAGAAAAATGAATTATGGTCAAAGCAGTGTCCGCAATTCATCGCATCATTACAAAAATGGCATGAGGTTCTTCAGCGACAAGCAGAAAAACAAACTTGTATAGAATGGATTAAATCCTTCATTGACCTATTAAATACATTTGCTTGGCCTGGTGAACGCAATAAACAAGGAGATGAATTGCAAACCATAGAAACATGGAGAGGATTATTCGATCAATTTGCGTCTTTGGATCTGGTATCGGGTAAATTAACCTATCATGGCGCACTGTCACTATTACAAAGTCTGGCACGTGAGCAAATCTATCAAGTAGAGTCAGATGAAGTCCCGGTTCAGATCATGGGCTTGCTCGAAGCCTCTGGCTTGCAGTTTGACAAGCTCTGGGTCATGGGTCTGCATGAAGAAAAATGGCCATTAATGGCTAGGGCTAATCCTTTTCTGCCAGTAAAATTGCAAAGAGAGAATAATATGCCTCACGCTTCTGCTGAGCGTGAGCTGGAATACGCACGCGGGGTAACGTCGCGTTTAGAGGCATCGGCAAACGAAGTATTTTTCAGTTCACCTTTAAATGAAGCCGGAAGAGCATTAAAACCGAGCCCTTTGTTAAAACATTTGCCATTGCAGAAAATAGAACAATCTTCGTATTCTGATTATGCAGAGATGATTTTCGACTCCAGTAAAATGGAATATTTTTATGATGATGTGGCACCTGAAGTTAAAGAATCAAAAGTGGGCGGCGGCACGACTTTATTTAAGGATCAGGCTGCTTGCCCATTTCGTGCCTTTGCAAAACATCGTCTTGGTGCCAAGCCGTTGGCTAAAGTAGATATTGGTTTAAGCGCGATACAGCGCGGTCAGTTAGTCCATGAGTGTTTGCAATTATTTTGGGAGAAAATTAGCACTCATGAAGAATTAATAGGGTTATCAGATGATGCGCTGCAATTAAATATTAATCAGTGTGTTGCCAAGGTTGTTAAACATTTTCAAGCAAAACATCTATTTATGGTGACTAGGCGATTTATGTTGATCGAACAAGGCAGGCTAGAAAAGATGATGCATGAATGGTTATCATTGGAAAAATGTCGCCAACCTTTCACTGTTGTTGAAAGAGAACAAGAACACGCTTTCACCATTGAAGGTTTAAAGATTCAAACCCGCGTCGATCGTATTGATCAACTCCCCGACGGTAGTTTTATTATAATCGACTATAAAACTGGCATGTTGTCCTCACTAGCAAAATGCTGGATAGATGAGCGTCCTGATGAACCACAATTGCCGCTCTATGCCGTTAAAGCGGAGGGTAATATTGCCGCTGTGGTCTTTGCTCATATAAAACCGGGCGAAATGAAATTTGTTGGCTTGGTTGACGATGTTTATGCCCAAACCACAAGCGATGATGCAAGTGCAAAGGCAAGTCAAGCATTAATTCCAGGAGTACAAACATTAAAACAAAATAGAGCCATTAAAGAATTTCCTGATTGGGAAAGTTTATTTCTATTCTGGAAAAAGCGCCTACAAACTCTTGCAGAGAATTATCGCAAAGGAGATGCGCATGTTGATCCACATAAGGGAAATAATACCTGTAGATATTGCGGTCTAGAAACCTTGTGTCGCATTGATGAGATTGGTAAACCACCTATTTACTTATCGGACGATGACGAGTGAGTAATATTCCAGACAGCAAACAACGCAATATGGCGCTGGATCCAAGGCAGTCTTTTATTGTGCGTGCGCCTGCGGGCTCTGGAAAAACAGAATTACTCATTCGTCGTTATCTAAAATTGCTCTCCGGTGTTGAATACCCGGAAGAGATTATTGCAATTACCTTCACTCGCAAAGCAGCAAAAGAAATGCGTGATCGAATTATTTCTGCGCTCGAACTTGCTCGTACGGGAGGCATACCTACAGACGATTATCAAAAAGAAACCCATGTCCTAGCAACAGAAATAACCAAGCGAGATAAGGATAAAAAATGGCAGTTACAAGATAATCCTATGCGACTACGCATACAGACGCTTGATTCTTTATGGTCAGATATTACCCGGAAAATGCCGGTGCTCTCACAGTTGGGCGCACAACCAGAAACACTGGATGATGCAAGCCAGTTCTATTTGCAAGCTGCTGAACGTACCCTTCTTGCATTAGAGGATGGGGGTAATAAGAACGCAACAAGTTGGTCTGATGCTGTCGCCAAATTACTGGCGCACTTGGATAATGACCTGCCAAAATTAAAAGAGTTATTAGCAAATATGTTAGAACGTCGGAACCAATGGCTGCGATATATTGCCGATGATAATATCAGTCGTGAAAAACTTGATGAGGCTTTTACTTATAATTTTTCTGCAATATTGAGAAGAGCTAGGGAGGCAATAACAAACAGTGAAGAACTTATAGAGTGTATTAAATATGCAGCAAAAAATCTGCAAGATGAAGGCAAAGAATCATTAATCATTCAATGCGCAGGACTTGATGCACTTCCTGAAGCCAATCCAGATGCACTAGCACAATGGCGCGGCATTGTAGAGCTGTTACTTACCAGAGAAAATTCATGGCGCAAGACTGTTAATAAAAACAATGGTTTTCCAGCTGGCGAAAAAATATTCAAACCTCTATTCAAGCAATTGCTTGAACAATATTCAGGTAATGAAAATCTGTTAGAGAAGCTTATAGGGATACGCTACATACCTGAAATCTGGAATTTAAAAGAAAACGGCAAGACAGCTTGGCTTGATGATGACCAATGGAAAATACTTCAGGCTTTGCCAAGCTTACTGGTTTTTGCTGAGGCACAATTACGGGTTCTATTTTCAGAACATAGCAAGATTGATTTCATTGGCATTGAACAATCTGCTTTGCTAGCCTTAAGAGATAATGAAAAGCCAACGGATTTGGCATTACAGCTTGATTATCGAATTCAGCATATCTTGGTGGATGAGTTTCAGGATGTCTCCGTCACGCAGTATGATTTATTGGAAAAACTCACTGAAGGCTGGTGTGAAAATGATGGCCGCACATTGTTTCTAGTCGGCGACCCCATGCAATCAATCTATTGTTTTCGAGCGGCAGAGGTCGGTAAATTTTTAAGCGTGTTTAACAAGAAAAAATTAGGTCAGCTACAGCTACAGCCACTCACATTGACTATTAATTTTCGTTCACAGCAGGGGGTCGTAACATGGATTAATGACGCTTTTGAAACAATATTCCCACAACAACAAGACATCACAAAAAGTGCCGTGAATTATTCGCCAGTGTTTGCCGTAGATAAATCAGGCGCAGGACAAGTAGTAATACACCCACTATTTCAAGACAATAGCCATGAGGAGGAGGCGAAACAGATCGTTCATACCGTAAAGCGGATAGAAAAGGAAGCCACAGTTAAAGACATTGCTATTTTAGTACGCGCTAGGTCACAATTGGATGCAATTATTGCGCATTTCAGACAAGCTAAAATCTGTTTTCAGGCAGTAGATATAGAACTATTAAGTCACCGCACTGCGGTTCAGGATTGCTTGGCATTAACGCGGGCATTATTACACCCGTCAGATCGCATTGCCTGGCTAGCCATATTACGCGCTCCTTGGTGTGGCTTGACTTTAGCCGACTTGAATACCCTTGCCAGCGATAAAAAGACATCTATCTGGTCATGCATGAATGATGAATTAAGAATAAAAAAAATGAGTAACGATGGTCAGAAACGTCTCTCGAAACTAAGAGAAATTCTTGAAAAGGCGATGACAAACCGTCAACGCAGATCACTGCGTCGTATGGTTGAAATGGTTTGGATGAAAATAGGTGGGCCAGCAACACTGGAAGATGACTCTGATCTGGAAAATGTTCAGACATATTTCGATGCCTTACAGAAAGAAGAAAAAAGTGGTGATCTTAAAACGCTCGCCAAGCTGGAAAAGATTGTCGAAGAACTCTATGCCGCAACAGATACGCAAAGTTTAGATGAATTAGATGGCTCAAATAAACTGAATATTCAAATAATGACCATCCACAAGGCCAAAGGCCTTGAGTTTGATGTTGTTATCTTGCCAGGGCTAAACTATAGAATCCCTTCAATGGATAAGCGTTTATTGTTATGGCAGGAGCAGCAACGCGAAGATAACACTAATGATTTATTGCTTGCGCCCATCAAAGAAATCGGCATCAATACTGATAATACATTATGTAGTTATTTGGAAATGCTTGAAAAAACCAAGCTTGAAAATGAGCGAGATCGCCTGCTTTATGTTGCCGCAACACGTGCAAAAAAACAATTACATTTATTCGGGTCGGTCAGGCTGAAGAAAAAAAATAAACCATTCTTGTCGAAGGAGAATCCTTTGCTTGCAGCCATATGGCCGATAAAATATAAGCTACCCTCGCCGGGAAAGAACTCTCTGCTTGCAACGCTCTGGCCGATGGTAAAAGAAGATTATCAAAAAGAATATTGCCTAGCTTATCCATCAGGACATCTAGAAGATATCATAAAAGAAACAACTTTGCCTGTTGAGGTAAAAAATTATTTTTATCGTCAGATAAGCGCATGGGAAATTCCAGAGCCACCAGAAAATATAAATTGGCAAAAAAATGAAGCAACCGTGGCAGAAACATCAGATAGCGATATTAAATTTGAATGGGCGGAAGAAACCATACGACACGTCGGTATTGTGGTGCACCGCTGTATTCAATTAATATGTGAAGACCAAACTAATAATCGTTATATTTGGGATAAAAAAAGAATACAAGAAAAACGCGCTTGGTTTAGGCAAGCATTGGTGTGGCGAGGCGTTGGAGTAGAAGAAATTAACTTAGCAAGTAAGCAGGTAGAAGAAGCCTTGATTAATATGATTCAAGATAAGCGTGGACAATGGCTGTTTTCTGCAGAACATAAACAACAAAAAAATGAATATGCCTTAAGCGGGATATATCAAGACAAGGTTATTAGTATTAAAATTGACCGCACCTTCGTCGATAAGGATGGCACGCGATGGATCATTGATTATAAAACCAGTCGTCATGAAGGCAAAGATGTAGATATTTTTCTAGATCAACAACAAGAACGTTATAAAGAACAATTAGAAAAATACGGTGTTCTAATGAAAGGTTATGGCGAGCAATCAATCAAGCTTGGGCTTTATTTTCCCTTGTTGCAGGGTTGGAGAGCTTGGGAATATTAGTGGAAAATATGTAAACAGCAATGGATTAAACGTGTACCTGAGAATTATACTAATTCATCATGTTTTGATAATATGACACCAACATAAGCGTGAGCTTTTATCTTGATATTTACAACTATTACTAATTTTTTAGGGTTTCCTGTGAATGGGTGGCGGGTACTAGGCGGAAAAGCTAAGCGTAGCTTGTTAGTCAGGATAATCTCCGTTGAAAAGTGAAGCTATTGTTAATAGCATCTTAAAACTTGGAAGCACCGCTTAGATTTCTATTGTTTTTTTTGTCAAAAAACAGCTACACTGTGCGTCGCTATATTCTGTGCTGGTATTTTGTCAGAAATACTTTTCAATGTTTTAAATGAGATGATGATTCTGGCAACAGAATCCATTAAATGGCTTAACAACAAATTGTTTAACGATGCTAAGGGTTTCGGCTTTATTACACCTGACGATAGCAGTTAAGGACGTATTTTTTTGTTCCTGTGTCTATCGCGAGCGAAGATTTCCGTACATTTGTGAAGACCAGCAGGTCAATTTCGACCTTGAAGAGGGAGTATATAAGGGCTACAGGCGTAAATTGTGATAATCTCAAGGGTTTGATTGATTTAATGTTTTAAGTAAAATCCTGAGAAATTTCTTAAGCGGATTTTTTTTAACGTAAGAATGGGAGTTTCAAAGTGAAGAAATTATTTGTTGGCAGTTTGCCACCCAGTACTACAGAAGATTCTCTAAAGGCTTTATTTTCAGAGTTTGGTACGGTGCGTTCTATGAATCTTGTGAAAGATTTATTTTCAGGAAATTGTAAAGGGTTTGCCTTTCTGGAAATGGAAGGTCATGAGGCGCGTGCTGCTATTGCCGGATTGGATGGTAAGTCATTTGGAGGTAATTTTCTTAAGGTAAAATTCGAAGAACCACGTAAAAGTAGAGGCAGGCGTCGCTAAAATAGGGCATCAGATTTTTAATTTACTAGATTCTTAATTCAAATGGTAGATGTGCTGTTATCAAAATTATTCCCAAAATATATAAGCTAGATATATAAACTTCGTCTGTATCTTTAAACTCCTATCCTTATTAACCACTTAAACAATCCAAAAAAAACGAAGCAAATCAGAGCTTCATTCGCAAAATTAATGACTGAATATGTAGAAAAATTTTGTAGTTTGTTGCCGAGTCAGGTGTCTAGTTATGATTAAACCATCTTGCCTCTTACAGCGACCGAGGAATCATCGATTGTCAGCTAAAGAGAAAATTTTGGCGCAAGCTCGTTCGTTTATTGAGTCCGCCAAGCAGAATGAAGCACGACTTTGTTTGCTTGATTTACTAACAGAAGATCCGAACAATCATGCGGCATTATTGATGTTGGGCGGATCATATTTTATTGACGAGAAATATTCAGAAGCAGAAATAGTTTTTGAAAGATTAATTTTAATAGATCCGGGTGAAGGAAAATTCTCAATAGCCTTATTTAATACATTATGGAAATCAGATCGGACAGAAGAAGCCATTGAAGAAATAAAACGTTTCATATCTACTGCTAATTCTGTGAAAGAGAAAGAGACAATCGGTAAATATATGGAAATTACAAATTCAATTGCAGACAATCTTGACCATGTATAGGAATTTATCATGTTAAATATAATTAAGAATTTTTTTGAACAAAGAAATTCCCAAAAAGATGGTGATGAGCTTGAGCTTGAGCATCAGTTGAAATTGGCAACAGCTGCTTTGTTGATTGAGATGATGCAACAAGATGACGAGGTGCATGAGAAAGAAATTGAAACAATAAAAAATTCATTAAAAGAGAGATTCAGTCTTACTGATGACGAATGCCACGCATTGTTTGAGCTGGCAGAAGAAAGGGTTGGGGATGCTGTTGATTATCATCGATTTACCAGTCTTATTGTTAGAGAATTTACACAGGCACAGAAGATTAAGGTTATAGAATTGCTATGGTCTGTGGCTTATGCAGATTCACATCTAGATTCTTTGGAAGAACATATGGTGCGGAAGATCTCCGATTTGATTCATGTTTCTCATAAAGATTTTATTAAATCTAAGCATAAGATACAGGATGCATTAGCAAATGATAATTAATATACAAAAAATAAATCGCTTAAATTAGCGTAATTTTATCTTCATCTATACATATTAATATTTTTATACAGTGCTCCTGTTGCTTTTTACAGTTTTTTTACCAATAAAAAATAATAATAAATATCATCAGCTGATCTTTTATCAGTCAGGGTTGGTTTTTTGTAATTTTTCTTAAGATGATCGAGAATCCTTGTGTTTAGATCATCTAGAGTATTCTTAAATCTCAAGCTTGACCATCTCAAAAAATAAAACCATGATCTCAGAAACAGAAACATTTTCTTAAGCAGATTGTTAACTATCTTAGTGGTATGGAGATATCCTAACAATATGGGTATCTCAAAATAAAAAAACCTTATACCGAAGAACAAATTATTCGAGCCATCAAGCAGCATGAGGCAGATGCCAAAATCGTTCTCGCGCTGCCCTTGTGTTTTGCGCATTGGGTCATCCATGACCAAAGTTGAAGATATTTATCGAGATGTAGTTATCCGCCAAGGTTTTTATCATTGACGAAATAAATATTCTGGATTGAAAACGAATCAAGCCAAACGATTAGAGCGTTTTAGACTAAGCATGATAAACCGAAAAGATTGTAATTGTATTATTAAAATTAAAACACCATCCTGTCAGATAAGGCGCTGTAAGCGTGGGTCAATTTTTCTGTCTTTACGAATGGATTTGATAAAACTTTTTAACCCCTCATGATATGAGTGTCTGCAAGAATGCTGGAAAATGTCAATGCCAGAGGTTGCTTTATCTTATCTCTCACGATCCTCACAGATACTATTATCTTGTATGTTACTAAGCAGGGCGCTTGAATACTAATGCGGCATTAGTCCCACCAAAACCAAAACTATTAGATATAATAGTGTTGAGGCCTGCGTTATCTTGTCTTGTAGTGATAATTTTCATTCCAGCAGCACCTTCATCTAGTTCAGTGATATTTGCAGAGGAAGCAATGAAATCATGTTTCATCATGAGCAGCGAATAGATAGCTTCATTGGCACCTGCTGCGCCAAGTCCATGTCCTGTCAAAGATTTAGTTCCACTGATCCTAGGTGTATCGTCACCAAATAATTTTTTTATGGCTTCAAGTTCAACAATGTCTCCAACGGGTGTGCTGGTTGCGTGGGTATTTATGTAATCAACAGGCGTATCGATTGTTGAAGTTGCCTGTTGCATACAACGCAGTGCTCCTTCACCAGAAGGTTTAACCATATCCGATCCATCAGACGTAGCGCCATAACCAACGACTTCAGCATAGATATGCGCATTTCTGCATAATGCATGCTCTAGTTCTTCCATGACAACGATTCCACCGCCACCAGAAATAACAAAACCATCACGCTTTGTATCGTAAGGTCTTGATGCGGTTTCTGGTGTGTTATTGTATGTTGAGGAAAGCACGCCCATGCTATCGAACAGAAATGCAGTAGTCCAGTGCACCTCATCAGCACCACCAGCAAAAATAATATCCTGTTTTCCAGATTGAATTATTTCGTAGGCATTACCAATACAATGTGCACTGGTGGCGCATGCTGAACTAATGGAATAGTTAACGCCTTTGATTTTATAGGCAACAGAAAGGCAGGCACTGACAGTACTTGCCATAATTCGAGGCACCATTGTCAGCCCCACTTTGCGTACGCCTTTTGCCCGCATTAGCTCGACTGCCTTAAGAAAATTCTGGTTTGAACCGCTCCCTGATCCGACAATTAATCCAGATTTTGGGTTTGAAATTTGTTCCTCACTGAGACCTGAATCTTCTATAGCTTCCTTCATAGCCAAATAGGCAAAAGCCGATGCATCACCCATGAAGCGTTTAAGTTTTCTATTAATCAATTCTTCAAGATTGAGGCAAATTCGCCCATGTATATGAGAGCGAAGCCCATGCGCTGCATATTCTTCACAGAATTCAATTCCAGATTTACCAGTTTTTAGGGACTCAGTGACTTCTGTCTTGTTATTGCCAATACTAGAGATAATACCAAGCCCGGTAATTACAACACGCTTCATTCAAAATTCCTTAGTTAAAAAGCATCATTATAGTTTGAATAAGCCTACGCGCAAATCCTTGGCTGTATATATTTCTTTATCATCAATAAGCATTGATCCATCTGCAAAACCTATCACCAGTTTTTTGAAGATGATCCGTTTAATATTAATACGGTATGTGATCGACTGTGTTTCTGGTAACACTTGACCCATAAATTTTACATCACCCACCCCAAGCGCCCTACCTTTTCCTAGTTCACCTGTCCAAGAGAGGTAAAATCCAAGTAATTGCCACATTGCATCAAGGCCAAGACAACCAGGCATCACAGGGTCACCATGAAAGTGGCAGTCAAAAAACCAGAGGTTCGGTTTAATGTCCATTTCTGCTACTACCAATCCTTTATCATAATTTCCACCCTCTTCACTGATTGAAATGATTCGATCAAACATAAGCAGCGGTGGCGAGGGTAATTTAGCATGGGTTTCTCCAAATAATTTGCCTTGACCTGATTTAATCAAGTCTTCATATATATAGTTATTTTTTTTATTCATGCCGTTTACAATATCTCATATATAGCCCACTTAAAAAACCAGTTTTTACGAGTAAATCTTCCAAACATTTGAAATATAAAGTATTAATAAATCTAATTATTGATGCTGGCACCTATTTAGTTGCTTGAGTTACCATCCCTTGACACTGTCCATCCTATCGCTAGACTTCCCTTGGAAGTGGCGCAAGATAAATTAGGATAATCGAATGTCAGCAGACAATATTTTAATAAATAGAAGAAAAAGCGTCGGTGTGAAGGTCGGGTCAGTATTGCTGGGTGGTGGCGCACCTATCGTTGTCCAGTCAATGACAAATACAGATACTGCAGATGCCAAATCAACGGCGAAACAGGTGCAAAAACTTGCCTCTGCCGGATCCGAACTTGTCCGCATCACAGTGGATACTGAAAAATCGGCCAGTCAGGTTGCCTTGATTAGAGAAAAGCTGGATGCGATGGGATGTTATGTTCCTTTGATCGGTGATTTTCATTACAACGGCCATACGCTACTGGAACAATATCCTGACTGCGCAGAAGCACTGGCGAAGTATCGAATTAACCCAGGTAATGTTGGTTTTGGCAGGAAAAAAGATGATCAGTTTGCTGTGATGGTAGAAAAGGCTATTCAATATAATAAGTCAATTCGTATCGGTGTTAATTGGGGCAGCCTAGATCAGAAACTATTAACACAAATGATGGATGATAACGCCAGTTTAGCTGAACCACATGATGCTGATGATGTAATGAAAGAGGCTTTGATTGTTTCTGCTTTGAACAGTGCAAAAAAAGCTGAAGAGATTGGTCTAGCCCGGAGTAAAATTGTTCTTTCATGTAAAGTAAGCGGTGTACAGAAACTGATTTCTGTGTATCGAGACCTTGGCATGCGATGCGATTATGCGATTCACCTAGGACTCACTGAAGCAGGCATGGGTTCAAAGGGAATTGTCGCTTCAACTGCGGCAATGGCTGTGCTGTTACAGGAAGGTATTGGCGACACCATTCGTGTCTCGTTAACACCTGAACCCAATGGAGACAGAACCAACGAGGTAATTGTTGCTCAGGAAATGTTACAAACTATGGGGTTACGTTCGTTTACACCACTGGTTACTGCATGCCCGGGTTGCGGCAGGACTACCAGTACCGTATTCCAAGATCTTGCCAACTCTATTCAAACCTATGTTCGTAGTCAAATGCCCATTTGGCGAGAGAAATATATTGGTGTTGAAGATATGAATCTAGCGGTGATGGGTTGTGTTGTAAACGGGCCTGGCGAAAGCAAACATGCAGATATTGGCATCAGTTTGCCAGGTACGGGGGAGACACCCATCGCCCCAGTTTTTATTGACGGCAAAAAAGCTATGACGCTTAGAGGTGATAATATCTCTGAAGAATTTCGTGCGATTGTGAGTGACTATGTTGAAAGTCATTATTCACAGAGGTGATTTTGGTTTTGCAAGAAAGATAAATAATTACAGTATTTTCTATTATTTAAAAGAGTCTAGTCTTTGCCAATTCAGTGCACGCACACTTAAGTAAACACGGTTAAACAGTAATTTTAACAGACGGGCTGTTAGTTAAGGATCAATAACTAGCAGCTTGGGCTAGCAGCCTGACACACGCAGATACTTTTGATACTCCACAGGCAGATTTCCAAAAAGACAAGTCCAAGGAGGGTCATCAGTAGAACTATAAAGCAATGTAATGAGTTCCCCTTCAAAGGGCTTTTGATTGATAACGTACAGTAGCGAAGAACCAAAAACTTGTATCTTGCATGCGCCACCTTTGCTAAACAACCCACTTTCTACACCAATCCAGCCAGCAATATTTGGGTCATTACTTGGGGACCCCGAATTATTGCTAGATCATACCCTTTCTTGGCATTTGTAAGCTCTGCCGAAACAGCCGCCAGCGTCGCTTTTTTGGTGTACCCCCCCCATAAACTGGTAGCGCGATTGCAGACAAAATACCAATAATTGAATTGCAACCACGATCATTAGTTCAATCAGCGTAAAACCCTGTTGATTATCTTGCTGCCTGTGCCATTTTTTATTGCTCATGCTTTAATTTTACCTACGCTAAATCTATAAGGGGACAAGGTTTAATCTTACCTCAATTCAGCACGCACACGGCTAGACAATCTGGCACACTGTAAATTCTATCGGCGATTGATAGTTTAAGTAAGCGTTTTTATCTTATCCACCATAAAATATTTCAAAGAAAATAGCTGCTTTTTTTAAGATCTCGCGCTCCTTTCGGAATCGCTTATTCTCTCTTTCGATGGTTCTAATATATGTTTTGATAAATGATTATTACGCTTGTCTGTTTTATAAAAAGCATCCGCACCATATTGGTCGATTTCTCCCCACCGGGACAAATGATCACGTGCCACTCCCAATATTTTGACTGACTGTGAGCGTTTTTATCCCTTTGTTCAAGCAGGTCGAACTGCCGCATGTTTAAATGTCTTGGTTGTATACCGTTTTTTTGTTTTGTCATCTTCACTCATTCTCTGGGGTGATTGCCTTTGAAAAAATATGTGTCAAACTTATGCGCTTGGCATTTTACTACAAGCATAAAGCTATGCCTGATTATGTTGCAAATAACAATATACCAGCAGACAATGAGCAGATAATGCTTTTTATCTCCAAAGCAAATTAATCTCTTCTCTGAGAGATCGTTGTGTATGGATTATCGTTAAAAGTTTCTCCTAATTAAGGTTTATTGATTTAGGTTTTTTCTAGGAGGGCTACGGTGTGACAAGTTAAATTAATTGAAGGGAAAATATTTATGTCTGAAATTAAAACCTATGAAGTTTCTGCAGTGGTCAAAAGACAAGCCCATATCAATAATGAGCAATATCTAAAGATGTATCAACAATCAATTTCCCACCCTGATGAATTCTGGGCAGAACAAGCAGAGGTCTTTGTTAGTTGGTTTACACGCTGGGATAAGGTGCAGTCCTGTCATTTTGGTGCAGATGTTAGTGTTAAATGGTTTGAAGGAGCCAAACTGAATGTTTCTTTTAATTGCCTTGATAGACATTTAAAAACACGAGGGGATCAAATTGCAATTATTTGGGAAGGCGATGACCATCACATCAGCAAAACAATTACCTATAAAGAACTGTATGAAGAAGTTTGTCGTTTTGCCAATGTGTTGAAAGATCGAGGCGTGAAAAAGGGAGATTGTATTTCTATCTATATGCCCATGGTTCCTGAAGCGGCGGTTGCTATGCTGGCTTGTACGCGCATTGGCGCCGTGCATTCAGTCGTCTTTGGTGGTTTTTCTCCAGAAGCACTCAAGGGTAGGATTCTTGATTCTGACTGTCAGGTCGTTATTACGGCCGATGAAGGTGTGCGTGGCGGCAAACCTGTGCCATTAAAAGAGAACGTCAACAAAGCCCTGCAATCTTGCCCTCGTGTGCATACTGTTGTCGTTACAAAAGTGACGGGTAGCGTGGTTGAATGGAATAATGAGCGGGATATTTGGTATGCAGAATCTGTTGCAGATGCATCATCAGATTGCCCGCCCGAAGAGATGGATGCAGAAGATCCCCTGTTTATTCTTTATACCTCTGGCTCAACAGGCAAGCCGAAAGGAGTGTTACATACGACAGGTGGTTATTTGTTATATGCCGCCATGACCCATAAATATATTTTTGATTATCATGATGGTGATATTTATTGGTGTACTGCTGATGTTGGTTGGGTAACAGGTCATACGTATATTATCTATGGACCTTTGTGTAATGGAGCAACGACCCTTATGTTTGAAGGTATTCCAACCTATCCTGATGCGGGACGTTTCTGGCAAGTCGTTGACAAACATCAAGTAAATATTTTTTATACAGCACCAACAGCCATTCGCGCGCTTATGGGGGCGGGCGATGACTTCGTCACCAAACACTCTCGTAAGAGTTTACGCATATTAGGTTCTGTTGGGGAGCCTATAAACCCGGAAGCATGGGAGTGGTATTACCATGTTGTAGGCAATGGAGATTGCCCGATAATGGATACTTGGTGGCAAACGGAAACAGGAGGCATCATGATTACACCTTTGTCTGGTGCGACTGTTCTAAAGCCCGGTTCTGCAACACGGCCTTTTTTTGGTATTGAACCTGCCATTGTCGATGACCAGGGAAAAGAATTAGAAGGTGAGGCTTCTGGTAATTTAGTTATCAAGCGTTCTTGGCCCGGACAAATGCGTACAATTTTTGGTGATCATGACCGCTTTATCGAAACCTATTTTAAAATGTACTCAGGAAATTACTTTAGTGGAGATGGTGCAAGACGTGATGAGGATGGTTATTACTGGATCACAGGTCGAATAGACGATGTGATTAATGTATCTGGACACAGGATGGGTACAGCAGAAGTTGAAAGTGCATTGGTGTTGCATGATGTTGTTTCTGAGGCAGCGGTTGTTGGCTACCCGCATGATATTAAAGGACAGGGTATTTATGCCTATGTGACATTAATGGCAGGAACTCCTGCCAGCGACGAATTGCGTGAAGAATTGATTCAACATGTACGCAAGGAGATAGGCGCGATTGCAGCACCGGATTTATTGCAGTGGGCACCTGGACTACCAAAAACACGTTCAGGAAAAATCATGCGAAGAATCTTGCGCAAGCTTGCAGAAAATGAATTGCAGGCACTGGGTGACACCAGCACCTTGGCTGACCCTTCTGTGCTCGATCATCTCATCGAAAATCGGCTAAATAAGTCAGCCGAATAAGTAATCGCTATAATTATTTTGACCATGGATGACTTGGGTGCAAAGCATAGGAAGTGTGAGAAGACTTTTTAGCGAGCATTCTGAATAAATCTAAAATCAACCAAAATAGACAAAAAATTAAGACTATAATTATAGAGAATTTTCTATAAAACGGATAAATAGGCCAGCCTAAAGAAATAAAAACTTTATGGTTTTATGTTGAAAATATTTATATATCAAAATCTGCACGTGTATTTAAATTGATAATTATCAATATCTATTTCTCTATCGCTTTGCTTAGCGATTATCGAATCGCTTTATGACACCATTATTACGACAGAAAAGAAGCTCTAAGAGAAAGATAATAAGAGAACAATACTGGAGAGACTGATAACTTGAAAAAAGATAGTACAAGGACTTTTTTAGCCTTCTTACTGACACCGCTATAACAGGCTGTTTGTGTATGCCGATTCATTTAGCCTTCTTAAGAACGAGAAACTTGCACTACGAAGCAGTGTCCGCAGAAGCGTTTGGAATAGTATTCCTCGGATCGCCCAGATTAGCGTCCGTAGTAGCGCTCTTCGCAGGCTCTATTGTATGTGTTGCTATATATATATTTGAAATTACCTTGTTTTGCCTATGTATGTATATTTGTCGCGCAAAAAATGTGCGAACATTGTTAACGTTACGCTTAGCGCAATATGCGTCAGTCTGATTGCATGTGCAATTAGTATATATTATACCCGGCGATGGCACATGTTTATTCGGCGGCGGCAAATATTTATTCTCTCTTATTTTCTACCATAATTGGTGCGCTTTCAGGTCTTGTATTTTTCTTTATTTGCGGGGAAGGTCAAGCCAACAAAAACAAAAAAAATATTCATAAATCTCTTTTGTTCATTACGTTGATGTTAATTGCGTCGATTATCTTTGAGTATAATTATTTTAACATAGAGAGGCAGGGCGTACTTCATCAGCGTCTTGAAGCTATGAATGTAAATAAGTATCAATACCTGAAGGAAATTTATGATGAATCTTGGGACGAGGTGTGTGTTTTGAGCCCGTACACGCGCAATGTTTCAAGCGATTCAGACAACCGTGAATTTTATCATAAAAAAATTCGTCAGCATCATCTCGATACTAGTAGAGACAATTTGTGGTATTTATTATTCAAAAGAGATGAAGAATTTTTTTCTGTAAGTTTTGAGGGACGTCTTTCGTTCAAACAACACGGATTTGATGAGAGTATTCAAGAAAGCTTTAAAGCATCAGGTTTTAAACCAAAAGACTGTGTCGATTTTGAAAACGCAGTATTTTTTAGATTTATAGAAAGCTATAACAGCATACATAACAACCTTAAACTTAACTTTGAAAATATAAGCCTGGGAGAATATAATAATGGCAAGAAATGACTGTGGTAATACAACAAACGTGGACACCTATAATCAAAGTGATGAGTTTTGTTAGTACAACATTTTACATGGTAGCATAGGAACATTCAGATTTTGATTGTAGTATGGATGCAAACTCTTGAGGACAAACAAACTTTTTTAAAGTATTAGATTATGAACGATAAAATAAAATTCCCTTTTTGGGATGTGGCACGGATGAATCACGACTGGATAGATAGCCAAGCAGATTGGTTTCAAAATCAAAACCAATATATGGATGCATGGTCTTCTTTCCAGCAACATCTACCGAATTCATCTTCTGGGATTCTGCCAATGCTTGAAGCGATGAATAGCTGGTGGAGGCAAGCTTCACCTGCCCTATCAGGGCAGAACCATGATTTTTATAGTAAGATTATAAAGCAGGGACAGGCTTTTTATTTTATGGGAGAACAATTCAATAAAATTCTTGAAGGAATAAATGATGTCAGCAAGAAATCTGAAGACTGGCAGAAAGTATTGAATGATAACTTCGATCTAATGAAGTCTGCTTTAGAAGATGCCAACACAAGTATGCAAGGTGTTTTTACAAACCCATCTTTCATGTCAGGTGAGTCATGTGATGAACAATTTAAAATAGCTGACACGGCAGCCTTTTTTGAAAAATTATTATCAATTCCGGGGTTTGGGCCAGAACGTAAAACGCTAGCTCAGACGCAAAAAGGTATCAAGCTGCTCAACGAATATCATAAGGTTGCTAGTGAACATCAGGCACAGATAAACAAGGCTGGTGTTGAGGCTTTAGAAACCATGCGTCTTAGAATCCTGAAAATGGCAGAACAAGACAAGAAGATTAATAGTTTGCGTGAGATTTATGATATGTGGGTAGATTGCAATGAGACAGCCTACGCCAAACTTGTCCACACAGATAAATACTCTAAGCTTTATGGTTGCCTGACGAACTCTTTGCTTGCTGTTAAACAACATCAAGGTAAGGTGATGGGTGAATTTCTGGAAAAATTAGATATACCTACACGCCAAGGGATAGATGCTGCTTTAAAGCGTATTCAAGAAATGAAGCGAACCCAGTTGGAATATGCTGCGAGAATTACAGCATTGGAAGATGAGATTAAAGATTTGCGTCAACTAACAAAAGGCAAGAGAAAATCCTCTGTATCAGTTACGCCTCGTTCGGCGAAGGTTGCCAGAAAAAAACCTAAAAATAAAGTAAGGAAAAAAATTTCTAAAAAAACGACTAAAAAGTCTTCCGCCAAAAAAGCAATTGTTATCGATATTTAATTGTTATCGATATTTATATATAGGAGCATAACACGTGATTCCTTTCCAAATGAGACCTGATGAAATTATTGAGGAGATATCAAATTTTAACAGAAAGCTTGCGCAAGGTTTTAATAGCCTAACTGAGATTGGCGAGTTTTGCGACGGTGTTTCGCCAAAGGATGCCGTCTACCAAGAAGACAAGATGGTACTTTATCACTACAAACCTCGCGTTAAAAAACAAAACCCCATTCCGTTACTTATCGTCTATGCGCTGGTGAATCGCCCATATATGGCTGATCTACAGGAAGGTAGATCAATGATTCAAGGCCTGCTCAATACAGGCGTAGATGTCTATCTAGTTGACTGGGGTTATCCAGATGCCGCTGATGGCTACTTAACGTTAGAAGACTACATTAATGGTTATATTGATAACTGTGTTGATGTAATACGCGAGCAACATGGTATCGACAAAATCAATATCTTGGGCATTTGTCAGGGCGGGACTTTTAGTCTTTGTTACACCGCACTGCACCAAGAAAAGATTAAAAATATTATCACTACCGTCACACCGGTAGATTTTCATACCAAGAATGATTTACTAAGCAAGATGGTGCGCCATGTTGACGTAGATTTACTTGTCGATACAGAAGGCAATATTCTAGGAGATAGCATAAATTCTATTTATCTGTCTATGAAACCTTTTAAGTTGATGGGGCAGAAATATATTGAGCTGGTTGATATTTTGGACGATACAGAAAAATTACGTAATTTCATGCGTATGGAAAAATGGATTTTTGATAGCCCTGATCAAGGCGGTGAGATCATTAGACAATTTACTAAGAAGTTCTATCAAGAAAATGCTCTAGTGAAAGGTGCTGTCAAAATAGGTGATGATACGGTCTGTCTGGAGAATATTACAGTGCCCGTATTAAATATTTATGCGGCAGAAGATCACTTGGTACCACCTGATTCATCTAAGGCATTAGGCGGCTGTGTTTCAAGTAAGGATTATACAGAACTTGAATTTCCTGGCGGGCATATTGGCATTTACGTAAGCAACAAGGCGCAGGCTATGATTCCTCCTGCGGTGGGCGAATGGCTAGACAAAAGGACTTAAGTGCAGCACATCTATCTGATTTTAAATTTTATTTAAAATGCATAAAAAATAGAGACATTTAGAATTCTGCGCCAGTATAAAGTTAACATAATAAAGACAATGCAAGCGAAATCAAAATAAACTCGAGAAAAATAGAATATTTATAACGCTGTTTTTGGCAAATAAAATTCTTGATAAAGAAAAACTACTTATTTCTACTTTTAGTCTTCTTTCTTGATTTTTTCTTCGCGGTCTTTTTGATTGTTGTAGATGTAGACCTTTTTTCGAAGCCCATAAATTTGTCAGTCCAGTGAGTAACTTCACTACTACAATTTTTAAGAATTTCTCCAGTAGACTGCACAATTGACATCAATCTATTGTTATATTCAGAAGCCAATTCAGCTTGTGCTGTTAATAATGATTGTGGATTCTGCATATTCTTACTTGTCGTTGCCATTTCAATTTCTTTTTTACTTGCCTCCATGCAGGTATCTAATATAGCCAGTTGCTGCTCGGTTAGTTTCTCAATAATTTTCGTGTTGATATTGCCCAGTTCTTTCATTGACTTAATAGCGGTTTTTGAAATCTCACCCCATTTTTTTGTTGCGTCATTTGTCATATTTATTCATTCCATTTTAAATGATATTAAAAAACAAAGCCTGCGTCATGACAACACAGGCTTTTGTCAGATTTGACGTTATTGCCTAATTTAAGCAGCTTTCACTGTTGGGTTGTTACGAGCAGCTTCCTTCGCTACTGTTTCAAGCCACTCGGACACGCCTTCTTTGGACTCATTGAGAATATCCAGTGTGTCGCGGGCAATATCCTGTGATGTGCTACTAATAACATCGGCGATATCAGCTTGACCTGTAACCACTGCTTGATAACTCTTTGCAGTGCCAGCCAGCTTTAGTTGGCTGGTGATAGACTTCATACCCAATGTTGCCATGGCTACCTGTTGGTCAAAAATCTGTTCGACGGTGTTTGCGCCTATGGTGTAGAAGTCCTTAGTCATGTTGTAGGTAGATTGCGCCATCTTGTTCACGTTTTCATTTATTTCTTCAAGGTTAATGTTTGTCATGTTGTAAATCCTCCAAATATTGAGTAAAAATATAATTTGTGCACTGCAATATATTGCTATGCAGCATAAATGAAAACAAGCAGTCTTGTCAAGCAAATTTTAGGAGAAATATTAATTAATATAAGTGATTACTTACTTTTATTAATATATATATTTTTTGTAGAATAAAGCTTAAATAGATGGGTGATAATGTACAAAACTTACACCAAAAAAACAGGCAAGAGTTTGCTGCATCTTATGAAACTAGCCCATGAACAAGCCACCATTGATAGACAGATCTGAGCCTGTGATATAAGCAGAGTCAGCGTGTGCCAAGAAGGCAACGGCATTACCAATTTCAGAAGGTTGAGCCAGTCGACCAAGTGGAATTTTTGCAACAATGTTGTCTACAACATCCTTTGGCATAGCTTGTACCATGCTGGTATTAACATAACCAGGCGAAACGGTATTTACTGTAATACCGTCATCGGCAAGCTCTCTGGCCAAGGATTTTGTGAACCCAAGCATACCCGCTTTGGCAGCAGAATAATTAGTTTGACCAAATTGACCTTTAAGACCATTCACTGAAGATATATTGATGATTCTTCCATATTTACGCTTAACCATGCCTTCCACAAAACTGCGGGTCACATTAAAAACACTGTCGAGGTTAGTGTCTAAAACAGCACGCCAGTTCTCTTTTTCCATATTTTTTAGTGTTGCATCACGCGTAATACCAGCACAATTGACCAGAATATCGATTCTGTCGTAATCATTTTCCAGTTCTTTTGCCATTTTTTTGCAGGCTTTGAAGTTTGCAGCATCACACTCGATGACATGAATATCTAAGCCTTCCTCAAGTCGTTCTTGCTGCCATTTGATGGCACGTTCTGCCTCAAAAGAAATGTAGGTTGCAATTATCTTATTTCCATGTCTGGCAAGACTTTTGCAAATGTCAGTTCCAATCCCACCAATCCCACCTGTGACAACAGCGACGTGACCTGTATTAGGTTGTGATGTTATTGCTGTGTTCTTCTTTTTAATAGTGTGTGGGAAAAATAAATTGAATATTGCTGTATGTTGTTTGGCAATTTTCGTGGCTGCACTGTTTGTTATTTCTGTAAATTTAAAAAAATAATTCATGGTGGCACTCATGGGGTCATGCCAATTTTCGATCATCTCAGTGTAGATTTTCTGTGGCTGTTTAGTAAATTCTATAGACATGCTTTAAGTAGTTTTTTTTATTTTATAAATCGAAACTCACACTCATGTAACCAGTCTAGCGTTTTTCTTTATCAGAGTTCAAGTTCGCAGCCTTAAAAAAAACCTCTTGCATATCCTGCCACATGTTGAGGTTTTTTTCTGTTATCTCATCCATAGCGGTGAGCGGGTTAGCTGTCACAGCATCTTGCATCTGTTTTTGTTGGTTTACAAATAATTCTAGGCTTTTTGTGATGAAATCACCAGCAAGACTTTGCATGGAGTTGTCATAAAAACGAATGATTTGTGATAACGCCGATGCAGAGAAAAATGGTTCGCCATTATGTTCTTGTTCTGAAATTATTTGTAGCAAGATGCCTCTGGTTAGATCTTCATCAGTTTTGATATCTTTGACAATGAAATTAATATTCTTAATAACCAACTGTCTGATATTATCAAGCGTGATGTATTTGCTAATTTCCGTATCGTATAAACGACGGTTAGGATATTTCTTAATGATTCGTGTTTTACTCATAACTCTATTGATCAGCTGTTTATTATTAAAGTATCGATTGGAATATTCTCTGTACTGTCAAAACATTCAAGGCTTAAGCTAGCATTTTTTACATCATATGTTGACCACCATTCATTGAAAAGTCAGCGCCAGTTGCAAACCCAGCCTCTTTTGAGGCAAGGAAGTTAACCAAAGCTGCGATTTCTTCCGGGGCGCCAAGACGGTTCACTGGAATCCCCGAGATGATAGAGTTACGAATGTCTTCAGGGACAGCCATTACCATTTCTGTTGCTATATACCCGGGAGAAACTGTATTCACAGTCACGCCACTACGAGCCACTTCCTGTGCTAAGGCCATGGTAAAACCATGCATGCCAGCCTTTGAGGCGGCATAATTTGTCTGACCTAATTGGCCTTTTTGTCCGTTGATTGATGAGATGTTGATAATACGCCCCCAACCACGATCAACCATGCCCTTAATAAGGGGTTTGGTGATATTGAACAGACCATCAAGATTGATACTCATAACGGCATCCCATTTTTCCTTGCTCATCTTTTTGAACATACTATCTTTGGTAATACCAGCATTGTTGACAAGGATATCAATTGGATCGAGATCTTTTTCTATCTGTTCTATCAGTGATTGACAGGCATCGAAATCAGAAATATCAGTACGGTAGATAGCAATATCATGACCAGCTTTCTTTACCTCTGTTTGCCAGATTTTGGCTTTTTCTTCATTGCGGTAGTTGGTTGCCACCTTGGCACCAGATTCGGCAAATTTACAGCAAATAGCTGCACCAATACCGCCTGTTCCACCTGTAACGAGTGCTACTCTTCCTTTTAGATTTGACATTATTCTTACCTCTCGACCGCTAATGCAACGCCCTGACCACCGCCAATACACAGTGTGGCCAAACCTTTTTTGGCATCACTACGTTTCATTTCGTGTAGCAAGGTGACCAGTACACGGCAACCAGATGCACCAATAGGATGTCCCAAGGCGATGGCACCGCCGTTGACATTTACTTTCGTTGTATCCCAACCAATATCGTTGTTGACTGATATTGCCTGTGCAGCAAAAGCCTCGTTGGCTTCAATCAGATCTAGGTCTTCGTGTTTCCAGCCCGCTTTTTCTAGGCATTTCTGAGAAGCGGGCACTGGGCCTGTACCCATAATGGCAGGGTTTACTCCTGCGCTTGAGTAAGCGACGATGGTAGCCAGTGGTTTTATGTCTAATTCTTTAGCTTTGTTATGAGACATGACAACTACAGCAGCAGCACCATCATTTAAACCTGAAGCATTGGCGGCAGTCACTGTGCCTTCTTTATCAAAAGCAGGACGCATCTTTTTAAGTTTCTCTGCTGTGACACCTGCGCGTGGGAATTCATCTTTATCAAAGACGGTAGGTTCACCTTTGCGCTGAGGAATCTCAACAGGGATAATTTCGTCATCAAACTTGTTTGCAGCTGTTGCTGCTTCTGCTTTATTCTGACTGGCAGCAGAAAATTCATCCTGAGCATCGCGTGAGATATCAAATTCTTTAGCAATATTTTCCGCAGTGATGCCCATATGATAATCATTGAAAGCACACCAGAGACCATCAACAATCATAGAGTCTTTTAATTCCCAGTCTCCTATCTTCTGACCATCTCGTGATTTAGGCAGAACATGGGGGGATAGACTCATGTTTTCTTGACCACCAGCAACGATGATGTCGGCATCGCCACACATAATTGCCTGTGCAGCTAAATGAACAGTTTTAAGACCACTGCCGCAGACCTTGTTGATAGTCATGCTTGGAGTGGTCTCTGGAATATTCGCTGCGATAGCAGCTTGTCTTGCCGGATTTTGTCCTGCGCCTGCTGTCAATACTTGACCAAAGATAACTTCATCTATCTGTTCAGGTTTGAGGCCAGCTCGCCCCAGCACACCGGAAATAACGGTTGCTCCCAATGAGTAGGCTGGTACGCTCGCCAGTGACCCGCCAAACGTGCCAATTGCAGTTCGGCCAGCAGCAACGATAACAACTTTATCTGGCATATGGGTATTTTCTCCAAAAAAATAATGCAGTGCTTTATGCCCATAAATCCATGAGTTGTATTACGTTAAATCTCGCATTACTCTAAGCGTATACTTCAATTTACGCTGCAGTGCACAAAAACTTCAGCGAATCCTAACAGAATCTTTGTGCTGATTCCAGCGCTAGTTTGATGAAAAAATAGGAAATCAGATAAACATGAGGCCAGATAAACATGAGGCCAAATGTAAGCGGGGCAATGGGATCGAGTCAATGTATGTTGGATGTGCTCATCAAATGTGCAGAGCGCGATTGTGCACGTCCAAGGCGGCTTCATGTATCGCCTCAGCCAGTGTAGGATGTCCGTGTATGCTGCGGGCAATGTCTTCGCTACTTCCATCAAATTCCATGGCCAATACGGCTTCAGAGATGAGTTCTGAGGCATTTGATCCTAATATATGCACGCCGAGTATCCGATCAGTCTGTTTATTGGCCAGTATCTTAACCATCCCTGATGTATCCCCCATAGTTCTTGCTCGGCTGTTGGCAATAAAGGGAAATGTGCCAACCTTGTAATCAATATTGCTTGCCTGTAGCGCTTGTTCGGTCATGCCTACCCAGGCAATTTCTGGCCAAGTGTAAATAACCCAAGGAATAGTTTGATAATTGACATGTCCAGCTTGGTTCGCAATTCGTTCTGCCACAGCCACACCTTCTTCCGATGCCTTATGAGCAAGCATGGGTCCGCGAACGACATCTCCTACAGCATAGACATTCGGTAGATTCGTTTGGCATTCATCATCAACCACAATGAATCCTTTTTCATCTAGAACTAGGCCACAAGTTTCAGTATCCAGACCCTCTGTATTGGGTGTTCGGCCTACGGCAACGATTAATTTATCAACACTTATCTGTTGTTTACCTTCCGTATTCTCATAGACGATAATCACTTCTTGATTATTTGAGCCAGTGCCTGTGACCTTTGCGCCGAGTTTGATATTCAAACCTTGTTGGCTAAGAATTTTATAGGCTTCATCGGACAGCTGATTATCGACGGGCTCAAGAAATGACTCCAATGCTTCGAGAATAACCACGTCGGATCCCATGCGATTCCAAACACTGCCTAGCTCAAGACCAATGACTCCTGCGCCAATGATGCCAAGTTTTCTAGGTGTTTCATCAAAGGCAAGGGCGCCAGTTGAGTCGATGATTCTGTCGTTATCGACCTTTGCAGGTAGAATTTTTGTTGGTTTTGAGCCTGTGGCGATAATGATATGTTTGGCAGAAACAGTTATTTTTTCTTCATGCTCAGTGAGAGAATGCGAAACATCTACTATATAATGATCTGAGTTATCTTTTGATGTAATGCGTCCGTGACCATGCAAGAGGTCTATATTATTTTTTTTGAATAGACCGCCTATCCCCTGTGTCAGGGTATCGACGATATTGTCTTTGCGCTTCATCATTTTACTAACATTCATACTGGCACCAGAAACATTAATTCCGTGATGAGCCGCATCATTTTTCAGGTAAGATAAATGATGCGTCGATTCCAGCAAGGCTTTTGAAGGGATACAGCCGACATTCAGGCAAGTACCCCCTAAGGCTGTGTCGCCATTTTTTTTACTCCAACTCTCAACACAAGCAACAGAAAGTCCTAATTGAGCACAACGAATAGCGGCGACATATCCTCCAGGTCCTGCACCAATAACAATGACATCATAATTTTTCATTAACTTATTTTTTTATTCTTTAAAAAAATTTATATTTGAGTAAACTAAATTTGTAATAAGAGTCTTGAGGGATCTTCTATTTGTTCTTTAACCGAGACAAGAAATTGCACGGCTTGACTCCCGTCAATTATTCGATGGTCATAAGACAGTGCCAGATACATCATAGGTCGAATTACGATTTCTTTATTTTCTACGATTGGACGTTCCTGTATTTTATGCATGCCAAGAATAGCACTTTGCGGTGGATTTACTATTGGCGTAGAGAGCAAGGATCCGAAGATACCGCCATTGGTAATGGTAAAGGTGCCGCCAGTGAGATCTTCAATGGCTAATTTACTATCGCGAGCCTTTTGTCCAAGTTCTGCAATTTTAGATTCGATACCAGCAAACGAAAGTGTATCTGAATTTCTCAGAACAGGTACTGTCAATCCACGCTCAGAGCTGACCGCGATGCCTATATCAAAATATTCACGATAAATAATATCTTCGCCTTCTATAGAAGCATTAATGATAGGAAATTTTTTTAACGCTGCAACCGTTGCCCGGGTAAAAAAAGACATGAAGCCTAATTTAACATTGTGGGCTTTCTTAAATTCATCTTTATAGCGATTGCGCAAATCAATGACAGGCTGCATATTTACTTCATTAAATGTCGTTAAGAGGGCATTTTCATGTTGTGCAGCCAGTAGCCTTTGAGCAACACGTTTGCGTAATCGTGTCATGGGTACGCGTTTTTGCGGGCGTTGTTCCTTGTCTATATTTGTTACAGATTTTGTAGCTTTCTGTGTTTTTCTTTCTATTTCAATGTTTTCTGAGACTATATTTTTTGACGCGACACCTTCTTGAGCTTTGGTTTTTGAATCTTTAATTTTTGAAGCGGCGACAGGGTCGACAGGATTTATTTGGACATCCTTGTTAAGCGTAGACTCTAGGTGATTAAGAACATCTTCTTTGGCAACCCTGTTCGGGCGTTCGCGTGTCTCGATATCAGTAGCTTGAAGTTTATTTTTTGACAATAAATTTCGAACAGCGGGACTTAATTTAGGTGCATCTTCAACTGGACTGGAAACAATTTTCTCTCTTGGTTCTGTTGCAGGTTTGCTTTCAGGTTTTGGTTCTGGATTTAGGGTAGGTTTAGGATCCAACAGCGTTTGTTGTTGAGGTGTATTTGCTTTAGGTTTTTTTTCTTTGTTAGCCTTAACAGGTTCTGTAACTGTAATTTTTTTGTCTGTATCAATTTTTGCAATCACTTCATCACTTTTGACGTCTTCTCCGTCATGTCTTAAAATTTCGATCAAAATACCATCGTTCGGCGCGGCGACTTCTAGCGTGACTTTGTCCGTTTCGATATCAATCAGGTTTTCACCACGTTTAACGTGGTCGCCTATTTTTTTATACCATTGAAGCAAGTTTGCCTCAGCGACGGATTCTGCAAGAACAGGAACTTTTACTTCAATAGTCACAGCGCTTTCCTTGAGTGGGGGTTCATTAGGTAAGTATAAAACTCAAAGTAAATCATGTAAAAATATCAATTGCTATATCTTTTGACATAGACTAAGCCATGGTAGCTTTATTTTCGTGCACGACTTCAAGTTTATCCATATCCAGTGCGCGAGCCACAAGTTGCTTTTGTTGTTCTAGATGTTTAGACATATAACCTACAGCAGGCGATGCCGAATGGCTTCGCCCAGCATAACCTAAGGCATGATGGCCATCAATGCACCCAATCAGCGTGTTATGCGACTGAACATAATTCCAGCTGCCCTGATTTTTAGGCTCTTCCTGTACCCAGACGATTTCTTTTAAATTCGGATATTTTCTTATGATTGCTTTTACTTCAGTTTTTGGGAACGGGAATAACTGTTCTATACGCGTAATAGCGATATTTTTTATTTCATTATTACGGCGCTCTTCTGCCAAATCATAATATATTTTTCCTGTGCAAAATAACAGGCGGGTAACTGCCGCAGGCTCCATTTTGCCAGTCTCGCCTATGACTGTCTGAAATCTACCTTGTGTCAGTTTTTCTATAGGCGAGGCAGAGAGTCTGTTACGCAATAAACTTTTAGGACTCATAACAATCAACGGTTTTCTATAAGGCCGCAACATTTGACGACGTAACATATGAAACATTTGCGCAGCAGTGCTGGGGATGCAAATTTGCATATTTTCCTCTGCGCAAAGTTGCAAAAAACGCTCCAATCTTGCTGAGGAATGTTCTGGGCCTTGGCCATCGTAACCATGGGGCAACAAACAGACGAGTCCACAATATCTCCCCCATTTTGCTTCGCAGGAGCTGATGAATTGATCAAAAACAATCTGCGCACCATTGGCAAAGTCACCAAATTGCGCTTCCCAGATGACCAGAGTTTTTGGATCAGAACAGCTGTATCCATATTCATAAGCTAGCACAGCCTCTTCAGAAAGTATTGAATTTATGATGAGAAAGTTGGCCTGATTTTCACTGAGATGCTGCAGTGGCAGCCATGTAGCACCATCTTTCTGGTTATGGACGACTGCATGACGATGAAAAAAAGTGCCGCGGCTACTATCTTGCCCTGATATTCTTACCGAGTAACCAGACTCAAGCAGACCAGCGTAAGCCATGGTTTCAGCAAAGCCCCAGTCTACAGGTAACTCACCTTTACCCATTTTAATTCTGTTATCAATAATTTTTTGAACACTTTTATGTAATTCATAATCATTAGGGATAGTTGTAATTTTGTCTGTTAATTGTCTGATAGTTTCCTTGTTCATTGACGTATCAACAGGTGTATCCCAAGCAACACCAATATAGGGGGAAAAGTCTATTTGAAATTTTGTATCAATATTTTGAGCATGTTTGCCTGAAACCCTTTCATTGTTATCAAGCGATTTAATGTAGCGATTTATTATTTTATTGATTACATCATCATCCACTACGCCTTCAGCGATTAGTTTGTCTGCATACAGATTCTTAACGTTTGGATGGTGACGTATGCGTTGGTACATTATAGGTTGTGTTGCTGATGGCTCATCGGTTTCACTATGACCTTGTTTTCGATAACAGATCATATCGATAACAACATCCTTATTGAATTCCATTCTATAATCGAGAGCCAGTTGCGCAATGAATGCCACGGCTTCCGGATCATCACCATTTACATGAAAAATAGGAGCCTGCACCATTTTTGCAACATCAGTGCAATAAAGTGTTGATCTCGAATCAAGCGGATCGCTGGTGGTAAAGCCAATTTGGTTATTGATAATGATATGTACAGTACCCCCCGTTGCGTAGCCACGGGTCTGGGAAAGATTAAATGTTTCCATAACAACGCCTTGACCAGAAAATGCTGCGTCACCATGAATGATGATAGGAAGCACTTCCTTTCTTGCAAAATCTTTTCGTCTTTCTTGGCGTGCACGAACGGATCCTTCAACCACAGGAGCAATGATCTCAAGGTGAGAGGGGTTGAATGATAAGGTTAGATGTACATTTCCTTTGGGTGTTTCGATATCAGACGAATAGCCTAGATGATATTTCACGTCTCCTGTTCCAATATCACGAACGTTTTTACCTTCAAATTCTTCAAATAATTCTTTGGGATTCTTGCCAATATTATTAACCAACACATTCAAGCGCCCTCTATGCGTCATGCCAATAACAATTTCCTTAATACCAGCAATGCCTCCAGACTGAACCAGAATATCTAGCATTGGATTGAGGCTTTCACCACCTTCTAGCGAGAAACGTTTTTGACCTACATATTTGGTATGTAAGTATTCTTCAAGCACACTGGCAGTAATCACTCGTTCCAAAATACGTATTTTTTGACGCTTTTCGAAATTTGGAGCAGCGCAGCAGGGTTCAAGGCGTTCCTGTACCCAACGCTTGATTTCAGTTTCATTAATGTGCATATATTCCACACCTATGGACTGGCAATAAGTGGTTTGAATAATTTTAATGATCTCACGAAGCGGGATATCATGCCCGCTATAAAGTGCGCCAGTACTAAATACGGTGTCCATATCTGCTTCTGTTAATTCATGGTAAGCCAGATCAAGTTCTGGGATATTGGGTCTTTCGTATTGCCTTAATGGATCAAGATTGGCCTGTCGGTGACCCCGAAAACGGTAAGCATTGACGAGGTGAAACACAGCAACCTGTTTTTGATGTGCAAGTACATCAGCACTTATGCTACTTACAGTCTTGCCCCGTCCTTTTTGTTGCGCTGCTTCCAGACCAGCCTTTTGCATAGAAGAATGTGAGACATCTTGATGAGCGCTGGGGTTTTTAGGTTGTAAAGTCTTGAAATAAAGCTGCCAGTCCTTACTGACACTTTCTGGATCTTCAAGGTAAGCCTCATACAATCTTTCCACATACCATGCGTTGCCACTGTATAGAACTGAAGACACTGGCTCATTCATAAGTGATCATTAAAGCGTGCCAAGACTTGTCATACCTGTTGTTTAAAGTGCCACAAAAGAGAGAAAAAATAATTATAAATAATACTGCTATTACAACTTTATGGCAGTCGTTGGTATTGTTTATAATTATTTTTTTATCAAAAAAACACTGACAAGTTTATGATAAATTAGTGATTTTGTCATATAAAAACTAATCAATTGGGCTTTGCCCGCTTATGATAGCAATAAAATTGCTGCAATGCCATATTATAGGGTATGCTTAATGAGCAATTTTTTGGAGGAGGTTTGTAATGTCTCATACGGTGACTATTACTGACAACAAGACCGGCAAACAAATAGAGTGTTCAGTGCACGATGGAACCTATGGCAATCCGGTGATAGATGTCAGTTCATTAAATAAAGAACTCGATATGTTCACCATTGACCCTGGTTTTGGCATCACTGCCTCCTGCCGAAGTGCTATCACCTATCTTGATGGTGAAAAAGGTGTGCTTTTGCATCGCGGGTATCCCATTGAGCAATTAGCCAAGCACAGCACTTATCCTGAGGTTTGTTATTTATTGCTCTATGGAGAGTTGCCAACGGCGACTGAGTTTGAGCAGTTTCAGGTGGAATTGCATTCACATAATATGGTGCACGAGCATCTAGAGCGTTTTTATAGTGGCTACCATTATGATGCCCATCCTATGTCCATGTTAATCGGTGTTACCGGAGCGCTTTCTTCCTATTACCATGAAGCAATGGATCTCGAGGATCCTGAAGACCGTGATTTAACTGCCAAGCGAATCATCGCAAAGATGCCTATTCTAGCGGCACATTGCTATAAACACTCAGTGGGACACCCGTTTGTTTATTCACGTGATGATTTAGGTTATGTCGAGAATTTCCTGAACATGATGTTTTCCGTGCCGATGCGCGATTATGATTCAGATCCTGTTGCTGTTAAGGCGCTTGACTTGATGCTAATTCTGCATGCCGATCATGAGCAGAACGCATCAACTTCAACAGTTCGCTTAGCAGGCAGTGCAGAAACTAACCCATTTGCCTGTATTACTGCAGGTATTGCGACCTTATGGGGTTGTGCCCATGGTGGTGCTAATGAGGCTGTTCTGAGGATGTTAAATGAAATAGGCGATGCTAAGAATATTCCTAAATTTATTGTGCGCGCAAAAGATAAAGAAGACTCTTTTCGCCTTATGGGGTTTGGTCATCGTGTTTATAAAAATTTTGATCCAAGAGCGACCATTATTCGCGAGGCATGTCATAATCTGCTTGGCAAAATTGATACCGTTGATCAACCTTTACTGGACATTGCAATGAAACTGGAAGAAATCGCCCTGAAGGACGAATATTTTATTGAGCGCAAGTTATATCCTAATGTAGATTTTTACAGTGGTATCATCCTGAGGGCTTTGGGCATTCCAACAAGCATGTATACGGTCGTGTTTTCTCTGGCTCGTTCAGTTGGTTGGATATCTCAGTGGCTGGAATTGATGGAAGATCAGAACCGCAGGATTAGCCGTCCCCGCCAGCTTTATGTTGGCTCTAAAAAACGTGATTATCTACCAATGGACAAGCGCTAGAAGAAAGGATTTTTTTCATAACATCATTAAAAAAAGAGGAAGATTGTTCAAGATGAAGTCCCCAGTCCGAGTTGCAATAACGGGAGCAGCAGGTCAGATATGCTACTCATTGCTATTTAGAATCGCTGCTGGCGAGATGTTGGGTAAGGATCAGCCTGTAATTTTTCAGCTACTAGAAATTACCCCCGCAATGAAGGCTCTACAGGGTGTGGCCATGGAAATTGATGACTGTGCTTTTCCATTGGTAGCCGGTTTTGTTTTAACTGATGATGGTAATATCGCATTCAAGGATGTGGATTATGCGTTATTAGTTGGCGCAAAACCGCGTGTTGCCGGTATGGAGCGCAGTGATCTGCTTGAAGTAAATGGCGGTATTTTTAAGCTTCAAGGGAAGGCTCTAAATGACAATGCCAGTCCTGATGTCAAGGTGGTGGTGGTGGGCAATCCCGCCAACACGAATGCCAATACGGCAATGATTAATGCACCAGATCTTAAACCTGAAAGCTTTACAGCCTTAATGCGTTTGGATCACAATCGTGCCTTAGCGCAATTGGCTGCCAAGACAAATGCAGATGTTAGTGATATAAAAAAGATGACTGTTTGGGGGAATCATTCGACCACACAGTATCCCGATCTGAGTTATACGACTGTAGGTGGCAAGCCTGCGCATGATTTGGTAGATAGAAGCTGGTACGAGAATGATTACATTCCAAGGGTTGCCAAACGCGGTGCCGAGATTATTGATGCGCGTGGCGCCTCTAGTGCGGCATCTGCTGCCAATGGCGCCATTAACCATATTCATGACTGGGTTTTAGGGACAGCGGATGGTGACTGGGTTAGCATGGCAGTACCCAGTGATGGCAGTTATGATATTCCAAAAGGCTTGACTTATTCATTTCCAGTGACCTGTAGTAATGGTCAATATTCAATTGTTCAGGGTTTAGAGATTGATGATTTTAGTCAGAAGAGGATGGAGATTACACAGAAGGAATTGGAGGAGGAGCGGGACGCAGTAGCTAAAATTTAGCTTTTGTGCCAAGGATGCGACCATCGTCACGATGGCATGGGTGTCATTGAGCGAGGTCTTGATTTCAATTCGGTATAAAATCTATTAACGATGCTATCGTCATTTCTGCGCAGGCAGGAATGACGGCTGTATGGATGCTAGGAAGAGCACGCCTCGTAAGACAAGGCTTGAGTCAATTTTAGGTGACTTTAAATTCCTTTTTTGCAATTATCGAGTAGCGGATTTCAAACTGCTGAAGATAGCTGCAATTGTTTCTATATTGGGCATAAAATCTCTTGTGTAGCATCTCTTTATGAATCACTACATTTTAAGGAATAGTCTACCTGATAACACCATTATTGATGCTAGAAGATGTTAGTGACAAATCCTTTTTTATTCATTTGTCAGATGCACTTAAGTAAGTCCTTCTACCAAGAGCGTCTATCTCAGACTGATTATCGGCCAATTTCGTCGTTTAGCTTCAGTCCTCAAAGTATCATCCGGATCAACTGCAATTGGACGGGTGACCTTGTCTAATAAGGGGATGTCATTGTGTGAGTCGCTGTAGAACCAGCTGATTGTAGCTTCGATATTATTTTCCTGTAACCATTGTTCATAGCGGATGACTTTGCCTTCGGCAAAGGAGGGGGTGGCGCTTAATTTGCCAGTATATTGGCCATTGTTTAACTCAGGTTCTGATGCTATCAGGTAATTTATGTTAAATAATTTTGCAATAGGGGCAGTGATAAAACTATTGGCAGCAGTAATGATCATTAATTTATGTCCTCTGTTACGGTGGTTCTCAATTAGATCGATTGCTTTGGGCAGTATGGCAGGTTTAATTTTTTCTTCGAGGAATCTTGTGCGCCAAGCGAGTATTGTTTTCATGTCGTTTTCAAGCAGTGGGCGAAATTGAAATTCTAGGAATTCATTTATATTCAGTTTGCCTTTTAGGTAATCATCGTAGTAACGATCATTTTTGTTGTTGTGTTTTTCTTTATCTACGTAGCCGTTTTCGCCAAGAAATTGCCCCCAGAGATAATCGCTATCGCCAGCCAATAAGGTATTGTCCAAATCAAATATCGCTAATTCCAAGTCAATAACGCTCTGTTAGTGTTAATAAATATTACAGGCAGTTTATACCCAAATCAGGCAAACTCTAAAAACTATATTTTAGGCGGTTTGGGTGTAGGCTCTGTGCCTATGAAGTTAAAATATTCAGCTAAAATTTGCGGCAATGGTGCCTGTGTGGAAGAATTAGCACATAATACTTGAGGTATGGTTATGATTGATTCGGAAGGGTTTAGGGACAATGTAGGCATTGTTTTGAGCAATGATGGGGGGCAGGTATTTTGGGCCAAGCGTATCGGACAGGATGCATGGCAATTCCCGCAAGGCGGCATCAAGGCGGACGAAAGTGCAGAAGTCGCTATGTACAGAGAGTTAAGGGAAGAGGTTGGCCTGCTGTCAGAGCATGTAGAGATTGTTGTTTGTACCAATGATTGGTTGAAATACTGGTTGCCGGAAAAATTTATCCGATATGACTCTTTGCCTTTGTGTGTCGGTCAGAAACAAATATGGTATTTATTAAAACTGGTAGTAGACGAGGCAAATATTAATCTGGCGCACTCAAAGAAACCAGAGTTCGATCATTGGGAATGGATAGATTACTGGACACCTGTCAGAAAAGTTGTCGATTTCAAAAGAAACGTCTATCAACAGGCGCTCAATGAATTTTCGTCTTTTTTATTTCCCTAAATTAATAAGCCCAGCGTTATTTTTTGTTTTGTTGACATCATAAACATAATTTCTGGCATGACTCGCCGTGCAGATTTTCCATTTAGTTTTTTTATATAGCCTTTCTTGAAGCTTGGCAGAAATCTCTTTTCAGTAAACCAGTCATTCAATTTCTCTAGCTTCACGGAACATTTTTTCATAGCAACATCGACTACATGCCGAGGATCATTATAGTTAGCCACTTCAGCGCGAGAAGTGTCTGTCAAACATTTATTATAAGCGCTGCTAAACTCTAACATCGTACTGTTAATGTTCTTTAGTGACATCACTTTGCAATATGTGTTCAGATTCCGAACTCATTTCTGGGCTGCTGTCTGCTGCTGCTTAGGCGATACACATAAAGCTTGTAATTAATAATAATACAAGTTTTATAATTTGGTTCTTCATTCGCGTATTAACAAAACTTAGTCTTTAAAATCCTAGTCCTGAAAATCCTTTATGTTTGTTTTATTATTCCAACTCCGCTGCTTTGGATTATAGGATTTTATACTGGAGCGGTCTATGAGAACATGTAAGAATAAAGTAATAAGATTAATGTACTTAAATTATGATGAATTATTTCGGATCGGGATGTATGTCGCATTTTCGAGCATCGCGTTTTTTAGACTGATAGAACCTAATAGGGCAAGCCTACTGACAGCATTATTTGTTGACTTATTTGGAGATTTTATACGAAAAACGGATGTCAAAGCAGAAACTTAAACACAATAAATGAATTTCTTATGAAACTATTTTCTGGAAATATACCGTTAGGATCCGTCATGATGGATCTACGTGGAACTACGCTTGCAGATGATGAAAAAGCACTATTGCTGCACCCTTTGGTCGGTGGTGTTATTTATTTTTCTCGTAATTACGAATCACCAGAGCAAATAGCCCTACTTTCAAAAGAGATTCATAGTTTACGCGAACCTCGCTTATTAATCGCAGTTGATCATGAAGGCGGACGGGTACAAAGATTTCAAGATGGCTTTACAAGATTACCTGCCTTACAGTTGATTGGAGAACGCTACGATAAAGATAAACAGGCAGGATTAAGGCTTGCCGAAAAAGTCGGGTGGTTGATGGCGATTGAGCTTCGGGCTGTGGATATTGACTTTAGTTTTGCCCCTGTGCTGGATATTTGTAAAGGGGTCAGTCAAGTGATTGGTGATCGGTCGTTCCATAGGGATCCAGAATGTGTTGCTGAATTATCCAAGGCCTATATGCATGGTATGCGTCACGCTGGAATGGCTGCAGTTGGGAAACATTTCCCTGGGCATGGATCAGTGAAGGAAGATTCGCATCTTGCAATACCTTTTGATGGGAGAAGATTTGAAGATATTCAGATGGATGATATGGTGCCGTTTGAACAATTAATTCATGCAGGTCTTAAAGCGATTATGCCTGCACATGTCATTTATTCTGAAGTAGATGATAAGCCTGCTGGGTTTTCATCTGTTTGGTTAGGCAATATCTTGCGCGAGCAACTGAAATTTCAGGGGGTTATTTTTAGTGATGATATAAATATGGCAGGTGCAAAAGCCGTTGGCGATTATATAACCCGCGCACATTGTGCATTAGAAGCAGGTTGCGACATGGTGCTTATGTGTAATAATCAGTCGGCAGCTATTGAAGTGCTGAATAAGCTTAAAAAAGAACCAGATCCAGCATCACAAGGTCGGTTAGTAAGTATGCATGGGAAAAACGAATTTGATTCTACGGAATTGAAAAATGATGAAGCGTGGCAAGCTGTCTCAGGTGAAATTTCCGATATTGTTGTTGAGCATGAGTTGGTGCTAGGTGATGATGCGATATAGACACAGAAAAATACTCCTGCTGTTTGTAAGCATTTTCTCGTATCGCGTTTGAGCTTGATAATTGCCATTGGGCAGTAATAGCATTATAGAAAATTTTAAGCCAACAAAGATTTTAAAATAACTAGTGATTGTACAATAACCGAAATTTATTGATCATGATATAAGGTCTGGTATTTATGGATATAAAATTAAAACTAATTGAGTTTCAAAACTACTTCAGCAGTCATTCTTATGAGGTTCAGGTATTCTTGGTTGTTTTTTGTACGTTGCTTGTAGGAGTTTCGCAACAGTGGGGTTTTGCAAGATTGTTTGCAAGGTCACAAAGTAATCGTTTCTATTTGGATGATTCCTTGATTGATGCTGCACGTCGTCCATTAACCATTCTTATATGGCTTATAGGGATTAGTTTTGCGGCTGAGATTGTCAAGAATGAAACTGGCGCAGCGATATTTAGCGCGATTGATCCTATTCGTGATGTCGGTATTATTTTTACACTTGCGTGGTTTCTGATCAGATTCATTACACGTATAGAAAAAGATTTCTACCTGAAAAAAGAAGCTATAGGTAAAGAAGTCGATCACACAACGACAGATGCGATTGCAAAGCTATTTAGAATATCCGTCATCATTACTGGGCTTTTGATGACATTACAAACACTGGGTTACAGTATTTCAGGAGTGCTTGCCTTTGGTGGTGTCGGTGGTATCGTTATTGGTTTTGCTGCAAAAGATTTGCTGGCTAATTTCTTTGGTGGTTTAATGATATACATGGACAGACCTTTCAACAAGGGAGACTGGATCAGATCGCCGGATAGAGAAATTGAAGGTACAGTTGAGAATATTGGTTGGCGATTGACTCGAATTCAAACTTTCGACAAACGTCCTCTGTATGTGCCGAATTCAGTTTTCACTAATATCTTAGTTGAAAATCCTTCGCGCATGACAAATCGCCGTATCAAGGAAACCATCGGCATCCGTTATGCTGATGTAAGCAAAATGGAAGCTATTATTGTTGATGTAAAAAACATGTTACAAGAACATGAAGATATTGATACGAATCAAACCTTGATAGTAAATTTCAATGAATTCGCATTTTCATCTTTAGATTTTTTTATCTACACATTCACTAAAACAACCAATTGGATACGGTTTCATGAGGTAAAACAGGATATATTGCTGAAAGTTATCGGAATTATTGAATCACATGGTGCTGAATGTGCATTCCCAACATCGACGGTGCATATTGCAGACGGCATTCCAAGCAGTCAATCTTGATTTCGAGCATAGTGAGATAGATCAATGTTTATTAATATATACCCTATTTTTCAGTGAGATTTGGTTGTTGTTTTTACATAAAGGATTTTTGTAAATTTGCTGAACATTTTGCCTTGATCTCAGCTATAGCTCTTGAAGATTCGCTCAGTGAATATTTAAAATGTGAAGACTGTTGACCATGCCAGTGAAGTTTTAGCAAGGCGGTACTTGAAGCAGCTATTTTTGAAATTGCAGCGCCACCATCTTGGAAGTGGATAAACTTAGCACCCCAGTCTTGAGTTAAAGTTACATCTTCAACCTGATTGTTCCATTTGATTTGAGTCTTTATTAGGTTGTAGCCATCCTCGATTTCATCTTTTGTTAGGTTTGGAGATATATTAAAGCCGAAGTAAACCCACTCGTTTTCGCTATCGCAGCCAACACCCATATAGCTATCAACATCGTCATAAGGGAATGACATTTTCCTCAATGGGTATGCTGTTGGAGAATGTGCATACGCTGAAAACTTATTTGTCATCTCATCTTTATGGGTTGATATAGTCCAAGATGGTCTTGGAAGTTCAATTGAACTTTTGGTATTTGTGGTTGGAGTGGGGCTTTGACCTGCTGAATACACGATAAAGACAATAAAAAGCAAAACCAGCCAAGTGAAAAACGAAGTTTTCTTAGGGGCTTCTGCACCACACCTGGGACATGTTTTAGCTTTTGTGCTTACTGATTCGCCACACTCTTTGCATTCTACTAATGCCATTTAGTTTCCCTTGAGCGAAATTTACACATAAATTCTGCCATAATCGGAGACAAAAAGCGCAGTTTTTGGCATCCGTGTTTATGGTTTTTCTAGCTATTTTCATCTTCTATTTCATCAGTAATATATGAAACCAACATACGTCCGAGAGTAGTAATAACTATTGTATTATTTTTGTTATTTCGTTTTTTGGTAAGTCCAAGCCTTGTAAGACTGGCCTTGTAGCTGTCTTGCAGCGCTGATTTTTCATATTCTTCCTTTGGCCGCCCCATTTCCCTGCTTACTGGCTTCAATATTTCTGGATGTTTACTTACCCACTTTGAGTGTCGCCCTTCTCCTAGAGTTGGATTTAATGAATAGTAAATTAACCATATTATTTCTGGATCAGTAAGTTCCCTATAAAGATTTAAAAGTTTTTTACTTTTTTCATATTTTATCTCATCTTCAGACAGGGAATTAGCAACCAATTTTGCCAAACGCTCTCTTCTCTCCTCGAAGACAGCTCTTGCAGCTTGCATCATTCCTTCCTCAAATATATCCCAACCCTTTTCAGTTTTTAGATTCTTTTCGACGATAGGTATTCTTTTTTCCATGCTTCTGATTTGCCCCTCCATACACTTGACATAGCTTACAATCCGATCACGCCTCGAATCTGGTACAAAATTTAGCATTTCAGAGATTAATGCTCCCAGAATAGGACATGCACCAGCAATTGCTTTAGCAACACTAACAAGTTTGTCACGAGGATTTGGATCTAATTCATGCATGCATTACCTTTTCTTAGTTTAGTTAATGTCTGAACTAAGGGACAGTTGGAGGTGTTCGGATGCTCTACTTAAGCGCTTAATTAGGCAAATTTTATACTCAGCTGGCAACGCATATTAGCACCTTTGTTGGTAATACATCTAGCCAAAAACTAGCCAAAAAAATAACTCTAGCGTTCTGCCTGCCAAAGCTTAACAAGCGCACGAGGTTTTTGTTTAAGACTGAGATTGCAACCGTAAAAATTCTACCTAAGTTGTGCCTTGAGCGCAGGGATGCTGCGCACTTTTTGTTATTTAGTTAAGAGAATAATCCTTATTGATTCAATAAAGTTAAATGCCTAAATATTATTGAGTGAAGCTATAAATTAATGATCATCTGGCTGGATTAGGCTTGCGCCAGGGAACGGTCTCTGTACCCTGTATGTCTATGAAAATCCAGTTCACAAAGATGCACGGTCTTGGCAATGATTTTGTTGTGATAGACAGTTTCGCGCATGAGATTCAGTTGAATCCTGAGCAAGTGCGATTTATTGCAGATCGTCACTTTGGTATCGGTTGTGATCAATTATTATTACTTGCACCGTCTGACAAAGAGGGGATAGACGTGCACTATTTGATTTATAACTCAGATGGCAGCGAGGTATCCCAGTGTGGTAATGGTGCAAGATGTGCTGCTGTTTATTTACGTGAGAATAGCTTGGTTGATGCAGACACAATCACCGCTGCAACCCGCGAAGGGGTGATTACCATGATTTTTGAAGCAGATGATCTGGTCAGAGTCAATATGGGCGTGCCCAAATTGACGGCTGCTGATATACCAGTAGCGCCCGATGCAAACGCTAATGAGTGCCGACTAGATTTATTAGGCACAGAGATTGTATTTAGTGCGATTTCACTGGGCAATCCGCATGCTGTAATTATAGTGGATGATGTTCTATCTGCGCAGGTTTTGACTATAGGAGAGCAAATGCAACAGCAAACATTTTTCCCAGAAGGTGTGAATGTAGGGTTTATGCAGATTATAGATAGCAGTCATATCAAATTACGTGTTTATGAGCGAGGCGCAGGTGAAACATTAGCATGCGGGAGTGGTGCTTGTGCTGCAGTCGTGGCAGGATGTATCAATTCCGGTTTGGGTGAGGAAGTTGATGTAGCATTGCCAGGAGGGCATCTCTCAGTCAGATGGGCGGGGCATGGCGAACCTGTATGGATGACAGGATCTGCCACTTTTGTTTACAGGGGGCAAATATCATTATGACAGTCGATAAAAACATAAGTCAGGGGCAAGACACCAAGCTGGAAAAAGAAATAAACAAGAAAGAAGATTCTGAACAAGTCACACCATTAATTTCAGCAAAAGATATTGCAGATTTTTTACGTCAGAACACAGAGTTCTTTAATGATTATCCTACGTTGCTTAGTGAATTATCATTGCCACACATAAATGGCGGATCGGTTTCCTTGATTGAGAAACAAGTTGCAGTGTTAAGAGAGCAAAATAAGAAAACTACCAAACAATTACATGAATTAATTGAGATTGCGAACCAGAATGAAGAGCTTGCTAGAAAAATGCATCAATTAGGTTTGACGTTAATGGATGCGACAAGCCCTGAGGATATTTTTACAACTTTGTATGATAATTTATCCAAGAACTTTCACGCAGATCGCGTTGCCGTTCGGATCTTTGGTGACCCAGCCTTTATTGATTCTTTTGCAGGCAAAGAATTTTCAGGCAAAGACACCAAGGAAATTTTATTATTTAAAACAATGATCGAAACTAGACAACCTATGTGTGGGCAGATGGAGCACCGGCAGCAGGAATTTCTATTTGGCACTGAACCTAATGAGATTGCATCGTCTGTTATAGTGCCATTACTGGGCGCAGGTTGGAGCGGGATAATGGCTATTGGCAGTTTTAACCCAGATCGCTTTGAGCCAGGTATGGGCATGGAGTTGTTGGCAAATATGGCCGAGGTTTTTAGTTTTGTTTTAAAACCATGGATAGTTGAGACCTACGAGCCTGCACTACAGAAAGGATGTAACGACATTGAAGAGCACAGAAATTCTTGATGATTGATTAGTCGCACATGAACCAGCAAGAAGCCTCAAGAACCGATCAGTTTTTGGGAACCCTGCAACATCTGTCTGAACATACCAGAAAATCTTACCAACATGATTTGAAGGTATTGCTTAAATTTATTGACGCACAAGAGGTGTGTCAATGGAATGAATTGGATGGTCGTCAAATCCGCAGCTTTGTGGCTTGGCGATACAGGCAAGGTATCAAAGGTCGATCATTACAACGAAATTTATCGGCAATACGCGCATTCTATCGTTATTTGATTGATGAGGGTGTGGCACAACAAAATCCTGCAGAAGGTGTGCAGCCTCCAAAATCCGCTAAAATTTTACCGAAATTGCTTGATGTGGATCAAGCTGCTCAGTTACTCGAGATAGATGATAAAGCTACATTAGCTATTCGTGATAAGGCCATCATGGAATTGATGTACTCCTCCGGTCTGCGCTTGTCTGAACTTGTTATGCTAAATATTGATAGTCTGGACATGGTCGATGCCATGGTAACGGTTGTTGGTAAAGGCAATAAAACACGTGTCGTTCCTATCGGCAAACAAGCATGCATGGCAATTAAGCAATGGTTAAAGTGTCGTGCTAAAATAGCAAATGATGAAGAGGTCTCGGTGTTTGTTAGTCAACGAGGGAAACGCATTAGTCGTCGTTCGATACAACAACGTTTGAAACAGTGGGCAATGAAGCAGGGAATCACGAATCACGTGAATCCACATATGTTGCGACATTCGTTTGCCAGCCACTTACTCGAATCCAGCGGAGATTTACGTGCCGTTCAGGAATTGCTTGGCCATGAGGATATTAGTACGACACAGGTGTATACACATTTGGACTTTCAGCATCTTGCCAATATTTATGATGCTGCGCACCCGCGTGCCCGCAAGAAGAAATCATAAGCTTGATATTCTCCGTCTCAGGTCTGTCCCTGATCACTGCATACGAGCCATTAATTTACTGCGTGTAAAAATTTCTTTCTAGTAAACCAGACAGTCTCTAGTAAGATGCGCCTTCCAAAGTAATTTTGGTCAAATAAATTTGGCAGAGAAAATCTGTATAAAATCAGGAGAAATTATTTGAAGCAATTTAAAGGCACAACGATTCTTTCAGTTCGCAGGAAAGATAGTGTGGTCATCGGTGGCGATGGGCAAGTCTCAATAGGAGATACTATTATGAAAGGTAATGCCAAGAAAGTTAAAAGATTGTATCACGATAAGGTTATTACCGGGTTTGCAGGTGGCACGGCCGATGCATTTACCTTGTTTGAACGGTTTGAGGGGAAACTTGAAAAACATCAGGGTCATCTATTGAAATCTGCTGTTGAGCTCGCCAAGGATTGGCGTACAGATAAAATGTTACGCAATCTAGAAGCTATGCTTTGTGTAGCTGATAAAAATATTTCTTTGGTTATTTCTGGAAATGGTGATGTTATTGAACCAGAAGACAATATCATGGCGATAGGTTCCGGTGGAGCTTATGCCAAAGCGGCGGCTTATGCCTTAATGAGTAATACTAAAATAGGTGCACGGGATATTGTTGTTAAGGGGCTAAATATTGCAGCCGACATTTGTATTTATACGAACCACACACAAACTATAGAAGAACTTTCAGTGAAAGATTCTAAATAGAGAAGCCAAAATAAAAAAGCTAAAGGATTTATAAAAATCAATATGAGTGGATTAACACCAAAAGAGATAGTTTGCGAATTAAATAAACATATAGTCGGGCAAGACGATGCCAAACGCGCAGTCGCTATTGCATTGCGTAACCGCTGGCGGCGGATGCAGGTAGATGAAGAGTTGCGCAATGAAATTACTCCGAAAAATATTCTAATGATTGGACCAACGGGTGTAGGGAAAACAGAGATCGCAAGAAGACTTGCAAAATTGGTCGATGCCCCATTTATTAAGATTGAAGCAACTAAATTTACAGAAGTTGGCTATGTGGGCAGGGATGTCGAATCAATCATTCGTGATTTGACTGACATCTCAGTGAAAATAACCAGAGAAAATGATCTGGAAAAAGTCAAGAGACAGGCAGAGCATGCGGCAGAAAACAGAATTCTGGATATTCTTTTGCCAGCACCACGCAGGTTTGCTAATGAACCTTCAGGTGAGGAAGAAGCTCCGACTGATAATGCAACAAGAGAAAAATTCCGCGTCAAGTTGCGCGAGGGCAAGCTTGATGACAAGCTTATTGAAGTGGAACTTAATGCGCCCTCTGTTGGTGTTGAGATCATGGCTCCTCCTGGTATGGAAGAAATGACTAGCCAATTACAAGGTATGTTTCAGAGTATGTCTGGAGGTAAAAAGAACGTACGTGAATTACGTGTCAAGGATGCATTAAAATTTCTTAACGAAGAAGAAGCCAACAGACTGGTTAATGATGATGAAATCAAGGCTGTTTCAATCGAAAATGTCGAGCAAAATGGAATCGTTTTTTTGGATGAAATTGACAAGGTTACACGCCGTTCTGAATCAAGTGCCCCAGATATTTCTCGCGAAGGTGTTCAGCGTGATTTATTACCGTTGGTCGAAGGTAGTACGGTATCTACCAAATACGGTATGGTAAAAACAGATCATATTCTTTTTATTGCTTCAGGTGCTTTTCATTTGGCTAAGCCATCAGATTTAATTCCTGAATTACAAGGACGTTTACCTATCAGGGTAGAGTTAAGTGCGCTCGGTACTGAAGATTTTATACGTATATTGACTGAGCCAGATGCGTCACTAACAGAACAATATGCAGCACTAATGAAAGCAGAAGGAGTGAATCTTTCGTTCTCACAAGAGGGAATTAAAAGAGTTGCTGAGATTGCTTGGCAGGTCAACGAGACAACCGAAAATATTGGCGCAAGGCGGTTGCATACTGTCATGGAAAGGTTACTTGAAGCATTATCTTACCAAGCATCTGATCTAAAAGGAGACACCATTGTGGTAGATGCAGATTATGTCAATGATCACTTGGAAAAGTTGGTTCACGATGAAGATCTATCAAGATATATACTGTGATGAAAAAGGAATCACCGCAGCCAGAGTCAATCAACCTTCATCAAAAATCTAGAATCCTTGAGATTAATTTCAGTGATGGTAAGTGCTCTGAACTATCTTGTGAATTACTCAGGGTTTATTCACCTTCAGCAGAAGTAAAAGGTCATGGCCCGGGGCAATCTGTGCTACAAAAAGGCAAGGAAAATGTTTCTATCACAAAGATTGAACCTGTTGGTCGTTATGCTGTGAAATTGATTTTCGACGATGGGCATGAGACTGGCTTGTATTCGTGGGGCTATCTTTATGAGCTTGATGAGAACAAGGACAAACTGTGGAAAGACTATTTACAGAGCCTTAGTGATGCAGGGTACGAGCGACAGGACACATCTTAAGAATGTTCTCTATAACTATTTTTTTTATACAGTACATTATAGGCTTGTTTTTATAAAGTACACTATAGACTTGGATGAAAATGATAATAAAATGCTAGATTAAAGCATGGATACATTAGAGGAAATTATAGAAGGAAAGTTGCAAAGGTTAGGGCGTGCCATTTTATAATGAAGCAGAAATCAAAGCTCAGTTTGAGAAAGCATTTGGCAGTCTAATTTCAAATTAAAAGACACTAATATTACTTTTTATTTTAGTAATATTTATTGAATTTTTTATTTATTAGATTATTAATGAACAATAAAATAACAGACTTTGGCTACAAAAAAGTTGCCACAGAAGATAAGGCAAGTCTTGTCTCCAAGATATTTTATTCTGTCGCTGGTAATTATGATTTAATGAATGACTTGATGTCGTTTGGTATGCACAGGCTCTGGAAGAGATATGCTATAAATCTATCGGGTACCAAAAAAGGGCAGTCAGTGTTGGATGTTGCTTGCGGCACAGGTGACCTGTCAAAACTATTTCATCAGCGTGTAGGCAAAGATGGAACCGTATTGATGGTTGATATAAATAGTGCCATGTTGCATGAAGGTCGAGACAGATTAATTGATGCAGGCATTATCTCCGGGATTGAATATGTTCAAGCAAATGCAGAAATACTTCCATTTGCAGATAATAGTTTTGATTGTGTCAATGTTGCTTTTGGGTTGCGTAATATGACTGATAAGCAGAAGGCGATTAATTCCATGTTTGCGAAATTACGTTATGGTGGTTGTCTAATCATTCTGGAATTTTCTAAAGTAGATCAAGCGAAATTGGCAAGCATCTATGATGCTTATTCATTTAATATAATTCCTAAGATTGGAAAATTTATAGCAAAGGATGAGGCCAGTTATAAATATCTGGTTGAGTCAATTCGCATGCATCCCGATCAGGAAACATTGAAAACTATGATTGAGTCAGCAGGATTTGCCAAGGTTGAATATTTCAATCTGATGGGCGGTATTGTTGCGATACACAGGGCTTATAAGCTTTGAGTAAAAATATGAAATTAGATAATCATCAAACTGTAATAATTGGCAGTGTCGAAAAGATGGTGAATAAAGTCTTATCCTTGGATGATGAGACACTGGATGCCTTAGCAACATTAGAAGGTAATGTTATTGAAATTGATGTCCTGAATACAGACATCAGACTGTTTATTCTCCCTTCGGCTAAGGGGGTAACATTAGTTTCAGAATATGAAGACAAGATCGGTGTCTCAATAAAAGGAACACCCTCTGTGTTACTTAAGATGATTACTACTGAAAGAATTAACGCAGGTGATGTCGAAATTATTGGTAATGTTAAATTAGCTCATAAACTTCAATCCATTTTTAAAGAGATGGATATTGATTGGGAAGAATATCTAGCACAATTTATAGGAGATATCACCGCTCATAAAGTCGGCAATCTTCTAAGAGGGATGATCCAGTTTGCAAAAGCGTCTAGCAAAACTATTGGTTTAGATATCAGTGAATACTTTCGTTACGAGAAAGAAACATTATTAGATCAATCAGAGTTGAATGAATTTAATTATGCTGTAGATCAAATTCGTAATGATGTAGAACGCTTAAAAAAACGTGTGGACAGGCTTTCGAGAAAAGATAACGAATGAAACTGAGTGAAATCTCACGATTGGTTACAGTCCAGAAGGTATTGGTTCGTCACGGACTGTATGAGATCGCTTTCGCCTCAAATATTTCTCGTTCAATAAAAATATTGTTTTATATCTTTCCTTGGAACTGGTTTGGAAGAAAGCAGGGATCGAGAGGGGAGAGATTAAGACGTGCGCTAGAAGACCTAGGACCGATCTTTATCAAATTCGGACAGCTTTTATCTACACGCCGCGATTTCTTGCCAGAAGATATTCTGCAGGAATTTGCAAAGTTGCAAGACAGTGTGCCACCTTTTCCAAGCAAGCAAGCAAGATGCATTATTGAGGATGCAGTTGGGAACAAGATTGAAGATATCTTTCTGGAGTTTGACGAAACACCGTTAGCTTCTGCCTCCATTGCGCAGGTGCATGCTGCGACAACGAAGGATGGTCGGAAGATGATAGTTAAAGTTGTCCGTCCAGATATTGAAGAGGTCATTCGTCGAGATATTGGTTTGATGTATTTTTTTGCCAAGAAAGCAGAAAAATATACAGAAGATGGCAAACGTTTAGGTCTAGTCAATGTCATTGCAGAATTTGAAAAGACACTATTGGCTGAACTGGATCTGATGCGCGAAGCGGCCAATGCCTCACAGTTGCGTCGGAATTTCGCTGATTCAGATATGTTATATGTTCCTGAAGTTGACTGGGATTTAACACAGAAAAATATCATGGTGATGGAGCGTATTTCAGGCATTCCTATCAGTGATATTGAATCTCTTAAAGCTGCCGGGGTTGATTTAAAATGGCTGGCAGAATCAGGTATTGAAATATTTTTTACTGAAGTACTTCGAGATAGTTTTTTCCACGCTGATATGCATCCTGGAAATATATTTGTATCTTGCCCAAAGCCTGAAAAGCCAGCAAAAATCGTGGTGGTGGATTTCGGTATTATGGGCTCACTCAGCGAATTTGATCAAAGATATCTCGCCGAAAATTTTATAGCCTTTCTTGATCGTGACTATCAGAAAGTTGCCAGATTACATGTCGAATCTGGTTGGGTGCCTGCCAATACACGTGTCGATGAATTTGAATTCGCAATCAGAGCGGTGTGTGAACCTTTGTTTGACAGATCTTTGAGGAAAATATCATTTGGCGCTATGTTACTACGTCTGTTTCAGACGGTTAGGCAGTTTGATATGGTGATTTTACCACAGTTATTATTATTGCAAAAAACGCTGGTGAATATTGAAGGCTTAGGTAGACAACTCTATCCAGAGTTAGATATCTGGAAAACTGCGAGACCTTTGTTTGAGCACTGGATGCATGAACGCCTTGGTGTTAGAGGCTTGGCAGAAGGTTTGAAAGATAATTTACCTAGATGGCTTGATCGATTGCCTGATTTACCAAATAAAACTGTCGATATTATCGAACGTCTTCGTGATGGCAAGATTCAGGTAGAATTAAAGACGACTGAGCTAGAAAGAATTAGAACCGAAATAAAGAGAAGCAATCAACGGACAGTATTAGCAATGGTTGGCTCTGCTTTCATTATCTGTGCTGCGGTCATATTTGGTTTGGATGGATTCTCCCCGGCAATGGTTGCCGGCGTTCCTTATTTGACTTGGTTATTTGGAGGGGCAGGGTTGGGATTATTGGTATTTTCTATGAGTAAATAGTGTTTGTTTAAGAAATAAAAAAATATTATTTGTATGAATCACTCATATATTAACGTCTTACTACAGCAGCCTTTGCAGTATCTCTAGATTTTTCTGCCAGACAGTATTTTAATAAGTAGTTCAACAATGGTAATGACTTCCAGTTTTTAGCAATCCTATACCAAAGAAACCAGTGCCAAAAAAATCAGCGTCAAAGAAACCAGCACCATAGGAATATCTACTTTGGGAGTAGATGCTTTAGAAATATAATATTTCCGCCGTAGGTTTTCCCGTTTATTTTTTTATGATTGCCAGCCCTTTTAATACATTCAAGGCTTCATAAAGCGCATAGTCTTCTGAGGGAAGTGACACAGCAGCCTGTTTGGATTTATCTTTGAGCGTATTTTCTTCAAGCTCCTCATTTTCCTCTATTACTGCTCTCCTTATTGTCGGGGTTCCCTCTTGCCCGCTTTTAAGATGTCCTTTGAGGTCAGCTTCTTTTACCCGCATATCTAAGGAATTTTCAATCTTGGATATTTTTACCTCATCAATGATGATATCTGGTATTACACCTGATGCCTGAATTGATCGGCCATTAGGCGTGTAATATCTGGCTGTAGTTAGTTTTAGTGCCGCATTATTATTCATAGGCAGGACGGTTTGCACAGATCCTTTACCAAAGGTTTTTTCGCCCATGATAACGCCACGTCCATGATCCTGAAGTGCTCCGGCAACAATCTCTGATGCAGACGCAGAGCCACCATTAACAAGCACAATCAGCGGCACATCTGGAAGTTTGGCATTGGGTTTGGCATTAAATTTCAATTTTGAATCTTTGACGCGCCCTTCCGTATAAACAATTAATCCTTTATTAAGGAACATATCCGCAATACCGACAGCAGCAGTTAAAAGACCGCCTGGATTATTTCTGAGGTCAAGTATGACACCCTTAAGCTTATTGTTATTGTCTTGTTGTAGTGTATCAATTGCCTTACGTAGATTTTCAACAGTATATGACTGAAAGTTTGAAAGTCGCAGATAGCCAAAGCCTGGTTCCAGTGTGTTGAAGCGAACGCTCTTCACTTTAATTACATCCCTGATGATAGTGAATATCAGAGATTTCTCTACATTCTCGCGAACGATTGTTAATGTGATTTTGGCGCCAAGTTTGCCACGCATGAGATTGACAGCTTCATTTAATGTCATGCCTTTAACCGCGCTGTCATCAAGCTTAATGATTAAATCGCCTGCTTTTATTCCAGCTTTTTGTGCAGGGGTATCATCGATAGGCGCAATGACTTTGATAAAACCATCTTCCATTCCTACTTCAATGCCAAGACCGCCAAATTCACCAGAGGTTCCTTCTTTTAGATCCTCATAGGATTCGCTATCAAGATATACAGAGTGGGGATCTAATCCCTCCAACATGCCTTGGACGGCATTTTCAAGTAATTTTTTATCATCTACAGAATCAACATAATCACTTTTTATTTTTGCAAATATTTCAGTGAAGGTGCGCAACTCATCCAAGGGGAGTGCTTCGTATTCTGGCACTTTGTCCTCTCCGATAACTACCCGAACACTGATAAGCAAAAGTAGCAGGCAAATAAAAATGTTGTGAAAGGCATTATTCATTTTTCTCTCCGTGCCTCATGATAAGAAGATTTTAGGTTACTTAGATTTCTTGTTTTTTAGACAAGTATCGTTAATATTCATTAATATAGTTTAATTATATCCAAATCATTTGAAAATACAGGATTTAGAATTTAAGCGATTTCGTCTACGAAGACAGCCTGCAGTGAATGGCCAGTTTGCATAGGCGTTGTAGTGATTTAGGCGTAATGACATAAACATGTAGTAAAATATTTTTTGTTAATTTCTGCACCACTTTTCAGGGTTGACTGGACTACCATTATTTCTAATTTCGAAATAAATACCAGAGCGAAGCTGTCCGCCGCTATTTCCGGCAAAGGAGATGATTTCATTTGGCAGTACCCAGTCTCCGGTTTTTTTCAGTAAACTTTGATTATAACCATACAAGCTCATATAACCATCTCCATGGTCAATGATAATAAGCAGTCCTAAATTTCGGAACCAATCTGCAAAAACGACTTGTCCTCCGCTGACTGCTTGCACATCTACACCGATTTCAGCATTTATGATAACACCTTGCCATTTTAATTTACCACCTTGTTTGCGGTTTCCAAAGCGAGTCAGCAATTTTCCCTTTGTTGGCCAATTAAGTTTTCCTTTAAGTGTATTAAAAGGCGGGATGTTTTCAAAGAGAGCCATACTTGTGCGATTTTCTTCAGTTTGTTCTGAAATAATTTTTTGTAGAAGATTTTTAGTTTCCTGTTCTTGATGTTGTAATGCCTGCAGTTTAAGTCCTTGTTTATCGAGTTCATTTAATAGTTTTGCAAGAATATTTTCTCTTTCTTTTTTTGAGTATGAAATTTCTCTATTTTTTTCAAGTTGATATTTTTTTAGTGTGAGCAAGATATCATTTTCATGTTTGATATTCTTTTCTATTTGTGTGATTTTTTCGATTTCTGTATTTATTAAATTAATTTTTTGTACCTTGGTCTTATTATGGTAATTATAATAAGCAAGTGCTCGACCTAGCATGGCAAGGTCTTCGTAATTTAACAATAACTTCATATAGTCGTTACTGCTTATCATGTAAGCTGCACGTATTTGTTTGGCAAGCGTCCGTTTTTGTTCAGTCAGTATTTTTTCGTGCAATGATTTCTTGTTATTTAGATCATTCAGGCGATTGATTTTTTGTTGCAATTGTTTTTCAATCTCCCTTATATGAAGGGCAATATTACCAATCGATGTTTCATTCTCTTTTAATTCAGTTTGCAAAATATCTGTTTCAAGACGCGCATTCTCAATGCTGGATTTGATATCTTCAATTTCATTTCTTACAGAATTCAGTTCAGCAGATTTTTCTTTGAAATCTTCAGCGTAAATTGGCAGGATCATGAGGCAAGTAAAAATAGACGCAAGCTGAAAGTATTTTCGCAGGTAATTACAGAAATTGCATCGCGATAAGCTTGGCCATACGAAGGCGGTGATCATTGTAATTTCAGCAAAGATTTTCCTGTCATTTCATGGGGGGCATCAATCCCCATTAAGTACAACATTGTGGGCGCGATGTCTGATAACGATCCTGACAGTCCCGGAATGATTTCAGCATCACGACCAATATAAATAAGTGGAACTAGATTAGAGGTGTGGGCAGTGTGTTGTTCGGATCTTATTTTCTCTGTGGCATAGGCCTTCATTTGTTCAGCATTGCCATGATCAGACGTAATTAAAATCTCTGCATTTGTCTTTTTTGCGGCTTCAATGACCTTGCCGAGGCAGATGTCAATAGCTTCAATAGCTTTTATGGTTGCCTGAAAATCACCCGTGTGGCCAACCATATCAGCATTAGCATAGTTGCAAATTATGGCATCATACTTGCCATCTTGAATTGCCTTTACCAGCTTACGGGTGATCTCAAAGGCACTCATTTTTGGTTCCATATTGTAGGTGCGAATATGAGGTGAAGGCACTAGTATTCTATCTTCACCATCAAACGCTTGTTCTTCACCGCCATTAAAGAAGAAAGTTACATGTGCATATTTTTCTGTTTCTGCAATACGCAACTGCTTTAGGCCAAGTTCAGAAATGTACTGACCAAAAACATTATCTATGCTCTTAGGCGGGAAAGCGACAAGAAACTCATAATTTGCCTTGTACTCAGTTAAACTTATAAAGGCATCAAGCTTGGGAATGTGTTCTCTTGGGAAGCTTTGAAAATTTTCTTTGGTGAAAGCGCGAGCTAATTGCCTTGCTCTGTCGGCGCGATAATTAGCAAAAATAATGATATCACCATTTTCAACTTGGACAGGAGGCTCACCATTTTTAGTAATAGCGGTTGCATTCATAAATTCATCTGTTTCGCCTCGTGCGTAAGCCATATCTAATGCAATGAAAGGATCGTTTGATCGATAATCGGCTTTGCCTTGGCTAATAAGGTCGTAGGCTTTTTGGGTTCTTTCCCAGCGTTTATTTCTGTCCATGGAGTAGAATCTGCCAATGATGCTGGCAAAACGTCCTTTCCCCAGTTCTTTCATTTTTAGCTGAGCAAAGCGGATACTTTCTTCAGAATTTTTTGGCGGTGTGTCGCGACCATCTAAGAATGCATGTAGATAAATTTTCGTAACGCCAGATTGAGCCGCAAATTCCATTAGTTTGAAAATATGTTTCTGATGACTATGCACGCCACCAGGTGAGAGCAGACCCAAGATGTGTATGGCCTTGTTATTTTGAGTTGCTCGATTGAAAGCATTATTGAGCGTCTCGTTTTTGAAGAAGGAGCCATCTTTTATGGCACGTGTAATCCTTGAAAACTCTTGATCGACCAAACGACCCGAACCAATGGTCATATGACCTACTTCTGAGTTGCCCATTTGCTGTGGGGGCAGACCGACATCTATCCCAGAGGCTTGGATTAAAGTGTGGGGACATTCAAGCCACAATTTTTCCCAAACTGGTTTTTTTGCACTATAAATTGCGTTGTAGACGGTATTGTCTGTGTGTCCCCAACCATCTAAAACAATCAGAATGAGCGGCTTAATTGGTGGCTGCATCCATAGATTCGTTTACGTTACTTGGCATCGTAAAAATAGGTAAACACTGTTTAAAATTATGCCGATGAAAAAATCTTCAAGAGAGACTAAAGGCGCATAACGACTGCAATTTGGCTGCTGAATTCAAGGTAAATTGCATCTCATATCTATCCACTATATGCAAATTTTAGCACATAAAAGTTAGATATTTAACCGTAGACTGTTTTAGGATAAGGAAACGTCCAGAAATCTACATTTCCAAGTAGTTTGAGTGTAACGTATCATGCACACTTTATTATAATACGATACTGCCTTAGGATAAAATAACAAATTATGGAAAGACTTCCGGAATTTATTGCTAATCATTTATTTCTTGTTGCGCTTCTTGTGGCGATATCATCGCTTCTGTTATGGAATATATTTTTTAGCATCATAGCATCGTCTCAAGTTCCTGCCGCTGAAGTTATACGTTTGATAAACCATAAAAATGCAGAGATTCTGGATATTCGTAGTGCTGAGGATTTCAAGCAAGGACATATTATTAACGCCATCAATATAGATATGAAAACGCTGGGTGAACAGGAAAAATGGCTAGAAAAATACAAAGATAAAATCATTGTTGTCTGTTGTAGGCAGGGTTCAGAATCTATGCGTGTGACACAAAATTTAAAAATAAAAGGATTTAAAAAATTTTATTCTTTGAAGGGTGGTATCAGTGCGTGGCAAAATGCTAATTTGCCTCTGGCAAAAGGAAACACTTAATCATGATTCATTAATATTACAAAAATTTATTTTTTAATGGTTGAAGAAGATATGAATGTCGAAGTAGGCACAGAAGAAGTGAAACAAGGTGAATTTGCTATACAAAAGATTTATACCAAGGATATATTTTTTGAAACGCCACATTCACCAGAGATATTTACCGCAGAATGGGAACCTGTAGTAAATATGAATCTTAATAGTGAGGCTAAACCTATCGCTGATAAAACCTATGAAGTCGTTTTAATTGTTACTGTGAACGTTACTGTAAAAGAGAAAACAGCCTATCTAGTTGAGGCACATCAGGCAGGTATTTTTCATATTGATAAATTCCCTGAAGAAGTTATTAGACAAATGATGGCAACCATTTGTCCTGATATTCTTTTTCCTTTTGCACGCGAACATGTTGCGGATATGGTCGCTCGGGGTGGTTTCCCACAACTTCTGCTTGCACCCGTAAATTTCGAAGCCTTATATCAGAAGCAGAAAATGCAACAACAAAATGCAGTTTCTAAAACACAAACAAAACACTGACTCGGTAATTCCTGAGACATAGTCTATCACGATAAAGCCCGTCAAGATAAAATCTTAAATCTGACAATGAACACAGAAAGATAATGTCAAAGCCGATACTTGTAATTGGTGCAGGCTCATGGGGGACAGCGCTTGCAATGGTACTGTCTCAAAACGGTGAGCGTGTTTATCTCTGGGGACGTGATAGCTCGCATATAGCAGAGCTTACGGCGCAAGGTTGCAATAAGCGTTATCTACCAGATGCAAATTTTCCAGAAGGACTTGTGCCTGTAGATGATCTTGCATTCTGTCTGCAAGAATGTGACGAAATAGTTTTGGCCGTTCCCTGTGTGGGTGTGCGCAGTATTCTTGAAATCATTGATAAACAGGGCAATGACAATCTACAGCTATGTATCGCAAGTAAAGGCTTGGAAGCCAATACACAATATCTGAATCATAAGGTCGTTGAAAGTTGTCTTGGAGCTAAGGTTAGTACAGTCGTATTATCTGGCCCATCATTTGCACAAGAAGTCGCTGCTAGGCTGCCAACAGCAATTACAATTGCAGGCAGTGATTTAGGAACAACAACATGGTTTGCCAAGAAATTCCATAATGCAGTTTTCAGAACTTACATACACGACGATATCATTGGTGTAGAGGTGGGTGGTGCTGTCAAGAATGTTATGGCAATTGCAGCTGGTATCGTAGATGGTCTAGGTTTTGGTGCTAATACTCGCGCAGCTTTGATTACAAGAGGTCTTGCAGAGATTATCAGGCTTGGTGTTGCCATGGGTGGCCGACAGGAAACTTTTATGGGGCTTACAGGCTTGGGTGATTTGGTCTTAACTTGTACAGACAATCAATCTCGTAATCGCAGGTTTGGTCTTGAATTAGCCAAACGGGCAACGGTCTCTGAGGCCTGTGAAAATATTGGCCAAGCGATTGAAGGTATCAAGACCTCACAAGAGGTATACCAACTGGCCTTAAAAAATAATATTGAAATGCCAATCACAGAACAGGTTTGTAAGGTGGTCAATGGAGATATTTTACCAAGCGAAGCTGTTAAGGTTCTATTGATGCGTGAACAAAGACAAGAACTGGGCTAGGGTATCCCCCAAAATGCATTTTTTCCACGATTGCGAGCACGATGGCAAAATCGTGCTTAATTCTCATTGTATATTATACACTTTAACTTATTTGGAAGTTGTGTTGTTTCCAAGCTTCGTAAACAAATATTGCTACTGCATTAGAAAGATTAAGACTGCGACTATCAGACAGCATGGGCAATCTGAGGATATCATCGTCTGGTAGTTTGTCTAATAGTGACTGGGGCAGACCACTGGTTTCAGAGCCAAATAATAGTGCGATATTGTCGGGATAGTCGGCTCTAGAATATAAGGTTTTTCCTCGAGTAGAGATAGCATATATCTTTTTAGGTTTGATACACTCAGTGAAAGAGTTCAGGGAATCGTGTTCGTGAATATCAGTCCATTCATGGTAATCGAGTCCTGCGCGCAATAGTTTGGCATCGTCAAGCTCAAATCCGAGAGGATGAATCAAATGTAATTGTGCTCCGGTATTGGCACATAGTCGTATAATATTGCCAGTATTAGGGGGTATCTCTGGTCTATGTAAAACAACATGAATCATTTTAAAGTATGTTTTTTAGATTTTAAAGAATAAATGGGTAACAAACTAAATAATAAACTGGCGATAAATTTTTGTGGAATGAAGTTTAATTCACCACAGGTACTCCTGTCTGGCTGCGTTGGTTTTGGTGAAGAATATACACGTGTGAATGGATTTTCCAATACTGATACGGGGGCTATTTGCTTAAAAGGCACAACATTAGAACCACGCTTGGGTAATTTGCCACATCGGGTGATGGAAACCCCTATGGGTATGTTAAATTCGATTGGTTTGCAAAATCCAGGAACAGCTGTGGTGGTTGATGATTACTTGCCTAATCTGGATTTTGAAGAAACACGCTTTATTGCCAATCTATCAGGCTCTACGATTAAAGAGTATGAAGCGGTCACGCGATTGTTTGACGATTCACCGATAGATGCCATGGAGATAAATATTTCTTGCCCTAATGTCAAGGAAGGGGGCGCGGTCTTTGGCAATGATCCAGATATGTCGGCTCGTGTTATTGAAGCTTGTCGCCGTGCAACCAACAAACCAATCATTGCCAAATTATCACCAAATCAGACAGACATCGCTGAAAATGCACATCGTTGTATAGAAGCAGGCGCGGATGGATTGGCCGTCATCAATACACTTATGGGCATGGCGATTGATATTAAGAAACTTAAGCCAGTCACCGGCAGTAATCAGAGCGGGCTTTCAGGGCCAGCAATCAAACCTATTGCCTTACTTAAGGTGCATCAGGTCTATCAGGTCAGCAAGCATCATAATGTGCCGATTATAGGTCAAGGCGGAATAAGCTCAGCTAATGATGCTTTGGAATTTATTATCGCAGGTGCCGCCGCTGTTGGCATTGGTACAGCATTATTTTATGATCCACTGATATGCCCAAAGATTAACCGAGGCATTGTGGATTATTTAGACGAACATAATATCAATAATGTTTCTGATTTGGTCGGAACATTCGAATTACATAATAACTAAACTTACAATACTGTTGAGTGTTAATGCGTTCTAGTCAATTGCGCATAATAATCTTTTAAGAAATATTTTCATTTCTTTGGCTGCCTGAATATCACCTTTTTTTTCTGCCACCTCAATGCCATGTTGATATGCGACAATAGCCTCATTATTTTTTCCAGCATTGGCTAATGCTTTGCCGTAGAGCTTCCATGCAGCTGAATATTCAGGGTCATGTTGCAAAGCTACAGCCAGATGTTCAATAGCTTGTTTGTAATTTTTCGAATTTAAATATGCACTGCCTAAACTGAAGCGTATCAGAGTGTTATCTTGCCCTTGTTCCAGCATTGACTGAAGATTCGAAATTATTTTACTAGGCATTAATTACGTTTCCCAATAAATAATGCTTCATTTCGGCAACCAAATTCTGTATCACCTATCAAGCCCTCTTCTCTATAAACCACGGTATCCAGATCTTTACACAAGTTTAATAATTCATTTTTGCCTAGTCGGTATATTTTATTTGTTGGGCCTGATTTTCGTATGTGTTCTTTAGTAAATGTTTGATAGAAGAGCAGTCCGTTTTTCCGAAGTGCTGTAATAATCTTAGGCACGATTTGTTGGTCAAGAAAATGACTAACGACAATTACATCGAAAGAGTATTCTTCTGGCGGATACCTGACTTCTGTGTTGATATCCAAATGCAAAGCGCTGGATATTGCTTGCAGTTTTTCAATGGCTGTGGACGATATATCCCAAGCATAGGCTTCCATATTATGTTGTGCTAGAAAAAGAACATTTGCACTAAGACCTGAGGCGAGGTCTAACGCTTTGCCTTGAGTTGGTAAGAGATGATGAAACTCTTGCAGAATATAAACGGGTTTTAATTCTTTTGTTTCACCATTTTGTTGTTTATGTCGGTAGATTTCATCCCATTTGCGAGATTCTTTATTGTTCTTTGCTCTAGGCATCGCCATTTATTTACGCCAGAAGGCCGGGGAAAATAACACTAGTAATGTAAATATCTCCAAACGCCCCATGAGCATTGCACAGCAGAGTATCCATTTCGCGGTATCATTAATGTTGGCATAATTTGCGCTGACATCGCCGAGCCCCGGGCCAAGATTATTGATACATGCAGATATCGCGGAAAACGCTGTGACTATATCAAGACCGGTTATCATTAATAAAAGTTGTAAAAAAATGAATACAGCAATATATGCTGCAAAAAATCCCCAGACAGAATTGATGACTCTTTCATGGAGCGGTTTGTTATTTATTTTAATGATAAATATAGCGTGAGGATGAATCAGTCGTTTAATCTCACGAGTACCCTGTTTAAAGAGGAGTAATACTCGAATGACTTTTACACCGCCACAAGTAGACCCCGCACAAGCGCCAATAAAACTTGCAAAAAGCAATAGCACGGGCAGGAAATTTGGCCAGTTTTGATATTGAGCTGTGGTGAACCCTGTGGTTGTCGTAATCGAGACACTTTGAAAGATTGCATCTACGATCATTGTCGACACGTCTGTATAATCTGAAGTCAATGCCATGTAGATGCAGCAGATAAGACAGATTGCCCCCAAAATGCCAAGATATGCCTTGAACTCCGTATCCTGCCAATAGGACAGTATATTATTATTGCGCCAAGCAAAAAAATGCAGGGAGAAATTAATTCCTGAAATCAGCATAAAAATGATGGCTATCATGTTAATCCATTTGTTGTTGAAGTAGCCTATACTTGCGTCATGCGTAGAGAATCCACCAATGGATACCGTTGAAAAGCTATGACTGATGGCATCAAAAAAAGGCATGCCAACCAACCAGTAACACAGACAGCAAACAACGGTTAATCCAAGATAAATATACCAAAGCGCCTTTGCAGTTTCGGTTATTCTTGGCGTTAGTTTTGAATCTTTCATTGGCCCGGGTGTTTCAGCGCGGTATAACTGCATACCACCAATACCCAAAATGGGCAATATCGCAACAGCAAGAACGATAATACCCATACCACCCAACCATTGTAGTTCCTGTCGATAGAACAATATCGATTTTGGTAATTCATCAATGCCGGTGATGATGGTCGCGCCTGTTGTGGTTAAGCCTGATATGGATTCGAATACTGCATCGGTAAAACTTAGATGTGGTGTTTCTAATAAGACAAATGGAATTGCGCCCGTAAAGCCGAGACCTGCCCAAAACAGCACAACAACGACATAGCCATCTCTGAGTTTTAATTCATTACGAATATTTCTGACTGGTAGCCAGAGGAATACACCAGTGGAGATGGTAAGAAAAAAAGCAATCAGGAAGCAATGTAAGCTATTATCATTACTCCACCATGCAATGGTCATAGGGGGCAATAATGTCAGGCTAAACAGGCCAAGCAATATTCCCAGTATTCGTTGAACGATTGCATGTTGCATTGTGTTTTTTCTAAGCAAAAGAAGTTTATAGAAAATTAATGCCAACCTGAAATAAACGTTCAATTCCAGGCATTTGTTTCTTGTCTGCCACCAATAATATGATATGGTCTTCGGCCTCTATGAGGGTATTATGATGGGCAAGGATAACCGTATCCCCTCGAACCAGCGCTCCAATACTTGTTCCTTGTGGCAAATCAACTTCTTCAATCATGCGGCCAACAACTTTGGACGAATCCTTGTTGCCGTGCGCAATAGCCTCGATCGCTTCAGCTTCTCCTCTCCTTAAGGAATGGACAGCAACAACATCGCCTTTTCTGATGTGGGTCAGAAGTGTGCCAATCGTTTCCTGTTGTGGAGATATGGCAATATCGATGACATTATTTTGAATCAAACCGATATATTCAGTACGGCTGATGAGCGCTATTACTTTACGTGCGCCAAGGCGTTTGGATAGCATGGATGAAATAATATTTACTTCGTCCGTATTGGTTAACGCACAGAAGATATCTGTATCATCAATGTTTTCTTCTCTGAGCAATTCTTCATTCATCGTATCGCCACGCAAGACAATTGTATTTTTCAATTGTTCGGCGGCATGTTGTGCGCGTTCGACATCTATTTCTATAAGTTTGACCTGATAATGCTGCTCTAATTTCTTTGCCAATCGTATACCAATGTTCTCGCCGCCTGATAGAATAATGCGTTTCACTTCTCTTTTTGTGCTACGCAGGCTATGAACTAGGGCGCGTACATGCACGGGTGTGCCGATAAAAAAAAGTTCATCATCGGGTTCAATGATGGTTTTCCCCTCTGGAATAATCGCCTTACCTTGACGAAACAAAATGGCAATGCGATAGTCATGTTCTGGTAAATATTTACCCACATCACCTGCCTGATGTCCGACCAGAGAGCCACTATATCCAGCTCGCACTGCAACCATTTGTGCCTTGCCATTAGCAAAATCCAGAACCTGCAATGCTCTTGGGTAGTTAATCAGACGTTCTATATGTTCGGTGACTAATTGTTCGGGGCTAATCAGCACATCGATGGGTAATGCTTCTTGAGCAAACAACGCTATTTTTGATAGGTATTCTGTATTTCTTACGCGTGCTATTTTTGTGGGAGTATGAAATAAAGTATAGGCTACCTGACAAGCGATCATGTTAATTTCATCGCTATTTGTCACAGCAAGTATCATATCTGCATCTTTGGCGCCTGCTTGTTCAAGCGTGGAAGGGTGGGATGCGCCCCCTACGATTGTCTGTAAATCATATCGTTCACTTAGGCTCGTTAGGTATTTTGGGTTTATATCAACGACGGTGATATCATTTGCTTCACCGACGAGATTTCTCGCTACTGAGCAACCAACTTGACCCGCACCCAGAATAATTATTTTCATAATTTGTATTCTGCAGAATGAATCATTAATTTAGTCTTCATATTTTAATTCATATAAATGTCTGATGGCTCAGAAATACTCGTTACGTAAATTTTTGCACTTAACCAGACTCGTCATAATCTTCCAATCTATTTTGAACCTAGATTTTTAATTGCAATGCCGAGTGATTTTATCTTGCGATAGAGATGCGTTCTTTCCATACCGATTACTTCGGCTACTTTGCCGACATTGCCTCCATAAATAGTAAGTTTATGCAATAAGTATTCTTTTTCAAACAGTTCTCTTGCTGCGCGTAGTGGCATGTCAAAATTAGCTATAAAATTCTGTTCATCAGCAAGTTCTGCCATCTTGTTTTGTGTTATATCCAGATCCCTTGTATTAATATTTTCTCCGCTGCCAAGAATAAGTAGTCTTTGTACCATATTCTTTAGTTCCCTGACATTGCCTGGCCATGAATAGCTTTGTAGCTGGTTTTGTGCTGCGATGGTGAAATGTCGATAGGTTAAACCTTCTTGTTCAGCAAAAAAACTAGTATAGAACTCAAGTAATTCCGGAATGTCTTCAGTATGCTCATATAATGGCGGTACATGGATAGGCAGGATATTTAATTGATAGTAAAGATCGTCTCGAAAGCGTCCAGCATTGACAAGTTTAAGGAGGTCATGACTGGTCGCAGCAATAATGCGTATATCAAAGGTTTTAGTTCGCGTGCTTCCAACGCGTGTGAAATATTTATTGTCCAGAGTATTCTGAAGTTTTGCTTGTAAAGAAAGATTCATATCCGCTATATCCTTGAGAAACAAGGTACCGCACTCTGCTTGTTCAAAAAAACCTTTTCTGTTTATATCGGCCTCCTCGCTGCCAAAAAATTCCATTAGAAAATTATCTGAGGATAAGGCTGATATTCCGACGCTGATAAATGCTTCCTCAGATATGGAACTTTGATTGTGTAGATGGCGTGCAAAAAGTTCTTTGTCTGTGCCTGATTGTCCGGTAATTAATACAGGTGTAGTGTGATTGGCTATTTGTGAAATATGGGCTCTTAGATTTCTCATGATTTTGCTTTTGCCAATAGGCGTTTCTACACGTGTATTGTAGTTTCTAAGGCGAGTGTTTTCCCTTTGTAGAGATGTATTATCAAGAGCATGTTTTACTGTTAATACTAACTTGGCAAGTGAGAGTGGTTTTTCGATAAAGTCATAAGCGCCCAAACGAGTTGCTTCGACGGCAGTTTCAACTGTACCATGTCCGGTAATTATAATTACCGGCACATTCATTTGGTTTGATTTACGCCATTGTTTAAGCAAGGTGATGCCATCAATATTGGGCATCCAAATATCAAGTAAAATTAGATCAGGCTCAAATTCTTTGCGAATTTTATTAGCTTGATCCGCATCTTCTGCAACTACAACTTCAAAGGTTTCGTCTTCAAGTATTTCCTTAATCAGATTTCTTATGTCTGGTTCATCATCTACTACTAGAATTTTGCTAGCCATCATAAACTCATTCCTGTTTTGTTCTTGGCGCTGTCATCTTGTGTTTGTATGACAGGCAATCTTATTATCGCACTTGCACCAAGTTTGTTACGATTATTTTCCATCCAGACAACGCCATTATGCTCTTCAATAATTTTCTTTACGATAGCAAGACCTAGCCCCGCGCCTTTTGTTTTAGTGGTCACATAAGGTTCAAAAATATACCCCATAATATTTTTTTCGATACCAGGCCCAGAATCACTGATCAGAATTTCTACATACTCGGCGCCAGTTTTTTTAATGCGCTGAGTAGTAACACTTAATACCGAGTCTGTATTATTTTTGCAAGCATCAAAAGCATTTCTTAATAGATTATTAAAAACTTGTCTGAGCTTATTCATGTCAGCATTAACCATGGGTAAACCAGATTCAAGATTTAGTGAAACTCCAATTTTTTGATTGAGGCTTGCAAATAGATCAAGGACTTCACTCATTAAGATATTGATATCTACAGTTTGTGTGCTTATCTCGGATGGTCTTGCATAGTCTGAAAAGGCATTAACCATCTCCTGCATACTTTCCACCTGTTGTATTATGGTATTTGTCAGTCGATCAAGCACATCTATATCTGACTTATTCATGCTATGAAGATATTTGTGGCGGAGTCTTTCAGCCGCAAGCTGAATTGGCGTTAATGGATTTTTAATTTCATGCGCAAGTCGTCGTGCCATTTCACTCCATACAGCATCTTTCTGTCCTTGCATTAGGTCGGTTATGTCGTCGAAGACAATAATACAACCATCATTATCATCTTTAGTAACGGAATGTGGTGTACCGCTACACATCAAAATTTGTCTCCCGCTATTTCCAAAAAGCGTGATTTGTTCGCGCCAATCCAGTTTTGTATTATCGTGGGAGAGGATGGTGTCTCGCATGGGCTCAAGATGATGATAATCCAGACAAATTTTCTCCAGAGACTCGCCAGTCATCGCATTAGCGGGCATTCCTAAAATTTTCCCCGCACTAACATTAGATGTACGTAATATCTTATTTCTATCAAACACCAATACGCCTGAAGAGAGCCTTCCAAGGACAGCTTCAAGATAAGCTTGTTGTGTTTCTGCTTCATGTCGACTGTGACTCGCAGCCTCCCGCGCTTGCGCAATTCTTTGTGTCATTTCGTTAAAAGATCCCACCAGAAATCCAAGCTCATCGTTACTGGTTACTGGTATTTGGGCATGGTAATTACCCTTAGAAATTGCTTTGGTTCCTTCTACCATATCTCTTATAGGGGCAACGTGTCTTTTGGAAAAATAAATTGCAGCCCAGACTGTTGCAAAGAGACTGAATAAAAGAACCAGAGTCAAAACTAGAATAAAACTGAGTTTAAGTTGTTCCCGAAGATAAGAGAGCTCCTTGTATTTTATATATGAGGTTTGAATGCTGTTGGTCAGCATGTTTATTTTCTTTGAGGTAGGGTAGAGTGCTTGGATAATCCTTGAATTATCAGTTACGCTCACATCAGGCACATTTACGACCACGCGGATATGTAAGCCTGTTGTAATTGTATTGTCGATTCCTGTGTAGCTGCTACCTTGTTGAAGTTGCAATAAAATAATATCACTTGGTCTGTTAGGTATAATGCTCGTCGTATCCTCTGAGCTTGAGGCGATAACCCTGCCTTTTCTATTTAAAAGCGTTATTTCCTTGGCATTTGTACGGGCACGCAGTTCATCAATTTCGAAAGGCATTTCCGTATCCGATATTCCGGATATTTTTTCTGCTATTTGATTTGTCTGCTTTAATAGTTCTCGCATACGGGCATCGAGAGAAAGCCGGCTCAGTTCAAGCGAATCATCCAATGCCTGTTCAACACGGAGATCAAACCAGCTATCAATACCACGATGCAAAAGATCCAGAGAAAAAAGATAAACGATCAATACAGGAGTGACAGACAGCGCGGTAAACATAGCAATCATACGTACGGTCATTCGTGTTCCTGGGATTTGACTGCGGTGTTGATGTATTAGGTGTTTTAAATTTAAGAATACGAGCGTCACTAACAAACAAAGACCCATGGTGGTAAAGATTAATAGACCCGAATATAAGCGACTGAACTGTGATGAATCCCTTAGGGCATCACTCATCATGAGCATCGATGCGAGCATGAAAATAAATAAAAAGAGCCCACCGCAGAGAATCAATGTATTGGTTTTTCTCATTATTTGATTGCCCACTTGAACCATGGGCTTGATAGCTGCCAATCTGAGGAGACATAGGCTGATAGCCTTAATGGTGTTGGCAACGATTCTGTATTTAGGTTGGCACGTAGTAGCGCAGTATACATTTTACCCTGCTCTAGGACAGACAATTCTAAAAATGGATAATCGTTTATTGACCCTAGAAATTTGAGCGCATGATGAAAATTCTGAAAATGACGTTTACTACCCGTATTCAGATTAGTCACGAGGTATTGTTCGTTGAGCGGGTGATATTCTAATCTTTGACTCAATATTTTTTTGCGAATACTTTTATCCCATAGCCATTTTCTGGTTTGTTTGATTTGCATTTCTATATCAAGCTGTAATGCAACTCCGTGCTCAAGCGCTTTAAGGACTTCTTTGCTAAAACGAAATTGTATATCAGCATTAAGCATATATTGAGTGCCCACTGAATTTAATTCTGCATTTTTAACAATAAACCCAAGTTTTGATTCTATAGGATTTAATTTTGCATGGGGCGACAATGGCAGAAGGCATAGGCTTACTAGAGCAGAGCAGGCAATAAGCGTCTTCAACTTAGGTTTTTTGCAATTGAGTATAATAAAATCCATCCATTGCGTTATCACTAGGCAGTATCTGTCGATCATACTCTATAACTATGTCCCCAGTTTGCCCGTGTTGGTATTGAATAAGCGTTCTTATGCTTATTGGTGAAAACAGCAATTTGTTTGTTATTTTCTGCTTTAAATGTTGAGTAAGCAATACATAATAACTTGCCGCTTTCCTTTAATAATAACCATAAGCAATAATAATCTGCGTCTCTGTAACTGTAACATTTTGGGTATCTTTAAGCTGCCTGTAAATATTTAATATCAGAATGTCTATAAATAACACCATAAGTACTGCCACGGTACATCAACTAAAATTTGGTTAAAGAGCCGTTTTGTTAATCATCTACAGAACGCGCATTATTTTGTATCAGCGTTACTAAGACTAGGTCTGGAAAAATTAAACAGTGTTTTTACGAGCGACAAGATGTGTCGAGATGATACCGCTTAGATTCAAATTTAAAAGCTACGCCTTAGAATATCTTTGCTGGAATTTTAGATGCGACTCAATGGAGATTTTATTTTTTTGTTCTAATTGTTAGTGCAACCTTAACGAAGTATCATCAATAAAATGTGGATTACCGTTTAGAAAATCAGCCACAGACATGACACGTTTACTCGGTGGCTGTAACTGTAAAATTCTGAGCGTGCCATGACCTGTTGCAACATCAATACCCGTTTTGCTAACTCGAATAATTTCGCCTGCCAGCGCTATGGGTTTAGCATCAAGCACCTCTGCTTGCCATATTCGAAAGGTCAAGCCTTGTAGTTTTGTGTAACAAACCGGAGTAGGATTAAATGCCCGTATGGCACAGTGAATACCTGCAGCGGATTGCGTCCAATCAATCTTGGCTTCAGATTTTATGATTTTCTTGGCGTAACAGGCAGTGGATTCATCTTGGTTTACAGGATTTAAATTGCCCAAGATTATTGCATCTAATATTTTAAGCAGACATTCACTGCCAATAGATGCCAATCTATCATGTAAATCAGCTGCTGTATCGGTGAGGCTGATTGGACATTTTTTTTGTAGTAATATGGATCCGGTATCTAGACCACTATCCATTTGCATGATAGTGATGCCTGTTTCATCATCCCCCGCTTGAATCGCACGTTGAATAGGCGCTGCGCCTCTCCATCTAGGCAGCAAGGAGGTATGTACATTAACACACCCGTATGCGGGCGCTTTCAGGATAGTCTCAGGCAACAACATTCCATAGGCAGCAACTATCATCAAATCCATCTTACAAATCCTGTGTTCCAGTGCGATTAATTCAGAGCTGGCAGGCTGCAAGATATCTAATCCATTTTCAAGAGCCAGTATTTTTACAGCACTCGCTGTAGGTTTACGTCCTCGGCCGGCAGGCTTATCGGGTCGGGTGAGCACTATTTTGATTCGGTGTTTCGATTTTTCTAGTAATGTACCTAATAAGGTTGCAGCCAGTTCAGGTGTGCCAGCAAAGGCCACACGTAATGCTTTCTGACGCAGGTTTTCCATATGCAGTTTTCTTACAGTGTAGTCTTTGTGAATCTAGAGGATGGCTGTTTGAAATTTGTCTTGTTTTTCAAGCTTTTTACGTAAACGTTGTCTTTTCATGGGCAAGAGGTAATCAATGAATAACTTTCCATTAAGATGATCTATTTCATGTTGGATACAGATTGACAACAGATCCTCTGCTTCATTTTCAATTATTTTGCCATTCAAATCTATATAACGATATTTAATTTTCATAGCACGTGTTACTGTAGCGAAATACTCAGGGACTGAAAGACAGCCCTCTTGACTTTTTGCCGTCCCTTCAGAAGACAAAATCTCCGGGTTAATCAAACACATAGATTCATTTTTTTCTGGTGAAATATCGATGACGACAAGGCGTTTCTGGATATTTACCTGTGTTGCGGCAAGACCAATACCCTGATTTTCATACATCGTTTCCAGCATATTTTTAGCCAATATTTGACAATTTTCATTGACTGCAAAAGGCAGCGCTTTTTTGCGCAGTCTGTTGTCAGGGAAACGCAAGATTTCCAATAGTGCCACAGATATTTTTACTCCTTTGCTTAGTAACTCACTGATAGTATACAGAAAAATGGCTTTTACGTCATAAGCAGCTGAATAAATTGTAATCTTAAACTTATATTTTACGTTTTTTTTTGCTAATCTACATTAAATAACATATGTAAGGTAATAATCATGTTTAAGAAAATCTATTTTTTGCTGCTGTGTCTATCGTTCACATCTATTTCGATTGCTGATACGGTAACGCTGCACCCTGATCGCCCTGACGAATATGTAGTCCAAAAAGGTGATACGCTTTGGGATATCTCAGCGCGATTTTTACAGGAGCCATGGCGCTGGCCAACTATCTGGAAAGGCAATCCGCAGATTGCTGATCCCCATCTTATTTATCCAGGCAATATCATTTCTTTGTCTATGATAGATGGGCAACCAACCTTAGTTGTCGATAGTTCGGATATGGACGCGGATGATGATGACATAGTCGTTAATCGCAATTTCAAATTATCACCTGAAATACGATCTTACGAAAGAGACGACGCTATCTCGTCAATCCCTGTAAATGCCATACAGCAGTTTTTGACGAGACCTTACGTCGTTTCTGAAGATGAGATGAATGATTGGCCTTATGTTGTCTCGGGTTATGGTGGGCGTTTGGTATCAAGTGTCGGCAATAAAATCTATGTGAAAGGTCTGTCTGAGGATTCCCCAGGGACACGTTATGCTGTATATCGAAAGGGTTCTGCATACATCAATCCACGCAAGGATAAAAACAGGGTTCTAGGTTATGAGGCGATTTACTTAGGTGATGCTGTTGTTGAAAAAGGAGGTGATCCTGCTTCAGTGATTGTGACCTTGTCAAAACAGGAAATCCTCACTGGAGACAGGCTCGTTCTTGCCTCTGTTGAGGAGGCAAGCAGTGAGTACATTCCAAGTACACCAACTCAAAGTATTGATGCGAATATTGTGTCTGTCGTAAATGGTGTTGCTCAGATTGGACAGTATCAGGTCGTCGTCATCGACGTTGGTGACGGTGATGGTGTTGAGGTAGGTAGTGTTTTAGGCATCTACCGGAGCGGGAAAACCGTAAAGGATGAGACGAAAAAATCAGAGTCAGTTGCGCTTCCTGAAGAACATACTGGGGTTTTAATGGTGTTCCGTGCCTTTGAAAATGTCAGTTATGCCTTAGTGATGAAGGCAGCGGAGCCTATTCATGTGCTTGATAGTGTGAGAAATTTATAGCCCTTAGAGCGCATGCGCTCTAAGACCGTCTCGAGTTGCTGTTGTTGGTTTTCTCGTTACATAAGTTTGTTTGACAATGAAATTGATGTTATACGTCTAGTTACAATGTAAGTATGTTGAAAATAATTTTGATGAAGATTAAAATTTAATTGCATTATTAGAATGCCTGTTAGCAAATCATAGAACTGAAAATGTAGATCAGGATGATCAAGAATATGGCGATAAGCAATGACGACCGTGCTTTTTGGTTAGCACTCCATCGTGTCAAGGGACTGGGATCTGTCGGGCAAGGAAAGTTACTTGATACCTACCCTTCAATAAAAGAAATATTCTCTGCTGATAGTTACACACTAAAAGCGCTTGGTCTTAAGCAAAAATCAATTGATGCTATTTGCAAGCCTGACTGGGAAAGTATTGCAGATGCCTTGGCTTGGTTAGACAAGCCGCATCATCATCTTGTAACAATTGACAGTGATGAATATCCACCTTTACTCAAGGAGATACCTAATCCACCCGTTCTTTTGTTCGCCCATGGCTGCTTAGATGTATTAAAAAATATACAGATTGGAATTGTCGGAAGCAGAAATCCAGATGTAGCTGGTCGGCAATTTGCCCATGAATTTGCCCGTGAGCTTACTGTCGCAGGCGCAACGGTCACCAGTGGTTTAGCGTTGGGTATAGATGGTTATAGTCACCAAGGAGCATTGGATGCAGGTGGGCATACCATTGCAGTGACAGGAAATGGTCTTGATATAATCTATCCTGCAAAACATAAAGCTTTAGCTCATAAAATCGCTGATAATGGTATCTTAGTTTCAGAGTTTTTGCCAGGAACCAAGCCCAAGCCTGAAAATTTTCCCAGACGAAATAGGATCATAAGCGGTATGAGTACAGGAGTCTTGGTAATACAAGCAGCATGCCGAAGCGGCTCACTGATTACCGCACGTTATGCGATGGAGCAAGGACATGAGGTATTTGCCATTCCAGGCTCTATCCATAATCCACTGGCAAAAGGTTGTCACGCCTTAATCAAACAAGGCGCTAAATTGGTGGAGTCAGTTGATGATATTATTGAAGAATTAGGTTCTCTCGTCACGGTTGTTATGGAAGGCAGGAATGCTGCTACAGAAAAAGGTAAAAAAAATGTTCAGGACAAAACAGCACTTGACGCAGACTACAAAGTGTTGCTTGATAATATGACATATGACCCCATATCTATTGACAGATTAATTGCACTAACAGGATTGACGACTGATTCAGTTTCATCCATGCTTTTGATACTTGAGCTTCGTGGTTTGGTAATTTCGCAAGCAGGCGGAGTGTACATACGGGCTAACCAGGGAAATTAGCAAATGAAAGAAACAGTGTTTGATGTATTGCTGTATCTTTTTGACAACTATGAAGATGTCAAATTGATACCTGACCAAGATGCCCTGAAAGGTACGCTTATGGGCGCAGGCTTTTCTGAGCATGAAGTAAGCAAGGCTTTTGACTGGCTGGAGGCTTTGGCTGCGCAAAAAGAAAATCATTGTCCCTCTTCGGATGCTGGGGCATCGGCTTCAAGAATTTATCATGCTAAAGAACTGCAAAAACTTGACACTGAATGTCGAGGCTTTTTGCTTTTTTTAGAACAAACTGGCGTATTAGACAGTCAGGCTCGCGAGTTGGCGATTGATCGATTGATGGCATTGGAGTCGGAAGACATCGGCATACAACAGGTTAAATGGGTTGTGTTCATGGTGCTGTTCAACCAATCTGGTAAAGAAGCAGCTATTACTTGGATAGAAGATATCATCATAAATGATTTAAATGTGAATATGCACTAAGTATTCTTTGAATTACTTTAAAACTAACATTTCCCGAAGTTTCTCTGCGTGCCATAAAAATACTTAAACTTAAGAATACTGACAGCTGGAATTTTTTAAATGGGCACATCATTAGTTATAGTCGAATCTCCTGCTAAGGCAAAAACAATAAGTCAATACCTTGGCAATGACTTTACGGTGTTAGCATCTTATGGGCATGTACGTGACCTGTTGCCGAAGACGGGTGCTATTGACACAGAAAATGGGTTTGAGATGCAGTATCAGGCCATTGAGAAAAATGCCAAAGCGGTTGATGTAATAATCAAGGCACTCAAAAAAGCAGATGCTCTTTATCTGGCTACTGATCCGGATCGCGAAGGCGAAGCCATTGCTTGGCATTTATATGAGTTGCTAAAAGAGCGAGGCTTGCTCAAGAACAAAGAATCGCACCGCATTGTTTTCCATGAAGTGACAAAAAATGCAATCAAAGAAGCGATTGTTAATCCAAGGGAGTTATCAATAGATTTAATCAACGCACAACAGGCGCGTCGGGCATTGGATTATCTGGTGGGTTTTAACCTTTCGCCATTACTCTGGAGAAAGATTCAGCGTGGTTTATCGGCAGGGCGCGTGCAGAGTCCTGCTCTTAGAATGATAGTCGAACGCGAACTGGAAATAGAGAAATTTAAAGCTCGGGAATACTGGACGATAGAAGTAGATCTTGAAAAGGAAAGAACTAAGTTTATTGCACGGCTAACTTACCTGCACGGCGAAAAACTGAAGCAGTTCACCGTCACCGAAGGACAAACAGCAAACAAGGCTTGCCAAGAGTTACTGCAGGCAGCCAACGGAAATTTAACTGTAAGCAAGGCTGAAAAGAAGCAACGTAAACGCCAACCAGCAGCACCATTTATTACCTCAACGATGCAGCAGGAAGCAGTGCGTAAACTGGGGATGACCGCTCAACGCGCCATGCGCACCGCACAACAATTATACGAAGGTATCAACCTAGGAAGCAGTGGCGGCACTGTTGGTCTGATCACCTATATGCGTACAGACTCTGTTGTATTGGCAAAGGAAGCGCAGCTTGAGATAAGAGAATTCATTGCCGAACAATATGGCAAAAACAATGTGCCTGAAAAACCCCGTGTATATAAAACAAAATCTAAAAATGCACAGGAGGCGCATGAAGCGATACGACCAACTACAGTGAAACACATACCCAGTGAAATAAAATCTTCATTGGATGCGGATCAGTTTAAATTGTATGAATTGATCTGGAAACGCACGGTCGCAAGCCAAATGATACATGCGACAATCGATACTGTTGCTGTTGATATAGGTTGTGGGGAAGGTAATGTTTTTCGCGCAAACGGCTCAACCATTGCCGATCTTGGTTTCATGACGGTCTATTTGGAAGGACGAGACGAGGTGACACCAAAGAATGATGAAAAATTACTGCCGCCACTAAAGCAAGGTGATGTTGTCAAGCTGCTTGAAATCAGGCCAGAACAACATTTCACCGAGCCACCACCACGCTTTACAGAGGCCAGTCTGGTGAAAACTCTGGAGGAATATGGTATTGGCAGACCTTCAACTTATGCAAGTATCATCTACACACTCAAGCAAAGAGAGTACGTGGAGTTCGAACAAAAACGGTTTACGCCGACAGATACGGGTCGTGTGGTAAACAATTTTCTTACCAAACATTTTACAAATTATGTAGATTACGATTTTACTGCACGCCTTGAAGATGACTTAGATGCGGTTTCCAGAGGTGAGAAAGAATGGCTGTCGTTGATGAAGGATTTTTGGCAGACATTCGAAAAACAAATCAAGGAAAAGGAAGAAACAGTGAGTCGCAGTGAAGCGATTCAGGCTAGAGAATTAGGGATAGATCCAAAAACAGGTTCGCCTGTCTCAGTACGTATCGGTCGTTATGGTCCTTTTGCACAAATTGGCACAAAAGAAGATGAAGAAAAACCCAAGTTTGCTGGTCTGCTTCCTAGTCAGAAATTAGATAGCATTACATTGGCAGAAGCTTTGGCGCTTTTTAAGTTACCAAGGCAGATGGGTGAAACACAAGAGGGTGAAGAGGTAGTCGTTAGTGCCGGACGTTTTGGTCCATACATTCGTTATGGCAGTAAATTTGTTTCGCTCCAGGAAGATGATCCTTATACAGTTACCCTAGAAAGATCGTTGGAGCTGATTGCCGCTAAAAAAATTGAAGATGCCAGTAAGCAGATAAATATTTTTAAGAAGGAAGGTATTAGTGTTTTAAACGGGCGTTATGGTCCTTATGTAACCGATGGCAATAAGAATGTGAAGGTGCCGAAAGACGTTACGCCAGCCGATCTTACTTTGGAAGATTGCCAGAAGATGATTGCTGAAGCGTTGCATAGACCGCGCCGAGGAGCCAAGAAGAAGGTGAATAAAAAGAAAACGACTAAAAAGAAAAGCACCAAGAAGAAAACAAAAAAGAAAACAACAAAAAAGCCTGCTGAAATAGGTTAATATTTTCCAAGTTCATATAGTAAATACAATTTTTTAAGTGAGACGGTCAGTTATTATAGTTGGCTATTTACATATTAAACGTATTGATTTGTTCGCTGCGTAACTTACACTGCACTTAGTTGTCGAGTCCAAGTTTTAAATCAGTTTAAGTTACGCTTTTTTTAACTTATTTTTTAAGTAAGTTATTTTTTTTACAGCTTGATTTTTTTGTCGTTGCAGTCTGAGAAGATTTATGGGTAATTTTCATTTACATTGTGCTATAAAGACTTTAAATCAAGGTGGCATTATTGCTTATCCAACAGAAGCTGTGTTTGGCCTAGGTTGTTTTCCTGATGATGAATATTCTGTAGAAAAAATCCTAGCGCTAAAAGGTCGATTGGTGAACAAAGGTTTAATATTGGTTGCTGCTCGTCTTCAGCAATTAGATTCATATATCGACTATTCAAATGATAAACTGAGACAAAAAATAAATGCATCGTGGCCCGGACCCATCACTTGGGTATTGCCAGCAACGTCAAATGTTCCTGACTGGATTAGCGGTGATCAGGGTATGGTTGCAGTGCGTGTATCCGCTCACCCAATAGTGCGAGCCTTATGTAAGGAGGTCGGCATGATTGTCTCAACAAGCGCAAACCCAGCAGGAAAAACACCAGCCGTAAATGCCTTTAAAGTTAGAAGTTATTTTGGTAATGAAATTGATTATATTTTGCCCGGAAATACAGGCGGGAAAGAACTGCCAACAGAAATCAGAAACGCCATAAATGGCAATGTCTTGCGCCCTAGTGATTAAAGCTTGAAGGAACGCCCAAGGATTGATCCTAAAAAACCAGTTTCCAATTATAGACGAATTTCAGTTTCTTGCTATATTGACAGTGTCTCCAGATTAACCGAAAATGTGCGGCTGATTTCGGAGGGGTACCCAAGCGGTCAACGGGATCAGACTGTAAATCTGACGGCTCAGCCTTCGGAGGTTCGAATCCTCCCCCCTCCACCAGCACGGGCGAAGTTTAGTGAAAGCGGAGGTTTGATGAAAGTATTTGGTACTTTCTAGATGTTGGGTAGGCGGGTGTAGTTCAATGGTAGAACCTCAGCCTTCCAAGCTGATGGTGTGGGTTCGATTCCCATCACCCGCTCCAGATTTAAGCTAGATTGGTAAGCATGGCCAGAATTTGAGCACGAGATTTGGATATATTTGGCCTAGTTGTCAGTAATTGTATGAACGTATCTGCTCATATAGCTCAGTCGGTAGAGCACTTCCTTGGTAAGGAAGAGGTCACCGGTTCAAATCCGGTTATGAGCTCCAGATTGGCATCCGCTGGGTGTGCATGACGGGTGGATTTGGTTTTTTTACCATTGAACTTAAATTTTAATTATATTGAATTTTTCTACTTTATAAGGAGCGCTCCTGATGTCTAAGGAGAAATTTGAACGAACGAAACCGCATGTAAATGTAGGAACGATAGGCCATGTTGATCATGGCAAGACAACGTTGACTGCGGCAATTACCAAGGTCATGGCAGAACAACATGGCGGTGAATTCAAGGCCTATGATCAGATTGATAACGCGCCAGAAGAAAAAGAACGCGGTATTACGATTGCAACAGCGCACGTAGAGTACGAAAGCAATGATCGCCACTATGCGCACGTAGACTGCCCAGGTCATGCTGACTACGTCAAGAACATGATTACTGGTGCAGCACAGATGGACGGAGCAATCCTGGTCTGCAGTGCAGCAGATGGCCCAATGCCACAAACCCGTGAACATATCCTGCTGGCGCGTCAGGTCGGGGTTCCCTACGTGGTAGTCTATTTAAACAAAGTCGATCAAGTCGATGATGCAGAGTTACTGGAACTGGTTGAAATGGAAGTTCGTGAACTGCTGGATGCTTATGAATTTCCCGGAGACAACACCCCTATCGTTACAGGTTCGGCACTGAAGGCTTTAGAAGGCGATGACAGCGATATCGGTATTCCCTCAATTTTGCAACTGGTAGCAGCAATGGATGACTATATTCCAGTACCCAAGCGCCCGGTAGACCAACCATTTTTGATGCCAATTGAAGATGTATTCTCAATATCAGGTCGCGGTACCGTGGTGACTGGACGTATAGAACGTGGCATCGTCAAAGTAGGCGAAGAGATTGAGATTGTAGGGATTAAAGAGACACAGAAGACCACCTGTACTGGTGTTGAAATGTTCAGAAAGTTACTTGACGAAGGCCAAGCCGGAGACAACGTCGGTGTCTTATTACGGGGTACCAAACGAGAAGAAGTGGAACGTGGACAGGTCTTATGCCATCCAGATTCAATCACGCCACATACCCGTTTTGAAGCAGAAATATACGTACTGTCAAAAGATGAAGGTGGTCGCCATACCCCCTTCTTTGCCAACTATCGTCCGCAATTTTACTTTCGCACCACAGATGTAACGGGTGCCATTCAGTTATCCAGTGGCACAGAGATGGTGATGCCCGGCGATAACATTAAGCTGGAAGTAACACTAATAAATCCCATTGCTATGGAGGAAGGCTTACGCTTTGCCATTCGTGAAGGCGGTCGTACCGTTGGTGCAGGTGTCGTTGCTAAGGTTATTGAGTAACTTTTTAAGCACAGAGATAGCAGTCTGATGAGGATTACTACTTTTTTTTGTTACAGAAATATAGATTTTAAACTATAGATTTTTTGGTTTTTTTATTTTTAGGCCAGTAGCTCAATTGGCAGAGCGGCGGTCTCCAAAACCGTAGGTTGGGGGTTCGATTCCCTCCTGGCCTGCCACTGGGTAGGCTGAGTGACGATCGGGGTTGATGCAGGCGAGTAGCACATGAGACATGCAGTGAATAAAGTGGAATATGAACTCAAAAATTGAAACAGTAGAAAATAGTATGGACAGTATAAGACTGGTCATCGCTTTATTAATTGTAGTAGCAGCGATCGTTGCATTCTACGTATACCCTGAACAGTCGACATTGCTCAGGGTTGGCGGTTTATTGCTGGTAGCTTCTGTTGCTGTCGGAATTTCCTTACAGACTGAGAAAGGTCGTAATATTTGGGGGTTTTTCCACGGGGCACAGATAGAGGTTCGTAAGGTTATTTGGCCAACACGTCAGGAAACAGTGCAAACAACATTAATTGTTGTCCTTGTGGTTATTTTAGTTTCAATGATTTTATGGCTACTGGATATGTTTCTTGGTTGGACTATTGGTGCGTTAATGGGTCAGAGGGGTTAGTTACCGATGTCTCTCAACTGGTACGTTGTACATGCATATTCAGGGTTTGAAGATCGTGTAATGAATACATTGAAAGAACGTATTGTACAGTACAGTATGGAGGATAAGTTTGGCGAGATATTAGTACCGAAAGAAGAAGTTGTTGAGATGCGCGAGGGGAAAAAACGAACGACAGATCGTAAATTTTTCCCTGGCTACGTATTGGTGCAAATGGAAATGAATGATGATACTTGGCATATGGTTAAGAATATGCCTCGTGTGTTGGGGTTTATTGGTGGAACAAGTGATAAACCTGCGCCAATCTCTACAGATGAAGCAAATTCAATCCTGCAGCGTGTTGAAGAAGGCGTGGACAAACCTACACCAAAGGTTATGTTTGAGGCAGGTGAAGTGATACGCGTCATTGATGGACCATTTAAGGATTTCAATGGTGTGGTTGAGGAAGTTAATTACGAAAAGAATCGTTTGCGTGTTTCAGTATTGATTTTTGGACGTTCTACCCCTGTGGGACTTGAATTTACTCAGGTAGAAAAAGACTGACTATGAGCACCAATTCAAGTTGGCAATATTGTTTTAAGCAAGATTTGTTATTTTTTTAATGTTTTTGTGAAATCAGAAGGTTTTGATCCATCTGGAATAGAGTTTTTAGGAGAGAGGCTAAGGTCTACTGTCCAGTAATATGCTTAAAGGAGATTAAAGTGGCTAAGAAAATTGAAACTTATATTAAGTTGCAAGTGCCTGCGGGTCAGGCAAACCCGAGTCCGCCTGTTGGTCCAGCATTGGGTCAGCATGGCTTAAATATCATGGATTTCTGCAAGGCATTTAATGCGCAGACACAGGACATGGAAGCCAATCTTCCCGTGCCTGTTGTGATTACTGTTTACAATGACAAAAGCTTTACCTTCATTATCAAGACGCCACCTGCTTCCTTTTTGTTGAAAAAAGCAGCGGGCATTTCTAAAGGCAGCGCCATACCTAATATGGACAAGGTGGGCAAAGTAAATCGTCAGCAGTTAGAGGAGATTGCAAAGGCGAAAGAGCCTGACTCAACTTCTGCTGATATAGATGCTGCTGTGCGTACAATCGCTGGTACTGCACGCAGCATGGGCATCGAGACAGAGGGTGTTTTATAATGGCAATATCCAAACGTGTTAAATCTTGGGCAGATAAAATAGATTCAGAAAAACTCTATCCATTAACAGATGCATTACAACTCCTAAAGCAATGTTCGATGGTCAAATTTGATGAATCTGTCGAGCTTGCAGTCAATCTCGGTGTTGATATTAGAAAATCAGATCAAGCTGTTCGAGGAGCATCAGTTTTACCCAGAGGCACGGGTAAAACTGTTCGCGTTGCTGTATTTGCACAAGGCGAACAGGCAAAATCTGCAAAAGCTGCAGGCGCTGATGTTGTTGGTTTTGAAGATCTCGCTGAACGTATGCAGGCTGGTGAAATGAATTTTGATGTTGTTGTTGCTACGCCTGATGCAATGCCAGTTGTCAGCAAGTTAGGCAAGATTTTAGGTCCCCGTGGTTTAATGCCAAACCCCAAGGTTGGTACTGTAAGTACAGATGCAGGGCAAGCTGTAATGCATGTCAAAGCAGGTCAGGTGCGTTACAGAACAGATAAAAATGGTATCGTCCATTGTGCGGTTGGCAAGGCCTCTTTTGAAGTCGATGCACTCAAGGAGAATGTTGAATTCCTGTTGGCTGATTTGATAAGGGCCAAGCCAAGTTCAGCGAAAGGTATTTATCTTAAGAAGATAAGTGTTTCAACAACAATGGGTCCAGGTATTACAGTAGATCAAGGCAGCCTTACTGCTTAAATGTTTAGTATTTTATGTACGTGACAGCAATTTTATTACGTATTTTGAAGGCTTTGTACTGGCGGTTATCCGTTTAGACGTCAAAGACCGCAGGTGCTTTTTTCGTAGATGTTTTTTATATCGAATCAAGCTTAATGTAGTTAGTCTGCCTGCGCAGACGGTGCTATCCAAAAACAGTTTACTTAACTGTTGCTAAGGATCGCCGTAATGGTTGGTTTTGTACTCAATTTGAGTATAAAGCCTTTGTGTAATCAGGACTTACGAAGGGTTTACAGTGGCCGAGCAGCCGAATATTTGAAGATGGCGGCGGTCATAAAAGCCAGTAGGTAAATAATTTAGGAGATATAGAGTGTGAGTCTGAACCTTGAAGCAAAGAAGATGATAAGCAAAGAAGTAGCTGAAGTTGCGAACAACTCATTATCTGCCGTGGCAGCAGAATATAGCGGTTTATCCGTGAGTGATATGACTGAGTTGCGTCGGTCTGCTCGCGATTCCGGTATTTATCTGCGTGTTGTTAGAAATACACTTGCACGTCGCGCTTTGGAAGGTACAAGTTTTGATTGTATGCGGGAAGGTCTGGTTGGACAGCTTATTCTCGCTTTTTCCAAAGATGAGCTAGGTGCTGCAGCAAAGGTGGTTCGCGATTTTGCAAAGAAAAACGATAAGCTTGTTGTCAAGTTGGTGGTACTGGAAGGTAAATTATTACAGCCCTCTAATATTGATGCATTGGCAGACTTACCAAGCAAAGAACAGGCAATTGGTATGCTTATGGGCATACTTATCGCCCCTGTTACAAGTCTGGCTAGAACATTGGTCGAGCCACACACAAAATTTGTGCGTACGGTTAAGGCTGTCGCTGACGAAAAGCAAGCTGCTTGATTCATTTTCACATTTATAAAACTTAAATTTAGTAAGATTTAATTAGGAGTATTTACAAATGACTGTAAAGAAAGAAGAACTTTTAGAAACAATTTCTAACATGACTGTGCTTGAAGTAGTCGATCTTGTTGAGGCAATGGAAGAAAAATTTGGTGTATCTGCCGCTGCTGTAGCAGCGCCCGCAACAGTGGATGCAGGCGGCGGCGCAGTTGCTGAAGAAAAAACCGAATTTAATGTCATCCTGACAGGTTTTGGTGAAAATAAGGTTGCTGCGATTAAAGCTGTTCGTAGTATCACGGGTTTAGGCCTAAAGGAAGCTAAAGAACTTGTTGAAGGTGTTCCTTCCCCATTAAAGGAAGGCGCAAACAAAGACGAAGCAAATGAAATCAAAAAACAGCTGGCAGAATGTGGCGCAACCGTTGAAATTAAGTAGCTCTTTTGACAAATAATATCGGTTAAAAATCAATGCAAGGCTGGCAAAGTTTATACCGACCTTGTGTTGATTTTATTTGCTCGATAGAAAATTTTAACGAAAATCCAGTGAATGGATTTGTTAGTATTTTTTTATATTTTTAAAGGACATATTACGAGGATCTGTTAATGACCTACTCCTACACCGAAAAAAAACGAATACGTAAGGATTTTGGTAAACATCCAAAAATCATGGATGCACCTCCTTTGTTGGCGATGCAACTCGATTCATATCATAAATATCTGCAGTTGGAAGTTGCCCCTGAAGAACGCAAGGATGTTGGTCTGCAAGCTGCGTTTAAATCTGTATTTCCTATCGTTGGTTTCTCTGGCAGTGCCATGCTTGAGTATGTCAGCTATCGTTTGGTAGATCCTGTGTTTGATGTTAAGGAATGTCAGCTAAGAGGCGTTACTTATGCAGCATCACTTCGCGTTAAAGTCCGATTGGTTATTTATGATAAAGATGCAGGATTAAACAAGAAGATTGTAAAGGACATTAAGGAACAGGAGGTCTACATGGGCGAAATCCCGTTAATGACTCCAACGGGCGCTTTCGTCATAAATGGAACAGAGCGCGTCATCGTTTCTCAATTGCATCGTTCCCCAGGCGTGTTCTTTGAACACGACAAAGGCAAAACCCATTCTTCCGGGAAATTTCTTTTCTCTGCACGCGTTATCCCCTATCGTGGTTCGTGGCTTGATTTCGAATTTGATCCCAAGGACTTAGTTTATTGTCGTATTGATCGCCGTAGGAAGATACCTGCAACTATTTTGTTGCGTGCATTGGGTTACGATACCCAAGAAATGCTTGATGTCTTTTTCGATACCAACGAATATAAAATCAGTAAGAAGGGCATTGCGCTCACTTTGATCCCAGATCGCTTGCGTGGTGAAACTACGACATTCGATATAAAAAATAAAAAAGGCAAAGTGATTGTTAAAAATGAAAAACGAATTACTGCGCGCCATATCCGGGAAATGGAAAAGATTGGACTAAAGGAATTAACAGTGCCAGCTGAATACCTTATTGAGCAGGTGTTGGCAAAGGATATTGTCGATCTGGAGACAGGCGAATTGCTTGCTTGCGCGAATACAGAGATCACCAAAGAACTGTTAGAACAGTTGCTTGAATATAAAAACTTGACGATTGCAACATTGTATACCAATGACCTAGATCGTGGATCATACATATCAGATACACTAAGAATAGACACATCAACCACACCCATTGAGGCACAGGTTGAGATCTATCGTATGATGCGCCCAGGTGAGCCACCGACAAAAGATTCTGCTGAGAACCTGTTTAAAAACCTATTTTTCAGTCCTGATCGTTATGATTTATCCGCTGTTGGGCGCATGAAATTTAACAGAAGGATTGGACGTAAAGAAATCACCGGCGAAGGTGTTTTATTCAAAGAAGACCTCATTGAGGTTTTGAAATTGTTGATCGATATCAAGAATGGTAAAGGCACTATTGATGATATTGATCATCTCGGCAATAGACGAGTTAGAAGTGTTGGCGAGATGGCTGAAAATCAATTCCGCATTGGTTTGGTGCGTGTTGAACGTGTAGTTAAAGAGCGTCTTGGCCTAGCAGATTCTGAAGGACTCATGCCGCAGGAAATTCTCAATGCCAAACCAGTATCAGCGGTAGTTAAAGAATTTTTTGGTTCAAGTCAGTTATCCCAGTTTATGGATCAAAATAACCCGTTGTCTGAAATTACACATAAACGCCGTATTTCAGCACTAGGTCCTGGCGGACTGACACGTGAACGTGCTGGTTTTGAAGTACGTGATGTGCATCCGACACATTATGGTCGGGTATGTCCAGTTGAAACACCTGAAGGGCCAAATATTGGCTTAATAAACTCATTGGCAATTTACGCCAGAACCAATGCATATGGTTTTCTGGAGACACCGTACCGCAAGGTAAGTAAAGGCAAGGTATCGAACGAAATAGAATATCTTTCTGCGATTGAAGAAAGTGATTATGTTATCGCCCAGGCAAGTGCGGCGACAGATAATAAAGGTCGTTTAACGGACACTCTGGTTTCAAGTCGTCATTCAAATGAATTTATCTTATCTGCGCCAGACAAAGTTGAATATATGGATGTCTCACCAAGGCAAATTGTTTCTGTGGCAGCAGCATTGATACCGTTTCTTGAGCATGATGATGCGAATAGGGCGTTAATGGGATCAAATATGCAACGCCAGGCTGTTCCTACTTTGCGTGCAGATAAGCCATTGGTTGGTACTGGCATGGAAAGAACAGTAGCGACAGATTCAGGCGTGACGGTGATTGCTGATCGTGGCGGTGTTGTAGACTCTGTTGATGCCAGTCGTATTGTGGTGCGGGTAAATAGCAATGAAGTCACAGCGAATGAGCCCGGTGTTGACATTTATAACCTGACAAAATACACACGTTCCAATCAGAACACCTGTATCAACCAAAAACCGTTGGTCAAACCAGGCGACAAGGTTGCAAAAAAAGATGTGTTGGCTGATGGTTCTTCTACTGATTTGGGTGAGTTGGCGCTTGGGCAAAATATGAAAGTCGCATTTATGCCATGGAATGGGTATAACTTTGAGGATTCAATCCTTGTCTCAGAGCATTTGGTGAGGGAAGAACGTTTTACCTCGATTCATATTCAGGAACTGTCCTGTGTGGCACGTGATACTAAACTGGGTCAGGAGGAAATCTCTGCAGATATTCCAAATGTTAGCGAACATGCACTGAATAAACTTGATGAATCCGGGATTGTATATATCGGTGCTGAAGTAAATTCAGGAGATATTCTGGTTGGCAAAGTGACACCGAAAGGTGAAACCCAATTAACACCAGAAGAAAAATTACTGAAGGCTATCTTTGGTGAAAAAGCCTCTGATGTGAAAGATACCTCATTACGTGTTTCATCGGGAACCAATGGTACGGTAATTGACGTTCAAGTTTTTACGCGCGATGGTGTTGAGAAAGATGCGCGCGCACTGGAAATTGAAGAATCAGAGCTAAAGAGTGTACGCAAGGACATGGGCGATCAAATGCGCATCATGGAAGAAGGCATTTACCAACGGGTTGAGACCCTGTTGTTGGGTAAATTAGCTGAGGGTGGTCCAGATGGTTTGAAAGCCAAGACCAAAATCACAAAAGCTTATTTATCAGAAACGCCACGAGAAAAATGGTTCGATATTCGACTCCAAAATGAAACTGCTAATTCTCAACTTGAGCAGATGTCAGAGCAATATGGTTGTTTGCGCGTTGAATTTGATGAAATGTTCGAGGAGAAAAGAGCTAAACTGACCTCAGGCGATGATCTTGCCCCTGGCGTATTAAAAATGGTGAAGGTTTATCTTGCAGTAAAGCGAGTCATTCAGCCAGGCGACAAAATGGCTGGGCGTCATGGCAACAAGGGCGTTATCTCAATGATTGTTCCAGTTGAAGATATGCCCCATACTGAAGATGGTGAGCCAGTTGATGTGGTATTGAATCCTCTAGGTGTTCCCTCACGTATGAATGTAGGACAGATTCTGGAGACCCATTTGGGTTGGGCTGCTAAAGGTATGGGCAATAAAATTGCCGCAATGCTGGATGCACAAAAAGGTGCGGGCGAACTGCGGAAATTTCTGAACAAGGTATACAACGCCAGCGGAAAACGGGAAGATTTGAAGAGCTTTACTGATGAAGAAATATTTGATCTGTCTCATAATCTGCGCGCAGGTGTACCTATGGCAACACCTGTGTTCGATGGTGCAAAAGAATCCGAGATCAAAAGCATGTTGAAGCTTGCCGGGTTACCTGAGAATGGTCAAGTTACACTTTATGATGGGTGTACAGGCGATGCTTTCGACAGACCTATCACAGTAGGCTATATGTACATGTTGAAACTCAATCATCTGGTTGATGACAAGATGCATGCACGTTCAACCGGACCATATAGTTTAGTCACGCAACAGCCATTGGGCGGTAAGGCACAATTCGGCGGACAGCGTTTTGGCGAGATGGAAGTTTGGGCTTTGGAAGCCTATGGCGCGGCTTATACCTTACAGGAAATGCTGACAGTGAAGTCTGATGATCTCAGTGGCAGAACCAAAATGTATAAGAGCATTGTAGACGGGGATCATCGCACAGATCCAGGCATGCCCGAATCATTTAACGTGTTGGTGAAGGAAATCCGTTCACTCTGTATTAATATTGAACTGAAACAAAATTAACTCTGGTTGAAATTAAGCGGGGTGTTTACCAGAATGAATTTAAATAATTTCTATGTATTGGCACTGCAACGTGTCACACACTACAAATATAGTGCCAGAAAATACAGTGTCATCTTGTGGAGGATGTAGACCTTGAAAGATTTATTAAGACTTCTAAAACAGCAAGGACAGGTTGAGGAGTTTGATGCTATTTCCATCAGCCTTGCCTCTCCTGAGAAAATTCGCTCATGGTCGTATGGTGAGGTCAAGAAACCTGAGACGATCAATTATCGTACTTTCAAACCGGAAAGAGATGGCCTTTTTTGTGCCAAAATATTTGGTCCAGTTAAAGATTATGAGTGCCTTTGCGGAAAATATAAAAGGTTAAAGCATCGCGGTGTTGTCTGTGAGAAATGTGGCGTGGAAGTCACATTGTCTAAAGTTCGTCGTGAACGCATGGGGCACATTGAGCTGGCAAGTCCGGTTGCACATATCTGGTATTTAAAATCCTTACCTTCAAGAATGGGTTTGATGTTGGATATGACTTTGCGTGAAATTGAAAGGGTTCTATATTTCGAGGCCTATGTTGTGATTGATCCAGGCATGACTGAGCTTGAGCGTGGTCAGTTAATGACGGAAGAATCCTATTTGGATGCTATGGAGCAATATGGGGATGAATTCGATGCGCGTATGGGTGCAGAAGCAGTGCGCGCATTATTGATGTCTACCAATGTGAAAGAAGAGGTAGATACCTTACGCGGTGAGATTCCACAAACTAGATCTGAGACAAAACTCAAAAAAATGACCAAACGACTGAAGCTTATCGAAGCATTTTTGTCTTCCGGGAACAAACCAGAATGGATGGTTCTGAAGATATTACCAATATTACCCCCAGAACTCAGACCTCTAGTACCGCTAGATGGTGGTCGTTTTGCAACCTCTGATCTCAATGATCTTTATCGTCGCGTAATAAATCGTAATAATCGATTGAAGCGCTTACTGGATTTGAATGCTCCGGACATTATCGTCAAAAATGAGAAGCGTATGTTACAGGAGTCTGTGGATGCCTTACTGGACAATGGTCGTCGTGGGCGGGCAATCACAGGTACCAATAAGCTACCTTTGAAATCACTTGCTGATATGATTAAGGGTAAGCAGGGTCGTTTTCGTCAAAACCTTTTAGGTAAACGCGTTGATTACTCAGGCCGTTCAGTCGTTGTTGTGGGTCCAACATTGCGTTTACATCAATGTGGCATCCCTAAAAAAATGGCTCTGGAATTATTCAAGCCATTTATCTTCAGTAAACTTGAGTTTAGGGGGTTGGCAACTACCATCAAGGCAGCTAAGAAGCTGGTTGAACGGGAAGGTGCTGAGGTCTGGGACATTCTTGAAGAGGTGATTCGCGAACATCCAGTCATGCTAAATCGTGCCCCTACTTTACATAGGTTAGGTATTCAGGCATTTGAGCCAATTTTGATTGAAGGAAAAGCGATTCAGCTACACCCTCTGGTCTGTACAGCGTTTAATGCTGATTTTGATGGCGACCAAATGGCTGTGCATATTCCGCTATCTGTGGAAGCTCAGATTGAAGCACGCACGCTAATGATGTCTACCAACAACGTACTTTCACCAGCCAATGGCGAGCCAATCATCGTGCCGACTCAGGACGTTGTTTTAGGTCTCTACTATATGACGCGTGAGTCAGCAGATGCCAAAGGTACTGGTATGATATTCACTGACATTGACGAGGTGCATCGCGCCTACGAAGCAAAAATACTGGATATTAAAGCAAAGATTGAGGTGCGTATTCGTGAAATCAATATTGATGAGCATGGTGAGAAATCAGTAAGCTATAGTCGTATTCAGACCACAACTGGCCGCGCTCTACTTTCTAATATTTTACCCGAAGGTCTTGAATTCTCACTGATGAATAAGACGCTGAGTAAAAAAGTCGTGTCTGGTTTAATTGACACGGTTTATAGAAGACTAGGTCTGAAAGCCACGGTTATTTTTGCAGACCAGTTGGTGTATTCTGGCTTTGCTTATTCTACAAGAGCTGGTGTTTCTATCGGCATCAATGACATGATCATTCCTGATAATAAGGACGAAATCATCAAACAGGCAGAGGCAAAGGTGCATGGTTTTCAGGAGCAATATTCCTCAGGTCTTATCACCAATGGCGAACGTTACAATAAGGTTGTGGATATTTGGTCGCATGCCAATGATCAGGTGGCCAAGGCCATGATGGATAGAATGTCCGTAGAGACCGTAGAGAATCATCAAGGTGAGTCTGTGACTCAAGAGTCATTTAATTCAATTTACATTATGGCTGATTCCGGTGCTCGCGGTTCGGCAGCGCAGATTCGCCAATTAGCAGGAATGCGTGGATTGATGGCCAAGCCAGATGGTTCGATTATCGAAACACCCATTACAGCAAATTTTCGCGAAGGCTTAGATGTGTTGCAATACTTCATTTCAACGCACGGTGCACGTAAAGGTCTAGCCGACACCGCATTAAAGACGGCAAACTCTGGTTATTTAACACGTCGTTTGGTTGATGTGGCTCAAGATCTTGTGGTTGTTGAGCAAGACTGTGGTACAGAGGAGGGGTATGTCATCAGTCAAATTATTGAAGGCGGTGATGTTGTCGAGGCACTGAAGGATCGCGTGCTTGGGCGCGTGCTGGCTGAAGATGCTGTTAAAGTGATTACGGGTGAGGTGATTGTACCAAGCGGCACATTATTGGATGAATACTGGGTTGATGTTCTAGATGACAATGGTATCGATCAGGTGACGGTGCGCTCAGCCATCACCTGTAAGACGTACTATGGTATTTGTGCTGCTTGTTATGGTCGAGATCTGGGTCGTGGACAATTGGTCGGTATTGGCGAAGCTGTTGGTGTTGTTGCAGCTCAGTCTATTGGTGAGCCAGGCACGCAATTGACAATGCGTACCTTCCATATTGGTGGGGCAGCATCTAGGGTAGCAGCAGTAAGTAACATCGAAGTCAAATATGGCGGCATATTGCGTCGTCAAAATATAAAAATACTGCAACATGAAAAAGGCCATCAGGTGGTGATTTCCCGTTCCGGCGAAATCGTTATTCAGGATAAAGATGGCCGTGAATGTGAGCGCTACAAAATCCCCTATGGCGCTATTTTAACTGTTGATGCAGGTGAAGAGGTTCAGCCAGGTCAAGTTGTGGCCGATTGGGATCCACATACACATCCGGTGATATCAGAAGTTGCAGGCCGAGTGCAGTTTTCGGATATGGCGGAGGGTATTACTATTGAACGACAGATTGACGAAATTACTGGTTTGACCAGTATGGTCATTATTGATCCAAAACAACGTACATCTGCAGCCAAGGATTTACGCCCTACCATCAAACTGGTCGACAAAAAAAGTCGGGAATTATTAATACCTGGTACTGAGATCCACGCGCATTATCTGTTACCTGCAAATGCCGTGGTAAATATTGAAGATGGTGCCGAGATCAAAGTGGGCGATGTCATTGCTCGTCTTCCACAGGAATCTGCTAAAACCCGTGATATTACGGGTGGTTTGCCTCGCGTTGCTGATCTTTTCGAGGCCAGAAAGCCAAAAGAGCCTTCTATCTTGGCTGAAATTACAGGGATCGTTGGATTTGGTAAGGAAACCAAAGGCAAACAGCGTCTTGTGATTACAGGAGTAGATGGTGAGCATTACGAAACCTTGATACCTAAATGGAGACATATCACTGCATTTGACGGTGAGCATGTTGAGCAAGGGGAAAGTCTTGCTGATGGAGCACCAATGCCTCACGACATCCTGCGATTGAAAGGCGTATATGCACTGGCTAACTATATTGTGACTGAGATTCAGGAAGTCTACAGGTTGCAGGGCGTTAGGATTAATGACAAGCATATTGAGGTCATTGTCAGGCAAATGCTGCGTAAGGTAGAAATTACCGATCCTGGAGACACGAAACTCCTGAAGGGTGAGCAGATTGAAAAAGCAAGAGGTCTGGATGAAAATGAGAAAATGCTTGCCGAAGGTAAGGTACCAGCCACGTGGGAACCTGTGCTTTTGGGCATTACCAAGGCTTCCTTGTCGACAGAATCATTTATTTCGGCTGCCTCTTTCCAAGAAACCACTCGCGTTCTGACCGAGGTCAGCGTGGGTGGCAAAGTAGATAATTTGAGAGGCTTAAAGGAAAATGTCATCGTCGGGCGTCTAATTCCCGCTGGCACAGGTTTTTCTTATCATGTTGAGAGACAGCAAAGGCCTAGCAAGGAAGCGCTTATTATGGATGAAGCAGCAGAGGCAATCCAACTCGTTACTGCTGGCACTGGAGAGGTCGCATCAAATAGGGAATAGGGCATTCCAGCAATGTAAAATATAGGCTTTTATGGCTTGACGAGTGAACCATCAGGCCATAGAATTCCGCCTCTTTGTCAGGCTTGATTTAGGATCGTGCCTGACAAGTTATTTTAGGGCTTAAAAATGTTTGGAGGAAGGTATTTTTAGCCTCCTGATATCGGAGTCTGGTTCATTCGGATTGCCCGTTAACCAACCAACCATATGTCTAATTGAGAAGCTGTTGTGCATTATGGATGAGGGTCTTTTTGACCCACGTTTAATGGGCTTTATTCTTACCTGATGAATTTTATCGGCACACTTATACAACACTAAATACAAAAAAATAGCAAAATAAATATGACAACGATTAACCAACTGGTTAGAAAACCGCGAAAACGTCAACGTGTGGCGAGCAATGTTCGTGCGTTGGAAGCTTGTCCACAAAAACGAGGTGTTTGCACTCGAGTTTATACGACAACGCCAAAGAAGCCTAACTCGGCGTTGCGTAAGGTAGCGCGCGTCAGGTTGACTAATGGGCACGAAGTATCGACCTATATCGGTGGTGAGGGTCATAATTTGCAGGAACATTCCGTGATCTTGATTCGTGGTGGCCGTGTCAAGGATTTACCGGGTGTTCGCTACCATACTGTCCGCGGGACTCTGGATACATCTGGTGTGAGTGATAGACGTAATGCCCGTTCAAAATACGGCACCAAACGCCCAAAGTAATGTAAGCAACAAAGATTTAGTCATAACCATTATAAAAAACAAAAAAGCAGAATTTTAATGGAGTATTTACTATGTCAAGAAGAAGAGTAGCCGAGAAGAGAGAAAACTTGCCTGATCCTAAATATGGTGATCAGACCTTGGCCAAGTTCATCAACATGGTCATGCAAAGCGGCAAGAAATCTATAGCAGAAAAGATTGTTTATGGTGCCTTGAATGAGATAAGCGCGACAGGCAAAGGCGAACCATTGGAGCTTTTTACAAAAGCACTCGAAAACGTCAAGCCGACGGTTGAGGTTAAATCCCGACGTGTTGGCGGTGCAACTTATCAGATACCAGTAGAAGTCCGTCAAGCGAGAAGCGTTACTCTGGCAATGCGCTGGTTGGTCGATGCCACCAAAAAAAGAAGTGAAAAAAATATGGGTTTACGCTTGGCAGGTGAGTTACTGGATGCCTTTGAAAATAAAGGCGCGGCAATCAAGAAACGTGAAGATACGCACAAGATGGCTGAAGCAAATAAAGCGTTTTCTCACTTTCGTTGGTGATCCTTGTTGATGGTCTCTTTATTTATGAGCAATCCTTCAATATACAGAAATTTAATTTAAGAATACTTTAAAGTGGCAAGAACAACACCAATAGAACATTATCGCAATATCGGAATTATGGCTCATATTGACGCAGGTAAGACAACTACAACAGAACGTATTCTGTTTTATACTGGTGTCTCGCATAAAATTGGTGAAGTACACGATGGTGCTGCGACCATGGATTGGATGGAGCAAGAGCAGGAGAGAGGCATTACGATTACCTCAGCTACGACGACTTGTTTCTGGAAAGGCATGGCAGACCAGTTTGATGAACACCGTATTAATATTATTGATACGCCTGGACATGTTGATTTTACTATTGAAGTTGAACGTTCGCTGCGCGTACTAGATGGTGCTTGTGCTGTATTTTGCGCTGTAGGTGGTGTTGAACCCCAGTCTGAGACTGTCTGGAGACAGGCAAATAAATACAATGTTCCGCGCATAGCATTTGTTAATAAGATGGATCGCTCAGGTGCAGATTTCCTTAGCGTTGTCGGGCAAATCAATCAGCGCCTTAACAGCAACGCTGTACCTATGCAAATTGCAATTGGCAGTGAAGAACATTTTGAAGGCGTGGTGGATCTTGTTAGGATGAAAGCAATCTATTGGCAAACAGTCAATATGGGATCCAAATATGAAGAGTGTGAGATTCCTGCTGAACTTCAAACGTTTTGTGAAGAACGGCGCGAGCATCTTGTTGAAACCGCAGCAGAGGCCAATGAAGAATTGACGAGAAAATACCTTGAAAATAATAGCCTGTCAGAAGCAGATATCAAGCAAGGTATTCGCAGCAGAACATTAGCAAATGAAGTTGTGCCAGTATTTTGTGGTTCAGCATTTAAGAATAAAGGTGTTCAGGCCGTATTAGATGCCATCATTGATTACATGCCATCACCGACTGACGTTCACGCAATAAAGGGTATTTTGGATGATGGTAAGGAAACAGAAGCAGAAAGACCAGCGCAGGATGATGCGCCATTTGCTGCACTGGCATTTAAGATTGCAACAGACCCTTTCGTCGGTAACCTGACGTTCTTTAGAGTGTATTCTGGTGTATTGAATACCGGAGATACCATCTACAACCCAGTCAAAGGTAAAAAAGATCGCATTGGCCGTGTATTGCAAATACATGCAAATAGTCGCGAAGAAATCAAAGAAGTTAGGGCAGGTGACATCGCTGCTGCTGTGAGTCTTAAGGATGTTACAACAGGTGATACGCTGTGCGATATAGATAACGTAATCACATTAGAGCGCATGGAATTTCCAGAGCCAGTCATCGCTGTTGCGGTGGAACCAAAAACAAAAGCAGATCAGGAAAAAATGGGCATTGCATTAGGTAAATTGGCACATGAAGATCCTTCTTTTCATGTGTCTACGGATGAAGATTCCGGACAGACCATTATTGCTGGTATGGGTGAGCTGCATCTGGAAATTATTGTTGATAGAATGCGGCGTGAATTTAGCGTTGAAGCAAATGTAGGTAAGCCTCAGGTAGCCTATCGTGAAACAATACGTAAGATTGTTGAGAAGGTCGAAGGCAAATTTGTTCGTCAATCTGGCGGTCGTGGCCAATATGGCCATGTGGTATTTAAGCTGGAACCACAAACATCAGGCACAGGCTACGAATTTATTAATAAAATTGTTGGAGGTGCAGTTCCTAGAGAATATATTTCTGCAATAGATAAAGGTGTGCAGGAACAAATGTTTGACGGTATCTTAGCAGGCTACCCAATTGAAGATGTCAAGGTAACTTTATTCGATGGTTCTTACCACGATGTTGACTCAAATGAAATGGCGTTTAAAATCGCTGGCTCGATGGGGTTCAAGGCAGGTGCAATCAAAGCAGATCCTGTATTGTTGGAACCTGTGATGAAAGTCGAAATTGTGACACCAGAAGATTATTTGGGTACAGTGAATGGTGATTTAAGCAGACGTCGTGGCATATTACAAGGTGCTGATAATTCATCTGCAGGAAAAGTAATACATGCAGAAGTACCGCTGTCTGAAATGTTTGGATATGCAACCGATTTGCGTTCAGCAACACAAGGACGTGCTGTGTACACGATGGAATTTAAAAAATATAATGAGGTTCCAGCAAATATTGCCGAAGCCATCATCAATAAGCACCACTAGAAATACACATTAAGATTAACGAACTTTAAATATTAAGAGGTGATTGGCTGTGTCTAAGGAGAAATTTGAACGAACGAAACCGCATGTAAATGTAGGAACGATAGGCCATGTTGATCATGGCAAGACAACGTTGACTGCGGCAATTACCAAGGTCATGGCAGAACAACATGGCGGTGAATTCAAGGCCTATGATCAGATTGATAACGCGCCAGAAGAAAAAGAACGCGGTATTACGATTGCAACAGCGCACGTAGAGTACGAAAGCAATGATCGCCACTATGCGCACGTAGACTGCCCAGGTCATGCTGACTACGTCAAGAACATGATTACTGGTGCAGCACAGATGGACGGAGCAATCCTGGTCTGCAGTGCAGCAGATGGCCCAATGCCACAAACCCGTGAACATATCCTGCTGGCGCGTCAGGTCGGGGTTCCCTACGTGGTAGTCTATTTAAACAAAGTCGATCAAGTCGATGATGCAGAGTTACTGGAACTGGTTGAAATGGAAGTTCGTGAACTGCTGGATGCTTATGAATTTCCCGGAGACAACACCCCTATCGTTACAGGTTCGGCACTGAAGGCTTTAGAAGGCGATGACAGCGATATCGGTATTCCCTCAATTTTGCAACTGGTAGCAGCAATGGATGACTATATTCCAGTACCCAAGCGCCCGGTAGACCAACCATTTTTGATGCCAATTGAAGATGTATTCTCAATATCAGGTCGCGGTACCGTGGTGACTGGACGTATAGAACGTGGCATCGTCAAAGTAGGCGAAGAGATTGAGATTGTAGGGATTAAAGAGACACAGAAGACCACCTGTACTGGTGTTGAAATGTTCAGAAAGTTACTTGACGAAGGCCAAGCCGGAGACAACGTCGGTGTCTTATTACGGGGTACCAAACGAGAAGAAGTGGAACGTGGACAGGTCTTATGCCATCCAGATTCAATCACGCCACATACCCGTTTTGAAGCAGAAATATACGTACTGTCAAAAGATGAAGGTGGTCGCCATACCCCCTTCTTTGCCAACTATCGTCCGCAATTTTACTTTCGCACCACAGATGTAACGGGTGCCATTCAGTTATCCAGTGGCACAGAGATGGTGATGCCCGGCGATAACATTAAGCTGGAAGTAACACTAATAAATCCCATTGCTATGGAGGAAGGCTTACGCTTTGCCATTCGTGAAGGCGGTCGTACCGTTGGTGCAGGTGTCGTTGCTAAGGTTATTGAGTAATCACTATGACCGCACAACAAATAATACGAATCCGTTTAAAAGCATTTGATCATCGTTTAATTGATCAATCAACACGTGAAATTGTTGAAACGGCTAAGCGGACTGGTGCGCAGATAAAAGGTCCAATTCCTCTGCCGACCAAAAAAGAAAGATTTACAATTTTAATATCGCCGCATGTAAATAAAGATGCGCGTGATCAATATGAGATTCGCACGCACAAGCGTTTGATGGATATTGTAAATCCAACTGATAAAACAGTGGATGCGTTGATGAAACTAGACCTTGCTGCTGGTGTAGATGTGCAAATTAAACTTAACTAATAATATTGGGCGTTGCCAGCAAGATAATGACTATTGGACTTATTGGACATAAACGGGGAATGACTCGGATCTTCATAGAAGGTGGTCACTCAATACCCGTGACAGTTATCGAGGCCGGAGTTAATCGGGTTTTTCGCCTTATTTGTTCTGAAAAAGATGGATATCAGGCTGTACAGGTTAGCTGGGGCAGTAAGAAGCAAGGCAAAGCAAGCAAGGCAGTAGCAGGTGCTTACGCCAAAGCAAATATTGATTCAGGTGAAGGCTTGGTTGAATTTAGGATTACAGATAAAGAAGAGCTACCTGATGATGGCGAACTTAAAGTAGATATGTTTTCAGCAGGTCAAAAAGTTGATGTTTCCGGAATAACAATCGGCAAAGGTTATAGTGGCGTTATTAAACGTCATAATTTTAGTCACCAAAGAAATTCACACGGTAACTCACTCTCTCACCGCGCTCCTGGTTCTATTGGTCAATGTCAGACACCTGGACGAGTATTCAAAGGTAAGAAGATGGCAGGCCATATGGGTAACGTGAAGAGAACGACTCAAAACCTTGAGATCATAAAAGTAGACAATGAAAAAAACCTTTTATTAGTTAAAGGTTCAGTGCCAGGTGCCAAAGGCGGCAAAGTGATCATTAAATCATCCGTAAAGACTTGTGCCTGAAAAGTCAGTTTTTAAGATTTTGTTATGAAATTAAAACTAAAAAAATTAAACAAAAAAACTGATGGAAAAATTACAGTGTCAGATAGTATTTTTGCATCCAAGTACAATGAAGCACTTATTCATCAGGCGTTGATAGCTTTTATGGCAGGTTCACGCGCGGGCACTAAGGCTCAAAAGACGCGTTCTAATGTTCGTGGCGGCGGCAGAAAGCCATGGACGCAGAAAGGCACTGGTCGATCCAGAGCGGGAACCATAAGAAGTCCGATATGGAGAAGTGGTGGCGTTACCTTCGCAGCAAAGCCAAGAGATTATTCTCAGAAGCTTAATAAGAAAATGTATTGTGGTGCCATGCGTTCAATCCTTGCTGAATTGGTTCGTCAAGATAGACTTATTTTGATTGATGAATTTGTAGCTGTTGCACCAAAAACAAAAGATATGGTGGCACAATTAAAGTCACTGGATTTGGACGATGTATTAGTTGTGACCGACGAAATGACAGAAAATCTTTTCTTATCTACAAAAAATATTCCCCATGTCGATGTTGCTGATACAGACGAAATTAATCCTTATGTATTGATTGGCTATAACAAGATATTAATGACACAGGGTGCGCTTAAAAAAGTAGAGAAATTATTGGCATGAACGAACAAGAAATTACTCATGGAATCTTGAGCCAAGAAAGATTAATGAAGATCGTGTTGGAGCCACGTGTTACTGAAAAGAGTACTCTGGTTGGAGAAAAACATAATCAATTCGTTTTTAAGGTGCTGAAAGACGCAACCAAGCCTGAGATTAAAAATGCAGTTGAGTTACTTTTTAAGGTCGAAGTAGAGTCTGTTCAGATAACTCATGTAAAAGGTAAACATAAAATATTTAAACGTGAACCGGGCAAGCGTTCGGACTGGAAGAAAGCCTATGTGAAACTGAAACCTGGTTTTGATATTGATTTCGTAGGAGCATAGCGCGGGTACTATGATTGATTATGGTATTAGTTAAACCAAAACCAACCTCTGCAGGGCGTCGTGCACAAGTTAAGGTCGCAAGTCCTTATCTATACAAGGGCGCGCCTTATGAACCTTTGCTTGAAAAACAAAGCAAAAACTCAGGCCGTAACAACAATGGTCGTATTACAGTACGTCATCGTGGCGGCGGTGCAAAACAGCGTTATCGCGTGATTGACTTTAAACGTAACAAAGACGGAATTACTGCCAAAGTTGAGCATATTGAGTATGACCCTGACAGAACAGCGCACATTGCTTTACTGTTATATGCTGATGGCGAACGTCGTTACGTCATTGCTTCAGAGGGTATGGTGGAAGGTTATGAAATAATGTCAGGTGAAGCTGTACAGATTAAAGCAGGCAACTGTATGCCATTAAGAAATATACCCTTAGGTACAACAGTTCATTGCGTAGAAATGAAGCCCGGCAAAGGTGCGCAAATGGCAAGAAGCGCAGGCGCCAGTGTGCAACTAGTCGCCCGTGAAGGCAGTCATGCAACATTAAGAATGCGTTCAGGTGAGATGAGAAAAGTTTTAGCCGAGTGTCGCGCGACCATTGGTGAAGTAGGTAATGGTGAGCATGCACTTAGATCCTTGGGTAAAGCGGGTGCTAAAAGATGGCGTGGCGTACGACCAACAGTACGAGGTGTTGCCATGAATCCTGTCGACCACCCACACGGTGGTGGTGAAGGAAGAACCTCAGGCGGTCGTCACCCAGTAAGCCCATGGGGCGTTCCAACTAAAGGCTATAAGACTCGTAAAAACAAGCGTTCAGATAATGTGATCGTACGTAAACGTCAAAAATAACGGAAACAATAGATGTCACGTTCAATTAAAAAAGGCCCATTCGTCGATCATCATTTAGCAAAGAAGGTTGATATTGCTAAAGAATCAAATGATAAGCGACCAATTAAAACTTGGTCTCGCCGGTCGATGGTATTACCAAATATGGTTGGATTAACTATTACTGTACATAACGGTCGTGATCATATGCCAGTTTATATTACGGAAAATATGGTTGGCCATAAATTAGGTGAATTTGCAGGTACGCGTACCTTCAGAGGTCATTTTGCGGATCGAAAGAGTTAATCATCTGGATTCCACATATGTCGACATCAGCAAAACTTAAAAATTCAAGGATTTCGCCGCAAAAAATGCGTCTGGTTGCAGACCAGATAAGAGGTTTGTCAGTAGAAAGAGCGTTGGATGTACTTACATTTAGTAGCAAAAAAGCAGCAACCATAATCAGGAAAGTGCTTGAATCAGCAATTGCAAATGCAGAGCATAATAATGGCGCCGATATTGATGAACTCAAGATATCTGAAATACTTGTTGACGCAGGTTCAACTACGAAACGGTTACGCCCCAGAGCACGCGGCCGCGCCGACAGAATTATAAAGAGGACTAGCCACTTGAAAGTGACTGTCTCAGAGACATAAGTAAGGATAAAATTGTAATGGGTCAAAAAGTACATCCAATAGGCATGCGTCTGGGCATTATTAAAGACTGGACGTCAACGTGGTACGCCGACTCTGCGAACTACTCCAAGTTTTTGCATACAGATTTAAAAGTGCGTGAATATTTACAAAAAAAGCTGGAGAATGCCTCAGTGAGCCGAATTCAGATTGAACGTCCAGCGAATAATGCAAGAATTATAATTCATACTGCAAGACCGGGGATTGTGATTGGCAAAAAAGGTGAAGATATTGATCGTTTGCGTATTGCTGTTTCAAAAATAATGGGTGTACCAGCTCAGGTAAGCGTTGAAGAAATTCGCAAGCCAGAACTAGACGCGACATTGGTTGCACAAAATGTTGCATCTCAATTAGAGCGTCGAATTATGTATCGACGTGCCATGAAACGTGCAGTAACAAACACCATGCGATTAGGCGCTGAAGGTATCAAAATTAATCTTGCTGGAAGATTAAATGGTGTGGAAATTGCGCGATCGGAATGGTACAGAGAAGGTCGTGTGCCCTTACATACATTGAGGGCAGATATTGATTATGGTGTTGCAGAAGCAAGCACAACTTACGGGATCATCGGTATTAAGGTATGGATATTTAAAGGCGAGATTTTTGATTACAGTAAGAAAGATAGTGCAGAAGCCAAAACCTCTAAAGAAATTTCTGAAAATTAGAAGGTATGGATAAGTGCTACAGCCTAAAAGAACAAAATTCAAGAAACAGAATAAGGGTCGTAATCGTGGTTTGGCTACTGTGAGCAATAAGGTGAGCTTTGGTGAATTTGGTTTGAAGGCAACAACCCGTGGGCGTATTACGGCACGTCAAATAGAAGCCGCACGTAGAACCATTACTCGCAAGATTAAGCGTGGCGGGAAACTGTGGATCAGAGTATTTCCAGATAAACCCATTACAAAAAAACCTCTGGAAGTGCGTCAGGGCAAGGGCAAGGGCAATGTTGAATACTGGGTTGCACAGATTCAGCCTGGCAGGATGCTCTATGAGCTTGAAGGTGTGTCGGAAGATATGGCAAAAGAAGCGTTTAAATTAGCTTTAGCTAAGTTACCTGTAAAAACAACATTTATTAATAGAACAATAATGTAATGGATATTGCGGAATTAAGACAGAAAAAACCAGAAGATCTGAATGCTTTGGTATTAGCACTACTGCGTGAGCAATTTAATCTGCGTATGCAAAAGGGTTCTGGACAATTAAGCAAACCAAGTGAGATGAAACGCGTACGTCGCACTATTGCGCGAGTGAAAACAGTGATGGCTGAAATGGCAGCAGGTAACAATTGATGGACAAAGCACAAAAAATGGCAAGGACGATCACTGGCAAAGTAATAAGCAATAAAATGGATAAAAGCATTTCTGTATTAGAATCGCGAAAGGTGAAACATCCTTTATATGAAAAATATATTAAGCGTTCCACAAAGTTTATGGTTCATGACGAGAATAATGAGTGTAGTGAAGGCGATATAGTCGTGATAGAAGCATCAAAGCCTATTTCAAAAAACAAAACTTGGAAGCTACAAAAAATAGTTACCAAGACTCAGGATATTTAAAACACAAAAAATTTAGAAGCACGAAATCTAGAAAGTTAAAGGAGTAGCGTAGATGATACAAACACAAACCATGCTGGATACCGCGGATAATAGCGGCGCAAAGCGGGTGATGTGCATTAAGGTTCTTGGTGGATCTAAGCGACGCTACGCTGGAATTGGCGATGTTATTAAAGTGACAATTAAAGAAGCTATTCCACGCGGCAAAGTAAAGAAAGGTGAACTCTATGATGCGGTTGTTGTAAGAACCCGCAAAGGTGTTCGCCGCTCTGACGGATCATTGATTAGGTTTGATAGCAATGCAGTCGTTTTATTGAATAGCCAGCGTCAACCGTTAGGTACTCGTATTTTTGGCCCGGTGACGCGTGAATTAAGAGGTGCAGAATTTATGAAAATTGTGTCGTTAGCGCCTGAGGTTTTATAAGGGGTGCACAAGCTAAGAAAAGGTGATGAAGTCGTTGTTTTGTCTGGCAAAGACAAAGGCAAACGTGGTGTTATATTAAAAATAATGCAAGATATGGAAAAAGTTGTTGTAGAGAATATCAATATGTTTAAACGACACACCAAAGGGAATCCGGCTCAAGGAGCACCTGGAGGCATTATCGAAAAAGAAATGCCATTACATGTTTCGAATGTCGCTATTTGGAATCCAGTATTAGACAAAGCAGATCGTGTCGGTATAAAAATGTTGAAAGATGGAGAGAAGGTGCGTTTTTTTAAAGCTAACAACGAAGTTGTGGATGTATAAAAGGCAAAAAGTAAGATGGCAAGATTAGAAATATTTTACAAAGAGAGCGTCATCAAGGAACTGACTGAACAGTTCAATTATACATCAGTTATGCAGGTACCTCGTATTACAAAGGTGACGTTGAATATGGGTTTAGGCGAAGCTGTTGCTGATAAAAAAATTATTGAACATGCAGTCAGTGATATGGAAAAGATTGCAGGCCAAAAACCTGTTGTGAATCTTGCTAGAAAATCAGTTGCTAATTTTAAAGTACGTGAAGGTTGGCCTGTCGGCTGTAAGGTGACATTACGTAGAGAGCGGATGTATGAGTTTATGGATAGGCTTATTGCAATTTCAATTCCCAGAATTCGTGACTTTCGTGGATTTAATACGAAATCATTTGATGGTCGTGGCAACTACAGCCTTGGCATTAAAGAGCAGATTATTTTCCCGGAAATTGATTATGATAAGATTGATACGCTTCGTGGCATGGATATTACCATCACAACAAGCGCGAATACAGATGATGAAGGTCGGGCGTTACTGACGGCCTTCAATTTCCCATTACGTAAATAATATTTGAGGGCATTATGGCAAAGGTTTCAATGATTAATCGTGAGTACAAGCGCAGCAGACTGGTGAAGAAATACGCAACCAAGCGCGCAGAGTTAAAGGCTCAGGTTATCAATACATCCCTTAGTGAAGAAGATCGTAAATTAGCAAGAGAAAAACTAAGCATGTTACCGCGCGATTCAAGTCCGGTAAGACAACGCAATCGATGTAACTTGACTGGACGCCCGCATGGCTATTACCGCAAATTTGGACTTTCTCGTAACAAACTGCGCGAAGCAGCAATGCGAGGAGATGTTCCAGGTTTGGTTAAGGCTAGTTGGTAGGAGGAAGATTATGAGTATGCAAGATCCATTAGCTGATATGCTAACAAGAATCAGAAATAATCTGGCTAGAGGCAAGGCAGCAGTGAGCATGCCCTCATCCAAGCTCAAAGTTGCTGTGGCAGAAATTCTGCAGCAAGAAGGTTATATATCAAAATATACTGTGGGCGGCGATGTCAAAAAAATCTTGATCATTGAACTAAAGTATTTTGAAAATAAACCTGTTATTGAAATGCTCAGTCGATTTAGTCGTCCAAGCATTAGAAGGTATCGATCAAAAAGTGAACTGCCAACAGTCATTGGTGGTTTGGGTATCGCCATTATCTCCACATCAAAAGGTGTGATGACAGATAAAGATGCTCGTGCTCAGGGTATTGGCGGTGAGATATTATGTGTTGTTTCTTAAGCGTAGGTTAAAACATTAGGATAAAACGATGTCACGAGTAGCAAATAACCCTATCGAATTGCCTTCTGGCGTTGAATTTAGCGCTGCCCAAAACACAGTTACGATTAAAGGCAGCAAAGGACAAATGCAATACAGTCTGCATCCTCTGGTGAGTGTGTTACAAGATGGTAATCAGTTAAAAACGACAATGAATGATAATTCCAAGCAAGCGAATGTATTGGCAGGAACTACACGCGCATTACTGCAAAATATTGTCACGGGCGTTACGGTTGGTCATGAGCGTAAATTAACTATTATTGGTGTCGGTTATCGTGCACAGGTGCAAGGTAAAATCCTGAATTTAACTTTAGGTTTTTCACATCCAGTGAAATTTGAGATTCCTGATGGCATTTCCATTGAGACACCAACGCAGACTGAAATTATAATTAAAGGCACAGACAAGCAGTTGGTCGGCCAAACGGCTGCTAATATAAGAGCATATCGCCCACCAGAACCTTATAAAGGCAAAGGTGTTCGTTACGCGGATGAACATGTTATCCGTAAAGAGGCCAAAAAAACTTAAACTAAAAAACCCTAAATAAGAAAACCTTAGATAGGGTGGCGTAAGACAAAGTTAGAGTCAAATAAAATAGAGTCAAATAATGAAAAGTAAAAAACAAGCAAGAATAAAGAGAGCAACACGTACCAGAGCGCGTATTAGACTGAAAGGTGTCAGTCGTCTTTGTGTTCACAGGACACCAAAACACCTTTACGCACAGGTTATCGCAGCTAATGGTTCTGAAGTTCTTGTGAGTGCTTCGACACTAGATAAGGATATTAGAGGTAAGATTCAGTATAGTGGCAACGCCGATGCTGCCATTATTGTCGGTAAGAAATTAGGCGAACGCGCAAAAAAATCTGGTGTGACACAGGTGGCTTTTGATCGTTCTGGATTTAAATACCATGGACGTATTAAGGCGTTAGCCGATGCTGCACGTGAACAAGGTTTGGAATTCTAAAGGGTTTGGTTGGAGATTTTTAAGATGGCTGCTACTGATTCAATTACAGGAAATGAAAATCTTCTTGAAAAGTTGGTTCACGTTAATCGTGTCGCCAAGGTAGTCAAAGGCGGACGTCAATTTGGTTTTACAGCACTTACCGTTGTTGGAGATGGCAATGGTAAAGTTGGTTTTGGTCGAGGTAAGGCCAAAGAAGTGCCAATTGCAATTCAAAAAGCAATGGAAAATGCGCGTAAGAATATGTCGCCAGTCGCCTTAAATGAAGGCACGTTACATTATGCAATGACAGGCATACATGGTGCTGCAAAAGTCTATATGCAACCTGCTTCAGAAGGTACAGGAATTATCGCAGGTGGTTCGATGCGTGCAGTTTTCGAAGTTGCAGGTGTTAATAATGTGCTTGCTAAGTCGATTGGTTCAACAAATCCAATTAATGTTGTCCGTGCGACTATGAGTGCATTAAGATCTGTCACATCACCCGAAATGATCGCGGCTAAACGCGGAAAAACAGTAAAAGAAATACTGGGTTAGATATGGCAAAGAAGAAACAAATAAACGTTACATTAAAACGTGGCACTAACAAACGTTTAGCATCACATAAAGCTTGTGTGCAAGGTTTGGGCTTACGTCGAATTGGGCACACCGTTACGGTAGAAGATACTCCAGAAAATCGCGGCATGGTAAACAAGGTAAATTACTTACTTGCCGTTGAGGAAGCATAAAATGCGACTGAATACATTAAAACCACAAACAGGATCAAAGCCAGATAGAAAACGTGTTGGTCGAGGCATTGGTTGTGGTTCAGGCAAGACATGTGGTCGTGGTCATAAAGGTCAGAAGTCAAGAAAAGGCGGTTACCATAAAGTAGGTTTTGAAGGCGGGCAAATGCCCTTGAAACGCCGTCTTCCTAAAGTTGGGTTTAGCTCTGCCCTGTCAGCTGTGACGGCTGAAATACGTTTACAAGAACTTGAAAAAGTTGACGCTAAAGTTGTTGATCTAGATTCTTTGTTGGCTGCTAATCTAATTTCTAAGAATATCAAGCGCGCAAAAATCCTTGATTCAGGAAAGATTGAGAAACCTGTTTCTGTAAAAGGTTTGAATGTGACAAAAGGCGCTCGCGCAGCGATAGAAGCCTCTGGCGGGAAAATCTTAGAGGATTAATAATGGCAACATCTAACCCTACAATCTCTGGAGGCATCGCCGGATTAGGAAAATTGAGAGAGCTGCGTCAGCGATTATTCTTCCTTTTGTGTGCATTATTTATTTTTAGAGTGTGTTCATTTATTCCTGTACCTGGAATAAACCCAAATGCGTTGGCGATGATGTTTGAGCAACAAAGCGGCACCATACTGGATATGTTTAATATGTTTTCAGGCGGTGCTTTGCAAAGGCTGTCGGTAATTGCGCTGGGCATTATGCCCTACATATCCGCCTCTATTATTATGCAGTTATTAACTGTCATGGAGCCGAGGCTAAAACAGATAAGGAAAGAAGGTGAGGCAGGCAGGCGTAAGATTACGCAGTACACACGATATGGCACAGTGATTTTGGCAACATTTCAGGCATTTGGTGTGGCAACCTTATTGGAGAGTCAGCAAGCAGCCGGTTTAGCAGTGGTCATGGATCCAGGTATTGGGTTCAAAATAACCACGATGACAACACTTGTTACAGGCACATTGTTCCTGATGTGGTTGGGTGAACAAATCACTGAACGTGGTGTTGGCAATGGTATTTCCATGATTATCTTTGCAGGTATTGTTGCAGGATTACCATCCGCTATTGCTGGAACTGTTGAGTTGGCTAGAACGGGTGAATTACATACCTTAGCTGTATTTGTATTGTTCGCATTGGCCATTGTAGTGACAGGTTGTGTTATATTTGTCGAAAGAGGGCAGCGCAGAATAACCATTAACTATGCGAAAAAACAGGTTGGACGTAAGCAATATGCTGGACAGTCCAGTCATTTGCCGTTGAAGCTGAATATGTCAGGTGTCATTCCACCGATATTTGCTTCCAGTTTGATTCTTTTTCCATCCACCATTGCTGGTTGGTTTGGGCAAAGTGAAGGTATGCGTTGGTTACAGGATATATCGACAATAATGTCACCCGGGCAGCCCATTTATGTATTGATGTATGCTGCTGGCATTATATTTTTCTGTTTCTTTTATACAGCGATCGTTTTTGATCCAAAAGAAACAGCTGATAATTTAAAAAAATCTGGTGCCTTTATTCCAGGAATGAGGCCAGGCGAACAAACAGCAGAGTATCTGGATAACGTATTAACCAAGTTGACGTTAGCTGGCGCAATCTACATTACTTCGGTATGTTTATTGCCTGAATTTTTGATTTTAAAATTTAATGTGCCTTTCTATTTTGGTGGCACATCATTGCTGATTATCGTTGTTGTTGTGATGGACTTTATGTCTCAAATACAGGCTCATTTGATGTCTCATCAATATGATTCTTTATTAAAAAAGGCCAATCTAAAGAAACACGGCAAAAGATAATCAGGTTGATGGAGAACTAAGATGAAGGTAAGAGCGTCCGTTAAAAAAATCTGTCGTCATTGCAAGATTGTTCGCCGTAAAGGTGTCATTAGAGTTATATGCTCTGATCTTAGACATAAACAGCGCCAAGGTTAAAAAATATTCAATGGTCAAAAAGATTTTCTGGGGAACTAAATAAATGGCGCGTGTAGCTGGTGTAAATATACCTGATAACAAGCATCTGAGTATTGCATTGACTTATGTTTATGGTATCGGTCAGACACGTTCTCGCGATATATGCAATGCAACTAGCTTGAAGGGTGATATCAAGGTTAGAGAATTAACTGAAGGTGATTTAAGCAAGATTCGTTCTGAAATTACCAAGTATGGCTTAGAAGGCGATCTAAGGCGCGAAGTCTCAATGAATATTAAACGTTTGATGGATCTTGGTTGTTATCGAGGAATTCGTCATCGCCGTGGCCTGCCCCTTAGAGGACAGAGAACACGAACCAATGCAAGGACACGTAAGGGTCCACGCAAACTTATTAAGAAATAATCGGATATAGGTTAACAAAATATGGCAAGTTCAAGCTCTGAGGGTCGCAAAAAAGTTAAGAGAACAGTGGTTAATGGTATGGCTCACATTCACGCATCATTTAACAATACAATTATTACGATTACAGATCGCCAAGGTAATGCGCTTTCATGGGCAACTGCTGGTGGCAGTGGGTTCCGTGGTTCTCGCAAAAGCACCCCTTTTGCAGCGCAAATTGCATCCCAGAAGGCTGGTGAAATGGCATTAGAATTTAGCATGAAGAGTCTCGAGGTTTTCATTAAAGGTCCAGGGCCTGGCCGAGAATCTGCAGTGAGAGCCTTGCATGCTGTTGGTCTCAAAATTACTAATATTACTGATGTGACGCCCGTTCCTCATAACGGTTGTCGTCCACCAAAGAAACGCCGTGTATAGGACGAATAGAGTATAAATTATGGCGCGCTATCTAGGACCAAAATGTAAATTAAGTCGACGTGAAGGAACTGATCTGTTTTTGAAAAACAGAGCAAGGCCTATTGACTCTAAATGTCATATTGACAAAATTCCTGGTGATAGAGGGGCACGGCAGAAGCGTTTATCAGATTATGCTTTACAGTTAAGGGAAAAACAAAAACTGCGTCGTATCTATGGCGTTTTGGAAAAACAATTCCGTTCTTATTACAAGGAAGCTGCAAGACGTAAAGGATCTACAGGTGAAAATTTATTAAGTATTTTGGAATGTCGTCTTGACAATGTCGTCTATAGAATGGGTTTTGGTGTAACACGTAATGAAGCTCGCCAATTGGTGAGTCATAAATCAATATTAGTTAATGGTAAAGGTGTCAATATTCCTTCATTTCAAGTGCATACTTCTGATGTTATTTCCGTCCGCGAAAAGAGTAAAAAACAGGTTCGGATTCGGGATTCTCTGGCAATTGCAGAGCAACTTACATTTCCTGAATGGCTGGAAGTGAACACTAAAGTAATGGAAGGAACTTTTAAGTCTGTCCCAGAGAGAAATGAGTTACCAGCGGAAATTAATGAACAGTTAGTTGTTGAGCTTTATTCTAAATAGATAGGCACTCAATATAGTTAAATACCAAAGTAAAAAAATAGGAAAAATAATTATGTCTGCAGCATTTAGTGAAATATTAAAACCACATCGCGTTGATGTAGTCTCGGTTAATAATTTCAGCGCGAAGATTACAATCGAACCGCTTGATAAGGGTTTTGGCCATACATTAGGAAATGCACTTCGTCGTGTATTACTGTCTTCTATGCCTGGCTGCGCTGTTACCGAAGTTGAAATTGATAATGTATTGCATGAATACACCACAATTGAGGGTGTTCAGGAAGATGTGACAGATATTTTGCTCAATCTTAAAGGGTTGGCAGTCACCATGCATGCTAAAGATGAAGCAACATTAACATTAAAAAAGAGTGGTTCTGGTGAGGTTAAAGCTAGTGATATCACAGTCGACCACGATATTGAAATAGCAAACCCTGATCATGTGATTGCTAACTTGACTAAAGCAGGCGATTTAAGCATGAGAATTAAGGTGGTTAGAGGTCGTGGTTACAAGCCGGTAGTTATTGGTGGCGACGAAGAAGATCAGGCTATTGGTCGATTGAGACTAGATGCCTCATTTAGCCCAATTCGTCGTATTACTTATGAGGTGAAAAGCGCGCGCGTTGAGCAACGGACGAATCTGGATATGTTAATTCTTGAGATTGTAACCGACGGCACTATAGATCCCGAAGATGCTGTACGTGAAGCAGCAGGTATTCTCCGTAGTCAATTGGCTGTATTCGTTGATTTGGAGGCAGAAGAAGCCATTGAAGCCAACGTCATAAAAGAACCTGAGGCTGATCCAGCATTATTGCGACCAGTAGATGATTTGGAATTAACAGTGCGTTCCGCAAATTGCTTGAAAGCAGAAAGCATTTATTATATTGGTGATTTAATTCAACGTAGTGAAGCTGAGTTATTGAAAACACCAAATTTGGGCAAAAAATCATTGACCGAAATTAAGGATGTATTGGCATCAAGAGATTTATCATTGGGAATGCGTCTAGAAAACTGGCCGCCACAAAGTTTGAATGATACAAGGGAAAGGACTCCTGCCAGATTATTAGAGGGAATTTAAAAATGCGCCATCGTAAAAGCGGAAGACAATTAAATCGTAATAGTTCGCACCGTAAGGCTATGTTTAGAAACATGGCGGTGTCGCTGATGCAGAATGAAATAATTAAGACAACTTTGCCAAAAGCAAAAGAATTGCGGCGTGTTGCAGAGCCATTGATTACCATGGCAAAAACTGATTCAGTAGCCAAACGCCGTTTGGCATTCTCACGTCTTCGTCACAGGAGCGTAGTGATTAAATTATTTAATGAATTAGGTCCAAGATATAAAGAGCGCTCAGGCGGTTATCTGCGTATTTTGAAGTGCGGTTTTCGCTCAGGCGATAAGGCACCAATGGCAATTGTAGAGCTGATGAATAGGCCTATTTCTGATGATTCGGCTTCTGATGTTCCGATTTCCGATGAAGAAGTATAGATAAATCTTCAGTTTAGTTTATACAGATAATTGATAAACAGCAGGTAAATTTATTCTTTTTTTACTTACCCAAAGAAGAATAAATGAAAATGCATCCTATGGATGCCTTCCTGAACATACCTTATGGGATTGTTTTCTAAAGTGTTAAGCTTGAGTGCTTACCTTCGGCATTCCTCATGTGTAAGAATCTGATAATATGCAATCAACCTATAAGATTAGCTCTATAATTTTTGGAGCATTAATTCTTGCGATAAGTTCTAGCGCACAAGGGGCTAATCTTGATATTTTGCCCAAAAAAGTTCAGAGTATCTTCAAGAAACACAATCTGCCTCATAATTCTTTGAGTTTATATTTCAAAGAAATAGGCGCACAACAACCTTTGCTTGTGCTACACGAAGATTTTCCACGCAATCCTGCATCCAGTATCAAAATAATCACCACTTACGCTGCACTTGAACTGCTTTCTCCTGCTTATACGTGGCAGACTAATTTTTACTTGGATGGAACGCTGAGCAATGGCACGTTGGATGGTAATTTGATTATGCGTGGGGGAGGCGATCCGTTCCTAGTTAAAGAGGCTTTCTGGCATATTTTATTCACCTTGCAAGCAAAAGGGTTAAAACATATTAAGGGTGATTTTTTGATTGACGATGAAGAGTTTGAAGACGAGACAGGCTCACCAAGTAATTTCGATAAAAGACCTTATCGGGTATATAACGTATTCCCGGATGCTGCATTGGTTAATTTCCAAGCACATCAATTTCATTTTGCGCCACAAAAAAATGTTTTGCATATTTATGCTGACCCTCCTGCAGCAACAATGAAGATAAATAATAAAGTGAAATTAAGCAAAGGTAGATGCCGAGGAAAGTATAAAAAAATTAAACATAGGGTTTCTAAACAAGGACAAGATGTAGTCGTTACATTTTCAGGAAATTATCCTCGTTCCTGTGGTCATCAACAGTTATTACGTACTATGATTCAAAATGATCAATATATCTATGGTGTATTCAAATCATTATGGGAAGGTATGGGCGGAACCATTTCCGGGAAGCTTGGGAAAACCAAAATCAATGAAGAAAAACCATTTTATGTGGCTACATCCAAGCCGTTGGGTGAGATTGTTGCTCATATCAATAAATACAGTAACAATGTAATGGCGCGCCAGTTATTACTGACGATTGGTAAAGAAAAATTGAAATCCGAAGACCAGGAAGGCAAGGGCAGTAAAATATTGGGACGACAAGCGATACAGGAATGGCTGCTCTCCGTAGACATACCAGCACCAGAATTAGTGTTGGATAATGGCTCAGGCTTGTCACGCAAGACAAGAGTCTCTGCGGCAACCATGGGTAAGTTGCTAGAGCATGCTTATTTTAGCTCTTATCAACCAGAATTTATGGCATCATTACCGATGCTGGGCATTGATGGAACTTTACGTAAGCGTCTAAAAGGGTCTATCCCTGCGGGGAAAATTAGAATGAAGACTGGTTTTCTTAATGGTGTAAGGGCGATGGCGGGATATGTGCGCAGCCAAAGTGATAAAAATTATGTTGTTGTTATGTTACAAAATCATCCCGGCATTCAAAACGGGGTTGGTACGCAGATACAGGATGGAGTTTTGAAGTGGTTGTATAAGAAGTAGTTAGTTTTCAGGCTTTTTCTCCTGTCTTGTGGCTATGTTCATTTGAACGTGCTGTTCAAATGTGCTTACAATCATTCGTCTATTCGGTACGATATAAGAGAGGCAATCCTTTCACTAACGTTGCCAATCAACCGCGTATTTTTATATCGTTGGTTTTTTATCAGTGCTGGTAGAGCCTTCCAGTTGAAGGCGCTCAAAATTGTCAGAGTCTATGATTAGTGATGTAGTATTTATTATTCCATGCGTCTTGATTAAATCGCCCTTTTGCAAAGAATAGGCGTCTTCTTTCTTAGAAGAAGGTAGGGTTATGCATACAATCCCTCCTGATCTTTGGTTACATATAATCATTGCCCCGTCCATCCAATCAGATACCGAATAAACGGTGCCAGAAAAAACTACTGTCTTTCCATTAGTTTCTTTTCTGAGATTTGATTGTTCTTTAAACCTCCCATCAAGAGACTCAAGTTTATTAAAATAATCATCTATATTCAGTAATTGGTCTTGAGTTTGAGAGATTGGTTGCTTTATTAAAGGTTCTTGAATTGTAGTATTTGAGCTACTGATGTTCGAACCAGCTACACTTATACTTTCGATGGATTTATCTTTTGCATCATCAAAAAAGTCTGTTTTACGATATACCGCTGTAACTGTAACGACCAACTCAATTAATAAAGCCAAGTACAACGGCGTTAGGTACTTATCTTCGATGGTGAAAACCTTAGTGATTCCAAGAAGTGTCACTACAGCTGTAACAAAGAAAATAAATAAAAATGTATAAAACAGGCATTTTTTCATCATTAACAACTCTGGCTATATATTAAGAGATAACTTGTTAAATTAATGTATATAGGTTCTAAAAAATAATATGATAGAAACCTCTTTTTTTATTCGTTCGTGTCTGGCTGTATCAGTATACATGGTTTTATGATAACTACTCAGACGTTGGCTTTGGTTTCGTGAAATGTCTTGGCTTATTCATCCGTGACGACACCCATTCATTTTAATTTTTCTTGCAACAATTGATTGGCTTTTTGTGGGTTGGCTTTTCCTTTAGATTGTTTCATTATTTGTCCAATAAAGAATCCGATTAATTTTCCTTGTTTTTCTTTAGGGCTTTCCTGATATTGTTTAACTTGCTTAGGGTTCGCTGCAATGACATCATCAATTAATTTCTCAATAGTGCCTGTATCTGTAACTTGTTTTAAGCCTTTTTTTTCAATGATTTCATCGGCATTTCCTGCGCCCTTACACATGGCTTCGAATACCTGTTTGGCCATTTTACTGGAGATGGTGTTGTCTTTAATGCGTTTTACCATGCCGCCTAACATTTCTGCACTAACGGGGCTTTCTGAAATATCTGTATTATTTTTATTTAAACTTGCCAAGAGTTCACCCATTACCCAATTTGCACTTAACTTTGCTTCACCATCGGCGCTTTTTACGACGGTCTCGAAATATTCTGCCTGATCACGATTGCTTGTTAAGACATCACTATCATATTCTGACAGGCCGTATTCGCTGATGAATCTTTTACGTTTTGTTTCTGGTAACTCTGGAAGTTCTGCTTTTATCGCCTCTATAGTTTTTTGATTCAAACAAACAGGAAGTAAATCTGGATCTGGGAAGTAGCGGTAATCATTAGCTTCTTCTTTGCTGCGCATGGTTCTTGTTTCGTTTTTATGTGGGTCATATAAAAGCGTTTCCTGAATGACTTTGCCACCGGATTTGATGATATCTATTTGACGTACAACCTCGTGGTTGATTGCTTGTTCGATAAATTTAAAGGAATTTAGGTTTTTTAGTTCAGTCCGCGTGCCCATTTCATTTTGGCCTTTGGGTCGTACAGAAACATTGGCATCACATCGAAATGAACCTTCCTGCATATTGCCGTCACATATTTTTAGATAACGAACAATGGCATGAATCTTTTTCAAATAGGCAATCGCCTCTTCAGCAGAACGCATGTCTGGTTCTGAGACAATTTCGATTAATGGCGTGCCTGCACGATTGAGATCGATACCAGTGTTATCAAAGAAGCCATCATGGACAGATTTTCCAGCATCCTCTTCTAGATGGGCGCGAGTGATACCAATGGTTTTCTTACTGTCGTTAGCTAGTTGAATTTCAATGCTGCCATTGCCGACAATCGGCAATTCAAATTGACTGATTTGATAGCCTTTTGGTAGATCAGGATAAAAATAATTCTTGCGCGCAAAGACTGATTTATCAGCAATATGGGCATCCACCGCCAGACCAAATTTGATCGCCATCTCAATAGCTTTCTGGTTGAGCACGGGTAAAACTCCCGGTAGGCCTAAATCTACGGCACAGGCCTGAGTATTTGCTTGTGCGCCATAGGTCGTTGCGGCACTTGAAAATATTTTACTTTTGGTGGCAAGCTGGGCATGTATCTCAAGCCCAATCACTGGTTCCCATTGCATGATTATTCAAACCCCTTGGGAGACTGCTGGTGCCAGTCTGTGGCCTGTTGGAATTTATGTGCAATGTTCAGCAGTTTTGCTTCAGAGAAATAATCGCCGATGATTTGCATGCCTACCGGGAGTTCTGTGACAAAACCAGCAGGCACAGAGACGGCAGGTAGCCCAGCCAGATTTACTGATACGGTGTAAATGTCTGACAGATACATACTAACAGGATCATCAGTGAATTCATTTAGTTTAAAAGCTACTTGTGGTGCGGTGGGTCCGATAATGATATCAACATTTTCAAGTGCCCTGCGAAAATCATCACGTATTAAACGGCGAAGTTTTTGTGCTTTTAGATAATAGGCATCGTAATAACCAGCAGACAAAACATAAGTTCCGGTGATGATTCGTCGTTTCACTTCTTTATCAAACCCTTCAGCGCGTGATCGTAGATATAGATCAGTCAAATCTTCCGGGTCATCACAACGATGCCCAAAATGAACCCCGTCAAAACGTGCCAGATTAGACGAACATTCTGCTGTTGCAATCACGTAATACGCAGGGATGGATAGTTCTGAATTCGGTAATTCAATTTCTTTAATATTTGCACCAAGATTCTCTAACTCTTTGACAGCTGTTTGCATTACAGACTCAATGCTGGCATCAAGTCGGTCATCAAAATATTGTTTGGGCAAGCCAATTGTCAGCCCGTCGAGGTTTGCATTGAGATTTTTTGTGTAATCTTCAATAGGTTGCTCTGCTGACGTTGAGTCACGTTCATCAAAACCTGCCATAGCATTTAACATGATGGCGGCATCTTCAGCCGTTTGTGTCATAGGGCCTCCTTGATCGAGACTAGATGCGTAAGCAATCATGCCGTAGCGTGAAACCCTGCCATAGGTGGGTTTCAGGCCAGTTATTCCGCATAAGGAAGCAGGTTGGCGAATTGAACCTCCAGTATCCGTTCCTGTTGCAACAGGAACAAGTTTTGCTGCTACCGCCGCCGCCGATCCCCCTGAAGAACCACCAGGAACACGATTCGTATCCCATGGATTTTTAGTTGCACCATAGAAGCTGGTTTCGCTTGTTGAGCCCATAGCAAACTCATCCATATTGGTTTTGCCTAATATCACCATGCCTGCCTCGTGCAAACGAGCAACAACAGTCGCATCATAAGGAGCAATAAAATTATCCAGCATCTTTGAGCCGCAGCTAGTCTTTGTGCCTCTAGTACAGAAGATATCTTTATGCGCCAGAGGAATCCCTGTCAATGGCTTCGCATTACCACTTAGTATTTTTTTATCTGCAGATTTAGCCTGTTCTATGGCTTCTTCAGGTATCAAACTAATGAAGCAGTTTAAATCTGCATTATGTAATTCACATCGAGACAGATAAGATGATACAAGTTCTTCACTGCTGAATTCTTTATTTTGCAATGCGCTGTTTAATTCTTTGATTGTTTTATTGTGCATGAAATTCCGTAAATATTTATGACAATGTCTTTTTGTATTATGTTTATCCTGTAGCGTGTTTAGCTAAAGATCTCTACGGAGATCGTAGTCTTGAGGGTTTGACCTTCTTGTTTATTCAATAACCTTCGGAACAAGATAATAACCATTATCTACAGACGGGGCACATTTTTGAAAATGTGTCCGCTGATTAGTTTCTGTGACTTTGTCACTCCTAAGTCTGGCGGTGAGTTCCAGCGGATGGGCAAGTGGTTCGATATTATCTGTATCTACATCATTCATTTTCTTAACCAGCTTTAAAATGTTAGACACATCATGAAGGTAATTTGGGATATCTTCTTCTGCAATACGAAGACGCGCCAACCAGGCAATTTTGTTGATATCAGACTTATCTAGAGACATTCAATATCCTGCTATTAGTTTTATTTACCATTGGAAATTTATCACATTCTATCTATCACTTGCCCAAAGTGATACTCATTGTTACAGTTACGGCATTAAGCAGGAAAGTTTCTGCAAGGAGCCTTGCAATTACCCTAAAATTAACCCTAAAAAGCCAGAAAATGAGTAAAATAAGCACCTTTGGTGATTCCGTAGCAAACGCCGCAATAGACCTTTTTCAAGCAGCTATGCCTAGGCGCTTGTTTTTAAGCTGAAATTAGCCAAGCTTTTTCCACTAAAGCGTATCATATTTAATTTAACCATAAAATAAATCAAAGCAATCCATGTTTAATAGAATCAAAGGTATGTTCTCTAACGATCTTTCGATCGATTTAGGCACAGCTAACACACTTATTTATGTTCGAGGCAAGGGCATTGTCTTAAATGAACCTTCAGTTGTTGCCGTGAGGAACGACGGCAATAAAATCAATACCAAGTCAATCATAGCTGTGGGTATTGAAGCAAAAAATATGTTAGGTAGAACGCCTGGGCATATTACAGCGATTCGTCCATTGAAAGATGGTGTCATTGCGGATTTTACCGTTACTGAAAAAATGCTTCAATATTTTATACGCCGTGTTCACGGGGGCACCATGTTTAAGCCTAGCCCTAGAGTGCTGGTGTGCGTCCCCTGTGGTTCTACACAAGTAGAAAGACGTGCAATCCGGGAATCTGCCAGTGGTGCAGGCGCGAGAAGAGCCTACTTAATTGAAGAGCCTATGGCAGCAGCGATTGGCGCAGGTATGCCGGTCAGTGATGCAAGAGGTTCTATGGTGCTTGATATAGGAGGGGGCACGACGGAAGTTGCGATCATTTCTTTGAATGGTATTGTTTATGCCGATTCAGTGCGTATTGGCGGGGATAGATTTGATGAAGCGATTATCAGTTATATCCGCCGAAATTATGGCAGCTTGATTGGTGAAGCCACTGCGGAGCGAATTAAGATCGAAATTGGTTGTGCTTATCCAGGGGAGGAGATTAAAGAAATTGAGGTTCGTGGTCGTAATATAGCGGAAGGCATCCCTCGTAGTTTCACCTTAAACAGCAACGAAATCCTTGAAGCTCTGCAAGAACCATTGTCTGGTATTACGGATACTGTCAAAAATGCATTGGAAAAAACACCGCCAGAGCTTGGCTCAGATGTTGCCGAAGTAGGTTTGGTGCTCACAGGTGGCGGTGCATTGTTGCGCGATTTAGATCGACTCTTAATGGAAGAAACAGGTCTGCCAGTCATTATTGCAGAAGATCCCTTGACCTGTGTAGCCAGAGGCGGCGGCCATTACCTTGAAATAATAGGGGAGTACGGTGACGATATCTTAGCTGTTGAATAGCATAGTTTTTTTATCAAGAAGGAGGCAGGCGATTAGTACGCTGTTTCTCAAGAGTTCATTTATCAATGTGCGCGTTGTTGCACTCATCTTGGTTTCATTAATCATAATGGCCGTTGACCATCGATATGGTCACCTAGAGAAAGTGCGCTCGGTACTTTCGGTTTTTGTCTATCCTTTACAATATGTTGCCAATCTGCCTATTACAGTCATTAGTTGGACATCAAAGGAACTGACAACGCGAGCTAAGTTGATGGAAGAGAACTCCCGGTTGCGTAATGAGCAGTTGGTGCTTGGTTCAAAAATACAGAAATATGAAATTCTTGAAGCAGAAAATGAGCATCTCAGGGATATGCTGCGCTCATCTAAACGGCTTGATGAACGAGTACTTATTGCAGAATTATTAGCGGTTGATTTGCAATCCTTCAGACATAAAATCACGATTAATAAAGGTCAAAGTGAAGGTGTTTACAACGGTCAGCCTGTTGTTGATGCCAACGGTGTGATGGGTCAAGTAATTCATGTCGGACCATTTTCCAGCACAGTACTTTTGTTGACTGATCCTGCGCATGCAATTCCAGTGCAAATCAATCGTAACGGACTAAGATCAGTTGCTGCGGGCACAGGTCAAAGTCATATTCTACAACTGGAGCATCTATCCAATAATGTTGATATTAAAGAAGGTGACTTAGTGATATCTTCAGGATTGGGGAGAAGATTTCCGTATGGATACCCTGTAGGTGTTGTTCGTAGTATTAGTCGTGTTCTAGGAGAACCTTTTGCAAAGGTGACTATCACCCCCAGCGCCCAACTTAAAAAGAGTCGACAGGTATTATTGGTTTGGCTAGGAACGGACTTCCGGTCATTACTAGATGTTGAGCCTCCAGTTGTTGATGCGGACATGTAAGCGAGACTGTAAATGTTAAATAAAAATAACGGTGGCTGGATAATATTTATAAGCTTGCTAATTGCATTTATATTAACAGCTTTACCTTTGCCTGCCTGGGGCAATGATTGGCGACCTGCTTGGGTTATAATGGTGTTTATTTATTGGTGTATGGCACTACCGCACAGGATAGGCATCGGGATTGCATGGTGTCTGGGTCTGTTTCTGGATGTACAACAAGGTGTCTTACTAGGTCAAAATGCCATGAGTTTGACATTGATCGCTTATTTTGTGTTTCAGACTCACAAACGTTTTCGTATTTTCCCGTTGGTTCAACAATCCTGTCTAATCGGGTTCGTAATTATAATTTATTTACTTATTGCCTTATGGGTTAATAAGATTATGGGAATACCCTCTCAGACATGGACTTATTGGATGCCCTCAATAAGCAGTATGGTTCTGTGGCCATGGTTGTTTATTATTCTTAGGGACATACGCCGCAAGTATCACGTGAGCTAATAGTAATACTCGTCAAATTATGGGTTTAAAGTTTACACTTAAAGATATTAAAGAGGAATCAAGACTCGTTCGTTTTCGTATTTATACTGCAGTGGTAATAATTATTTTATTAGTAATAATACTTGTTGGACGCTTGTTTTATTTGCAAGTGATTCGATATGATTATTTTACTACCTTATCTCAAAACAACAGAGTTAAGATTTTACCGATTCCGCCGATCCGGGGACTGGTCTTTAGTCGAGACGGTGTTTTGGTCGCAGACAATCATCCTTCATTTAGTCTGGAATTAATTCCAGAGAAAATTGAGAATTTGGACGAGACAATAAGCCAGATTTCCAGATTGATTGATATTGATGAAGAAAATATTAATCGTTTCAAAAAACTACAGCAAGACGAAAGACATCTCGAGAGCATACCGCTTAAATTTAATTTGTCAGAGGATGAAATCGCACGTTTTTCTGTCGATCGACATAAGATTCCCAGTGCTAAAGTGATTGTTCGTTTTTATCGCCGTTATCCCAAGAAATCAAATTTGGTGCATGTATTGGGATATGTCGCCCGTGTTGATAAGAAAGATCTGCAAAATATTAATGAGTCAGATTACCTAGGCACAACTCATATTGGGAAACTTGGTGTTGAGAAAGCATATGAAGATTTATTACATGGGCGTGTAGGTCATCAACAAGTTGAAGTCAATGCTCAAGGCATCATCATCCGTGTTCTTGAAAAAGCCTCACCAAAATCTGGTCAAAATATTCATTTGACCTTGGATCTTTCACTACAGACTGTTGCAGCTAATCTTATGTCTGAGAAACGCGGATCGATCGTTGCTATGGATCCTGAAAATGGAGATATCTTGGCGCTTGTCAGTGCGCCCGCTTATGACCCGAACCCTTTCGTAAACGGTATAGATTCAGAGTCATACAAGGTGTTACTGAATGACAAGGACACGCCTCTTGTCAACCGAGCGCTTAATGGCAAATATCCTCCAGGTTCGACTGTAAAACCTTTTTTAGGAATCGCGGCACTCACACTCGGCATTAGAGAGAATGCTGAAAAAACCTGGTGTAAGGGTTGGTATTCATTAAAGAACCATGAACATCGTTATCGTGACTGGAAAAAAGATGGACATGGTCATTTAGCCTTAAAGGATGCAATTATAGAATCTTGCGATGTTTATTTTTACGCATTGGCGCACGATTTCGGTATAACTAGACTGAATAAAGCTTTAACGAATTTTGGCTTTGGCCGTAAGACGGGGATTGATATTGGTGGAGAATCACCGGCATTGGCTCCCTCTATCGAGTGGAAACGTCGAGTATTGAATCAACCATGGTACCCTGGTGAAACTTTAATCGCTGGCATTGGTCAGGGTTATGTCTTAACAACACCTTTACAACTCGCCACAGCAACCGCTATCTTGGCTAACCATGGTAAACGTGTTTCTCCAAGATTAGTAAATAAAACAAGCGATCCTGTTTCAGGAGAATTCACAATATTGCCATTTACAACCCCGAACTATGTTGATGACTACAAAAAGGAATATTGGGATTATATTATACAAGCTATGGAAGGTGTCGTTCATGGAGGGAGAGGGACTGCCAGACTCAGCGGCGCTAATGCTGCCTATAAGTTTGCTGGAAAGACAGGAACAGCACAAGTAGTGAGCATTGGGCAGGATGAAGACGACGATGATATACCGCAACAGTTTCGAGACCATGCATTATTTATTGCATTTGCTCCTGTCGAGACACCTAAAATAGCACTGGCCATTATTGTAGAAAATGGTGGAGACGGATCAGCAACTGCTGCACCTATTGCTAGGCAATTACTTGATCACTATTTGCTGGATGAGCATGGGAATCTTAAATGAGCCATTTTGAACAACAGTCTCTCTTTCAACGATTTCATATAGACGTACCTTTGTGTTTTGGTTTGTTGATGTTGTGCGGTTTGGGTTTGACTATATTTTATAGTGCTGGCGGGGAGGATATTGGTGTTTTAATCCGACAAATTGTACGCATGACTATCGCTTTTGTATTAATGTTTTTAGTGGCGCAATTATCGCCAAGCACCATTGAAAGATGGTCGATATGGATTTTTATCATAGGGATCATCATGTTAGTCATAGTGCTGTGGGTAGGGTACGCTGGCAGGGGGGCTCAGCGTTGGCTGGATGTTGGGCTCTTTAGATTTCAACCTTCTGAACTCATGAAATTAGCTGTGCCTATGGTTGTCGCTCGCTATCTTTCTAACAAATCATTGCCTCCAAGTTATGGTAATATCTTTATCGTCGGGTTGCTCATCCTCCTGCCTGTTGGCTTAATTGCGAAACAACCCGATTTGGGAACTTCATTATTGGTAGCAACCGCAGGACTTTCTGTTTTGTTTATTTCGGGGATGCGTTGGAAATTTATCGCGACCTTCGTTGCATTTTGCAGTTTGTTCGCACCGATACTCTGGCATTTTATGCATGATTATCAGAGACGTCGTATTTTAATCTTGTTTGATCCGGAGCAAGATCCTTTGGGTTCCGGTTATCATATTATTCAGTCTATGATTGCCATCGGATCGGGTGGACTCTATGGCAAAGGTTGGCTAAATGGCACGCAATCTCATTTGGCATTTTTGCCAGAGCGCTCAACTGATTTTATTTTTGCAGTCTATTGCGAAGAATTTGGTTTAATGGGCGTGCTACTCCTGCTTTCTATTTACCTATTTATCATTTTTAGAGGTTTGTATATTGCAATGAATGCACAACAGACATATGGAAAATTACTGGCTGCAGCACTAACACTGACATTTTTTGTTTATGTATTTGTCAATATGGGTATGGTGATAGGTCAGTTGCCTGTGGTTGGCATCCCTTTACCGTTAATCAGTCATGGAGGAACATCAATGGTTACATTGATGCTGGCTTTCGGTATTCTCATGTCAATACAGACGCATCGCAGAATATTAGCAGGCTGAATACCCTGAATAATAATTTTTTAATTATGGATATATATGCGTAATCTATCAAAAGTAAGTTTATTATTGGTTCTATTTTTGCCAAATGTTGGCTTTGCTCAATCTCTAGATTACGAACAGGTAAATAAATTTATTGATGAGATGGTGAGAAAACATGGATTTGGTACTAATGAATTGAGAATATTGTTTGGTGGAACAAAATATTCAAATAAAGTTCTAAAAGCCATGTCGCAGCCTGCTGAAAGATTGGCTTGGTATAAATATCGTAAAATATTTTTACAAGATTCTCGAATCAAAAAAGGTGTTACATTTTGGAAAAAACATAAATCTACCTTAGACAGAGCCGAGGAAATCTATAGCGTTCCACCTCAGATCATCACCTCCATTATAGGAGTAGAAACACAGTACGGACAATATAAAGGTAAAGATAAAGTAATGGACTCTCTGGCGACACTCGCCTTTCATTATCCAAAGCGTGCAAAATTCTTTCGTAATGAATTAGAGCAGTTTTTATTGCTAACCAGAGAACAGAATGTGGATCCACTCTTGTTAAAGGGATCTTATGCAGGGGCGATGGGTATCCCGCAATTTATTTCCAGCAGCTACAGAAATTTTTCTGTGGATTTTGATAAAGATGGCAAGAAAGATCTTTGGCAGAGTCCTGTTGATGCTATTGGCAGTATTGCGAATTATTTTAGTCGGCATGAATGGGAGTCAGGAGCAGCAATAACATACCCTGTACATGTTACAGGTGACAAAGTAGATACAATTATAGATAAAGATCTTATGCCAAATATCAAGGCAGGCAATTTAAAGAATTATAATATCATTCATGACAAAGATCTTTCAGAAGATACTTTGCTGAAAGTGATGAGGTTTGAGCAAAAAAAAAGTGATGATTATTGGATAGGGTTGCATAATTTTTATGTAATTACGCGCTATAATCATAGCGCATCATATGCCATGGTCGTTTATCAGTTATCAGAAGCAATAAAAAAAGAATATGAGAAAGAAACTACTATTGAAAAATAATACTTACAATCAAAGCGTATATCATTATATTTTCCTACTGCTCATTTTTCTGGCATTCGTCGGATGTTCTTCTGTTACTGTTCAGCGTGATAATGCTCGTGATGTAGATATAGATATTTCATCTGTGCCTGATGCCATTCCAAAAATGGAAACTAGGAGTAAATATGGAAATTCAGAATCGTACGTTGTCTTCGGTAAACGATATTATGTAATGGATGACAATGCGGGATTTACTCAACGTGGCATTGCGTCCTGGTACGGTAAAAAATTCCACGGTAAGCGAACATCAAACGGTGAAACCTACGATATGTATGCAATGACGGCAGCACATAAAACTATAATATTGCCTGCTTATGTTGAAGTTACTAACCTTGATAATGGCAAGAAAATCATTGTCAAGGTAAATGACAGAGGGCCTTTTCATGACAACAGGATTATAGACCTATCTTATTCGGCTGCTGTAAAACTTGATATTATTGCTAAAGGCACAGGTCTGGTGGAAATACGTGTCGTAGGTCTAGAATATACATCTAAGCAGGTGCCTAAAAATCGCAATACACCTACTAAAACATATTATCCTGATCGTTTGCCGGTAGATTTTTATATACAGGCTGATGATTTTTCTGAATTAAATAACGCAGAAAAATAAATAATATTGGCAACAACATTGGTAAAAATATACCGTTCAATCATTGATAACAGATCGTTCTATAGAGTAGGAATAGGCTCATTATTTGATATAGAGAATGCAGATAATACAGTGCAACAATTAATTCGGCTTGGTGAATATGATCACCATATCATTTTTAACTAAAATAATTATATATAAAACCTTATGCATATAAATATACTTATACTACTTGTCGGGCAATTATTATTTAGCTCTATTGCTTATGCTGGAATCATTGCAATTCCTGCTCCGCCCAGCATGAAGGAAAATTCATATCTACTTCAGGATTTTAACAGTGGAAAAATTTTGGCATCAAAAAACATTGACCAGAAAATTCCTCCAGCAAGTTTGACCAAAATGATGACAGTCTATGTTATTTCAAAAGAATTAATCGCAGGCAGAATATCACAAGATGATGAAGTTTTAATAAGTAAAAATGCATGGAAGATGCCTGGCTCACGTATGTTTATAGAGGCGAGCAAGAAAGTATTACTTGGTGACTTATTGCGAGGTGTAATAATCCAGTCTGGTAATGATGCCAGTGTGGCATTAGCAGAACATATCTCTGGCAGTGAAGAAGCATTTTCAGATATTATGAATCAATATGCTAGTAGGTTAGGGATGACAAATAGTCATTTTACAAACAGTACTGGGCTGCCAGATGAGCAGCATTATACAACAGCAAAAGATATGGCAATTCTTGCGGCGGCTCTAATCAGAGATGCACCTGAAATATACGACCTGCATTCTGTGAAACAATTTACCTTTAATAATATTACTCAACAAAACAGAAATAAGTTACTTTGGCGCGATCCAAGTGTCGATGGTATAAAGACAGGACATACAGAGGATGCGGGATTTTGCCTAGTTATCTCGGCAAAGAGAGATAACATGAGGCTTATATCGGTGGTAATGGGTGCTCAGAGTGATGCCGCAAGAGTAGAAGCAAGCCAGTCATTGCTTGGTTACGGTTTCCGATTCTTTGAGACACAGAAGATATATAGTGCTAAAGAAGGTATCACTTATGTGAAAATATGGAAGGGCGATATTGATAATTTGGGCTTGGGCATAAATGCCGATCTTTATATTACCTTCCCTAGAGGTCAAAAAGGTAAGCTAACAACTACATTTGATTTATTTGATCAATATATCGCACCCTTAACCAAGGGAGATATACAGGGCAGTCTAAAGATTAATCTTGCAGATGATGAAGTCGTAGAGGCAGAATTAATTGCCTTGCAATCGATTAATGAAGGGAGTTTTATAGTACGTCTGAAAGATAGTCTTAAATTACTCCTTGAGTAAATTGTAATATGTCTTCTATTGTTTATCTGAACGGTCAATATATACCGATTGAAAAAGCTAAGATCTCTGTACTAGATAGGGGATTTATATTTGCTGATGGTGTATATGAGGTGATTCCTGTATATCACGGGCATATTTTCAGATTAAAAAACCATATAGAAAGGCTAAATAGTAGCCTTGATGAAGTATATATTGAAAGACCTTATGATTTAGCGCAGTGGCAAGAAATATTGTGTGAATTGATTCGCCAGAACCCCGCAGAAGATCATTCTTTATATATTCAAGTTACCAGAGGTGTTTCAGAAAGAGATCACGCTATAGCAACGGCAAAAAAACAAACTATATTTGCAATGAGCAGGCCGTTACTTAAAAAGAATTATGAAGCAGGAATATCTGCTATTGTTGCAGAAGATATCAGATGGAAACTTTGCCATATAAAGGCCATTACTTTACTTCCCAGCGTGATCTTAAGACATAAGGCAAGCCAAGCAGGGGCAACTGAAGCACTGTTGGTGAAAGATGGTAATGTCACAGAGGGAGCAGCAAGTAATATATTTATTGTCAAAGACGGTGTTGTTAAGACCCCCCCCAAAGACGGCAGCCTACTCCCAGGTATCACCAGAGATTTGCTTGTTGAACTATTATCAGCATCAGATATTGCCTGCGAAGAAACGAGCATCTCTGAAAAAGAATTAAGACAGGCTGATGAAATATGGATTACCGGTTCCATATGGGAAATTGTGTCAGTGGTAAAGCTGGATGCCGAGTTTATCGGCACAGGCAAGCCGGGCGAGATCTGGCAACAGGCCTCAAAAATCTACCAGACATTTAAACAGGAGAGCGGATAATACTTGTTTATCCCTGCCGGAAGGCAGGGGTAGCAATATCAAAAAAATTAATGAGTTAATATAATTATATGGATATATACAAAGAATTTACAATTGAGGCGGCACACCTTTTACCTAATGTTCCTGAAGGCCATAAATGTAGAAGACTGCACGGCCATTCTTTTAGAATAGAGATTCATGTAGAGGGAGATATCGATCCAAAACTAGGTTGGGTAATGGATTTTATACAGTTAAAAAGTAAGTTTAATCCTATATTTGAACAGTTAGACCATAACTACCTAAATGAGATAGAAGGCTTGGAGAATCCTACCAGCGAGAATCTTGCGCGTTGGGTGTGGTTAAAATTACTCCCTGATTTACCAGCACTGAAAAAAATTGTTGTTAAGGAAACATGTAATTCAGGATGTATCTATCAAGGCAAATAACAGCGCTTAAACTTTAATTCCCGTGCCTTTATTTAATAGATAAAGACAAAAACTGAAAAGTATAACAATGAATATTAATATAATTACGAATGCAGGCTGAATATTAATATCTGATACTCCTAACATGCCATAACGAAATGCATTGACCATATAGAATATAGGATTAATTTTTGAAACCGTTTGCCAAAATTCAGGCAATAGGCTGATTGTGTAAAAAACACCGCCTAGATAAGTGAGCGGGGTGAGTACAAAAGATGGAATAATGACAATATCATCAAATTTTTTGGCAAAAATTCCATTTATAAACCCAGCTAGAGAAAAAAGAGTTGATGTGAGTAGTGCAACGCTAATTACTATCAGAGGATGTTCGATGTGCAGTTCAGTAAAAAATAGCGCAGTCAGTGTAACCACAAAACCTACCGCCATACCTCGAGCAACCCCTCCAGCGACATAACCACTCAGTATTATTATATTGGGAATGGGTGCAACCAACATTTCCTCAATATGTTTTTGAAATTTTGCTCCAAAGAAAGATGAGACAACATTAGCATAAGAGCTATTGATGATAGACATCATAATAATACCGGGCGCTATATACTGGATATAATTGAATCCATCCATCTGTCCGATACGAGATCCTATCAGATTACCAAAAATGACAAAATAGAGCGACATGCTAACTGCGGGAGGCAAGACAGTCTGTACCCAGATACGCACAAACCGATTCACCTCTTTGGTAACAATGGTACGAAATGCAGTGAAATATAAATTTGTATTCATGTTTAGCTGTCAGATTTATTTTCTTCAAGGAGTCTGATAAATAGCTCCTCAAGGCGATTAGATTTATTCCGCATACTGAGCGCTTCAATTTTTTGCTCGGATAATTGTTTGAATAAATTATTAAGACTTTGTTGTCTGGATATATCGATTTGTAATGTTGAATCATCGATCATAAGGTAATTATAATCATTGATATTCGGCGCGGTTGATTGGAGCTTCTTTATATCAAAAATAAATGTCTCAATATCTAGTTTTGACAGGATTAATTTTATTGAAGTATTTTCAATAATATTTCCTTTGTCGATAATAGCGATGTTTCTGCAAAGATTTTCAGCTTCCTCAAGGTAATGTGTTGTTAGCACTATTGTCGTTCCCTGTTCGTTAATCTTGATTAAAAAATCCCACATTGAACGCCGCAATTCAACATCAACCCCTGCGGTCGGTTCATCAAGTATCAGTAATTTTGGCTTATGAATTAGTGCACGAGCCATCATCAATCTTTGTTTCAAGCCGCCTGATAATGTGTGAGAAGGGTCGTTACGTTTCCCCCAAAGCCCCATGACACTCATATATTCTTCGGCACGCTCATACGCCACCCTTTTATTTATCCCGTAGTAACCAGCCTGATTAATGAGAATCTCAAGCGGACTTTCAAATTGCGAAAAATTTACTTCTTGAGGGGTGAAGCCTATAAGTGATTTTGCTTCAATAGAGTGGGAATCAATATTCAGACCAAAAATACTTACTTCTCCATCAGTCTTATTTACCAGAGAAGTAACAATGCCAATGGTTGTTGATTTTCCTGCGCCATTTGGTCCGAGCAGGGCAAAAAAATCTCCTTCACTGATTTCTAGGTTAATTCCTTTTAAGGCCTGAAAACCATTTTTGTAGGTCTTTTTTAGATTTTTAATTTGCAGTGCCTTCACGAGAATATTATAGCAGATACCGTATTACAACGAGTATTTTTTAGAATTGGCAGCTAAAGAAAATAAAAATAAATTATTAAAGGATGCGTATTTAATTTTTCTTATTATAGATAATTACACTCTTTCGTTAAGAATGATTTTATTTATTAATGACCTAAATTTTCTAAAATACGAACGTTTTATAGATAAAATTCCAAGATAGAATTTAAATTAATATCACAAAAATTATGCACTAAGGCATGAATTAATATGACAAATTAATGTAGTAATGATAGTGACCTTACCAAGCTTTTAACTGAGTTTAAGCTTGTGACCCGAGTACATAATCTAGCCACAAATCAGATAATTTTTCTTGTACGGTATTTTGCCTGAGACGGGCATCTAAATTTGAAAAATCTACCCTGTCCAAATCCTGATCCTGATTGTAACAGGAATATACAAAATATTCTTCTCCAGTATGAGGGTCAACGTGTTTACATAAACACTGCGCACAGACACCTTTCATCATGCACTGCATAGGGGAATTAATCGATCCAATCGCCGTGTGTTCAGGTTTTAGATAGGGTTTTAATTGTTCCTCCCGTGCTTTTTTTACTGCCGCCATCATTTTATCAGAACCGATAACGATCATTTGATCAACATCTTTCAGATTAATGGTTATTTCACCGAGCTGCCCTTTTGCATAGGATTCAATCGATTCAATAATATTGCCAATACATGTCCTGTCTTGTATCCGTGTCGGTTTTATGGTTTCGACTCCAAGTGCTGGGTCAACAGACCATACAATAACGTCAGAAGCCTCTTCAATATCTTTAACTTTAAACACGTCAGTCGGACTCTTGTAACCTGCAAAATAAATAACTTTATTGTTAGTTTTACGCAGTGCCTTGCCGATAGAAAATTGCACAGCATTCCCAAGACCACCGCCAACTAGCATGATTGTCATGCCTTCACTGATTTCAGTTGGCTCACCTGTAACACCCATAACGACAAGAGGATCATCCGGTTTCCACAAGGAACACAATTTTGAAGAACTCCCCATTTCTAATGTGATGAGTGAAATGATTCCAGTTTCCTTATTAACTTCGGCACCAGTTAGTGCTAAGCCTTCCGCAGCAAGCACTGTACCATGAGAAACTGGCGCTAGGCTTTCTAAATTTTGGACGCGGTAGAATTGTCCTGGCTGGAATTTTCTGGCTTGCATAGGTGCTTTGACAAGCACTTCTATAATAGTTGGTGTTAGCCTGTTAACTTCTACGACTGTCGCAAGCAATTCATTATCCAGATGATCAAAGAGTTTTTTTAAGGATTGATCTCTATCCATCTGCTTTTCAGGATCAAGTGTTTTTAGTTCTTGTTCGAATAATTTAACAACATAAGGATAACCATCTTTAGCGCTGGCCATGGCTTTAACGACGTTACCCGCATATACAGGATGATTGTCGCCGTAGAAAGATATAAATCTTCCGTTTCTACAGTACGATGTCATAGGCGCGGGTTTGCCAATCTTTGGTTGTGCTGCATCATCCATTGGTACCAGTTCGGGAAGTTTGGAGTTGTTCCAACGTGGCTCATAACGTTGGAAGAATTTACCATCCATGCGAAAGGTGTAGGGAATTTCCTGCTCATAGATTGTATTTGGTGAAGTCCCAGCAGCAATAAATAGACTGCGTAACGGGACATTCAGTAAATTATCTTCACCGATCCATCTACCTTCTTTTTCAACCAGCAAGTCAAAATTAACCGCTTTTAATGCACCATATTCATCTTCAATAGCTTCATAAGGACTCATGCCTTCAGCAAGCTGAATGCCTTCTTGTAGTGCTTCGTGAATTTCTTCATGGTTTTGTTTATATGCTGGTGCATCCTTAATTCCTTTGCGATAGAACATGGTGACACCGCCCCATTGGTCAATCAATGGTTGAAAGTTTGGTGATTCTCCAACAGCTTTAGCTCTGTTACGTTCTGTACAAATTGCACGACCATGCTGTATAAATTCATCTAGTATTATGATTTCTTCTTTGTCATAACGAGCACGAATAATTTTCTCTCCTTTTTCTAACACCAGTTTTTCATAACGATGAAGAATTTTCTCAACTTGAACGGGATAATACGCCATGACCTCGGTGGTTGTATCAAGGGCAGTCAGACCTCCGCCAATGACTCCAGCTGGCAGACGAACTTGTAAATTTGCGAGCGATGATTCCTTCGCTGCCCCGGTAAGCTGTAGTGACATGAGAAAATCAGAGGCTTTGCGTATGCCTCTGATAAGGTTGTTTTTGAGCCCGATAATAGTGGGTTTGCCGGCACCATTGGCAATAGCAATATGATCAAAACCTAAATTCCATGCTTCTTCTATGGTTATTGTGCCGCCAAAACGGACACCACCATAACATTTGAAGGACTGACGTCTGGCAAGATTCAGGTAGATGACCTTGAGAAAATTTTTATCCCATCGAACAGTAATTCCATATTCAGCAACACCACCAAACCCCGCAAGCATTCTTTTATCCAAGTCCTCATAGAGTTCGCTGAAATCTTTTACTGGCGTTGGTAATTTATCATTGGTACCAATGAGTTTATTTGGCAGTGGTTCAATTTTTAAAGCATCGACACCGACGACGCCAAAGCCTTCACTAACAAGATAATGTGATAAAGTGTATCCGGCTGGCCCCAAACCAACCACTAGGGTATTTTTACCATTATATGGCAGGGCGTAAGGACGTTTGATATTGAGCGGGTTCCAGCGAGTCAGCAGGCTATATATTTCAAATCCCCAAGGCATGAACAGAACATCAGTTAACACATTCGTTTCAATTTGTGGGATATTAACTGGTTCTGTTTTCTGGTAAATGCAGCTTTTCATACATTCATTACAGATACGATGTCCGGTTCCCGGAACCATAGGATTATCAATCGTAATAAGTGCCAGCGCGCCGATATTGTCCCCTTGCCGTTTGAGGATATGCATTTCCGAAATTTTTTGTTCAAGTGGACAGCCTGTGATGGCGGTACCAATATCTGTCGATTTAAAACCACCCGTTTTTTTATTACGCATGCCTTTTGAGCATGAATCTGTATCTCGGTCATGACAATAGATGCAGTGGTCTACTTCATATAGAGTTTCTCTTGTATTGAAACGTAGATCAGTCAGACTAAAACCATCCCGACGTCTATGCTCATGTTTAGGGCAAACCCATGTCTTAAAACCATCACGCTGCTTCATCTCGTGATGAACAAGATTATTTGAGTCTGTTTTCTTTGGGTTTTTGAAACTTACCCATCCAACAACTAATTTTGAAAGTTCATCATCATTTTGTGCGGCATAACTCCAACGCTGAACCACATCTAATAATCTATTAATGAATTCAGACGTTTGTTCTTCTGAAAGCGCAGATTTAAAAGTAGTTTTTGCATCCGTATTTTCACTGATTAATTTTCGTATTTCCGATACCTGTATATCCGCATCATCTATGTGATCACATTGATCTTCAGGCTTACCTTTAGTAATAAGCTGATAATGGTTTGCAAGTCGTATCAGTTTTGCGCCGATACGACTGATACTTCTTTCTGCATCCGGATCGTTTGCAGCGACAGGGAAGGCCGCTTTCTTCAATAGTTCTAGATCAGAGCGTATCTTTACGATGTCCCAATTTGAAATATCTTCATTTTTGAATTTTAATTTACCGACGACTTCATTGCGATAGATAAAAATTGAATCGACTTCTTCTTTTATCAACTGGGTTTGCGCAGCAACTTCATCTTCTATCTGAAAAATCTTTGTAACAAATTTCCCTACATAAGGTGCCATGCGAATTAATAAATCAGAGATAACTTGTGGGGACATATTTTCACCCTGACGGTTCTGATATTCTTGAAATTCAGAAAATAAATCCTGATCATGTTGTTGTACAGAATCTTTAAATGTCTTGTGTAAATCACGAAGACGAAGCGGCTGATGCAAATCAGCATAAGTATATCCATTAATTCCAAGAGGAAAATCTTTGTTCGTTATTTTTGTATTTGATGACAATATAACCGCCTCATTTTTACTTATTAAACACGCGTGATTTAAACTCGCCTTTACATATTTTCAGGATAAATTTAAGAGGAGCAATGTAGTGGAGTATAAATATAATTATAATTAATATTCTTATAATTTATAAGAATAAGAAACATTACTTCTTATTCACTCTAAGCAACACCATAAACCTTGGAACCTTGCGAGTCTGGCCTAAGGAGTGTGCGGTATTTTGGTTTGGAGCTGGTCAGAGTGAAATTAAATTATTCAGCTTAGGATCTGGTTTAATTTTCACTCTTGTCGCTCGTTATTCTTGCGCGAAGTACTTTTCTTTTTTGTCACTTTTTTAAGACTTTGCGCTTTTATATCCCCTTCAGAGAAAGGGCTGAAAGGAAACGGACGTTTTTCGGATTGAAAAGTAACATAGTGCAAAACTTGTATTGTGTAGGAAGTTATTGTCGCGCTGAATCGTTTAAGATTATCATTTAGCCTGCCAGTTAGAACCTTAGTGATAAACTGAAAGACAACCAGTAGCCAGATGATGCAATAGAGGACATAAAAAATTACCCCAAAAACCAGAATGAAGAATCCTCTAATCCACGTATCCGTATTTTTTATATTATCTTTAATATTCATTTTTCATTCCTTAATCTTAAATTCGCATTCTTTAAATTTGTTTGTAAAAAACAGCAGAACTCAATATTTATTGCTGTGGATTATACCACTCAAGCCAGTAAAAAGTTACATTGATATCACATGAATACTAAAGATTTTGTGCAGCACCTACTCTTCTGGAACTTTTGAGTATAAGCTGGCTTTACGAGCACAACTCATAAGGTGGTAAGGCGTAAGGACTTGCCCGTGCACGGGTTTTAGTGGAAGTAGGTTTTTAATGGAAAATCAGCATGTTGCTTGCCGTGTGGATTGGCCTGCTGCTGTATTCCGATGAATGAACAAAATCATGAAACAAGAAGATAATAAGCAAGCCCAAACAGAGGAAACCTTAATGACATTTCCATGTAGTTTTCCGGTAAAGGTAATGGGGGAAGCGGCTGATAATTTTGATGGTTTGATCGCAGAGATTGTGCGTAAACATTTTCCTGATTTAACTGAAAGCTCAGTAAAAACAAAACTAAGTCGTGGAAGAAAATATATTTCAGTGACGGTAACTGTAAACGCACAAAGCAAAAAACAGCTTGATGATATTTATCTTGAGCTAACAGCGCATGAACGCGTTTTGATGGCATTGTAAGATGTCTTTTGAGCCTATTATCAAGAATAAGGGGTTGTGCGATTATGCAGAAACCTATATTGCAATGTCCCGTTTTACTGATAATCGAAATACGACAACAACTGATGAAATCTGGTGTTTACAACATTTACCAGTTTATACATTAGGATTAAATGGCCATCGTAAGCACATCATAAACCCAAGAAAAATACCCGTGATTGAAACTGATCGTGGTGGTCAGGTGACGTATCATGGCCCAGGACAACTGATAGTTTACTTATTGTTAGACATAAAACGCAAGTCTATTGGTGTTAAGGATTATGTGTATCGTTTGGAACAATCAGTGATTGATATGTTGGAGGTGTATAATATCGTGGGTCATGGAAGAACAGGCGCTCCGGGGATTTATGTTGATAATAAAAAAATCTCAGCCTTAGGAATCAGAGTCCGAAAAGGCTGCGCGTATCATGGCTTATCTATTAATATTGATATGGACTTAACGCCATATAATGATATACATACGTGTGGATATTCTGATCTTGAAGTAACGCAGATGTGCGCGCTTGGAATAGAGGATACTTTAGTGCAAATAACAAATACATTCCTGCCTTTCCTGTTAAAACAAATGTATTCTTCAGAAGAAAATATTAACATTATTAGTGAGACTGACTCAAAGATTCAGACTGCTTAATTAATATGGAACTCTTAATTTATGTCTAATAAAAATATGCTTGGTGATGTTCAAAAAAAACCATCTCGAGACCAACGTGGAAAATTAAAAACTGCGAAAATCCCTATTAAAGTCATCCCCATGGAAGGCAAGCCTGCGCGTAAGCCATCATGGATCCGATCCAAAGCGCCTATTGGAAATAAAGTTGCACATCTAAAAACTTTACTTCGTGAACAAAATTTACACACAGTTTGTGAGGAGGCAGCTTGCCCAAATTTAGGCGAATGTTTCTCGCACGGTACCGCAACATTTATGATTATGGGCGATGTTTGTACGCGGCGCTGTCCGTTTTGTGATGTTGCCCATGGCCGCCCCAAACCTTTGGATTTAAACGAGCCAGAACACCTCGCACAGGCAATCAGCAAGATGAATCTAAATTATGTCGTTATTACCTCAGTTGATCGTGATGATTTAAAAGATGGAGGTGCCAGTCATTTTTCAGCATGTATTGAAGCGGTTCGCAATAAATCACCAAGTATAAAAATTGAGATATTGGTGCCTGATTTCAGGAGACGTATGGAAATTGCTTTGAACACATTATCCAAGTCACCGCCTGATGTGTTTAATCATAATCTTGAGACTATCCCGCGCTTGTATAGAAAGGCTCGACCCGGAGCAGATTATGACTGGTCATTACAATTGATTAAAAAATTTAAGGCGCTTCATCCTGAGCGTCCCACTAAATCAGGTTTGATGTTGGGCTTAGGAGAATCTTTGGATGAAGTAAAAGAAGTGCTGCAAGATTTACGAGCGCATGATTGCGACATGCTTACCCTCGGGCAATATTTACAGCCGAGCCGCTTTCATCTTCCAGTGGAACGCTTTGTAAGCCCTAATGAATTTACAGAATTGGGCAGTTATGCAGAAGACTTAGGGTTTCAGAATGTAGCCAGTGCGCCCATGGTACGTTCTTCTTACCATGCAGATATGCAGGCAGCTGGGGAGGCATTAGAAGTTGTTACGGGTGTTCTTGATGATAGCCTTGGCAAACATTTCAGCAGCATCGACTTCGATGATCGTTAACGAGGCAAGTGAATTCAAGTTTTACGCAGTTACAATGAGGAGAAAATTTTATGAGTAAAAAATATGAAGAAATATATGGCGAACTAAAAAAGTTAATATTAGTATCTACACTAACCGTGGCGGGACTTCTTGTCTTACAAGGCTGCGCTACTAAACACTATGGTCGCCAAGGTGTTTTATCCCATTATGAGAAAGATACAATGACGTGCAGGGAAATTGATCTTGAAATAGCACAGATGCGTGGATTTATTGATCATGTAAATAAAGAAAGTGAATTTAGCGGAAAAGATGTACTTGCGATATTAGGTGATTTTGGGATAGGTAATGCTATGGAAAAAAGTTCAGCTATAGAGAGCGCAAATAATCGCATTAATGATTTGAGAGAATTGAAAGATGGTAAAAAATGCTTAAAATAGTTCAACAAAACAATTTATAAGAAATATCGGTATGTATTATGCGTGCTGTTAGCGAGGAAGATGTTGATCTATCAATGCTCCCAGAAAAATTTGTAGTTTTTGACCTTGAAACAACCGGGTTTAGTCCGAGAAAAAACGAAATAATTGAAATAGGCGCAGTAAAAATTAATCGCGATTTTGATAATCATGAAATATTTCAGGCGCTAATAAAGCCAAACAAAGAGATACCAAGGAAGATAACCGAGATGACTGGTATAACTCAGGAGATGGTCGATAACGAAGGTGAAAACCTAGCATCCGCTTTGGAAGAGTTTGTTAATTTTATCGAAGATTTAAGACTTGTTGCATATAATGCAGATTTTGATATGCGTTTTATAAAAGAGGCATTAATGTCGCATGACATTACAATAAAAAACCCAGTGTCATGCGCTCTAAAAATGGCGCGACGAGCTTGGCCTGGTCTAAAGAGTTACAAATTGAAAGATATAGCAAATATTAGAGGACTTTCTACTGAAGGAAATCATCGTGCTTTGAAGGATTGTGAATTAACAATTACCGTCTATTCAGAAGCGGCAGCAGAGCTCGGTTCAGTTAAGTGAAATATACGCAATCTAAAATTCACTTTTAAATTATTTTTTCTTAATATTCTTCTTAGTATTCCTTTTAAGAATTTTATTATTAGTTAATTCATTCAACCGTGCACTTTGCCTCGCCTTGGTGAAAGCGTGTGATTATTTTATCCCCTGCGCTTAGTTGTTTTGCCTCGCGTATTATTTCCTGATTGTCATATTTTTGTACAATCGCATAACCTCTACTTAAAGTTGCAAGCGGGCTCACCGTGTTTAATGCCCTTGTCGTCGTTTGTATTTGTGCATGCAGATTTTGGTAGTGATGATTTATTGCGCGTTGCAAGCGTTGATAGATTTGCTCAGACTGAGCTATAAAAAAATGTAATTTGTGTAAGGGGTTTTGTTTATTTAGAGCAGAAAGTTGTTCGTGTACTCTATAATTTTGTTGTGCCACTATTTCTTTGCTTGAACGATGCATGCGTATAAAAAGATCGTCAAGCCTTTGCGCATGATTTTGTAATTGTGTTGCTGGACTGGTCAAGCATTTCCCTAGATGTATAATATTTTGTTTAAGCACTCTTAAGTTAGCCTGAAGAATTTGTGATAAACGGGTGTACTGAAGCGATAAAGTCTGTTTTATTTGCATCTGATCCGGGCTAACTAACTCGGCTGCTGCCGTTGGTGTGGCGGCACGTTGGTCGGCAACAAAATCGGCAATGGTAAAATCAATCTCATGGCCGATTCCAGATACAACAGGAAGAGCACAAGCAAAAATAGCTCGAGCAAATGTTTCATCATTAAATGCCCAGAGGTCTTCTGTAGAACCTCCGCCACGCGCAATAATAATCACATCACATTCATTTCTTTTTTCGGCAGTTTTGAGCATTACTGTAATTTTTTTTGCAGCACCATCGCCTTGAACAACCACAGGGTAAATTATGATATTCCCTGCTGGATAGCGACGCTTTACGACACTTAAAATATCCCTGATGGCTGCACCTGTAGGAGATGTAATAATGCCGATTGTTTTAGGTATGGTGGGGATAGGTTTTTTATGGCGTTCTTCAAACAAACCTTCCTTAAATAATTTTTGTTTTAATTCTTCATATGCACGTTGAAGCTCGCCCTCGCCAGCAAGCTCCATATGTTCAATGATTAATTGAAATTCACCACGCCCTTCATAAAGACTGACATTTGCGTGAACCAGAACTTCCGCACCATTTTTTGGTTCAAATTTAAGGTATCGGTTTTTACCTTTAAACATGGCGCAGCGTACCTGAGAGTGAATATCTTTTAAGGAGAGATACATATGGCCTGAGGCAGGGCAGGCAAAATTTGATATTTCGCCCTGTAACCAGATAGACGGAAAATTACCCTCTAATAGCGCACGAACTTCACGATTTAGCCGGGTAACATTGTAAATATTTTGTTGTTTGTGGGGGGTATCGCTCATAACCTAATGCTACGTCAAAGAAACATCGCTTGGCAAAATAAATAATGATTTACCATTTTATCAGTTAGCGTTAGGATATGCGGCTATTCTTTATCTTTAAACCAGTCAGTTAAGATGGGCAGATAGCATAAATATGCGTGTAACGGAGCAAGCTCTTACCTTTGATGATGTTTTGTTAGTTCCCGATTTTTCGGATGTTTTGCCTCGGGAAGTCGATATCACTACCCGCCTCACAAAAACCATCACACTTAATATACCCTTACTGTCGTCTGCTATGGATACTGTTACTGAATCTCGTTTGGCGATTGCCATGGCTCAAGAAGGCGGTATTGGCATTATCCACAAGAATATGAGATCAGAAGCACAGGCCAAGCAAGTCCGCTTAGTGAAAAAACATGAAAGCGGGGTGGTTAAAGACCCACTCACAGTATCACCAGAAACATCTATCCAAGAAGTGCTGGCTTTAACCAAGCGTTACAATATATCTGGTTTGCCTGTTGTAGATGGTGAGGATTTGGTTGGCATTGTCACCAGCCGAGACATGCGTTTTGAAACACGTCTTGAAGACCCCGTCAGCAATATCATGACAAAGAAAAATAAGCTGGTCACAGTCTTTGAGCAAGCAAGAAAAGAAGAGATAAAAGAGCTATTACATAAACACCGTATTGAAAAGATATTAGTGGTTAATAAGAATTTCCAATTACGTGGATTGATAACAGTCAAAGATATTCATAAGGCACAAGAATTCCCTAATGCTTGTAAAGATGAGGATGAACAATTACGTGTAGGCGCTGCTGTTGGCATAGGCGAAACATCTCAGCGCAGAGTTGAAGAGCTCATTGAAGCGGGTGTTGATGTGCTTGTGGTTGATACTGCACATGCCCATTCTGCTGGTGTGCTTGAAATGATCCAATGGATTAAAAAAACATTTTCTGGCAGTCAGGTAGTTGGTGGAAATGTGGCAACAGCGGCGGGTGCTAAAGCGCTTGTTGATGCAGGTGTAGATGGCGTGAAGGTTGGTATTGGCCCTGGATCAATTTGCACAACGCGCATAGTCTCAGGTGTTGGTGTGCCGCAAGTAAGCGCGATTTCTAATGTTGCAGAAGCATTAAAGGGAACGGATATACCGTTTATTGCAGATGGCGGAGTTCGTTTTTCAGGTGATCTTGCTAAGGCAATTGTTGCTGGTGCGCATTCTATCATGATTGGCGGATTGTTTGCCGGAACGGAAGAAGCCCCAGGCGAAGTTGAGTTATACAAAGGACGCTCTTATAAGTCATACCGGGGCATGGGTTCGATTGGTGCTATGTCACAAAAACACAGTTCCTCTGATCGTTATTTTCAAGAGAATGATGAGATTGAAAAACTTGTACCTGAAGGTATCGAAGGACGTGTTCCATATAAAGGGTCTTTGGATACCGTTATTTATCAATTATTGGGCGGGTTGCGTGCTGCAATGGGTTATACTGGCTGTAAAGATCTTAAAGAAATGCAAACACGCCCGCAGTTCTTGCGTTTAACCAATGCGGGAATGCGTGAAAGTCATGTACATGATGTGACTATTACCAAAGAACCGCCCAATTATAGAATGGAGTAATATAAATTACTGCTTCGTTGTTATTTTTCTCAGTTAATTGCGTTTTCAAATAATGCCTGATCTTCATTCTGAAAAAATCCTTATTCTGGATTTTGGCTCCCAGTACACACAGTTAATTGCACGTCGTGTGCGCGAAGCAAATGTCTATAGTGAAATCCAACCTTTTGATATATCAGAAGACGAAATCAAGACATTAAACCCTAAAGCAATTATCCTTTCAGGAGGGTCAGAGTCTGTCGTCGTGCAAAGCTACTGCAAAGCGCCAGAGATAATTTTTCAAATGAATATTCCTGTTCTGGGGATATGTTATGGCATGCAAACTATGGCAGCGCAACTTGGCGGCAAGATTGAATCTTCCAGCATAAGAGAGTTTGGTTACGCACAAGTACGCGCTAAAGGTCATACAACATTATTAAAAGATATTCAGGATAGCTCAAATGACGAAGGGCATGGTTTATTGGATGTTTGGATGAGTCATGGTGATACAGTCGTCGAGTTGCCCGAAGGATTCAAGCTTATGGCTTCGACAGAAAATGCGCCAATAGCAGGCATGGCGGATGAAAAAAGAAATTTTTATGGCGTGCAATTTCATCCAGAAGTCACACATACCAAGCAAGGCGCAGCTATCATTAAACGATTTCTCTATAAGATTACTGGTTGCGAGCCTTTGTGGGATATAGACACCATCGCAAAAGACACAATCAACACCCTCAAAAAGAAAGTTGGTAAAGATAAAGTATTACTAGGATTATCAGGCGGTGTAGATTCTTCCGTTACCGCTGCTTTGCTTGACGAAGCCATTGGCGAGCAATTAATTTGTGTCTTTGTTGATAATGGTTTGTTGCGTTTACATGAAGGCGATGAAGTGATGAAAATTTTTGCCAAGCACATGGGTATTAAAGTTATTCGTGTTGATGCAGAGGATCGGTTTTTAAATGCGCTTTCCGGTATTTTTGATCCTGAAGAAAAAAGAAAAATTATTGGTAAAACTTTTATTGAAGTTTTTAATGAAGAAGCCGAAAAGTTTGATGGTGTTAAGTGGTTAGCTCAGGGAACCATATATCCTGATGTCATCGAATCAGCCGGCGCAAAGACAGGCAAGGCGCAAGTCATCAAAACACATCATAATGTTGGCGGCCTGCCAGATAATATGCAATTTAAATTGGTTGAACCTCTGCGTGATCTGTTTAAAGACGAAGTGCGAAAACTTGGCATACAGTTAGGCTTGCCAAAAAGCATGGTCTATCGTCATCCATTCCCAGGGCCAGGCTTGGGTGTAAGGATTCTTGGAGAGGTAAAAAAAGAATATGCCGATCTTTTGCGTAAAGCCGACGCGATTTACATGGAAGAATTAAACAAGCAAGATTTATATAGCACAATCAGCCAAGCCTTTGCGGTTTTTCTTCCTGTAAAATCTGTAGGCGTGATGGGGGATGCACGTAAATATGATTATGTTATCGCGCTTCGCGCTGTTCAGACAATTGATTTTATGACAGCACGATGGGCGAGGCTGCCTTATGAATTTTTAGAAACTATTTCAAGTAGGATTATTAATGAAGTCGATGGTATTTCGCGTGTTACTTATGATATTTCAAGCAAGCCACCGGCAACTATTGAGTGGGAATAGAAAACCCCTCTGAAACCCTTTAAAATAAAGGGTTTGAGATCATTCAAAGTGTGACAAACTTTGTCAAAGTAATGAAAGAATGCCAGTTTCAGAGCACTAAAAACAAACATACGGTAAACTCTCGCTACTACTGAAAGTCATAAGTTGTTAAGGATTTTGTAAAAATAATCAATTATATTTAAGATATTACTTTAAGTAAAATTTTCAAACATGGATCCTTCTATGAAAAAGAACATTTCCTATTCTACAATCGATGGAACTTTAATAAAAAAAATCGTTAGTGAAGCTGTTGATATTTTAGGTTTTGAAGATAAAAAAATTCTGCATCTTAATATTACAAACTTGTTTGAAGATAATTTTTCACTTTTTGATACAAATAAGAATAAGAAACTTAAAAATCAGTATGTCAACAAGGAGACATCAGAATTTAACAAGGAAGAAAATCAAAAATACAGCAAAGATATTGATGCCATAGGTCAAATTATAGAAGGGAATTCAAAAAACAAATATGATTTTATATTTGCAGACATTCCATTTGATGGTCGATCTGAAAAAGATTATTGCCTTTCAATAATGAAATCATTGGAGTCTAGTGGTGTAGGAGTTTTTTTAATGCCTAGTTATTTAAATACTTTTAAAAGTTTTCAAGGCAAAAAATTCACAAAAAACTTAAAAGAAGAGGGTTATAAAGTTTTGTCAGTTATCCAATTGCCTAGAAACTTAATGCGCCCAAGTAGCATGATTCAAACAAACCTAATCTTTTTAACAGAAGATAACGGCATCGCAGAAACTTATTTTGCTAAATGCTCTGAATATCAATTTTTTGATTTTCAATCTAAATTGATAGGTTTGGGCATGCTTGCACTTTATGATAAAAAAACAAGAAAAGAGTTTTTTGAAGCAGAAACAGATGAGATTAAAAAAACAAATAGAAAAAGAAAAAATTTATTTTATGGTGTTGAAGAAAATATAGATAACTTTAATGGTTTTGAGCACTGGGAGAACGAAAGAGAATTTCAAAAGATTGAAACAGAATATGGTGGTTATAATTTTTTAAAATTAAATGAATTCACCACTATCAATCAGACTAGAGATAAATTTGATGATTTAGATAATGCATTCTACATCCCTGCTATTGGAGAGACATTAGTGACTAAAGAGATTCCAGATGAATCCTTAAAAAAGAAACCACAAAATTATTTTCAAATAATAGTTAATAATAATAGAGTAAAAAAAGAATATTTAGTTATTTATTTTAATAGTGAACATGGTCAAAAAAGTATTGAACTTGAATTCTTAAAGTATGCCGAGGTAACTATGCAGATGTTAAGAAAAACAGACATTGAAAATATCTTAATTCCTGTTCCTAATTTAGGCATTCAAGATGAAATTATTGAAAATATTTCTAAATTAAAGAAAGTTAAAACTTTACTAACAAGTATCGAAAATAGTCTTTCATTCAAACCTATATCATCCTCAGAACAGTTAAGTAAACTAAATCAAATTTATGAATCCTCTATGGACTTAAGTGAGGTAGAAATAACCTTTAATGATATAAAAAAAGGAGAATCCATAAATAGAGAGTTTAAGCAAACATTTGCATTAGATATAAAAAGTAAAAAAAGAGAAGACCATATAGTTTTCGAGTGTATAAAAACAGTTGCAGGTTTTTTAAATGGCAGTGGTGGAAATCTATATATAGGTGTTGCAGATAATTCAGACATTACCGGAATAAATGTTGAAATTGGCAGTAAGAAATTATTTAAAAGTCTCGATAAGTATTTATTAAGTATTAAAGATACCCTTAAGAGAAAGTTAGGGGTTGCAAGTCTAAAGAACTGTAATTTTGTTCCGGTTAAACTTAAAGGAAAGCAGATTCTTACAATAAAGTGTCAACAATCAGGTCATCAAGTTTATATTGATGAAAAAGATACTTACTTAAGGGTTGGTCCATCAACAGAAAAACTTGAAGGACCAGAGTTAGTAAAATTTTCTAAAGAAAGATTTGGTTAATAGATCGAGTCAATCTTTGTCACAAAATTACTCAAAATAGGGAATTATGATAGTTAAAACAGAATATGTCGTGACAAACTACTTTTTTCACCTCTACATCCCTTTGTTTGTAAGGTTTTCAAAATTACCGACTATTGAGTAGGAATAGAGAAGAAAATTATTTAAAACAAACGATTTAGGAGAAAAAATGAAATATATTTTAATTTTGTCTTTAATATTTCTTTCGGCATGTCTTGGATCAGTAAAACCATCAGTTAAAAATTTCACTGAAAATTTTAGCCTAGAGAGACTTTCAGATTAAGTTAAACACAGTTCTTCAATAATTATATTAAAGCCTTATCTGTAGCATGACTGTAGCATGAATATAAAAAATTATTGTTATGATAATGTTGCCTGAAAGAAATTCTGTTTTTCTACAGGCAGATAAAAAAAGCAGGGAAAATGATTACTGATAAAAAATTCATGCAAAAAGCTTTTAAGCTGGCAAAAAAAGCCGAAGTACAGAATGAAATTCCAGTCGGCGCTGTCGTTGTTTGTGAGGGGGAAGTAGTCGGCGAAGGCTGGAATCAATCAATATTATCAAATGACCCAACAGCGCATGCAGAAATTATGGCGTTGCGAGCTGCTGGGAAGAAGATTGCTAATTATCGTTTACCAAACGCAACTATTTATACCACGCTTGAGCCTTGCGCTATGTGTGCGGGTGCAATTATTCATGCGCGTCTTTCTAAACTTGTATACGCGGTTGATGATCCAAAAACAGGCGCTTGTGGCAGTGTGGTTAATCTACTTCAGCTTGCAGAATTAAATCACAAAGTTGAAATAGAAAAAGGTGTTTTAGAAAAAGAGTGCAGAATATTGCTACAGAATTTTTTTAGAAATAAAAGATTAAACAAAGCATGACCGATATCGCAATACAACAAGCTGAGCAACTCGCCAAATTATTTTTAAAAACATCAAGCAAGATAGTCACAGCTGAATCGTGTACTGGCGGCGGTTTGGCGGAAATACTCACAAGCATACCCGGTAGTTCTGCTTGGTTTGAGCGTGGTTTTGTGGTTTATTCGAATGAATCAAAACATGAGTTATTGTCAGTCTCGCTGAAGACCATCGAGCAATTTGGCGCGGTCAGTGAAGAAACAGCAAGTGCCATGGCAAAAGGCGCTGTAGAGAATAGCCGCGCAGATTACGGCGTTGCCATTACTGGTATCGCTGGCCCTGTTGGCGGAACAGAGTTTAAACCTGTTGGTACAGTTTGTTTTGCTTGGTACAGTAAAAATAACGGTGTTAGCACAACGCAAATATGTTTTGATGGCGACCGACTTAGGGTGAGGCAACAAGCGTGCATGTTGGCAATGCAAGGATTGCTTGATGTATTACAAAAAGCTTCTGAATAAAAAGTTTTAGGGTAGATATATCGAAATATGCCATGCCATTACCATTAAATAACCAAAAAAATTATGACCAAAAAGGCGAGCGTCTTACCTATATTCTATTTCCTTATATGTCAGACTTAGCTAAATGCCCATGCCGCGAAAGGTTCGATTTCATCCTGGTTTACAACGATTAATTGATGTTTTATTGGGTTCAATGAGTGATCCGAAGTCGTATCTACGGATAATTGTTGTAACAGATAACCGATCAAAGCACGCCGGATTTTTATTTCAATCAAATCATACTTACACTCGTAATCAATGAGCAAACTGGCCTTCTTTTTATCATCCAGATTCGGATGTGGTGCCAATTGTACAGTGATTATCTCTGTCCAATCATCATCATACTGGGCGCTGGATTCAGCAGCCTGGTCAAGACATATTGCAGATTCAAAGCGGGACAAGACGAAATCTCTAAAATCAAATGTATCTTCGTTATAAGCGCGAACATGCCAACGAAAACCAGTGTTGATTAAAGCGTGCGCTTCGATAATACGAGATTTTTTATTACCGCTATCAGAAAGTGAATGGTAACTAACCTTTAGTTTCTTATGGCCATGTATGGCGCGCGTAATTTGCGCAAGTACGGGCTTATCAGGGAATCGGCTCGGCAATGTTAGACCTTCGACGGGGATTCCAAAAATAGCACTTTCTTGATTGGCTTCGCCGGTTGCGACCAAATTGGCGTAAATGATAGGCAAAACAACCTCAGGGGAGAGATCGGCAAAGACTTCCTTAAACTCAAGTGTCGGGACAAATCCGAAGACATTATGTTTGTATATCAAGTTTTCTGGGGCTATATCATTGTAAAGCTTCAGGTCTTTGGTGGCGGCAGCATCTGAAACTCCAAACGCCTTGGCAACATCACTGCGAGTGATAAGCCCCGTGTAATAGGCTATTAGCTCTATATATTGCAATCTTTGGCGTGTTGCCCATTTGATCTCATTTAACATCATTTTTTCTGTTTTTACGCCCAATTGATAGAAATATTAAGAAATTATACTAAAATCTGGCTATAGCTATATATAATATACTATATAGTAAAAAATATTTATATAGTAAAAAATATTGACATATTAAGAAGTATAGCTTATATTCTTTATCAAGCGGGCTTTCCAAGACATTAATTGGCATAGCTCGGTTGAAGCAAACCCAAGATTAAGCGTTTAAATAGGAGAATAAAAATGACTACAGCAACAGCTAGAGACAGCAAACATAAGGCATTAGAGGTAGCGCTCAGCCAGATTGAAAAACAATTTGGCAAAGGCTCTGTGATGAAAATGGGCGATCAATTGGTCGCAAATATTCCCACTGTCAGCACCGGATCATTAGGTCTTGATGTAGCATTAGGCGTGGGGGGGTTGCCTTATGGGCGTGTTGTTGAGATTTACGGCCCGGAATCATCCGGCAAAACAACATTAACCTTGTCAGTCATTGCTGAGGCACAAAAACAAGGCAAGATCTGTGCTTTTATTGATGCAGAGCATGCGCTGGATCCAGTTTATGCAGAAAAATTGGGTGTCAATATTGATGATTTACTGGTTTCACAGCCCGACACAGGCGAACAGGCTTTGGAAATTTGTGACATGTTGGTTCGTAGCGGTGCGGTTGAACTTGTGGTGATCGATTCAGTCGCAGCCTTGGTGCCAAAGGCAGAAATAGAAGGGGACATGGGTGATTCACACATGGGGCTTGCTGCGCGTTTAATGTCACAGGCATTAAGGAAATTAACTGGCAACATCAAACGTGCAAATTGCTGTGTCATTTTTATTAATCAGATAAGAATGAAGATTGGCGTTGTGTTTGGAAACCCTGAAACAACAACGGGCGGTAATGCGCTGAAATTTTATTCCTCGGTTCGTTTAGATATTCGCCGAATTGGCGCAATAAAAAAAGGTGATGAGGTTGTCGGTAACGAAACACGAGTCAAGGTGGTTAAAAATAAAGTAGCGCCGCCATTCAAGCAAGCGGAATTTAATATCTTGTATGGCGAAGGAATATCCCGCCATGGTGAAATAATAGACTTAGGCGTGCAGCTTGACCTGATTGAAAAATCAGGATCATGGTACAGCTACAATAAAGACAGAATTGGACAAGGCAAAGATAACGTTCGTAGTTTTCTAAAAGAAAACCCTGATATTGCAGATAAAATTGAGGCACAAATAAAAGCAAAGCTTATGCCTGCCATTGCAGATAAATCTTTACCTGATGATGCCAAAGCAGCCGAAGCAGCCAAGGCAAATCTTAGCGCCTGATTGAATGGATGCTCAAGAAGTTTTACAGCGCGAAGTTTTACAGAAAGCCTGTGATTTTTTGGCCAGACGTGAGCATTCTCGTAAGGAGCTTTGTTATAAACTTCTGCGAACATGTAAGGATGAATCCTTGGTCGAAGAGTTGCTGAATAAACTTGCAGAGGAAGGTTTGCAAAGTGATGAGCGTTTTGCTGAAAACTTTGTGTATCACCGTGTTAATAATGGCAAGGGGCCATTGAAGATTCAGCAGGAATTAGATGAACGTGGTGTGCATCAAGATATTATTTCAGCTTATCTGGATTCTAAAAATATTGATTGGCTGGAAGTAGCAGAGGCAGTAAGAACAAAGAAATATGGAAAAGCAGTTCCTTCTCGGTATTCAGATAAGGCAATACAATCCCGATTCCTATATAGTCGTGGTTTTAACAGTGAAGTTATAAAAGTCTTACTGAAGACGGACTAAACTCAAAAGACTTAAAACCATCAAATTAAAATTGGTCAAAAAATATCCATTACTAAAGATGTATTCATGATAAAAATAAACTATGAAAAGTAGTTCCGATATTCGCACTGCTTTCCTTGATTTTTTTCGTGATAAAGGTCATGAGATTGTTGCCAGTAGTTCTCTGGTTCCTAGAAATGATCCTACCTTGCTTTTTACAAATTCCGGCATGGTTCAGTTCAAGGATGTTTTTCTCGGCATTGATAAACACCCATACAACAAAGCTGCGACTTCACAACGCTGTATTCGCGCTGGCGGTAAACATAACGATCTTGAGAATGTAGGCTATACCGCACGTCACCACACCTTTTTTGAAATGTTAGGAAATTTCAGTTTTGGTGATTATTTCAAGCGTGATGCCATTTTCTATGCTTGGGAGTTTTTAACAAAAAAGTTAGGCATTCCAGAAACACGTTTGTGGGTCACAGTGTTTGAAGGTGATGAAGAAACTACAGATATCTGGCTAAATGAAATAGGCATTGCAAAAGATCGTTTTAGTCTATGTGGTGAGAAAGATAATTTCTGGCAGATGGGAGATACAGGTCCCTGCGGTCCGTGTACTGAAATATTTTATGACCATGGTGAAGATATCCCGGGCAAACCGCCTGGCAGTCTAGCTACAGAAAGTGATCGTTATATCGAAATTTGGAACTTGGTATTTACCCAGTATGATCGTGATGCAACAGGAAATCTTAAACCGATACCATTTCCCTCTGTGGATACAGGCATGGGACTCGAACGCATTACCGCAGTGATGCAGAATGTGCATAATAATTATGAAATTGATTTATTTAAATCATTAATCGCATCAATAGAATCGCTTATTCCGCGTGATGTCAGTGAAGAAAAACGTAATCAAACAGTTTCCTTGCAGGTGATTGCTGATCATATTCGTGCCTCGGCATTTTTAATTGCAGATGGTGTCGTTCCTCATAATGAAGATCGTGGCTATGTATTACGCAGGATTATTCGACGTGCTGCAAGGCATGGGAACAAACTTGGGTTTACTGACCCATTCCTTTATAAACTGGTGCTGCCTTTGAGTGAATTAATGGGACAAGCCTACCCGGAACTGAATAAAGATTATGAGCAAATTGCTCAGGTAATTTTTCGAGAAGAACAACGCTTTGCGGATACTTTGGAACAAGGGTTAAAACATCTTCAGGATGCTTTCAAAGAGATGCAAGGTTCGGTCGTATCAGGTGATGTCGTATTCATGCTTCATGATACCTACGGATTTCCAGTTGATTTAACCGCTGACATTGCCCGTGAAAGAGGTTTGTCTTTGGATTGTGTAGGATACAAAAGAGCCATGCAGAAGCAGCGTGAAAGAGCGCGTACAATCAACTTGTTTACTACTGATCATGTATCTATGTCTGATAGTCTAAATATAAAATTTTTTAAAGGTGTTACTGAAACTAAATTTAATGGCTATGAATTAATGAGTCAGGAGGCAACTATTGAAGCCCTGTATCAGGATGGCAAAGCAGTCGATACTTTACAGGCTGGAGATTCAGCTGGAGTTATACTCAATGCAACTCCATTTTATGCGAGGTCTGGAGGTCAAGTTGGTGATACCGGATCTTTATTCTCAAAAGGCATGCTATTTGAAGTTAACGATACACAAAAACAAGGATTGGCATATGTGCATTTGGGGGTTCTGCAAGAAGGTACAATGAAAGTGGGGCAGTCAATCAATTGTCAAATTGATGAAAAACGACGATTACATATTACACGCAATCACTCCGCCACGCATTTACTGCATGCTGCTTTGAGAAAAGTGCTTGGTGAACACGTGAAACAGAAGGGCTCTTTGGTTAATGCTGATAGGTTACGGTTTGATTTTTCACACAGCGAACCAGTGACTGCAGATGAGTTATCGCAAATTGAGTTTATGGTCAATCATCAAATTTTTGCAAATGAGCAAACGCAAATAGAGGTGATGACACTTGAAGATGCCAAGGAGTCTGGCGCCATGTTTTTGTTTGGTGAAAAATATGACGAGACAGTGCGCGTATTAAAAATCGGCGGCGAATTTTCAGTTGAATTATGTGGCGGTACACATGTAAATAGTGCTGGAGATATTGGCATCATGAAGATTGTATCCGAGTCTGCCGTTGCTGCTTGTGTGCGTCGGCTAGAAGCAGTGACGGGTCTTAGTGCTTTAAATTGGATTAAAGATAGTGAACAGAAACTAAATGAGCTAACGAGATTGCTTAAGGCAAACCGTACTTCGGTGGTTTCACGCACGGAACAACAGATTGCACAGATGCGTGATATGGACAGAACACTGCAAACACTAAAGATAAAACAAGCCAAAAATACTGGTGACGATATAGCAGCAGAAGCAGAAGATATTGAGGGCATTAAAGTAGGTGCAGGGGTGATTGAAGACGCTGATGCGAATGCACTTAGAGAAACAGTAGATCAATTGAAAAATAAATTGGGAACAGCAGTATTAGTGCTGGCCTCAGTAGAGGACGATAAAATTACCCTCATTGCAGGCGTTACTAAAGATGTTACCAATAAGATAAAGGCAGGAGATTTGGTTAATTTTGTTGCGCAGCAAGTAGGTGGAAAAGGCGGGGGGCGAGCAGATATGGCACAGGCAGGAGGAAATAACCCGACCAAGTTAAATCAAGCGCTCGAAAACATCACAGATTGGGTGCGAGAAAAGCTTAAAACCCAAGCCTGATTCAAATTTGAACCTGATTCAAATAATTAACAATTCACAAATAAACATCAATTCATATACAATAGCCTAAGCAATATTAAGATTAAACCTTAGGGATAGTTTAAGGGACGGGATTCTCAGCCATGCTGTTTGCCTTAGAATTCTTCAGTTAAAACTTCAATCCTTCTAAGAACCACACTATATACCTCTTTGATAGAGTATACTTATTGGCAAGGAAAATATGGCGCTATTAGTACAGAAATTTGGCGGAACCTCTGTTGGTAGCATTGGGCGCATACAGGCTGTTGCCGAGAAGATTGCTAGAGTCCGCGCTGAGGGGCATGATGTTGTGGTGGTGGCTTCGGCCATGAGTGGAGAGACAAATCGTCTGTTAGAATTGGCACAAGAGATTTCAAAACAGCCAAATTCCAGAGAGATGGATGTGCTGTTATCTACTGGTGAGCAGGTGACTATTGCCCTTTTAACTATGGCGCTTGAAGAACAAAACTGTAAAGCGTGTTCATTCACTGGTGCCCAAGTTCGTATTTATACGGACAGCGTTCATTGCAAGGCAAGAATTATTAATATTGATTCTGCCAGAGTAAAGAAAGGACTCAAGGCGGGAAAAGTTATTGTGATTGCTGGTTTTCAAGGCACAGATGAGCGCGGGAACATCACCACGCTTGGCAGAGGAGGTTCGGATACTACTGCGGTGGCGATGGCTGTAGCCTTAAAGGCAGATGAATGTCATATTTTTACAGATGTGGATGGTGTTTATACTGCCGATCCACGTATTGAGCCTAAGGCACGACGTTTGGATGTCATCACTTATGAGGAGATGATGGAAATGGCAAGCTTGGGTTCGAAAATACTACAAATACGCTCAGTGGAGTTTGCCGGAAAATATAATGTGCAGCTTCGGATTTTATCCTCATTTGAGGATGGGGATGGAACGCTGATTGCAAAAGAGAGGAAAGATATGGAACAAGCATTCATTTCAGGAATTGCGCATAACAAAGATGAAGCGAAATTAACAATGGTCGGTGTGCCAGATCAACCCGGGGTTGCATACCAGATTTTAGAGCCAATCGCAGATGCCAATATTGAGGTCGATATGATTGTGCAAAATGTCGGCATCAATAATACAACCGATTTTACTTTTACTGTCAACAGGAGTGATTTTGATCAAGCGCTGTCTATTTTGAACAATACGGCTGGTGAATTGAATGCCTCTGATGTGAAAAGCGATGATCGTATCGCAAAGATTTCTGTTGTAGGTGTTGGTATGCGTTCTCATGCAGGCATCGCCAGTAAGATGTTTAATGCCTTATCTAAGGAAGGTATTAATATAAAAATGATTTCTACATCAGAGATAAAAATATCTGTCGTTGTTGATGAGAAATACATGGAGTTGGGTGTAAGGACCCTGCATTCAGAATTTAATTTGGGAGATAGTGCGGCCTCGGTAGGCTAGGGTATTGTTGGTTCAAGGCTAGGCTTGAAAATAGACTTAAAGTTAAATTGGTTCAATAAGGAAGTTACAGGGAGAAGCAGATGTTAATATTGACGCGTAAAGTAGGTGAGTCACTGATGATAGGTGATGAGGTTATTGTCACCGTTTTGGGAATCAAAGGCAATCAGGCTCGTATCGGTGTGAATGCACCTAAAGAAATTGCTGTTCATCGTGAAGAAATTTACGATCGAATTCAGCATGAGGGCAATAATAGTCAAGCGGATAACGAAGACTATTAGTATTCGATAGCAAATCAGATATGTATCAATATACTTACACGGAGAGGTGGCCGAGCGGCTGAAGGCGCTCCCCTGCTAAGGGAGTATGGGTCAAAAGCCCATCGAGGGTTCGAATCCCTCTCTCTCCGCCATTTGATTAGCACAAAAACGCACCTGCCACGCAAACATGCGCCCGTAGCTCAGCTGGATAGAGTGCCTGGCTACGAACCAGGAGGTCGGGAGTTCGAATCTCTCCGGGCGCGCCAACTCCCATCTTGTACTCCTTAATATGTAAATAGCGCCTTACTATCCTTGTAGTTTGTTTCAAACCGCTTCTGTCCATTTTCATCCCACCGAGTAGACAGTCCATCTTTCTTCCCATCCTTGTAGTTTCCTTCAATCTGCTTCTGTCCATTTTCATGCCACCCAGTAAACAGTCCATCTTCCTTGCCATCCTTATAGTTTCCTTCAGCCTGCTTCTGTCCATTTTCATCCCAAGTAGTAAGCAGTCCATCTTGCTTGCCATCCTTATAGTTTATTTCAGTCTGCTTCTGTCCATTTTCATACCAAGCAGTAAGCAGTCCATCTTGCTTGCCATCCTTATAGTTTCCTTCAACCTGCTTCTGTCCATTTTCATACCAACCAGTAAGCAGTCCATCTTGCTTGCCATCCTTATAGTTTCCTTCAGCCTGCTTCTGTCCATTTTCATACCACTCAGTAGTTAGTCCATCTTCCTTGCCATCCTTAAGGTTTATTTCAGTCTGCTTCTGTCCATTTTCATCCCACCGAGTAAGCAGTCCATCTTTCTTGCCATCCTTATAGTTTATTTCAGCCTGCTTCTGTCCACTAGAATATTTTCTAGTTACTTTTCCGGTGTAGGGCTGTTCACTATTTACTTCATAATAAACACCATTACGATTCTGTAACTGCTGTGTATCAATTGTCTTCCCATGAGCTACTGTATTTTTACAAGCTATGAGAATGATGAACGATATGAATAATATTTTTGTTTTGTTCATCGAAATGATTCCTAAATTATTGTGTAAAAGCGTAGCTTATTTGTAACCATTCTATTCTTTTGCTTCATTAATTGATACTAATATTAGCTATTGCGAGCGTTGCAAGTTATTGATTTACTTTGATATTATATATTTAATACTAGCCTACGAACCAGGAGGTCGGGAGTTCGAATCTCTCCGGGCGCGCCAATTCCCATCTTGTACTCCTTAATATGTAAATAGCGCCTTACCATCCTTGTAGTTTTCTTCAGACCACTTCTGTCCATTTTCATACCACAAAGTAGTTAAACCATCTTTCTTCCCATCCTTGTAGTTTATTTCAAACCGCTTCTGTCCATTTTCATGCCACCAAGTAGCCAGCCCATCTTGCTTCCCATCCTTGTAGTTTTCTTGAGCCTGCTTCTGTCCATTTTCATGCCAGTCAGCAGTTAAACCATCTTTCTTCCCATCCTTATAGTTTCCTTCAGTCTGCTTCTGTCCATATTTATCCCACCAAATCCTGAAGTTTCCTTGAGCCTTTTTCAGTCCATTTTCATGCCACCCAGTAGTTAACCCATCTTGCATACCATCCTTGAAGTTTATTTCACCCTCCTTCTGTCCATTTTCATCCCAATAAGTAGACAGTCCATCTTGCTTCCCATCCTTGTAGTTTGCTTCATCCTTCTTCTGTCCATTTTCATGCCACGAAGTAGTTAAACCATCTTCCTTCCCATCCTTGTAGTTTGTTTCAGACCGCTTCTGTCCATTTTCATGCCACAAAGTAGTTAAACCATCTTTCTTCCCATCCTTATAGTTTCCTTCAGCCTCCTTCTGTCCATTTTCATGCCACAAAGTAGTTAAACCATCTTCCTTCCCATCCTTGTAGTTTGTTTCAGACCACTTCTGTCCATTTTCATCCACAAAGTAGTTAACACCATCTTGCTTCCCATCCTTGTAGTTTGTTTCAGACCACTTCTGTCCATTTTCATGCCACCAAGTAGTTAAACCATCTTTCTTCCCATCCTTGTAGTTCATTTCAGCCTGCTTCTGTCCATTTTCATGCCACGAAGTAGTTAAACCATCTTGCTTCCCATCCTTGTAGTTTCTTTCAAACCGCTTCTGTCCATTTTCATGCCACCCAGTAGTTAACCCATCTTGCATACCATCCTTGTAGTTCATTTCACCCTCCTTCTGTCCATTTTCATGCCACCAAGTAGACAGTCCATCTTTCTTGCCATCCTTATAGTTTTTTTCAGCCTCCTTCTGTCCATTTTCATGCCACCCAGTAGTTAACCCATCTTGCATACCATCCTTGTAGTTCATTTCACCCTCCTTCTGTCCATTTTCATACCAAGCAGTAGCCAGCCCATCTTCCTTACCATCCTTGTAGTTTCATTTCAGACCGCTTCTGTCCATTTTCATGCCACAAAGTAGTTAAACCATCTTTCTTCCCATCCTTGTAGTTCATTTCACCCTGCTTCTGTCCATTTTCATACCAAGCAGTAGCCAGCCCATCTTCCTTACCATCCTTGTAGTTTCCTTCAGACCGCTTCTGTCCATTTTCATGCCACGAAGTAGTTAAACCATCTTCCTTCCCATCCTTGTAGTTCATTTCACCCTCCTTCTGTCCATTTTCATGCCACAAAGTAGTTAAACCATCTTCCTTCCCATCCTTGTAGTTTGTTTCAGCCTGCTTCTGTCCACTAGAATATTTTCTAGTTGCTTTTCCGGTGTAGGGCTGTTCACTATTTACTTCATAATAAACACCATTACGATTCTGTAACTGCTGTGTATCAATTGTCTTCCCATGATCTACTGTATTTTTACAAGCTATGAGAATGATGAACGATATGAATAATATTTTTGTTTTGTTCATTGAAATGATTCCTAAATTATTGTGCAAAAGCGTAATTTAATTTGTAAACAATTCTATTATTTTACTTCACTAATCTCTACTGATATTAGTTATTGCGAGCGTTGCAAGTTATTGGTTTATTTTGATACTGAATACTCAGTACCAACCTACGAACCAGGAGGTCGGGAGTTCGAATCTCTCCGGGCGCGCCAACTCCCATAAGGATTAGAACAATTTGACTTTAGTTCGCACAAGACTCCGTAGCCTAACGTAGCTATCTACGGTTTATGATAAGCTAAAATAGGCTGATTAAATCGATAAGTTTGCCAATTTGGAGTTGAGCCAGTAAATACAGGGAAGAAATCACCGATGTCTGTTATTTATTACCCACCGAAAAATAGAGAGCCACTTGTCCTCGTTATCGGAAAACGGTATTTACCAATAGTGATATGTTGCAATACAAGAATTTTCATATAGTTTTAGTCTGTAATATTTAAGATGAAAAACAAGTGTAAATTTAAGTCTCTAAATAGATATAAGATTTTTTATAGTTAGATTACGGCTAGACTAGGCGGTGAGACTAACTGTATATTTTCAGGTGAAGATTTTAATCTTCAATGCAGAGCCGAGCTATGTCCAATAATGTTGAACTTAAATACCCTAATGAAAAGCTAAGCAAATTAGCAGATACCGTTTTGGATGATGGGGATAAGCAACTGGGAATAGCAGTTGGTTCGCAGATTCGTACGTTTCGAGCACAGTTTTAAAGATGACAGTAGGCGAAGTTGCCAAGCAAGTTGGCTTGTCCCAAGGCATGTTGTTAAAGATTAAACGAGGCGTAACAGCACCATCTTTGGGAACGCTTTATGCTTTGGCTCGGGCATTACACGCATGGCAACAGAAAGTTCCGTGACAACTTTTGCCTCCCACCCATTTTCGACAGGGGAAATCTTTCCTGCTCGTGATTGGGTTTTGGACTGCATTTTAGGATTTTTCTGAAAAGACTGTTAATTTGAGTATTTTTTATGGTATGGTGCGCGCCTAATAATATTTAAAATTGGAGATTGGGCGTTATGAATGTTGTGAGAAAGATTAAAATGATATTTTTGACTGGGTTAATGTTTTTAGGCGGCATGATAGGCATGGCAAATGTCTCAGCTGAAGAAGGTAACCCTTTTGCCGCAGAAAATTTTAGTGCAACGATGACATTTACCACAGATTATACTTTTCGTGGTACTACGTTCAGTGATAGAGACCCAGCGCTTCAGGGCAGTTTCGATTGGGGCTATGGTTCATTCTTTGCTGGGGCTTGGGGCAGTAGCACTAACGCAACTGATGATAATATGGTAGGTGGTACGCTCGAGGTTGATTTCTATGTCGGCTGGGCTGATGCTGTCGGTGGTTTTGATTTAATGGTTATGCCCTTGCTTTATGTTTTCCCTGGTCAAAATGGTTCTGGTGCTCGAGACGATACTACCTTTGAGTTGTGGACTTCCGTTGGTCGTAGCCTTGAAGGCATGCTTGGTTCGCCTTATGTTAATGTTGCGGTTAACTGGTCTCCGGATTACTTTGATCATGTTACTTATCCTGATGGTGGTAGTGCCTTATATATAAAACCTTCTGTTTCCTTTGCCTTAGCTGAAAATTTTGGAGTAGATTTTGCCTATGGCTATCAGGATGTTGGCGGTCTAGGAGCCAACGACTTCTTTTCAGACGATTATGCGCATATTGAAATAGGTGTGACTAGCTCATTGTTAGGTTTTGGTCTTGATCTTCGCTATCATAACAACCTCGATGAAAATGTGATTGGTCAAGGTTTTGCTTTGGGTGACAAAGTCGTATTCTCGATATCACGTAGTTTCTAATTGTTTTTGAAAAGACGCAGGACGCAGGTCGTTTTTTTATAAGATAAACCATCAGTAGAGCCAAATATTTGGGGTTCGAACTCTCCCTGTTATCTTGGATACCTGCCAACATAACTTGGTCGTGTGCGCCAGTAATCCATTAAGCAGATCAATTTTCGCACAACAAACAACCTACTCTAAACATCTTTACAATTACAAGGCAACCTTCGAAACTGAACGATTAAATCCTATGTCAATTGTAGCAGTGTATCGTTTTCATGTTAAAGGCAAAGCGAGCATAAAAAATGAATAAGCTACTCATCACAGCCTTAATCTGGATGTATTCATTTTCTACATCAGCCCATCAACCGCGTTACGGGGATGGTATCGCCGTGGGTTTGTCTATATTACCCAACATCTTTTTTAGCTAGAGGGCTTTAAGTTGTGATAAGGCATTGATGTGAATCATTTTTTAATTAAATTTTCAGCATATATTAGCTTGATATTAGCGCATACATAGGGTTTATGTAATTAAATTAAGGCTGAATCTGGAAGGTGAGAAATGACCGCTTGGGAACAAGTTTTATTAGGCATTGGTGGGCTGTTAGTACTGTTATTTTTCTGGCCTGGTGTCAAAGCTGCTATGGAAAAGAGCAAACAGGCAGAAAATCCGGATTGGAGTGGCGCATTCATACCAATAGCTGTTGTTGTGATATTCGTTGTTTTATTAGTTATGATTGCACGATCATGCAATAAACTATAGTTTGCATATCATATTTTTAAATATGACGCATATATTAAATATGATGCATATAGTGTAGTTACTAATATTTTCCTTAGAAAGAAAAACCATGTGCGGTTTATGCTCTCGGTTGCAGCGTGGGATTTTCTATAGCTTCGCAAGGCGATTAGTTATTCGTTAATCAAGTCATCTTTCGCCATGCTCAATTATGCGTTGCGCACGTGGCAGCTGAATAATATTTTATAGCTAATTACTCTAATTATTATTCCAGCGAGATGCTCATTATGCTCATTTGGCGACAGGTACGCGGACTCACTTGGGAGTACAATTGACATGGAAGTTAGTGCCAAGTCTTATGGCTGGATGAACTGTAAATACCAGCAAACAAAGGTCGTTTCTACCCGAATCTTGGGCAAAAGGATGCCACAAACCAGCAATAAATAGCCTTAAAAGCCAGATGAGAGTTAGTTTTAAGATTGAATTTGAGTGATTTGCAGGTTTGGTTGGCTCTATTTTGGTGATTGTTTCGGCATACCTCTTAGATGCTTGATTATTATTGTATCATCAAGCACTGATTCAATTATATAATTGCAGGTTTGGCGGTGCTATTGAGGTGAAGGTGAAAAATAAGAATTTAAGAGTATGTCTGAAAAAGTAGAACAATTCTCAGAAGTTATCAAGAAACTCATCCCAATTAGCGACTTGTCGCCAAGCGCACAAAATGATGTGATTGGGTTTGCTACACTCCTTCAGCTTAAAAAGAAGAAGTTCCTCTTTAAGGAAGGTGATAGAGATAATTACTCTTATTATATTTTAGCAGGTGAGTTGGAATTGATCGCCAATAAACAAGTTCAGAGCACAATCATATTTGGCAGTGACAATGCTAGATATGCAATTTCACAACTGCAACCAAGACAATTTTCTGCCAAAGCAAAAACCCCTGTCACAATTTTAAGGTTAGATAGAGATATGCTGGACAGGTTAATGGTGCACGAAGGAAATCAAGGAGTGGATGCAACAGGGGCGGATATCAAAATAGGAGTCAGTGAGATTGAAGAAGAAGATTCTGGCGATTGGATGACGAAAATATTGCAGTCAGGATTATTTTCTCAATTGCCGATGGCTAATATCCAGCAGATGTTTATTTGTCTCAACGCTATTGAATTTAATGCGGGTGATACAGTAATAAAACAAGGAGAACCGGGTGACCATTATTACATCGTTGGAGAAGGGTCTTGCAAAGTTACGAGAGTCCCCAGAGAGGGAGAAAAACCAGTTAAGTTAGGTGAGTTATCGGCAGGTGATGCTTTTGGCGAAGAAGCATTATTGACTGGCTCCACCAGAAATTCCACAGTTACAATGTTATCAAGCGGTGTTTTGATGCAGTTGAGCAAAGATCTTTTTATGAACCTGATCAAAAAGCCATTATCAAGCCCAATTTCTTTTAACAAAGCTCAAAAACTTATTGATGAAGGTGGAAAATGGGTGGATGTGCGATTTCCCAAAGAGTATGCAGTATCAAATATAGAAAATAGCATCAATATTCCTTTGAATATTTTGCGTCCTCAATTAGATAAATTTAACAAAGATACTTATTACGTTGTCTGTTGCGATACGGGCAGTAGGAGTTCTGCTGCAGCATTCATATTAATGCAAGAAGGATTTAGTGTTTCCTATCTTGGTGGTGGTTTTGTCTCCAATCATAAAATTTCCCTTAAAAAAGATCCGTCTACGGATACTGCGCCACCAGAAAAACGAGAAAAGACCCCTGAAAAGACTCCTAGAAAAACTCCTAGAAAAACTCCTGGAAAAACTCCTGAAAAAACTCCTGGAAAAACTCTTGGAGAAACTCTTGGAAAGATTCCTGAAAAAATTATTGAAGAGCTTGATCAGACCATTGACAGAGTTGCCGATCCAGTAGTCAAGGTGTCCATACTAGAAGCAGAATTAGCCAAAAACAAGATAGATATTGAAAAATCAAATAAGAAACAACAACAAGAAAGTGAAGAGTTAAATAAGAAACAAAGAGAAGCTATCGCAGCTGAAAGAAAGAAACTTGAGCAGGAAAAAATTGAAATAGAAGAACAAAAAAAACTGGCTGATAAAGAAGCAAAGGAGAAACTCAAGGAAGAAGAGGAAAGAATTAAGAGATTTGAACAAGAGGCTAAAGCTAAAATTCAGAAAGAGAAAAAGAATCTTGAGGAACTTTATGTCAGAAATACTGAAAAAATGAAGAAACTTCAGGAGGAGAAAGCCAGAGAAGAAGCTAAAACTAAGAAGGCACAAGAACAACAAGACAACACCCAAGAAGCAAAAATAGAAATTGAAGCAGCAGCAGAAAAGCGGCGAATAAAACAATCTGAACTAGAAAAGAAAGCCGAAGCTAAGGTCAAGCAGTTGCTGGAAGAAGAGAAGAGTAAGCTTGCTGGAAGATTAGTACAGATAAACAAAGAACTAGAACAGGCAAAACGAGACAGGATGATTTCTGGAGCAGCTCGCAACGCTGCAAAAGAAGAAGCTGCAAAAATTATCGATGAATATAAAGTCCACTCTACACAAGGTGAGGAGGGAGTTGAAACTTCGCTGAAGTCCGAAAGTGTGGAGTTAGAAAAAGAAGCGCAACAAGTCAAGGATAGACTAGATAATACTCATAGAAACAAGGAGACAGTAGAAGCAGGAAAAGCTCTGGAAGATGTGCAACATGAAGAAAAAATTGCAAAAATTGCAGAAGAAGAAAATATGGAAAGTATCCTAGGACAGACAGCGAAAGAAGAAGTAAAATTCAATGAACAAATGGCAGCAGAACTTGATAATTGGAAAAAACAAGAAAACAAAAAGCAGGAACAATTTTTGGCAAAAGAATCTCAATTGGAGAGAATTAGGAGAATTACGGAACGCGCAGAAGCCGCAAAGAAAAAGCAAGAAGAGACTGTCGAAAATTTATTCGCTGAGATTTCAGCACAGATTAGTGATGACAGTCATCGTAAATTGATAGATTCAGACTAGTCCGTACAAAATTTGTTATTTAATTCAATATTCTTGAAGAGGGCGTTAGTATGAATGATCGTATTGCCATGCGGGTGGGAGAGGCATTGGTTACAGGCAGACCACTAGGTACTGCAGCTGAGCCGGGAAATCATCATCGGCGAACTAGATGGCTCATTTGGCACAGCATTTGCGAATCTACTAGGCGATCAATTCAAAGGCCATACACGTGTTCTTGCTATTATGAATACTGACATCATGGTCAGACCATCAACCTTAATGGTCAGTAAGGTAACAGTCAATAATGAGCGATACACAAATATCCTGATGGGGACTGTGTAAGGTGCAATTGCAAATGGTGTGCTTGATGCGGTTAGGAATAGTGATATCCCAAAAGAAAAAGCTAATGATTTAGGAATTATTATATCTGTCTGGTTAAGCCCCTCCGTCGCAACAGATGATAATCTTGATCATAAAATTTTATTTGATGTTCACCGTAAGGCAACTACTGCAGCAATACATAAGGCAATGAATAATGAACCTAGCGTAGATTGGCTGTTGGAAAATCAAGATAAGATTATCCATAAGTATTATCAGATGGGATTGGATGGAAAAATATAATTTTAATATCAAAATATAACCTCTTTTTTGGATTATTATTTAATAGGATTATTCACAAATAATAAATAACTGAAATTCGATGCGCGAAAACATGCGTTTTTTAAACGACTGAAACAGTAAGAGCTTTCAGTTTTTCAAATAGCCCAATTTTTCCAGATAGGTGTGACTGACTCTGGCATAGCAGCCAGTTGGCCTAGTTTAACCCGAGTGTTGTCAAATCCGTGAAAATCAGAACCTGCAGATCCAAGTAGCTTGAAGCGGTTAGCAAAAGCTGCAGTAGTAATTATCTCATCCACGTTTGAACTCCCGGTAACAACTTCAATACCAGCACCGCCAGATTCTTTGAATGCCAGAAGGAATTTTCTAAGCCATGCGGTAGTTATTTTGTAGCGCATCGGGTGAGCAAATATTGCTTCACCGCCTGCATCTTTGAGGAGCTTTACGCCTTTTGCCATTTCAATCCAGCTTGTCTTAACAAACCCAGGTTTGTTGCGGATCAGATATTTTTTGAAAACTTCTTTTGTGTCTTTAGCAAATCCCTGTTTTATAAGGACGCGGGCAAAATGGCTGCGCGTAAGTGTACTGGCACCTGCCAGCTCTCTGGCTTCATAATAAGCCTTTGAGACACCAATTTTGTCTAGTTTTTTACCCATTTCAACTGCCCGTTGTTGCCGTAATTCTTTAGTTTTTTTGAGAGACTCTTTTAATCTCTTGTTATCTGCATCTATATCAAGACCCACAATATGAAAATTCTTATCCATCCATGAAACGGAGAGTTCAATGCCTGAAAATAACTTGATGTTTTGTTTGTATGCTTCATTTCCAGCTTCAGCAATACCTTCTATCGTATCGTGATCAGTTACCGCCAGAACATCTACACCATTGGTTTTTGCTTCAATAACTAATGCTTTTGGTGAAAGCTCTCCATCTGAAGCCGTTGTGTGCGTGTGTAGATCATAGACAACGCTCATAATAGCTCCTCAATCTCTAAAATTTGTGTATTGCAGTGGCAATGAGATATCTGCATCTTTAAATAGAGCCATCACAGCCTGCAGATCATCCCGTTTTTTGCCAGTGACACGAACTTGTTTTCCTTGGATGGTGCTTTGAACTTTAAGTTTTGATGTCTTTACCAGTTCGGTAATTTTTTTTGTTAGTTCTCTATCCAATCCCTGTTGTATAATAATAATTTGTTTTGCTTCATTATTTGATTCTTTGATATCACCTCTATCTAGACAGCCAGTATCAATTTTTCTTTTTGCCAATTTATTTTGTAATATATTAAATATTTGTTCTATTTGGAATTCTGCTGGAGCAGTCAAGGTCATTTCTGCATCCTTGCGAACAACACGTGAATTACTACCCTTGAAATCAAAACGGGTAGAGACTTCCCTGTTCGTCTGATCAACGGCATTTGAGAGTTCATGCATATTGACCTCTGAGACAACATCGAATGAAGGCATTGTGGTTTCCTCGACAATTGTTAATTTTGGCTACTTAATTCGCGCAGTATAGCAATTATTTAGGAAGTATTTCAGCCAACATCATTGTATAGAATAATTTGTTCAATCAGGACAAAGAAGCTAGATATAATCGATGCCTTTTCCGGTAAAAGCGACGGAACCTCAGTATCTATCATAAATATTCTGCAAATTTTTTAGCATTATCTGAAGTACATAGGTATGTACCGACCGTTTTATATGGCGAGCAAGTGAGTTGCACTTACAAAGTGTAATGCATGTCCTATGTAACGCAATACTTTTATTCGTTAGTTGTAGCATTCTTTGCCTACAATATGCGTTACATTTTTTTGTATGGCAATTTCATGTAAATTCAAATTATTTTTTCCAGGATTTTGGCTTGATAATTGCGCGCTTAAATGCAGGTGTCATGATCTCAATAAAATCATCTTTATTGCGGACAATAAAAAGGGCAGCAAGATTTTTTTTGAGCGCTAATTCGAAACCACGCGCTGAGCCAAGTATAAGCAGAGCGGTGGCTATGGCATCTGCTGCCATGGTTGAAGGATGCAAAACTGTTACTGAAGCGAGTTTATGTGTGATTGGTTTTCCCGTCATTGGGTCAATGGTATGTGAGTAGCGAACATCGTTTACTTCAAAATAATTACGGTAATCACCTGATGTCGCCATGCCGGCATTATCCAAAGCGATGACAATTTGCGCGGTACTCTTACCATCTAAGGGGTTTTCAATACCGATATGCCATATTTTATTGTTTGGATTATTGCCTTTAGTTTTTATTTCTCCACCAATTTCAACCATGTAATTATTGATACTTAACTCATCAAGGTAAGCGGCAATCATGTCAACAGCATAGCCTTTTGCGATGGCCGAAAGATCAATATACAGATTTGGCTTGTCTTTTTTCATTGCATAAGGTTGTGTGCGCAAATGGATATATTGAGATCCAACTTTATCAAGCGCTTTCTCAATTGTTGCTTGGTTTGGGATGATATTGGACTGCGTTTTCGGACCAAAACCCCAGAGATTAACGACAGAACCTACGGTAATATCAAAGGCATGATGACTTAGCTTATTTATCCTTAAGGCTTCTTTGATTACCGTATAAAGGCCGGCTGGAATTTCTTGCCAGTCCTGAGTTCTTGACTGATTGAAGATGGAAAGGGCAGATGTTTTTATGTAGGTAGACATTTGAGAATTTATTTTATCCAGTCGAGAGTTAATTCCTTTTGAAATTGTATCGTGATCTATATTCGTATTGGCACCGTGCATTTTGATTGTGTATGTCGTGCCCATGGTAAAGCCTGATAAAACGAATGGCTGTTTATATTCAGGTGGAGTTCCACATGCATACAGGCCTGTGAAAAATGAGAATAGAATAAGATTTTTGAAGAAATGATCTGAAAGACCCATATTCATCATGACTTTACACCTTATCCCCAAGGAAACCAGCCAACTGGGTTGTGTGTATGTTGTATCAAATAAGGTGAATCTTCTAGAATCAACCAATTGGTATAGATGACTTGCCCTTGAACAGGGATGTAACGAGTTTTTGGTAAATAGTCTTTTTCTGGCGCTGGATAGCGTTATTAAGCTGATATTCAAGCTTGTTGCCATGAGTATCTAGCCCTAGGCAGTATCTTTGCAAGGCCTAAATGGGCGCAAGAGAAAATAAATATATAAATTATTGGGATTAATCTCAGGATTAATCGTAGGATCATAAGTGTCAAATCGTTAGGATGTTAGACAAGCAAGAATAGCATAACAACACAAATATGAACTACAAAAACGATAAAACAGAACGTCAAAAAAATATTCGACTATTATTGCTATCTATTTTCTGCATATTAGTGTTTTCTGCTTGCGACAATCAAAATACGATTATTGAACAAATTCGTGAATCTGGTGAGTTACGGTTTGCCACTGTAGAAAGTCCATTGACGTATTTTAAAGGTTCAAGCGGGGAAGCCGAAGGCCTCGAATACGAATTGGCCAGTATGTTTGCTGACAGACTGGATGTTGATTTGAATTTGCTTGTTGCAAAAAACAAGCATGATGTGACTTCACTTGTTACTAATAATAAAACTCATATCGGTGCATCTGCATTATCTGGATACCCTGATAATACACTTGAATATGGTTTCGTCTATATCACGGCAAAGAGGCAACTTATTTATAATCAGAAAAATATAAAACCGAAATCAATTGCATTCCTTAAAGATGAGAAGATCGTTATAGTCGAAGATAAATCCCATCAAACGCTGTTAAGAAAAACAGGTTCTTCTTATCCAGATATCACTGAGCGTATGATTGAAAATAAAAGCATGATTGAAATTTTTAAGATGGTTAATGATAATATCATGTCAACTGCAGTGGTAGATTCTAATTGGGCAGATATGTATCGTTATCTCTTTCCTGAAGTCAGGGTTGCTTTTGACATTACGGGAGAATTACCTGTTGCATGGATATACAGGCGCAATAATGATCGATCCTTGCATGAGGAGATCAGAAAATTCTTTAATGAAATTAATGAAAATGGCTCATTGGATAAATTAATTAGTCGTTATTATAAGCATGCTAAATTATTTGACTATATTGATACGCGCGTGTTTATAGAGAGTATTCGTCACAGATTACCGAAATTTAAGAAGCTATTCATGAAATCAACTAGGGGAATGGATCTGGATTGGAATCTCTTAGCAGCAATGAGCTATCAGGAATCTCATTGGAATCCAAATGCAAAATCTCCCACAGGTGTACGAGGATTGATGATGTTAACAATAGACACAGCTAAATCGTTGGGCGTTGAAAACAGGCTTGATCCAGAACAAAGTATTTTAGGTGGTGCACGTTACTTGATTAGGATGAAAAATAGAATACCGAAAAATATTCAGGGTGAGGATAGATTGTGGTTTGCACTTGCTGCCTATAATGTTGGTTTTGGACATCTGCAAGATGCTAGGAAATTAACCAAGTCTCAAGGCGGTGATCCGAATAAGTGGCTAGATGTAAAAGAAAAATTACCATTACTGGCAGTTAAGAAGTGGTATAAAAAAACTGATTATGGCTATGCCAGAGGGAAAGAACCTGTGAATTATGTAAGAAATATTCAGCGTTATTATAACATTTTAAAATGGAAAAATGCTGAGGCTAAAAGAGTTGTTCGACAAAAAAAGATAATAGAGAATAAAGTATTGCCAATCATAAAATCTCTAGCATTATAATTATTCATATATTGAATATTCATTAATATTATTCATTAGACCATTTATTTTAGAATGTCTTGGTCATAATTATCACCTTGAGAAATTTTTTTGATTTCAAATAAAAGATATTTAATTTTGGAGTTTTTTGATTTATACGCAAGCGATATCTATGCATACGCTTGAACATAATCCTTTGTCACCCTAAATCCTCTTGCTAAATGGATTGCCACGGCACATTGAGCTTTAAAATGTCTTTGTTTCGCCGCTTTCTTCTTATCTGTTTTGATGCCAAGTTCTTGCAGATATATATTTCTCAATTGGCAATTTACTCTGTAAAAGCCTTTGCGTAATCCCTTTTTTTGTAGCAATGCCCCGTTGATAACACAAGGCCAAAATTTATTTTGGCATCACCATTACTTTCATTTGCAGATAAAAAGAACCAGTGAGATGTTTATGAATCATTCCGTGTCACACCTTTGTTTATTAAAATATTGTCCTGACTGATTCTGAGTTTTTGTTGACTCCATTTGCGCCGTTTTATGGCACCAAATATATATCAAAATTAAGAGAAATATACACACCAAAGCCACGCTCATATAAATCTGCAAGACCACGTTGAGCACCAATATCACCTGAACCAGCATTAGAAATAGTTATATTATGCCTGTTGGCATACTTTTAAGCAGTTTGGATATGATCATCCAATCATTTGTCTATTTTTCATGTTTCAGCAAACCGCTTTACTGTTATTCATAAACACCTGATAGAATTATACTTATGGATGAAACAAAAGAGATTGATTCTTTTCAAAATCTTGGCCCAGATGAGATTCTGAATGCGATTGAAAGTATCGGATTAGAATGTGATGGTCATGTTTTTGCGTTAAATAGTTATGAAAACAGGGTTTATCAGATTGGCATTAATGAATCTGAACCTGTCATTGCCAAATTTTATCGACCAGCACGATGGTCGGACGAAGCCATTAAGGAAGAACAGCAATTTACAATCCAGTTAACTGAATGTGAAATCCCAGTGGTTGCGCCGATTTTTGATAAAAAAAGCGAAACCTTATATAGGCACAAAAATTTCCGTTTCTCACTATATCCCCGCAAGGGCGGACGTCCCCCGGAACTAGATAACCCCGAACACCTGAAACAATTTGGTCGATTTATAGCACGAATTCATAATATTGGTGCAGTTGAGCCATATCAATACAGACCGACACTAGAGCCTGAAAGCTTTGGCACTGACTGCAATATTTATTTGCTTGAGAATGGATTTATACCGATTGAGTTAGTCACGGCATATCGGACACTGACCGAAGATGTAATGAAAAGAATTTATCAATGTTACGATCGAGCAGGAGATGTCAGTGCTATTCGATTACATGGCGATTGTCATTATGGCAATATCCTTTGGCGAGATGACATTCCTTTCATTCTTGATTTCGATGATGCTCGGATGGGCCCAGCGGTTCAGGATTTGTGGATGTTTTTGTCAGGTGATAGAGAGTACATGACCGAGCGACTTACTGATTTACTAGAAGGCTATTCTGAATTCCGTGATTTTAATGTTAGAGAATTGTATTTAATTGAAGCGCTTAGGTCACTCAGGATAATGTATCACGCAGCATGGTTAGCGCGTCGATGGCATGACCCCGCCTTTCCTATGGCGTTCCCATATTTTAATACCCAACAGTATTGGGAAGATCATATACTGAGTTTACGTGAACAAACAGCATTGATGGATGAACCACCACTGCAGTGGGACAACTTCTATTAGAGTCCTGAAGAAGGATATCAGATACCTAAAAGACGCTCGAATACAGGATAAAAACAAGACAGTGAATCAAACATACGACTGGAAATATATTTTGAAGATTGCCAGTGAACACAAGAGTGAAATTGTCTGCGCAAATATTATTGCTGTTTTATCAACACTCGCCAGCGTACCTTTGCCTTTATTGATGCCATTGTTGGTTGATGAAGTATTATTGAATCAACCAGCAACTGTCGTTGCAATAATTAATGCTAATACTCCTAGTGTATGGCATGGATCAATACTCTATATCACAGTGATATTGATTTTTACTTTATGTTTGCGACTCACCGCGTTGCTATTGAATGTATATCAATCTAGACAATTTACTATTATTGCTAAAGATGTCATTTTCAAAATTCGCTATTCCCTGTTGTTACACTTGGAGAAGGTTTCTATGTCTGAATATGAAACACTGGGTTCTGGCACTGTTGCCTCATATTTAGTCACAGACTTACAAACCATTGATGACTTTATAGGCGATACTGTCAGTCACCTGTTGGTTGCTGTTTTAACGGTGATTGGTGTTACAGCAATTCTTCTTTGGATACACTGGCAGATGGCATTACTCATCTTGTTTGTCAATCCTATAGTCATTTATTTCACCATGGTTTTGGGTAAGCATGTTAAGGAATTAAAAAAGCAAGAAAATTTAACCTTCGCTATCTTCCAGCAAAGTCTTGTTGAAACACTGGATTCAATTCATCAAATACGTGCCAGTAATCGTGAGCGTCATTATATTATGAGAGTTATTGAACAGGCAAGACATGTCAAAGAATATGACACTGCATTTTCGTGGAAAAGCGATGCGGCAAACCGCTTTAGTTTTATTATCTTTATGTTTGGGGTTGATCTGTTCCGCGCTATCGCCATGATGATGGTTATTTTTTCAGGACTTAGTATTGGACAAATGTTCGCTGTATTTGGTTATCTATGGTTTATGATGAGTCCGGTACAGGAGATTCTTAACATTCAATATGCTTGGTATAGTGCAAATGCTGCACTTGAAAGAGTCAATTCTGTGCCTGCATTACATCAAGAACCTGAATATAGACGCATAAAGAATCCATTTGAGAATAAACATACAGTCGGCATCAGAATTGAAGATGTTCATTTTACTTATGGAAATGGCAACTCAGATGTTTTGGATGGAATTAGTTTAGATATCATGTCGGGAAAGAAAATAGCTTTAGTGGGCGCGAGTGGCGGAGGTAAATCGACATTGGTGCAGGTTCTAATCGGTCTATATTCTGCCAAGTCAGGCATGATTTATTATGACGATATTCCTGTTACAGATATTGGTCTCGATGTAATTCGTGAAAATGTCGCAACGGTACTGCAACATCCTGCATTGTTTAATGATTCCATAAGAACAAATATAACAATGGGTCGTGAATTGGATGATGATCGTTTGTGGCACGCTCTTGAGATAGCACAGTTAAAAAGTATGGTAGAGGAAATGCAAAATGGTCTGGATACTGTTGTCGGCAGGCAAGGTATTCGGTTATCTGGAGGACAGAGGCAGCGATTAGCTATTGCACGTATGCTATTAAGTGAACCGAAGGTTGTAATTTTAGATGAAGCAACATCTGCGTTGGATGCTGAGACCGAATATCAATTATATGCTGCTTTAAGTGATTTCCTTAAAGACAGAACTACTTTGATTGTGGCGCACAGACTAAGTGCTATTAAACAGGCAAATCATGTTTATGTGTTTGAGGCAGGAGTGATTAGCGAACAAGGTAGCCATACAGAATTACTGTTACAAGATGGTCTTTATTCAAAATTATATGGTGTCAGGCAGTCAATGAGCTGATAGGGATTAAACGAGAATATCCTCAGATATTTCAAGACGTTTATGCACATTGGCATTCTTCGCAACACCTATACCTTGAAGCTTGAACTCATTGTCTGAAAGAGAACTTATTCTAGAAACAAGGTGTTCCGTTTTGCCATGTATAATTTTAGAGAATTTTTAACGGCATTTATAACGCCGCGCGAGCTACTTGTTGCCCCGCTTAGATGATCAAATGTACCAGACTCATCCTTTGTAGCCCATTTATCTATTGCCGTAACATCAAAAGATTGTTGTGAAAAATTCTTCAGCCAGTCTGTTTTATCCTGATGAATAGCGTCACCTAAACCCGGCGTTTCACGGTGCGATAATACCTGTATAGAAAATATTGATCCATCCTCAAGAATACCAATCGATAATTGAATTGATCCGTTATAACCTGATGCCGTGATAGGTGTGAAGACTACACCTACAGGATCACCAGTTTTTCTTGCTCGGTAGGCATGAGTTTTTGATTCGTTTCCATAATCATCTACATAATTAATTATTTTCATGTCGTGATAAATATCATTATCAAAATCAGATGTCATGACCGCAGTAATTACTTGTAATTTTTGCATGTCTATATTTTCTGAAATACGTTCCTTGCTTATCTCATGAATAAACGATAAGAAAAGCGCACATAGAACCGCTAAACCACTAAAGTAGATTGATTCTTTATTTGATATTTTCATGGCCTAGTTTTACCAAAAACATCGGGTCGAGTAATATTATTGATAAATGGCACTGCAGCATTCATCATGAGTATGGCAAAAGCGATGCCATCGGGATAACTGCCCCATACCCTGATAATATAAGTTAGTAAGCCAATACCACAGGCGTAGATGATTTTCCCGCGTGGCGTGGATGAGGCAGTCACGGGATCTGTGACAATAAAAAAAGCAGCCAGTAATGTTCCGCCAGTGAACACATTAAACATTGATGAGGCGTATATTTCAGGTTCATAGCTATGACAAATAAAACTCAGTGTGAATAATGTGAAAATAAAAATTAGAGGCATCTGCCATTTAATTACTCCCTTTATCATTAACCAAATCCCGCCTGTGAGAAAGGCAAAGCCGATCCATTCCCAGCCTTTACCTCCTAGTGCGCCAAATAAAGGGCTATGAGAGAATTCTGAAAGCATAACCATGCTACTTACCTGAAATTTGGTAAATGCCAATAATGTTGCTCCGCTTAGACTGTCCATGCTTTCGTGAGGCAAGCCTACGAATATTATTTCAAGGCTTTCGATGAAGCCATTATTGCCATTTCCCATGTCATTTAAAATGGTTGGCCAATAATTTAACTCAACAGGGAAACAAATGAGTACAAACACATAGCCTGACATAGCTGGATTGAAGATGTTATAGCCGAGACCACCATAAAGATGTTTTGTAATAACGATTGCAAAAAAAATTCCAGATAAGGTTACCCACCAAGGTGCGAAAGGTGTGATGGTTAAAGCAAACAACAGACCAGTGATAATGGCACTGCCATCATAAATAAAATCTTTAAGCGGACGCTGTCTAAGTGCCAATATAAATGCCTCAAAAGCCAGAGCAAAAAAAATAGACAGTACGCAATGGATAAGGATGCCCCAGCCAAGGATCCATGTGGATACAATAATCCCCGGGATAAGTGCAAATATCACTTGATACATCACCTTATTAACTGAATTGTGCGAATGGATATGCGGAGAACTTATATTATCCATGATATTTTTTTAGCTATCTCTTTTATTGCGCTTCTGTTTCATGCGTTCAATGGCAGCATGAATATATGATTTCTTATCTTCTAACTCGCCTATACTTTTATCTATAGAAACTGTTTTCTTTTGATTAAAATGGTAATCAATATGACTCAGACGTTGGTTATGCGCCTCGAATCGTGATCTAGTATGTTTATATTTAGCCTGTTTTTTTTCATCATCAGCTATATCGATTTTTGCTTGTCTATAATATTTCACTAGAGGAATATTGCTTGGACAAACATAAGCACAACAGCCACATTCAATGCAATCGAATAAATTTAATGCTCTAACTTCCTCTAGATTTTTTGTGCGTGAGTATGCAAACAGTTCTTGAGGAAGCAATTTTGCAGGGCATACATCGACACACAGACTGCATCCTATACATGGCTTCTCTTTGTTAAGATTAAATTCTGATGTCACAAGAATGCTGTTGGTAGTTTTAATCACAGGCATGGAAATGTCGTGTATATATTTTCCCATCATCGGGCCGCCTATCGTTACAACCTCATTATCACGTGCCTGATAGCCGACTTGTTTGAGACAGTGTTCAGCTGGTGTGCCAAGTAATACCTGTAAATTACAAGGATTTTCAACGTTGCCAGAAATTGTCACATAACGGGAAAGTACGGGTTCTCCGCGTGTTACGGCTCTAAGGGTAGCGGCAGCAGTTCCCACATTATGTATAACGATGCCAATATGAATAGGTAAATGACCAGTAGGAACCTCTTTACCAGTTAATGTTTTTATGAGTTGTTTTTCGCCGCCAGCTGGATATCGGGCAGGAACTTTTACAAGCTCAATATCATCACTAATTAAATCATTCAAGATGTCAAAGGCTTCGTGCATGTCTTCTTCAACGGCAATTACACAATGTTTTGCCTGAATCGCATGTTGCAGCATGCGTGTCCCCAAGACGATATAGTTTGCTTTTTCTTTAATAATTCTGTCGTCACAACTGATGTATGGCTCGCATTCAACACCATTGATAATCAAGGTATCTACTGCCGTGTTTGTACCTTCGTTTAGTTTTACATGCGTTGGGAATCCCGCACCCCCCATGCCGACTATCCCTGCTTCGCATATCAAATATTGTAATTTTTCAGGATCGATAGACAGGTAATCTATTACAGGTTCGATTTCATACCAAACATCGTCACCATCTGGCTCTATAATAATGCAAGGTATCTGTTTTGATCCTCGTTGTATGGATTGGCAGATGCCTATATCCAGAATTTTTCCAGAGGTACTGGCATGCATGGGTACACTGATATAAGAACTAGCCTCTGCTATTTTTTGTCCTTTAAGTACGGTATCTCCTTTTTTAACGATTACTTCGGAAGGCATACCAATATGCTGTTGTAGTGGCAGGATAATCCTGTCGGGAAGCGGCGTTATTAAAGATTCTTTAGCATTGGTTAATTCCTTGTATGTTTTAAGGTTTAATCCTCCATGAAATGAATGCAGCTCTCTCTTTATTTGCTGTGTATCCATTTGTTTAATTTGTTATGGCTTGCATACTGATACAGTCCGTGGGGCAGGGTGCAATACAAAGTTCACATCCTGTACATTCTGCGGCGAGAACGGCGTGCATTTGTTTGGCAGTACCAAGGATGGCATCTACTGGACAGGCATTGATGCATTTTACGCAACCGATGCAAAGTGTTTCATCTATGAGGGCAACATATTGCCCTTTCTCCATTCCATTTTCTAGGTTTAAAGGCTTAAACTCGCGACTTAATAAATTAGCTATTGTTTTTATAGTTGCTTCACCACCAGGCGGGCATTGATTGATGTCGGCTTCTCCGCAAATAATAGCTTCTGCGTAAGGTCGACAACCGGAATAATTACATTTTCCACATTGGGTTTGTGGCAAGACAGAAAGGATATCTTCGATTTTGTTTTGTTGTGCTGTCGTTTCAGGATATCTGGAGATAAAAAAACTACCTATAAGTGCAAGAAAAAAGATGATTAGAACACCAATCATCTATTTAATAAATCCTGAAAATCCAAGGAATGCCATTGATATCAGTCCTAAGGTAGTGAGGGCAATGGGGTATCTTTTGAAGGGTGTCGGGATGTCAGCCATTTCCACTTGCGCATTGATAGCTGTTAAGAGGGAAAGTATGAGCGCAAAACCAGCTGCCGTGCCTAAGCCAAAGATGAATGAATAAAATAAATTGTTATCTTGTTGTTGATTTAAAAGTAGCGTACCAAGTACCGTCACATTCACACCTGCAAGTGGTAGAAACAACTCTGAACCGCTATCTTTAAAAGGTTTTGGCCATGTTTTAAGGGCATAAACAATTATTGTGATCAATATGACAAATAGGAGGGTTTGTAAATATTGTAGCCGTAAGGGGATAAAAATGAATTGTATCATTGCAGAAGCAATGACAGTCGTTAATGGTAATAAAATTATCATGATGCTCGAAATTTTACGGGAAACATCGCGCCCTTGAGTTGCTGTTAAGGCAGGATCGGCGCCGATAACATGAGCAATAATGATATTATTAACAAGCGCAGAACTAATCAGAACAAGAAAAATTTCTTCCATTCATCTATTTTACTCTAATTTTATTTTTAATTCTCATTCCACTTTTGGGCTTTATGCCTTTCAGGATAAATAAATTTCTGCTATCAGGGTACCTCTATCCCCTCTAGATCTTTTTTACTTTTTTCTATCATAGCTTCGATATGTGTTTGTTCCATGCGCATCATAAGCGGCTTGAAGTCATTTATTTCGTGCGCCAATAGGGGTGTTTGTCTGTGTCCCCAGTTGCATGCTTTAATATTAAAAAATTGCTCTGTTGTTTTTGCCATCACAGGTAGAACCGGTTTGAGATAAATAATTAACAGGCGAAATAGATTCAGAGCCATGGTGCAGATGATATGCAATTCATCTGCTCTATTTTCCTGCTTGGCGATGACCCAAGGTTTATTGTCGTCAATGTATTGATTCGTCTTATCGGCCAAGATCATGATTTTACGCATGGCTTTGGCATATTCTTTCGCTGCATACGCTGAAGCAATATTATCTCCAGCATTGACAAATTCTGAAAATAATTCAGGTTGATGAATCTCTGCGGCAAGCTTTCCTGCAAATTTCTTTTTGATAAATCCTGAACAACGACTGGCAATGTTTATGACTTTACCCACCAAATCAGAATTTACCCTGTGTAGAAAATCTTCCATATTGAGATCAATATCATCAATACCACTTCCTAGTTTTGCTGCAAAATAATATCGTAAATATTCAGGGTTTAAATGTTCTAAATAAGTGCACGCCTTGATAAAGGTGCCTCTGGATTTTGACATTTTCTCACCATTAACAGTCAAAAAACCGTGCGCATGAATAGAACTTGGTGTACGCATACCACTGCCTTTGAGTATAGCTGGCCAGAAAAGTGCGTGGAAATAGATGATATCTTTGCCAATAAAATGGTGCATCTCGATATCACTTTTTTGATTGATGAAACTATTAAAATCTAGATCTTTTTTATCACATAAATATTTCAGGCATGCCAAGTAACCAATCGGCGCATCCAGCCAGACATAAAAATATTTGCCTGGCGCATCTGGAATCTCAAAACCAAAATAAGGTTCATCTCTGGAAATATCCCATTCCTGCAGGCCTGCCTCGAACCATTCATCCAGCTTATTAGAGACTTCTTTCTGTAAATGGTCCGAGCGCGTCCAGTCACGCAACATATCTTCAAAATCTGCCAGTTTAAAGAAATAATGTTCAGATTCTTTTTCAACTGGTGTGGTATCGGAAATGGCTGATACAGGATTCTTAAGTTCTGTTGGGCTGTAAGTTGCCCCGCAGATTTCACAATTATCACCATACTGGTTAGCTGCACCACATTTTGGACATCCCCCACGAATAAATCTATCCGGCAAAAACATATTTTTCTTAAGATCAAATGCCTGTTTGATTATGCGCTTATTTATATGATTATTATCACGCAAGCGTTTATAAATCATGCAGGACAGTTCGCGATTCTCTTTTGAATGCGTGCTATGGAAGTGGTCAAATGCGATCGAAAATTTGGCCAAATCAGCTTGGTGCTCCCAATTCATTTTTTCGATCAATGCCTCAGGGCTAATACCATCTTGTTCTGCACGAAGCATAATCGGTGTGCCATGAGCATCATCCGCACAGACGTAATAACAGGTATGCCCCTGCATTTTCTGAAACCGTACCCAGATATCAGTTTGAATATATTCCAGAAGATGACCTATGTGGATTGAGCCGTTGGCATAGGGCAGTGCGCTTGTAACAAGTAATGTTTTATGTGTGTCAGTCATGAATCAATTTTGCGTGAATTAGTCTTGGGCGAATAGCTTATAGTAAATCTTCATGAAAAATAGCGAAGTAAGTTACCATTATTGAGGTTTAGGGTGAAGCCATCTACACAAAAAGGTAGAATTGCTGCTGATTAAAGATCGCTAACAAACGCTGGATTGCTGGAGCAATGACCGAAATCACACAAGAAAATGTTGAAACACGACTGAAAGGCTACATAGAGCCTTATTTGATGCAAGATTTGGTCTCAGCGGGGGCTATCAAAGATATTACAATAAAAGGTGCTGATGTTGGGTTCACCCTATCACTAGGATATCCGGCTCAAGGCTATCACGGAATGTTAATTAAGGCATTGCAAGATGAACTAGGAGATATCTCTGGCATAGATAATATATCGATTCGGGCTGAAACCAATATCACTGCTCACTCGGTACAAAAAGGTGTACAGACCTTGCCCGGGGTTAAAAATACCATTGCCATTGCTTCAGGCAAGGGCGGGGTTGGAAAATCAACCACATCAGTTAATCTGGCACTGGCATTACAAGTGGAGGGTGCTAGGGTTGGTATTCTGGATGCTGATATCTACGGACCAAGTCAACCAAGAATGTTGGGTAGTAGTGGCAAACCCGATTCTACAGACGGCAAATCCATAGAACCCAAGATGTCTTATGATATTCAATCCATGTCGATAGGTTATTTGATTAATGAAGACGCGCCGATGATTTGGCGTGGTCCGATGGTGACGGGCGCGCTAGAGCAGCTTTTAAGTGATACCAATTGGCAAGATCTGGATTATCTGATTATTGACCTGCCGCCAGGCACAGGAGACATACAATTAACGTTGTGCCAGAAGATTCCAGTGAGTGCGGCTATTATTGTCACAACACCACAGGACATTGCTTTGTTAGATGCCTGCAAAGCATACAACATGTTCAAGAAAGTGGATGTGCCAGTATTAGGGATCATTGAGAATATGAGCACGCATATTTGTAGTCAATGCGGGTATGAGGAACATATTTTTGGTGCCGGAGGCGGTGAACAGATGTCGAAACAATACAGCGTAGATCTATTAGGATCTCTACCTTTAGATATCAAGATTCGCAAAGGAGTAGACCAAGGTAAGCCTACCGTTGCGATTGAACCGGATTCAAGTATCTCTATGCTTTATCGTGAGATTGCCAGAAAATCATCAGCAAGGCTTTCGCAAATGGCAAAAGATTACTCAGGTAAATTTCCAAAAATTGTGATTGAGGATAATTAGATAAGCTCCCCCACAGCAAGATGACGGGAAATCAAACCCCAAGAAATTAAAATTTTCAATATTTACAAATAGGAACGAAGACGTGACAGTTAAATCAGATAAATGGGTACGCCATATGGCTGAGAATGAAGGTATGATTGAGCCATTTGAACCAAGTCAGATTAAGGAAAATGATTCAGGCAAAATTGTCTCTTATGGTACTTCCAGCTACGGCTATGATGTTCGTTGTGCTGCGGAATTTAGAATCTTTACTAATATTAATTCAGCCATTGTTGATCCCAAGAATTTTGATTCAGGGAGTTTTGTTGATGTCGATGCAGATGTTTGCATTATTCCTCCCAATTCCTTCGCATTAGCAAGAACTGTCGAATATTTCCGCATTCCAAGAAATGTTCTCACCATCTGTTTGGGCAAATCAACTTACGCACGTTGCGGCATCATTGTGAATGTCACGCCGCTGGAGCCAGAGTGGGAAGGTCATGTCACACTGGAGTTTTCCAATACCACACCGTTACCTGCAAAGATTTATGCCCATGAAGGTGTTGCACAAATGATCTTTTTTGAATCTGATGAAGTTTGTGAAACTTCATATAAGGATCGGCAAGGCAAATACCAAGGCCAGACTGGCGTAACACTTCCTAAAACTTAGGATACTTGTGAAATACAAAGAATGGAGGAAGCTTATGTTGGAGAAAATTGAAAACGTATTAGAATCAATAATTTTCAAGAGTCGCTGGTTATTGGCACCATTTTATCTTGGTTTAGTTATCAGTATTATTTTGTTATTTATTAAATTTGCCCAAGAATTGTGGCACATGTCTGCCCATGTATTTAGTACAGAAGAAAGTGATGTAATTATTGGAATATTGGCTTTGATTGACATGTCGTTAGTGGGCAGTTTATTGCTTATGATTATTTTTAGTGGCTATGAAATCTTTGTCTCAAAAATTGATGTTGCCGCGCATGAAGATCGACCAAGCTGGATGGGTAAAATCGATTTTTCTGGATTAAAGCTTAAAGTTATTGGCGCGATTGTGGCAATTTCTGCCATTGATCTATTAAAAGCTTTTATGAATATTCCAGATGAATTAAGCGCTGAAGGTGAAAACACATTAATGTGGAAAGTAATCATTCATATGGCATTCGTATTCTCGGGCGTATTGTTTGCACTCATGGATAAGATAGCAGGCGATACTGTTAACCATTGATATTTTGAAAAGAATACAATTACTCAATAGATTCAGTCGAATACATTGAGGATATACTCTGGTATAGCAAAAATGATAAAAATATTATTGTTATGAAATTCCTCAAAATTAAAAAAAATTGGAAAACTAATTTATCTTTAATGCTTGTTTGATTCATATTTTACCCTTTAATCAGTTTGTTCTTATTATTGCCTTATGAAATATTTACCAATATTTTATGATTTGTCCGTTCTCCCTTGTCTTGTTGTCGGCGCTGGAGAAATTGCTGCACGCAAGGTTCGACAGTTAAGAAAAGCCGAAGCCAGTGTTACCGTTGTTGCGCCAGATATTTGTGAAGAGTTAAAAGTTTTGCTAGATGACAATAAGATTAATTATATTTTAGAGCATTTCTCAGAAGAAATGCTTAATGATAAAATGCTGGTGATTGCCGCGACTAATGACGAGGAGGTAAATGAACAAATTTCAGAGCTTGCCAAGGCGCGAAATATTCCTGTTAATGTGGTTGATAAACCTGAACTGTGTAGCTTTATTATGCCTTCTATTATTGACCGTGATCCGATACAAATTGCCATCTCCACAGGCGGCGCATCTCCTGTTTTAGCGCGCTTGCTTCGCGCAAATCTGGAAACATTAATCCCTGCGTCCTATGGCAGATTGGCTCGATTGATAGCTAAGTTTCGAAGGCATGTCAGGAAACGTTATCCAAAAATGCAAGAGCGACGTAGATTCTGGGAGCACATTTTGCAAGGCCCTGTGGCTGAAATGCTCTACGCTGGGCAGGATAAAGCGGCCTTAAATGCATTAGAAAAAACATTAAAAGAAGAAGAACCAGTGATTGATAAAGCAGGCGAAGTCTATCTGGTTGGCGCAGGGCCAGGCGACCCTGATTTATTAACCTTCCGTGCATTAAGACTAATGCAGCAGGCTGAAGTCGTACTTTATGATCGATTAGTTGCGCCAGAAATTGTTGATTTGTGCCGTAAAGATGCCGAACGTATTTATGTTGGCAAAAAACGTGATCAACACACCTTACCGCAAACAGAGATAAACAAGTTATTGGTAGATTTAGCCAAGCAGGGTAAGCGCGTATTAAGATTAAAAGGCGGCGATCCTTTTATTTTTGGCCGAGGCGGAGAAGAAATAAATTTATTGTCTGACGAAAATATTCCTTTTCAGATAATCCCCGGGATTACTGCCGCTTCTGGTTGCGCGAATTATGCGGGGATACCTTTAACGCATCGGGATTATGCACATACTTGCGTGTTTATCACTGGTCATTTGAAGGATGGCAGTATGGATTTAAATTGGGACACCTTGGTTCAACCGAAACAAACCATTGCAGTTTATATGGGTATTGTAGGTATAAAAGTACTTTGTCTTGGGCTTATAGCACGAGGAATGTCTGAAACGATGCCTGCAGCTCTGATTCAAAAAGGTACAACACATGAACAAAAAGTATATATCAGTGATCTCGGAAATTTACCTGATATCCCTAAGCAACATGACATTCGACCGCCGACAATGATCATCATTGGTGAGGTGGTCAAATTACATGAAAATCTTTCATGGTTTGAGCATAATAAATAATATGGATTATTGACCATAACAAGAAAAAACAACTTGCTCCTTAAAAAACCAAAAAAGCCAGATTTGTCTGAATGTTGTGGGCGTAACTATGAAAACTGTGTCTTCGTCTATTATGAAAAGGTGCTAAACCGCTGGAAAAAGAAATTAGAAGAACTCGAGACCAATTTTTCTTAGTAATGAGGTGGTTTTTCATCCTCAGGATATCCCAATCAGTTTGCTCGCGAGGCTCTCGTATCTCAAGGTAAGTAGCCTCAGATCTGCTTCTCATTGATTCATTTTTATTGTTATAAACGCACTGTTTTATTGAGTTCTGGAATCAGGTTTTCTTGGTATGCAAGTTTTTGTTTCAATATCAATGAACCGCTGATTACCCATATTTTATGTTTGCCTATTAACTATACTTCCTGCTACTTCCAGTGCCTCTATCCGTTTCTCCAAAGGTGGGTGACTCATAAACAGGTTTTTAAATCTGCCGCCGCCACTCCCTGAAATCCCGAAAGAAGAAAATTCTCCGGGCAAATCTTGCGGGTCGCTGCCCATTTGTAAACGCTTTAAAGCTGCAATCATTTTTTGTTTGCCTACAAGCTCACCTGCCCCGGCATCAGCACGAAACTCACGCCAACGGGAGAACCACATAACAATAATGCTTGCGAATATAGACAACACTATTTGCGCGATAATGGAAGTAACGTAATAGCCGATGCCTAGACCACTTCTTGTTTTAAAAATGACTCGATCGATGAAAAAGCCGATAACGCGTGATAAAAAAATAACAAAGGTATTAATCACACCTTGTATCAACCCCATCGTAATCATATCGCCGTTACTCACATGACTAACTTCATGAGCAAGCACTGCTTCGACTTCATCTTTTGTCATGTGTTGAAGCAGTCCCGTACTCACTGCAACCAGCGCATTATTGCGGTTTATGCCTGTGGCAAAGGCATTTACTTGAGGAGACTCAAATATACCGACTTCGGGCATCCCAATATCCGCTTTCTTTGCCTGTTGTGAGACAGTATTAACCAGCCATTCTTCATTTTGATTATTAGCCGTCTTAATCACATGAACGCCCATACTTTTTTTGGCCGCCCATTTGGAGATTGCAAGCGAGATAAAGGATCCGCTAAAACCAATCACAGCAGACATAAGCAGCAATGCATTAAGATTAAGGTCAACACCGTTGTTGTCTAATATGCCCTCGATCCCAAGTATCTGGAAAGTAATGCTGACGAGTACCAAGATAGCGGCATTAGTGGCTAGAAATAATCCTATGCGCATCATTTTATTTATCTCCCAGAAGACTATTATATATCAATAATAAGGTTCATCTTACATATCACTGAGCTATAGTATATTCTGCCTGTTCAAAATCTTCACCAAGAAGCTAGCGAATTAATACAAAAAAGTGAATATAAGCAATGAGTAAAAAGAGCCCTATTCCTCGAGGATTCCTGAAAAATCCAATTCACCTTCTTGCTTTGGGGTTTGGCACAGGCTGTGTGCCAAAAATACCTGGAACCATAGGTACGCTAGTGGGCGTTTTATTTTATTTGTTGATAGTTTATCTGCCATGGTCTGTTTATATTGGTGTCACCACCTGTTTGTTTTTATTAGGTGTTTGGTTATGCGATGTCACCGCGAATCACCTGAACGTGCATGACCACAGCGGCATTGTTTGGGATGAGATTGTTGGTTTTCTTATCACCATGATTATGGTTCCTCCTGATTGGCAATTTGTACTGCTGGGGTTTATTTTATTTCGTTTATTTGATATTTGTAAGCCGTGGCCGATTCATTGGCTAGATCGCAAGGTTTCTGGCGGTTTTGGGATCATGCTGGATGATGTTTTAGCAGGGATTTATTCTTTAATAATACTTCAAATAATCATTTATTTATTATAATGTTACGCCTCATTTAGAAAAAAATAGTTTAAATATGCGATTTCACCAAACATTAAATTTTCTTATATTCGCTGTGTGTGTCTTCATCATAGCGCCGCAGGCGTATGCAGATATCTATAAATACACAGACAAACACGGCCGTGTAATCCTGACTGATGCCAAAAAAAGTAGTCAATACGTCAAATTGGTAAAAACATGGAAAGGCTGGGTGCCTTCGAAAATAGACTCCTCAGGGTATAAAAATCTTGAGAAAAACAGGAGAAAGTATTCAAATAGAATCAGTGTTATTGCTAAACGCTATAAATTACCGAAGTCTCTTATTCATGCGGTGATTACTGCGGAGTCGGCTTATGACGTTAAAGCTGTTTCTCGCGCAGGTGCTGTAGGGTTAATGCAGCTCATGCCTGATACTGCAAAACGCTATGGCGTTAAGGATATATATAATCCTTACGAAAATATTAATGGTGGATCACAGTATTTGCGTGATCTGTTAGTTTTGTACGATAACGATTTGCGTTTGGCATTAGCAGCGTACAACGCTGGAGAAGGTGCCGTTAAACAATATAACAACAAAATTCCCCCTTACAAAGAGACCCGGAATTATGTAAAAAAAGTGATTGCCTATTACAAGCAATATAAGAAGTTGATGGGCTAGCAGAGTCAGGTAAGCCAAGGTTGACCAGTCATTCGTATTCTACGAGTTAGTCAATGATTAATCATTAGGCAAATCTTCTGCCAATTTCTGGTGAATTTAATATTATTATTTTTTAAGGTTTTAGTTCCTTCATTTTTTATCAAGCTGGAAATTAGTGTTTTTTTATTATGGCATAGAGTGCACCCGTACCACCATCAAAAGAGGGTGCAGAGCAGAATGCCAGAATTGAATCATAGTGTTGTAACCAGTTATTCAATTTGTTTTTTAATACAGGGATATTATTTTCTGAGCTATTACCTTTGCCGTGAATAATTCTTACATAGCGACAGTTTTTTAGTTGGCAGTGCGAAAGAAAATTATTTAATTCTTGTTTGGCTACATTAACAGTCATACCGTGAAGGTCTAATTCGGATTCTATCGGCAACTGACCACGACAAAGCTTACGCATGATTTTTTTCTGTATACCATTTCCTCTAAAATAGAGTTTGTCGTTAATCTCAACATCTTCAATATTGGTCAGATCATTAGTTGTTTTATTGTATGTCGTTTGCTTGCTAATATTTTTTTGAGTTGAGGTAATCTGATTCGGAACAGTTTGATTTATAACAGGCGCAGGTTTGGGTGTAGATAAATTCACACCATCGTGCTCTACTGTGTCCACAGTGCCGACTGTTTGGCGAAATAGTTCACTGTCTTCTTTTGTCACGCCTTTTGCATTAGACATCATTTACCCGTTGTATATATTCTCATTGTCTATATTCATGGTATGTCAGTTTATATCGGATTGTAAGATAAAAAGTATTTTTAGATAAACATTATAATAAAGTAAAAAAATTTACCTTATACGAACGATCCAATATATCAAGCAACCCACTGGCGCGCGTTATAAAATATTCTCATCCATGGCCCGTTCTCGGCATCCCATGAATCGGGTAGCCACGAATATTGTTTTTTCAAAAAAACTCTTTCAGGGTGTGGCATCATGATGGTGAAACGACCATCTCTTGTGGTAAATCCTGTCTGACCCTTGGGCGATCCATTAGGGTTCATAGGATAGATCTCGGTAACATTAGCTTTATAGTCAACATATTGCATTATCGCAATTGCCTTATTTGCTGATTGTTTGTCTTGATGCGCGACGCGACCTTCCCCATGTGCAACAACGATAGGTAGTTTGGAATGTTGCATATCTGTTAAAAATATAGACGGTGAGCTGAGTATTTTTATCATGATCAATCGTGCTTCGAATTGCTCAGAGACATTGCGATTAAAAACAGGCCAATGTTCTGCTCCGGGGATAATGTTTTTTAAATGAGAGAACATCTGGCAGCCGTTACACACACCAAGACCAAAGCTATCTTGTCTTTCAAAGAATGACTGAAATTCGTTACGTGCTATTTCATTAAATAAAATAGAGTTTGCCCAGCCTCGTCCGGCACCGAGGACATCACCATAAGAAAACCCACCGCACGCAGCTAAGCCTTTAAATGATTTAAGTGACACTGTACCTGCAATGATATCACTCATATGAACGTCAATACATTCAAACTCAGCATGATGAAATGCTGCGGCCATTTCAACCTGCCCATTGATACCTTGCTCACGCAAAATAGCTATTTTTGGTTTTACACCAGTGTTTATGTAGTGTGCATGAATCTTTTCGTCTGCATCAAATTTAGTATCTACAAATAAACCATTATCATCTTTTTCAAGCAAACGGTCATATTCCTGTTTGGCAGAGATAGGGTTGTCTCTTAACGCTTGCATCCTGAAAGTTGTTTCAGACCATGAACGATGTAGTGAAAGAATTCCTTCTGAAAAAATAGTTTTATTATTTTTAATTATTCTTAGTTGGCGATCTTGATTTAGTGTTCCAATATCATGAATATTTTTTTGTAGAGATTCTGAATCTTTAAATACTTTATAAACTTCTTGTATATCTTCAGAGCGTATTTGTATAACAGCGCCTAATTCTTCGTTGAATAAAGCTGCAATTATTTCGCACGAAAAATCCAGATTAATGTTGATACCTTTACGCGCTGCAAAAGCCATTTCACATAGTGTGGCAAATAACCCGCCATCAGAGCGATCGTGATATGCTAGAATAATACCTGCTTCATTTAACAATTGAATTGATCTGAAAAACACTTTTAGATCATGAGGGTTTTCAATATTAGGCGTGTTACCAGAGATTTTCTGATAAACCTGAGTTAAACAGGAACCACCTAAACGATTCTTTCCAAGACCTAAGTCAATCAATAATAATCGTGTTTCCTCTTGATTAATCTTGAGTTCTGGGGTGAGAGATTGGCGCACGTCAATGACAGGTGAAAATGCTGCAATGGTTAATGACAGCGGTGAAGTGACTTGTTTTTTTTTGTCAGAATCTTGGTGAGACCACACCGTGTTCATTGATAGAGAATCTTTACCTACTGGAATACATATCCCAAGTTCCTGGCAGAGTTCGCTAACAGCATGCACTGTGTTAAAGAGTTTTACATCTTCATCACCTTGTCCGCAGGCGGCCATCCAGTTTGCAGAGAAAACAATATCTTCCATTTGAAGAATTCTTGCAGCGGCAATGTTTGTGATTGCCTCACCAATAGCCATTCGTCCGGAAGCGGGCGCATCAATTAATGCAATGGGCGCACGTTCGCCTATCGCCATGGCTTCTCCTGTATAGGCATCAAAAGAACTGGTTGTGATGGCGCAATCCGCAATAGGTGTTTGCCATGCGCCGACCATTTGATCCCGTATAACCAGACCGGAAACAGAACGATCACCAATGGTAATCAGAAAACTTTTGTCTGCCACAACAGGTAGATGCAATATTCTGTGAGCAGAATCTTTTATATTTAAGGTTTCACTTTTAAATTTATTATAAGTTTGCATCTGTGTTTGAGCTGTTCTCCTCAAACGAGGTATCTTGCCTAGTAATAATGACAAAGGTAAATCAACAGCTTTGTTGTTAAATAGTTCATCATTCAAAGTCAGGCTCTGTTCTTTGGTAGTTTCACCAAGAATTGCAAAAGGTGCACGTTCACGTTCGCAAAGATGACTGAAACATTCGATAGATTCTGAAGCTATGGCGAGGACATAGCGTTCCTGAGATTCGTTGCACCAGATGGCCATGGGTGACATTCCCGGCTCATCATTGGGGATCTTGCGTAATTCAAATGTTGCGCCCCGCTGATTGTCATTGATCAATTCCAAAAGCGCATTTGACAAGCCTCCTGCACCGACATCGTGAATAGAAATGATTGGATTTGATTCGTTCAATGCCAAGCAGGCATCAATAACCTCCTGACAACGTCGTTGTATTTCCGGGTTCTCTCTTTGTACGGAAGCAAAATCAAGATTCTCTCTACTTTTACCTGAGGTCATCGATGATGCAGACCCCCCTCCAATCCCGATAAGCATCGCAGGGCCGCCAAGGACGATTATTTTTGCAGCAGCAGGAATATTACCTTTTTCAATATGCGCATTTCTAATCATTCCATAACCGCCTGCGAGCATAATGGGTTTATGGTAGCCACGGATGATTTGGCACTTTGCTTCTTTTTGTTCGTAGCTACGGAAATAGCCAGCAAGTGCAGGCCTGCCAAATTCATTGTTGAATGATGCTGCACCTATGGAACCTTCCAACATAATATCTAGGGCAGAGGCTATGCGGTAAGGTTTGTCGTGGTCGATTTCCCAAGCCTGATGAAAATCAGGAATGTTGAGATTTGATACAGAAAAACCAGTCAGACATGCCTTTGGTTTTGCGCCACGACCTGTCGCAGCTTCATCTCTGATTTCCCCACCAGAACCTGTCGATGCCCCGGCGTAAGGAGAGATGGCTGTGGGATGGTTATGTGTTTCTACCTTCATCAAAATATGGACATCTTCCTCGATCACTTGATATTGATGTGACTTAGGATTTGGAAAAAATCTAGATGCAGAATAACCTGTGGTGACTGCAGAATTATCACTGTATGCAGATAATACTTTGCCAGGATTTTTTTGATGAGTTTGTCGAATCATATCGAAGAGAGAGTCGTTTTTGTGTTTTCCATCAATAATCCATTCAGAATTAAATATTTTGTGGCGGCAGTGCTCAGAATTTGCCTGCGCAAACATCATCAGTTCCACATCGGTAGGATTGCGACCAAGTTCTTTGAAACTATTTAACAAATAATCAATTTCTAGTGCCGAGAGTGCCAGTCCCATTTCAATATTGGATTGTTCCAGTGTTTTTTTACCTGATGCCAATAGGTTTATAGTTTTAAGGGCGGCAGCATTTGATGTTTGGAAAAGAATCTGCGCCTGATCAATATCATTCATTACCATTTCGGTCATGCGATCATGGAGAACAGGTGTAATAAGTCTAATATCTGAGCCGCTTATCTTTAAACCATCAGAACCAAATATACGCCAAGCAATACCTCTTTCTACGCGCAGGATATTATTCATTCTACAATTTTTAAGGATATCGCTTGCTTTGCTTGACCAAGGGGAAATGGTGCCAGATCTTGGTGTTACCAAAACGAAAGTAGATGCTGTTTCATCTTCCTGCTGAGGATATTCTTGCTCGGATCCAAGTAGAATAATATTGAGTTGCGCGATTTCACTCGTCTCAAGTTTGTTTCGAGAGTGAATGAAATAAATGAATTGGCTGTCTATGTATGCAACGTTGGGTACTTTTTGTTTTACAGTGGAAAGTATCTTGTTAATTCTAAATTCGGAAAGAGCGACCTTGCCGCGGAAAATATGCATCTAGTTTGAAATGATTTTCTAATTTAAAACGATTCTAAGGGTAGTTTCAGAAGATGTCAGTGTAGCAGTAAACAAAGGCAATGATCAGCTTGTAAATTTTTTTCATGCTTTTTTGTTACAATATCACGTTTCTCAAATCTGGATCAGATGTTGCCATTTGCCACATCTCTGAAAATTGCCTGAGCAGATTGTTAGAGTGGCGGCGGTCTTTAAAATTTTCTGTGCCTTCGTAGTAATTTCCGTTATTCTTGCGAATATAGCCCATCGCATCTGCCACCATCAGGCAGCTATTATAATCATCATATGAGTAATGTGCTTTTCGTAACTCGATAAAGGAGCTTAATTTTCCAGATAATTCGAGCAAACGACACCCGTGTTTTATAATAGCGGCGGGTTCAAAGATGATAATCTAAATTATGGTACGTTTGTGAAGAAGCGCAAGATATTTTACTGCACCGACAAACTCTTTAAAGAAGTGCCAAATATAACCGAGTCTAGTGTTCTGCTAATAATATTCAGGCTGTTTTGACATTGTTCTGTCATATGTCTGGCAATGGTAATATTTTCAGTGCGGTTTTCAAGCTGCAAGACTTTATCAGTTTTCCCAAGCTGATAACTTTCAATATCACGCATAGTTTGATACTCTTTTAAGACATACGCATAGTCATTTAGGTAACAATGATTTTGCCTGCTTTGCAGCATTGCCAATGTAAGTAGCTGGCGTTAACTTTAACAATCTATCTTTTTCTGTTACAGGAATATCCAGAGAATTAATAAAATTGTGCAATATTTCTGCATCGATAGACTGGTTTCGTGTGAGTTTTTTTAGTTTTTCATAAGGTTCTTCAATACCGTATCGACGCATGACTGTTTGCACTGGTTCGGCCAGCACTTCCCATGCACATTCTAAGTCGCGTTTTATTGCATCAGCATTTATTTCAAGTTTAGAGATGCCCTGTAGGCAGGATTTGTAGGCAAGTAATGTATGGGCAATACCAACACCATTATTACGAATGGTTGTAGAGTCAGTTAAGTCTCTTTGCCAGCGCGAAACAGGTAATTTTTCGGCCAGATGAACGAACAGACAATTTGCAATCTCTAGGTTTCCCTCTGCATTTTCAAAATCAATAGGATTCACCTTATGTGGCATGGTTGAAGAGCCGATTTCTTCGGCGATAGTCTTCTGTTTAAAGTAGCCAAGTGAGATATAACCCCATATATCTTGGCAAAAATCGATCAAGATAGTATTGAATCGACTCATTGCTTGAAAATATTCAGCCATGTAATCGTGTGGTTCTATCTGTGTGGTGTGAGGATTCCATGTTAACTCAAGACTTTCTACAAATCTTTTTGATAATCCACACCAGTCTACATCTGGATAGGCGGCTAAATGGGCATTGAAATTACCAACGGCACCGTTCATCTTGCCGATAAATTCAATTTTATCGATCTTGATTAGTTGGCAGTTAAGGCGATGCGCAAATACGCCCATTTCTTTTCCTAAGGTCGTGGGTGATGCTGCTTGTCCATGAGTTCTTGCCAACATGGCTTGGTCTGCGTAGTTTATCGACAACGTTGAGATGACATTAATAATGTCCAGAAGTTTTGGGTGCATGATTGAGTTATAGCTTTCCTTAAGCATCAGCGCATAACTAAGATTATTAATATCTTCCGAGGTACAGGCAAAATGAATGAACCCAGAAATTTCTGCAAGCTTTTTATTGCCTGCCAATTTCTCTTTAAGAAAGTATTCAACGGCTTTTACATCATGGTTGGTGGTGCTTTCGATATCCTTAATGCGCAAGGCATCCTCTTCCGAAAATTTGTCTGTGATGTTGTTTAATAAGGCATTAACATCATCTGTAAGTGCAGGTACCTCCTCTATATCAGTGTGAGCCGCAAGGGCTTGCAACCACAGAATCTCAACCTGAACTCGAAAACGCATTAAACCAAACTCACTGAATATGGGTTTTAGTTCAAAAGTTTTACGGCTATAGCGACCATCTAATGGTGAAATTGCAGTAATTGTAGCAGGTGAATATAAATTCATTTAGTGTTTCCCATGCGCCTAAATAGATTTTCAATATCTAATATGCAAGCATTCTATACCCAAACCACTTGAAAACCTGTATTTCTACAGTGGTTTAAGGCGTAAATTTTTGTTGTTTATGGATTTGTTTATGGACATGGATTTGGTTGCCTGTTATGGATATTGTCAATTTCACGCAAAACATCCTTGGAAAGACTGATATTTGCGCTTTCGATATTTGATTTCAGTTGAATCATATTTGTTGCACCAATAATATTACTACTTAGAAATGGACGAGAATTAACAAAGGCCAGCGCCATTTGTGCAGGGTTCAGTCCGCTGGCTTTTGCAAGATCAACATAGGCCTTCGTGCAGGCGATTCCATTTTCATTGATATATCGGGAAAACTGTTTAAATAATGTGATTCGTGCACCCTCAGGTTTTGCGTTATTTAGATATTTCCCGCTCAAAACGCCAAAAGCCAAGGGTGAATAGGCCAGTAAGCCAACATCTTCACGGTGTGAAAATTCTGACAAACCAACCTCAAAACTGCGGTTTAATAAATTATAAGGATTTTGTATTGAAACAATTCTGGGAAAGTGTTTGTCAGTTGCTACCCGTAAATATTCTGAAACGCCCCAAGCTGTTTCATTAGAGATGCCAACATACCTTATCTTACCAGCTTGCACTAGATTACCCAGCACACCGAGCGTTTCTTCAATCGGCACGCCATCTTTATTGGGGGTATGATAGTAGCCTAGTTTGCCGAAATAATTAGTATCTCGCTCTGGCCAATGTAATTGGTACACGTCAAGGTAATCTGTTTGTAATCTTTTTAAACTGTCATTCAAGGCAGTTTCAATATTTTCTCGGTCTAGTTTGACCTTGTTGTTTCTAATATAAGGTATCCAGTCTGCTGAGGCACAAACTTTAGACGCAATGACTAATTTATCGCGGTTTTTTCGTTTATTTAACCAATTACCCAAATAGGTTTCCGTTCTGCCTTGGGTTTCTTCCATGGTTGCGATTGGGTAGAGTTCTGCGGTATCGATAAAGTTAATCCCTGAATCAACAGCATAATCCAGTTGTTCGTAGGCTTCAGTTTCAGTGTTTTGTTCGCCCCATGTCATGCTACCAAGACAAAGCAGGCTTACTTCAATATCAGTTCGCCCCAAGCGTTTATATTTCATAATAGTGATAACACAATCTCAGACAAAAGAAAGCACAGTATGATACCTTAAAACGTATGAAAATATTGACACTAACGAAACCTGATGACATGCATTTGCATTTAAGGGAGGGCGATGAAATGCGCGATGTTCTGGCAAGTTCCGCCAAGCAGTTTGCCCGCGCTATCATCATGCCCAATCTTAAGTCGCCGGTAGTCTCAACAAAAAAGGCTCTGGCGTATCGGCAGAGCATTATTAAAAGCCTGCCTGAAGACATAAAAGCAGACGGCGGATTTACGCCGCTTATGACGCTCTATTTGACCGAAAATATGACAGCGGCTGAAATTAGTGAAGCGAGAGAAAGCGCTTATATTCATGCCGTAAAATATTATCCCGCAGGGGTAACCACGAATTCAGAGCACGGGGTGGATGTCATTCAAAATATGTATCCGGTATTACAAGAGATGGCAGAACAAAACCTTCCTTTGCTGGTTCATGGCGAAGTGAACAACAAAGACGTGGATATTTTTGATCGAGAAGCAATCTTTATTGAAAAAATACTATGTCCGTTGATGGATAATATTCCTAATTTGCGCATTGTCTTTGAACATATCACCACCAAAGACGCTGTTGATTTTGTCAAACAAGGTTCTATGCATATTGCCGCTACGATTACGCCACAACATCTTTTATTGAATCGCAATGCCTTGTTTGATGAAGGCTTGCGCCCACACCATTATTGTTTGCCAGTATTAAAATCAGAAAAACACCGACGCGCTGTGCTTGCCGCTGCAACCAGCGGTAATCCAAAATTCTTTTTAGGCACAGACAGTGCGCCACACACAAAGCCAGCGAAACAGTCAAGCTGTGGTTGCGCTGGGATTTATTCTGCGTATAGCGCCATTGAGCTTTATGCAGAAGTCTTTGAAGCGGCAGATTGTTTGGATAAATTAGAAGCCTTCGCAAGCCACCATGGTGCGGATTTTTATGGCTTACCAAGAAATAAAAACACCATTACCTTGAGAAAAAATCGCTGGCAGATTCCCAGCGTTTTACCTTTCGGCGAATCAGAAATTATCCCATTTCGTGCAGGAGAATTTTGCGAGTGGCAGATGAAAGAATAAGCACTCAAGAACAAACTGACCAAGAACAAATTAGCCAAGAAGAAATGAACTTAGGCAGCATTAGCAAACAGCAACAAACAATTGTCTGCGGGCGATTCCGCGGTTATTACCCGGTCGTAGTTGATGTTGAAACCGGCGGCTTTAATGCAAAGACTGATGCCTTGTTAGAAATTGCCGCTGCGACATTTTCAGTTGATGAACAGGGTGCTTGGTTCATGGATGAATGTTTATCAAGGCATATTGAGCCTTTTGAGGGGAGTACGCTAGAACCCGCCGCCATGGAATTTACCGGCATTAATCCCGAGCATCCGTTTCGAAAGCAAATCGCTGTGTCTGAAAAGGAGGCACTGCAGGATATATTCAAGATGGCGCGCAAGAAGATGAAGGCTTATGGTTGTAAACGCGCCATACTTGTAGGTCATAATCCCTCGTTTGATTTGGGCTTTGTTCAAGCGGCAGCAGCAAGGTCAGACATCAAAAAATCTCCGTTTCATCCCTTTAGCACTTTTGATACAGTAACCCTAGGCGGGCTTGTCTATGGACAAACTGTATTATCCAAAGTCGTCATCGCTGCCGGCATTTCTTGGGATGAAAAGCAGGCGCATTCAGCACGTTATGACACTGAAAAAACCGCCAAATTATTTTGCAATATTGTCAATCAGTGGCGTATTTCTGATGATAAAGCAAGCAATAGAGCCTGAGCAATAGAGCCTGATAAAAGATTTATTTCTATTAAATATTAATTGTAACTTATGACCAGCCAACATGCAGAAGATCAAAAACGAGGAGAGCTTTATTATGCCGAGGAAATGGCAAAGAAACTAAAAGTAGATTGGCAAATATCATCTTCACCCAATGAAACAGAATATCCGGATTTGATCGTGTGTGAAAAGGTGAATGGCAAACGGCATAAATTTTGACTTGAGGTGAGACAATTTTTTGCTGCTGAGGTTAAAGAAATTTCTGATGAGGTTTTTAAGGAATTTAGCAAGAAAAAATTAGCACAAGGAATAGAATATAATTCTAAAGAGGAATCAGAAGAAGCTCTAAGGAAGGAAGGAGTAAAAGAAACTAGAGCTCAGGAAGAAGAAAACAAGCGCATACTGCATGAGCTTGCTTCCGACTATTATGCAAAATCTAAAACACCAATAGGGGTTAATATTAGTATGAATAATGGGTCTGGAAAATTATCAGCACTGACTGAAAAGGATAAATCTAAAATTCTGTTAGAACTGCGTAAATTTTCTAAAAATAGCAGTGAGTGGCAGAAGAAGCGTATCAAATATAATGGAAATTTAACAATTCATGTTACTCATTATCCAGATAAGTGCGTTGAGCTTCCTGATTATAAATCTATTAAATTCCGCAATTGGAAGTTTCTTAACGATTGTATCGCATGGAATGCGAAAATCTCCAAGAAAAAGCTTCAGCATTTAGTTTCTGAGAAAGAAGAGAAATTGGATAAATATCGAACGTATCTAAAAGATGTCAGGCTGATGTTGGTGGCTGACAAACGCTATGGTTCCGGCATGATTCGCCTTGAAGGTGATAATACTTTAACTACACGAAGTAGTTTTAACGAAGTCTATTTGTTCATCATGCCTGACAAGGTTTATAAGCTCAATCCTCCTCAATAAGAAAGATATGCTCATGCAATAAGCTGCACTATTTTTTGTTTTAATTTCTTTCTACAGTTTTCTATTAGGAAAGTGAGTTATGGATCTTGTTTGGTCTCAATCTTCTTTTGCCAGTCTCGTGATTTTCTTAATACGCTCTGTTCATTAATGCTTGTCAGCACGCGGTTTTTTAGAAGCTGCTTGCCTGCTACCCAGACATCAGTTACCTGATTGCGATTGGCAGCGTAAACAATATGCGAGACAGGGTCATACAGGGGTTGCGTTTCAATGCTATCAAGATCAATCGCAATAATATCAGCGGCCTTGCCTTTTTTGAGCGAGCCTGTGATGTCATCAATCCCTAGTGCCTGTGCGCCATTAATCGTTGCCATCTCCAGTACCTTTCGCGCGGGCAATATACTGCTGTTTTTGGCGACAGCCTTTGCCAGTAATGCCGCAGTGCGCATTTCAGCAAGCATATCCAGATCATTATTACTGGCAGCACCATCAGTACCTAGCGTGATATTAATACCGCGCTGTTGTAATTTACTGACTGGACAAAAACCACTGGCCAATTTTAAGTTTGATTCTGGACAATGGACAATATGCACGCCTTGCTTGCTCAGTAGCGTGATTTCATCTTCTGTAAGTTGTGTCATATGTACGGCAATTAAACGTGGATTCAGTATGCCGAGCCTATGCAGTCTTTGGATAGGACGCTCGCCATATTGCACTTTGCTTTGCTTAACTTCATCTGCCGTTTCATGGATGTGCATATGTATGGGGATATCAAGTTCCTCAGCAATCATATTAATGCGTTTTAGTGGCTCATCTGAAACGGTATACGGAGCATGCGGTGCAAAGGCTGTGTGGATATGAGGGTGATGCCGATATTTGTCGTGTATTTTTTGCCCCTTTACGAGGTATTCATCTGCATCATTTGCCCACGCTGTGGGGAAATCGATAATGATTAGCCCAATTACAGCACGTATGCCTGTTTCTACTGCAACCTCTGCGGCTTGATCTGGAAAAAAATACATATCATTAAAACAGGTGGTGCCGCTTCGAATCATTTCTGCGATTGCGTGTCGCGTTCCATCATTAACGAATTTAGCATCGATCCATTTTTGTTCGGCAGGCCAGATGTGCTGGTTTAACCATTCCATTAAAGGTAAATCATCAGCCAAGCCACGGAAAAGATTCATTGCAGCATGTGTGTGGCAATTAATCAGGCCTGGCATCAGAGCATGGTTGTGAAGGTCGTGTTCTTTCGTGGCTGTATATTTATTTTTTGCTTTTTTGCTTGGTAAAATGGCAATGATTTTGCCATCTTGGATGGCAAGCGAGTGATGCTCCAGTATATTTTTTTTCGGGCTGCTTCTTTTAGTGTCTACCGGAATAACCCAGCGGGCATTTATAAGTGTATCTATATTCATCCTGTTACCATAAGTCTGCTAATTCTGTAACCTGTAATGTATGAATTGTACGAAAAACTTAAACTAAAAAAAGAAATTATAAGAAGGAGGCTTTAAATTGCCAGCAAAAGATTTATCAGAATATCTCGCCAATGGAAAACATGACATATTGTGCCCCGTTGAGTGGGTATCAGAAGGGATAGACTTGATTGATCAGCGCGTATTGCCGCATAAATTTAAGGTCAATCACTACACTGATGTTCGCGCATTGTCAGAAGCGATTATGGGTATGGTTGTTAGAGGTGCCCCTGCTATTGGTATTGCAGGGCGCGAGGTTGAGCACATGGGAGTTGCAGCAAGATGATATTTTAACCACACTTTTAACAGACAGCGCCGCTTGTTCTTTATACAGTCAAGGGGATGTCAGGTGGGTTATTGTAGGTGCAGACAGGATTGCAGCAAACGGTGATGTCTGCAATAAAATTGGTACCTATATGCATGCGCTTATGGCAAGACACCACGGTGTTCGCATGATGATGGTTGCGCGCCCATATCAACATTTGATCTCAAGGTCAAAAGTGGGCAAGAAATTTCTGTTGAGCATAGAGAAAAAGAAGAAATTTTAAGTTTTTCAGGTGTAAAAATTGCACCAGAAAATATTTCAGCGTGGAATCCTGTTTTTGATGTAACGCCTGCTGATTTGATCGATGTTATCGTCACTGAAAAGGGCATTATTGAAGCCCCTGATTCTCATAAAATTATGTCGCTATTTGCTTGAAAATAATCTGTTTTTACAGCAGTTTTTTCTGTAGAGAATAGGTCTTATGTGGTAAAATTTTGACCTTTATGAACTAAGGAAAATAGGTCTCGATTGTTTCTCAATAAAGCCCTAAATTTGTATGAATGAAAGTGAAATAACAGGCGCTGTAAGCCCCGTCAATATCGAAGACGAAATGAAGCAATCCTACATGGATTACGCCATGAGCGTTATTGTAGGAAGGGCGCTACCAGATGTCCGTGATGGCTTAAAACCTGTGCACCGTCGTGTTTTGTATGCCATGAACGAGATGGGTAATGACTGGAACAAGGCCTACAAAAAATCAGCCCGTATCGTCGGTGACGTGATTGGTAAATACCATCCGCATGGCGATACCGCAGTATATAGTACCATGGTGCGAATGGCTCAGCCATTTTCGTTACGTTATGTCCTGGTTGATGGTCAAGGAAACTTTGGTTCAGTAGACGGCGATTCCCCGGCCGCCATGCGCTACACAGAAGTGCGCATGGCACGTATTGCCCACGAATTATTAGAAGACCTAGACAAGGAAACGGTCGATTTTATACCGAATTATGATGCCTCAGAACATGAGCCTACGGTTTTTCCTGCACGTATTCCAAACTTACTCGTTAACGGCTCAAGCGGTATCGCGGTTGGTATGGCGACCAATATTCCGCCACATAACTTAACTGAGGTTATAAACGCCACTATTGCGCTGATAGACAATGACGAAATCACTATCGCTACACTTATGCAGTTTATTCCCGGGCCAGACTTTCCAACAGCGGGGTTCATCAATGGCTCTAAGGGTATTCGTGAGGCTTACGAAATGGGTCGTGGCAAGATTTACATGCGTGCACGTATCGACGTTGAGTCTGATAAAGAAACAGGCAGGCAGAGTATTATCGTTACGGAATTACCTTATCAGGTAAATAAGGCACGTTTGATGGAAAAAATTGCCGAACTGGTGAAGGATAAAAAAATTAGCGGCATTAGAGAATTGCGTGATGAGTCTGATAAAGATGGTATGCGTATGGTTATCGATCTGCGTAAAGGCGAAATCCCTGAGGTTCTGATAAACAATCTTTATCAACAAACACAAATGCAAAATGTGTTTGGTATCAATATCGTTGCGCTACAAGACGGTCAGCCAAGATTGTTGAATCTAAAACAGTTATTAGAATCCTTTGTCTATCATCGTCGTGAAATTGTGACACGCAGGACACGTTATGATTTACGCAAATCAAGAGCACGCGCACATATTCTGGAAGGTTTGGCAGTTTCGCTGGCGAATATCGACCCTGTGATTGCCCTAATTAAGTCCGCCGCCACGCCTGCCGAGGCTAAACAGGCATTGTTGGAGCCTGTATGGGAATCAGGAATTGTGACGAAGATGCTTGCGCAGACAGATTCAGATGCCTCACAACCAGAAGATTTAGCGGATGGCTTTGGCCTTGTCGAGGGCGGTTACCGATTATCTGAAATTCAGGCACAAGCAATTTTAGATTTGAAATTACAAAGACTAACAGGACTGGAACAACAAAAGATCGTTAAGGAATATGGTGAGATTCTAGAAGCCATTATCGACTTACTGGATATCCTCTCGCGACCAGAAAGATTAATGCAAGTTATCAGAGAAGAGCTTGAAGGTATTCGAGATCGTTATGGCGATGAACGACGCACCAAAATTCTTGAAGACCAAGTTGATTTGAGTATGGAAGATCTGATTAACGAAGAAGATGTCATAGTGACGCTTTCACACGCAGGTTATGCGAAATCTCAAATGATTGATACTTATCGTTCGCAACGTCGTGGCGGCAAGGGTAAATCTGCAACAAATATGAAAGATGAAGATTTCATAGACAAGTTATTTATTGCCAGCACTCACGATACCTTGTTATGTTTTTCTAGCAAGGGCAAAGTATATTGGCTAAAGGTCTATCAATTACCTCAGGCCAGTCGCATCGCGCGCGGCAAACCGATTGTCAATTTATTAAAACTGGAATACGGTGAGCGAATCAATGCAGTATTGCCTATACGTGAATTTGTTGAAGAAAAATTTATCTTTATGGCGACAGCTGATGGAACAGTGAAAAAATGCAGGCTAACAGATTTTGCACGACCAAGACACAGTGGCTTAAGGGCGATTGAGTTGGCTGACGGTAACCAGCTAATTGGCGTTGAAGTCACCGACGGTAATCACGACATTATGTTATTTAGTAATTCAGGCAAGGCAGTACGTTTTAAAGAGACCGCAGTGAGGGTTACGGGTAGAACTGCCAAAGGCGTTCGTGGTATTCGTTTGACTAAAGGTCAGAGTGTAAATTCACTTATCATTATTAAATCAGATAAAAGCTCGGTATTGACGGTGACCGAAAATGGTTTTGGCAAGCGAACCGTGATCTCGGATTATGTGTCTAAAGGTAGAGGCGGTTTAGGTGTTATCTCGATTCAAACAACAGCGCGAAATGGTAATGTGATTGGTGCTGTTGATGTTGATGAAGATGATGAGATCATGTTAATCAGCAATCAAGGGACTTTGATTCGTACCCCTGTTAATGATGTCTCAGTGGTGGGAAGAAATACACAAGGCGTGATTCTGGTCAAGCTGGGAAAAGAAGAGCATCTGGTAAGTTTGGAACGTATTGTTGAGTATAAAGATGAAGAAGACGCAACAAAAGAAAATTAACACATTGCAAGTTGTAGACAGCAAAAAATGTTTTTCGGGACGGGTCTATAATTTTAATGCAGGCCCTGCAATGTTGCCAAGAGAAGTTATGCGGTTTGCTAGAGAGGAATTCCTTGATTGGCATGGGGTTGGAATATCAGTTATGGAGATGAGTCATCGTAGCGATGAATATATGTCTATTGCTACACAGGCAGAGCTAAATTTTCGAGAGCTACTGGATATTCCTGAAAACTACAAAGTGCTTTTTTTACACGGAGGCGCTAGTAGCCAGTTTGCTATGGTGCCTCTCAATTTACTTGCGGGCAAAAACACAGCTGATTATTTTAATACTGGTTTGTGGTCTGCGAAGGCGCAGAAAGAAGCAGAACGATTTTGTAAAGTCAATGTCATTGCCCACGCAGGAAGCGACACGCCGCTATCAGTGCCAGAAGTAAGAAAATGTTCATTTGATCCTGATGCGGCTTATGTCTATTACACTGATAATGAGACAATAAGTGGTGTCCAGTTTTCTGCTATCCCTAATGCAGGAAGTGTTCCACTGGTCACAGATATGACATCTAGTCTACTGTCTAAACCATTAGATGTCTCGCGTTACGGTGTCATATTTGCAGGCGCACAAAAAAATATTGGTCCGGCAGGACTGGTAGTTGTTATTATTCGTGAAGATTTGATTGGCTATGCATCGAAACATATACCGAGCATGTATGATTATGCTGTGCATGCTAAAAATAGCTCAATGTATAATACGCCACCGACCTATGGTTGGTATATATCCGGGCTGGTATTAAAGTGGATCAAGGAACAAGGCGGTCTTGTGGCGATGGAAAAAATGAGTCACGCACGTTCCGATAGTCTATATCAGGCGATTGATAAATCTGATTTTTATGACAATCGAGTAACAACAAAATATCGCTCTAGTATGAACATACCGTTTTTCCTAGCTGATGATTCACTCAATAAAAAATTTACCAGCGCAGCAAAAGATCATGGCTTGGTTGGCTTGGTTGGTCATCGCAGTATCGGTGGTATGCGTGCCAGCATGTACAACGCGATGCCTGAAGATGGTGTTGATACCTTGATTGCTTTTATGCAGGAATTTGAACGTACAAATGGCTGAAGATTTAACATTAGATGAACTAAGAGTAAAGATTAATGGAATTGATTCAAATTTACTTGAGTTGATTAGCCAGCGTGCGCAGATGGCAACAGAAGTTGCTCGCGTCAAAAATAAACAGTCGGAAGATAATGATTTTTACCGTCCAGAACGTGAAGCGCAGGTACTGAGAAAAATCATAGCCCGAAATCCTGGGCCATTATCCGCAGAAGAGATAGCGCGTTTATTCCGTGAGATAATGTCCGCTTGTTTGGCGTTGGAGCAAACATTAAATATTGCTTATCTAGGGCCTGAAGGCACTTTTACACAAGCTGCGGTGTTAAAACACTTTGGCCGATCGGTGAAAACGGCGGCAATAAGCAGCATTAATCAGGTCTTTCGAGAAGTGGAATCTGGTGCCTATCAGTATGGCGTTGTTCCCATCGAAAACTCTATAGAAGGTGTTGTTAATCACACGCTTGATATGTGTATAAATTCAAACCTGATGATTTGCGGTGAGATCGAGCTGCGCATTCATCATCACTTGATGAGCAATGAAAAATCCATCGAAAAAATTACCAAAGTGTATTCGCATCAACAATCGTTGGCGCAATGTAGAGCATGGCTGGATACACATTTATTAAAAGCGCAAAGAATTTTTCTGAACAGTAATGCAGAAGCCGCACGACTTGCTGCAGAGGAAGAGAATGCCGCAGCGATAGCAGGCGAGCCTGCCGCTGAACTCTATGGGCTTTCTGTGTTGATGAAAAATATTGAGAACGAAACCGACAATACCACTCGTTTTCTGGTATTGGGGAAGCATGAGCCACCACCGAGTGACAACGATAAAACTTCCTTAATTTTTGCAGCAAAGAATAAACCCGGCGCTCTTCATGAGATGCTCACCTGCTTTTCAGATAACGGCATAAATCTGACTCATATTGAATCACGACCATCACATCAAGGTATATGGGAATATGTCTTTTTTGTGGATATTAAAGGTCATGCTCAGGAAGCCGATGTTGCTTTAGCGTTGGATAAACTAAATAACCGCGCTGCAATGTTTAAATTATTAGGTTCGTATCCATGCGCTGTGTTGTGATCATCTAGATATGTACTGTAAAGAGTCGTCTGAAAGTCAATACAATGACATGTGATTTTATTAATTTAGCAACAACAGGTGTTGCTGGTTTACAGCCTTACGATCCAGGAAAGTCTGTGGAAGAACTTAGGCGTGAGCTTGGTATTAGTCATATCACCAAGCTAGCTTCTAACGAAAATCCGCTTGGCCCCAGTATGAAAGCGCAGCAAGCTATATTGTCCGCCTCTGAATTGTCGAGGTACCCTGATGGCAATGCACATGATTTAAAAATGGCTTTGGCAAAACTGCATGGCGTTGATACAAATCAAATCACTATCGGCAATGGGTCAAATGAAATATTGGAACTCATTGCAAGAGCAATTACAAGTCCACAGCATGAAGTCATTTTTTCAGAACATGCCTTTGCAATATATCCTTTAGTAACACAGGCAGTTGGTGCAAAAGCTGTTATTGTACCTGCAAAAAACTGGGGGCATGATCTTTTGGCAATGCAAGCAGCAATCAATGAAAACTCACGCCTTATATTTATTGCAAATCCGAATAATCCTACCGGGACTTGGCTTAATAGCCAAACATTAAAAACATTGCTTGAGTCTTGTCCTCGGCATGTAATAGTGGTTGTAGATGAAGCCTATTTCGAATACGTCGGTGAACATGATTACCCCAACTGCATTCGGTGGGTGAGTAAATTTCCGAATCTGTTAGTAACCCGCACCTTCTCAAAGATATTTGGTCTCGCTGGCCTTAGAATAGGTTATGGCATTTCGCATCGAAGTATTGCCGATTTGATGAATCGGGTCAGACAGCCTTTTAATACAAATAGTTTAGCGCTAAAAGCAGCTGTGGCAGCGTTGGAAGATAATGAACACCTACAACAAAGTATTGGAATAAATCAGGCAGGAATGAACCAGCTAATAAAAGCGTTTGATGCTATGTGTTTAAAATATATTCCCTCAGTTGGAAATTTTATCTGCATTGATTTGCAGTCAAAAGACGAGTCCGGCAAAGCAATATATAAAAAACTATTACGTCAAGGTGTTATCGTCAGGTCAATTGATAATTATGGTATGCCAAATCACCTGCGGATTACTGTGGGTCTGAAAGAAGAGAATGAAAAACTTATTAATGCCCTGGAGTTAGCATTAAAGGGTATGGACTAAAGAAGCATGATGGACAATTTCATAGCTAGGCGCATAGCAATTATAGGCGTAGGCCTGATTGGCGGTTCACTTGCACGAGCACTTAAAAATGTTAATGCAGTAACGACTGTTGTCGGTTATGGGCGTGATGAAAACAATCTGAAAAGAGCCGTTTCTTTGGGTGTAATAGACAGCTACAGCCTAGATATTGAAACAGTTGTGAATGATTCTGATATTGTTGTATTGGCAACACCGTTATCAACTGCCGATAAATTATTTTCAGCGATGTCAGGAGTGTTGAAGAAGACAGTGGTTATCACCGATGTCGGAAGCGCGAAAGGTTCGATTGTTAAATCTGCGAGAGAAAATTTGGGTGACTTATTTACCCGGTTTGTCCCTGCGCATCCGATTGCTGGAAAAGAAGAAAGTGGTATAGACGCATCATTTGCAGAATTATTCGATGCGCATCAAGTTATTCTCACGCCTCTTTCCAAAACAGATGCCCAAGCAATACATTTGATCACTAAAATGTGGAAACTGACCGGCGCAGAAGTGGTGAATCTAGATATTGAACACCATGATACTATCCTTGCTGCAACCAGCCATTTACCTCATGTGCTTGCTTATGCCTTGGTAGACTGTCTGTCCAGTATGCAAGAACGAGATGAAATTTTTAAATTTGCCGCTGGTGGTTTTGCAGATTTTACTCGACTAGCATCTAGTCACCCGCGTATGTGGCACGACATCTGTTTTTCAAATCGCAAACAACTCTTAAATGCAATGGAGCGCTTTGATCAGCATCTACATAAAATAAGAGAAGCAATTACAGAAGATGACAGTGATGCCTTATTAGAATTATTTGAAAGAGCCAAGATTTCACGGAGCACATTTATTGACCAGCGAAAAAAGAAAAACGATTCTCCTGAATAAATGCGCACGCATAATTTAAGCATTCCTGATTTATACATAACATGATTAATTACTGTGTTATGCCTGGTGGAAAATTAAGTGGTCAATTTTGCGTGCCTGGTGATAAATCTATCTCGCATCGCGCCTTGATGTTGTCTGCAATTGCAGAAGGCCGAAGTCGAATCTCTGGTTTTCTCAATGGCAAAGATACATTGGCAACCATGGCGGCGTTTAGAGCAATGGGAGTCAAAATTCAACATAATTTAGAAAATGAGGTGATTGTTGATGGGGCGGGCATGCAAGGCCTTATAGCGCCAGAAACAGCACTGAATTTAGGTAATTCAGGCACTTCCGCCCGTTTACTTTCTGGCTTACTCGCAGGTCTTGGAATTGACTGTGAATTAGTGGGTGATGAATCATTAATGTCTCGGCCAATGCGCAGGATTGTTGAACCTCTGCAAAAAATGCAGACATCGATTACTTGCTCAGAAAGCGGTACTTTACCCATACATATAAAAGGCGGAAGCAGTGCAGTAGCAATAGATTTTGAAATGCCAGTGGCAAGTGCGCAAATAAAATCTGGCCTGTTATTAGCAGCTTTGAACGCAAACGGCAGGACTTGCATCCATGAGCCTCACGCGACACGCGATCATACTGAGCGTATGCTCAAGCAATTTTCTTATCAGGTAGAGTGCGCGGGAAAAACAATTTCTGTTATTGGGGGCAACGCTTTAAAAGCAGTAGATATCACAGTGCCTGCAGATATCTCCTCAGCAGCTTTTTTTATTGTCGGCGCAAGCATTGCAAGCGGTTCAGACATTATCATTAAAAATATTGGCATCAACCCAAGAAGAGATGCTGTGCTGCATATATTAAAAGCAATGGGCGCTCGTATCACGTTGCTGAATAAAAAAGTGCTTAGCGGTGAACCTGTTTCTGATATTCAGGTAAAGTCATCCAAATTACATGGTATCGATATCCCTGAAATATTAGTCCCTGGAGCGATAGATGAATTTCCTGCCATCATGATAGCTGCTGCCAATGCAAAAGGTCGTACCAGATTCACTGGCGTAGGAGAATTACGCATCAAAGAAAGTGACAGGTTATCAGCAATGAGCGAAGGTTTGCAAACACTAGGCATTAATACTGATGAAACGCTTGACGGAATAACAATCATTGGCGGTAAGATGAAAGGGGGTGAGATTAATAGCTTTACGGATCACAGGATTGCCATGGCGTTTGTCATCTCTGGCCTTACTTCCTGCGAGCCTATTAAGATTAAAAATTGCTCTAATATCGAAACCTCTTTTCCTGATTTTTTTGGTGTTGCAAGGTCTGTCGGTATTGATCTGGTGATCGAGGAACAAGTTTAATGTCTGTTATCCCTGTTATTTCTGTCGATGGTCTAAGTGGCACTGGAAAAGGCACGATATGCAGTCATTTGGCTTCTTGGCTGGGTTGGCATCTTCTTGATAGTGGTGCCTTGTATAGAATACTGGCTGTTGCTGCTATAAAATATCAGCTAAAGCTTGACAATGAATCGGCCATTTCCGATATCGCAAAATCACTAGATGTTGTTTTTAAGAAATCCAAGCCGGGAGAGGACATAACAGTCATTTTTGAAGGTGATGACATCAGCCAGAAAATAAGAACGGAAGCATGTGCTAATTCAGCATCACAGATTGCAACACTTCCAGAAGTTAGAGCCACTCTATTGGATCGGCAAAGACAATTTCAACAAGCTCCCGGCCTGATTGCCGATGGTCGGGATATGGGAACAGTGGTCTTTGCTTGCGCACCTTTAAAAATTTACCTCATTGCTTCCGCCAGAGAACGTGCCAAAAGACGCTATAAGCAGTTGAAACAAAAAGGGTTTGATGTTAGTCTGCCTCACCTTGCGGCTGATATAGCTAAGAGAGATGCAAGGGATAGTGAGAGAACTACATCACCACTTACACCTGCAGAAGATGCCGTCGTGATCGACACCACAGTAATGGAAATTTCTGAGTTTATAAAAAAGGCAGAGGATTTGGTTCGGAAAACTCTGCCAGATGTCTGTCGAACGCGATGATGGTCTGATGATGTAATTTGACAACTTAAGCCGTTCTAAAGCTTAATGTTTTCAAGATTAATGTTTTTGACTCATTTTATTAACTAACCGTTATGCAGTACCGCAAAAATGCAATTGTATGACGATACTCAGACTCTGATATATGAAAATCAGGCAAATCAGAACTGGAATATAAGGTAATTATTTTTTTCATGAACGAGAGTTTTGCTGAACTTTTTGAACAAAGTCAAATAGAGCGCAAAATGTGCCCAGGTTCCATCATCAGTGCTACGGTGGTTGCAATCACTCAAGATACTGTTGTTGTCAACGCAAACCTTAAGTCCGAAGGAATCATTCCAATTTCACAATTCTTTAATGAGCAAGGTGAGGTTGAAGTAAGTATTGGGGATGAAGTAGATGTTTCTCTGGATGCAGTGGAAAATGGTTTTGGTGAAACAAAACTGTCACGAGAAAAGGCTAAACGTCTGATGGCATGGACAAGTTTGGAAAAGGCGCACGAAACAAACGAAATTGTTACGGGCATTATCTCTGAAAGAGTTAAAGGTGGTTTTACCGTTGATATAGACAAGGTTAAAGCATTTTTGCCTGGCTCGCTTATTGATGTACGTCCGGTAAACGACACCAGCTATCTCGAAGGGGAACTGTTGGAATTCAAGGTAATTAAAATTGACCAACGCAGAAACAATGTGGTTATTTCACGTCGTGCAGTTGTTGAAACAGAAAGCATAGTAGACCGTGCTGCATTACTTGAGTCTCTACAGGAAGGCGCAATCGTAAAGGGCGTAGTCAAAAATACTACGGATTATGGTGCATTTCTTGATTTGGGCGGCATTGATGGATTATTGCATATCACGGACATGGCGTGGAAAAGAGTTAAAAACCCAAGTGAGCTTGTGACCGTCGGTGATGAAATTGATGTAAAAGTTCTGAAATTTGACAACGAACGTAACCGTGTTTCGCTTGGCCTCAAACAAATGGGCGATGATCCATGGGATGATTTGAACAAACGTTACCTCAAGGGCACGCGCCTGCGTGGAAAGGTAACCAATCTTGCAGATTATGGTTGTTTTGTGGAGCTTGAAGAGGGTGTTGAAGGACTGGTTCATGTCTCTGAAATGGACTGGACAAACAAGAATGCACATCCATCAAAACTGGTGCAAATCGGCGAAGAAGTGGATATTGTTATTCTTGATATTGATGTTGAAAGACGCCGTATATCGCTTGGCATGAGACAATGTCAACCCAACCCTTGGGAGCAGTTTTCTGCGACCAATAATAAGGGCGATAGAGTTTCTGGCACTATTAAGTCTATTACTGATTTTGGGATTTTCATCGGTCTTGATGGCGAGATTGATGGCTTGGTGCATCTTTCAGATATCACTTGGTCAGGTACTGGCGAAGAGATTATTCATCAATATAGTAAAGGCGACGAACTGGAAACAGTCGTGCTCGCAGTAGATGCAGAAAGAGAACGTATCTCATTGGGTATCAAACAAATGGAAAAAGACCCCTTTTCGAATTATGTTGCCGAAAACCCAAAAGGTACTGTCGTTAAGGGGGTTGCAGAAAGTGTAGAGATGAAAAGTGTAATCTTGACTCTGGCAAAAGGCGTTAATGGGTATATGCGAAATTCAGAAATTTCTGTAGATGAAAAGGTGGATGATGCACGTACCGCAGTTAAAGTTGGTGATGAGATAGAAGTTAAAATTACTGCAATTGATCGTAAGAAACGTTCAATTAATGTATCTGTTAGAGCAAAAGAAACAGATGATGAAGCAGCTGCTGTGGAAGAATATGGTTCCAGCGCTAATGACTCAGGAAAGAGTACGCTAGGCGATTTACTGAAGGAGCATATCAGTAAATAACAAAAAACTGCGTTTTCTACTATAGAAATAGGAACGCAAATTTTGTTTAATACATTGATATTATTAAGAGAGATGAAAGTTTCAGACAGTCATAAACTGTCCCGTACTGATATTTGAGATATGAATAATGACAAAATCAGAACTCATAGAATCGCTTGCTAAAAGACAAGCTCAATTAACCTATCGAGATGTCGAGTCGGCAGTGAAAATGATTCTAGAGCATATGGCTATGACACTTTCTAATGGTGAAAGGATAGAAATTCGGGGCTTTGGTAGTTTTGCCTTGCATTATCGTCCACCACGCGTGGGTAGAAATCCTAAATCAGGCGAACCTGTGTCACTCCCGGCTAAATATGTACCTCATTTTAAACCAGGTAAAGAGTTGCGCGAAAGAGTCGACAATTAAGCCAATTCCTGAAGTTTAAAGACAGTATTTTTAATATTCCGCGATAGTGGACTGTTGTATTCTAGCTATTCTCTGCTTATTGTTGTCATTCTAGTTTAATATACTGACATAAAGGAAGAGAACAATATGTCTCAGTCAATTAAAAAATATTTTTCTATTACTTTTTTCTTGTTGATATTTATTATATCAATGGCATTTTTTTTGAAGAATGATCAGACGATCACTGTTCATTATCTCATTGATAGTCAAGAATTTTCTCTTTCATTGTGTTTATTCATTTCTTTGGGTATTGGCACATTGTTAGGTATTTTGGCATGGCTACCGAAAGTATTGAGTTTGAAATATAGAATCAGGAAACTTGAGAAACAGGCAAAATTTACCGAGAAGGAACTTAATAATCTCAGGGTTATGCCGATGCAGGATAAGCTTTAATGGGAAGTAGTTGGATGACAATAATTTGGTTACTGCCCGTTGCCAGGATTAGCGGATGGTTGTACGGCAGGTATTGCCATACTGTACCAAATAATTCTAGTCCAAGTGGATTATATCCTGAATATTTTAAAGGTTTAAATTACGTTCTAAACGAGCAGCCAGATCAGGCGATTGAAGTCTTTATCAAGATGCTGGAAGTAGATAATGAAACTGTGGAAACACATCTTGCCTTGGGAAATCTGTTCCGGCATCGTGGTGAAGTTGACCGTGCGATTCGCATCCATCAAAACCTGATAGCTAGACCTAAATTGAGCCGGGCGCAACGAACATCAGCAATGTTTGAGCTTGGTATGGATTACATGAAATCTGGGTTGCTGGATCATGCCGAAAATTTATTTTGCGAACTGGTGGAAACTGAATTATATCCAGTCCCTGCACTTACTGAATTACTGGATATTTATCAACAGGAAAAAGATTGGGAAAATGCAATCAGGACAGCTCGTCGACTGGAATTATATTCACCCAAACCTTTGAATAAAGTTATTGCTCAATTTTATTGCCAGAAGGCAAGTGCATTACGAAGCCATGGAGAGAGAAAAACGGGCGCGTGCGTTGCTGAGAAAAACAATTTATGTTGATCAAGTGGTTTTGATGCCATATCTGTAAAAACTGGAATACTGTAAAGTCTATCTAGGATATATAAGGAGAGTAGAAGTTGAGTCACTCACGTATTATTGTACCTCTGGATTTTAATACTGCTGAGCAAACTCTGGAACTTGTTGAAAAATTGCGATCTGATTTATGCCGATTAAAAATAGGCAAAGAATTATTCACGAAAACAGGCCCAGACCTTGTCGACAAATTAATTAACAAAGGTTTTGATGTATTCCTTGATCTTAAATTTCATGATATCCCTACAACGGTAGCAAAGGCATGTGCAGTTGCTGCAGATTTGGGTGTATGGATGGTTGATATACATGCAAGCGGTGGGTCTGAAATGATGTCGCTTGCCAAAGAGGCAATCGAAAAAAAATCACATCGTCCATTGTTGGTTGGTGTGACCATACTCACCAGTATAAATCAAGAAGGATTAAGAGAGCTTGGCATGCAATGTTCCATTGAAGAGCAGGTAATGCGACTTGCACAGTTAGCATTTAATGCTGGTCTTGATGGGGTTGTATGTTCTGCATATGAAGTAAAGATGTTACGAGAAAACTTAAGCAAGGAATTTAAATTGGTAACACCTGGTATTCGCCCGCATGGTTCAAATAAGGATGATCAGAAACGTGTCATGACACCACAGCAGGCTACCAATGCTGGCAGTGACTATCTGGTTATAGGAAGACCTATTACGCAATCAGCAGACCCAGGTCAGGCGTTAAGAGACATTAGCAAAGAAATTAGTGTCGCAAAATAGCCTTTAATGCTAAATAACAATCGTGCAAATGCATTCTGGCCTGAATGCTCATTCAAAACGGGTGAAAAGAGTTTTTGGGGCAGACTCTACGGTAGCGCTAAGGCATTAGCTATTAGTCAGTTAGCAAGTCAAGCAGAAGCTCTTGTCATTATCATGACGGCAGACTCACTTACAGCAAGTAGATTGACGGAAGAAATTCGTTTTTATATTGACGATAGTAAAATCAATAATCTACTATCTTTTCCCGATTGGGAGACATTGCCTTACGATTTAATTTCGCCCTATCAAGATATTATCTCGGCAAGGCTGGCGACGTTGACTATCTTGCCAACTTTAAAAAAGGGCATTCTGGTTGTGCCAGTTACGACACTAATGCATCGTCTGATGCCTAGAGAATTTTTATTATCACATAGCTTGATTTTGAAAAACGGACAACAACTTAATGTTGAAGCATTCAGAAAACAGCTAAATGAAAGTGGCTATACATTGAGTACGCAAGTCATCGAGCATAGCGATATGGCAATTCGTGGTTCCTTAATTGATTTATATCCTATGGGAGCAGACAAACCTTATCGGATAGATCTTTTGGGTGATGAGGTAGACAGTATTCGGACATTCGACCCTGAAACCCAACGCTCACTAAATAAGGTCGAGGAAATCAAAATATTACCAGCCAGAGAAGTGGCATTGGTTGACGAAGGAATCGCTCTCTTTAGATCAGCTTGGCGTTCTCAGTTTGAAGGCAACCCAAATCAATCGCCTGTTTATCGGGATGTCAGTCAAGGACTTGCGCCTGCCGGTATTGAATATTATTTGCCATTATTTTACGAACAAACCAACACTTTGTTTGATTATGTACATAATGATTGCATTGTTGTCTTTGATGAAGATGCTATCGATGCTGCTGAATTATTCTGGCAAGACATTAAAGCGCGTTATGAGCAAATACGACATGATATAGAGCATCCAGTATTGTCGCCAAATGACATGTTTCTTAATCCCTCTGATTTGTTAAATAGAACTAAAATTTATCACCAGATACACATCTCTCACAGGGAGCAGCAGGATCGATCTGGAACCAGTAACTACGACACAACTCTACCAGTAAGCTTGATGATTGATGCTCGCTCAGCAGACCCATTGTCGCTATTCAGACGATTTATAAGTAATTTTGACGGAAGAATACTACTGGTTGCAGAATCAACAGGTAGAAGAGAAACCCTGTTAGATTTATTACGGCAAAATGACATCAGGCCTGTGCAGCAGGATGACTGGTTTGAGTTTATACAAGGGCAAGAGCGCTTGGGTTTAACTGTTGCACCTTTGGAACAAGGCGCTCAATTGGAACAGCCTAAAATTGCCGTTATAAGTGAAGGGCAATTGTTTGGCGAACGTGTGATGCAGCGTCGTTTGCGTAAACGTAAGCAGCAGGACTCAGAAAATATTATTCGCAACCTGACGGAGTTAGCTCTGGGGGCACCAGTAGTTCATGAAGAGCATGGTGTTGGCCGTTATCAAGGATTGATCGTTTTGGACATGGGAGGCATTCCTGCCGAATTTATTTTTATCGAATATGCTGAAGGTGACAAACTCTACGTGCCAATTTCTGCACTTGATTTGATCAGTCGTTTTACTGGAGTAGATCCAGAATATGCACCATTACATCACTTAGGCAGTGGACAATGGGGAAAAGCCAAACGCAAGGCTGCCAAACGTGTATATGATGTTGCCGCTGAATTACTGGAATTGCATGCACAACGTGCAGCTCGCTCTGGGTTTAATTTTGAGATTGACGAAAATGCTTACCGTGCTTTTGTACAAACATTTCCTTTCGAAGAAACACCAGGGCAAATGGATGCAATAATGGCAGTGCTTGATGATATGGCTCAATCGAAACCTATGGATCGTTTAGTCTGTGGCGATGCAGGTTTCGGTAAAACAGAAGTGGCTATGCGCGCTTCATTTATTGCAGTACAAAATGACAAACAAGTTGCTATTCTCGTACCAACAACATTATTGGCACAGCAACATTTTCAAAATTTTAAAGACAGGTTTGCAGACTGGCCTGTACGTATTGAATTATTATCTAGATTTCGCACAGGCAAGGGACAAAATAAGGCGCTAAAAGGAATTGAAGATGGCACTGTTGATATTGTCATTGGTACGCATAAATTGATTAATGGCAATATAGAATTTTTTCGTTTGGGTTTGTTAGTCATAGACGAAGAACATCGTTTTGGTGTTAGGCAAAAGGAAAAGTTTAAGGCCATCCGAGCAGAAATTGATGTACTGACGCTTACGGCAACCCCCATTCCACGAACATTAAATATGGCGCTCGCCGACTTACGTGAATTTTCAATCATTGCGACACCACCATCAAAAAGATTATCAGTTAAAACTTTTGTGCGTGAATGGAATGATGCTCTGTTAAAAGAAGCGCTACTACGTGAAATAAAACGTGGCGGTCAGGTATATGTGTTACATAACAAAATTGCAACCATAGAAAAAATGACTAGGCAGATAGAGTCGCTACTGCCAGAGGCATCAGTGAGGTGGGCGCACGGTCAAATGCCAGAGAAAGAACTTGAGCGAGTGATGTTGGATTTCTATCACAGACGTTTTAATGTTCTGGTTTGTACCACTATTATTGAAACAGGCATTGATGTGCCGAGCGCCAATACTATTATCATTAATCGTGCAGATAGATTTGGGCTTGCGCAACTCTATCAGTTAAGGGGCAGGGTTGGGCGTTCACATCACAGAGCCTATGCCTATTTAATTGTGCCAGAAAGAAAACAGATGACGGCAGATGCGATAAAAAGACTGGAAGCAATAGAGGCTCTGGATGAATTAGGTGTTGGATTCACATTGGCGACGCATGATCTTGAAATTCGCGGAGCAGGAGAGATTTTGGGTGAAGACCAAAGCGGGCAAATCCAAGCAATAGGTTATGGTTTTTATATGAACCTGCTTGACCGCGCAGTGACAGCGTTGAAATTGGGCAAGCAACCTGAGCTTGATAGGCCGCTAGATCATGGTGTTGAGATTAATCTGCATATTCCAGCATTAATCCCGGAAGATTATTTGCCTGATGTGCATATGCGACTCATTATGTATAAACGAATTGCGAGTATCGATAATAAAGAAGCATTAAAAGAACTTCAGGTCGAGATGATAGATCGTTTTGGTTTGTTGCCTGATTTTGCCAAAAATCTTTTCCAGATTGCAGAACTAAAATTATTAGTCAATCCGTTTGGTATTCGTAAGATAGATTTGGGTCCTCATGGAGGGAGGTTACAATTTAACGAAAATAATAATGTCAATCCAATGAAAATCATCGCATTAATAGACGCGAATCCATTTACTTACAAACTGGATGGGCAGGATAAATTACGAATTAACGAAGAGTTGCCGGAACCTGATGATAGGTTCACAATATTAAGCAATCTTATTGTAGATATTTCAAACGAGAGTAGCGCATAGTCAAATGAAAATATTACTATTTGGTTGCCTGTTTTTGCTATTTAGTAATTCGGTATATGCTAGAGGGTATCAAGTAGAAATGGTCGTATTCGAACATCTGATGGCTGACACCAGCGATGAGCTCTGGAATACAGGCATTATGCCAGACTATCGTAATACCACAGAGCTTATCGCCGCAGTCGATGGCTCCAGTGCGTTTAAGATGTTGCCCGCAAGTAGCTACAAACTTAATAAGGTAAAGAGAGCTCTTGAGTTATCCGGCCGCTATCGCCCCATATATCATATTGCTTGGCAACAGCCAGAGTTAACAAAATCTAGAGCAAAGAAAGTCCTTATTAAAGATCCAAAGACAAAGATAAAAGGTACAGTAATTTTAAGAGGCGGGCGCTTACTGCATTTAGATTTGGATATTTCCTATTTTATTGATCTATTTACTGAATCAGTCATTTCATTTGCACAAGAAAATGTATTCGAAGAGAATGAAAATCCAGATAAAACCAAGGAAGATAAATCCAGCGTAGAACTTGCTGTACGCGGAACCTATGCAGAAATGAAAGAAACTCGAAGAATCAAACTGAATGAATTGCATTATTTTGATCATCCATTGTTTGGGTTGGTTATACGGGTGACACGGCTAGCAGTATAAGAGTAGAAATATACGTCTATTCTTAATTCTTTAGCTTATTAGCTTTATCGTTTCTTCAAGAATTATATTTATTTTTTCCATTCCATTTGCAAGATTATTTTCGATAATTTCCATGGTGATTGCATTATCTGATTTACCCGCTGCCCAATTAACGACAAGCGCAAGGCAGGCATAATTAATATTCAGTTCTCGGGCAAGGGCAGCCTCTGGCATTCCAGTCATGCCGACTATATCACAACCATCTTTTTCTAATTTTTTTATCTCTGCCTCAGTTTCCAACCGAGGACCTTGTGTGGCGGCATAAACACCGCCAATAAACACATTTAAATCTGAAATAACCTGACTGCTTATTAGCTGTTTTCTTAAGGTAATACTGTATGGATTGGTAAAATCAATATGCGTGACTTTATCCAGATTATCTTCAAAAAATGTATATTTTCTATCATAGGTATAATCAATAATTTGACTGGGGATGACAATTCTTTCTGGATGCATTTTTGATGTGATGCCACCGACAGCATTAACGGCGATGATATTTTTCACGCCATTTTCCTTGAGTGCATAAATATTAGCGCGATAATTTATCTTATGCGGCGGTATGCTGTGTAGATTGCCGTGTCTCGGTAAAAAGATGATATCCTTATCCTTAAAACCCCCAAAGATTAAAGCATTCGAAGGATTGCCGTAGGGGGTATCGACCGCTTCCGTCTTAGAGACCTCGATACCTGCAAGTGAAGTGAGCCCCATGCCACCAACAATAGCTATTTTGTTCATAAACCCTTTACCGCATATATGCCCGGCGCATTGCGCAAGTATTCTTTGTAATCCATGCTGCAACCAGAGACATAGCAGTCTGGAACTGTGATGCCAGTGAAATCAGCCTTTTTAAAAATACGCGCTCTATTTATTTGTTTATCTACCAGTACGGCAGTCTGAATTGTTTTAGCCTGTTCACTTTTGTATTGTTCAACCACAGTCGTTAATGTTTTTCCTTATGTCAAGAATATCATCGACTATTAATATGCGCCTATCTTGCAGGGAAGTAGTCGGTTTTTTAATCCAGCGCATTGTGCCACCATTTGTTTTCCCTTGATAGCGAGTAGCATGAATATATTCTATTTGTAACGGGAAATCTAAAAGAGGAATTAATTTTCCTGTGGTGATAAGACCGCCCGTCATAATACAAAGAATAAGCAGATTTTTATCCTCAAGCACTTGGGTGATTTCCTTAGACATTTTTTGAATCGCCACTTCAACATCTACAGATGAGTAAATCAAATCCACTTCTGCTTGAATACGTATGATTTCACCTAGGCTCATAGCAGATTTGTAGCGTTTTACTTAAAATCAGGCTTTTTCTCATAGTGTTCTTTAGTCAATTTAATAAGAATAATCAGACTATTAGATCTATAACTTGAGTCATAAGCTTAATATTGAAAAAATGCATTAAGACCAGTTATTTGCTACCCTGCCATTCCCTTTGGGAATGAACGGACGATTCTGGCAGACGATACTTGTATGAAAGATACATAAAATAGTCGTTAGGAACAATGTCAATCAACAGGATATATCAATGTAAAGATTTTCCAATTAAAGATTGGATAGAAACATAATCATTCTTACAAACGAGAGGAACGAACATGTTTAGAGAAGATATGAAAGTTGCGGGTTTTGATGAAGAACTTTGGGAGGCGATGAATGCTGAATGCGTACGTCAGGAAGAGCACATTGAATTGATTGCATCGGAGAATATGACAAGTCCGCGTGTAATGGAATGCCAAGGCTCTTCTTTAACAAACAAATATGCTGAAGGTTATCCAGGCAAACGCTATTACGGCGGTTGTGAATATGTTGACGTTGCAGAGCAATTAGCAGTTACCCGTGCTAAAGAACTGTTTGGTGCAGATTGGGTGAATGTACAACCGCATTCCGGCTCACAGGCTAACGGTGCTGTTTTTTTGGCATTAATAAACCCGGGTGACAAAATCATGGGCATGAGTCTTGCGCACGGGGGTCATTTGACGCACGGTGCGGCAGTGAATGTTTCGGGTCGTAACTATGATGCTGTTCAGTATGGCCTAGATGACAAAGGCTATATTGATTATAAGCAAGCCGAAGAACTAGCTTTGGAACACAAGCCAAAATTAATAGTTACAGGCTTTTCTGCATATTCAAGAATTGTAGATTGGCAACATTTCCGTGAGATTTCTGACAAGGTTGGTGCGATAATGATGGCTGATATTGCTCATGTTGCCGGTCTTATTGCCACAGATGAGTACCCAAGTCCTGTGCAGATTGCTGATGTAACAACCTCAACAACACATAAAACATTACGTGGTCCGCGTTCAGGTATTATCATGGGCAAAGCCAATGATGATGTTGAGAAAAAGATAAATTTTATGGTGTTCCCTGCTTATCAGGGCGGCCCGCACATGCACACCATCGCTGGAAAAGCTGTTGCCTTTAAAGAATGCTTGGAACCCGGTTTTAAAACTTATATTCAGCAGGTTAAAAAGAATGCAGTCGCTATGGTTGACACCTTCTTTGAGCGTGGCTTGAAAATTGTTTCTGGCGGCACAGATAACCATATGTTTTTGGTAGATATGATCGAAAAAGGACTAACGGGCAAGGATGTTGATGCCGCAATAGGGCGCGCCAATATTACCTGTAACAAAAATTCGGTTCCAAACGATCCGCAGTCGCCATTTGTAACTAGTGGTATCCGTATTGGCACACCATCTGTTACAACACGCGGTTTTGATGAAGCAAATTGCAAACAGGCTGCTAATTGGATTTGTGACATTATGGATAACATGGGCGATGATTCAGTTATTGAGCGTGTAAAGAATGATGTCCTAGCTCTTTGCAAGAGCAAGCCGCTTTACAATAATTGATTTGTTAAATATGTAGTTCTGGTTTTTAGGGAGATCGTTGTGCGATCCCCTGCGTCGTTAGGAAAGAATTACTTGAAAATGCAATTCATCAATCAGCTAAAAAAGGAAGGTGAGTGAATGCAATGTCCATTTTGTTCTGATATGGATACGCGCGTTATTGATTCTCGCTTAACTGGCGCAAGCGATCAAATTCGTCGCCGTCGTAAATGCACAAAGTGCAAAGAACGTTTTACGACTTATGAATCTGCAGAATTGAATTTACCTAGAATCCTGAAATCGGATGGTCGACGTGAATCCTTCGATGAGAGTAAGCTTCGTAGCGGTATTCTGCGTGCTATTGAGAAACGTCCTGTAGCAATGGAAAAAGTTGAGGTGGCTATTTCACAAATTAAACATACGCTCAGGACTGAAGGTGAACGGGAAGTCAAATCACGCAAACTGGGAAACTGGGTGATGGAACAGTTACGAAAACTTGATAAAGTTGCCTATGTACGTTTTGCATCAGTCTACAGGAATTTCGAAGATGTACGTGCATTTTTAGAAGAGATAGAGCGTTTGGATAATGATTTGCCTCCGGAAATAAAAGACGGTCAGCTTGATTTATTAGAATCTAACGGTGAAGAGAGTTGATGTGGACAGCCTTAGACCACCAATACATGTCTCGCGCTTTACAACTAGCGCGACGCGGCCTTTATAGTACCGATCCAAATCCTCGTGTAGGTTGTGTCATTGTTAAATCTGATGTTATCCTGTCGGAGGGATGGCATCAAAGAGCCGGGCAAGCACATGCAGAAATCGAAGCTCTAAACAATGCATCAGAGGATGTCCATGGGGCGACTTGCTATGTAACATTAGAGCCATGCGCGCATCATGGATATACATCACCTTGTACTGAATCTTTGATAAGCGCTGGCATTAAAAGAGTTGTAGCAGCAGCCATTGATCCCAACCCACTGGTTGCAGGTAAGGGATTGCAGCAGCTAAAAGAAGCCGGCATTACAACAGCCAGTGGCTTGATGGCAGCACAGGCATCTGCATTAAATCCTGGTTTTGAAATGCGTATGCAGCAAGGACGTCCGTTTGTGAGATGCAAATTGGCGATGAGTCTGGATGGGAAAACTGCATTGTCAAATGGCGAGAGTAAATGGATTAGTAGTTCGGAATCTAGAATGGATGTGCAAAAATTGCGCGCACGTAGTTCTGCAATAATGACCGGTATAGGTACTATCATTGCAGATAATCCGTCAATGAATGTTAGATCGTCTGAATTGTCGGATTGGACAACGCAAGCAAGACAGCCATTGAGAGTAATACTAGATTCTAATCTTCAGATATTACCTGAAGCAAAGATACTAAATATTGCGGGCAATGTGATTATTTTTCATGCGTCAGAAGATAAAAAAAACAAACAAAACCTTGAAAAATCTGGCGCTGAATTGGTCTTTGTGCAAGCAAAAAAAAGACCAGAGTTTCTTGAATACGTTTTAGCTTATTTGGCGACAGAAAAAGAGATTAACGAGGTTCTTCTGGAGGCAGGTTCAATTTTGGCTGGTGAGATGATGCAAGCAGGTTTCATTGATGAATTGGTTCTCTATCTTGCGCCAAGCTTGCTAGGTCAGGGCGCTAAAGGCTTGTTTCAGTTGCCTTTGCTCAGCAATATGTCTGAACGGATTTCTTTAGATTATTCAGATATAATGTTCATTGGCAAGGATATCAGAATCAAGGTAACAGTTAATAGATAAAATAATAAGTAAACATCTAATACACTGTCGGTCAACATACTTAATATAATAAAAATTATAAATTTATTTATTCGTAAATTTTCACAGCCTGTTATTATTTGTAATAATTTTTAATTGACAATGACTTAATTAAGGATGGTCAGTATGTCAGATATTGAAATTGCACAACAAGCGAATAAGAAGCGTATTATTGATCTAGCCAAAGATCGATATAGCATTGCAAGCGATCATTTAGAGCCTTACGGCCATTACAAGGCAAAACTGTCTCTGAATTATATTGAAAGTCTGGAAGATAAAAAGGATAGCAAGCTCGTTCTGGTAACGGCCGTTAGCCCGACCCCAGCTGGAGAGGGTAAGACTACAACTACAGTAGGTTTAGGTGATGCGCTCAATCGTATCGGCAAAAAAGCCATTATATGCCTCCGTGAACCGTCACTTGGTCCTTGTTTTGGTGTTAAAGGTGGCGCAGCAGGCGGTGGCTATGCTCAGATCGTTCCTATGGAAGACATCAACCTTCACTTTACTGGAGATTTCCATGCCATTGGCGTAGCCCATAACCTGTTATCAGCCATGATTGATAACCACATTCATCATGGCAATGAACTTGGCATCGATCTGCGTCGAATACAATGGAAACGTGTTGTTGACATGAACGACCGTGCGTTACGAAAAATAACCGTTGGCATGGGTGGTTCTGCTAATGGTTATTTACGCGAAGATGGTTACGATATTGTTGTTGCCTCTGAAGTCATGGCGATTCTTTGTTTGGCAACCAGTCGTGCTGACTTGAAAGAACGCTTGGGTCGAATAGTCATCGCTTATAAGCAAGACAACAAAACGCCAGTTTACGCAAGAGAACTGAATGTACATGGCGCAATGGCAGCTTTACTTAAAGATGCTATCAATCCTAATTTGGTGCAAACCCTAGAAAATAATATCGCAATTGTCCATGGCGGCCCTTTTGCCAATATTGCACATGGTTGCAATACAGTTACAGCAACCAAGACTGGCTTAAAGTTGGCTGATTACGTCATTACAGAAGGGGGTTTTGGCGCTGATTTGGGCGCTGAAAAATTCATTGATATTAAGTCACGCATGGCAGGGCTCGATCCTGCCGCGATTGTACTTGTTGCAACTATTCGTGCAATGAAATATCACGGTGGCGTAGCAAAAACAGATCTGAATAATGAGAACCTTGAAGCACTGGACAAAGGTATGGTGAATATGGAACGTCATATTAAAAACATTACAGACGTATATGGTCTGCCTTGTATTGTCTGTCTGAATCATTTCACTTTAGATACCGATGCAGAAATTAATATGTTGCTTGAGCGTTGTAAATCTCTCGGTGTCAAAGCCGTGGTTTCCAAGCATTGGGCTGATGGTGGCGCTGGTGCCGAAGAATTAGCAAAAGAAGTTGCCGATGTTGTCGATAATAATCCAGGTATACACAAATTCGTCTATAAAAATGAAGATTCTTTATGGGAGAAGATAGAAAAAATTGCCACTAAGGTCTACGGTGCAGCAAGTATCTCTGCAGATGTAAAAGTTAAACAGCAGTTAGATGACTGGAATAGAGAATATGGTTCTTACCCGGTTTGTATTGCCAAGACACAAATGTCTTTTTCAACTGATCCGACAGCCATCGGCGCACCTTCTGGACATAATGTTCACATAAATGAAGTTCGACTTGCTAATGGTGCAGGTTTTGTCGTAGCCATCGCGGGTAATATGATGACTATGCCAGGTTTACCTAAAGCTTCTGCGGCAGAACGCATCGATATTGATGATAATGGAAATATTTCCGGTCTGTTCTAATAAGGCGGTCTAGAAAAAATAAAAAAATTCATAAGCGATGTAGATTCTTTAAATATGATATTTAATTACATGGTAATTTTATCAGATGATACAGTCTTATATAATAATTAATGCATGATGCATAAAATATCTCTAATTACTGTACCGCTTGTTATAGTATTTCTAGCCGCTATTATCTGTCTGTGGGTGTCGCCGAACGGGATTAGCCAAGCGCCAAACATTAGACTCACTATCACAGATGGAACAAGCATTGATTTAAAAAAGCTACGAGGCAAGCCGGTTTTAGTGACTTTTTGGGCAACCTCTTGTGTTAGTTGTGTGCGCGAAATACCATACTTGATCACACTTTATAGTGAGCTTTCTGATGACGGTTTGGAAATCATTGGTGTAGCTATGCCTTATGATCCACCCAATCATGTAGTTGAAATGATTGCCGAACGAGAAATTCCCTATCCTGTCGCGATTGATATTGAGGGTAATGCGGTCGTTGCTTTTGGTGATGTGATTGTTACACCAACATCCTTTTTAATTGCTCCAGATGGTACAATTACCAAACATACTATTGGTGAAATGGATATGGATGAATTTCGTGATTCGATACTTTCAATGTTATCGAATCAAAATACAGTGAGCAGCTTAAACTTAATTTCTATATCTTTATCCTGACTAGAGCCTCACATCATGCTTTGGGCTAAAGCTTTACATCTTATTTTTATGGTGACTTGGTTTGCAGGTCTTTTTTATCTCCCACGACTTTTTATTTATCATTCCATAAGCGAAGACGAAATAAGTATTAAGCGCTTCAAGCTCATGGAGCGGAAACTGTTCTTTGGTATTATGACTCCGGGCGCAATTCTAACTATAATCTTTGGTTTTTTGACATTGTTTGCAAGTGATTTAGGAGCTTATGCAGAAATGTCATGGCTTCATATAAAGTTGTCTTTAATTTTTGTGCTGGTTATTTATCATATATATTGTGGAAAATTGTTATTGGATTTTAAACATGACCGTAACAATCATGGTCGTACATTTTACCGTTGGTTGAATGAATTTCCGGTATTACTTTTGGTTGTGATTATTATTTTAGCAGTAGTCAGACCTTTTTAATCTATATCATAGATAGTAGATTAAAATATTTTTTCAGACTCTGCCCAAGCAAAAAGTAATTTACCTTAATTTTTTTATAAATTATTTGTCAAATCTCAATCATTTCAAAATCGGCTTTCGGTGCTGAACATTCTGGACATATCCAGTCTTCAGGTACATCCTCCCATTTAGTGCCCGCCTCAATCCCATCTTCTGGCCAACCTTTCTCTTCTTCGTAAACAAAACCGCAAATTGTGCACATATATTGTTTCATTAAATTATCCTTAATATACTGAATTTATGAAATCTACATATTATAACAAGCTAGACTCATTTAAAATGACTGTTAATGAACAAAAACTATGAATAAACCAACTACGAATAAACCTGTTGTCCTTGTGCTGGCGGCCCATGATCCCTCTGGTGGCGCCGGTATTCAGGCAGATATTGAAACACTGGCGGCGCATGAATGCATTGCGACCTCAGTTATCACCTCACTAACAGCTCAAAATACGCAATCATTTTCTTATCACATTCCTCAAGCAACAGGAGATTTTATCTCTCAGACCAAACTCATTGTAGATGATATTAATATCAATGTTTGTAAAATTGGCGCGATTGGTTCCCGAGAATTAATTTGTGCAATTCATAAATTAATTGCAGATAAAGATTTCCCGGTAATTTTTGATCCTGTTCTGCAATCGACAGTAGGTCATGATTTCTCTGATGAAGAAACATGTAGTTTACTTTGCGACCTTATCGTACCGCTTGCGAAAATAATTACACCAAATCGTGATGAGGCAATGCGATTAACGGGAGAATGCGATTTGCAATCAGCAGCAAAAAAATTGCTTGATATGAATTGTAAAAATGTTTTAATTACAGACGCAGAAGATTCTAAAACAGAAATTCACAATCATCTTTACCAAGAAGATGGCCGGTGTCAAAAATTTACCTATGAACGTCTGTCTGAAAATTTTCATGGTTCAGGTTGTACGTTGGCTTCTGCAATCAGTGCAAATCTTGCAAAAAATATCGAACTCATACAATCGATTGAACAAGCTCAGGAATTCACTTGGCAAAGTCTTAAATATGGCTTGCAGCTAGGCAAGGGACAAATACACCCGAATCGTTCTTTTAAACAATCAAGTGTTAAATAATCGTGAGATTCAACATAAAAGGGCTTTATGTAATTACTGATACAAGTAACATTAGTTCAGAAATAATGTTCGCTAGAACAAAAGAAATTTTACGTGCAGGCGCAAAGCTTTTGCAGTACAGAAATAAACAGGCAGATGCAAGCACGCGTATTAGAGAAGCAAAAAAACTCCACGAATTATGTCGACAATACTCAGTGCCTCTGATTATTAATGATGATGTTAAGCTCGCATCACAAGTAGACGCCGATGGCGTGCATTTAGGCAAAGATGATTCATCTATTGTTGCTGCTAAAGCGCAGCTTAAAAGCGAAGCAATAATTGGTTGTTCCTGTTATAATGACTTCGGCAACGCAGAACAAGCTGCAAAGTCTGGTGCTGATTATATTGCTTTTGGCGCATTTTACCCTTCACCGACAAAACCTGAGGCAGTACACGCCACACCTGATATTATTCAAACGGCCAAACAAAAATTCAAACTCCCCGTGGTTGCTATTGGTGGTATTACACCAGAAAATGGGCAATCCTTAATTGCAGCGGGTGCTGATATGTTGGCGGTCGTGAGCGGGCTTTATAATTCTGAAACTTCGTTTACCACAACAATGAAATATATAAATTTATTCCAAGAATCTATGAGGCAATAAAGTTACAAGAGAGGCAAATGAAAAAATTTTTATTTTTTTGATATTTTAGTTTGATGCTTTGAAGTGAATAGGCAGTCTATTTTATTAAAAAATTGGAAGTAAAAAATAGATAAGATTAAAAAAATTTCATCCTGAAGATAGATTATCCATTACTTAAAACACTTTTATATATGACAAAAAATTTATTTAAAGCTGCACAAGAGCACATCCCCGGAGGTGTAAACTCACCAGTGCGCGCATTCAAATCCGTTGGTGGCGATCCGGTATTTTTATCCAAAGCAGAGGGCGCCTATGTTTATGCTAGCGACGGCAAACAATACATTGATTATGTAGGTTCATGGGGAGCTATGGTTCTAGGCCATGCTCATCCAGACGTAATTAAGGTCGTACAGGAGACTTCTGAAAATGGACTTAGTTTTGGCGCACCGACAGAACTCGAAACGAAAATGGCCAACAAGATTTGCGCGCTCATGGAAAATATTGAAAAGGTACGCATGGTAAGCTCAGGCACAGAAGCTGCTATGAGTGCGATTCGACTTGCCAGAGGGTTTACCGGTAGAGATAAGATAGTTAAATTTGAAGGTTGTTATCATGGACATGCAGACTCGTTGTTAGTTAAAGCGGGGTCAGGTGCTCTAACACTCGGTGTTCCGACTTCTCCCGGGGTTCCTCTAGATTTGGCACAACACACCATCACCTTGAGCTATAATAATCCTGAACAAATTGAAAAAACATTTAATGAAATTGGCGATAAAATCTCCGCTGTTATCGTTGAACCCATCGCAGGTAATATGAATTGCGTCCCCGCTACACAAATATTTCTGGAGTTATTAAGAAATGTCTGTGACAAATACCAAAGTGTGCTTATCTTTGATGAAGTCATGTCTGGCTTTCGTGTTGCGCTTGGTGGCGCTCAATCACTCTACAATGTAACGCCTGACCTCACTATATTAGGCAAAGTCATCGGCGGCGGCATGCCAGTGGGCGCTTTTGGTGGTCATAAAGACATTATGAATCACATTGCCCCAGATGGTCCGGTTTATCAAGCAGGAACACTCTCTGGAAATCCAATAGTCATGAGCGCAGGATTGGCAACATTAGATTTGATTGCAAAAGCAAACTTCTTTGAAGAATTATCAAAGACAACAAAATTATTAGTTGATGGTTTGCAGAAGGTAGCGGATGCAGCAGGAATACCTTTTACCACCAATTCAGTCGGCGGCATGTTTGGATTATTTTTCAGCGAGGAAACAAATATCTCTTCATTTGACCAAGTCATGAACTGCAATAAAGAACAGTTCAATACTTTTTTTCATGGTATGTTAGAACAGGGCATCTATCTTGCGCCTTCTTCATTCGAAACAGGTTTTGTTTCCAAGTCTCACACTAGAAAAGAAATTGAAGAAACTATTATCGCCGCAAGTGAAGTAATGAAAAAATAATCAATGACAAAATTTTTATTTTAAATAAATTGTTTTAATTGAAATTGTTTTAATTATTTAAGTTTGCCACTTCTTCAAGCTTTGGAAAGGTAAACATAAAATCTGTGCTCGATAAAGGCTTATGGCAAACTGCACAATCAAGGTTATTTTTCTTTGGCATTCCTTTTGTGTCATATAAAGCAAAACCCCAACCCCCAGCGCGTTCATTCTCAGGATAATCTGCGCCCCAATCATTACGTTTTTCCATCACGGCAACAGCAGCATTTTTCTTTTTTATGAATAAACCGTTTTTACTAATAACTGGTGCGCCTGCTTCGTCAATTTCAGGTTTATGTATCTCCATGATGATAGTAGAGCCTTCAGAAAGTGTGCCACTTCTTACGCTGTTGATTGCTATGTCATTGGCATACATATCAGCAATTTGTTTGTTGTTGGAGCGGTTCTGGGTGTTGTAATACGTAAATGAATTCTTATAGCCTTCTGGATATTTTACTTGATCATTCCGTCCACCGGAAAAAACTGATGCTGATATAAGTAATAATATAAAAGTAATAATTTTTTTCATGATGCATTTTAAATTTAAAGTGAATAATATTTTCTGAATCCTACATATTCTCTTATTTTTCTTTATTGTAGCCAGATGATTAATTATAGCTTAAAAATATTGGACTGATCCAGATACCGCCACCGTTATTTTGCTTTTACCTGCCTTAACGGAAGGCGCACTCATTTTATTCACTGCTGCCACTTGTGCGTGCATGGATGATGGACGATACCCTTTTTTTGTATTGATATTAAGATTAATAATTCTATGATTTTTCTTTGGCATATTTTTCTTAACAATTTCAACACGAGCCATGAATGCTTGCATAGCTTCTTCGATCAATTCATTTTCAAATTTAACACGCGTCTTCGTGGTCGGGCTAAAAATCATTTGGTTAACTTGTAGCTTCTTCTGAAGTCTACCTACCAACTCTGTCAACGCAGAGATATCTTCGCTTTTAATCTCTACCTGCTGAGCTCCTCGCCAGCCAATGATATTTTTTCTTTTATGAAGGTCTTTATATATGGGATAAGTCTGATAATTTTTGGTATGACTCTCTACGGTTGAATAATTATTAATTACATCAAGCGCCCATTTCATATCTAAGTTTATCTTTTGAGCAAGGCCTGCCACATTAGAATCTTCATGTTCGGTGGCAAGTAAAACATTCATTTGATCATTTGGAATTTCCTGTTCTGCCTGAGCTTTCAAGTTTACTCTGTTAAACAATGTTGTTTCGGCGGAAAATACAAGAGAAGTATGAGATGCCATCAGGACGGTCAATAATATAAAACCAAATCTTGTTTTTATTTGTATCATATCATTTCCTACTTTTATCAGGTCAACATCTTATATTGTTAAATTTTCATTTGCAATCACAAAACCATCTTCATCGGCATAGATATAATCACCCAGACTAATGATGACATCAGAAAAACTAACAGTAATATCGCGCTCACCAATATTTTTTTAACGCTTTTACGAGGATTTTTATTCAAGGCTTTTATTCCTATGGAGATATTGGCGACAACAGCAGAATCACGAATACAGCTATAGACAATAACTCCCGCCCAATCGTTATTTTCGCCAAGTTTTTCTAACATATTGCCCAGCAGGGCGCATTTTAATGTTGCTCCGCCATCGACAATCAATGCCTTGCCTTACTTGGCTCTTCAAGTGCAACCCTTATCAATGCGTTATCTTTAAATACTTCGACTGTTGATATTGACCCACAAAATTTCAGATCACCGCCATAATCATTAAACGCCGGAGTTGCTACCCGTAGCTTGTCTTTATATTTATCGTAAAGATCAGCGGTTGTAAAATTTATTCTAAGATCACCGGGAACGAAAGGGTTTAGATGAAGTCTGTTATGGTTCTGTAGAAGTGGCTCTATCCAAAGACAGCTTTTATGTCCTCAAATTTTTCAGTGATGGCATGGACGTTGGTATAGCCCATTTCTTGTAGCCTTGCTGCAACGAGAGATGCGCGACCACCGCCTGCACAGTGAGTCAGGATTAAGGTATCCGGTTCGGGACAAAGATTTGGAACTTTCATTTCAATTAAACCGCGGGATATATTGACTGATGCTAAGAGCTGGGACGCCTCGGTATCAGCTGATTCACGGACATCAATTATAAAAGCACCCTCAGATTCATCATACAAAGCTTTGGCGGTTGCCACATCGACACAGTTGATAAGCGCTTGTGCTTCTGCAATAAATTCACTCGCGGGTTTTATCATTTCCTTCCTCCTTTAATTTTTAATGATATCAAGTATATACCTCAGTCAAGTTCAACGGAAGTCCCTTCAGTTTATCCGTATGCGAAGAACTAAAGTTTCACAGTTTATTGTTTGGTATTCCAATCTTTTTTCAATATCTGTGATTTAGATGAACGTGTGTATTTTGGTTCGTAGATATGTCTTGACTTACGACCATGGTTATTTTTTGATGATGAATCATGATCATATTTAATATATAATTTCTTTAATTAAATCAAACTCTTATATATTATGACTTGTGAATTAAAAAATGATCGGTTTGTGCGCGCATTGTTACGGCAATCTGTCGATATCACACCTGTGTGGATGATGCGGCAAGCTGGTCGTTATCTTCCTGAGTACAGAGAAACTCGCAAACGTGCTGGTAATTTCTTAAATTTATGTAAAACACCTGAACTTGCCTGCGAAGTTACATTGCAACCGCTTGAACGTTATCCATTAGATGCAGCAATCTTATTTTCAGATATTTTAACCATTCCAGATGCCATGGGACTTGGCTTGAACTTGGTAGAAAAGGCTGGACCACAGTTTGATAAACCAGTGAGGACGGCAAGCGAAATCAAGTCACTCTCAGTTCCTGATCCTGAATCTGATTTAGCTTATGTGATGAATGCCGTCAGGCTTATCCGTCAAGAGCTTGGGGGCAGCGTGCCGTTGATTGGCTTTTCTGGCAGCCCTTGGACACTGGCAGTTTATATGGTTGAGGGCAAACCAAGCAAAGAATTTGGTTTAGTGAAGGGTTTAATGTATGACGATCCTGCATCTATGCATCACTTATTAAATATTCTTGCAGATTCCGTCATCTTATATCTGAATGCGCAAATCGCAGCAGGTGCTCAGACTGTAATGATTTTTGATACTTGGGGTGGAATTCTAACACCATCAAGTTATCAACAATTTTCCTTGTATTATATGCAGAAAATTTTGAGCCAACTTGACCGTCAGTATGAGGGACAAACTATTCCTGTCATATTATTTACTAAAGGCGGTGGTGATTGGATTAGAGATATTGCAGCAACAGGGTGTGATGCTATTGGTATAGATTGGACTAAAAATATAGGTGACATTCGTGCTGAGGTGGGCAGTCAAGTTGCATTACAAGGAAATCTTGATCCTTGTGTTTTGTACGCATCTTCTGAGGTGATTAGAAAAGAAGTTGCTTGTGTGCTTGAAAGTTATGGTTACGGAAATGGTCATGTATTTAATCTAGGACACGGGGTACATCAATATGTTAATCCTGAGAATATTACTATTTTTATTGACGCGGTGCACGATTTGAGTGCTCAATATCACAACTAGAGTTACGGTAACAGCCATTGAAAGAATATCTTAAGATAATTTCCAAAGGTTTTGGTATGGGCGCTGCCGATGTTGTACCCGGCGTGAGCGGCGGTACCGTGGCATTAATATTCGGGATATATATTCGCCTGATTGATGCCATTAAGTCTTTTGATTTAGTCTGGATCAAAGGCCTCGTTAAATTTAATTTTAAAGTCATATTACATCGACCACACTTTACGTTTTTAATCCCTTTGTTTTTAGGTATTGTCACCGCGATTTTATTTTTCACGCGTATTGTTTCGTTGCCTGTTTTGATTCGTACACACCCAGAGATAATCTATGCTTTATTTTTTGGGTTAATTTTAGGATCAGCTATAGTGCTAATGAAAAAAATAGGAAGTTTGAAATTAAAAATATTTCGATTCGTTATTTTAGGCATCGCCTGCGGCCATCTAATTTTTAATATAGTGCCTATGGAGACACCGAATTCCAGTTGGTTTATATTTTTAAGTGGTGTTATAGCAATTAGCGCCATGATTTTACCGGGTATTTCTGGTTCTTTTATTTTGTTAATTTTGAAAAAATATGCCTATATCTTCAATGCGATTGGGCATTTTAATTTTTCTGTCATTATTCCTTTTGTTATGGGAATGGTTGCGGGTCTTGTCTTATTTAGCCGCGTTTTATCTTGGTTATTAAAAACTTGGTATCAAGAAACACTATCAACGATCATAGGATTACTTGTTGCATCCTTGTGGGTGATATGGCCATTTCAAGAACGGGCTTACACTCTCATTAGAGGTGAAGAGCAATTATTTGAGTCGAACCCTTATCTACCTCAGCAGATTAATGAAGATGTGACGATAGCCATCGCAATGATGATCTTTGGATTGCTATTAGTATTAATTTTGAATCATTATTCATCGGATAAATCATTGCCAAAAATAAGGATTAAATACTGATGCAAATTCAGCATGATCTTTAAAGATTTTTAGGCAGAATATTTATCATACCTTATAATGGGAATGATGCTATATGTTAGGTTCGGATAATTTCCTATCTCTAAAAAAAGAAATCAACAATATCATAAATGCAGCAACAATTATTGGACAATTTCCAAACCTTGCATAAGGTGTCAAACCTTCAAAAGTTTTTACTTTACTGCTCGTTACATGAGGGATGAATTGTGGTGAACTTGCAATGATTGTCCCTTTTTCATCTATAATGGCGCTGATACCAGTATTAGTTGCACGCAGTATATAGCGACCTGTTTCTAGCGCTCGCATTCTTGACATTTGTAGATGTTGGTGTGGGGCAATGGAGTCACCGAACCAAGCATCATTGCTAATATTCACTAAAATTGTTGCCTCAGGCAATGCCAAAATAAGATCTTCGCCAAATATATCTTCATAACAAATTGATACGCCAATGATTTCATTGGCAGCATGAATCACAGGTTTTTTACTGGTTCCCGGACTAAAATCAGACATCGGAATCTTCATCAGTAGTTCAAAAATAGGTCGCAACCATTCATCAAAAGGCAAATATTCTCCGAATGGCACTAAATGTTTTTTGTAGTAGATATCATTGCTGCTGCCAATCACTGCAATACCGTTATAAAATTTATTTGAATCAATATCTTTGAAAGGGATACCAACAAGATAATCACTATTTTTATTTTTTTCTGATCTTTTTATTTTTTGAAGAAATTCTTGTGCTTGATGATATAAAATGGGGATGGCTGTTTCAGGCCAAATGATTAGTTGGCTATCATGATATTTTTCTGATAGCGACAGATAGGTATTAAGCGTCTTCTGTCTTTGCCTCGGATTCCATTTTATCTCTTGTGGAATAGCACCTTGAACCAGCGCTACTGAAAGATCAGCGTTTCTATCTGTTGTCCAGTTAATGCCGCTTAGAACATTTAAACCAAGCCATGCGATGAATAAGATGCTGGCAGCAATTATCTTTTCCTGCTTAGGAGCCAGACATAGTGCAACGAGTAAAACTGAGATGAATGCTGTAAACCAACTGACGCCATATTGTCCAAACAAAGGAGCAAGGGAGGCTATAGGGGTATCTATTTGACTGTAACCAATATTAAGCCAAGGGAAGCCAGTAAAAATCCATGAGCGAAACCATTCAGACAAAACCCATAACGTAGGCATAATAATGGAAAAGCAATAAATATTTTTATTGGAAAATAAACGTTGATATAAGAAAGCAAACAAAGCAGGGTATAGGGAAAGTAATGCAACCAATGTGAATGTAATTATCAACGCACCTGCAAGATTAACCCCGCCGAATACATTTATACTTATGTGTACCCAGTAAATACCAGCGCCAAACATACCAATACCAAAGGCATATCCGAGATATCCTGCATATTTTTCTGTGCTATTGAATACTGTATAAAATAACCATGCCAATGTAATGATAGCGATGACAGGATAGTCATAAGGAGAAAAAGCTAGAGATAAAAGCGCACCCGCCAAAAGGCAACTGCTAAGCTTCAGTAAATAATTTTTATGTGGCTTAATTTGCAAATGTTTGCAACGTTGCTTAATGTTAAAAAATAATTTATTAGTTTGCTCTCTAGATTATTTATAAGTCTGTTTCTGATACAGATTTTTTAATCTGGCTCATACGCATTAAGTTTATTTTTCTGTCATCTGCACGTAACACTTTAACATTAAAGCCTGCAAGTTCTATGATCTCTCCGCGTTTTGGCACATGACCAAATGCTTTAAGTACAAGACCGCCAATCGTATCGTATTCATTGTCACTGAGTTCTGTGTTAAAAAATTTATTGAATTCATTGATCGGTGTTAATGCTTGAATGGTGTAGCGATTACGTCCATGTGGTTTTATTTGATCTTTATGATCGATATCATGTTCATCTTCAATTTCTCCAATGATTTCTTCAATGATATCTTCCATGGTGACAAGCCCAGCAACACCTGAATATTCATCTACAACAATGGCCATGTGGTGTTTGTTTGAGCGAAATTCTCTTAATAGAATATTAAGACGTTTGCTTTCTGGGACATATGATGCTCTACGCATCATATCTTCAATATTAAATTCATTGTTTTCTTTATCAGAAAAATGACTTAATAAATCCTTAGCCATAAGGATACCTGTTATCTCGTCGGTATCATCACCTACCACAGGAAATCGTGAATGACCTGATTCAACAACAGTCGCAAGGATATCTTCAGTATCTGCATTATTTTTTATTACAATCATATGTACGCGTGGAATCATAATATCTCGCACTTGCATTTCGGAGACCTGTAAAGCCCCTTCAATCATTGTTAGTGTGTCACGATCCAGAAGATTTTTAGTTTCTGATTTTCGCAGAACCTCAATTAGGTCGTTTCTATTTTCAGGATCACGTGAACATAAATAAATAATTTTTTGCAATATGTTTAACTGACGTTTGTCTGATGTGTTGTTGTCCATATGTGTATCTATATTTTAATATTTATGTTTAAATTTTCAGGATGAAGTTATGAGATAAGGGTTATTATAATTTAATTCTTTCAGAATTTTAATTTCAAGATTCTCCATGTAATCAGCGTCTTTTGGATTGAGGTGATCAAAACCATTTAGATGTAAAACACCATGAACTATCATATGTGCCCAATGCGCATCAATACTCTTATATTGCTCTTTCGCCTCTTTAGTGATTACTGGTGCACAAACAACAATATCACCAAGTAAATTTGGCATGATTTCTGGTTTCTCTTCATAAGTGAAAGATAACACATTTGTTGAACCTTTTGATTTTCGCCATTGTTCATTGAGTTGTGTTCCTTCATCCTCGCCAACGATGCGAATGGTTAATTTAGCATTTTCCTTTAAACCTCGTAATGCCGTCTTCACCCAAAGTCTTAGTTGGCTTTCATTAGGTAAATTCGGCCAATCTATCGCGTATTGCACGGCTACTTCAATAGACATCTGGCTTTTATTTCCTCAGAGCATGCTTTTCATATGCATTTAATATCTTTGCAATCAAAGGATGCCTTACGATATCTTTTGAAGTAAAAAAGGTAAAGCTTATTTCTTCCTCTTTCAGGACATCAATTGCCTGACGTAGACCTGACTCCTTGCCTTTGGGTAAATCTGTCTGGGTGATATCGCCAGTAATAACTGCCGTTGACGAAAAACCTATACGGGTAAGAAACATTTTCATCTGTTCAGCAGTCGTATTCTGAGCCTCATCCAGAATCACAAAAGATTCATTAAGCGTACGTCCGCGCATGAAGGCCAGCGGCGCAACCTCAATTACATTGCGTTCAATATATTGTTCAACTTGTTTGAAGCCAAACATTTCGTACAAGGCATCATAGAGCGGTTGCAGGTATGGATCGACCTTTTGAGTAATATCACCAGGAAGAAAACCAAGATTTTCTCCAGCTTCAATTGCAGGACGTACTAACACAATACGGCGCACGCGATCCTGTTCCAGTGCAGCTACGGCACAGGCAACAGCGAGATAAGTTTTGCCAGTACCCGCAGAACCAATGCCAAAACTAATATCGTGACTAAAAATATTTTTTAAGTAACGTCTCTGGTTTGGGCTTCTGCCTCTGATGATTCCACGTTTTGTTTTGATATTTGTATCAGTGTTTATATCATCCTCGACTTCCCGACTAATACCCATATCTTGAATATACAAGTGTATTTTTTCAGCGGATAATAATTCTGTTGCTGTTATTTCATAAAGTGATTGCAGAAGTTGTTTTGTGAGATCAACAGATTCACTTATACCAATAATGTTAAAAATATTTCCACGATTATTAATCTCAACACCCAGTCTATTTTCAATATGCCGAAGATTTTTATCCAGCGGTCCACATAAGTTCGCCAGCCTGGGATTATTTGTTGGCTCCAGATGTAAATCTGTTGATTTAGGACGTAAGTTATCGGGCGAGGCGTTCAAGTATATTTTATAGTGTTGATCATTGAAGTACTGTTTCTGGTTTTATAACAGGTGCTTGTTGTAATTCGGCGCGTAACGAATTTGGCAATGCTTTGGTAATCAGTACGTTAGCAAATTCCCCAATGAGTGATGCCGAACCAGTAAAATTCACAGTACGATTATTTTCTGTTTTGCCGCGCAATTTCCCGGCATCTTTTTTGGAAAACCCTTCAACCAGAACCTGCATTATTTCTCCGACCATGCTACGGCTAATTTCCATTGATCTGGAATTAATCCTAGTTTGTAAAATATTCAGACGTCCTTTTTTTGTTTCTAACGGCACGTCATCATTAAAGGATGATGCAGGGGTTCCGGGTCGCTTGCTGTATATGAAGCTGAATGAATGATCAAAGCCAATTTCATTGATTAAATTCATGGTTTTCTCAAAATCATCATCAGTTTCGCCAGGGAAGCCGATAATAAAATCTGAAGATAAGCTGATATCAGGTCTGATTTTGCGCAATTTTCGTATTTTTGATTTGTATTCCAGTATTGTATGTCCTCTTTTCATCAAAGCAAGCACGCGGTCAGAGCCACTTTGAACAGGAAGATGAAGATGGTTTACGAGTTCAGGTACTTTTGCATAAGTCTCAATCAGTCTATCTGAAAACTCAACAGGATGAGAGGTTGTGTAGCGAATACGCTCTATGCCTTCAACTGCTGCAACATATTCGATGAGAAATGCAAGGTCTGCGATTTTGCCATCATACATTTTGCCTCGATAAGCATTAACATTTTGGCCGAGTAAATTAATTTCTTTGACACCTTGCTGAGCGAGTTTGGCAACTTCATCAATCACATCATCAAAAGTTCGACTAACTTCCTCACCGCGAGTGTAGGGTACAACACAAAAGGTACAGTATTTACTGCATCCTTCCATAATGGAAACAAAAGCAGTTGGGCCTTCTGCACGAGCTTCTGGTAAATGATCAAATTTTTCAATTTCAGGAAAAGATATATCAATCACAGATTCTTTTGTTTTTATGGCGTTCGTTACCATTTCCGGCAGGCGGTGCAAGGTTTGCGGCCCAAAAACTATATCGACATAAGGTGCACGTTCAAAAATATTCATACCTTCCTGACTTGCTACACAGCCACCAACACCTATGAGTAGATCGGGTTTGTTATCTTTATAGGATCGCCAGCGACCCAGTTGGGAAAATACTTTTTCTTGAGCCTTTTCGCGAATTGAGCAGGTATTGAGCAGAATAATATCTGCTTCTTCGGGTTTGTCTGTCTTGGTGGTGCCATGAGATGCAGCGAGGACATCGAGCATTTTGGCTGAATCATATTCATTCATCTGACAGCCCATGGTCTGGATATATAATTTACGGCTCATATACTAAATTTTTGATTGTTCGCAAATGATCTTTAATAAGAATTAAGAAGGGAGTGAAGCTACACTGTCTCGGACTGCATTTCCAGTATAATTATTATTGTATTTTACAATGACTTGGGAGGATTCTGAGCAGTTTTGAACCTATTGTGCACTGTATTTGTGGTATAAATCAGGATTCACTAAACATTTTTGACCGTATCTCGTTAGAATCTATGAGCAAATATTCCAGAGCTTTGGTGTAAAGTACGGACTAAAAAGTGAAATTTTAAAGCTGTGGAGTAATCTTAAAAGTATGACAGTGGTATGATTACACTTAATTTAAGCGCCCGTAGTTCAGCTGGATAGAACGTCGGATTCCGATTCCGGAGGTCGCAGGTTCGACTCCTGCCGGGCGTGCCATTGTGCTTAATCATTATCTTAAATCATTGGCTTTTAAGTTAAGAAGACACAACAAAGAACACAAGTAAGTGAAAAAATTTATCTGCATCATTAAAATATGAATGAAAGGAAAAAGCAGAACAAGGAGATGCTGGTACATATATCTAATTCAAGAGATGTATGAATATGGACAAAGCACTCCTCTATGTATGTCTATCTACATTGGATAAGTATTTATAATTATTGGTGGCTATGGGTGGACTTGAACCACCGACCTCAGCGTTATGAGTGCTGCGCTCTAACCAGCTGAGCTACATAGCCATTTGTGATTCTGCATTAACAAACTCATAGTGAATAAGCTTAAAGCAAGCGGGATTTTGCTGTGAGCATAGGGCTTTGTCAAGAGATATTGTTCATCATATATCAAATACGATAATGGTTTTGTCTGTGACTGTAGGTAGATAATTTTTCTTTTATATTTAAGTATGTTTTACGTCCTTTTTTCGGAAAGTCTTTCTGCTGAACAACGCGCCATGTTATTCTGTTTTTCAGTATAATCAATTAGCCAATAATCAATTGGACAGTACTTAATCAGTCAGTGAGTTAATTGGCAAGCAAGTTAATCTAGGCGGAGAAGTAAATGGAAACACAGCTAAAATGGGCGGGTGATGCGGTCTTTATCGGAAAAGCATCAAGTGGGCATACTGTAGTTATGGATGGTCCGGCAGAAGGCGGTGGCAAAAATCTTGGTCCAAGACCAATGGAAATGCTCATTCTCGGCATGGGGGCGTGCAGTGCCTATGATGTTGTTTCGATTCTAAAAAAATCACGTCAGGAAATTACTGATTGTGAGATAAAAATCACATCACAACGTGCGGATAGTGAACCTAAGGTATTTACAGATATTCAACTTCATTTTATTGTTAGTGGTAAAGATATTAAAGAGAAGCAGGTTGAACGATCTATAAAACTTTCAGCAGAAAAATATTGTTCTGCTTCAATCATGCTGGGCATGACCGCAAATATCACGCATGATTTTGAGATTATCAATATAGATTGATTATTTTTTAATTATTCTTATGGTCAAGTATCCTAGCTTCGACAACATCCCGATATTTCTGATACTTTTGTTGCTGATGCATATAAAAGGTTTGCATGACAGAAAAATTAGTTAAATTTTATTTATGTTTTCTGCACGTTGTATATAAAATTTAAAAAGACTTGTTCCTTTTTCTACGCTCAATAGTTTATGGTTTGTCTTGGCGCAGTATACCTCAAAATCAATTACTGAATGCGGGTCAGTGGCCTCGACATAAAGCACCTCACCTGCTTGCATTCGGTTCAGTAATACTTTGGTCTTCAGTATCGGTAAAGGGCAGTTCAAACCTTTTGCATCCAACACTTGATTCTCTTTTATGGTCGTTATTGAATTTTCTTTATCCATAATTATTTGTAATTTTTTTAAGACGGTGCTTATTTTACTGTGTACCCGTAAAAATTACCGCTTCTACAATAGATTATGTTATATTATAACATAATTAATAATCTTAAAGATATAAATTATGGGTAAAACTAACATAATTACGCCTTTCAAGAAGTCAAGCCATGTCCATCAGCAATGCACTGATGCAGCATTGTCCGCGGCGGAAAACACCTGCAATTTGCGTGGTGTACGACTAACCAAACTGCGTCGGAGAGTATTAGAGCTGGTTTGGGGCAATCATAAGACGGTAAAGGCTTATGATATATTAGACATTTTGCGTGATGAACGCAGCGGTTCTGCACCACCAACCGTTTACCGAGCATTAGAATTTTTACAAGAAGAGGGCATGGTGCACAAGATTGAGTCATTAAATGCCTATATAGGGTGCGGTGCACCAGGTAACAACCATGCGAGCCAGTTTTTAATATGCCAATCCTGTAGCGTGGTGGCCGAAATAAACGATCCTGAAATAAGAAATTTAATTGCTGATAAGGCAGCTGATATGGGTTTTAAAATTGATAAGGAAGTTATAGAGATAAAAGGTATTTGTTTGCAGTGTAGTGATAAATCTAATTAAATTCTTACAATGTCTGAAAAAATATTTTTTGTTGCATTATTTGTATGTCAATTTTTACAATATTGTTATGCCAATGATTCATATGCGAATAATGTTTTTGTCAGCATTTTACCTCAGAAATATTTTGTTGAAAGAATTGCTGGCGAACACGTAGGCGTTTCAGTGATGGTAAGGAAAGGACAAAGTCCTGAGACATATGAGCCTACTCCTAAGCAGATGACACTGCTTGGTAAGTCACAATTATATTTCCAGATTGGTATTCCATTTGAAAGCATCTGGATTAATGCAATTAGTGAGCTAAATTCTGATCTAAAAATAATAGAGTGCTGCACAGAATTAAACACAAAACATAACAAAGAAAATATTTCTGTTTTTGAAAAAAATATGATTGATCCGCATATTTGGACAAGCCCTGCTAATGTAAAATATATTGCATTAAAGATTAAAAATGCGTTAATTGATAATTATCCTATTCATAAAAAAGAATTTGAGTTTAATTATCACGGATTAATCAAAGATCTAGATAAACTTGATCAGGATATTGAATCAAGTTTAGCGCAACTTAATAATCGTTACATTATTGTGTCTCATCCTGCTTTTGGACACTACGCCGAGGCATATAATTTAATTCAATTGTCAATTGAAACAGAAGGCAAAGAGGTTCGCACAAAATCTTTGACAAACTTAATTAAATTTGCAAAATCAAAAAATATAAAAAAAGTTTTTTCACAAAAACAATTTAATAAAAATTATGCAGAGATTCTTGCTAGAGAAATTTCTGCTTATGTTGTCGATCTTGATCCTCTGGCTGAAGATTATATTGCCAATCTTTATTATATAACTAATGCTATTTCTGACAGGAAGGATTAAGAATGAATACTATTATTAGTCTTGATAATGTAAGTTTTTCATACACCAGCATTCCTGTTGTATGTGATGTCACTCTTGATATTAGTGAGAGTGAATTTCTAGGAGTGATTGGCCCCAACGCTGGCGGTAAAAGTACCTTGCTTAAATTGATACTTGGCTTACTTCAACCAGATAAGGGAAGTATAAAAGTATTTGGGGAAAGTCCAAGCAGAGGACGTTTCAGGATTGGTTATGTTCCACAGTTTCCTGAATTCTTGAGAGATTTTCCGATTAATGTTCATGATGCTGTGCTTTTAGGATGCCTTGGAAAAACCCGCTGGTATGGAGGGTATACACAAGAAGATAAGGAGATTGCTATGAGCTCTCTTAGGGCAGTTGAGATTGATAATATCAGCAATAAAACTATTGATTCACTTTCAGGAGGGCAGTTACAGAGAGTATTAATTGCTCGGGCACTTGCATCTAAGCCAGATGTTTTAATCCTTGATGAACCCACTGCAAACATTGATCTTCTGTCTGAAGAAAATATTTTTTCTTTATTAAAACAATATAATAAGCATATGACAATTATTGTTGTGTCTCATGATATTGGATTTATTTCAGGATACGTTGACCGTGTGGCGTGTTTAAATCAAACCATGCTTTGTCATACAACGAGCGATATTAGCGGAAAAACTATTGAAGAACTATATGGTGTGCCTATGAAAATGATTCAACATGCACATTAACAACAATACTACATTATGACTGAATTATTTTTCTCATTAATGAATTACAGTTTCATGCAGCATGCCTTTATTGCCTGCATACTTTCTAGTATTAGCTGTGGAATTATTGGTACTTATGTTGTTGTTAAACGTATTGGTTTCCTCGCAGGGGGGATTGCACATACCGTTCTAGCAGGAGTGGGTATCGCTTATTTTATGGAAGGTTCGCCTTTAATTGGCGCAGTTAGCGCAGCTTTATTTGCCGCTGTATTTATGAGCTTTGCCAAGCTACGTTGGAAGCAACAGGAAAATATTCTTATCGCAGCTTTCTGGTCTGTAGGAATGGCTGTAGGTATTTTATTTATTTCAAGAACCCCAGGTTATAGCGTTGATCTTATGAATTATTTATTTGGAAATATACTGTTGGTGTCAAAAGCAGACCTGATATTGATGGCTATGTTGGATATTACTATCATCTGCGTTAGTTTTTTATTTTACAAACAATTTATGGCAGTGATTTTTGATGAAGAATTTGCACGTCTTCGCGGGGTAAAGATTGAAATCTACTACACCATGCTAATGTGCATGGTGTCACTAACAATAGTATTAATGATTCAGATTGTTGGGCTTATTCTAGTGATTGCTTTACTGATATTCCCGGCAGCCTGTGCCGCACAATTTTTTCATTCTTTATTCAAAATGATGTTAGCCGCAACAATATTTTGCATACTGATAACGCTAAATGGTTTAAGTATTTCCTACCAACTGGATTTACCATCAGGCGCTACGATTATTGTTGTGGCTGCGTTCGTTTATTTGATTTCTATAATAACAAGCGCGTTTATTAAACGCAGCAAGTAAAAGGCACACACCTGCTAGGATCGTCTTTTTTGCACCGCTCGCGCAAGGCTTGCAATGAGTGTTGCTGAATCATCCCAACCAAGACAGGCATCAGTAATACTTTGACCATAGACAAGCTCTTGATTTTCGACAATAGCCTGATTGCCTGCGATAAGATGGCTTTCAATCATGACACCAAAGATACGTTTTTCACCAGCGGCAATTTGATTGACTATATCCGCACCAACTTTCATTTGTAACTCATGTTTTTTGTTACTGTTAGCGTGACTAAAATCAATCATGATATTGTTTGATAAACCTGCGCTCTCAAGTTCTGCAGAAACCCTGTCGATATTGGTAGTATCATAATTTGGAGACTTACCCCCACGCAGAATAATATGGCAATCAGGATTGCCAGTGGTTGAGAATATTCCTGAATTACCTTCTTTTCTTAAGGATAGGAAATGGTGCGGCTTTGTTGCAGCGCCAATTGCATCAACAGCCACTTTTGTTGTGCCGTCAGTACCATTTTTAAATCCTACAGGACACGAAAGACCAGAAGCCAGCTCTCGATGCACCTGACTTTCTGTTGTTCTCGCCCCAATAGCGCCCCAACTGATTAAATCAGCGACGTATTGAGGTGTGATGAGATCAAGATATTCTGTTGCACAGGCAACACCTGCATCATTTAAGTCATATAAAAGTTTTCTGGCAAGCCGTAATCCATGGTTAATCTCAAAGCTATCATCGAGCTTTGGATCGTTAATTAACCCTTTCCAGCCAACGGTTGTTCTTGGTTTTTCAAAATAAACACGCATGACGATTAAAAGGTCTTTAGAATATTTATCAATCAAAGATTTTAATCTTGAGGCATATTCTTCTGCCGATTTTATATCATGGATAGAACAAGGCCCCATGATTACAACCAGACGATCATCATCCCCAGATAATACATCATGAATTTCTTGTCGGGCTTTGCAGGTTGTTTCTGCAGCATTTTTTGAAACGGGAATTTCTTCCAAGAGCACAGCAGGCGGCGACAGAGTTTTTATTGAATTGATGCGAAGATCATCTGTTTGATAGCTCATTTTTATAATTTACTTTAATTTTTTAAAAATGTTAATTGTTGAACACGAATTTTTTACTTAACCAGGCGGCCAGCTTAAAGACCTGCCAGCAAGAATATGTATATGCAGGTGAAAGACTGTTTGTCCGGCATCTTTACCATTATTTATAACCAGTCGAAACGCGTCACCAAAACCTTCTTGTTTTGCAATTTTACTTGCCGTTGTTAATAAATGCCCAAGCAGTGCCTCATCTTCTAAAACAGCATCAGAAACCATAGCAATTGATTCTTTCGGGATGACTAAGATATGCATCGGCGCTTGTGGATCCGCATCACGAAACGCAAGACATTGTTCATCTTCATAAATAATATCAGCAGGTATTTCCCGTCGAATAATTTTGTTAAAGAGTGTCTCAGACATCAATTATCTCATCGTGGTTACCAGAGAACTGGAGATTATAGGCGTTTTGTTGTGAGTAATAAATATAATTCTTTAGGTAATGTGCAAGCCAAGGTAATGACTGGTAAGATTAAAACACACAGATCTTGTGCAAATTATTAAAGAATAAAAAATGTTAATAAACTGGAGGTAAAGGTGCTAAAACTTGCCATGCGTTTAAAGAATTATTGCCACGTTTATGCAGGCAAAGGTTTATGCAGGCAAAGGAGAATATATTGGATGATCCTAATGCACATGTAGAAGAATTCCTTCAATATTATTATAAACTGGAGTCAGCGCCAGAATATGCTGTTCTCATTAAAGGGGCATGGGGCTCTGGGAAATCGTGGTTTATAAACAAATCATTAGGCAAATATAAAGAAAATAACGGTAAATATTTATATGTGAGTTTATATGGCATTACTTCCTATGAAGAAATTGAATATGCTTTTTTCAAACAGTTGCATCCAGCGTTATCTTCAAAAGAAGTGATTTTCACTGGGAAAATCTTAACAGAACTTCTAAAAATTCAAAAATTTGATACATCTGACTTTCTAAGTTTTTGTACTAAAATAAAAGAACACATAATAATATTTGATGATCTAGAGCGTTGTTCAATCGAGATTGATAAGATCCTCGGTTATATTAACAATCTTGTTGAGCACAAAGAATGTAAAGTAGTAATCATTGCTAATGAAAAAGAAATACTTCAACGTAATAGCAACGGTACGGATAGTTGTAGATCATATAAAACAATTAAAGAAAAACTGATTGGTAAAACATTCAATATAGAGCCAAATTTAGATAGTGCATTAGGAGTATTTATTTCTAAAATAGAAAATCACGCTGTAAAAGAATTATATGAAAGAAATATTAAAAAAATTACTGAGTGTTTTCATCAATCAACATATGAAAATCTAAGACATTTAAAGCAAACATTATCGGATTTTGAATATTTCTTTAAGGAAATCCCAGACCAAGCAAAGTCGGAAGACGATCTTTTACTTCAATTTATTTTGCTATTTTTTGCATATTCGTTTGAAATAAAAAAAGGCAATATATTACCGTCTGAATTGGAACGGATTATGAGCCTTGGTTCTAGCCTCCTAGAAATGAATCTGAGGAGGGAAAAAACAAAAATTCAAAATTAAAATTAAAATACGAAAAGATACGTGAAAAGTACAGTGGCCTAGTATATTTTTATGATCATATTATTAATATTGACTTATGGATAGAATTCTTTGATAAAGGAAAAATCAATAAAGAAAAATTAGAACGCTCTATATCAGACAGTAGTTATTTTAAAAGGCAAGAGCCTTGGAGGCATCTATGGTATTCTGATCAAGAATTACCCAGTCTATCAGATGATGATTTTAAACGATGTCTCTCTAGTGTTGAGGAAGATTGCGCAAAGCGTCATTATAAAGAGATAGGGATAATTAAGCATATCGTAGGACTTTTTTTGTTTTTCTCATATAATTATTTATATAAAAAGGATAAAGAAGAAATTTTATCTGATGCAAAATTATACATTGATACTTTAGAAAAAAATATATTAGTGAAAGAGTTTCACAACCAAAAATCGCAAGTCCTTAGAGACAGTCACGCTGGTCTTCATTTTCGTGGTTTATCGCCAGAGATTAAAGAATTCAAAGAGTTTCTTACTTATACAGATAAAAAAATTAATGAAGCTTGGATTGAGAATGATCAAAATATAGTTAAAGAATTACTAGGTTATTTAGACAGTGATACTGAAAAATTCTACAATTTACTAGTCCCTACAGGTAAGGATAATCACACTTATCATGATATCCCTGTACTAAAGAATATAGATACAAAAATATTCTGTGAAAAGATTGCATCACCACTCTCACCAAGACAAATATATTTAGTCAGTAAAGTATTTAAAGAACGTTATACACAGCATAACTTAAAAGAAGAAAAAGAATGGCTTATAGAATTAAAAGAACAATTTGAGATACAAATAGAGGCACAAATAAAAGAAAGTGATTATAAACTCAGTTCACATGTGATAAGGACACATTTAGTTGATAGTTTGTCTTGTGCCATCGAAAATTTAGGAGAAGCATCAGACCCAAACAGCACAGAGTAGGAAATCTTAGAAAAATTAAGGATTACAGAAAAAAGAATATGTACAATTATTGGTTTAAATAGTGCGCCTAGATACAAACAAACTCCCGCCTGCAAGGCTTACAAACTTCTAACCGTATTGGCGGAAGGTCTCATGCCTTTGAAGTCACTTTGTTTCGTTGATGGTTTGCTTAGTGTAAAGACATTTTTGTCTATTTGCCGTCGCATTGTGATATCGACATAGGTGGTTTCATTAGGTGCCAAGATTTTACTGACAGGAAAGCCCTGCGAGTGAAATTCACCGGCGCAATAATATGAAAAACCCTTGTCGGGTCTCACTACAACTCTAAGGCCAAATAATCCATCTTCAATATTACGCATCTTGGCGGCATTAAAATAATAGACAAGATTACTGGTTTTTGCGTTTATTTGTCTATCCTGCAAAAAACCATCTGGTAGTTTGGATGGGCTATAGTTTTTGCCGCCTAAAAGAAAAATGTCGAAGTTATCCCTTTCGATATTATTGCCTTCATCATCATGAATATCAAGTATCAACATTCCGTATTTATCGATGCCGCTTTGTTCTGATTCTGATAATTCCTCTAGTTCCTTTATTCTGGTACGGTAATTTTTTTGCGTTTTTACTTTTAAACATTTAAGAATTTGTTCGACAATTTGTTCATCATTAGCATTTCTTGTCGTGATGCTTTGCATGATGCCCATCTTTTTACCAGAGTGACTATAATTTTTAAATATTCCGATTGGAGTAACTTTAGGTCTGCGGATAATAGCATTGCTCGTAGGTTTTAGAGCATAGATTTTTGGATTCTTCTTTAGTAACTCGTTTGTTTGCGAAAGTTCTAGATAACAATAATTCATATTGGCACCAGCAACACGCACAATTCCATCTGAACCAGGCTCTACCAGATAATTATTTAAAAAATCATAGAATTTATTGTCTATCCCTTCGCCAGTAAGCACAAAAGGGAAAAAATCATTCGCAGCACTATCGTAGTGAATAAATCTCTCGTTAAGCGCCAGTTGCTCACTGCTTCCAAGTGATAGCCAGTCTAATATTTTTTGGCCGGGTTCAATCCCTTGGCACCACGACTTTATTCTACTGAGGCGTTGTTTCCCAAGAACAGCAAGTGACGAACCGTGATTAGCCGGGGCAAGCATCACAAGATGTTTCAGTGGAAGCTCTTTAAGTTTGTGAGCGCCGTAGAATCTATCTACCCATTCGCGAACAACAGGACCACCAGTCGAGTGGGTGATATACGAAAATTCTTGAATGCCTGATTTATTTTCAGGTAAATCACGCAGAGCACTATCCATTGCCTTGGCTATATCATCAACCTTAACTTCATCATGAAAGCTGATGTATCGCGCAAGATCAATATGGCTAATTTGTATATCAAGGTGATGTTTGGCAGCACATGTTGTTAAGGCTTTTGGAAGTTCGCTATAAGTATTGGTGTTGGTAACACACCAACCATGAACAAAAATTATTTTCATCAAGCTTTCCTACGAAATTAGATTAGAAATTTTCTTAGACGATACTATAACCCTTACTTGTCCAAGGATACCAACCGTTTTTTTAAGTTAGGCAAAACTTTCATTAGGCTTAAATCTTATGAGTCTATAGAGCTTTAATAAAACCTGAGCCTTTTTATTTTATAATAATAACCCTTCCTTTTCAGGAAGGGTTATAAATTTGCTTTTATGATAGTAGATATTATTTTTTTTCTTGCATTTTTTTGTGATGGCGTTCGTCCATTTTCCCCATTATTTCTTTTGCCTTTACACGTTGTTCCGGCGTTAGGATTGCATGAATTTTTGCTCGAGTCTGCCCCTGCCTTATGATATCTTCCTTAATTAATACAGATTTCTCTTCGGCAAAAATTTCTAATTGTTGCTCGTAATTACTGTCGTCAGGGTTTAATTGCATCAAGCCTTTTTTTATCTGCTTTTTAATATGATGCCTTTTTTCCTTTTGATTACGAGTGAGCGCTTTAATCTCTTTTTGCTGCTTATCAGTCAAGTCAAGATGCTTCGCCATCATAACGTGAAAACCCTCTCGGTTTTTTTTATGATGCCCGTCTTCTAATGCCAATGCTCCGACACCGACACTCATAATTAAAATGCCCATTAGTATGTATATTTTCATTTTAAATCTCCTCTTGGTTGATTTTCATATTTAGTATGAGCGATAGCAATGTAAAGTTGGGTTCAGTTAAGTAAAGTTTGGTAAAGAGATGTGTAAATACAGTGTAACATTCGCTACGCTTAGGGTATGAATAATTCGCAAAACCAAATATTGCTGGTAGATGATGATAAAACTCTGGTTAGTCTTCTGTCTCAATACCTTGAGCGGGAGAACTTCACTGTCTGCGCTGTGCATAATGGGCAGGCAGCGGTTGACCTAGTGCAGCACAACGAGCAGTTTTGTGTGATTGTGTTGGATATTATGATGCCCAAACTTAATGGCTTGGAGGTGCTACAGATACTGCGCCAGCGGGTGAATACGCCAATTTTAATGCTAACAGGGCGTGGCGATGAGCTTGATCGTATTATTGGCTTAGAGATGGGCGCCGATGATTACCTAGAAAAACCCTGCAACCCTCGCGAGCTTCTAGCACGCATACGCGCTGTATTAAGACGTTCGCGGCTGCAAAGCCCAACACCTGAAAATCATTCAGAGCCGATTGTGTTACATGATCTGACTTTAGACATAAACAAACGTGAATTTTTTTATAAAGAAACCCTAGTAAAGCTAACGGGCGCTGAATTTAATGTGCTTTCCTTGTTAATGCAGGCGGCGGGCAGGGCAATAAGTAAGCAGGATTTGACGCGCCAGGTTCTGCATCGCGAGATGACTGCCTATGATCGCAGTATTGATGTGCATGTTAGTCGGTTGCGTAAGAAGTTAGAGATTGCCAGTGGGCAAGAAAAAATTGACTATATCAAAACCATTCGCGGAGAAGGCTATCAATTTATTCACTAATAAAGTTTTGCTTAAAGTATTTACCTGCTTTTGATTAGGGATTGGTAAAAAAGATGAAAACCATTTTTAATAAGAGCAGCTTGTTCTGGAAGATATTTTTGGCTTTTTGGTTAGCTAATTTTTTAGTCATAGCCGCAACAACTTATTTTACCTTGCATGCCCGTCAAAGTAATGAAGCGCGTCAACATAAAGAGGAAATTGTTGAACTTATCGGACGACATTCCATTGCCCAATGGGAGTCAAACAAGTCTTTGCGAATACCTGGAAGATTAAAACGTCACGGCATAAGAATTGATGACAGCGAAGGAAATATTATTTTTAACAACATAACTGGCGCTGTTACTAAACGCCATGCTGTATTTAATTTCCGCAGTGACAGTAACAGGGATTATAAGATATATCTGCCACACCATAAGCCCCCAAAATTTCTCAAAAGACATTTCAAAAAGATGTTGATATTTAGATTGTTCTTGATCTTTATCGCATCAGGGATTGTTAGTTATATTCTTGGCAGAATGATTACCGCACCGATGAAACGTTTAGGGCAGCAGACGCAATCGGTAAGTAATGGGCAGATTGATAGTGTTATAGAAGCATCGTTACTGAATCGAAAAGATGAAATTGGTGAGTTGGCTAGGGATTTTGATGGCAGCCTGCGCAATATCTCGGTACTGATAGATTCCAAACAGACATTACTGCACGATGTCTCGCACGAGTTGCGTGCACCGCTTGCCCGCTTAATGGCGGCCATTGGTCTATTAGAACAGACCAAGTCTAAAACTAACGACAGCACTGCCTCATTAATGCTTAAGCGCATAGAAGCTGAATGTAACAACATGAATATTCTAATAGATCAGATATTACACCTTTCTCGGTTTGAAAGTACCGAGCCACAAAAGAGTCATATTGATATCGTGACCTTACTTGGCAATTGCATTAAAGATACGCAGTTTGAATATAAACATCATCCGATTTCATTAAATAGCGAAAGCGCATCGGTAATGATGAATGCTGACACAAATATGTTGACGACAGCATTTAATAATATTTTACGCAATGGCTGTCAGCATACGCCAGTTGGCACCACAATAGACATTGATATTCAGCAACAGGGAAGTTCAGTAGTGATTCACATTCAAGATAATGGCGATGGTCTGCCACAACAGGATATTGACAATATATTTAAACCTTTTTCTCGTATGCATGATTCTGGGTCAAATTTTGGCTTGGGGCTTAATATCACTCAAAGAGTGATAGAAAAACATCACGGTTCAATCACTGCTGCGAGCAGGGAAGGGCGCGGTTTAATTCTTATTATTACCTTGCCTAATCAATAAAAGATTATTGCTATCAACATCAAGAATTAAATTAAGTCAACGCGTATAAGTATACGGATATTTGAGCAATTGCTGTTGTTTCTTTGCGCTATTAATATATTTGAAATGTTTGTAGAATGGTGGGCCCGGGAGGACTTGAACCTCCGACCAATGGATTATGAGTCCACTGCTCTAACCAACTGAGCTACAGGCCCGAATAGGAAAGTTGATTAAACAAGGATTTATCAATCCAGAAAGGTATTAAGCTGTTCCGATCTTGAAGGATGTCTGAGTTTTCTTAACGCTTTGGCTTCTATCTGACGAATACGTTCTCGGGTCACATCAAATTGCTTACCGACTTCTTCCAAAGTGTGGTCTGTATTCATGTCAATCCCAAAACGCATACGCAGAACTTTTGCCTCTCTAGGTGTCAGGCCGGCAAGCGCTATTTTGGTTGAATGACGCAAGCCTTCAAAGCTGGCAGAGTCACTGGGCGTCAATATATTAACATCTTCAATAAAATCTCCAAGATGGGAGTCTTCATCATCACCAATTGGCATTTCCATTGAAATAGGTTCTTTGGCAATTTTCAGAACCTTGCGTATTTTTTCTTCCGGCATATCCATTTTTTTTGCAAGCTCTTCTGGCGTAGGCTCTCTACCTCTTTCTTGAAGAATTTGTCTGGAGATACGATTCAACTTATTGATTGTTTCAATCATATGAACTGGAATTCGTATAGTACGTGCTTGGTCAGCAATGGAACGTGTAATTGCCTGACGTATCCACCAAGTTGCATAGGTTGAGAATTTATAGCCTCTGCGATATTCAAATTTATCGACCGCCTTCATCAAACCTATATTACCTTCCTGAATCAGATCGAGAAATAGCAGTCCACGGTTTGTATATTTCTTTGCAATAGAAATCACAAGACGCAAGTTTGACTCTACCATTTCTTTCTTGGCGCGCCCCACCTGTGCCTCACCGATAGAAATACTGCGGTTAATTTCCTTCATATCAGCGATAGTTATATCGGAATCACCAAATAATACAAATAATTTCCCTTGAATTTTAATAATTTCATCTTGATGTTTTTTTACTGACCTTGCATAAGGTTTTTTTGAACGGGAAATATTTTTTGCCCAATCAGTATTGATTTCATTACCTTTGAAAGTTTCGATAAATTCTTTGCGAGGCATGGCGCAATTCTTAACACATATTTTCAGAATTTCTCGTTCAGAGGTACGTATTATGCTTATAATTTCTTGAACATTTTTGATTAAGATATCAAAAAATTTGGGAGACAATTTTAATTGTAAAAAAAGCGTGCTCAGTTCTTCTTGAAGTTTTTTCGTCTTTTTATGATCTCTTCCATACTTCTTCAAAGCCTTTGTTGTTTTTATATGTTTCTTGGTAAGAGGATTGACAACTTCTGATACTTCTTCGATGCTTAATACATAAAGATCTTCCTCCTCTTCTTCTTCGTCTGAGTTTTTCTCTCCTGCTGGGCTATGTTGCTGAGGGACTCTGCCACTGTCTGGATAATAAGAATGATCATAAAATCCAACAACTAAGTTGTTGAGTTTATAGTTTCCATTTTTAACGGCAGTATAGGTATTAAAAAAAGTATTGAGTATGCCGGGGAATGCGCAAAGTTCTGATAAGACTTTGAGGATGCCTTGCTCAATGCGTTTGGCAATTTTGATTTCACCTTCACGGGTCAATAAGTCAACGGTTCCCATTTCGCGCATATACATACGTACGGGGTCAGTTGTACGTCCAAATTCATTCTCAACATTAGCAAGCGCAGCAGCAGCCTCAGCAGCAGCTTCTTCATCTGGGTCTTCAGCGCTATCGGTCATGATGATATCCAGATTAGGCGGAGATTCGTATACTTTTATGCCCATATCATTAATCATGTTAATAATGTCTTCGGTTTGTTCTTGGTCAATAATTCTATCAGGCAGGTGATCATTCACCTCGGCATAGGTTAGGTAACCCTGTTCCTTGCCTTTGGCAATTAGCACTTTCAGTTGAGATTGCTCTGCATTATTTGGAGTAGGTTGTTTCTTTGATTCTTTCATTATGTTTATAGTCTGCGGTCGTAATATCCAGAAAACCTTATACCTTTAACTGATTGTTTATAAATGAGGAAATATACATTCCAAACCCCGCATTGTAACATGGTTTCCAGCGCATGCCAGCCTCATCTACTTCTCTGAGTTGCAGCTTGGGCTGGAGTATAGATTGCGGAGATCATCTAGATTCTTGATATTCTGTACGCGTATATTGTGCATATCTTGCTTGCAGTCATGTTTTATTTTTTCAATGATCTCCAGAAATTGAATTTTTAATTTCTCTGGATCAGTAAGCAGATTATCCTTAATAGATAATTCCTTTAATCTGTCTTTATATTTACTGTCACGCCAATGTTCTAATATGCCAGCGCAAGAAATATTCGGTTGCTGATGAACCAGAGCTAATAATTGCCGAAGAAAATCTACGTTCTGAGTTTTAATATCCTCTAGAGAATTTGGCTCAATGCTTGCGCCCAGTTTTGGGTTTTGTAACAGCAAGCTTATGGCATTGGCTATCGAGGTATTGTGCCCTTTGTGCAATTGATTTTTTGATACAAAATGCTGGATTTTGGTAGATTTTGCCTCTGGTTTTTTTTGAGCAGTCAATTTACGCAGGCTATCGATATCGATATCTGTCAATTTAGATATATCCTTAAGTAGCAATTCTTGCAATGCGCCTTTAGGAATCTCACTGATGAGCGGCATAATGCCTTCTGCCAATTGTGCCATACCCTCACGGCTATCTAAGTTTGTTTCCCGTTTGAATTTGTCGACAAGATAATCTGATAGAGGGATATAATTACATGCATCTTCAAATTTTTCACGACCATGTTTTTGCACATAAGTATCTGGATCATCCCCTTCAGGCATAAACATAAAATGTATCTGCCGACCTTCTTTTAAAAAAGGTAATGCAATATTCATTGAACGCCAGGCAGCTTTTTGACCGGCATTATCACCATCGAAACAAAAAATAATTTGTGGGCAAGATCGAAAAAGTCTTTCCAGATGATCTTCCGTGATGGCTGTGCCAAGCACAGCGACAACATTTTTTATCCCGTGTTGTGCTAAGGCCAGTACGTCCATATAGCCCTCAACAATATAGATATGTTGCATATCTTTAAGTTGATGACGCGCCTGAAACAGACCATACAATTCGCGACCTTTATGAAATATTGGTGTCTCTGGAGAATTAAGGTATTTTGGAGAGCTATCATCAAAAACCCTGCCGCCAAAGCCAATGGCGCGTCCTCTTTGATCGCGAATCGGGAAAATAATTCTGTCCCGAAATCGATCGTAGTAACCACCATTGTCTTTTTCCGATGTCATGCCGATTTGTGCGAGTCGTTTTTTTGCGGCATCGGAAGCACCCAAGGCATTTAGTAAAATATCCCAGCCAGGTGGGGCGAATCCCAGTTCAAATTCTTTGGCGATTACACCAGAGATCCCTCTGTCTTTAAGATAACCCGTTGCGCGATTGGCCTTGGAAGATTTGCGCAGTTGCCGACAGAAATGTTGCACAACCAGTTCCATCAATTCATATAGCTCAGAGTTATTTTTGCTTTTATCAAAATCATCTGCTTCTCTAGGCACTTCCACACCAGCACGTGAAGCCAATTCTTCTACAGCTTCAACAAAGTCCAGACCGTTGTAGTCCATCAGAAAGCTGATGACAGTACCATGCGCACCGCAACCAAAACAATGATAAAACTGTTTGTTTTGACTGACGGTAAATGAAGGTGATTTTTCATCATGGAATGGGCAGCATGCTTTAAAGTCTTTGCCAGCTTTTTTCAAAGTCACAGAACTATTAACAATATCGACAATATCTACACGTGTGAGTAAATCATCGATGAAGTGTTGTGGAATTAAACCAGCCATAATTACGGGCGAGTATATCAATAAATACTGCTAAAAATCTGACTAAAGAAACGAGACCCAAGGAAATTAAACTTGGATGACTTATGTGCCTGCCTGAAATGGAATATTTCAGTGCTTTTCTATTATCAGAAAGCGTTAGTTAATCTGGTATCCGAAGCCTGCGCGCTTAGCCAAGCTTCTGTTTGACTAGAGCGCTCACTTTGCCCATGTCTGCACGACCTTGAAGCCTAGGTTTTAAAAGACCCATGACTCTACCCATATCTTTCGCTGATTCTGCACCACTTTTTGCAATGGATTCAGTAATGATTTGGCTGATTTCATCTTCAGTGAGTTGTGCCGGAAGGTATTCTTGAATGATATCCAGTTCAAAAATTTCTTTTGCTGCAAGATCCTCACGACCTGCTTTCTGAAATTGTTGAATCGCATCACGAACCTGTTTTGCCATTTTGTCCATAATGGCAAGCACCATGGTATCGTCCAGTTTAATCCTATCATCAACTTCTTTTTGTTTGAGGGCAGCGGTTATGAGCCGTAGCACGCCAAGACGATCTTTGTCCTTACTGCGCATGGCTGTTTTGACATCGTCATTAATGCGTTGTTGGAGTTCACTCACAGGCTATAAGGTAATTAATTTTCTGATGGTGTTAGAAGCATTTAAATAAATGCTGCGCTCAGTAAAGACGCACGCGCCTGTTTAAATCTTTCATAACTTTCTTTTGGTAGCGTTTAACAGCTGCTGCTGCTTTCCGTTTTCTTACTTGCGTTGGTTTTTCGTAAAATTCATGCCTGTGTACATCGGCAAGGATGCCTGATTTTTCACAAGTACGTTTGAAACGGCGCAATGCAATCTCAAAAGGTTCGTTGTCTGTTACTTTTACTGATGGCATATTAATGGTCATTCCTTAACAAATATAATTTTATGGCACTGTATCTGCCGAATAGCTTCCAGATGCCATTTTTACTGGCAAAACACTTAAGAGGTGCCCGGAAAATCCAGCAATTCTAGTGTTTAAGCGCTAAAATGCAATGATTATTAGCTAATTGATAGCTGTTTGGAGGGTTTTTTGTTTAAATTGAAAAAATCAATAAGTGAGTTTAGATGAAAATATTAGGATTAGAGACATCTTGCGATGAAACAGGTGTTGCGCTATATGACACAGAGCGGGGATTGCTTGCCCATGCCTTGCATAGTCAGGTAGCGTTGCATGAGGCCTATGGTGGCGTAGTGCCTGAGCTTGCCTCCAGAGATCATGTGCAGAGGATTATCCCGCTGGTACGGAAGGTGTTGGCAGATGCAAATAGTCTAGGCAGCGATCTAGACGGTGTTGCCTATACTGCGGGTCCAGGTCTAATTGGCGCCTTATTGGTCGGTATTGCAACAGGAAGAAGTTTGGCTTATGGCTGGAATATTCCTGCTGTGGCTGTGCATCATATGGAGGGTCATTTACTGGCGCCGATGTTAGAACAGCAAGCACCTGAATTCCCTTTTATCGCTTTGCTTGTTTCCGGCGGTCATACGATGTTGGTCAAGGTCGAAGGTGTGGGTTGTTATGAAATTTTAGGGGAATCACTAGATGATGCTGCGGGTGAAGCCTTTGATAAAACTGCAAAGTTGTTGGGTTTGGCTTATCCAGGCGGTGCAGCATTGTCGGTTTTGGCGCAGTCAGGAAATAAGGGTAGATTCTTATTCCCAAGACCCATGACCGATAGACCAGGGCTAGATTTCAGTTTCAGTGGTTTGAAAACTTTTACTGTAAATTCTTTTAGAAAAGAAGGTGATGATGCGCAAACCAAGGCAGATATTGCCCGTGCTTTTGTTGAGGCGATAGTTGATACCTTAGGGATTAAATGTAAACGAGCCATCCAGAAAACAGGACTTAAGACCTTGGTTGCAGCAGGCGGAGTGAGCGCAAATAAACAATTAAGGAAAAAATTACAGGAGGTGTGCGCTAAAGAAGGCGCTGAGGTATTTTATCCACGACCTGAATTTTGTACAGATAATGGTGCTATGATTGCTTATGCGGGTGCGTTGCGTTTGCAAGCAGGGGCAAAAGAAGCCTTAGCCTTTAGCGCAAGGCCAAGGTGGTCTTTGAGCGAGTTGTGCGCCTAGGAGAATATTCTTATAAGGGATCAAAAAAGGGGAGCTAACAGTTATTTTTATTTAGGGGCTTTTCTAGGATATAGAAAACATTAACAATCTGTATAAGATATAAAGTATTGGAGTGTTTACTGTGCGGTTTGAATATTATTAATCAACTTAAGAAAGTTTATGAGGAATTTTAGACTAAGGCAGCCTGAATAAATAAAGGGATCTACATAGATCCCTTTATTGTTATTGTCTTAACTTAAACCTTTTATTTCACTTAAATCTGCTGTGATTAAGCTATTAGACGGTTTGCCATGTTTCAGTCAATACTGTTTCCAAGCTATCAGCAACATCTTGTGCTATGACATTACCTGCACCAAGTGGTACATCATAAGCTGCCATGGCATTGACTAATTTGTAGACATCATCTCGTAGTAACTCTGATGAATCAGTTGTGATGCTGTCCAGCTTGTAGTCATTAATCTCCTCTTGTCTGGGGAAGAACCATAAAAAGGTTGGTACAGTTTTCGTTTCATACCAGCCAGCCACCTGTACTTGATCATTGGTTCCAGCGACGGTGATTAGTAAGTCTTTATCACTACGACTAAACCACAAGTCTTCTACTGATACATTGTCAAATTGTAATATATCATTACTCGTTGAGTAGTCCGTATCATAATTATAAATGGTTGTATTACCGTCACCCAAAGAAAACAGATAAGTATCGTTACCGTCATCTCCAGTCAGATAATCCTGTCCTGTACCACCACTTAAAGTATCGTCACCAGCACCTCCCCACAAGTAATCGTTACCGTTACCTCCGTACAGGGTATCGTTACCTGCATCACCACTTAAAGTATCGTCACCATTACCGCCATATAAGTAATCACGACCGTTGCCGCCGTTTAAGTCATCGTTACCGTTACCGCCGTCTAAGATATCGTTATGGTCACCGCCGTATAGTGTATCTGTGCCGCTTTGTCCGTACAGGGTATCGTTACCCACATCACCACTTAAAGTATCGTCACCATTACCGCCATATAAGTAATCACGACCGTTGCCGCCGTTTAAGGTATCGTTACCGTCACCGCCGTCTAAGGTATCGCTATGGTCACCGCCGTTTAAGGTATCTGTACCGTTTTGTCCGTACAGGGTATCGTAACCTGTACCACCACTTAGTACATCATCGCCGTTTTGTCCGTACAGGGTATCGTCACCGTTATCGCCGTTTAAGTTATCGTTATCGTTACCGCCGTCTAAGATATCGTTATGGTCACCGCCGTATAGGGTATCATCGCCGTTTTGTCCGTACAGGGTATCGTCACCGTCACCACCGTCTAAGGTATCGTTATGGTCACCGCCGTACAGGGTATCTGTACCGTTTTGTCCGTACAGGGTATCGTAACCTGTACCACCACTTAGTACATCATCGCCGTTTTGTCCGTACAGGGTATCGTAACCTGTACCACCACTTAGTACATCATCGCCGTTTTGTCCGTACAGGGTATCGTCACCGTTATCGCCGTTTAAGGTATCGTTATCGTTACCACCGTCTAAGATATCGTTATGGTCACCGCCGTATAGGGTATCATCGCCGTTTTGTCCGTACAGGGTATCGTAACCTGCACCACCACTTAGTACATCATCGCCGTTTTGTCCATATAAGTAATCGGTATCGGCACCTCCGTACAAATAATCGTCACCGTCACCGCCGTCTAAGGTATCGTTATGGTCACCGCCGTATAGGGTATCTGTACCGTTTTGTCCGTACAGGGTATCGTAACCTGCACCACCACTTAGTACATCATCGCCGTTTTGTCCGTACAGGGTATCGTCACCGTTATCGCCGTTTAAGTTATCGTTATCGTTACCACCGTCTAAGATATCGTTATGGTCACCGCCGTATAGGGCATCATCGCCGTTTTGTCCGTACAGCTTATCATTACCGTCAGTACCGTATAAGGCATCGTCACCGTCCTGTCCATACAGGGTATCATCACCTGTACCACCGTTTAAGATATCATTACCATCATCTCCAGACAAGGTATCGTGACCGTCATGTCCAGACAAGGTATCGTCACCTGTACCTCCAGACAAGATATCGTTACCATTGTTTCCATTCAAGATGTCGTTACCAGCACCTCCAGACAAGTAATCATGACCATAACTGCCTTCAAGCACATCATCGCCGTTTTGTCCATACAGCTTATCATGACCGTCAGCACCGTATACGGGGTGGTATAAGGGATCATCATCGTAGTGACCGCCACTACCGTACAGGATATCGTTACCATCACCCCCATACAAGGTATCGCTACCGCTATAGCCTCTCAATATATCGTTATTACTAGAACCATTGATGATGTCATCTCCATGACCGCTTGTTGCCAATACGTTGGCATCTATATATGCCTTTGTCCATACAGTACCATCAGCAAACTCAGTTTGGTCTATTTGGAACCTTTGGAAAAGGTAGGAATTTTCATAATAGGGAAAGTAATTTTGAATCGTTATAGTTTTTGTCGTGTTATTATCATCACTTACTTGTAATAGAAGATGATTATATGCGCGAAATATTTGAACATCCGTGGCGGCAATACCTTCTCCAAATTTCAAGATATCTGTGCTGCTGCCTAGGACACCGTCAGAGCCTACATCGGCATTATAAATAGTTGTATTACCGTCACCTCGAAAAAATAAATAAGTATCGTCACCGTGGTTTCCTTGCATGTAGTTTGTACCTTTGCCGCCGCTAAAGATATCGTTACCGCGACCTCCATACAGGGTATCGTTACCATCACCGCCATTCAAGACATCGTTGCCATTACCGCCGTATAGGGTATCGTTACCGCTACCGCCATTTAAGGTATCGTCACCGGTATCTCCAGACAAGATATCGTTACCGTCACCGCCGTACAGGGTATCGTTATGGTCATTTCCAACCAAGGTATCGTTACCGTCACCGCCGTACAGGGTATCGTTACCCCCACGACCTTCTAATCGATCATTACCATCACCACCATTGATAGTGTTATCGTTCTCGTCGCCTATAAGCAAGGCGGCATCTATCTGTGTCGATGTCCATACAGCACCATCAGCAAACTCAACTTGGTCTAATCGGTAATCATCCCTGAAGTGATCGTAAATCGTTATAGTTTCTGTTGTGTTATTAACACCACTTACTTGTAATAGAAGATCATTATCTACGCGAGTTATTTTAACATCCCAAGTGGCAATGCCTGCTCCAAGTTGCAAGGTATCCGTGCTGTTGCTTGTATCGTAATTATGAATGCTTGTATCACCGTCACCTTTGGAAAATAGATAAGTATCGTCACCCTTATCTCCAACTAAGACATCTGTACCAGAACCGCCGCTAAAGATATCGTTACCGCGACCTCCATACAAGGTATCGTCACCGTCACCTCCGCTTAAGGTATCGTTGCCGTCTTGTCCAGACAGGACATCATTACCGTTATCTCCAGACAAGGTATCCGTACCGGAACCGCCGCTTAAGAAATCGTCACCGGCACCTCCATACAAGGTATCGTCACCGTCAGTTCCATTCAAGGTATCGTTACCAGCAAGACCTTCCAGTAGATCATTACCATTGCTACCACTGAGAATGTCATCGTTCTCATTACCTCTTAACGAGTTTGTTGGCAATGTCCATACAGCACCATCAGCAAACTCAATTTGGTCTAATTGGTTATCATCATTTAGGAAGTGATCTATAATCGTTATAGTTTCTGTCGTGTTATCAGAGCCACTTACTTGTAATAGAAGATTATTACCTACGCGAGTTGCTTGAATGTCTGTGGTAGCAATACCTTGTCCAAGTTGCAAGGTATCTGTGCTTACGCCTGTATCGTAATTATGAATGGTTGTATCACCGTCACCTCGAGAAAATAGATAAATATCGTTACCGTTACCGCCATACAAGGTATCCGTACCAGAGCCACCGCTTAGTACATCATCGCCGTTTTGTCCGTACAGGGTATCGTCACCCGCACCGCCGTTTAAGTAATCGTCACCGTTACCTCCATTTAATGTATCGTTATCGTTACCGCCGTATAGCTTATCGTTGCCAGCATAACCTTCCAGTAGATCATTACCACTACCACCATTGAGAGTGTCATCGTTCTCAGAACCTCCTAACGAGGTTGTTGGCAATGTCCATACAGTACCATCAGCAAACTCAACTTGGTCTAATAGGTAAGAATCATTTAGGAAGTGATTATAAATCCTTATAGTTTCTGTTGTGTTATCAGAGCCATTTACTTGCAATAGAAGATGCTTATCTATACGAGTTACTCGAACATCTGTGGTAGCAATACCTTGTCCAAATTGCAAGGTATCTGCGCTGTTGTCTGTATCATAATTATAAATGCTTGTATCACCGTCACCTTTGGAAAACAGATAAGTATCGTCACCATTATCTCCAACTAAGACATCCGTACCTGCACCGCCGCTTAATGTATCGTCACCAGCACCTCCAACCAAGGTATCATTATCGTTACCTCCGTATAGGGTATCCGTACCAGAACCACCGCTTAGTACATCATCGCCGTTTTGTCCGTACAGGGTATCGTCACCGTCACCACCGTACAGGGTATCGTCACCGTCACCACCGTATAGGGCATCGTTATGGTCACCGCCGTATAGGGTATCTGTACCGTTTTGTCCGTACAGGGTATCGTAACCTGTACCACCACTTAGTACATCATCGCCGTTTTGTCCGTACAGGGTATCGTCACCGTCACCACCGTATAGGGCATCGTTATGGTCACCGCCGTATAGGGTATCTGTACCGTTTTGTCCGTACAGGGTATCGTAACCTGTACCACCACTTAGTACATCATCGCCGTTTTGTCCGTATAGGGTATCGTCACCGTTATCGCCGTTTAAGGTATCGTTACCGTCACCACCGTCTAAGATATCGTTATGGTCACCGCCGTATAGTGTATCTGTACCGTTTTGTCCGTACAGGGTATCGTCACCTGTACCACCACTTAGTACATCATCGCCGTTTTGTCCATATAAGTAATCGGTATCGGCACCTCCGTACAAATAATCGTCACCGTCACCACCGTCTAAGGTATCGTTATGGTCACCGCCGTATAGGGTATCATCGCCGTTTTGTCCATACAGGGTATCGTCACCGTTATCGCCGTTTAAGAAATCGTCACCGGCACCTCCGCTCAAGGTATCGTTACCGGCACCCCCGTATAGAAAATCATCACCGTTTTGTCCATACAAGTAATCGTTACCGGCATTTCCATACAGGGTATCGTTACCAGCACCTCCATTCAGGGTATCGTCGCCATCATTTCCTTCTAATCGATCATCCCCACTATCACCATTAACATTAGCCATAATAATATTCCTGTTATTTATACGTTTTATAAAAGGTTGGTTATTTGTAAGTTTAATCTTTTTTAAATCTTCTTAATGTTACGGTACAACAATAGTGCTATACAGCGTTCAATCATTAGCCGATATCTTGTTTGCATTTTTGTTGTCAAAAAGGTATTTAAAGATAAATCCTGTCAATGTTTTGCGTATTTATCTGTGTTTAAGGCTATATCCTTTAATGTACAACTTTTGCTATCACTAAATTGTGATACCCAAAGAAGATACCCTAAAAAAACGTTATACGAAAGTGGCAAATACATTAAATGTTGATTTAGCTTTAGATACATAACATGCCTTATACAGGCATTACACTCCCTAACATTGGGGGTATGGTCAAAGATTGGTGAAAAAGTTCCACACCAGTTTGATTTAGATTATGTTAAATCTAATTTATAAGGCGAAAGCTATATTTTATCGGTACTGTGTGAGGGTATTATGTTAAGTATTTTTGACCACAGACGGTCTGGTTTCGCAGCGCAGGGTGGGCGAGAACGACTGTGACCAAGTTTACGGATGACCTTTAGGTGTATTTAAGTCTGTAAAATAGGAAACATATATGAAAAATCTCATTGAATAAAGACGGTGTTGATTTTTAGTTAAAGTTTAAGATAAACCCTTATATTCACAAGGTTTACTATTCCACGATACAATAGATAGGATTTAAATAGATAGGATGTAAATAGATAGGATTTAAATAGATAGGATTTAAATTAAAGACAGGACTAAATGTAGAATTAGAGGTTAATAAATAATATAAAGGGATCTATGTAGATCCCTTTATTGTTATTGTCTTAAACTTAAACCTTTTATTTCACTTAAATCTGCTGTGATTAAGCTATTAGGCAGTTTGCCATGTTTCAGTCAATACTGTTTCCAAGCTATCAGCAACATCTTGTGCTATGACATTACCTGCACCAAGTGGTACATCATAAGCTGCCATGGCATTGACTAATTTGTAGACATCATCTCGTAGTAACTCTGATGAATCAGTTGTGATGCTGTCCAGCTTGTAGTCATTAATCTCCTCTTGTCTGGGGAAGAACCATAAAAAGGTTGGTACAGTTTTCGTTTCATACCAGCCAGCCACCTGTACTTGATCATTGGTTCCAGCGACGGTGATTAGTAAGTCTTTATCACTACGACTAAACCACAAGTCTTCTACTGATACATTGTCAAATTGTAATATATCATTACTCGTTGAGTAGTCCGTATCATAATTATTAATGCCTACATTATAATCCCCTCGGGAGAATAAGTAAGTATCACTGCCGTTACCTCCGCGCAGGTAATCCTGTCCTGTACCACCACTTAAGATATCATTACCGTCCTCTCCAAACAAGGCATCGTCACCATTGCTTCCATGCAAGATGTCGTTACCAGCACCTCCGCGCAAATAATCGTCACCATTATCGCCATATAAGTAATCATTACCGTTGTCGCCGCTTAAGTGATCGTTACCGTTAAATCCGTATAGGGTATCTGTGCCGTTACCGCCATTTAAGTTATCGTTACCGTTAACTCCGTATAGGGTATCGTTACCGTCACCGCCATTTAAGTAATCGTTACCGTTACCGCCATTTAAGTAATCGTTACCGTCACCGCCGTACAGAGTATCGTTATTGTTTTGTCCATACAGGGTATCATTGCCGTTTTGTCCATACAGGGTATCTGTACCGTTTTGTCCGTACAGGGTATCGTCACCTGCATCACCACTTAGTACATCATTGCCGTTTTGTCCATACAGCTTATCGTCACCGTCATCACCGTACAGGGTGTCGTTATCGTTACCACCGTATAGGGTATCTGTGCCACTACCGCCACTTAAGGTATCGTTGCCAGTCCAGCCGCCTAAGATATCGTTACCCGCACCGCCTTCAAGCACATCATTGCCGTTTTGTCCATACAGCTTATCGTCACCGTCATCACCGTACAGGGTGTCGTTATGGTCACCGCCGTACAGGGTATCTGTGCCGTTTTGTCCGTACAGGGTATCGTAACCTGTACCACCACTTAGCACATCATTGCCGTTTTGTCCATACAGGGTATCGTCACCGTTATCGCCGTTTAAGTTATCGTTACCGTTACCACCGTCTAAGATATCGTTATGGTTACCGCCGTATAGGGTATCTGTGCCGTTTTGTCCATACAGGGTATCGTAACCTGCATCACCACTTAGTACATCATCACCGTTTTGTCCATACAGGGTATCGTCACCGTTATCGCCGTTTAAGTTATCGTTACCGTTACCACCGTCTAAGATATCGTTATGGTTACCGCCGTATAGGGTATCTGTGCCGTTTTGTCCATACAGGGTATCGTAACCTGCATCACCACTTAGTACATCATCACCGTTTTGTCCGTACAGGGTATCGTCACCGTTATCGCCGTTTAAGTTATCGTTATCGTTACCACCGTCTAAGATATCGTTATCGTTACCGCCGTATAGTACATCATCGCCGTTTTGTCCATACAGGGTATCGTCACCGTCATCACCGTTTAAGTTATCGTTATCGTTACCACCGTCTAAGATATCGTTATCGTTACCGCCGTACAGGGTATCTGTGCCGTTTTGTCCGTACAGGGTATCGTCACCTGCATCACCACTTAGTACATCATCACCGTTTTGTCCGTACAGGGTATCTGTGCCGTTTTGTCCATACAAGGTATCGTCACCACCAAGACCTTCTAATCGATCATTACCATTGCCACCATTGATAGTGTTATCGTTCTCGTCGCCTATAAATAATAAGGCAGCATCTATCTGTGTTGCTGTCCATACAGTACCATCAGCAAACTCAATTTGGTCTAATTGGTTATCATTATTTAGGAAGTGATTTAGAATCGTTATGGTTTCTGTTGTGTTATTAGCACCACTTACTTGTAATAGTAGATTATTATCTACACGAGTTGTTTGAATATCTGTGGTAGCAATACCTTGTCCAAGTTGTAAGGTATCTGTGCTGTTGCTTGTATCAAGATTATAAATGGTTGTATTACCGTCACCTAGAGAAAATAGATAAGTATCGTTACCGCTACCGCCACTTAAGGTGTCTGTACCTGTACCGCCGTACAAGGTATCGTTACCCTTACCGCCAGCCAAGGTATCGTTACCGGCATTTCCAAACAAAGTATCGTTACCGTCACCACCATTGAGGGTGTTGTCCGTATCGTCGCCTATCAGTAATCTAGTACCATCAGCAAACTCAATTTGGTCTAATCGGTAAGAATTACCTAGGAAGTGATCTTGAATCGTTATGGTTTCTGTTGTGTTATCAGCACCACTTACTTGTAATAGAAGATGATTCTTTACACGAGTTGTTTGAACATCCGTGGTAGCAATACCTTGTCCAAATTTCAAGGTATCTGTGCTTACGCTTGTATCAAGGTTATAAATGGTTGTATCACCGTCACCTTTAGAAAACAGATAAGTATCGTTACCGAAACCTCCATTCAAGTTATCGCTACCGGTATTTCCATTTAAGATATCTGCGCCTGTACCGCCAATTAAGATATCGCTACCGTCACCGCCATTCAAGTAATCGTTACCCTTACCTCCAATTAAGATATCGTTACCGTCACCGCCGTCTAAGATATCGTTATGGTCACCGCCGTATAGTATATCTCTACCGTTTTGTCCGTACAGGGTATCGTCACCTGCATCACCACTTAGTACATCATCGCCATTTTGTCCATACAGGGTATCGTCACCGTTATCGCCGTTTAAGTTATCGTTACCGTTACCACCGTCTAAGATATCGTTATGGTTACCGCCGTATAGGGTATCTGTGCCGTTTTGTCCATACAGGGTATCGTCACCTGCATCACCACTTAGTACATCATCGCCGTTTTGTCCGTACAGGGTATCGTCACCGTTATCGCCGTTTAAGTTATCGTTATCGTTACCACCGTCTAAGATATCGTTATGGTCACCGCCGTACAGGGTATCTGTGCCGTTTTGTCCGTACAGGGTATCGTCACCTGCATCACCACTTAGTACATCATCGCCGTTTTGTCCGTACAGGGTATCGTCACCTGCATCACCACTTAGTACATCATCACCGTTTTGTCCGTACAGGGTATCGTCACCGTTATCGCCGTTTAAGTTATCGTTATCGTTACCACCGTCTAAGATATCGTTACCGTCACCGCCGTATAGGGTATCTGTACCGTTTTGTCCGTACAGGGTATCGTCACCTGCACCACCACTTAGTACATCATCGCCGTTTTGTCCGTACAGGGTATCGTCACCGTTATCGCCGTTTAAGTTATCGTTATATCGTTATCGTTACCACCGTCTAAGATATCGTTATCGTCACCGCCGTATAGGGTATCGTCACCCTTACCGCCAGCCAAGGTATCGTTACCGGCATTTCCAGACAAAGTATCGTTACCATCGCCACCATTGAGAGTGTTGTCCGTATCGTCGCCTATCAGTAATCTAGCACCATCAGCAAACTCAATTTGGTCTAATCGGTAAGAATTACCTAGGAAGTGATCTTGAATCGTTAAGGTTTCTGTTGTGTTATTAGCACCACTTACTTGTAATAGAAGATTATTATCTACACGAGTTGTTTGAACATCTGTGGTAGCAATGCCTTGTCCAAGTTGCAAGGTATCTGTGCTTACGCTTGTGTCAAGGTTATAAATAGTTGTATCACCGTCACCTTTAGAAAACAGATAAGTATCGTTACCCGCACCTCCATTCAGGTAATCTCCATAACCGCTACCTCCATCCAAGGTATCGTTACCGGCACCTCCGTACAGGGTATCCGTACCAGAACCACCACTTAGTACGTCATCGCCGTTTTGTCCGTACAGGGTATCGTCACCGTTATCGCCGTTTAAGTTATCGTTACCGTCACCACCGTCTAAGATATCGTTATCGTTACCGCCGTATAGGGTATCTGTGCCGTTTTGTCCGTACAGGGTATCGTCACCTGCATCACCACTTAGTACATCATCGCCATTTTGTCCGTACAGGGTATCGTCACCGTTATCGCCGTTTAAGTTATCGTTATCGTTACCACCGTCTAAGATATCGTTATGGTTACCGCCGTATAGTACATCATCGCCATTTTGTCCGTACAGGGTATCGTCACCGTTATCGCCGTACAGGGTATCGTTACCCTTACCGCCAGCCAAGGTATCGTCACCGGCATTTCCAGACAAAGTATCGTTACCGTCACCACCATTGAGAGTGTTGTCCGTATCGTCGCCTACAAATAATAAGGTAGCATCTATCTGTGTCGCTGTCCATACAGTACCATCAGCAAACTCAACTTGGTCTAATAGGTAATCATCACTTAGGAAGTGATTTAGAATCGTTATGGTTTCTGTTGTGTTATTAGGGCTGTTTACTTGTAATAGAAGATTATTATCTGCGCGAGTTGTTCGAACATCCGTGGTAGCAATACCTTGTCCAAGTTGTAAGGTATCTGTGCTGTTGCTTGTATCAAGATTATAAATGGTTGTATTACCGTCACCTAGAGAAAACAGATAAGTATCATTACCGCTACCTCCAATTAAGATATCGTTACCGTCACCGCCATTCAAGTAATCGTTACCCTTACCTCCAACTAAGATATCGTTACCGTCACCGCCGTACAGGGTATCTGTGCCGTTTTGTCCATACAAGGTATCGTCACCACCAAGACCTTCTAATCGATCATTACCATTGCCACCATTGATAGTGTTATCGTTCTCGTCGCCTATAAATAATAAGGCAGCATCTATCTGTGTTGCTGTCCATACAGTACCATCAGCAAACTCAATTTGGTCTAATTGGTTATCATTATTTAGGAAGTGATTTAGAATCGTTATGGTTTCTGTTGTGTTATTAGCACCACTTACTTGTAATAGTAGATTATTATCTACACGAGTTGTTTGAATATCTGTGGTAGCAATACCTTGTCCAAGTTGTAAGGTATCTGTGCTGTTGCTTGTATCAAGATTATAAATGGTTGTATTACCGTCACCTAGAGAAAATAGATAAGTATCGTTACCGCTACCGCCACTTAAGGTGTCTGTACCTGTACCGCCGTACAAGGTATCGTTACCCTTACCGCCAGCCAAGGTATCGTTACCGGCATTTCCAAACAAAGTATCGTTACCGTCACCACCATTGAGGGTGTTGTCCGTATCGTCGCCTATCAGTAATCTAGTACCATCAGCAAACTCAATTTGGTCTAATCGGTAAGAATTACCTAGGAAGTGATCTTGAATCGTTATGGTTTCTGTTGTGTTATCAGCACCACTTACTTGTAATAGAAGATGATTCTTTACACGAGTTGTTTGAACATCCGTGGTAGCAATACCTTGTCCAAATTTCAAGGTATCTGTGCTTACGCTTGTATCAAGGTTATAAATGGTTGTATCACCGTCACCTTTAGAAAACAGATAAGTATCGTTACCGAAACCTCCATTCAAGTTATCGCTACCGGTATTTCCATTTAAGATATCTGCGCCTGTACCGCCAATTAAGATATCGCTACCGTCACCGCCATTCAAGTAATCGTTACCCTTACCTCCAATTAAGATATCGTTACCGTCACCGCCGTACAGGGTATCTGTGCCGTTTTGTCCATACAAGATATCGTCACCACCAAGACCTTCTAATCGATCATTACCATTGCCACCATTGAGAGTATTTCTATTCTCATCGCCTACAAATAATAAGGCAGCGTCTATCTGTGTTGTTGTCCATACAGTGCCATCAGCAAACTTAACTTGGTCTAATTGGTAAGCATTGTTTAGGAAGTGATTTTGAATCGTTATAGTTTCTGTTGTGTTATCAGCACCACTTACTTGTAGTAGAAGATTATTATCTACACGAGTTGTTTGAACATCTGTGGTAGCAATGCCTTGTCCAAGTTGCAAGGTATCTGTGCTATTGCTTGTATCAAGGTTATGAATGCTTGTATTGCCATCACCTTTGGAAAACAGATAAGTATCGTTACCCGCACCTCCATTCAGGTAATCTCCATAACCGCTACCTCCATCCAAGGTATCGTTACCGTTACCTCCGTATAGGGTATCGTCACCGTTATCGCCGTTTAAGGTATCGTCACCGTCACCACCGTATAGGGCATCGTTATGGTCACCGCCGTATAGGGTATCTGTACCGTTTTGTCCGTACAGGGTATCGTCACCTGCATCACCACTTAGTACATCATCACCGTTTTGTCCGTACAGGGTATCGTCACCGTTATCGCCGTTTAAGTTATCGTTATCGTTACCACCGTCTAAGATATCGTTACCAGCACCTCCATTCAGGGTATCGTTATCGTCCCCGCCATTTAAGGTATCGTTACCGGCATCTCCATACAGCTTATCGTCACCGTCACCGCCAGACAAGGTATCGGCACCGTCATTTCCAACCAAGGTATCGTTACCAGCACCTCCATTCAGGGTATCATTACCCCCACGACCTTCTAATTGATCATCATCACCACCACCAATGATGGAGTTATCGTTATCATCACCTATGTAAGTAGCCATAAATCAATTCTCCAGTATTACACGTTAATAATAAATTACTTTTCAAGCCCAATATTCTTTAAGCACTGCTTTTTCTTAAACCTCAAACTTTCCCTTAAACCTTCCCTACCGTCGTACATGCAAGCATTCAATGGTTAGTCGATATGGTTAGTCGATATGATTAGCCGATATCTTGTTTGCATCTTTGTTGTCAAAAAGGTATTTAAAGATAAATCCTGTCAATGTTTTGCGTATTTATCTGTGTTTAAGGCTATATCCTTTAATGTACAACTTTTGCTATCACTAAATTGTGATACCCAAAGAAGATACCCTAAAAAAACGTTATACGAAAGTGGCAAATACATTAAATGTTGATTTAGCTTTAGATACATAACATGCCTTATACAGGCATTACGCTCCCTAACATTGGGGTATGACCAAAGATTGGTGAAAACGTTCCACACCAGTTTGATTTAGATTATGTTAAATCTAATTTATAAGGCGAAAGCTATATTTTATCGGTATTGTGTGAGGGTATTATGTTAAGTATTTTTGACCACAGACGGTCTGGTTTCGCAGCACAGGGGGGGCGAGAACGACTGTGACCAAGTTTACGGATGACCTTTAGGTGTATTTAAGTCTGTAAAATAGGAAACATATATGAAAAATCTCATTGAATAAAGACGGTGTTGATTTTTAGTTAAAGTTTAAGATAAACCCTTGTATTCACAAGGTTTACTATTCCACGATACAATAGATAGGATTTAAATAGATAGGATTTAAATAGATAGGATTTAAATAGATAGGATTTAAATAGATAGGATTTAAATTAAAGACAGGACTAAATGTAGAATTAGAGGTTAATAAATAATATAAAGGGATCTGCATAGATCCCTTTATTGTTATTGTCTTAACTTAAACCTTTTATTTCACTTAAATCTGCTGTGATTAAGCTATTAGGCAGTTTGCCATGTTTCAGTCAATACTGTTTCCAAGCTATCAGCAACATCTTGTGCTATGACATTACCTGCACCAAGTGGTACATCATAAGCTGCCATGGCATTGACTAATTTGTAGACATCATCTCGTAGTAACTCTGATGAATCAGTTGTGATGCTGTCCAGCTTGTAGTCATTAATCTCCTCTTGTATGGGGAAGAACCATAAAAAGGTTGGTACAGTTTTCGTTTCGTACCAACCGATCACTGTCGCTTGATCATCGGTTCCAGCGACGGTGATTAGTAAGTCTTTATCACTACGACTAAACCACAAGTCTTCTACTGATACATTGTCAAATTGTAATATATCATTACTCGTTGAGTAGTCCGTATCATAATTATTAATGCTTGTATTACCGTCACCTGAAAAAAACAGATAAGTATCGTTACCGGCACCTCCGTACAGAGTATCGTCACCTGTACCACCACTTAGTACATCATCGCCGTTTTGTCCGTACAGGGTATCGTCACCGTCACCGCCGTCTAAGATATCATTATAGTCACCGCCGTATAGTGTATCTGTGCCGCTTTGTCCGTACAGGGTATCGTTACCCACATCACCACTTAAAGTATCGTCACCATTACCGCCATATAAGTAATCACGACCGTTGCCGCCGTTTAAGGTATCGTTACCGTCACCGCCGTCTAAGATATCGCTATGGTCACCGCCGTTTAAGGTATCTGTACCGTTTTGTCCGTACAGGGTATCGTAACCGTCACCACCACTTAGTACATCATCGCCGTTTTGTCCATACAGGGTATCGTCACCGTTATCGCCGTTTAAGTTATCGTTATCGTTACCACCGTCTAAGATATCGTTATGGTCACCGCCGTATAGGGTATCTGTACCGTTTTGTCCGTACAGGGTATCGTAACCTGCACCACCACTTAGTACATCATCGCCGTTTTCTCCGTACAGGGTATCGTTATCGTTACCGCCGTATAGTGTATCATTGCCGTTTTGTCCAACCAAGATATCGTTACCGTCACCACCGTCTAAGATATCGTTATGGTCACCGCCGTATAGGGTATCTGTACCGTTTTGTCCGTACAGGGTATCGTAACCTGCACCACCACTTAGTACATCATCGCCGTTTTGTCCGTACAGGGTATCGTCACCGTTATCGCCGTTTAAGTTATCGTTATCGTTACCACCGTCTAAGATATCGTTATGGTCACCGCCGTATAGTGTATCTGTGCCGTTTTGTCCGTACAGGGTATCGTAACCTGTACCACCACTTAGTACATCATCACCGTTTTGTCCATATAAGTAATCGGTATCGGCACCTCCGTACAAATAATCGTCACCGTCACCGCCGTCTAAGGTATCGTTATGGTCACCGCCGTATAGGGTATCTGTACCGTTTTGTCCGTACAGGGTATCGTAACCTGCACCACCACTTAGTACATCATCGCCGTTTTGTCCATACAGGGTATCGTCACCGTTATCGCCGTTTAAGTTATCGTTATCGTTACCACCGTCTAAGATATCGTTATGGTCACCGCCGTATAGGGTATCATCGCCGTTTTGTCCGTACAGGGTATCGTAACCTGCACCACCACTTAGTACATCATCGCCGTTTTGTCCGTACAGGGTATCGTCACCGTTATCGCCGTTTAAGTTATCGTTATCGTTACCACCGTCTAAGATATCGTTATGGTCACCGCCGTATAGGGCATCATCGCCGTTTTGTCCGTACAGCTTATCATGACCGTCAGTACCGTATAAGGCATCGTCACCGTCCTGTCCATACAGGGTATCATCACCTGTACCACCGTTTAAGATATCATTACCATCATCTCCAGACAAGGTATCGTGACCGTCATGTCCAGACAAGGTATCGTCACCTGTACCTCCAGACAAGATATCGTTACCATTGTTTCCATTCAAGATGTCGTTACCAGCACCTCCAGACAAGTAATCATGACCATAACTGCCTTCAAGCACATCATCGCCGTTTTGTCCATACAGCTTATCATGACCGTCAGCACCGTATACGGGGTGGTATAAGGGATCATCATCGTAGTGACCGCCACTACCGTACAGGATATCGTTACCATCACCCCCATACAAGATATCGCTACCGCTATAGCCTCTCAATATATCGTTATTACTAGAACCATTGATGATGTCATCTCCATGACCGCTTGTTGCCAATACGTTGGCATCTATATATGCCTTTGTCCATACAGTACCATCAGCAAACTCAGTTTGGTCTATTTGGAACCTTTGGAAAAGGTAGGAATTTTCATAATAGGGAAAGTAATTTTGAATCGTTATAGTTTTTGTCGTGTTATTATCATCACTTACTTGTAATAGAAGATGATTATATGCGCGAAATATTTGAACATCCGTGGCGGCAATACCTTCTCCAAATTTCAAGATATCTGTGCTGCTGCCTAGGACACCGTCAGAGCCTACATCGGCATTATAAATAGTTGTATTACCGTCACCTCGAAAAAATAAATAAGTATCGTCACCGTGGTTTCCTTGCATGTAGTTTGTACCTTTGCCGCCGCTAAAGATATCGTTACCGCGACCTCCATACAGGGTATCGTTACCATCACCGCCATTCAAGACATCGTTGCCATTACCGCCGTATAGGGTATCGTTACCGCTACCGCCATTTAAGGTATCGTCACCGGTATCTCCAGACAAGATATCGTTACCGTCACCGCCGTACAGGGTATCGTTATGGTCATTTCCAACCAAGGTATCGTTACCGCCACCGCCGTACAGGGTATCGTTACCCCCACGACCTTCCAATCGATCATGACCACCAAGACCTTCTAATCGATCACTACCATCACCACCATTGATAGTGTTATCATTTTCATCGCCCACAAACAATAAAGTGGTATCTATCTGCGTTGTTGTCCATACAGCACCATCAGCAAACTTAACTTGGTCTAATTGGTAAGCATTGTTTAGGAAGTGATTTTGAATCGTTATAGTTTCTGTTGTGTTATCAGCGCCACTTACTTGTAGTAGAAGATTATTATCTACACGAGTTGTTTGAACATCTGTGGTAGCAATGCCTTGTCCAAGTTGCAAGGTATCTGTGCTATTGCTTGTATCAAGGTTATGAATGCTTGTATTGCCATCACCTTTGGAAAACAGATAAGTATCGTCGCCGTTACCGCCAACTAAGACATCTGTACCAGAACCTCCATACAGGGTATCGTTACCGTCACCGCCATTTAAGGTATCCGTACCAGAACCTCCGTACAGGGTATCGTTACCGTCACCGCCATTTAAGGTATCGTTACCAGCAAGACCTTCCAGTAGATCATTACCATTGCTACCATTGAGAGTGTTGTCGTTCTCATTACCTCTTGACGAGGTTGTTGGTAATGTCCATACAGCACCATCAGCAAACTTAACTTGGTCTAATTGGTTATCATCATTTAGGAAGTGATCTATAATCGTTATAGTTTCTGTCGTGTTATCAGCGCCACTTACTTGTAGTAGAAGATTATTATCTACATGAATTACTCTAATATCTGTGGTAGCAATACCTTGTCCAAATTGTAAGGTATCCGTGCTTACGCTTGTATCGAGATTATGAATGCTTGTATCACCGTCACCTCGAAAAAACAGATAAGTATCGTTACCGCTACCGCCACTTAAGGTGTCTGTACCTGTACCGCCGCTTAAAATGTCGTCACCGGCATTTCCATACAGGGTATCGTCACCGTCATGTCCATACAAGGTATCGTCACCGGCATTTCCAGACAAGATATCGTCACCGCCACTGCCAGACAACCTATCGCCACCGTCACCGCCAGACAAGGTATCGTCACCGTTACCTCCGTCTAAGTTATCGTTACCCGTACCTCCCCATAAGGTATCGTCACCAGAATCTCCATGCAAGATATCGCTACCAGCACCGCCTTTAAGCGTATCATCGCCGCCTTGTCCGTGCAGGTTATCCCTACCACCACGACCTTCCAGTAGATCATCACCACCACCACCAAGGAGGGAGTTATTGTTATCATCACCTATATAAGTAGCCATAAATTAATTCTCCAGTATTACACGTTAATAATAAATTACTTTTCAAGCCCAATATTCTTTAAGCACTGCTTTTTCTTAAACCTTAAACTTTCCCTTAAACCTTCCTACCGTCGTACATGCAAGCATTCAATGGTTAGTCGATATGGTTAGTCGATATGATTAGCCGATATCTTGTTTGCATCTTTGTTGTCAAAAAGGTATTTAAAAATAAATCCTGTCAATGTTTTGCGTATTTATCTGTATTTAAAGCTATATCCTTTAATGTACAACTTTTGCTATCACTAAATTGTGAGCCCAAAGAAGATACCCTAAAAAAACGTTATACGAAAGTGGCAAATACATTAAATGTTGATTTAGCCTTAGATACATAACATGCCTTATACAGGCATTACACTCCCTAACATTGGGGTATGACCAAAGATTGGTGAAAAAGTTCCACACCAGTTTGATTTAGATTATGTTAAATCTAATTTATAAGGCGAAAGCTATATTTTATCGGTATTGTGTGAGGGTATTATGTTAAGTATTTTTGACCACAGACGGTCTGGTTTCGCAGCACAGGGGCGCGAGAACGACTGTGACCAAGTTTACGGATGACCTTTAAGGTGTGTATTTAAGTCTGTAAATCTGTACGGTCAAAGATTTGCACATTTTAAAATTCCGCACCAGTTTGATTTAGATTATTATAGATGCCCATTAAATTCTTTAAGAGACCGCAACTAAAACTGCATAACTGTTTATTACAAATCCTTTAACGACAGTATCATTAAAGATATTAACATTATCATTTTAGTTTGCGCCTAACTTATCTTCTTTGCCGTCCAGCAAGCTTTTGATGTTTGCGCTGTGGCGCCAGAATAATAATATTGCCATGAGCGTATTGCTCATGATGATCCAACTGTTGCCATCCCCCTGCGAGAACATTAATAAGGCGGTATAGATGGGCGCTGTGGCGGCGGCTATTAGGCTTGCCAAGGATGAATAGCGGAATATAAATGCTATGACAAGCCAAGTGCCCACGAATGCTAGGCCAAGCATCCAGCAGGTTCCAAATAAAATACCGCCCAGTGTGGCGACGCCCTTGCCGCCTTGGAAATTAAAGAAGATGGGAAACAGGTGCCCGATAAAGGCGGCAAGGCCAAGGCCTGCGAGTATGATGCTCGGCGCATTTAGTATATGACCAATAAGAACGGCAATAACGCCTTTAAGCACATCTCCTACAAGCACCGAGATGGCGGCTTTCCCCCCGTGTAGGCGCAAGACATTAGTAGCACCAGGATTATTTGAACCCCGAGCACGGGGGTCTTCCAACTGCGTCAGCTTACAAACGACCACGGCAGAGGATACCGAACCGAGCAAATAGGCAAGCACAATCAGTGAAATATATATTACCATAGAGATATTGAAATCTGTCTTGCTTGATAGGTCAAGCGGGTATCAGTTTAAGCATTATCGCATTTGCAATGAAATAGACAAAAACATGGATATTCTTTATATAAACGACCTTCGTATCGAAACCATTATTGGTATTTATGGCTGGGAGCGTAAAACCAAACAAACCGTGGTGCTGGATATTGAAATGGGCACGGATATTCACAAGGCATCAGTAGGTGGAAATATTGAAGACATGCTCAATTATAAAGCTGTCGCCGAGCGCTTGTTTGAGTTTGTTGGGGGCAGTGATTTTGAGTTGATAGAAACGTTGACCGAGCAGATTTCAGATATCTTACTGAATGAGTTTAATGTTCCGTGGCTGCGATTAAAATTGAATAAACAGGGCGCTTTGAAAGGTGTGCGTGAGGTAGGCATTATTATTGAAAGAGGTCAAAAGCAATAGATAATCAAACAATCCTATGACCCATGTTTATGCTGGGTTAGGCAGTAAAGACAAACATCATCTTATACCAGTCATGCTTTAAACTCGTAGCTGATTTTTTTATGTTGATTTATTTGCTCTTTTTAAGAATCTACCAGAAAAGCATGCCTAAGCCAATGCAAAAAAGAACCACTGCAAAGATACGCCTTAAATAATCCACAGGCATGGAATGTGCGAGCCGCGCACCCACCGACGCAAACAATATGCTGGTGATAAGTATTAATATTGCAGCAGGCCAATGCACATAGCCTATATTGTTTTCCAAAAGAGATACAGCATCTTGCCCAGTAAAGATCATCATCAGTGTGCCCGTTAGAGCAATCGGGAAACCGCAGGCCGATGAACTTGCAACCGCTTTGCGAATATCTATGTGGCAGTAGGTTAAAAATGGCACAGTCAAGGTTCCTCCGCCGATTCCAAGAATCGTTGACAATGTTCCTATACCTCCTCCTGCAATTAACATTCCATTGCGCCCAGGCAGCGATCTCTGCGCTGTCGGTTTAATTGAAAAGCCAATCTGACACGCGACCAATATTTCAAACAAACCAAACAGCCTGCGCAGGAAATCACTAGACATATGATCAGTAAGAAATGCACCAAGCATTGCGCCAATGATGATACCTGGAGTTAAAAGGAAAACTTGAGACCATAAAACAGCATGATGTTTATGGTGCGTATAACTTGAAGAGATTGAAGTAAAAATAATAGTGAATAAGGATGTTGCTACCGCAAGATGCATTAAAATCTCAGCAGGCAAACCTTGCCAAATGAATAGCAATAAAAGTGACGGAACAATTAAAATTCCTCCACCTAATCCAAGCAAACCTGCAAGCATCCCTGACATAACGCCAAGCACGAGATAAGCAGACCAGAGTAATAACTCAGTTGGCATCGTTTTCTATTTGCTTTTGCGTAGCCATGCATGCCATTATGGCATAGCTCAGAGCGCACACATAGAATGAGCGCCATCTATCCTTAAGAATTTTAAGGGAATCGCGTAACCTTTAAACTGTACTGCATTCTATATTTATTGCTCAAGCTTTACTTTAAAATCATAGAAAACAGGATTTCTGGTGATAAATTTGAGTCACGGATGGCTCGTGTAAAGTGCCTTAATAAATTATAATGACCGCAATGGAAATATATCTTGTGGGTGGTGCCGTACGTGACAAGCTGCTTGGGAAACCAAGCGCGGATCATGATTGGGTTGTCGTTGGCAGCACACCAAAGGAAATGGAAGATCAAAAATTCAAAGCAGTTGGCAAAGATTTTCCTGTGTTTTTGCACCCTGAGACAAAAGAAGAATATGCGCTTGCGCGCACTGAAAGAAAATCCGGGAAAGGATATAAGGGTTTCACTTTCCATACGTCAAAAGATATCACCTTGGAAGAAGATTTAGCCAGACGTGACCTAAGCATCAATGCCATTGCCATAGATCACGCAGGCAAACTTATAGATCCTTTTAACGGCAAACAGGATATTGAAGATAAGATTCTGCGACATGTATCGCCTGCATTTGTGGAGGATCCCTTGCGTGTGCTCAGGGTTGCTCGATTTACTGCACGGCTTGGTTTTCGCATTGCGCCTGAGACCATGGCACTCATGAATGAGATTTCAAAATCAGGTGAACTCAAAGCATTAGTCCCTGAGAGAGTTTGGAATGAACTGGAACGAGCCATGGGAGAACCTTACCCATCACGTTTTATTTTGGTGCTACGAGCTTGTCACGCCTTGGGTATTCTTTTTCCAGAAATTGAACAGTTGTTTGGCGTCCCACAGCCAGAAAAATATCATCCAGAGATCGACACAGGCATTCATACTTTAATGTCGCTCAATCAGGCCGCACGCCTTAGTCAGGATCCGCAGATTCGCTTCGCTACTTTAGTTCATGATTTGGGGAAAGGAACTACACACAAAGATAAATTACCTAGCCATCATGGTCATGAAGAACGTGGTGTTAAACTTATTGAAGCGCTTTGTAAACGTTACAGAGCACCTAAGCAGTATAAAGAATTGGCGAGTCAGGTTTCAAGATACCATCTATCATGCCACCGTATCGAAGAAATGCATTCTGAAACAATCCTTAAAAAGCTGGAATCCATGGACGCCTTTCGAAGACCAGAACGCTTTAAGAAATTTCTACTTTGTTGTGAAGCTGATGCAAGAGGTCGTGCCAGTTTTGAAGACCGCGCCTACCCACAAGCCGATTATTTTAAAAAATATCTAGATGCCGCAAATGAAATCGATACTAAAAGTTTTAGGGAGGAAGGTCTTGAAGGCAAAGAAATGGCCGAAGCCATTAGAAATGAAAGAATAAGTTTGATAAACGCTGTATTGCAAACTATTGGCAGTTAACAGTCACACCCCTCTGTATTTTCTTTTTAAGATAGAGTTTAACCTAACTTACCAGACTTGTCACAACTAGTAAACTTCCAAATGTATCCAAATGCTACTAATTTAATCAGTTACATTTATTTGTATCTATAACGATATTCACAATATATTTTTGATTTTTCCCATAGTAAGCATAACTAACCGGAATATTATTTTCTACTATCAGCTTCATGTCAGGACTTGTGCATATGTAATTTCTAATTCTATCTTTATTGTTGTTTTTTAGAAGCTCAGGATCTATTTCTTCTTGTGCATAATTTATCAACACGTAGTTATATTGAAACGTATTGCCATTAACTATGCTTACAGAAAATAATTTAGTGTCTTTATCTACCATTATTGGCAGGGTTTTATTAATCTCGGCTGCTACTTCTTCTAATAATACAGTATTAACTTCTGACTCTTTGTGTACCAAAGAATTTACACTTTGCTTAACAAACGTGCCACCAATACTAAAACCAATGAGTATTGCTACACTCACCAGAATCAGAGTGAATATATTTTCACTTTCACCTTTACCCATTCGTTGTTTTATAGATAATCTCTTCTGATAGTTACATCTTCTTGCAATATTTCTGAGTTGTTTCCTTGCCATGTATTTTACGAAAATTTTGTACGACAGTGCATTGGAAGAAACCCTGTTGATAATGGTTTCATAAGAAATCATTGTTATACAGATTAACAGCGATCTGACAACAGCAGACCGTTATAACAAAAGATCTAAGAACTCTCATAAAAACAGATAAAGCAACACACTGCCCAATAATAAACGATAGACAACGTAAGGTAACATACCTGTTTTTTCAATGAATCTCAGAAATAGACTGATTGTCATTGACGCTGTAAGCCATGAAACAACAAAAACTATAGCAAAGGATGTAACATTTGCTGTATCACCTTTTCTTAAAAATGAAAAAATTTCATAACTTCCAACAAGGAATATTACAGGGATAGACAATAAGAATGAGAATCGTGCTGCTGCCTTTCTGTTAAGACCTAACATCAATCCTGCGGTCATGGTTACCCCGGATCTTGAGATGCCAGGAATCAATGCCAGAACCTGAGCAAGACCAACCCAGATAATATCTTTCAGGCACAATGTTTCATTACTCCGGTTTTGGTTGCCTTTATTATCAGCAAGCCAAAGCAAAAGCCCAAAGACAATTGTAGTAAACGCAATAATCAGGGGATTTCGAAAATATTCCAGGATAAAGTTGTGCCCTAAAAAACCGACCACTGAAACAGGAATCGTCGCAAAGACCAAATACCAGAACAGTTGAGCATTTCTATTATTATCATGCCATGGCACAGATTTAACACCATTGCCGATAATAATTCTTAAGTCTTTTCTGTAATAGATAATGACTGCTAATAATGTGCCGAAATGCGCAGCAATATCCATGGCTAAACCTTGATCCTGCCACTTCGCAATTAACGGTAATAGGATTAAATGCGCCGAACTTGAAATCGGCAAAAATTCTGTCAATCCTTGCAGCAAGCCCAATAGGATGAAATGTAGGATATCCAATATTTAATCAGCGATATTATTTATAGATAAAAAAAAGATTTTTAATTGTTTTATATGTCGTGTCATTATTTTCATATTTTATAGACGTTGTCTTTGATCAATAAAATTAAAACCACATAATTGAATATCAATTTTTTTAGTCAAGCCGATAAATTTGAATTTTTCACCCATCTCACCCGGCATGGTTAACTTGCTAACTTGTTGTATCGTTTTTGATCTTTCAATCACATTATCTGTTTTGAGCTCTGATACAAATGAATCTAAGCCACATGCAATTAAAAAATGTGCCTGTGTAGTAAATCCAGAAACATGTAAGCTCGCATTGACAGCGGTTTCTGCGACAGTGGTAAAATCTACCGAAGCAGTAATATCCTGCAACCCTGGATACAAGAATGGATCGTCATGCACGTGATGTCGATAGTGACAGAGCAATGTCCCCGCAGCTCTTTGCGGATGAAAATATTCATACCGAGGATAGCCATAATCAGAAATCAATATAAGACCTTTATCCAAAATATCATTTAACGAGTTTAACCATGGTTTAATATTATAGTTTAATTCTGTGATATAGGGTGTTGGCAATGATTCTTTTAGGGTGCCAAGTAATTTTTTTATATCTATTTTTAATTTTTCATCAATATCTTTCTTAATCCATTGAAATTGAATTTGATCATTTTTCTTGATATCACAAGTAATAGCGGCTTCTTTAATCTCATCATCAATTATCATACGTTTCACAGGCATGGCATCAATAATCTCATTTGCCAAAATCACACCTTTTATTTTTTCTTCAGGGAAATTACTAATCCATACAAATCGTTTTTCAAGCTGAGGAATTGAACGCTTAATGTTGCGCTGTTGCCTTTGCTGTAAATCTGCACTGGGCTCAAGCATATAATAGGTTTTTGGCAAAGCATTTTTTCGTTCTAGGTAACGCATAAGTTCTATTGCCATTGCGCCAGTACCAGGACCGAGTTCAAGAATGCTGCATGATGTTTTTGCGGATGAGATTTCTGATAGAATTTGTTGGCACTGTTTAGCGACACAACGAGAGAAGAGGGGGGATAATTCCGGCGCAGTCACAAAATCGCCTTGTTCGCCAAATTTAGTAGAACCAGCACTGTAATAACCCAAGCCCGGTTCATACAATACCATCTGCATGTATTGCTCGAAACTAATCGAGCCATTATTTTCCATAATGGCAAGATGTATTTTTCTTCGCAGGTTTTCGCTTAATTTAAGAGCAAATTTATCGGGTATGGGAAGATTCAAATTGCAGCATTGTGAGCTGGGCATCATTTTAATTATGAGTCTTCAGTCGCAAACTCACTTGGCTTTAAATTACTTGAACTTTGGAAAGCCTGTTTCAATCAGCCATCGCTCAGTTGCCTGATTGTACCACCATGTCTGATTCAATTTTAATTTTTTAACATAAGCCTCAGCTTCGTGATAATAGCTTACCTCAAAAATAATGAGGGCTTGTTTGGCATTATCCGTTTTTGAATCAAGTATGATCGTCTTGGAAATAAATTCAACACTCGTCACACTGAAATTTTCAAGGTAATCAATATCCACTTTAGTAAGCTTTTCTTCTTTTGTAATGTGGAAGTTTGCAGCATCTCGATAGCGACCCCATCTTAATGCTGCACTATACTGCCTGAGTGATTGTTCAAGCTTATTTGCCTGCTTTTTGTTATCCAAAGATGCGCAGCTAGAAAGCAGCATCATAGATGTTGTAATCATCATTGACATTAATAATGATATCGAATATTTTAATCTCATATTAGCCTTCCAAGGTATTGATTGTAGAATGTGTTTAGTTTCATTATTTCAAGTGTTCTGTAGCATTTATCGGGTGTTTCTCAGAATAATATTTGCCAGAGCTTTAATGTGCGCTGGACGATCATTTAACGCAGGGATATAAAAGAATTTATCCCCTCCCGCCGCAAGAAATATTTCTCGATTCCGCATATTTATTTCTTCAAGTGTTTCAAGACAGTCTACAGAAAAACCAGGGCATACAATATCAATACTTTTAACACCAGACGAAGCCAACTCTTTTAGAGTTACATCAATATAGGGTTTGAGCCATTCTTTGAGACCGAATCGCGATTGGAAGGTCAATATCCATTCATCTTCATTCAGATTTAATTTTTCAGCAATGAGTCTGGCTGTTTTGTGAGATTCACAATAGTAGGGATCACCTGCTTTGAAGTAGGCTTTTGGAATACCATGAAATGAAAATAATAATTTTTCAGCACGGCCTGTTTTTTGCCAATGTTCTGTAATACTCTCAGTAAGTGCATCAATATAATCAGGTATGTCATGGTAATGTTTGACTAAATGTAATTCTGGAATATCACGCCAAGTTTTCAAAACGTTTGCTATTTTATCAAATGTTGATGCCGTCGTTGTGGCAGAATATTGTGGGTAAAGCGGTAAAATAATAATCTTTTTCGCATTGGCTTCTTGCAGCTTTTTGAGACTCGCATGGATTGATGGGTTTCCATAACGCATGGCTAATTCAACATGAAATTTTTCTGCGGCATGTTCATCTAAATATTTTTGTATCGCAGTAGTCTGTTTTTTTGAGATAGCCAATAAAGGCGATCCTGATTCAGTCCATATTTTACGATAAGCAGCAGCGGAGCGTTTTGCCCTAGTTTGTAAGATAAATCCGTGCAGGATAAACCACCAAAGCAGACCATGTATCTCAATTACACGCGAATCTGTTAGAAATTCGCCAAGATAGCGTCTTAATGCCAAGGGCGTTGGCGCATCTGGGGTGCCAAGATTTGTCACAAGGACACCAGTGCAGGATACTGCGTCATGTTTAAAGTCTGCATTCCCAGTATAATGTGCCATATACACCTAAATTACTTGGAAAAGAAGATTACAGCAAGGACGAGAAGCAGCTATATTAATATTATGTAGTGGCAGAACTAATTATTTATATTTATATAGAAAGTAAAACATGAAATTTTGCAATCAATGTGGCGCTACAGTTAGCAAAAAAATCCCGGAAGGGGATAATCGCCTGCGTTACGTTTGTAGCTCTTGTCAGGAAATTCATTACCAGAATCCTAAGATAGTGGTGGGCTGTATCCCTGAATACGAGAATAAGGTGTTATTGTGTAAAAGAGCCATCGAGCCACGATATGGGTGCTGGACTTTGCCAGCAGGGTTTATGGAGCTTAGAGAAACTTCATTTGAAGCTGCCTTACGGGAGACGCTTGAGGAAGCAAATGCAAGAGTGCGCATATCAGAATTGTATACGGTTTGTAGTCTTCCTTATGCAAGCCAAGTTTATATGATATATCGATCACAGTTACTGGATCTGGATTTTTCTGCAGGAGAGGAAAGTTTGGAAGTAAAATTATGCGCAGAAGATGAGATTCCATGGAATGATATTGCATTTACAACAATAAAACATACATTAAAATTTTACTTTCAAGACAGGCGCAACAAGCATTTTTGTCTACATACAGGCGACATCATTGACAAGAAAGACGGCAGCTATGATTTTCTGCCAAGATAAGAGTTTAGAGCAGAACCAGAGTTTAGATGTCAAAGAGTACGCGGTTGTCCGCATAAAGTCTTAGCCGCAAGCTAAGCGAAACCAATCTACTAACGTTTCATTGCATCAAAGAATTCTGCATTATTTTTGGTGGCTTTGAGTCTCTCCATAAGAAATTCCATTGCAGCCAAGTCTTCCATCGGGTGTAATAATTTACGAAGTATCCATATCTTTTGCAGATCATCTTCAGCAGTCAATAATTCTTCGCGACGTGTACCAGAGCGATTAATGTTTATTGCAGGATAAATGCGTTTTTCGGCAATATACCTATCTAGATGCAATTCCATATTGCCCGTGCCCTTGAACTCTTCATAGATAACATCGTCCATGCGCGATCCTGTGTCAACCAGCGCGGTGGCAATGATGGTCAAACTACCGCCCTCTTCAATATTACGAGCAGCACCAAAAAATCGTTTTGGTCTTTGCAGTGCATTGGCATCAACACCACCGGTAAGCACCTTGCCTGAAGCAGGAACCACGGTATTGTAGGCACGTGCAAGACGAGTGATTGAATCCAGCAGGATAACGACATCTTTCTTATGTTCAACCAGACGTTTCGCGCGCGCAATAACCATCTCGGCAACCTGAACGTGACGGTTCGCAGGCTCATCAAAGGTGCTTGAAATCACTTCGGCTATGGTGGTTCTTTCCATCTCAGTGACTTCTTCAGGGCGTTCGTCAATCAGAAGAATAATCATGTGGCAGTCAGGGTTATTGTGAGCGATGGATTTCGCTAGACTCTGTAGCATCATTGTTTTGCCCGCCTTCGGAGGTGAAACAATTAATCCACGTTGCCCTTTTCCTATTGGAGACATCAAATCGATGATTCTTGGCGTTATATCTTCAGTGCTGCCGTTACCCATTTCTAGAGTGAATCTTTCGTTAGCAAATAACGGAGTCAGATTTTCAAAAAGTATTTTACCTTTTGCTTTTTCTGGAGCTTCAAAATTTATTTCTTTAATTTTTAGTAATGCAAAATAACGTTCACTGTCTTTAGGGGGTCTGATTTTCCCGGCAATATTATCGCCAGTTCTGAGGTTAAAACGTCTTATTTGGCTTGGCGAGACGTATATATCATCCGGACCCGCGAGATAGGAGCTGTCTGCTGATCTAAGAAATCCAAAACCATCCTGTAAAATTTCCAGCACCCCATTACCATAGATATCTTCACCTTTTTTAGCGTGTGCCTTGAGTATCTCAAAAATGACATCTTGTTTGCGAGATCTTGCCAGTCCATCAAGACCAAGTTTTTCTGAGAGTGTGATGAGTTCTGTTGCTGGTTGTTGCTTAAGTTCAGTAAGGTTCATAGGTGTAGTTTGGTTTCATGTAATGCGAAATTGTGAAAACGTACCTTACGAGTACGCTTACAGGATATAGATCGGTTTTGTTAAAATTTTTTTTTAAACTTATTTAAAATTACTTATAAATTACTTATAAATTAAAATATATTTTGGGGAGTTATCATTAAAAAATTGAGAAAGTAAAAAATTGAGAAAGATTTTCTCTAAATTTGTAAGCGTAAGCTAGCATGTTGCCAACCCCTCGTCCAGTACAAAATACAACTTAAATAGTACTATCGATAAATGCGGCGAGTTGAGCCTTAGATATCTGCCCAACTTTTGTGCCAATAACATTACCATTTTTAAATATCATTAATGTTGGGATGCCTTTGACGACATATTTCTGTGGTGTTTGTTGATTATCATCAATATTCATCTTTACTATGGTTAATTTCCCCTCATATTCGCCAGAAATTTCTTCAAGTACCGGTGCAATAGCTTTACATGGTCCGCACCATTCTGCCCAGTAATCAACAAGAATAGGTGTGTTTGATTTTAATACTTCTTCTTCGAAGCTAGAATCTGTAACATGTGCGATGTTTTTACTCATAACAAACCTTAGGATACCTCTATATTATCTTTAGAAATATCCTTGTATTTCAACGAAATTAAGACACGATTGCAAGCCAAATTGGTCAATTAAATTAAATTTTTATGAATGCACCACATACGACGGATGTAGAATTCAGTCAGCTGGGTCTGGATAGGCGCTTACTTAAGTCACTTTGTGAACATGGCTTAACGCATTGCACCTCAATACAGGCAGAATGTTTGCCAATAGCTCTTGCCGGGAAAGATGTTGCTGGACAAGCGCAAACAGGAACCGGTAAGACAGCAGCATTTTTATTGGCAATTATGCAACATATATTAAAAACGCCAGAACGTTCCGGACGTAAAAAACAGCAACCAAGAGCAATCATCATTTCCCCAACTCGCGAACTTGCCATTCAAATTCATAAAGATGCAATGATGCTTAATACCCATGCAGGGCTTTCATTAGGGCTTGTTTATGGGGGCATAGACTATGAAAAACAGCGCAACAGTCTGAATGAAAAAATAGATATCTTAATTGGCACGCCAGGACGTTTAATCGATTATCACAAACAGGATGTGTATAGTTTAAAGGGTATTGAGATTGTTGTTTTGGATGAGGCAGATCGCATGTTTGATCTAGGTTTTATCGCTGATATTAGATACATATTTAGACGTATGCCGACGGCTCAGCACAGATTGAACATGTTATTTTCAGCGACACTGTCGCATCGAGTTACTGAGCTGGCATACGAACATATGAACAATCCTGAAAAGGTTATTATCAACCCTAAGCAGGTGACAGCTGAAAATGTGCAACAGACCCTATATCATGTTGCCAATGACGAAAAAATTCCCTTACTTTTGGGGCTCATCAAAAAAATTGATCCAAAACGCTCTATTGTTTTTGTAAATACGAAAAGGACGGCGGAAAAAGTCTGGTCTTATCTCGAAGGCAATGGTTATTATTCGGCTGTGTTGTCAGGGGATGTACCACAAAAAAAACGGCAGAGATTATTTAAGGAATTTACGTCAGGAGAACTACCCGTACTGGTGGCCACTGATTTAGCAGCAAGAGGTTTACATGTCCCCGAAGTGAGTCATGTATTTAATTACGATTTACCTCAAAATGCCGAAGATTATGTGCATCGTATTGGGCGCACCGCACGTGCTGGAACCTCGGGTGATGCTGTTAGTTTTGCCTGCGAAGAATTTGTCTATTCACTGATAGAAATTGAAGAATATATAGGCCATAAACTACCAGTCAGTGAAATAGCAGCTGATATGCTGGCCGAGCCAAAATCGCCAGCAAAGATAGCCCGTCCCCGCGCAGGAAGTCTAGGCAAAGGGCGACATAACAGTAGCGGGAGGCGTAACAGGCCAAGTAATAGGACTACATCAAGAAGGCATTAGTCTTGAATGCTAAGCCAGTTATAGCTTATCAATAAGACATAACGTAAGGGTGTTTTGTGTATGCAGTTTATTTATTATTTTCATTACCCTTCGTTAATATAAGACACACGTATTAATTATTTAAGGATGCCGCATGCAAGGTTGTATTTTCGGAAAATTGATTAATCTACTGATACTGCTTTTTGCATTGAGCCAAGTAGTTTCGTGTGGGCAAAAAGGCGATCTCTACCTTCCCGATGAACAACAATTATCACGCTTGTCCACTGTTACTTTTTTTTATTCTTCATTGGTCTGATTCCAAATAAAATGACTGTATTTTCCTATCATAACGGTCAACTATGCGCTGAGGGTGTGGCGCTTTATGAAATAGCAAAACGTTTTGCTACACCTTGTTATGTATATTCCAGAGCCGAAATTGAGAGCAGGTGGCAGGCATTTGACGCAGCCTTGGCTTCACAAAAACATTTAATCTGTTATGCCGTTAAGGCCAATTCAAATCTGGCTGTACTCAATATTTTAGCAAGGCTTGGTTCGGGTTTTGATATTGTTTCTCAGGGTGAACTTGAGCGCGTACTGAAGGCGGGAGGGCAGCCGAGCAAGATTGTTTTTTCTGGTGTCGGCAAAAAAGCCAATGAAATGCAATATGCGCTGGAAGTCGGTATTAAGTGTTTTAATGTTGAGTCGCTGGCAGAGCTGAGCAGTTTGAATCAGCTTGCTGCTGCCCTTGGAAAAATTGCACCAGTATCGCTACGTGTGAATCCAGATATCGATGCTAAGACACATCCTTATATTGCTACGGGCTTAAAAGAAAACAAATTTGGGCTTGCCTTTGCAGATACGCTTGTAGGCTATGAGAAAATAAGTTCAATGGCAAATCTTAATGCTGTGGGTATTGATTGTCATATAGGCTCACAAATTACCAGTATGTCACCTTTCATCGATGTGATTGACAGTCTTTTAGGGCTTACGCAAAACATTGAGGCGACCGGGGTTACGTTAGACCATATCAATATTGGCGGCGGTTTGGGCATTAGATATTTGGATGAAACACCTCCATCAGTTTCAGAATATGCTGACGCAGTGTGTGCTAAATTTAAAAACGCAAACTATGAGCTTATCCTTGAGCCAGGTCGCAGCATTGTTGGTAATGCTGGTGTGTTATTAACGCAGGTCGAATTTTTAAAACAGACACCAGATAGAAATTTTGCCATTGTAGATGCGGCGATGAATGATTTAATACGACCTATTTTATACGGTGCTTGGCATGAAATTTTACCTTTGACGGAAGAAAAGGGCGAAACTAAAATGCGATACGATATTGTTGGACCAATTTGTGAAACTGGAGATTTTTTCGGCAAAGAACGTAGGTTGTCTTTACAACAAGGAGACTTATTAGCGGTATTATCAGCAGGCGCCTATGGGTTCAGCATGGCATCGACCTATAACTCGCGCCCGAAAATCTGCGAGGTGATGGTGGATAGGAACGAGGTTTTTGAAGTTAGAAAAAGAGAGACTATTGAGGATTTGATTAAGGGCGAGTCGTTGCTTCCTGAGTAGTTGTATTTCAACTATACATCTTTAGTACTGCTCAGGTTTTGACTACAATGCCCGGCGAGTTATAAAGCTAAAGGGCAATGCCCAGCAGTAAGAAGCGGTGGTTAGCAAAGGCGGGCGATTTGATATAATTGTTAGAAAGTGATCGCGAGGAGTTCGATGCTATTTTTAGCGCGGTCTTGCAAGCCTGATTTTTTATCTTTAATTATGGATCTTACTTTCTTTTTTAAGCGAGCTTCGCCAGTAATTAGGTAAGCACGTTTCAAGTAATCAATAGCCAATACAGGGTTACGATCTAACAGATCAGCAGCACCTTCATAATAATCCGCTTGGTCTTTAAGGCATTCTATGTACTTTGTGAAATTTTTTGCGAAGGAAGAGTCAAAAACTATATGTTCAGTTCTAATAAAGTCAGAAGGAATGTCTGCTTCTGGGCTCTTTATAAGTAGAGTTTCTTTTCCTAATGCTTGGGCTATACCTAGCTCGTAGAAGATATTATTTTGAGTTTTAGCTGGCATAGATTCGTGGATGATGCCTACAGCAATAGGTGATGATGCTATCATTTTCCATATTTTAATTAAAAAATATTGAGCCTTACTAAATAACAGCGTATGCACAATCTGGGGCATTATGAGGTTTAAATAATTTCCTGCTCTTTCAACATCCCAATCACTTTTTTTATACACGCTTCAACAGGCACTTTATCCGTTGATAAAATTAGATCAGCATCTTCTGGCGCTTCGTACGGAAATGAAACCCCCGGTAAATCCCCCGTTTGATTATTCTCTTCTGCAGCATAAAGCCCACTGGGATCGCGTTGTTTGCATACTTCCAGTGGCGGATTCAAGTAAATAATAAGGCAATTACCTTTACCAATAGTATTGAGTGCTTGCTCGCGTGATTCTTGATCTGGCGCCACAAACGCACCGCAACATATCAGACCTGAGTCGTTAAGATGTTTTGCGATATGAACACTTCTGCGTAAATTTTCAATGCGACCTTTTTTGTCATGTGATAAGCCTTTGCTGATGCCAAGACGCATGGTTTTACCATCAAGCACGGTACTCATTCGTCCCACATCAAAGAGCCGACGTTCTAGTGCATGCGCTAATGTAGTTTTGCCCGAGCCAGATAAGCCAATAAACAGCACGGTCACTGGTTTTTGCCCGTAGCGTTTCGCTCTTTCCTGTTTGGTTACGTGTGCTACAGATGTGGGTTTTGTCTCTGTTGTGGGTTCTATTTCTGTGACCTACGTTTCTCATTATCTTCTATCAATATATGATCTTCTAGGTCCTATACGTTTCTCTCGAGGATCCAACATAATCATCCCCGCGCCAACTGTGGCATTACTCAAATGGTCAATGATAATGAATGCACCAGTTACTCTATTTAGCTCATAATAGTCATCAAAACAAATATCTTGATCTAGAGTAATTTCACACCTTCCAATTTCATTTAATTGCAACGATGGGCATGTCTTATGCTCTAGGGTATCCATATCAATCTTGTATTCCAGCGTAGATATGCAACCTGTAATGTGCTTGTTTGTGTGTTTGAAATCATATTGCGTACCAGGCAGCATGGCTTGTTCTGCCATCCAAATAATATGGGCACGAAATTTTTTACTCACTCCAGGCAGATTGTCGGTATGTACCAGCATGTCCCCACGGCTAATGTCTATTTCATCTTCTAAAGTCAGTGTGATCGCCATGGGTGTAAAGGCTTGTTCTAGTTCTTCATCATAGGTAACGATCGATTTAATCTTACTGGTTTCTCCAGAAGGAAATACGCTAACATTATCGCCTTTACGTACAACACCTGAGGCTAATGTGCCACAGAACCCACGGAAATTCTGATTAGGTCGATTAACATATTGCACGGGGAAACGCATACCTTGGTAATTTTTGCCGACACCAATCTCTACGGTTTCTAAGATAGACATTAATGTATCTCCATCGTACCAAGGCGTTTTATCACTAATGCTAACCACGTTATCGCCGTTTAACGCAGACAAGGGAATAAACTTTATATTATTTTGTTGTAACACTGCATCCGATGTAGGCAGTCTGTTTGAAAAGCTGAGGTAATCAGCCTTAATATTATCAAATTTCTCTTTACTGAAGCCTATCGTATCCATTTTATTAATGGCAACGATGACATGCTTGATGCCCAGTAAAGCGACAATAAAACTATGACGCTTGGCTTGTATTTGTACTCCTTTTTGCGCATCAATCAAAATGATGGCTAGGTCGCAGTTTGAAGCACCTGTTGCCATATTGCGAGTGTATTGTTCATGCCCGGGGGTATCAGCAATGATAAATTTACGTTTGTCCGTGGAAAAATATCGGTAAGCAACATCAATGGTAATGCCCTGTTCTCTTTCTGCCTGCAAACCATCCACCAGTAATGCCAGATCAAATTCACCTTCAGTAGTGCCTGATTTAGCACTGGCAGTTTTAATTTCCTCTAATTGGTCTTTATAAATCATTTTTGAATCATGTAACAATCGACCAATCAAGGTGCTTTTGCCATCATCAATATTGCCGCAGGTGAGAAATTTTAAAGTATCTTTCCTCTCGTGTTGCGCAAGGTAAGCATCTGTATCTGTGCTAATTAAATTAGATTGATGTGGCATGTATAAGTGGTCAGATAGATAAACTTAAATGAATTTTCTTAAACGAACATCCTCAGAAATAACCTTCGCGTTTTTTCTTTTCCATAGAGCCAGATTGATCATTGTCGATTAAACGTCCCTGACGCTCGGAAGTGGTAGCAAGCAACATCTCCTGAATGATTTCAGGCAATGTGGTGGCTTCGGATTCCACTGCCCCTGTAAGTGGGTAGCAACCCAGCGTCCTAAAACGCACGGTTTTCATCTTTGGTTTTTGACCTTCAGCTAAAGGCATGCGTTCATCATCGACCATAACATCAATGCCTTCAAAATTAATCACAGGTCTTGGCTTGGCGTAATACAAGGGCACAATATCGATTTTGTTTAGATGGATGTACTGCCAAATATCCAGTTCTGTCCAGTTAGAAAGGGGGAAGACGCGGATACTTTGCCCTTTATTTATCTTGCCATTGAATATATTCCATAATTCCGGGCGTTGGTTTTTTGGATCCCAATGATGATTTTTGTCTCTGAACGAATAGACACGTTCTTTGGCTCTGGATTTTTCTTCATCGCGACGGGCACCACCAAAAGCTGCGTCAAATTGATATTGATCAAGCGCCTGTTTCAAGGCCTGTGTTTTCATGATGTCAGTGTGTTTCTGGCTGCCATGGGTAAAAGGCCCAATTCCTGCATCAACCCCTGCTTGATTGATATACACAATCAAGTCTAGCCCAAGTTTTTTCACTTGCTGGTCACGAAACTCGATCATTTCACGAAATTTCCATGTGGTATCTACATGCATCAGTGGAAAAGGCAATCTCCCAGGGTAAAAAGCCTTCAACGCCAGATGCAGCATGACAGTTGAGTCCTTGCCTATGGAATAAAGCATCACCGGCTTATCAAACTCGGCAGCAACTTCACGAATGATGTAGAGACTTTCCGCTTCGAGTTGTTTTAAGTGCGTTAAATTGTAGTCTGTCATTTACTTACAATAAAGCGATCTGCCTGTAGAGAAAAGCTGCAAAAACGAAAGAATTTTTAGTTCGATTTCCTCAAAAGTTCAGGCTTTGAAGTCTATCGGACTCTTGTAATCAATACCAGAGCATTATTTAACTTAAATAGACCAAAGTGCTATCTGACCCAGCGGTATAGTGTAAACATCCCCGTTTTAGTTACACCTTAAAATTAGAGTTTTCTGGTTTAATTGTGAAGGTTCAGATACTCCTAGGGAGTGAGGTCGTCTAGGAGCCATGCGACCTTTAATTCCAAGGACTGTTTCATAAATGTTGATGGTCAAATGTATAGTTGGACAACCCTTTCTTTTTGATGAGACTTTTATTCATTGTGCTTACAATAATTCTGATGAGGATAGACTTATTTTAATGTGTGATGTTGATAGACCACTGAATTTTATCGGCATTTTTATTAATAGTTTTTATAAATCTTTTATGCGACTGTCAATTGTTCCAAATATGGAAGGTGATAAGAGGGGAATGATA
>OZ250183.1:835000-837500 GCA_965238225.1 Gammaproteobacteria bacterium
ATTGTAATATTGATCTTCATTAATAAGGCATATGTAGCGCACAAATAGTCTTTGAATCTGTAAAAATCAAAGCAGAATAAATATCGATATAAATATTACTGTATGCACTCGAAATTGAATCGTTCAAACTCGGGTCTGTAGCTCAGCTGGTTAGAGCGCACCCCTGATAAGGGTGAGGTCGGTGGTTCAAATCCACCCAGACCCACCAGTTATCCGCTGCATTGGTGAGTGCAGGCAGGGCAGGTTAACGTATTTTTTTAGACATCGTTTTATTGTTAATTTACCAGTAAAATCAAAGTGATTACAGAGGCTGAGTTCCGATTAGAGTTTTTGCATCCAAAATATTGGGGTTATTGGCTCGTTGGTTGTTTTTTGAAAATAGCCAGTTTCCTGCCAATTGCTTGGCAAATGGTTCTTGGGAAATGGATGGGTCGTTTATACGCACGGTTTTTCCCACGTCGTTCGCAGATTGCCAGACGTAATCTGGAGCTTTGTTTTCCGGAACTCTCTGAAGTCGAAAGACAACGATTGTTGCGCTTAAATATAGAAGAAAGCGGAAGAGCTTTGTTTGATATTGCCAATGCTTGGTATTGGTCAGATCAATCTGTTCAAAAAGATATGGAGATTTTGGGCGCAAAATACATCACAGAAGCGAAAGAGGAAGGCTGTGGCATCATCTTATTTGGGGTGCATAGCTTGGCGCTTGAAATGGCTGGGCGCACTTTGGGGCAATTAGAGCCACCTATTTGTGTTTACCGACCCCATAATAACCCTGTGTTTGAGTATATACAGATTAAAAGACGCCTGCGCGGAGCCAAAGCATTAATCTCTAAAGACAAGGCAAGACAAGTAATCAAGGCACTTAAGGTCAAAGAATCTGTTTGGTATGCCATTGATCAAGCTCCTGCTAGAAAAGATGCATTATTTGTTCCTCTTTTTGCTGTAGAACATGTGGCAACGATCACAGCTACAACAAGGTTAGCGAAAAATGGAAATGCCAGACTTTGTCCGGTTTTTTGTGAACGTAAGGAAAACGGTGGTTGCCGGATTGAAATATCAGCTCCGTTGAAGAATTTTCCAAGCGGCTGCGTAGAGACGGACACACGGCGATTAAACAGTATTATAGAGCAATTAATACTCAGAAGACCGGAGCAATACCTTTGGATGCATCGTCGTTTCAAAATACAGCTTGATCCTGGGGTTGATATTTACTGTTTATGACTACCTTTACATGGAGATTTGCTGTTCGTGTTTGAGGAAATTGAGTATTTATTTTTTATACTGGACTGTAATGAGTGCTTGCAAAGCCAAGCCAAGGTATTAGAATGCACGCCTGCGAATCAGGTGCAGCTTGGGGTGTAATAACAGGCGGTGTCTTAAACAGTTTTTAAATAGTAGTATACGTTGCGTATCCTCGTTGCGTTGGTCGTTTAGATTTTTGCTGAATTAGCTGATTTGGTGTAATGACGAGCTTTTATAGACTGGGATTGCACCAAAAATAAGCAAGCAACGGGGCCATAGCTCAGCTGGGAGAGCACCTGCTTTGCAAGCAGGGGGTCGTCGGTTCGATCCCGACTGGCTCCACCATATAATGTAGCCAGAACTCACAAGCTTTATCTGGATAGAGCTTGTGAGTTCTAGTTTTGATGAAGTTTGTACGGGAATATCTCTCGTATGTTTGGTTCTTTAACAATTTAGAAAGCTGAATAATCTAAACGACACTATCAAATCGGTGTTGTTTGGATATGGTTATGTCTGTTATAGACGTAACCTTGATACAAGGTGTATTGTTAAATGTTTTAATTGTTAGCGAACATATAATCTTTTAAACCTAACACACAAAAGGGTTAGGCGAAATTGTCAAAGCTTATGAGGATAAGGATTTTGTTTGAGCACGACTCGGAAGACGAATATCTAAGGAAAACATGTATCTTATTTAAGGTACATGACTGACTGAATAGGGAATCCGACGGAGTGATTAAGCAAAAAACTTAAAATCAATAACACAGTAATTTTTTGTGAAATCAAGATACGAGTCTTGCTTAAACGAGTGCGCATACGTCAATAGTATGCCACTTAAGCAAATTAATTAAGATGAGTAACGGCAATGTTTACAGGAAAGTGCGAGCTAAAACAAACTGTTTGGGGTTATATGGTCAAGTGATTAAGCGCACATGGCGGATGCCTTGGCGGTAAGAGGCGATGAAGGACGTGGTAGCCTGCGAAAAGCTTCGGGGAGTCGGCAAACTGACTTTGATCCGGAGATGTCCGAATGGGAAAACCCACCTCTTTTAGAGGTACTGCATACTGAATATATAGGTATGTGGAGCGAACCCAGGGAACTGAAACATCTAAGTACCTGGAGGAAAAGAAATCAACCGAGATTCCCTAAGTAGCGGCGAGCGAAAGGGGACTAGCCTGCAAGTGATAGCAATTGTATTAGAGAAATCTTCTGGAAAGTTGGGCGATACAGGGTGATAGCCCCGTACTCGAAAATACG
>OZ250183.1:840000-1722049 GCA_965238225.1 Gammaproteobacteria bacterium
TAGGTTGGATGTGGAAGCGCAGTAATGTGTGTAGCTAACCAATACTAATTGCCCGTGAGGCTTGACCATATAACACGCAAACAGTTTGAATAAAACAATACATCTCAGCTTTTTGAATTTGATTCATCGAATCATGCCTAAAAATCATGCTCGATGAATCTACCCAAATTGCCTGGCGGCCATAGCAAATGTGAACCACCCGATCCCATCCCGAACTCGGAAGTGAAACCGTTTAGCGCCGATGATAGTGTGGGGTCTCCCCATGTAAAAGTAGGTCACTGCCAGGCTTTTTATTTTTGAGCCTCGCATCTCTTAAGAGTGCGGAGTTTTTTTTATTCATCGAACAGGATTTACTTTGCTTAAAAAGCAATAAAGAGGCGCGAAGTTAGCTTGGTATGATCTGAAGCCATAGATAGAATTAGCTGTAGTATTTGAATATAATTTTCCCTATCAATAAATAAATTCTTTCAATAAAGAGAACAAATTGTCAAAGAATATCCTGACAAGGATAAAATATGTCTTTAGGGATATATTTCATTAGCTCATCACTACAAAAATTTAACATCTCGGTTCTTATCTTTTCTTTATAACTAAACATACCGTTTTCTTCTTCTAACGGCAAAGCAAATAATTTTTCATCAGGGTACATCTTTTGTAATGATTTAAAGAATTGTTTGGGTAAACGGAAACTGCCAAGACTGACTGAATGTAATAATTTAAGGTTGCATTTATTTAGTGTGTCTGAGAACAATCTTTGGTATTGAGCTTGATATTCACTTGAATAAATCAAAGGATCAAAGCGTAAACCTATTTGCCAGCCTTGTTCTTGTAGTTTTAAAATCGCATTAATCCTTTTATCCACGGAAGGGGTTTTATGTTCCAGTGCATTGGCTATATCCGTTGGTGTGAAACTCCACGCAAGCACGCAGTTTTCAAGTGGTTTAGTGTTTAAAAGAGTACGAATCTGCGTGCTTTTTGTTCTAATCTCAAATAAGGCATTCTGGTTTTTTTTAAAAACTGGTAAAAAATAATCAAGAAATTTTGTTACTGGTTCAAGCGCTAAGCTATCACAGTCATAACCAGAAAAAAAATGTATTTCCTTTTGGGTTTGATGAATTTTATCTTCAATTTCTTTGGCGAAATCTTCATAATTGACGAACAAAACATAATGCGCTGATTGATACATACCTTGTAAAAAGCAGTAACGGCAGTCATACAGGCAATTCATCATATGTGAAAAATAATAATTTTCATCTGCTCCAATGCCATAGTTTTCAGGCGCAGCTAATACATAGCCTTTATGCTTGCCTGCCAGAATTAGTGCGGGTTGTTTTTTTTGTAATCTGAAACTTTGCGCCTTACGATTAAAAATTTCACCATAACGCTCGCAATGAATTTGCCTTGCAGTAGGAAATCGTTTCAGTATATCCAGTGTTCTTGGATGATCAGAAACTTGGTCTTCAATGTAGATGGTTTTTATCATCTTAATTTTTTATTTTTATTAAAGAAGTTTCACGCTTACCAAGAAGCCTTGAAAATTCAAAAAGGTTTCATAGGTTTGACCAAATAAGAGTTGGTCATTGGGGCTACAATGAGTGTTTTTTAAACTAGATATTTTATTGAGCGAAAGGACAACACAAGGACGAGTCTTTCTTATTTCAGAACCAGCGGTTGGATTTAAACGCATTAGTAAAATATCAAACCTTAGAATATTATTTATCATTGCCAATTTTTTATATCTTCATCATGGTTTAAGAAATCATTTAGTTGCCCTTTATCTATTTTTTTCTTCCAATTTTTTCGTGGCAGGTTAGAAATAGATTTTAGTAATAAACCTTCATTATTACAGTAAGGGCACGTCCAATTAATTTTTATGTTTATCGTGATTGCTCCCCTAAAAATATAACGTTCAAACTCAGTGGCGGAGTAGCTGTCCGTTGGAACGCTTAGTTAGGTGATTATACTATAAATAAAACTCCGTACTTGCTAAATAAGGGCTAATTGCACAAGTACACATTAATGTACTTGTAAGATATCAGCTTATTCTGCAAGTACGTTTTGATTTAAGTATAAATTTTTATTGAAAAACAGCTAGAATGAATTGTTAGATTTTAAAGCGTATCAAGAACATCCTTTTTTCTAACAACAACCGTACCAGCGAGCTTGTCATGCCAGCCTTGTTTTTTCTTATCAACCGCTACCCAGAGAAAGCCAACGCCAAAAAATAATATTGAAGGTATATAAGCAACATACCTACCTATACACTGTCCCACGGATGGTTTTTCTCCAGTCTCAGCATCTACTATTTTTGCACTTATGACCATCTTCCCTGGAGTCGCCTGACAATATATCCAAAAAAGAATTATCGCGAGAAAGGGGAATACCCAATTGATAAGAAAGCCCATAGAGCCTTCGATAGGAGTATCAAGGTTGGTATAACCCTCTGCTCCATAAATTGAAATTAGAATAGGTACAGTAATAATGCTTATCAAAAAAGTATCAATAATTGATGTCCAAACTCTCATCCAAAAGCCTACATATTCTACTTCATTAAAGTCTTGCATAAATTCTCTCTTATATTTGTTCGCTGACTCCTTCCTTTTACATCTAACGATTGATATGTATCCTAAACCTTAGTGATTACAGAAATCTCCCCATGCTATACCCTTGCTGCAATTCATAATTTTTTAGTATGGAGAATATTAAACCTTAGTTTCTTTTCAAAACTTAATCGGATAAACATCAAGTTTTTTTGTAATTTTATGAATCACTTCCTTAGCATGCAAGGATTTATCAATCTCTTTCATTGGGTTTTCATGCGCACACAAAATATACCATCGATTCAGGCACGCTTTTAATAAAATTCTTTGTGCATGTGTGAATCGCCATTGCTCGGTAATCTGCTCATAATAATCAGATGTTTGATTTGGTTTATCTAAATCACTTGCCAATAGTCTGAGTGATGCAACGATTTCTTCTATGATGTTTAATTTATTTTTTATTAATGTAGTAACGAAAGCTTCTGATATTTTTTTGGTTGGCTCGCGTTCGTTATCCGAGATAATTTTTATCACATGAATGAACTCACTGCTCGCAAAACGACAAGCCGTTGCGTAGAAGCCCGCCGCTTCCATGTCAAACAGGGAATCTGTGTAATGTGTTGTTGGCGCGTTGTGGCTTACAATCTCCAAAGACAGGCAGGGAGGGTCAAAAATAATCTGTGGATAGCCTCTACAGTGATTGGTTTTATCAATAATCTTATGCGCAAGTGCAATTTCACCAATATCCAAATTTTTATGACCCGCGATACCTACATTAAGCCAAATATCCTGTTTTGTTGAGCGCAAAAAAGCATGTGTAAAAGCCGTTGCCGCAGCTGCGTTTATTTTGCCGATGCCGCAGATAGTTAAAGATATTTCTTTGTCCAGATTGAGATATAAGGGAAAAGGCTCGCAATCGGCGCAATGTTTTAATTGATAATGCCTTATCAGTATTTTTGCTTCGCATTTAAGGGCGCAAATAAAGTGAATCATGTCTAATCAATTGAGCTTAGTAAGCGAGGTTTAAGGGTTGGGCAAGTTTTGTTAGAATATTTTTCTAATAATTGATTAAAGCTATCTATATATTTCGTGTTTTCGTGTTTTTTTGCGCCAGATAGATAAATATTAATCTTTTTTATGATCATTTTTATTGCAGCATGGCGATCACTTTGATGTAGTGTGTCCTTAGAAATAATTTTATCCAAAGCCTGAATTCTGAAGCGATCCATACCCCAGAATTTACGAGATAACTGATCACCATGACCGCCATATTTCGTAATCAATGCTTCATCAATATATAATACAGGGTAACGTGAACAAATCCGTAGCCAAAGATCATAATCCTCGCAGGCAGGTAAGGTTTCATCAAACAAACCTATTTCTTCAAACAGCGATCGATGAATCATAACGGCTGAAGGAGAAATGGCGCACAGTGGCAGGCAATGTTGAAATATACGCCCGCCCGCCTTTTTGTGTTTGTCCATTTGATTGATTTGTCGTCCATTACGAATCCATATCTCGTCACTATGGCAAATAAGATATTCTGGCGAGCTTTCAAGCGCTGTTATCTGGCGCTCAAGTTTATCCTTGTGCCAAGTGTCATCAGAATCCAGCAGTGCTATCCATTCATGCCTGGCGGCTAATATGCCAGTATTGCGCGCTTTACTCACCCCTGAATTATATTGTTGGATTAAGTTAATTTCAGGATACATAGATTTGAGCATTGATACTGTATCATCCGTCGAACCATCATCAACCACAATCACTTCATCTGCAGGCCGTGTTTGTTTGAGGACGGAATCCAGTGCGCGTTTAAGTAAAAACGCGCGGTTGTATGTGGGGATTACAACACAAACACAAGGCATATCAGAATCTTTGCTAAATGGTTACAATAAATTAATGGTTTAGAGAATTCATTAGTCAATTAATGAGGGGGAATTATCCAATAAATGCCACGTTTTGAACACAAAGCCGTTGTGGTAACTGGTGCAAGCAGCGGTATTGGTGAGGCAATAGCCACAACTTTTACCCATGAGGGCGCAAAGCTTGTAGTGAACTACAATCATTCCAGAGAAAAAGCAGAGTGTATTGTTAAAAAAATCAATGCCTGCGGTGGTGAAGCCTTTGCGATTAAAGCAGACGTATCTTGCCCAAAGGGTGCAAAATTTCTTGTTGATGAAGCATTGTCCCAATTAGGACAGATTGATATCTGGGTAAATAATGCCGGGGCAAATATTTTGACAGGCAAAGGTGCAGAAGCGAACGAACAAGAAAAATTACAATCACTCATTAACGTTGATCTACAAGGCACGATTAATTGCTCTTGGGGCGTTGTGCCTGTCATGGAGCAGGCAGGTCATGGTGTCATCATCAATATGACATGGGATTTGGCAACTCATGGATTTCAGGGTAAGCATCCGCAGATGTTTGCTGCGGTAAAAGCAGGCGTTCAAGGCTTTAGTCAATCTTTAGCCAAGACTGTTGCGCCCGATATAAGAGTGAATCTCATCGCACCTGGCTGGATTAAAACGGCATTTGCAGAAGACGCGATGAAAGAAATTTATTATAAAGAGCGCATCAGCGAAATCCCAATGAAACGTTTTGGAACGCCTCAAGATGTTGCTAATGCCGCACTTTATTTAGCTTCAGACGAAGCAGCTTATATCACAGGTCAAATTATTAAGATTAATGGCGGTTTGGTTTAATAATGAAGTAATGAATGCGTATGATATTGCGCTAAAAGACCCCTGCCATTTAAATCGTCAAGTTCAACAAGGAATGCGCATGCAGAAATTTCCGCGCCCAGTTTTTCTATCAAATGACAACTAGCAGAGGCGGTACCGCCTGTTGCGATTAAATCATCAACCAGCAAGACTTTATCATGACTGTCTAAAGCATCTGTGTGGATTTCTAGCGATGCTGAGCCATATTCAAGCTTATAGGAGGCGGTTTTTGTGTCGCAGGGTAATTTACCGGGTTTGCGTAACGGCACAAAGCCAACGTCCAACACCCATGCAGCAAGGCTGCCAAATATAAAGCCTCTTGCCTCAATACCAGCAACGGCAGTAATGTCTGTATCAAGGAACGGCTGTGTCAGTTGATTGATGGCAAGGCGTAACATTGCCGGGTTTTTGATGAGCGGCGTGATATCTCTAAATTGTATGCCTAGCTTGGGGAAATCAGGAATATTGCGAATATGATCTTTTAGTTGTTCCATTCAGTAGCCTCAAATGATATAAATTTTTTTTGCATTATCTTTTTGTATTTATCTTTGATTCGGATTTAAGGTTTTTGCAGGTTTCATGAATCTTTGATCCAGCTTGAATCTCCATCTTTTGCCTGTTTTACTATTTGTGTTAGCGTAACGTAATCCGTTTTTCCTGTACCCAGAACAGGCAGCCCCTTAGACAACAATATCTTTTTTGGCAAAAATAATTCACTATGGTTGTTTTCTTTTATGTGTGTTTGAAAATGTTTCCTGAGCGCATCTTTGTTGTCTGTAATCAGGATAATTTTCTCACCTTTTTTATCATCTGAAAGACTGCAGGCAGCATGGTTAAATCCTGGCCATATTTGTGTCGCTAATTCTTCGATCGCAGTGAGCGAAATCATTTCTCCCCCTATTTTTGCAAAACGCTTTGTTCTGCCTATGATATAAAGGTATCCATCTTCATCGATACGGGCTATATCGCCTGTGTCGTACCATCCACGGCCACGGTAAGATTGAGGAGCTTGTATTTCACCATCTGATTCTGCAAGTAAATAACCGAGCATCACATTCGGCCCTTTAACAAAAAGTTTCCCGCCTTCTTCAATTCCTTCTACCGGATCTAGGTAATATTCCATTTTAGAAACCAAACGGCCAACAGAACCAAGCTTGTTTTGCATGGGGGTATTGACGGAAATTACCGGGCTTGTCTCTGTGACACCGTACCCTTGATAAATGCGGATACCAAATTTTTCCATCCAGATTTTTTGTGTCTCATCATGCAATCTTTCAGCCCCCGCCACAGCGTAGCGTAAAGTACGAAAGTCGTACGGATGGGCATGATGTGCATAACCTCTAAAAAAGGTATTTGATCCAAATAAAATGGTTGCTTGGAGTTCATAGACCAGCTCAGGAATAATTCGGTAATGCAATGGCGTTGGGTAGAGAAATATTTTACTGCCACCAAGGAGCGGCATAAGGAAACCAGCGTTAAAGCCAAATGAATGAAACAGTGGCAAGCATGAAAAAATTATATCTTGAGGTCTAAAATCAATGTGACAACTGACTTGGGCATAATTTGCAAGGACGTTTTTATGCGAAAGGACAACACCTTTAGGCGAACCTTCAGAACCAGAAGTAAAAAGGATGACTCCAGGGCTATCAGGAGAGATATCTTTTGATAAACGACGGTAATGGGCTTGTGGGTAAAAACTTCTTATTAATCCTGTTAATTTATCAAAGATCGAGATATGAGCACCCAAGTCTTCTAAATAAACCAAATGTATTTTTTCTTCAAGTGCGGTTGCCAGATCTTCCAGTTTGGCATTCTCAATAAATTTTCTGGAGGTATAAACCGTTTTTATCTTGGCTGTTTCACAAGCACGGATAGCGACTTGAGCTCCCGATGTGAAGTTTATCATTGCCGGGACGCGCATCGCATATTGTACTGCGAGGAACGTTACCAAGGTTGTAGTCACATTGGGCAGCATAATACCGATATGCTCATTTGTATCTGTTTGTTTATACAAGGTATTGCCAAGTATCATTGCTTTTGTGATGAGCTTTTTATACGAAATTGGTTGGCGATTGATATCTTCAATAACTAACCGGTTTCCCCCATAACGTTCGGCAGCATTTAACATTGCACTGAAGATGGTAGTGCGATGATTGAAAGAATTGTAAGTCAGCAAGTACATGATGTCCTGCATCCATATGGCCGCACGTTTTCTACGATCATGTCCGCAAATGTTGTCGTCAATATTAAATTTTACAGGTGCAAGTATGGTCAATGTGATACGAGGAAAGTAAACGACAAACCCTTGTTTTTTTAAATACGAGAACGGAGAAAATTTTGCACCATCTATTGCAACAGGCAATACGGCGGCACCAGATTTATCTGCAATCAACCCTGAACCTTCGTATATCTTCATTAAAGAACCAGTAGTTGTGATTCTCCCCTCAGGGAAAATAACGGCTTTTTTATCCTGGCAGAGAAATTTGACCATGGATTTTATCGACAAGGGGTTCATTGGATCCATGATGAATAGATCAGCAAAATTCTGGCAAAACCTGAGTGATTTTCTGCTGGCGATACGTGTATTAATTGCAAAAGTCGGAGTTTCAGGCAACCACGCGTAGAATAATATTCCATCAAGGAGTGATGTGTGATTTGCAACTATCAAGACACGGTTTCCTGCTGCCTCGTAGTGTTCCATGCCAGTGACTTCAACGCGATATAAAAACCTGAGAAGACCACGGAGGAAGAACTTAAAAAGTTTAACCATGAGGTACAAATGAGATTGAAATTTTACGCGCCTTTAGGTGATGTTCCTGTGTAGATATTCAGGAGTTGGCCTGGTTTTATGTAGCGTTTTTCCGCCAGACTGTTCCATTCTTTGATTTGACGTATTGAAACACCGAAGCGTTTGGAAATTAGCCATAGCGAATCACCTTGCAAAACCTGATAACTGACATGTTGTGCGTTATCGGTATCTGTTTTTATGGAACTAAGCAGCGTTTTTTTTGCAATTTTATTTGTTTCACCGTCAATCCATACCTCTAGTTTCTTGCCGGGCAGCAATATTGATTTACTCGAGATAGCATTCCAAGCACAGAGCTCTTTTACGCTAACGCCATAATGTTGGCCAATATCCCATAAACTGTCACCACGTTTTGTTGTGTAGATATAACGCGTGCCATCACCGGTATATTTAAGACCCTTATAGCGACGAGCGTCTAGACTCAGGCTGTAATATTTTAAAGGTTTCTGTGCAGTCGGGATTAAAAGTGGGTGTCCGGCATGAATAGTATTGCTCTTAAGGCGGTTTATCTGTTTTAGTGTTGCAATACTTGTTTTATAGCGTGCCGCGATAAGGCTTAGAGACTCGCCTTTTTTAATTTTGTGTTGCTGCCAATTAATGCGATCATTAGGTGAGATTGAGGCAAGCTTATTCTCGAATGCAGAGGCTTTATTAACGGGGATGAGTAAACGGTGAGGACCTTTTGGGTGAGTGGCCCATCGATTAAAACCCGAGTTTAATGTATAGAGTTCTTCAATTGATAGTTCGGCAAGCTCTGCTGCTATTGCAAGATCAATTTGACTTTTGGTATCTATTATTTCGAAATATTGGGTATTGGCGATTGGTTTGAGCGTAATTTTATATTTACTCGGATCGGAAACGATTTCAGCAGCGGCAAGTAAGCTCGGGACATACCCACGCGTTTCTCTTGGTAATCTTAATGAAAAAAAATCAATTGCTTTACCAGCTTTCTTATTACGTTTTATGGCTCGCGCAACATTTCCTTCACCGTAGTTGTAAGCTGCGAGTGCCAACAACCAGTCATCGTTAAATTCCTTATGGAGTTTCTGCAGGTAATTCAAGGCCGCATCTGTTGCAGCGATAATATCTCTACGCCCGTCATACCACCAGTTTTGTTTTAAGCCATAATTTTTCCCAGTAGCAGGGATAAATTGCCATATTCCTGAGGCGTGGCTAGGGGAATAAGCGAATGGGTAGTATGCGCTTTCAACAACGGGTAAGAGTGCAATATCCAGAGGCATATCCCGTTTTTCAAGTTCCTCAACGATATAATAGAGGTATGGTGAGGCGCGTTCTGATACTCGGTCAAGATACGCCTGATTTCTAACATACCAAGCAAGCTTGTCTGCAGTGGTTTTTTTTGAGATATCTCTTTTTAGTCGTAACCCCGCTGCAATACGCCTCCACGTGTCAATCTCTTTGCCAGCAAGCTTATTTTTTCCAGAGCTTGTGGTAATTGATAATCTTGGATTTTTTCCAATATGTGTATTTATATTCTGACCTTGAGTTCCGGTCTTGGTGTTGGCATCTGCCAGAGATTTAGAAGCAATATTAGCCTTATCATGATGTGATGTGAGATTACATGCACTGAGGAAAAAGATTGCAAGAAGAAAGTACGCAGTGGATGATTTTCTCATTGCGCAATGCTAGGGCTGAGAAGCTAATTGGTCAAGCAAAAACATCTATGTTAGAGGTGTTTTTTTATTATGTTAAGCTCTGGTTGGGTTGATTATTAGAAATAACCATCTTAATTGAGTATGACTTTAGTAATGAATATGAGCAATGAAATAACAAAGACGAATAAGCAGGTTGAAATATTTACTGATGGTGCTTGTCGCGGTAATCCTGGCCCGGGGGGGTGGGGGGTGTTGCTGCGCTTTCAGGAAAAAGAAAAAACATTGTATGGCGGCGAGCTTGAAACGACAAACAATAGAATGGAACTAACAGCCGTAATTATCGGACTAGAATCACTCAGCGAACCTTGCAATGTTATTTTAACAACTGATTCAAAATATGTTATGAATGGCATTACAGATTGGATCGAGGGCTGGAAGAAAAGACAATGGAAAACAGCAGCAAAAAGGCCTGTCAAGAATGAGGGTTTGTGGCGACGTTTGGATACAGTTAGGAATCAACATCAAATAAATTGGCGATGGGTAAAAGGTCATAGTGGCCATCGTGAAAATGAATTGGCGGATGCCCTTGCAAATAAAGGAGTAAATGAATTGCAATTAGAAAACAACAAAGGCAAATTCTGAATATGTCACAGCAAACTTTTAAGGAGTCATTCTGGTATGCGTCAGATAGTACTTGATACCGAAACAACGGGCTTAGAGCCAAAACAGGGTCACCGTATTATTGAGATTGGTTGTGTCGAATTGACTAATCGTCGCAAGACCGGCAATCATTATCAACAGTATTTAAATCCCGGGCGTGAGATTGAAGATGGTGCTTATGATGTGCATGGTATTAGCGATGCTTTTTTAAAAGACAAACCGATTTTTGCCGATGCTGCCCAGGAATTTATTAATTTTATTAAAGATAGTGAGCTGATTATCCATAATGCACCATTTGACCTTGGTTTTATTAATGCAGAATTGAAAAAATTGGGTCGCAAATGGGGTAAAATTGAAGACTATTGCATCGTTATCGATACCTTGGTTATAGCCAGAAAGATGCATCCTGGGCAAAAAAATAGTCTTGATGCACTTTGCAAAAGATATGAAATAGATAATTCGCACCGCGATGTTCACGGCGCGTTGCTGGATGCGCAGATTCTATCAGATGTGTATCTGGCGATGACGGGCGGACAAACAGATCTTTTGCTGCATGATAATGAGCCAAGTTACAGCCAAAATCCTGATAAAGTGAGGCAGCTTTCCGAGGATCGACCAAAATTACGCATCATCACCCCGACTTGCGAAGAACTGGAAGCCCATTTTAAGAAACTTGAAGCAGTGGACAAAGAAAGCAACGGGCATTGCTTATGGAAAAATGCTAAGGGGCAGTTTGATGGTTAATTTTATTTAAGCTTGGTATTGGCATGGAACGATGATGCTGTAGCGTGATTATTGCCTCCTTAATTCTGTATTTTTCCAAAAAAATACTCACCCAAAAAAACATCATCCCAAAAATATCATTAATTAATCCATCAATCTCCAATGTTGAATCAATCTGTGGCGGTGTCGATCATTACTTGTAATTCCCCTTTTTGAAATAAATCCATGACAATGTCGCAACCGCCGATCAACTCACCTTTGACAAATAATTGTGGAAATGTAGGCCAGTTAGAATATTGTGGCAAGTCAGAGCGGATTTCTGGTTCGGCAAGGACATCAATGTATGTAAAATCTGCATTACAGGCTTTCAATGCTTCCGATGTGCGTTTGGAGAAGCCACATTGCGGCGCCTCTGGAGAACCCTTCATGAAAATAATGATATCATTATTTTCAATTACATTTTTGATGCGTTCTTGTGTATCCATCTTCTTACAAGCTCCTCAATAAGGAAGATTAATTAATTCGGCGAACATTATAGCATGTTAAATATTTTATTTTTTAAACATCAATATCTAAAACACTTAAAAAATTCGGCATTAATTTAGCGCCAGTCATCACGATAGGATTCTGTTGAATTTTGTCGAATTAAAAGATGAAAGTCAGTAGTTACTCACGTATAATTCGCACGAATTTTTTAATTTATATTGTTATGGAGAATTTACATGAATCCACTTAAATCAGTGAATGGCACGATAATCCTAGGTTTTATTACTGCGTTTGTGATTATATTAGCGGTCGGGGTCGGTGAACTAAATATATGGTCTCTCCTTGTTTGGCTGCATGTTTTTTTTGGCATTATCTGGATAGGCTTGCTTTATTACTTCAACTTCGTGCAAGTGCCTGCTGTGGGCGCAGCTTTGGCTGATGAAGGCGGTCCTGGTCCCGCTGCAATTAACAAATATATTGCGCCACGTGCGCTGTGGTGGTTTAGGTGGGGCGCATTACTCACATGGTTAAGTGGCGCTGTCGCATTGGAGGTATCGGGAATCGGTTTAAAAGATGCCTTCACCCTGTATGGTGACGCGCAAGTTATTGGTATAGGTGCATGGTTAGGAACCATTATGTTGTTTAATGTTTGGGTTTTAATTTGGCCAAACCAGAAGAAAATATTAGGTATTGTCGAAGCCAGCGCCGATGAAATTGCAAAAGGCAAAATGGTGGCATTGATGGCATCAAGAACCAATACGCTTTTATCCATACCTATGATTATGTGCATGGTGGGCTATGGTCATGGTGGCCTTCCTTTCTAGTAGAAAAAAGTCTATTTTTTCACAAAATTTGTTTTCTAAAATCCGGTCTGACTGACCGGATTTGCCGTTTAGAGCATTGCGATTTTTAATGATTAAGTTCTTAATTACTCATACATAACTTTGCGGTAAAGAGACCTTAGCCAATAATATTTAGTTTATTTTTTATAAGAAATTAGTTAGTGATGTCACAAAGCCGAGTAGATATTTTGGATAATGCTTTAATGTCGAGTTATGAACCTCTGCCCATCGCATTTGAACGTGGGTCAGGTGTCTGGCTGACTTCCCAAGATGGAAAGCAATATCTGGATGCCTTAAGTGGTATTGCCGTATGTGGACTCGGTCATGCACATCCTGATGTGGTGCAGGCAATTACAGACCAAGCTGGTAAGTTGTCACATACCTCAAACCTTTATCATATTCCTTTGCAAGAGGCGCTTGCTGCGCGTCTTACATCGCTTGCTGGAATGGACAAAGTATTTTTCGCAAATTCTGGTGCAGAGGCGAATGAAGCAGCAATCAAGATTGCTCGCTTATACGGATGTAATCAAGGAATTGACCATCCAGTCATTATCACAGCGACAAATAGCTTTCATGGCCGAACCATGGCAACCCTTAGTGCTACAGGAAATCCCAAGGTGCAAGATGGTTTTAAACCATTGGTCGAAAAATTCGCACATGTTCCCTATAACGACATAGAGGCACTAAATAACAGCACTGTAGATAAAAATGTAGTTGCGGTGCTATTGGAACCAATACAGGGTGAAGGGGGTATTATTATTCCAGATCAAGCTTACTTGAAAAACGTACGGAATATCTGCGATCGAAATAATTGCTTGTTGATTCTAGATGAGATTCAAACAGGCATGTGCCGGACGGGCGCATGGTTTGCCTTTCAACATGAAAATATAAGGCCTGATATAATGACTTTAGCCAAGGCCTTGGGAAACGGCATGCCAATAGGCGCATGTCTTGCCAGAGGGGTGGCAGCTCAATTGATTCAGCCAGGAAATCATGGCTCGACGTTTGGCGGTAACCCTCTGGCCTCACGTGCAGGTCTGGCAGTAATCGATATTTTGTCAAAACAAAAATTACACGAGAATGCAGCAAAACTTGGCGCAGAAATGTTGGCATCTTTAAAAAACGGGCTTAATGAAATAGAGGGTGTAGTGTCGATTCGAGGCAAAGGTTTGATGATAGGAGTCGAATTAGACAAAGACTGCACTCATTTGGTCACTATGGCGCTGGAAGAACGCCTTTTGATTAACGTCACATCCGAGAATGTTATTCGCTTGTTACCACCGTTAATTATTGATGAGGATATTGCACAACAAATTGTTGAAAAGGTCATTCGCATCGTCAAAATATTTTTACAACAGGCGTAGTCGAACAGGAGTAATTTATGAGCCTGCGACATTTTCTTAACTTGACAGATTTGAATGCCAGTGAATTACAGGGTTTGGTAAAACGGGGCATTGAAATTAAGTCAGATTTAAAAAAAGGAGTGTTGCATCAGCCATTGAAAGGCAAGGTATTGGCGATGATATTTGAGAAATCATCGACACGTACACGCGTATCTTTTGAAGCTGGTATGGCACAGCTTGGCGGTCATGCAATTTTTATGTCTCCTGATGGCGCTCAATTTGGACGTGGTGAGCCTATTGAAGATACCGCTCGCGTACTATCTGGCATGGCAGATGCCATCATGATCCGTACGTTTGAACAGGAAAAAATCGAGCGCTTGGCAAGTTATGCGAGTGTGCCGGTTATAAATGGCCTGTCAGATACTTATCATCCCTGTCAGTTGTTGGCCGATATGCAAACCTATTATGAACATAGGGGTTCAATCGAAAACAAGACAGTTGTCTGGTTAGGGGATGGCAACAATATGTGTCACTCCTATATCAATGCTGCACGGTTGTATGGCTTTAATTTTCGCTATGTTTGTCCTGAAGGTTATTTGCCTGATGAAGCTATTGTGAGTTCGGCAATTGATCACGTTGAATATTTTCCTGATGCAAAAGCTGCGGTCAAAGATGCCGACCTTGTGGTGACAGATGTCTGGGCGAGCATGGGCCAAGAAGCAGAAGCTCGTGAACGAGTCAATTTTTTTGCACCCTATCAAGTCAATACAGAATTGATGACCATTGCCCATAATGCATTGTTTATGCATTGTTTGCCTGCGCACAGAGGGGAAGAAGTCACTGCTGATGTCATTGATGGTGAGCAAAGTGTGGTTTGGGATGAGGCAGAAAACCGATTGCATGCTCAGAAAGCATTGCTGGAATTTTTACTCATAAAGTAGCTGCTAGGCATGCGCTATCTATTAAGTAATGATGATGGTTATCAGGCGATAGGCCTAACAATGCTCGCAGAAGTGCTTAAAGAGTTAGGCGAGGTCATCGTTGTTGCGCCAGAGCGCAATAGAAGTGGCGCCAGTAACTCACTAACACTTGATGCCCCCCTCTATGTGCATACAGCTGATAATGGCTTTATTTGCGTAAATGGGACTCCGGCAGACTGCGTGCACTTGGCCATTACGGGGTTACTTGAAGAGGAGCCAGATATGGTCATAAGCGGAATCAATGCCGGCGCAAATCTGGGTGATGATGTCTTGTACTCAGGAACAGTGGCAGCTGCAATGGAAGCAAGGTTTTTAGGTTGCCCTGCAATTGCTGTCTCTCTGGCAAGTAAGGGGGATCCTGTTCATTTTGATACCGCCGTCAGGGTAATTTTGGAAATAATCAAATCATTGCCAAACCAGAATTTTGAAACTGAATTGTTATTGAATGTGAATGTGCCAGACATACCCTATAAGGAGATTGGTATCTTTGAGGTGACACGCCTTGGCAACAGACACAAACCAGAACCAGCAGTGAAATCTAAAGACCCTAGGGGACAGACTATTTTTTGGGTAGGGTCAGTGGGTTCAGAACAGGATGCAGGGCCAGGAACGGATTTTCATGCAATTAACAATAACAATGTATCAGTTACACCATTACAAGCTGATTTAACAAAATATAGCGTTATTGAGGACGTGACTCGGTGGCTTGGCGAAAGACTTAATAAAAGCTTAAAGGATACGCTATGAAAATCGATCTACAAGGTATAGGTATGACCTCTCAGAGAACACGCTTCAAACTTATTACCAAGCTTAGAGAAATGGGCATTGTTTCTGAAGATATATTGTCTGTGATTATGAACACACCCAGACACATATTTGTAGATGAAGCACTGGCCAGCAGGGCTTATGAAAATATTGCATTGCCTATAGGTTATAATCAGACAATTTCTCAACCCTATATCGTCGCAAGAATGATTGAAGTTCTTTTGTCCGCAGGGGGTATTAAAAATGTCCTAGAGGTAGGTACAGGTTGCGGTTATCAGACCGCCATCCTGGCGCAATTGGTGCGCCGTGTTTACAGTATTGAGCGGATTGATGCTTTGCTGAAAAAGGCACGCCAGAAATTACATTTGCTTCAATGCAGTCATGTCCGGGTAAAATATGGTGATGGCAATATGGGCTGGCCTCAGTATGCACCATTTGACGGCATTATCGTTTCTGCAGCACCGACGGGAGTCCCTGAAATTTTACCGGAACAATTAGCTATGAATGGCCGTATGGTCATACCTGTTGGTTCGCTTGGTAAGCAGCAGTTATTGTTAATTACTCGAAGAGAAACTGGTTTTGAAGAAGAGCGTCTCGACATGGTGAGTTTTGTGCCCATGTTGGAGGGCATTATTGGTTGAGGAAACCTGACTCAGACAACATTATCGGGAAAAAATCAATGAAGAATGAAAAACAACGACACCGTATTTTGTTGTTTACGTGCTTGTTTGTGCACGTTTTTATTAGTCAGTTCATTTCCTCATGCAGTACGCATAATATGGCTCCTGTCTCCAGTTATGACAGTAAAGAGGAAGAAGGGTTTGAATCCACCGCCAAAAACATACCCGCCAAGTTACAATCTGCACTCGTAAAAAAACAAACCCATCAAAAAGTGCAAAGTGGTGATACGCTTTACTCCATAGCATGGAATTATCATTTGGATTATAAAGAAATCGCTCGTTGGAATAAGATCAAAACACCTTATGTTATTTACCCGGGCCAGGTGGTTCGCTTAATTGCCCCTTTGACAGAGGAAGCCGTAGTTAAAAAAACAGTTCCAGAAAATACAAAAACTACAGAGAAAAAACCCTCAGAACAAAACCCTGAAGCTACTAAAAAAATAAGCAAAAAAAATGAATCGGTTAAATATGTTAGGAATATAAATTGGCAATGGCCAACAAAAGGGAAATTGATTAAATCTAACTCGCCTATTTCAAAAAAAGGCATAGATATTGCGGGCAAAGAAGGACAGCTTGTCAAAGCATCAGGCGCTGGAGTCGTTGTGTATAGTGGTAGCGGCCTTCCAGGCTATGGAAAACTCATCATTATAAAACACAATGAAGCTTATCTGAGTGCTTATGCGCACAACAGTGTACTGATGGTGAAAGAAGGAGACAGTATTTCAAGCGGGCAGAAAATCGCAAAAATGGGACAGGATAATAATGGGCAACCACTCCTTCATTTTGAGATCCGAAAAAATGGAACTTCGGTCGCACCTACTAGATACCTACCCAAATCCAAAACTTGAGCGTTTCGGCTAAAACACTATAAAAATGCCACGATAATTAAGTAAAATAATCCTGAAAAAAAGAAAATTTTAAAGAGTATGTCTTATAAGATATACGCATACGAATTGAAACAACTTAAACATCCAAGACAGATATTTAAGCTAGATATTAGAATAAGGAAGTCTTGTACCAGACACTTTGCATGTGCAAGCTTGGCATAAGTATTTATTCGATCATCAGTAAAGCTGCGGCAATATTGCGACCTTCTTGCAGTAAAATATTATAACTACGGCATGCAGCCCCAGTATCCATGGCTTCAAATCCAATGTTCAGCTTGGCAGTGCTTAAAAGAAGTTCCGTATCAGGGAAATGCTGTTTATGACCTGTACCTAAAAGGATTAATTCAGGCTGCATTTCCAGAATTTGCTCTAAATGATGCGATGCAATATCTGCAAATATTTGAGGCGGCCAATTGTCAATGATGATTGACGGTGTAATGATTAAACTGGAAGTGAATTGTTTACTGCCTACCACAATCAAGTTTTGTTCATACGAATTGATTCGGCAGGGGTGAGTTAATGTGTCGTCTAGTTCAATTTTCATGAAAGATTTATTTAATGAATACATTAGGTTTCTAACTATTGATAAATTAACGAAGTATATATAAAGGAAAATATAAAGTAATGAAATTAATTTTACTTGGCCCGCCAGGTGCTGGAAAAGGTACGCAGGCGAGAATGATATGTGAAAAATATGGGATACCACAGATTTCTACAGGAGATATATTAAGGGCTGCCGTTGGCGCCAAAACGCTTCTTGGAATTGAAGCAAAAAAAGTAATGGATGCAGGAGAATTGGTCTCGGATGAGCTAATTTTACAGTTGGTTCAGGATTATATTTCTGAAAGTGATTGCATTGCGGGTTATTTGTTTGATGGGTTTCCAAGAACGATAGCGCAGGCAGAAGGAATGAAAAAAATGGGGATTGATGTCGATTTTGTCTTAGAATTGCAGGTAGATGATGATGAGATCATTGAACGTATGAGCGGAAGGCGCATTCATCCTGCATCAGGTCGCGTTTATCATGTGAAATTTAACCCCCCCAAAACAGAAAATCAGGATAACGAAACAGGCGAAGCATTAATTCAGCGTGATGATGATGCAGAACATATTGTGCGTAAACGTCTTGATATTTATCATCAACAAACAGCACCGTTAATAGATTATTACTCATCAAGTGAAGATGAAAGCTTAGAAACATATCCAGTCTATATTAAAACTAATGGATCTGGGCAAATGAAAGAGATAAGTGAGACTATTTTTAGATTGTTAGTTTAATATTTTTTTTGTTGTTTTTATCATACTATTTTTATATTAAAATATAGTTGCCATTAAGAATAAATAAAAAAATGTTAAAATATTGTAGAAATTATTAAAAACATAACTATAATGGCGGCGTGTTTTTTTATTTAGTGTTGTATTGTAAGTTGAATTTTGTTTAATCAATTAAAGATTCTAGAGGAGTCTAAAATTATGGCAGCAAAAAAGAAGACAAAAAGACGTGCAGCAAAAAAGAAGACAAAAAGACGTGCAGCAAAAAAGAAGACAAAAAGACGTGCAGCAAAAAAGAAGACAAAAGTAGCCAAGAAGAAGGCTAGCCAAAAGAAAGTAGCCAAGAAGAAAGCTAAAAAGAAAGCTAAGAAGAAAGTAGCTAAGAAAAAAGCTAAGAAGAAGGCTAAGAAGAAGGCTAAGAAGAAGGCTAGAAGAAAAGGAAGAAGATAGCAAACCAGTTTTAGCACTGGCGCAGACAAGATAGAAAATATCGTTCTGCAGATGTATTCGTGACCAAAGTAAGATAAGGAATATCGGCGCAAAATAGCCAGAAGATTGGCTAAATTGTAGACCCAAGCTTCAAGAACAGTTCCTCTGGAAGATAAAGACCCCTGAAAATGGGGTCTTTTTTTATTAAAGCATAAATAGGTTTGTGTCACTTGAGTGTTTTCTGCCAGCTTGGCATTGGCTTGCCGTGCCTTTAGTAAGTCACAGGAAAATAAAGTCAGTCTAGAGAAAAACTTAGAGAAAAATACTAAGCCAAGCATTGACTCAATGAGATGTTTACTTGAAGCTTGCTTAGCCTAAGCAAGCTGGATATAGGCCGCTTTCTTGAGGGGGAATAAATATTTCTTTGTAACTGTTTTGCTTAAATATAATCCATTAAGCGTTCTTTACATTATAATTCTCATATAGCGCAAACTTGATTACGATCTTCGCGTTTACTCTTATAAAGTGCTTTATCTGCTATGGCGATCGTATTTTATTATGCTCTGGATAACTGCAATACCGATACTCACGGTAGTCATGGTCAAATTATCCACCATATGAAAAGAAGCATTTTCTATTATTCTTCTTATTTTCTCTCTGGTATCTTTGGCTTGTTGCTTGTTTGTTTCAGGCAATAGAAAAATAAGCTCGTTACCACCATACCTTGCTGGAGAGTCTGTTTTGCGTAAGCGATTGCCTTTGCCAAGGCTGCAGTCAATTTATCATCTGCTGCGTGATCGTACCATCGTTAACCAGTTTTAATCCATCAGCATCAATCATCAAAATAGAATAGGTGTTATTACGTCCGGTTGATCTGTTATGTCCGCTTGTCATGATGCTGTCAAAAGATCTACGATTCATCAAACCAGTCATTTCATCTACCTCTGATAGATGTTTAAACATTTTTTTGCTAATTGTAAATTTGAAGAAAGCATAGTAGTCAGATAAGCTACGATCAGATAAGGGGATAATATTGTCATTATACGACCAAAATGCTCCAGCATCGGTAGCGAATCATCCTGCAGCATTGGCAGACCCATAAAAATACACAAGATAGAGATTAAGCCAAACGTTAATAATGCCGTTAATTTTTCTAGAGTATGCCGCTTGTGATAATAATTAGAAGATATAGGCTTATTAAGAGGACTGTTTATTCCATCTGTATGTCATAGCGCGAATGCGGTATAGAAAATCATGATCCATACTTCTGCGATCAGTTTCCAATGTATCCGTTCTTTATAAGAATTTAGATAACGGAATACAGGCATATATATCGCAAAATTAAGGGAGTATTTCAGAATAATCCATTGGTGTTTAATATGGATACAGGAATTTTTGCATAAAATAAAATGGTAACCAGTAATAACCATTCTAGTTCTGAAAACCTGCGTAAAACCTATTTCAGATAAACTGGATCGGCTCCCACTTACTCATCAGGTATAAGTTTGTCGAATATTCTTCATGTATTGTGGAAGTTGTAAAATTCAGCATGATTAAATATTACGCAATAATTCATTTACCTCTACCTTGCCACGTGTTTTTTCATCTACTTGTTTAACGATGACTGCGCAATAGAGACTATGAGTCCCATCTTTGGAAGGTAAACTACCTGAAACAACAACAGAGCCTGGCGGAATATAACCATAGCTTATCTCACCTGTTTCACGATTAAAAATACGAGTGCTTTGACCGATGTATACGCCCATAGAGATAACAACGCCATCGTCAACAATTACACCTTCCACTATTTCTGAACGTGCACCTATAAAGCAGTTATCGCCAATAATAGTTGGATTGGCTTGCAAGGGTTCGAGAACACCGCCAATACCTACACCACCAGACAGGTGAACATTTTTTCCGATTTGAGCACAGGAACCAACAGTAGTCCATGTGTCTACCATGCTACCTGCGTCCACATAAGCGCCGATATTTACATAACATGGCATCATAACAACATCAGGCGCGATATAACTACCACGACGGGCATTTGCTGGAGGTACAATACGTGCGCCAATTTTCTCAAAATCGCCTTTGTCCATATTTTTGAATTTTAATGGAACCTTATCGTAGTATTTTGTAAATCCACCATCAATGACTTTGTTTTCTTCAATCAAGAAAGAAAGCAGTACAGCTTTTTTTAGCCATTGATTCACCGTCCATTCGCCTTCTTCTTTTTCAGCAACACGCATGCTTCCATCATCTAATCTGGAAATTATTTCATGAACAGCACTTTTTAATTCCTGACTGGCGGATGCTGGTGTTATATTAGAGCGGTTTTCAAAATGTTCATTAACGATGTTTTCAATATTATTCATGTTTTTCAAGTTCTCTAAATCTTAGTTTTCTAATTAAATATTTCTTTTGGTAAATTATTGGCAAATATTCTGGCTAAATTGTCTTGATATAGTCACATATTCTTTCGGCTGCCTCAATGTATTGTTCTGTTTCAGCGACAAGCGCGATATGTATTCTATTTTCATCAAGATTACCAGTGGTCATGCTACGTGACAGGAAATTTTCAGGCAACACAGTTATGTTATTGTTTGTAATATAGTCTTGGCTGAAAACTCAATATCAGAGATGAGTGTCTCCAGTCAGAGGTAAAAGCTGGCATCTGGTTTCGTGATACTTATTACTGATTTGAGTATGTCTAATACAGTATCAAACTTTTGCCGATACACGCCTGTTAGCTTAAACATGTTTTTCATCTTGCTATGCAACAATGCTTGCCATTTGCGTATAAAGCGGTATGGAGCAACCATGGTAAGTTACGGTAACGAAAAAAACTTGTATGAGTTCAGCATTACATGCGACAAAATCGGATCACATTCCTAGGACATTTGATCGCTTTGAATGGCTATGAAAAATGCAATGTTTACAATCGTTTCGTCCAAGATTTTCTGCGGTCTGTCACAACTCAATGGGAGGGGATGTTTCGTCGAAATAGATTTCTGAATAACATTCGTCAGCAGCAATAATAAACTCATGTTTGTCTGCCAAATTTAGCAATTTCTCTATGACATTCTGATTTAGGACTGCACCAGTTTGGTTACTTGGAGAACATAGGTAAATAAGCTGACATCGTTGTCAGATATTGTCAGGCACAGCATCAAAGTCAGGAAGAAATTTATTGTTTTTGACACAATTCATGTGGTAAGGCTCTGCTGAGGCTAAAAATGCTGCACCTTCATATATTTGATATGAACGGATTGGGAAGTATGATAATAGGCGCATCATTGATTTTTTGTATATTTGTGATGAGTATCTAATGACACATTGGATAAAGGCAAGCGGTATTTCTCGTGTACCATTGACTGGCAAGACATTTTGTTCGGCAGTGATACTATTTTTAGGCAAGCCGAATCTTTTGACTAACCAAATTGCGATGGCTTGTCTTAACTCATAGATACCTCGCGTTGTTGGGTAAGACGCTGCTTTGGGGGGATTTGTTTATGTAGTTTATCCAAAATAAATTTTGGGGTGATATGCTTGGGTTCGCCGATAGATAGATCAATCATGTGTCTTACTCTGCGATAACAGACGCTTCTTGTTTGCTTGAGTTCTGCAAGCCTCTCAAAGGGGTATGGGTGTAATTTTTCAAGTCCAAGATTCACAAAAGGTTAAGAGTTTATTGTTTAGCATACAGAAAAAAATGTGTAGTCATAGGCTATATGCCGACTAAAAATAATTCAACACTGCTATCACTAATTAATTGTCTGATTATTGTCGCCCTGCACCACTCTACGGATGAACAATCCAGCAACTTGATGTATCCTTTGTCACCCTTTGTTGTGCTGTGTTATGACAGTATGCTGATAAGACATAATATTTAATAAATTTTAAGACATTAGTGTTATGAGTAAAAATATATTAATTCTCCCTGGAGACGGGATCGGTCCAGAAATTGTCATGGAGGCGGAAAAAGTGTTGCATGCATTATCGAAGCAGTATGGTCTCCAGATAAGCATCAAACAAGGTTTAATCGGTGGCAGTGCCATTGATGAGACGGGCGTACCATTGCCTGAGGCAACCCTCGCATTAGGGAAGCAATCTGACGCAATTTTACTGGGTGCTGTTGGTGGATCAAAATGGGACAAGATTGAATGCTCTTTAAAACCGGAAAGAGGTCTTTTGGCCATTCGTGCTGGCCTTGGTCTGTACGCCAATCTAAGACCCGCCATATTATATGAGGAGTTAAGAAATGCTTCTTCTTTAAAACCGGAGGTAATTGACGGGCTGGATATCATGATTGTGCGTGAGTTGACAGGCGGCATCTATTTTGGACAACCGCGCGGAATTAGAACCTTAGAGAATGGGCAGCGTGAAGGTTTCAACACACTCGTTTATAAGGAAATGGAGATAGAAAGAATTGCGCATACTGCATTTGATGTAGCCATGAAGAGAAATAAAAAAGTGTGTTCAGTAGATAAGGCAAATGTCTTGGAAGCGACTAAACTCTGGCGTGAAGTTATATCCTGCATGTCAAAGGATTATCCAGAGGTTAGTCTGGAACATATGTACGTGGATAATGCAGCCATGCAATTGGTTAGAGACCCTAGGCAATTCGACGTTATTGTCACCACAAATATGTTTGGCGATATTTTATCTGATTTAGCTTCAATGCTTACGGGGTCAATTGGGATGTTACCTTCAGCCTCGTTGAATGCTGAAGGTCGAGGTATATATGAGCCTATTCATGGCTCTGCGCCTGACATTTCCGGACAAAATATTGCCAATCCTCTGGCAACAATAATGTCCTTAGCCATGATGTTAAGGTATTCCTTGGCAGAGACAACACAAGCTTGCCGAGTAGAACGGGCGGTACAAAAGGTATTAGAAAATGGTTTGAGGACAGCTGATATATTTTCTGAAGGTATGGTAAAGGTATCTACCAGTGAAATGGGCGATGCTATTGTCGCGGTACTTTAATTAATACGATTTGAGTCTTTAGATCTTCAGGTAATGGAGTTTTTTTAATGAGTAAAAAATTTAATATTGCGGTTGCTGGTGCCACCGGTGTTGTTGGTGAAACCATACTGACTATTCTGCAAGAACGTAATTTTCCTGCGGAAAATATCGTTGCGCTTGCCAGTAGTCGTTCCGCTGGTGCAACTATTAGGTGTAATGGCAAGACTATTGTTGTTGAAGATATAGAAAAATTTGATTTTAAAGGTATTGATATTGGTCTTTTTTCTCCGGGTGCTCCCGTGTCTAGAGCGCATGCGCCACGTGCTACCCAGGCAGGTTGCGTGGTGATTGATAATACTTCGGAATTTCGTTATGACGACGAGATTCCTTTGGTCGTGCCTGAGGTCAACCCCCATGCCATTGCCGATTATAAAAACAGGGGTATTATTGCCAATCCAAATTGCTCAACGATTCAGATGTTGGTAGCACTGAAGCCTATCCATGATGCTGCAACTATTGAGCGCATCAATGTGTGTACCTATCAGGCCGTATCTGGCACGGGAAAAAAGGCAATAGAAGAATTAGCAAAACAGACTACTGAACTATTGAACGGACGGTCTGCAGTGTGCGAAGTATATCCCAAGCAAATTGCTTTTAATGCCCTGCCTCAGTGCGACAGTTTCCAGGAAAATGGGTATACCAAGGAAGAAATGAAAATGGTCTGGGAAACCAGAAAAATATTCGAGGATGAAACTATTCAGGTGAATCCGACCGCAGTTAGAATTCCTGTATTCTTCGGGCATTCAGAGGCAGTCCATGTCGAAACTAAGAAGAAATTGTCTGCGCAGGATGTAAGAAAAATACTCAGCAATAAGCCTAGCATCGTGTTAATGGATGAGCATAAGAACGGCGCTTACCCAACAGCTGCAAGTGAGGCTGTGGGCACTGATTCAGTCTTTGTTGGGCGAATTCGAGAAGATATTTCACACCCTAGAGGCATGAATTTGTGGATAGTTTCCGATAATGTTCGCAAAGGTGCAGCATTAAATAGTGTTCAAATCGCTGAAATTTTGGTAAAAGACTATTTATAAGCTATAGTTAAGGTGTAATTATAAAGGAGATTCGTAGGTTGCTTACCACACAATTACTGTGTGTTTAGGTGACACTAACTGTGCTATAGAAGATTGCTGTCACAGATTTCCTCTATGTAATATTACTTAACTTATTGAAAATCAACAATTTTTAATCAGGATATTCTTTATAAACCAATGAATATAAAAACAACGAACATAAGAATTTTATTAATGAGCTTTATCTTGTTGTTTGCAGGGTTTCAACCTGCAGCACAAGCATTAGCGTTAGGGGAATTAAAGTTAAAATCATATTTAAATCAAAGACTTGAAGTTTTTATTCCTTTAATTTCCCCGAAAGAAGGCGACCTCAGTGCGTTAAGGTTAAGCGCGAGTCGTCCTGATGAAGAAGACTTGAGTTTGAGGGTTTGGCGCGATTTAGAGGCTGAACTTATCGACAATCAGGGGGACGAGCCCTATTTAAGAGTTACCAGTAAAACCCCCTTGCGAGAGCCTTCGTTGAGCTTTGTTCTGGATGTGCGCTGGCCTAATGGACGTATACAACGAAGCTATTCATTATTCTTAGATCTGAAACCCTAAGATTTAAAGCATTAAAGAAATAACGCAGAGGGTTAGGGGCGTGCTGGATGAAATTTAGAATAATATTCATTCTGTTGACATTAGTGGTGCCGGGAGTTGCCAATGCTTTGAGTGTGGGCAAGCTTGAGCTTCAATCTGCATTAAACCAACCGCTTAAAGCAAGAATTAAATTACTTTCAGCCACTGCGGTCGAACTTGACAGTCTGAGTGTTTCTCTTGCTAACCAAGACGCATTTAACCGGACAAATATTAAGCGCACATTCCTACTTACTCGCCTGCGCTTTGAAATCCAAGAAACTGAGGAAGGATCTGACTACATTAAGATTCGCAGTAGCGAGTCAATTCAAGAACCATTCCTTAATTTTTTACTGGAGATAAATTGGTCTAAAGGCAGATTGTTTAGAGAGTATACCGTTTTACTTGACCCGCCTGTTTATGCTGAGCATGGCAGTAAGAAAAAAATTGCCATACAACACCCCACATCTACTCCAGACTACAAACCTTATGACCATGAATCTTTGGGTTCATATGTTATAAGTGGGGAATATGGTCCCGCAGTTACTGGGGATACCCTGTGGTCAATTGCTACGGCAGCAAGGTCTGGCACATCATTCAGCATCCAACAAATGATGCTTGCCATTTTACATGCTAACCCTGAGGCATTTATTGAAAATAATATCAATGGCCTTAAACGCGGTGCTATTCTCCAGATACCAGATACAGCAGAAATCGATTTTTTGAATAAAAAAGATGTATTAGCGCAAGTAAACAGCCAGCATGCGTTGTGGGATGAATACAAAGGTAGAATCTCAACCCACATCAGTCAACAATCAGAAAATATTAGTGCCGATAGTCAGTATAGCGAAAAAGGTATGACTGAAGAGCTTGGGGGTGACAAATGGGAATCTGTCACAGATACTGAACGTGAAAACAGGGCAGAATTACGGCTCATTTCTGAGACTGATAAAGGATCTGGGGGTAACCAGATGACTAAAGCATTATCAGAGGCTAATACCGATGCCTTAAATACTGAATTGGTATTGGCAAATGAATCTACTGAAGCCCTGTTTCTGGAAAATGCAGAACTGAAGAACAAGCTGCTTGAAACCGATGGTATTATCGATGACTTAAAACGTCTCATTGTACTTAAAGAAAATGAGCTGGCTGCTTTGCAAGAACAAATCATGGTTGCAGCAGCACAACAACAAGAAAGTGCAGAGACTGTAGTAGAGCTTGAAGCCGTTTCAATAGAACCCAAATCTTTTGCTGAAGAAGATGTTGTTGAGGAAATAATGGCATTAGAGGATTCAGGCGCAGAAGATGGACTGATGGGTAAGGTCATGGTTTTTGTCAATGAAGGAACTGGCACTTGGTTACCTAAGTTCGCAGATATGGCTATGGCTGTGTTTGAAAAAGCCAAGGCTCAATCGGTACTCGTAGCAAGTATTGTTGGCGGTTTATTACTGCTTTTTATTTCTCTAAAGATATTTCTCAAACGACGTAATGAATACGTCGAAGGAATTACGTTTTCAGAGGATAAATTTCATGATTTTGATGACGAATCAGCCACGATCATTGCTGATCTTGAAGATGGGACAGCATCACCAGAAGATGAAACAGAATTACCAGAAGATGAGGATGAGACGGTATTGCCAGATATTGATGCATTTGATGTGTCCGAAGAGGCAGGTGCAGTGCCAGAAAAAAATATTGCAAAAACACCAGGAGATGATCCTATGGAGGGGATTAATATATTTCTTGCCTATGAACATTTTGATGAAGCTGAAGCTTCCATAAGAAGTGCATTGGAAAATGATCCAGACAACATGGATTTCCATAACAAATTACTGGAAGTTTTTTATGTTGCTAGAAATAAAAAATCATATGAAGAGGCTGCCAGAGTCATTTATAAGATAACAGACGGACAAGGCGAACATTGGGATATGGCAACAGTCATGTGGCAGGAAATGTCTCCAAACAGAGCCTTGTTTGAAACGCCTGTAGCAGGTGAGGATGAAGAGGTTCCAGCAGAGTCAGCAGGTGGCGGTGTCTTGAATATCACAAGTGATGATGATATGGACTCAGGCTCAGTAGATGCAGCACCTATCAAGGCAGAAGGGGGTAACGATTTAGATTTATCATTAGACAGTGATGCAGATATGAGTTTATCAGATGATGCAAGTAATGAATTACTAGAGGAAACTATGTCACTGGATACCAACAATATACAGCCATCGCAGGAAACCGAAGAAGTGCTGGAGCTTCCACCAGAAGACAGCCAAGACTCTGGTTCTGATGAGTTTGTACTTGATATTGGCAGTGATGATGTGAATGAATCTGCCCTAGAGATAGATCTAGAGATAGATGGTCTAGAGATAGATGGTCTAGAGATAGATGGTCTAGAGATAGATGGTCTAGAGATAGATGACTTGGGAATGGATAATGTAGAACCTGAAATTGAATTGAATGATGACACCGCAGGCTTGGATGCTACCGTTAAAATCCCTCCTATGGGTGAAGTAACACCTATCAAGGCAGAAGGGGGTAACGATTTAGATTTATCATTAGACAGTGATGCAGATATGAGTTTATCAGATGATGCAAGTAATGAATTACTAGAGGAAACTATGTCACTGGATACCAACAATATACAGCCATCGCAGGAAACCGAAGAAGTGCTGGAGCTTCCACCAGAAGACAGCCAAGACTCTGGTTCTGATGAGTTTGTACTTGATATTGGCAGTGATGATGTGAATGAATCTGCCGATCTAGAGATAGATGGTCTAGAGATAGATGGTCTAGAGATAGATGACTTGGGAATGGATAATGTAGAACCTGAAATTGAATTGAATGATGACACCGCAGGCTTGGATGCTACCGTTAAAATCCCTCCTATGGGTGAAGTAACACCTATCAAGGCAGAAGGGGGTAACGATTTAGATTTATCATTAGACAGTGATGCAGATATGAGTTTATCAGATGATGCAAGTAATGAATTACTAGAGGAAACTATGTCACTGGATACCAACAATATACAGCCATCGCAGGAAACCGAAGAAGTGCTGGAGCTTCCACCAGAAGACAGCCAAGACTCTGGTTCTGATGAGTTTGTACTTGATATTGGCAGTGATGATGTGAATGAATCTGCCGATCTAGAGATAGATGGTCTAGAGATAGATGGTCTAGAGATAGATGGTCTAGAGATAGATGGTCTAGATGGTCTAGAGATAGATGACTTGGGAATGGATAATGTAGAACCTGAAATTGAATTGAATGATGACACCGCAGGCTTGGATGCTACCGTTAAAATCCCTCCTATGGGTGAAGTAACACCTATCAAGGCAGAAGAAAATGAGGACTCAGAAACATCAGAGACGCCCATAACAGGCGAAGAAATGGACAGTCAGTTGGATCTTGCAAAAGCTTATATTGAATTAGGTGATAATGAGAATGCGAAAGCTATTCTTGACAAGATTATTGCTCAAGGTGATGATAATTACCGACAGCAAGCCGAAGAATTAATCGGACAAATAGACTAACTCTATCATTTTTTTTGGCAGAAACTATCTAGTCGCTAAATCAAGAATATTACAATGCGGTGTTCCTGTTTTTTGTTTCCTCGTTTTCTTTTCCTGTGCCATCATCTATGAAAATAGCGCTTGGTATTGAATACCGTGGAACCTCGTACCATGGATGGCAGCGCCAGGATATAGCAAACAGTATTCAAGAACATGTTGAGAACGCATTATCCAAAATCGCAGATCAAGGCGTGAATGTTTATTGTGCTGGCAGGACAGATACTGGCGTTCATGCCTTACACCAAGTTGTGCATTTCGAGACAGGCATAGATCGTAAAATGTATTCATGGATTGCTGGTAGTAATGTAAACCTCCCCAATGACATCAGTATCCTCTGGGCTAAACAGGTAGATTATGATTTTCATGCTCGTTTCTCAGCTACAGCAAGAATATATAGATTTATTATTATGAACAGACAATCCAAGCCGGGTGTGAATCATGGCTTAGTGACATGGGAACAACGGACTTTGGATGAAAATAGGATGCAATTGGCTGCAAACTCTTTAATAGGGGAGCATGATTTCACTTCATTTAGAACTGTAGCTTGTCAGGCAAAGAGTCCTGTTCGCACTATAAAGAGATTAGATGTTACGAGAGTGGGTGATTATGTGATGTTTGAAATTGAAGCGAATGCATTTTTACACCATATGGTAAGAAATATTGCTGGGGTATTGATTGAAATAGGCTGTGGTAATGCTGATATTTCTTGGATGGATGAGGTTTTGAAACTCAGAGACAGGACTAAATCAGCAAAGACTGCCGCTGAGGATGGTCTGTATCTAGCGATGATTCAATATCCAGAAAAATATGGAATTCCAATGCCAGCTAATTCACAATGTGTCATTTAACCAGCATACAGCACAATGGAGACTACTTTAGATGATTGAAAATTTGACTTTAGGTTATCTTTAAATAAGCAATGTTCCATTGTCGCACATGTTTTTGAAAAATAAAATCAAACGTACTAGAGTGAAGGTGTGTGGTATTACTCGCACAGAAGATGCGCTAAGTGCTGCCGAGTTAGGTGCAGATGCGATAGGTTTTGTATTCTATGAAAAAAGCCCGCGATACATAACCGTGAAAAAGGCTGCTGAGATTGCGAAATCATTACCTCCATTTGTGAACAAGGTCGCTTTGTTTGTGAATGCCTCAGATAAAGCAATCAAGTCAGTTTTAGATACTGTACCTGTAGATATATTGCAATTTCATGGACAGGAGAGCCAGAAGATATGTCAAAGCTATGGTTGGCCGTATATTAAGGCAATCAGGATGTGCGATGGTGTAGATCCCGTACAGTTAAGCCATGATTATGCTGATGCGAGTGCTTTTTTGCTTGATAGTTTTGTTGCAGGAACCCATGGCGGAACGGGGCAGAAATTTGATTGGTCTAAAGTGCCTTTAGACCTGAATAAGCCGATGATATTGGCTGGCGGACTATCGTTCGAAAACGTAGCCAAAGCCATAACCAAGGTTTCTCCTTACGCTGTGGATGTTAGTAGTGGCGTTGAAATTGAAGAAGGCGTTAAAGATGCTGCTAAGATAGAAGAATTTATACGAGAGGTCTTACATGCAAAGTAATTATTTACCCGATGAGCAAGGGCACTTTGGGCCATACGGTGGTAAATTTGTTGCCGAAACGCTGATGGGTCCCTTGCAGAAATTAGAAGAAGCCTATGCACGTTATCTCCAGGATCCAGAATTCTTAGCTGAACTTGACAGTGAGTTGCATCACTACGTCGGCAGACCCTCGCCCCTATACCATGCCATGCGTTGGTCAAAAATTTTGGGTGGTGCCCAGATCTATTTGAAACGGGAAGACTTAAATCACACAGGCGCGCATAAAATAAACAACACAGTAGGACAGGCTTTGTTAGCGAAACGTATGGGTAAAACCAGAATTATCGCAGAAACTGGCGCAGGACAACACGGTGTTGCTTCGGCAACTGTTGCCGCCAGACTTGGTCTTGAATGTATTGTTTATATGGGTTCTACAGATGTTAAAAGACAATCAAGCAATGTCTTTCGTATGAAATTATTGGATGCGAATGTGGTAGTGGTAGGGTCTGGCTCCAAGACTTTGAAAGATGCCCTAAACGAAGCGATGCGTGACTGGGTGACAAACATTGATGATACGTTTTATATTATTGGAACTGTAGCTGGACCGCACCCATATCCTGTAATGGTGAGAGATTTTCAGGCTGTTATTGGGCGAGAGGCAAGACAGCAATGTATAGAGCAGACTGGACGATTGCCCGATGCGCTGGTTGCATGTGTTGGCGGCGGTTCAAATGCTATCGGTTTATTTTATCCATTTATTGATGATAAAGATGTTGCAATCTATGGTGTAGAGGCTGGCGGTGATGGTCTTGATACAGGTCGCCATGCCGCCCCTTTAAATTCTGGTAGACCTGGTATTTTACATGGCAATAGAACTTACCTGATGGAAGATGATAACGGTCAGATTATGGAAACTCATTCAATCTCCGCAGGTCTTGATTATCCAGGTGTTGGACCAGAGCATTCATGGTTAAAAGACAGTGGGCGTGCAAAGTACGTTGCCATTAATGATGATGAGGCTTTACAAGGTTTTCATGATTTAACGAAAATTGAAGGGATTATGCCGGCTTTAGAGTCTAGTCACGCGCTTGCTTATGCAGCGAAGTTGGCAACAAAAATGCGCAAAGATGAAATTATAATTGTGAATTTATCCGGCCGAGGCGACAAAGATATTCAAACAGTTGCTACACTAGAAGGCATCACGCTATAGAAATGAGAATCAAAAAACCTTAGCTTTTAACCAAAATTTGGTCTTGCGCTAAAAATATAAATTAAGAAATATTTAGATTTATTTTGTATGAGCCGTATAACAAACTATTTTAATGAACTAAAAGAAAAAAACCGTAACGGTTTGATTCCTTTTATTGTTGCTGGAGATCCGCAACCAAAATTTACACTGCCTTTGATGCATGCATTGGTTGATGGCGGGGCTGACATGATTGAACTAGGCGTGCCTTTTTCTGATCCAATGGCAGATGGACTTGTTATTCAAAAAGGCAGTGAGAGAGCTCTGGCGCATGGGATATCGTTGCATGATGTGATCTCTATGGTGGTTAAATTTCGCAAAGAAAATGAGAAGACACCTGTTATTTTAATGGGCTATTTAAACCCTATTGAAGTGATGGGCTATGAAGTTTTTGCAAAAGCGGCAAAAGAAGCTGGAGTTGATGGCATATTAATAGTAGATATGCCGCCTGAAGAAGCTCGAGAACTAAAAGAAATTACGGTGAAGTACGAGATGGATATGATTTTTCTGATTTCACCGACAACCAATGTCGAAAGGCAGAAATATATTTCAAATATAGCGAGCGGTTTCCTTTACTATGTTTCTCTTAAAGGTGTCACAGGAAGCAGTCGTTTGAATACAAAATCTGTAGAAATATCGGTTTCGACGATTAAACAACATTCCAATCTACCTATTGGCGTTGGATTTGGCATTAGAGATGCAGCAAGTGCTGCGAGTGTTGCTAAAGTGAGTGATGCAATCATTGTAGGTAGCTCCATCGTTGAGCTTGTAGGGAACCTAAATAGCGATTCTGCGGAATCGATAAAATCAATAAGCACCTATCTTTTGACAATACGACATGCAATTGATGCCGTATAATTAATATATAACTGTATGAGTTGGTTTAAAAAATTACTTCCTTCAAGAGCAAAAACAGATGGTACGTCTAGGCGTACGGTTCCTGAGGGTGTTTGGTCTAAATGCGATGAATGTAGTGCTGTTTTATACCGAGCAGAGTTGAAACGAAACCTTGAAGTCTGTCCTGAATGTTTTCACCACATGCTTATTAGCGCTCGTGTACGAATTGAACATTTTTTAGATACAGAGCCACAAGTTGAAATAGGAAGTAATATTAAACCAGTCGACAAGCTTAAGTTTCGTGATAAGAAGAAATACAAAGATCGTTTAAGTCAGGCACAAAAACAGACAAAAGAAGAAGATGCCTTGGTTGTGATGATGGGGCAAGTAAACGAAATACCACTTGTGGTTGCAGTATTTGAGTATAATTTTATGGCAGGCTCGATGGGCGCTGTTGTTGGAGAGAAATTTGTTTTGGCAACAGAAGCAGCAATTGAAAATAATATCCCATTAGTTTGTTTTTCTGCCAGTGGTGGGGCGCGTATGCAAGAGGCGATATTATCGCTAATGCAAATGGCAAAGACGAGTTCTGCTGTAGCAAAATTGGTTGCCAAAGGATTGCCTTACATATCTGTACTAACTAACCCAACAATGGGGGGAGTTTCTGCCAGCTTGGCAACATTAGGTGATATCAATATTGCTGAGCCCAATGCATTAATAGGATTTGCAGGGCCAAGAGTGATCGAACAGACTGTGCGAGAAACACTGCCGGAGGGCTTTCAGAAAAGTGAATTTCTTCTTGAGCATGGCATGATAGATATGATCCTTGATAGGAGAGAAATGCGTGAAAAAATATCTTCTATACTGTCTATCCTCTGCAGCAAACAAGCTTAAATTAACCCTAAAATCTCACTCATGAACGCAGAACTTATGTCTCACAGTCTATATGTAAGATCAAAGATAGGTATGAGATTTGATAGTCTCCACGAATGGTTGGCATGGCAGGAAGATTTGCATTTTACAGCAATAGAGTTGGGTCTGAACCGGTGCGCTACTGTCGCTCGGAACATGGGGTTGCTGCATCCAGATTTTACAGTAATTAGTGTCGCTGGAACCAACGGCAAAGGCTCAAGTGTTACCATGATGGATTCGATCTTGAGTAATTCTGGCTATAAAACCGGATGCTATACCTCGCCGCACTTTATACGTTATAACGAGCGAATAAAGCTTGACGGTGTTGAGGTTAGCGATGAATTACTATGCGAATCATTTGATAGAATTGATTATGCGCGTGGTGATATTTCTTTAACCTATTTTGAATTTGGCACCCTTGCTGCATTAGACATATTTCATCGCGCAAACATTGATGTTGCCTTGCTTGAAGTGGGTATGGGGGGTCGGCTTGATGCGGTTAACTGTGTAGATGCAGATGCTGCTTTGATTTCCAGTATTGATCTTGATCATACGCAGTGGCTGGGGATGGATCGAGAGACCATTGCTTATGAAAAAATCGGTATTTTTCGCAGTGATAAGCCTGCTGTTTGTTCTGATCCTCATCCGCCAGAGACCGTACTGCAATATGCTAGAGAGATAGGCGCAACATTGTATATTCTTGGTCAGGATTTCAATTACAGTTTATCTGATGATTGTTGGTTGTGGCGATGGGATTCTGTGATTTATAAACATCTAGCTCACCCCAGCCAGCACAACAGTTGCCAGATTCAAAATGCCGCTGGCGTGTTGATGGTTTTACATGCATTAAAATCAAAATTACCGATAAAAGCAGGCGCCATAGAGAAGGCACTGGAGAATTTCAGTTTTACTGGCAGGTTTCAGGTGCTGACCCAATGGACACAGATAATTCTTGATGTGGCACATAATGCTCAGGCAGCCAGAACTTTGGTTCATAATCTGGAGCAATTTCCCAAAAGCGGCAAAACGTATATTATTATAGGAATGTTGAAGGATAAGGATCATGTGAGTGTTTTAAATGAGTTTGCAGGAATAGTTGATTATTGGCATACGGTCAGTATCTTAAATTCACGTGGAAGTGACAGCAAAATACTAAAGAATGAACTGCTGAAGCTGGGAGTGACCGCTCCAATCTCGGAACATGGTACTGTGGCTGATGCTTTTTGTAAATTGAAGAATGAAACCGGAGAGCATGACCGTATCGTGGTGACAGGTTCTTTTTTGTCTGTTGGTGATGCGTTAAAATACCTCAAAATTTGAACAATGGCAGCTGGTTAAAAACTATGGAGCAGGACTTAAAAGAACGATTAGCGGGTGCGGCAATATTGGTAGCGGTTGCTGTTATATTTATACCCATAATATTTAGCAACCCTGCCAAGGTAGAAGTGCTTGAAGATTTGAGTTTTCCTGAAACACCAAAAACAGAATTTAACTCAAAGATTATTCGTGTGGTTGAGAATGATGATAATGCCCCGATCATTGAAAACATGGCGACTGTTGAGAAACTTATACCGACTAACAAAAATAATTCCAGTCAAAAACTGACAGAACAAAAGAAAACAATAACAGAATCCAAGGACAAAACTACATCAGCTCTATCTGCATGGAGCATTCAATTGGGCAGCTTCGCCAATGAAGGTAACGCTCAATCCATGAATAAAAAATTACAGCAGGTGGGTTATAAATCATTCGTAAAATCGCTTAAAAAAGACGGCAGGATCAGTTACCAGGTAAAAGTCGGCGTACAGCTAAAACGATCAGAAGCAGATGCCTTATTAAAAAACTTGAAAGAAAAAATGCAGCTTGACGGAATTGTCGTGAGTTATCCCTAGTAATGAAGTTATCTGAAATATATATAAGAGAGGTAGACATTAATGCAAGCTGTTGATATTGCTATTCTCGTTATTATTTCTTTGCCAGCTATTGTCGGCGCGATAATCGGGCTTTTTAGTATTGTACTCTCATTGCTGGCATGGGTATCGGCGTTGGGTATTGCAATTATATTCTATCCCGACGCTGCACCATTACTTGAATCATTAATAAATGAATCTATTTTAAGAAAAACGTTGGCTTTTATTGGTCTTTTTGCGAGCAGCCTGACGCTACTTACTGGCATCGGTTTTCTTATGGGAAAATTATTAGGTAGCACAGGTTTAACGGCAGTAAGCAGGATGTTTGGTTTGATTTTTGGTATTATTATGGGATGCATTATTGTGGAAACCATTATTTTCTTCGGGGGTTTTACAGAGTTACCACAAAAGCCTTTATGGAGTGATTCCAAAATTATTCAACCTTTTGAGAAGGTAGCTGATCAGTTAGGGCAATATTTACCAGAAGATATTTCTCACTATCATAAATACTAAGTAACAGTGAATGACATTACCGAAGGTACATCTAAAATCAGCTCAATAGACTAGATCATTAGCTCTTACTGGGTAGGGACAGAACATATGTGTGGTATTGTGGGGATCGTTGGCAAGCAGTTTGTAAACCAACTCATTTTTGACGGATTAACAATATTACAACATCGCGGTCAAGATGCTGCAGGGATAATGACATATCATGATCGCAGACTTTATTTACGCAAGAGCAATGGTTTGGTACGCGATGTATTTCATACACGACACATGCTTAATCTCAAGGGTAATATTGGTATAGGGCATGTTCGTTACCCAACGACTGGATGTTCCTCTTCTGCAGAGGCGCAACCGTTCTATGTGAATTCTCCATATGGTATATCGTTGGCACATAATGGGAATCTGACCAATGGCGAGGAGTTGAAGCGGGAGATATTTAGAGATGATCGCAGACATATTAATACGGATTCTGATTCTGAAGTATTGCTTAATACTCTCGCGCATGAGTTACAGCGCCTCGAAAAGCTTCGTTTAGAGGTCGAAGATGTTTTTGATGCAGTTGAAAAACTGCACAAGCGCTGCCGGGGAGGCTACGCTGCTGTCGCAATGATAAGTGGTTTTGGCGTTCTTGGTTTTCGGGATCCCTATGGCATCAGACCAGTTATTTTAGGCGCGCGTGAAACTGATGCTGGAAAGGAATATATGATTTCTTCTGAAAGTGTTGCCATCACTTCATTGGGATTTACGGTTCTTCGTGATATTAAACCTGGCGAAGCTATTTTTATTACAAAAGATGGCAAATTACATACGCGTCAATGTGCAAAGCACACACAATACTCTCCCTGTATCTTTGAATATGTTTATTTAGCAAGACCTGATTCTGTCATCGACGGTATTTCAGTTTATAATTCACGCTTGCTTATGGGTGAAACATTGGCAGAGAAAATCCTAAAGCAAAGGCCAAATCATGATATTGATGTTGTCATACCAATCCCGGACACAGGAAGGACAGCAGCATTACCTCTGGCACAAAAGCTTAATGTGAAATACAGCGAAGGATTTGTTAAAAACCGCTATATACCGCGCACCTTCATTATGCCTATGCAGGAAATTCGTAAAAAATCTGTCAGGCAGAAATTAAATGCAATTAAATCAGAATTTGAAGGAAAAAATGTTCTATTGGTTGATGACTCAATAGTTAGAGGAACAACTTCCAGCCAGATTATAGAAATGGCAAGAAATGCAGGCGCTAATAAAGTTTATTTCGCTTCAGCCGCACCTCCGGTTCGATATCCAAATGTATATGGAATCAATATACCGACGATGAATGAGCTAATTGCGCACAATAAAACTGAAAAAGAGATAGCCAGTTTGATTGGTGCAGATTGGTTGGTATATCAGGATCTGGATAAATTAATTGAAACGACGCGTACAGGTAATTCTTCTATCACGCGCTTTGATTCATCATGTTTCAATGGTGAATACGTTACTAATGATGTGAGCCAGGAGTATCTAAAGCATATTGATGACATGCGTGAAGATGGTACAAACTCAAAAATAAAAGGTGCTGATGAAGTGAATTTAATCGATATTTCAAATGATCCTTAATCATTTTTACACCTTAAGATATATATCGATTCAGCAGCAAGGTCTGCTATCAGCGCATTTTATTGACATGTTCACAGAGTTTTTCTAGACTCACCGATATAGTGCCGATTTGACTTACAAGGCTTGCGGACGCTTAAAAAATACCGTTAAAGAAGTTAAACTTGCTTTAGCATCAGCTGACTGCAGGTTTTTTTACGCCTGCAAGAAAATTGTTTAAATTTTTTCGGGACATGTTGTGCTGATTATTTGGAGTTAAAGATGGCTAAAATTGATCCAAAACAATATGGTTCAAATACGAATGCAGTGAGAGCAGGACAGGTACGCAGCGCTGAAAATGAGCATAGCGAAGCGATTGTGACTACTTCAAGTTTTGTTTTCAAGGATGCTGCAGAGGCAGCAGCGCGTTTTTCCGGAGATGCATCGGGAAATATCTATTCACGATTTACCAATCCAACAGTACGCATGTTTGAGGAACGCTTGGCCGCTATGGAAGGGGCTCAGCGTTGTGTTGCAACTTCATCAGGAATGAGTGCAATCCTGAGCACCTGCATGGCATTTTTGAAAGCTGGGGATCATATCGTTGCATCACGTAGTATTTTTGGTACGACAGTCAGTTTGTTTAATAACATATTGTCGAAATTTGGAATTTCTACAACATTTGTTGAATTAACAGATTATAAGGCGTGGGAGACTGCAATAGGCTCTAAGACAAAAATGCTATTTCTGGAAACACCTTCAAACCCCTTGACTGAGATTGCTGATATTTCACATTTAGCCGAAATTGCCCATGGCAATCAATGTTTGTTGGCTGTAGATAACTGTTTTTGTACACCAGTGTTACAGCAACCATTTTGTTTGGGTGCTGATATTGTCATACATTCAGCAACAAAATATCTTGACGGACAAGGTCGATGCATAGGCGGTGCTGTACTTGGCAATAATGCACTGATGGAGGAGGATGTTATTGGTTTTCTAAGAACAGCTGGTCCAACGCTCAGTCCATTTAATGCTTGGGTGTTTCTTAAAGGCTTGGAAACCCTACATCTAAGGATGCAAGCACATTGCGAGAATGCACTTTCCATAGCCAAGTGGCTAGAGCAGCAGGAAAAGGTTCAGCGAGTTTACTACCCAGGTCTGTCATCACATCCGCAACATGAGTTGGCAAAAAGCCAACAATCTGGTTTTGGGGGTGTGCTGAGTTTTGAGGTAGAAGGCGGGCAAAAAGCGGCATGGAATGTTATCGATTCGACTGCACTATTTTCCATTACGGCCAATCTGGGGGATGCCAAGAGCACTATTACGCATCCTGCGACTACCACGCATCATAGACTCACTGATGAGCAACGCGCCCAAGCAGGTATTCATGATGGCCTGATTAGATTATCAGTCGGATTTGAAAATGTCGGCGATCTGACCCAAGATATTGTAATAGCTTAGCACTTGACAGAAAAATATTAGACTAATCCACATATTTTATGTGGGCATATAGACTGTCTTATCAAGCCACCTTACAGACTTAGGCAGAAGGTGTGACAAGTGGATTTATTGAACCGTTTATGGTACATCTGCTGCACAGATACTGGGAGTTGTGTGTAGTAAATTTAAGCAGGGTGCCTTAATTAATTGCGGAGTATCTATAGCGGGTATCCAGCGAAAGGAAGGCGACGCAACAGGCGCAAAACTGTATAACGTATGATTAATTGCGCAAAATATAACAATAAATTTACAAGATGTCAGCATCCTCCATGGCAGGAGGGAGCAGCACTATTAAAAATAAAAATTTAGCGATATAAGTCGCAAATCGTAGTCCCTTAACTTTAAACTATACAATTGAAGGAGTGCTTTATGTCTGGTCGTAATTTTTTATTTATCCCTGGACCAACCAATGTACCGCGCCGTATTCAAAACGCCATAAATGTGGAGCAAGAAGATATGCGCGCTCTGGATCTGCCAGAGTTTACTAAACCTTTATACACTGACATGAAGAAGATATTCAAGACTGAAAATGGTCGGGTTTTCATCTTCCCCTCATCAGGAACTGGTGCATGGGAATCTGCTATCACCAACACTTTAAAGCCAGGCGATAAGGTGCTGGCTGCTCGTTTTGGTCAATTCAGCCATTTATTCATCGACTGTGCTCAGCGTCTAGGTATGGATGTCGTTGAAGTTGATTGTGAATGGAGTGTTGGAACACCTGCTGATAAATTTTCTGAAATCCTTGCTAAAGACAAGAACCATGAGATCAAAGCGGTTTTTGCAACGCATAATGAAACAGCGACAGGTGTGATGTCTGATATTAAGGCCGTCCGTGCCGCCATTGACTCCTGCAATCACCCAGCTTTATATTTTGTTGATACTGTCAGTGGTTTAGCTTCTTTAGATTTTCGTATGGATGAATGGAAAGTTGATTTAGCTATTGCGGGCTCCCAAAAAGGTCTGATGTTACCTGCTGGTTTAGGAATTTTATGTGCGAGTGAGAAAGCACTGGAAGCTAATAAATCAGCCAGTTGCCCACGTTGCTTTTTCGCGTGGGAAGATCAAATAACAACCAATGATCTTGGGTATTTTCCATACACGCCATCAATGAACCTGCTGCGGGGGCTACGTGAGTCCATGAATATGCTGTTCGCTGAAGGTTTGGATAATGTTTTTGCTCGCCATACCCGTTTTGCCACAGCAACACGCAAGGCTGTTGAAGCTTGGGGTTTAAGGACAATCGCACAAGATGGTTGGCAGTCTGACACAGTGACAGCAGTCAAAACGCCTGAAGGGTTTGATGGCAACGAAGTGGCTCGTAATGCTTATCGTAAATTCAATCTGGCTCTGTCAATTACGATTGGTAAGATTATGGGGCATGGATTTCGCATTAGCCACATGGGCGATATGAACGAATTAATGTTAATAGTTCCATTAAGTGGCGCAGAAATGTCTATGCGAGACCTTGGTCTGGATATTGAGTTAGGCAGCGGTGTTGCCGCTGCTCAAAACTATCTTTTGTCTACAGCTAAAGATCGAATCTAATCCGATTCGATTTATATTAACTTCCCATGCGCCTAAATGGATAGCCGAATAATTAAAAATTAGGAGGTTGAAATATGAGTTTTACACAATTTGAACAAGCACATCCGCGTCTACAAAGAAGCACGCTTGCAGTGCCCGGTTCTAGTCCTGATATGTTTGAAACAGCAAACGCAAGCGATGCCGATTGCGTTTTCCTTGATTGTGAAGATTCTGTATTGCCTGACGATAAAGAAAAAGCCCGTAAGAATATTATTGCAGGATTGCGTGATATTAATTGGGGCAATAAAACAATATTAGTTCGTATTAACGGCTTGGATACTCATTACATGTATCGTGATGTAATCGATATTTGCGAACAAGCAGGCACGTGCTTTGATGGAATTTTGATCCCAAAAGTGGGTGCAGCGGCAGATGTTTATGCCGTTGATATGCTGGTAACACAAATTGAAGATGCGATGGGCATTAAAGAAAAATTAAGCATTGAATGCCTGATTGAAACAGCATTGGGCGGTGTAAATGTTATGGGTATCGCACAAGCCAGCTCGCGTCTTGAAGCGCTCCACTTTGGTGTCGCCGATTATTCAGCCAGCATGCGCTCACGTACCACCGTTATCGGTGGTTTGAATCCCAGCTATGTTTGTGACGGCAATCCAGCTGACCAGTGGCATGCTGCACAGGTGAATATGTTAACTGCATGTCGTGCTTACGGTTTGCGTGCCATTGACGGACCATTTGGTGATTTCGGTGACCCAGAAGCATTCAAGGAGGCTGCAAAACGTGTTGCTGTATTGGGCTATGAAGGTAAATGGGCGATTCATCCCTCACAAATCGAACTGGCCAATGAAGCAATGTCACCCCCTGAAGCTGAAGTAGCGCGTGCAAGACGTATTCTTAACGCGTTGGAAGAAGCAGCAAAAATTGGTAAGGGTGCTGCTCAGGTGGATGGTAAGATGATCGATATCGCATCTGAAAAGATGGCGCGCAATCTGATTGCGCAAGCAGATCAACTCTTAGAAAAAGAATAAAAAAGCGACGAGTCTAAGTGTGAAGGGCGGTTAAGTCTGCAATATCATTTTGTAAGTGTAATTTCATTAGGAACATATGATTAAAATGGACATCCATGAATATCAAGCAAAAGAGATTTTATCAGGGTATGGCGTACCTATAGGTGCTGGTGGTTTGGCGTACAGTCCTGAACAGGCATCCTATAAATGTTCTGAAATTGGAGGCAAGGCATGGGTTGTCAAGGCACAAATTCATTCAGGAGCGCGTGGCAAGGCGGGCGGGATTGTAGTTTGCAAGACAGAAGATGAAGTATGGGTTGCTGCAAATGAATTGCTGGGTAAAAAATTTATTACGCACCAGACTGGCTCACAAGGCAAGGTTTGCTCCCGCCTTTATATTGAAGAGGGCTGTAATATTGATCGTGAAATTTATTTGGCGTTTGTGCTTGATAGAGCCGCAGAGCGTGTCACTGTTGTGGCTTCAGCAGAAGGCGGCATGGAGATAGAACAATTGACTGCTGAAAAACCGGAATCTATCGTTAAGATTTCTGTTGAGCCTGCTGTCGGTATGCAGGCATTTCAGGCACGCGAACTCGCCTTTGCCATGGGTTTTGGCAAGTCTCAACTCAATCAAGCTGTTACGACATTTCTTGGTTGTTACTGTGCAATGCGCGATCTAGATGCCAATATGGTTGAAATCAATCCACTGGTTGTTACCAAAGAAGACAAGATTGTAGCCGTTGATGCGAAGATAAGCTTTGATGACAATGCACTTTTTCGTCATCCGACTATTTCAGAGCTTCGCGATAAATCACAGGAAGATGTACGTGAAATGCGCGCTTCAGATCGTGGCTTGAATTATGTAGGGTTAGATGGAAATATCGGTTGCATTATAAACGGTGCCGGCCTCGCTATGGCCTCCATGGATATGATCATGCATGCAGGCGGTAAGCCAGCTAATTTCATGGATATAGGCGGTGGCGCTTCGGCTGAACGCGTAGCCAAGGCATTTAATTTGGTTCTTTCTGACGATAATGTCGAGTGTATTCTGGTGAATATTTTTGCAGGTATAAACCGCTGTGACTGGATAGCTAATGGTGTTGTTCAGGCGGTTAAAGAGATTGACCTGAAAATTCCTCTGGTGGTTCGATTATCAGGCACCAATGTAAAGGCAGGACAAAAGATTATTAAAGAGAGTAATTTACCCATTATTTCTGCAAATACCTTACAGGAGGCGGCAGATAAAGCTGTCGCTGCTTGGAAAGAAGCGACCGGTAAATTAGGATAAGTTTGAAATGGCAATCTTATTAGACGAAAATTCAAAGGTCATTATTCAGGGATTTACCGGTCAAATTGGTACTTTTCATGCAACTGAAATGATCGAATACGGCACCAATATTGTTGGCGGTGTCACTCCAGGCAAAGGTGGAACTGAACATCTTGGTCGCCCTGTTTTTAATACTGTGAAAGAAGCAGCAGGAGCAACTGGCGCAAATGCCAGCATTATTTTTGTACCACCACCATTTGCTGCAGACAGCATCATGGAAGCAGCGGATGGTGGAATTAGATTCTGTGTAGCAATCACCGATGGTATCCCTGCTCAAGATATGATTCGTGTAAAACGGTATATGCGTCGCTATAAAATAGATGGCAAGATGGTATTGACTGGCCCTAACTGTGCTGGCTCAATCAGCCCTGGAAAATGCATGATGGGTATTATGCCTGGCCATATCTATATTCCCGGCCCTGTTGGAGTTGTGGGTCGTTCAGGCACGCTGGGTTATGAAGCTGCTGACCAAATGAAGGCAGTTGGTATCGGCATCTCAAGCAGCATAGGCATTGGCGGTGACCCGATTAATGGCAGCGCCTTTGTTGACCATTTACAGTATTTTGAAGAAGATACAGAGACTAAGGCGGTCATCATGATTGGCGAAATTGGCGGGCCACAGGAAGTCGCTGCAGCTATGTGGGCAAAAGATAATATGTCTAAGCCTGTGATTGGTTATATCGCAGGATTAACTGCGCCCAAGGGTACGCGTATGGGTCATGCAGGCGCCATTATCTCTGCAGTAGGTGATAGTGCGGCTGAGAAAGTTGAAATTCTGCAAGAGTGTGGCGTACGTGTCGTACCAAATCCAGCCTCGTTTGCCTCTGTTGTAAAAGAGGTGATGGGCAAAGTAGGTTAGATTTTAGCAGTCAATATAAATTAAAGGGTGCTTCATTTGTGATGCGGCACCCTTTATATTTTACGCAATTGAATAAATAAAATCAGGAGTTATCAAAGTGAGCACGCCAAAAATACTTCTAACTCGTCGATGGCCAGAAGAAACAGAAGCGAAAGCAAAAGAATTATTTGATGTAACCTTGAATAAAACTGACCAGAAGATGTCTGTAAAAGAGCTTCAAGAAGCCATGAAAAATTATGACGCAGTTTGTCCGACGGTGTCTGATTTTCCAATCAACTCTGAGATCCTTGATATAGAGGGGCGCAGGTGCAAGATCTTGTGCAACTTTGGCGTTGGGTTTGATAATATCGATACGTATACCGCTAAAGCAGCGGGTATTTTGGTAACAAATACACCTGATGTTTTGACAGATTGTACTGCCGATATCGCCATGACACTGTTATTAATGGTGGCACGTCGTGCAGCTGAGGGTGAGCGTTTGGTTCGTAATCAGGAATGGGATGGTTGGTGTCCAACGCACATGCTCTCCAGCAAGGTAACAGGCAAAAAACTTGGTCTCATAGGCTTTGGACGTATCGCCCAAGCCGTTGCTCAAAGAGCTTATTTTGGTTTTGGTATGAAGGTTAATTTCTACGATCCTTGCCTACCAGCAGAGGGTATTGTGAAAAAATTTAACGCAAGTAAATTAGAATCTATTGAAGAGGTATTGAAGAATTCTGATTTTGTCTCTTTGCATTGTCCTGGTGGTGGTGACAACATCAATCTGATGAATGCAGAACGCTTTGCAATGATGAAAAATTCAGCATTCTTGGTTAATACGGCACGTGGTGACGTGGTTGATGAGCCGGCCTTAATTAATGCATTAAGAGATAGTATTATTGCTGGCGCTGGATTGGATGTTTTTGCTAAAGAACCAAAAGTAACAGAAGCGCTTTTAAGTATAGATAATGTAGTGATGTTCCCGCATCTTGGCAGCGCCACAACTGAAACGCGTGTTGCCATGGGACTGTGCTCATTGAAAAATGTCAAAGCATACTTTGACGGAGAAGAACCACCAAACAGAGTGGTGTAAGTTATATATACAATAAGACACAGCTTAAGTAAAATAAAGGATGAAACGCAAATAAATTAAAGATTACGGATATTGCTCTTCGCTTTTCATCTCTTATCGTATCGCTATCGCGCCATACAACAAATATTTTTTAATAAATATTTTTATGCCTCCAGATTTTGATGCTGCCAGAGGAGTTAAATAACAATGACTAAAGGAAATTTCTGTGTCAACAGATGTTAAAGAGGCTATAGATACGAAATTTAATTTAGACGAGTACTCGGTCACGTACGCAAAACAGATGGTAGAATTGATGACGGAGCAACTTGAGGCTGTTATCAAAATACGTCAACCAAAAATACTTGCCTTATTCATGGGCAAATCTGAAATTCCAGAAGATAACAAAATGTTAATACTCGGCGCACTGCAGGCGTGGAGTATCTGGTTTTAGTTATTAAATATCATAGAGGAAAATGCCGCTATGCGTCGCCTGCGTTTTATCGAAAAGAAACGTGGGTTGGGAAAGGTCTTGGGGACTTTTGGTAATGTCTTCGAGCATTCTATGAAAGATGGCGTTTCTGCAGATGAGATTCAGAAATTAATTAATAATGCCCGCATAAGACTAACCATCACAGCACATCCCACAGAGGCAAAGCGTGTCACTATCCTTGAGACACACAGGAGAATTTATATTTTACTTAAGGAATTTGAGAATCAACGCTGGACTGAGCGTGAACGGGAAGGGTTTATTTTTGATTTGAGAAATGAAATTGATTTGCTGTGGCTGACAGGTGAGTTAAGACTAGAAAAACCCACAGTCATGATGGAAGTGAATTGGGGATTGCACTTTTTTGAAGAAACTCTATTCCAGAGTGTGCCTGATATGATTGAAAAAATGGAATGAGCCTTAAAAGAATATTATCTAAAATATAAAATTTAGTATCCCTGTTGTCTCTAGTAAATTTGCCAATAAAGGAACAGCGCAGCACAACATGGAATTACTTGCATCAGGCGTATTTGTGCACACTTTAAAATTACAATCGGAAGTTGAGTTGGCTCCGAATGATGAGATTGATGTTGCCATTGAAGAATTATCCAATTTTTCCTTTGATGCCTATAGAAGATTAATAGAAACAGAAGACTTGATTGATTACTATAATGCGGCAAGCCCAGTTAAAGAACTGGCTAAGATGAATATTGGTTCACGTCCAGCGCGGAGATTTGGTGTCAATTCTTTAAATGATCTACGCGCCATTCCTTGGGTTTTTGCATGGACTCAAAATAGACATCTTGTGACTAATTGGTATGGCATCGGCAGTGGGCTGAAAAAATTTACAGAAATACATGGCGAAGCAGCAGATGCCTTACTTGAAAAGATTTTTAATCAATCAAGAATTTCTCGTTTAATCATGGATGGTGTCAAAAAAAATTTATCGCAAGTAGATGTATCTATTGCAAGATCATACGCTTCTTTGGTTTTGGATGAATTATTGAGAGAAAAAATATTTAGTATGTTCATGGATGAATATAAACTTACAAAAAAATACGTATTGAAGATTGCGGGAGAAAAAGAATTGTTAGACAGATTTCCTATATTCAAACGTCAATTTAGAAGACGCGAGGAAATATTAAACAAGGTGGGTTTATTACAAATTAAATTAATTAAGAGATTTCGTAGTCGTACAGGCGATAAAGATCAATTAGATAATTTAGTGTCGCTACTTCTTTCTATAAATTGCATTAGTTCTGGTATAGGTTACACTGGATAAGAGAATGACGGATATAATAAACAAAGTTTGAGATTACCTTACTTAATTAAGGTATCAAACATATTAAAACAATAATGGTAATAGATGGATTAGATACCTGATTTATAGAAAATAAAGAACTTTTTACGGTAAATTTATGATGTTATAACCGTCAATATTGTTTTTTTTGGAGTGTGTCTTTTGTGGTTACAAATTTTGTAAAATATATTTGTTTGTTTTTATTGACTGGCCTATCAATTGAATCAATCGCCTATGAACTTACTTTAATTGAAGCAGAACAGATTGCGTTAGATCTTGATTTTTTAACCGAAAGATATAATGCCCGATCAGAGAGTCTAAAAGAACGCGCTGTAGCTGATGGACAATTACCTGATCCTGAACTGAGTTTTGGTCTTGCCGAACTCCCACTGAATAATTTTAACCTTAATCAACACGAAGATACCGAAGTTCGATTAGGTATTAGTCAGGTTATACCTCCTGGTGATACCTTGAAATATCGAGCAGAACGTATGATTTCAATGGCTGATGTAGAGCAAGCACGCATGTTTAACCGCCGTTTACTTGTTCTAAGTAGTGTACGCACTGCATTTGTTGAACTTTATTTTCAGCGAGAGATAAGTAAGTTACTTGAATTAAATCGTGAATTGTTTACTGAAATGGCTGATATTACGGAAAGACAATATGCTGAAGGTCGAGACAATCAATATGATGTATTAAGAGCGCAATTGGAATTATCTCTTATTGAAGATCGAATAGAAGAAACGAAAGGCATGATTAGCGTAGCACGTGCAGAACTGTCTGAATGGATTCAACAGGAAAATGCAACAAGAAAAATATCACTTAATCCTCCAAAAATAACCGCAATAGAAGCAAAGCATTCTGTCATAAAAAATCTTCATTACCACCCCTTGTTAGCCATCGAAAATGCTAATATTGAAGTTGCAAAGAAATCAGTTGCTATTGCAGAAGAGCAATATAAACCAAAATGGATGATAGATTTTATGGTCACTGAGAATACCGCCAGTGTATTTGATTTGCAAACTGGTCCTGATTTTGCCGGTGTATTTTTCAGACTATCATTACCTCTCTTTGCAGGCAAACGTCAGGATAAAGTATTACTTGCAAATAAAAATGAAGAACAGGCGCTACGATTTAATCGTTCGGATCGATTACGGGAACTAGTTAGACAGATTGAAACAGAGTTCGCGAATCTAAAGAAATTTAAACGTAGATTAGATCTTTATGAACAGCGAGCAATAGTAGAAGCAACTCAAATTCAGGATGCTGCTTTCAGTGCTTATCAAAATGATCTTGCTGACTTTGAGACATTAGTTCGAACAGGCGTGCTCACGTTGGATACTCAATTGGGGATGTTAAATATTCAAAAACAATATTATAAGAGTAAAATTAATTTATTATATCTTTCTGGAAAGTAACTATGAATCGTAAATTTATAGCAGGTTTGTTATTTCTAGTTATTGCTGTCTTTTCATTGGGGATATGGTTTGGTTGGTATGAAAGCATGTTGTCAGAAAGTGAACTGGCAATGGAAGATATGAACAATGAAAATGAAGAAACTAAGCTTAAAATACTTTTTTATAGACACCCCATGAATCCAAGTATCACTTCTGATACTCCACAAAAGGGTAGCATGGGAATGGATTTTATCCCTATTTATGAAAATGATAACAGTGATTTAACAGGTGTTACTATTTCTCCAGAAGTCATAAATAACCTTGGTGTGCGTGCGACTAAAGTAAAACGAAGGACATTATATCGTCGTATCAACACGGTTGGTTACATCAGCCAAAATGAATCATTAATTGGTCACGTACACTTAAGAACAGAGGGTTGGGTTGAGAGTCTTACTGTAGATACGGTGGGCGATCATGTTAAAAAAGGACAGATTTTATTTACGCTCTATTCGCCTACATTGGTAAATGCACAGGAAGAATATTTAAAAGCTTTAGAACATAACAATAGGCGATTGATTAATTCTTCTAAACATAAATTGAGGTCATTAGGAGTATCTTCTTCACAAATTAATAAGCTCACTCAAACCCGTGAAGTTAAACAGACGATTAGTATATTTGCACATCATGATGGTGTAGTGACTAATTTAATGATCCGGGAAGGTATGTATGTTGAACCTTCTACTGAAACTATATCGACAGTTGATTTGAGTAATGTGTGGTTGTTGGCAGAAGTGTTTGAACAGCAGGCGGCATGGATAAATGTAGGTCAAGAAGCTATTTCCACTATTCCGTCATTACCTGGTAGAGAATGGATAGGTGTGATTGATTATATCTATCCGATTCTTGATCCAGTCACGCGAGCATTAAAAATAAGGCTTAAGTTCGATAATCCAGATGAAATTTTAAAACCTAACATGTTCGCCCACGTTAAGATTTATTCCAACCCGCGTGAAAATATTCTAATTATACCACGAGCATCCATTATCCGTGATGGCAGTAGTGAGCGAGTGGTTATAGCAGAAGGTAACGGAAAATTTTCTCAACGGCAGATAGAAACGGGAATAGAGAGCGACGATATGGTTGAGATTGTAAAAGGTCTTGAAGAGGGAGAAGAGGTTGTTGTCTCTGCACAATTTCTTCTTGATTCGGAAGCGAGCATAAATGCTAGTTTCCAACGGATGCAACCAATGGAAAATGAATCAGCATCTTCAATGAAGATAACACCGTGATAGAACGATTAATTCAATGGTCGCTTGATAATCGTTTCTTGGTTTTAGTGGTTTCTGCAATGTTGTATGTTGGTGGTATCTATACCATAAAAAAAACGCCAGTTGATGCCATACCCGATCTTTCTGATGTGCAAGTGATTGTTAAAACAGTGTGGCCAGGTCAGGCACCACAAGTTATCGAGGATCAAGTCACTTACCCATTAACGACAGCATTATTATCGGTTCCGGGAGCAAAAACAGTGCGTGGTTTTTCAAATTTTGGCGATTCTTATGTGTATGTCATCTTTGAAGACGGCACAGATTTATATTGGGCGCGCTCACGTGTGCTTGAATATCTCAGTCAGGTAACACCATTTCTACCGCCTGAGGCAAGACCTGCATTAGGTCCCGATGCGACGGGTGTCGGTTGGGTATATAACTATGCGTTGATTGATCGAAAAAACAAACATGATTTATCTCAACTCCGTTCAATACAGGATTGGTTTTTAAAATATGAGCTACAAGCTGTGGCAGGCGTGTCTGAAGTAGCTACGGTAGGAGGATACGTTAAACAGTATCAAGTTGTGGTTGATCCAGATCGTCTTCATGCCTATAACTTAACGTTGAATCAAGTTCGTAATGCAATCCAAAATGGGAATATGGAAGATAGTGGTTCAGTCATTGAATTAGCTGAAGCGGAATACGTTATCCGGTCTACAGGTTATGTAAAGGGGGTTGAAGAACTTAACGCGATTCCGCTTAGCGTGAATGCTAACGGGATACCGATATTATTAAAAGATGTAGCTCAGATACAAATTGGGCCTGATAAACGTCGGGGTATTGCAGAGTTAGACGGGGAAGGTGAAGTAGTTGGAGGAATCGTTATTATGCGCTTTGGTGAAAATGCCAAGAAAACCATTGCCTCAGTCAAAAAACGATTAAATGAACTTAAACTCAGCTTGCCTGATGGGGTTGAGATTGTTGAGACTTATGATCGTTCTTCCTTAATCGATCGATCTATTTCGACGTTGACTCATCGCTTGATAGAGGAATTTATAATTGTTGCAATCATTTGTGCTCTATTTCTTTTTCATTTACGTTCTTCGCTCGTTATCATTGTTAGCTTACCACTTGGTATTATTGTCGCATTTTCAGTCATGTTCGCGCAAGGGATAGATGCCAATATCATGTCTTTGGGCGGTATCGTCATTGCTGTAGGTGCCATGGTTGATGCAGCCATAGTCATGATTGAAAACTTTCATAAACATTTGGAACATGCTGGAAATGTGATAACAGATCGTTGGAAATTTGTGATGGACTCTGTGCGAGAAGTCGGACCTGCTTTATTTTTTTCATTATTAATCATTACTGTCAGTTTCTTACCAATCTTTGTACTTGAAGATCAAGAAGGGCGTTTTTTTAAACCATTAGCATTTACAAAAACCTACGCTATGGCGGCGGCGGCAGGATTATCCGTAACTCTAGTCCCCATTTTAATGGGACTTTTCATACGCGGTGAAGTTATACATGAAAATAAAAACCCGATTAGCCGATTGTTAATGATTATATACAAACCATTTATTACATTAGCGCTTGGTTTCCCGCGCACAATTATCTTTATAGCTATAGTTATAACAATAATAGGTGTATGGCCAGCACAACATCTTGGCAGTGAGTTCATGCCAGAATTTGATGAAGGGGATTTGATGTATATGCCGACAACACTACCGGCATTATCAATTGGTAAAGCACAACAAATATTACAACAAACTGATAAATTAATTCGTACCGTTCCTGAAGTGGAGCATGTCTTCGGAAAGATTGGTAGGGCTGATACTGCAACCGATCCTGCGCCATTATCCATGATTGAAACGTTGGTTAAGTTGAAGGACAGAAGTGAATGGCGCGTGGGCATGACACCTGAAAAGTTACGACGTGAATTAGATCAACTTGTGAAGTTACCTGGTTTGACAAATGCTTGGGTCATGCCGATTAAGACACGTATCGACATGATTGCGACAGGAATCAAAACACCTGTAGGTATTAAAATTGCCGGTCCTGATTTAAACGTCATTCAGGAACTCGGTCAACAAATCGAACAGGTCATGCAAGATATTCCAGGCACAGCATCGGTTTATGCCGAACGTGTCTCTGGGGGTCGTTATATCACAATAGATATAAATAGACTGGAAGCATCACGATTGGGTTTGAACATCAATGATGTTCAGGAGATAGTCAACACTGCTGTGGGCGGTAAGAATATCACTTGGACAGTTGAAGGGTTGGAACGTTATCCTATTAATTTACGTTATCCTCGTCATATCAGGGATTCTGTCGAGAACCTGAAGATGCTTCCCGTTATTACACCTTCGGGTGCGCGCATTCCATTGAACCAGATCGCGGATATACGAATTGAAGATGGCCCACAAATGATAAAAAGTGAAAACGCCCGGTTAAATGGCTGGATATTTGTTGATATTGTCGATCGTGATTTGGGTAGTTATGTTGACGAAGCCAAACGAAAAATTTCAGAGACAACTATATTGCCTCCAGGATATTCATTGACATGGTCTGGACAGTACGAATATCTGCAACGAGCAAAAGAACGGTTGAGTGTTATCGTGCCGTTAACCCTTGCGTTAATTGGTTTACTCTTGTTTATATATTTTAAAAATATTATAGAAACCGCGATCATCTTGGGATCATTACCGTTTGCCCTAGTAGGGGGAATATGGATATTATATATCTTAGATTTTAATTTGTCAGTCGCCGTGGTTGTCGGCTTTATCGCCCTTGCAGGTGTCGCTGTTCAAACCGGTATTGTCATGTTAGTATTTCTTGATAATTCATTCGAAAAATATAGTCAGAAAGCCAAAAACGAAAATCGACCTCTTACTTATTCAGAAATGAAAGAAGCGATCATAGAAGGTGCACTTTTACGTGTACGTCCAAAGATAATGACTGTTTCTGCAATTATTGGAGGGCTGCTTCCAGTTATGTTTGGAACGGGCACTGGATCTGATGTGATGGTTAGAATCGCAGCACCAATGGTAGGTGGAATGTTAACCGCAACAATCTTAACATTAATTGTTATCCCCGCTGTGTATCTTGTATGGAAAAGACAACTTCTGCCAAATCATTCTATGCAGTAGGTATAAAAAAATAGATTTGTTGAAGAATTACAAAGAAAGAAAAGCAAAATCATTCGTACCTCAACCGGCTAACGCAACACATACATTAAACTTACCCGCAAGGTTTTTATTGATATCAATAGTTTGATTTATACGTAATTATACTTGAAGACATTGAAAAACCCCGTAATACTGGGATTTTTTGGTCTTCCCTAGACGGTTATTGGAAGATGAAATGGAGAGTTGGCGGTGACAGACGAATGGATGGCGTAACTGTATGGTATATACGTTAAATAACAATTGTTCGCTTACCAGTTGTCCCAAAAGATGTTCCCGTATTTCATTTTCTCGATGTAAATTAGTTACTGAATGAAGACCTCTTTGTGCTGAAAGTGGACGTTGTGTACAATAATATTGTTCAGGTTTAACAGATGTATAGTAAGATATTATTAATTTGAAAAAATAATTTATCTATCGCTAAAAGAATTTTTATGAATGAAAAGCACCAACAACAATATGAATGCTAAATTGAGTGCTGAAAATATTTCGTATGAGATTGACGATGAGTTGATCCTTTATGATCTGAAATTCACTTTAGCCTCCGGGCAGGCGCTGATTGTTGGAGGTAGTAATGGGAGCGGAAAAACTACCTTATTACGTATATTATGCGGCCTTATACAGGCGGATACAGGGAATGTCATCTGGAATGGTGATGCTATCGAGAAAGTTAGGTTAGAGTATTATCAACAACTTACTTTTATAGGGCATACAACCGGAATAAAAAAAGAACTTACAACGCTCGAGAATATTCGATTTTTTTCTGCAATCTCTGGTTTACCAGTAAGACAGAATTTTCAAACAGCTATTGATTTCGTTGGACTTACTGGTCTTGAAAATAAAGCAGGAGGATGTTTATCTTTTGGCCAGCAACGACGTATTGCATTATCTCGGCTTATTACTGATTCCTCTACTATTTGGATATTAGACGAGCCATTCTCAGGTCTCGACATAATGATGATTAAAACTCTACAAGCATGCTTTGTGGAACATGTAAGTAACGGGGGAATTCTAATATTCGCCAGTCATCAGCATCTCGATCTAAAACAGATAGATACAGTAAATATACAACTGGATTAAGAAAAAGATGGAATTCACAAATGCTTTCTCAGCTATGTTGATTCACGATCTGTTGATTTCATTTCGTCAGCGATCAGAAATCATGTTGCCAGTATTATTCTTTATTGTAGTTGTCAGTTTGTTTCCGTTAGCGATAAGTCCAGATCCAGTTGTTCTAAAAAATATTGGTCCAGGAGTTATATGGATAGCAGCATTATTGTCAATTCTTTTATCTTTACAAAATATCTTTCGATCAGATTTTGACGATGGCTTTATGGATCAGATTTTGTTGAGTCCATATCCTGCTCCTTTGATCGTTCTTGCTAGATTATTAGCGCAGTGGTGTGCTATCGGTTTGCCATTGATTTTAGTGTCGCCTTTACTGGGGGTATTATTGCACTTTGATTCATCTGTAATACTGGTTTTATTCATTTCTTTATTATTGGGTATCCCATGCCTTAATATGGTTGGTGCAATTGGTGCAGCATTGACCACAGGCTTGCGTCAGGCGAGCGCTTTATTGTCTTTGCTCGTATTACCTCTATATGTTCCGGTATTAATATTTGGCAGTAACGCCGTTATCTTCGCATCAAAGAACTTACCCTATAACGGGCAATTATTATGGTTAGCTGCATTTCTTGTGTTGTCATTGACATTGGCTCCAATTGTAATTAGCGCATCTCTTAGAGTATCCTGTAATTATAGGTAGATGTTAGAGATACATCTTTAATTATTTTTAGCACATCAAGAGAAATAGTACGGCATGACTAATAGAGATAATGTCTGGCAGTGGTTTCACCGCATGGCATCACTGGCTTATTATTTCAATTTAGCAGGAAAACTTTTACCATGGTGTATTACGTTAACGGTAATATTTTTGGTGCTTGGGTTAATAGGTGGTTTGCATTATGCACCACCTGATTACCAGCAAGGTGATGTCTTCAGAATTATTTATGTTCATGTTCCATCCGCATGGTTGTCTATGTTTATCTACATGGTTATAGCTATTAACAGTGCTATTTTCCTTGTTTGGCATATAAAATTATCTGACATCGTTGCGCGATCAAGTGCAATAATTGGTGCTTCATTTACTTTTCTTGCATTGGTAACTGGTTCAATCTGGGGGAAACCAATGTGGGGAACATGGTGGATATGGGATGCCCGGCTAACTTCTGAGCTGTTACTGTTTTTTTTATATCTTGGTTATATCGGCTTACGGTCTGCGATAGACGATCGTCGTGTGGCAGGTCGTGCATCCTCTATATTGGCGCTGGTAGGAGCAATTAATATACCGATAATTCATTATTCTGTAACATGGTGGAATACTTTACATCAGTCTGCCAGTATTTCTAAATTAGGAATCCCATCGATCCATATAAGCATGTTGGTTCCTTTATTGTGTATGGCAATGGCGTTCAATTTATTTTACCTTTGGACGCTTCTGATAAATTCACGACGTGAGATATTAGAACAGGAAAAACATAGCCAATGGGTTAAAGAACTAATGACCATATCATGATTAATTTCTTGGAAATGGGTGGTTATGCGAGTTATGTATGGCCATCTTACGGGATTGTTGCAGTTGTAATGTCTCTTAATATTTATTATTCGTATAAACGTTATAATATTATGTTGCATCGTTTAAAAGAAATGCATGCTTCAACTGAGGATATATGAGCCCTAAACAAAAACAGCGTTTTATTATGGTCAGTTTGTTAATTTCAGGATTGGCGGTCGGCATCGGATTAGTATTGGTTGCCTTGAATGAGAATATAAATTTGTTTTTTACACCGACGCAAGTTGTAACAGGGCAGGCACCACAAGAACAACGATTTAGAATTGGAGGGCTTGTGGTGCCTGATAGCGTAGATAAATTTGAAGGCGAACTAACAATTCGATTCAAATTAACCGACACATCTGAAGATGTGCAGATTGAATACGCAGGAATCCTGCCGGATCTTTTTAGAGAAGGACAAGGTATCGTAGTCGAAGGTATTTTAGATGATGCAGGAGTATTTATTGCCGATCAAGTTTTGGCTAAACATGATGAAAACTATATGCCGCCAGAAGCAGAGCTCGCTTTGAGAAAAAGTGGAAGTCAATACTATAAATAAGAACGAACAATGATTCCTGAAATAGGAAATCTAGCTTTAATACTCGCCTTGGCCGTGACCATGGTTCAAGCAATCGTTCCAGGGATGGGCATGCTGAATCAACGAATAGACTGGATGGCAATAGCAAAACCTGCAGCCTTGGTGCAATTCTTTCTGGTACTTACAGCATATGTAATCTTGACTTATTCTTTTATCGTTCATGATTTTTCTGTGCTGTATGTCGCCAACACTTCAAATTTAGAATTACCTTTAATTTATCGAATTTCAGGAGTATGGGGCGCGCATGAAGGCTCTTTGCTGTTATGGGTCTTAATACTCAGTACATGGACAGTCGTTTTCGCAGTCTATAGTAAACGTTATACACATGATATGAGTGCTGGTGTTGTTGCCGTGTTAGGCTTCATCAGTATTGGCTTTTTAATGTTCACAATTTTCACTTCAAATCCTTTCTTACGGCATTTCCCTGTACCTATTGATGGGGCTGATCTAAATCCTTTATTACAGGATCCTGTGATGGCAATACATCCGCCCATGCTTTATATGGGTTATGTTGGTTTTGCAGTACCATTTGCCTTTGCGATAACGGCACTAACACAAGGACGACTTGATGCAGCGTGGGCTTTGTGGGTTCGACCTTGGGCAATAGCAGCATGGATATGTTTAACTGCAGGCGTCACTTTAGGCAGTTGGTGGGCCTACTATGAACTTGGTTGGGGTGGTTGGTGGTTTTGGGATCCTGTCGAGAATGCTTCATTTATGCCATGGTTAACAGGAACGGCATTAATTCATTCTTTGGCTGTAACAGAAAAACGTCGTAATTTGAAAAATTGGACAATCTTACTATGCGTCATTAGTTTTTCATTAAGCTTATTGGGTACATTCTTAGTTCGTTCTGGGGTATTAACATCCGTACATGCATTTGCTGCCGATCCTGCCAGAGGTATTTTTATATTAGTTTTTTTAGGCATTGTTGTCGGTATATCTTTTTCTTTATTCGCTTTTCGTGCATGGCAGTTACGGTCTGCCAATCGTTTCAGTTTCATATCTCGAGAAATGGCATTATTGGCAAATAGCGTATTTTTATTGATTGCTATGTTAACTATCCTTTTAGGAACGCTTTATCCGCTGATCTTAGAAGCACTGGGGGGCGGTAAGATTTCTGTTGGCTCACCATATTTTGCGAGAGTATTTGTTCCTCTTATGATTCCTGTCGTTATTTTGTCCGGAATTGGCCCTTTCATAAATTGGAGAAATCATTCTTTATCTGAAATAGCAAAACGCTTACGCCTGACAGCTATCCTTACAGTTGTCTTTGCAAGTGTACTGATAGTTTTTTTACCTGGAAAAGCAACATTCACATCGTGGTTTGGGTTGTTTTTGTTGTTTTGGGGTATCAATTGTTGTTTTACCTTATTGAAATATCGATTACGTCATGCCAGTAATAAATTACAAGGGCTCAAAAAAATAAAAAGAGGTTGGTACGGAATGGTTATCGCTCATATTGGCCTAGTTTTCACAGTATTTGGTATAGCTTTGTCCAGCGTCTACAGTAAAGAAGAAGATATACATATGGTGCCTGGTGATGATAGAGAACTGGGTGCTTATCGTTTTGAGTTTATGGGCGTTGAAAGAAAATCTGGACCAAACTACCAAACTGATTTTGGTACAGTTCATGTATATAAAGATGGAGTAAAATTGATGACATTGCATCCTGAAAAGCGGATTTATAATGTACGTAAGAACATAATGACAGAAGCAGCAATTCATTCAAATTTAGTACGTGATTTATATGTTTCGCTTGGCGATAAGCGAAACGCAAATACAAATGCTTGGTCTATTCGACTCTATTATAAACCATTTATCTTATGGATTTGGTTAGGAGGTTTCACCATGGTCTTTGGTGGCTTACTTACTTTAACAGATGCGCGCTATCGTATAAAAAAATAACTTTATACAAACCATGTCTCAGCCAATTGAAATAATACAATCAAGCAAACCTAAACGATGGGTATACCTGTTACCTCTGTTTGTACTTTTAGGGTTAATGGTATTTTTCGTCATTGGTTTGGGTCTTAATCCAAGGTTATTGCCATCACCATTAATAAATCAACCAGCACCTGAATTTTCATTACCATCATTAAATGACCCTGATAAATTAATTAGCCAAGCTGATTTTAAAGGTGATGTTAGCCTGTTAAATATTTGGGCAACATGGTGTACTTCGTGCCGCCAAGAACACTCCATACTAATGAGTATCACCGAAAGCAACGTCGCACCAATTTACGGTTTATTGTATAAAGATCAACCTGAAAATGCCATTGTTTGGTTGGAAAAATATGGAAATCCATATAAAGCTAATGCCGTTGATATGGATGGCAGGGTTAGTATTGAATGGGGTTCGTATGGGACACCAGAAACATTCATTATCGATAAAGAAGGCATTATTCGCTATAAACATGTTGGTCCGATTAGTCAGCACGTTTGGCACAATACGCTATTGCCTATGATTCAAACATTACAAAATAAAAACGATGCATAGAATCTTTCTCTTAAGTTTATTTTTATTCAATACAGCATTCGTGTCAGCAGAGATTGCCGGGTTTCCATTTGAATCTGCAGCGCAGGAAGATAGGTTTAGAAGTCTTGCAAGTGAATTACGTTGTTTGGTTTGTCAAAATCAGTCTTTGCAAGATTCGAATGCGGGTTTGGCTCAGGATCTACGTTCAGAATTATATAAGCAGGTCATTAAAGGGAATTCAGAAGAACAGATTGTTAGTTTTATGACGAATCGTTATGGGGATTTTATTTTATATAAGCCAAGAGTTAATAAAAAAACTGCATTACTATGGACACTGCCATTTATATTTTTGATCGTTGGAATTATATCCCTGTTTCGAATAGGTAGAAATGAAAATAAAGATATGTCGGAACATGAAGATGATGATGAATTAAAAAAGATACGAAAATTATTAGAGAACGAAGCAGAATTGAAATGATGTATTTGTTTATCATTGCAAGCAGTATCGCGGTAATTTTTGTATCAATTTTACCTTTATTCTTTAAGAGGAATAAGAAAGTTATTGTCGAACGTGATGCTGTCAATATTAAATCAGCCGCAAATCGTTTATCAGATTTAAAACAAGCGCTGGAAAATAGAGAAATAACAGAAGATGAATTCCAGAGTTTTCGACAAGAGTTAGAAATTTCTGCACTTGAAGATTTACGTACAAATAAATCTGTTACAACAGATACAAACAAAGGCAACAAAATACTCGTCGCTATCGTTGTTTTATTGGTTCCACTGTTTGTTATTTTTACATATAAAAAAATTGGTAACGAAGAAGCACTTTTGGGGCAAGCACCTAGCCAGGAAGATAATGTTAAACATATTGACGATGAGCTTGAAAAAATACTCGCAACTGTTGAGGCCGATGTAAAAAATAAACCTGATAATGTGGAAGGCCGTATTGCACTAGGTCAGGCTTATGTTGCAATGGAGCGTTACGGCCAAGCAGAAGCTATTTACAAAGAGGCTTATGAATTGCGCCCGCAGGAACCAGATATTTTGGTTAACTATGCTGAAGCTATGGCACGGTCTCATGGCAACCGTTTATCAGGTAGGCCAGCAGAATTATTAAATGATGCACTGAAAATAGAGCCTAGTCATAAGCGTGCACTTTGGCTTGCAGGATTTGCCGAAATACAAGGAAATAACAAACAGCAAGCGATTTTATATTGGCGCAAACTACTGTCTGGCTTGGACACAGATTCTGAAATGTTTAAACAGGTGCAAAAAACACTTCAGGATCTTGAATCCTGGTAAATCCTTATCAGATTCCAAGGTAGTTGCACATTCCAGTACTTTGCAACAATCTATCCAAGTGAATGTTTCTTTGTCTAAAGAATTATTGGGCAAGTTAAACAAAGACGCAGCGTTGTTTGTGTTTGCAAAGGCTGAACAGGGTTCGCCTATGCCTTTAGCAGTCTATCGTGGACTGGCTAAAGATCTTCCTGCAAGTGTCACGCTCGATGACAGTATGGCAATGGTAAAGGGGATGGCACTTTCAGATTTTCCAAAAATAATTGTGGGCGCAAGGTTGTCTGGTAGTGGTAAGCCTCAAGGCGAGCCCGGCGACTATGAAGGTTTCTTTGAGGTCATTGAACTCTCTATGACACCCGTAGTAGATATCAAAATTGACACAATACAAAATTGATACAGTTATAATCCCTAAGAGCAATACCTACCTCAAACTGAGGTAGTATAAGCTAAAGGCTGGCACTACTAAATATTAATGTTTTGTACTATGCTTATTACCATCTTAGCACTAGCATGAATCCACGGATATATATTTTTTATGAGCGCTATCGCAAAACCTTATCTTGAGAGAAATATCCTTTAAATGACTGGCACAGCCGATAGAAAAAAGTTTTTAATTCATTTACGCCGTATAAGCACTCTATTTAGCAACGCTATTATGAATGGTCCGGATGGTACGCTTGAAGGAAAATACGCAGAAGAGCATCCACTTTTTATTCACTATGCATGTAGCCTATACCTAATTGGCACCATAGCATACTTAGCAGGAGAAGATGGAGCTTATTCTTGGAAGAAGTCGTCTGATATTCATCAAGATTTTGATCAGTTCGCAGCAGAACACCCTACGGGAAAAAAATGGACTTTTGGGTCTCGAGGAATTACCCGATTCAATTTAGATGCTTTGGCGCAGCTTCGAAACGCAGTAGCTCATCACGACGGAGACCTTTCAGAAAACAATAATAAGAGCAGCTTAGAAATGGTTACGCAAGCAAGTATTCCGGGAGTATGCCTACGTGGATCAATAGCAAGGCTTGAGCATCCTATTCTCGAGCACACTCGAATAACAGCGCTCGCAGTTAGATGTTACTTTGGAGATGGGTGAAACATTTATGCTGCGAAAGTTTCGCATAACAAGCGCATGCAGTCCTCCTGAAGAGCGTTACTGTTTTGTCTGAAGAGTTAAAATACAATTTGGAGATACCAATGGGGCGTAGTAGGCATGGTCTTGAGACAATTTATAAATCATATACTATTGATGAGTTATTAAATATGTATTCAAAAACTACAATGCAAAGCACAAACCGACGAAAGGAAAAATAGGTACAAATGGCAAAGAAAAATAATACAAAATCAAAATCTATAGAAGAAACCCTTTGGCAATCGTGTGATAAATTGAGAGGTTCGGTAGAGCCATCTGAATACATCTTGTTGTCGTGCTGCGATAAAGTATTCGATAAGCTTATAATTGTTTGAGTCTGTTTAAGCTACTCTTTACATTTTGCCTTCAATAATACATTGTAGATATTATCAAGGACAGTTTCAGTAAAAATACTATAGAACTCTATGGAAATAATAATTTTAGAAAATGCAGATTCTGTCGCAGTTCTGGGCGCTCAGCGCATATCCGAGTTGGTAAATAAAAAGCCGAGAGCTGCATTGGGGTTAGCGACAGGCAGTACGCCTATTGCCATGTATCAACATTTAATTCTACTCAACCAACAGCAGCAGGTTAGCTTTCAAGAGGTCACAACTTTTAATCTCGATGAATATATTGGCATTGATTCTAATAATCCGCAGAGCTATCGATCTTTTATGAACCGGGAGCTGTTAGAAGCAATTGATATTAATTTGGCTAATACACATTTCCCGACTTGTAAAAGCGGTCAAAATCCAAGGCAGATAGGCGAGCAATATGAGCAGTCAATAGTGCAGGCTGGCGGTATAGATTTGCAAGTTCTTGGAATTGGTAGCAATGGGCATATTGGATTCAATGAACCCACCTCGAGCTTATCATCTAGAACCCGTGTAAAAACCCTTACGCAGGCTACGGTGAAAGACAATAGTCGTCTATTCTCCAAGAACGAATTTCAGCCTCGTTTGGCTATGACTATGGGAATAGCCACCATTTTGGATGCGCGTCAAACTATTCTTCTTGCAACAGGGGAAGCTAAGGCAGAAGCGGTTCACAATGCAATTGAAAACCCACTGTCTGTTAGTTGTCCAGCTTCCGCATTGCAGATGCAACAACATGCTACTTTTATTTTGGATGAAGCCGCAGCGTCAGCATTGAAATATTCCTCTTATTATCAATGGGCGCACAAAGAAAATGAGCCATTGATAGAGTCATATGGAAACTTTTATAAAATTGGATTCAATGAATAAGAAAAAATATAACTTATGGGCAACAGAAACAATGGGTCATGCAAAGCACCCGCTGGAACTTTTCCAGCGTGTGATTACAGTCAGTATTGAAACAATGAAAATTGTAAACGCATTGCCTAAACTTGATATTGATTAGAAAATAGGTATGAACACGTTGCTTAATAATTTAATAATTCCCTTATTGTCCTATTCCGCAGGATACATCGAATGACTGTTAGTAATCGTGCAAAAGTAAATCGTGATTTGCTGAAGTGGGGGAAGGCAAATGTCTGGTATGCCGCTATCAGTCGCTGCTAGAAAAATTTGCGTTAAGAAAAAAAAGCTAAAGGACTGGGAAGACGGTGAAAGTCATCCAACTATCACACAACTTCGTAAGTTAGCCAATACTTACAAACAAAGTTTTGCTGTATTTTTCCTACAAGAAGCACCTACCGTTCCAAAATTTCCGCTAAAAGACTATCGCCGCCTACCCGGTTCTATAAGCCATGAGGTCGGCCATGAAATTACTATGGATGTTAGGAGTGCACAGGATAGACGATTAATAATACTTGATTTAATGCAGCTGAATGGCATTGAGCCTGATAAATTTACATATCATGGAGCGATAGATGAAGGCGCGGATGTTCTTTCCAAGCGTATTCGTAGTAATTTGGATTTTTCGTTTTCTGAACAGATAAAACTACGAAATCCAAGAGAGAAGTTTAAATATTGGCGTGCAGTACTGGAAGATTTTGGTGTTTTAGTATTTCAAAGTTCAGCTGTTGATATTGGCTATATGCGAGGGTATTCAATATATGATGATTATTTTCCCATTATTGTTGTAAACCGAAAAGATGCGGAAGTAGCAAGAATTTTCACCATGTTTCATGAACTGGTGCATATTTACCTTCGTGCCAGTGGATTGTGTGATTTAGAAGCTAGAATGGATCTTCCGCCGGAAGAACAAGGATTAGAGCAGTTTTGCAATGATGTTGCTGCGAATACCTTAGTGCCAAAGGAACATTTTACCAATAATGAAATTCTTCTAAAAAACGATACGGGCATTTGGACTGACGTAGAAATTAATAGCCTTGCTAAAGAATATTGTGTTAGTCGTGAAATGATTGCACGAAGACTGGTTGAAGTGGGTCGTGCAGATGGAGTGTTTTACCGAGATAAACGGAATCAATACCTTGATGAATATAAAAAGGCTAGAGCTAATAAATCCGGTGGTTTTGTTTCGCCTGAGGTAAATGTTCTAAGTAAGGGCGGTCGTATGTTTTCTGGTTTAGTCATTCAGTCTTTGAAGTCAAAGAAAATAAATTCAACGCAGGCGTCAGAATTGCTGGGCCTTAAATTAGAGTATATTAAGAAAATAAGTACTTCGCTGGGGTATTAGCAGATTAAGTTATGGAACTGGCGACACTATCTAAAACAAAGGATGTTTATGTGATAGATACGTGTTCACTTATCGCCATGATTGAAATATATCCGCAAGATGTTTTCCCCGGCGTATGGGAAAAAATTGATGAATTAATAGATGAATGTAAAATTATATCTGTTGATGATGTATATATAGAATTAAGTTCAAAAGATGATGATATTTATAAATGGGCAGGTAATAGAAAACATATTTTCAAAGAACTGGGTGATGAAATTCAGGGATCAGCCACTAAAATACTTGATACACATGCCAACTTGATAGACCCAAGAATAAAAAAGTCCAGCGCAGACCCCTTTTTAATTGCAGTGGCGCGTGTTCATGGTGGGATTGTTGTGACGGAAGAAAATTATAGTGGTAGCGACCATAAATCAAAGATTCCCGATGTGTGCCGTTATTACAAGATTGATTGTATAGATTTACTGAAAATGCTTAGGCGTGAGAATTTAAAGCTTACGTAATGTGGTTCAAGGTAAAAGTAAAATACATGCCGAAATGTAAAACGTAAATTGTGTAATGGTGGAGGCGGCGGGAGTCGAACCCGCGTCCGCAAGCACTCTGCCTTTGGCTCTACATGTTTATTCTATCTATTAATTTAGCCCTACATTACCCGACAGACAGGGAAAACATAAAGCGAGTTCGGGTAAGTTTTAACGAATCCACACCGAACATGTTTCATCGCGATCTTATATGAGTCGACCCCGGTTATTTGAGCGTATAAGCACGCATCAAGCCGAGGGCACTATGCTGGTTATTAAGCAGCTAGAGCGTAGTTGTCGTCGTTGGCAACTATAATTTTGTAGTCAGATTTACGAGGAAACTACACCTCGACATGCACCTTGGGTTTCGCTACCCACGTCGAAGCCATTACGCCCCCCGTAGTTTTAAAACCATTAGTAATCTCGGATTGTACGGCATAAGGCACTTAGAAAACAGAGCAAAAGAATTAATTGCGAATCTTTAATAGCCTTTGTTTTTCGCGTTTCCAGTCGCTTTCCTTTTCTGCTGCGCGCTTGTCGTAGGTTTTTTTACCAAGGCCGACACCAATCTCAAGTTTGATTAGGCCATGTTTCCAGTAAAGCGCCAGAGGGACTAGGGTGAAGCCTTTACGTTCCACGACACCGATAAGGCGGTTTAATTCGGTTCGATGTAATAGGCATTTTCGATTGCGCGTGGGGTCGGGTTTGCTATGGGTCGATGCCGTAGGTAGCGCTGAAATATTTGCGCCAAAGAGGAATGCTTCGCCATTTTGCAGCAAAATGTAACTTTCTTTGATCTGAACACGGCCTGCGCGAATGCTTTTGACTTCCCAGCCTTCTAATGACAAGCCTGCTTCATATCGATCTTCTATAAAATAGTTGCGTCTGGCTTTCTTGTTGAGCGAGATGGTATTATTTTTTAATTTCTCTTTTTTGGTTCTTCCCACAACAAATCCCGCCCAGTCCAGCGTGCACCTTGGTTGAAGGTGTAATTGTATACCCAAATTACTTTAAAATGCAGGCTTCACAGGTTTTGAACTTAAGAACCTTGAGGGAAATGGTAAATTCACGCAGAATGAATCTTGTTTATTTGATGGAGAATGACAGTGGTTGAGCAAAGACAATCTATCGCAGTGGTTGAGCAAAGACAATCTATCCGTGGCCAATGGTCATCCCCTTGGGTTTTTATCATGGCAGCAACAGGTTCTGCTGTGGGCTTGGGCAATATATGGCGGTTTCCTTATATCGCTGGTGAATATGGCGGTGGCGCATTTGTACTCACGTATCTTGCTTGCGTTTTGTTGGTTGGCATCCCAATCATGATATCCGAGGTTATGCTCGGCAGGCGAGGGCGCAAAAATCCTATCAACACACTAGAGACTCTATCCAAAGCAGAAGGCTTGAATCCAGCATGGCGCTATCTTGGCTGGATGGGTGTGGTTGCCGGTTTTCTAATCTTGTCTTTTTACAGTGTGATTGCCGGTTGGACGTTGGAATATATATTTCAGTCAGGCTCAGGTAATTTTCTAACAGCAACTGATGATGAGATTGGCGAAATTTTCAATGCCTTATTAAGTAGCCCAGTCCGATTATTGGCAGTGCATACCTTGTTTATGGCTTTGACAATTGCTGTGGTTGCTATGGGTGTGCAAAACGGTCTGGAGCGTGCTGTCAAATTTTTGATGCCTGCGCTTTTTGTTCTGCTTGTGATTATGGTCGGCTACGCCATGTGCACGGATGGTTTTCAAGAAGGAATGCGTTATTTGTTTTATCCAGACTGGAGCAAATTATCGGGCGAAGGCTTTTTAGTTGCCTTAGGTCAGGCATTTTTTAGCCTGAGTTTGGGCATGGGTGCAATTATGGTTTATGGCTCTTATATGCCTCGTAATGCGTCGATTGTGCATACCTCTGTTAGTATTGCTTTGGTTGATATGTTTGTAGCCATTATGGCTGGAATTGCAATTTTCCCACTGGTTTTTACCTATGGCTTGGATTCAGGCCAAGGACCTGGGTTAATTTTTGTGACTTTACCCATAGCCTTCGGTCAGATGCCCTATGGCCAATTTTTTGGAACAGGGTTCTTTATTTTGTTGATGGTTGCTGCTTGGACATCATCTATTTCCCTGCTCGAGCCTGCTGTTGCATGGCTGGTTGAAAATCGCGGTATTAATAGAGTAAAATCTGCAGTAATCACTGGATTGATTGCATGGGTTTTGGGTATAGGTTCGGTCTTGTCTTTTAATCTCTGGCAAGATTATAAATTGTTTGATAAGACCTATTTTAGCTTGGTGGAATATGCGACATCTACTGTAATGCTGCCTTTAGGTGGTTTATTAATTGCTATATTTGCTGGATGGCTGGTGTCTAGAAAGGCAGTGGTTAAGGAATTAGGTCTTGGTGAGGGCGCTCTTTTTCAGTGTTGGTTGTTCGCTGCGCGTTATGTCGCGCCGCTTGGAGTGGTCGTTATACTTTTTCATGCTATTGGGCTTTTTTAGCTCTAAAATATGACCGAAATTAGTAAAACGACTGTTGTCCCTTACACACAAAAAGAGATGTATGTGCTGGTTAATGATATCGAGTCTTACCCTGCCTTTTTACCTTGGTGCACTGCTGCAAAAATATTAACCCAGGAAAAGAAAAATTTGACGGCAAGATTATCCCTTGAGTTAGGGAAAATTAAACAATCGTTTGTCACGGAAAATATTATGCAAAATGGTTCTCAAATTGACATACGATTAATCGAAGGACCATTCACACATCTAAGCGGATGCTGGCGGTTTATTCAAGAAAACGAACAATGCTGCCGTATTCATTTATATATGAGTTTTGAATTCAAAAACAAAATCCTGAAATATACTTTAGGCAAGGTGTTTTATAAAATAATGGATTCTTTGATTGAATCTTTTGCACAAAGAGCTAGGAAAATCTATGGTAACCGATAATATATTGTCGACAACGATACCCATTGAGGTTGCGTATGCTTCGGCTAGGCAAAGCTGGTTGATTCCATTCGCAGCCAAAGAAGGAAGCACGGTGCGCGAGGCAATAGTAAGCTCCGGCATATTAGAAAAATGCTGCGATATTAATTTACAAACAAATAAAGTCGGAATTTTTAGCAAAATTATTACGCTTGATGCGCAAGTCATGGCAGGTGATCGTATTGAAATATATCGTCCTTTGCTTCTTGATCCAAAAGAAGCAAGACGCCTGCGAGCAGAAAAAACAAAACAGGAAAAATAGTATTTCCTGCAAAGCACATTGGCCTGAAGATTTTCAAGCGAAGAAATGTAGACAGTTAATCGAAGATGAATAAGTTGTTCAGTGAATTTGGCATATAATTGTCCATTTTCTCAAACAATAATTAAATCAGGCTGTGGTAATTGAATTTTTTCAATATCCAGATGATAGACATCGCCAATACGTGAGGTTGTATAATTTTTTAGATTGCTTCAATATCTTCTGTCAATGCATTTAGTTCTCTTTAATTTCCAAAGTCAAACCATCCGCTAAACAGGCCTTTCTTTTCTCTTTCTTCTGTAAGAATAATATTTGTTACAGCCTCGGCATCGTCTTCATCTCCTACGCCATGGGAGCTTTTATAGATTGGAGTGATACTGCCTTCAAGGCGTGCTAATTTATTATCTTTAAAAAATATTGTTACATGGCGTTGGGAGCGCACACCTTCACCTGGTTCGACACTGTAAACGTATTCCCAACGGTTACTATGGAAAGGATCACGTAACAAAGGTGTGCCCATAATAAAACGTACTTTTTCTTTGGACATTCCGCGTTCAAGTTTGTCTATCATTGATTGTTCAATAACATTCCCTTGTTGTATATCAATACGGTATACGAATGGTATTTTGAAGTTGCCGTCAAAGTGCTTAGAACAGCCGATAATTTGGCTGGAGATGAAAATAGAAAAAACAATAAATAATATGATCTTGTTCAATAGAAGCTCCAATTATAAAGGATTGTAATGCCCCAAAGTCAATTTCTGAAAGGCGATGATTATATCGTAATGTAAAGTAAAGGGCACGTTTAGCTATGTTTCGTGTATGCGCATTTCAGGAAAGGCAGATTCTTAAAACACTAAGCCGACGCAATTTCGCGAGATGTATTAAATACCGCGCATAAACACCATTAATTCAATCTTTATGAATACGAGAGAATAAAATGTAGTGGTGTCATAAGCACACATAATATGCGACTTAGACGCACAGGACATCTGTCTGTGAATTGGGTATACTTAAGACAGGAGTGGCAGTGATTTTTCTTAATTTTTATCCTTAAATCTTCAAGGAGTCATTATTGGAAACACAAGATTTAAAAAATGCTGGACTCAAGGCAACCTTGCCAAGATTACGCATTCTTCAAATCATGGAAGAATCCGATCAAAAACATCTAAGCGCGGAAGACATTTACAGGGCTTTATTGGATCTCAAGGAGGAGGTGGGTTTGGCCACTGTTTATCGCGTATTGACCCAGTTTGAATCGGCTGGGTTAGTGATTCGGCACCATTTTGACTCCGGTCATTCAGTATTTGAACTAAATAGCGGCGGACATCACGATCACATGGTGTGTCTGAAAACAGGCAAAGTCATTGAATTTAAGAATGAGGAGATTGAACGTATTCAAGAGGAGATTGCTGAACAAAACGGATACAAATTAGAAGAGCATAGTTTGGTGTTGTATGTAACGCCCAAAAATGATGATTCGTAATGTATGTTTATTCAGGCAATCGTTTATATTTTATTGGCGAGTGGTTCAAGGCGATTGATCTAGGGCGATTGATCTAGCTTGAAGAAAATAAAACTAATCGACAGTACTCTATGTATTAATAACTTTTTATCAAGTCTCTAACATCTCTTTTGCATGAATCAGGGTTTGTTCAGTAATCTTTACGCCGCCCAGCATTCTAGCGACTTCGTCAATTCTTTCTCTATCATCTAATCCGCTGACACGAGTCAATGTTGTTCCTGCATGAGTAGCTTTGGCAACTTGCATATGGTGTTCTCCTTGCGAGGCAATTTGTGCTAAATGCGTAACACACAATACCTGTCTTTTGGCAGATAAATCGTATAAAAGTTTACCGACAATTTCAGCTACGCCGCCGCCGATACCGCTATCAACTTCATCAAATATCAATGTCGGAATACCTTTGTCCTTACTTCCTGTTATTTGTATCGCCAAGCTAATACGAGATAGCTCGCCTCCAGAGGCAACTTTACTTAAAGATTGCAGTGGTTGGCCGGAATTTAGAGAAACCAGATAATCAATTTTATCCATGCCGTTTTGTAGTGGCATATCTTTCTTCATATCGTTTATTTCGATCAAAAATTGCCCGCCAGACATCCCTAAATCGTTTAGTTTGTTAGAAATATCATGGCTGAGTTTTTTAGCCGCCCGCCGCCTGCTACCGCTTAATTTTCTAGTTGCCTTGTAGTAGTTTTCAGCTGATGACTGTTGCAGTGCGATTAATTCTTGAAGGCGAGTTTCACTGTGTTCGAGATTATGCAGATCATCCTCTAAGGCAATAAGATGATCGCTCAGGGCTTCTGGTTGAATCTTGTATTTACGCGCCATATCATGAAAGCTGCCAAGTGAATCTTCAACGATTTTCAGTTGCTTTGGATCCAGTTCAAGCCTGTCTAAGTAATGTCGTAATTCATCACAGGCTTCGCCAACTTGGATAGATGCGCTATTTAGTAATTCAATGACGGTTTCTAAAGACGAATCAAATTTCTGAATATTTTGCAATTCGTTGAGGCTATGGCTGAGCCCGCTTTGAATTGAATGCTCGTCTTCAGAAAGCTGTTGAAATATTTTGTGGCATACTTCCATCAAGTGATTAGCGTTCGCTAATTTTTTATATTTTTTTTCGATTTCACTAAATTTCGATTCGCTCGGGTTAAGTGCCCGTAGCTCTTGAATCTGGTATTGAAGTAATGCAATTCGCGCATCATGATTGCTCTCGCCTCCGTTTAAACTCTGCAGCTCAATTTCTGTCTTATTCCATAGCTTCCATGCGTCTTTAACTGCATTTAATTCTTGCGTATAACTGCCAAACTCATCAAGAAGATTTCTTTGAGCGTCTGTTTTTAGTAAGGATTGATGCGCATGTTGACCATGAATATCTACCATACATTCTCCTAGTGAACGTAATAATTGTGCTGGCACCAAACTGCCATTTACGTACGCACGTGAACGACCATCTTTATTAATTATTCGTCGTAGTATCAGCTCATCGTTGTAGTCAATCTCCTGTTTTGCCAACACGGATTGGATCTCTTGCTCATTTTGCACATCAAAGATCGCAGTAATCTCAGTTCGTTCACAACCAGCGCGAACAATGCCGCTGTCTGAGCGGTCACCAAGCACTAGCCCAAGCGCATCTACCATAATAGATTTACCTGCACCTGTTTCACCTGTAAACACGGTCATGCCAGAATTAAAGGGAATGTCCAATTCTTCGATAACGGCAAAATTTCTGATATGCAGATGTTTTAGCAAACTTCTGTGCCCCATCGTAATTTTGCTCGGAGAGTACTGAAATGATCGTATCCCTGGGGATGTATTAATTTAATTTTTTGCCTTTTTTTCTGGATATGAATGCGATCGCTTGGGGTAAGTTCCGCTGTAACTTCACCGTCGCAGGTTAAGCGCGCATGATTATGTTTACGCGTGCCAACAACAATCTCAATCAGGCTGTTGCCATCAATCACAATTGGCCTATTGGTGAGTGTGTGCGGGCAAATAGGCACAAGTGCCAAGGCATCCAGTGAAGGATGCAGGATAGGGCCGCCACCAGAGAGTGCATAGGCTGTTGAGCCTGTTGGTGAGGTCACGATTAATCCATCTGAGCGTTGCCGATGCACAAAACTGCCATCTACGTAGACTTCAAATTCGATCAGTCTCGCGGTATTCCATTTTTGCAACACAACATCATTAAGCGCACTGTTTTTTAGGAGCGATTTACCCTCTCTCAGTAGCTCAACATGCAGCAGAAAACGTTCGTCTTCTATGAAGGATCCAGCAAAAATTTCATCGAGATGTTTTTCGATCGAATCTGCCGGGATATCTGCTAAAAATCCCAAGCGACCTTTGTTGATGCCTAATAATGGTATTTCATACAAACAGGCGAAATGCGAGGCTTTTAACATAGTCCCATCACCACCAATGGCGATCACTAAATCACAGTTCATTTCAAATTCATGCTCGTTTATGACGGGCAAGTCCGGTTGATTTACAAGGGTTGCACTGTCTTTGTCTAAAGTGCATTCTATTGCATTGGACTGGAGGTACCCAATCAGGCTTTCGAGTGTTTCAGCAACTTCTTTGGTGTTGGAATTACTGATTAGCGTGATGCGTTTGAACATATTGATTGCCATCGTAAAAATTTAATCCTGCAAACTTAGCATTTGAGCCGCCACCAGACAAACAATGATTTTGCACTCTTGTCGATAGAGTGCTAAATTTTGCACTTTGAATGGTGCAAGTCTTAAGGAAATTGGTATGCCAAAATCTAAACAATTGCCAGAATTGACCGAGCGCGGTCTGTTTCTCTTTAAGTCATTGGTCGATCACTTCATAGACAGTGGCCAACCTGTTGGTTCTTGTGCTTTAGCGCAGGATACGGGTTTGGATCTCAGCGCAGCGACAGTTCGTAATGTTATGTCAGATCTGGAAGATTTAGGCTTATTACACTCGCCGCACACCTCATCGGGTCGTATTCCTACAGCGATAGGCTACCGCTTATTTGTCAATATATTATTGCGGACAGGGGATCTTGGCGCTGAAGAAATACAACGCATGACTGAAGAAATGGATGATGTGAGTAGTACACAAAATCTAATGCAAAAAACTTCATCAATGTTGTCAGGCATTACCCACCTTGCCAGTGTTGTGATGTTGCCTAGGATCGAACAAGGTATATTAAGCCAAATTGAATTCATTTCTCTGTCTAATAATCGTATTTTGGTTGTTCTTGTGATGAGTGATGATGAGGTACAGAATAGAATTATTCACACAGCCCAGCCATTTGGCGCATCAGAGCTGGAACAAGCAGCAAATTATCTGAATAAAATGCTTAAAAATAATAGCTTAAGTGATATTCGTAATAACATGCTTGTTGAACTTGAAAATATGAAGAAGAACGTGAATCAGCTGATGCAGGCAGCCATAGAAATGGCACAGAAAACCCTTGATGCCAGTGTACAGGATAGTGACTATGTGGTTGCAGGTGAAACTAACCTCATGGGCGTATCGGGATGGGATGATGTAGAACGGCTCAAGCGTTTATTCGACACCTTCAATCAGAAGCGTGATATTTTACATCTTTTGGAACAATCTATTAATGCCAAAGGGGTACAAATCTTTATTGGCGAAGAATCAGGCTACGAGGTATTTGATGATTGCAGTGTTGTCACCTCAGCATATGAGTCTGAAGACCGTACACTAGGCGTGCTGGGCGTGATTGGGCCTACACGTATGGATTATGAGCGCATCATCCCGATCGTAGATTTAACTGCAAAAATGTTGGGTTCGGCCTTGAATTCTAGGTAAAGAGCCACCATCTAACACTCAAACAAATCAGATACACAGTAATAAACCAAAAAATTACCGGTAAGCCATTGAAATGACATGGTTTTCCAGTTGTTTTTAATGTGAACAGTAGCTTTAAGGAAAATTTATGACAGCTAAACAGAAAAATGAAGCAAGTTTGAATGCAACGAATCCAGAAGGAGCAATGCCAGAAGAAGCGATGATTGATGAAAAAGTGGCTCATGAAGAAGTTGAGGAACATGCGCATGATGTCAAGGCAGATGGCGCAAAGCATGAAGTCTGTGCCGAACTTGATGCTGATTGCGCCACAGACGAGGTCACAATCGAATCGCTTACAGCGCAGATTGCGGCTTTAAAGACACAGGCAACAGATAGTATGGATAAGGCAGTCCGTGCACAGGCGGAATTAGATAACGTACGAAAACGCAGCAATCGTGATATTGAGAATGCGCATAAATACGCTCTGGATAAATTTATCAGTGAGCTATTGCCTGTGTTAGACAGTATGGAATTGGGTATTCATGCTGCAAATAACAGCGCAGGAGAGGGAGAAGTGGCTGATATCAGTAGCTTACATGAAGGCATGGATTTAACCATGAAGATGCTCTCTTCATCTTTAGAGAAATCTGGGGTCAATCCCATTACCCCTAAAGAAGGTGATAAATTTAACCCTGAGCAACATGAAGCCATGACCATGCAAGAAATGGAGAGTACTGAATCAGGCACTGTCATTAGCACGCTACAAAAGGGTTACACGCTAAATGGGCGGCTGGTAAGGCCAGCCATGGTGATTGTGGCGAAATAATTTTTTTACTCTTGTCCTTGCAAAAGGCGGTGAGCAGACACATATAGTAGGGAAGTGATAAAAAAGTACAGACATTTTTAATTAATTGATAACAGTTTTGGGGGAGTATAACGATGGGTAAAATAATTGGAATTGACCTTGGTACGACAAATTCTTGTGTCGCAATATTAGAAGGTGGTCAAGTCAAGGTGATCGAAAATAGTGAAGGTGGAAGAACAACACCTTCTATCGTTGCGTACGCGGATGGTGATGAGGTTCTGGTTGGGCAATCTGCAAAACGCCAGTCAGTTACAAATCCGGAGAACACTCTATTTGCCGTCAAGCGTTTAATCGGTCGTCGATTCGAAGACGATGTAGTGCAAAAAGATATACACATGGTGCCCTACAAGATTGTTAAGGCTGATAATGGCGATGCTTGGGTTGAAGTGAATAACAAAAAAATGGCATCGCCTGAAATTTCTGCGCGCGTTCTAATGAAAATGAAACAGACGGCAGAAGATTATTTAGGCGAGGAAGTCACAGAAGCTGTTGTCACCGTCCCTGCTCACTTTAATGATTCTCAGCGTCAGGCAACCAAGGATGCTGGCAAGATTGCTGGTCTTGATGTGAAACGAATTATTAATGAACCGACGGCTGCAGCATTAGCATTTGGCATGGATAAGCAAGTAGGCGACGCAAAGATTGTGGTTTATGATCTGGGTGGCGGTACCTTTGATGTATCCATCATTGAGATTGCTGAAATTGATGGTGAGCATCAGTTTGAAGTGTTATCAACCAATGGCGATACTTTTCTCGGCGGTGAAGATTTTGATTTACGCATCATTGATTTCATTTGTGATGAATTTAAGAAAGATCATGGGGTTGATCTGCACAATGATCCATTGGCTTTACAGCGGCTTAAAGAAGCTGCAGAAAAAGCCAAGATTGAGTTATCTTCAACGCAACAAACCGATATAAATCTGCCATATATAACAGCAGACGCAGGCGGTCCTAAGCACCTTAATATAAAAATGACGCGCGCCAAATTAGAATCATTGGCTAAAGATTTGATTGATCGCACTATTGAGCCTTGCCGTATCGCTTTGCAAGATGCTGGGTTGACGGTTTCTGAGATTACAGATGTTATTTTAGTTGGCGGTCAAACACGTATGCCCAAGGTACAGGAAACAGTCGCGCAATTCTTTGGCAAGGAACCGCGTAAAGATGTTAATCCTGATGAAGCTGTAGCCTCTGGCGCTGCGATTCAGGCGGGCGTATTAGGCGGTGATGTTAAAGATGTTCTGCTTTTAGATGTCACGCCGTTGTCTTTGGGTATTGAAACCATGGGCAGTGTAATGACTAAGTTAATTGAAAAAAATACAACCATCCCGACTAATGCCAGCCAGATATTTTCTACCGCTGAGGACAACCAGGGTGCTGTGACCGTACATGTTTTGCAGGGCGAGCGTGAAATGATGGTGGGTAATAAATCCTTAGGGCGATTTGATCTGGCTGATATTCCCCCGGCACCGCGTGGTGTTCCACAAATTGAAGTTAGCTTTGATATCGATGCAAACGGTATTTTAAATGTCTCTGCTAAAGACAAGGCAACGGGTAAAGAGCAGTCTATTGTCATCAAGGCATCAAGCGGTCTTTCAGACAAAGAAATTGAAAACATGGTAAAGGATGCTGAAGCGCATGCCGAGGAAGACAGCTTGGCTAAAGAGATGGTTGAATCTCGCAATATGGCAGACAACATGATCCATGCTTCTAGGAAATCTGTCGAAGAGTTGGGCGATAAGGTTGGAGAACAAGAAAAAACAGATATTGAAGCCGCGATTTCCGAGTTAGAAGATGCTCTGAAGGGTAAGAGCAAGGAAGCGATTGACGAGAAAACCACAAAACTAACAGAAATTTCCGGAAAATTGGCCGAACGTGTTTACAAGCAAAATGCTGAGCAAGGCGAGGCTCAGGCACCTCCGACCGAAGCCAGTGCTGATTCTAAGGATGACGTAGTTGATGCCGAGTTCGAGGAAGTGAAAGACGACGATAAATAAGCTGTCAACATTGAATCCCGCCGAAGCAGATGGGTTTTGTTAAGGCACAAATACGCAGCCCGAAAGAGATGTTTTTTCTTTCGGGCTTGTTTTCGTGATGAAGATTCAACAAGCTTGGTAAGATACATTATCAATTAACGGCATTTAAGATTAGAACATACAGTTAAAGATGGCAAAACAAGACTATTACACAGTGCTTGGTGTATCAAGGAATGCAGCAGATGCTGAATTGAAAAAAGCATACAAACGATTAGCAATGAAACATCATCCAGATCGGAATGAGGGGGACGCATCAGCAGAAGCAAGATTTAAGGAAGCAAAAGAAGCCTACGATGTATTATCTGATGAGCGTAAACGCACAGCTTATGATCAGTTTGGGCATGCAGGTGTTAATAATAGTGCGGGACAAGATTCCAGTAGCGCCAGCGATATCTTTGATAGTGTTTTTGGTGATATTTTCGGTGGTGATGCCTTTGGCTCTGGCAAACAGCGAGCTTATCGCGGTGCAGATTTGCGTTATGAATTGAGCTTAAGTTTAGAAGATGCCGTTTCTGGAACAACAGTCAGGATTAGAATCCCGAAACTTATCAAATGCGGCAATTGTAGTGGTTCAGGAGCAAAGAAAGGCAGTACGCCATCGACTTGTCCTACCTGTGCAGGTCAAGGGCAGGTGCGTATGCAGCAGGGTTTTTTCTCCCTACAACAGGCCTGTCCGCAATGCCGTGGACAAGGGAAAATAATTAAAGATCCGTGCACACAATGTCGAGGACAAGGACGCGTTAAAGATATTAAAAAAATTTCGGTTAAAGTACCGCCTGGCGTTGATAATGGCGATCGTATTCGACTCTCGAATGAGGGCGAGGCAGGGGAAAATAGTGGGTCGCCAGGTGATTTATATGTCCATGTGAATGTGCAAGAACATGCAATCTTTGCCAGAGACGATATTAATCTTCATTGTGAGGTGCCGATAAGCTATGCAGTAGCAGCGCTGGGAGGTGAGATTGAAGTACCAACATTAGGAGGTTATGTGAAACTGAAGATTCCTGCTGCAACTCAAAGCGGCAGATTATTTCGCCTGCGAAGTAAGGGTGTAAAATCAGTGCGTTCTTCTGTAGCAGGAGATTTATTTTGTCGTGTGGCTGTGGAGACACCAGTCAATCTTACTAAAGAGCAAAAAAAATTATTTCAAGAACTTGAACATACTATGAGAAAGGGCGGAACAAAACATAGTCCACAAACTTCATCATGGTTGAACGGGGTTAAGAAATTTTTTGACAACATGAAAAATTAAAAAATAAGCTATATAGATAAAGAAACCGGGTAGAGAAATATTCATGGATACTAAAGTTGGGGTATGCGGTGCAGCGGGCAGAATGGGCAAGGTTATTCTGGAAGTGTGCAATGAGACAGAGAATATCGAAATAGGCGCTGCTATTGAGTGTAGCAGTTCTCCTATGGTTGGCATTGACGCTGGCGAGCAAGCAGGAATTGGCCTTATCGGTGTTTTAATCACGGATGATTTTTCTGAAATTGTTAATAAATTTGATGTGCTCATTGATTTTACAGTAGCTACATCATTTACAGATAATCTTGCAAAGTGTCACGCTTCTGGCAAGAGCATGGTGATAGGCACGACTGGCCTTGATGATAATCAAAAAGAATTGATTAAAAAAACAGCCGAGGATATTCCCATTGTTTTCGCACCGAACATGAGTATCGGTGTAAATCTTTGCTTGAAATTACTGGAAACGGCAGCGCAGGTTATCGGCGATGATGCTGATATTGAAATTATTGAGGCGCATCACAGACATAAAAAAGATGCGCCATCGGGTACGTCATTACATATGGGCGAAGTGATTGCGGATACACTCGGACGTAACTTGAGAGAATGTGCGATTTATAGTCGCGAAGGCATTACTTCCGAACGTGATAAAAATACCATTGGTTTTGCAACTATTCGTGCCGGCGATATCGTCGGCGAACATACTGTCATGTTTGCCTTAGCAGGTGAACTTGTTGAAATTACCCATAAGGCCACTTCCAGAAAAACCTTTGCCTCTGGCGCAGTGCGGGCAGCACAATGGTTAAAAGGTAAAGATAAAGGCTTATTTAGTATGCAAAATGTATTAGGGTTTTAGAAATAGCCAACCTGGCAAGCGGTGATTAATCTTTTTAGCCACCGTGTATGTGCTTATTTTTCTAGTGGATTTACTGTATTGATGCTCAGGGCATGAATTTCAGATTTCATCAAATCAGCGAGAGCCGAATAGACCATTTGATGTTGTTGGACGACAGACTGCCCTGCAAATTGCTTAGAGTGAACAGTGACATTAAAATGACCAGCACCACTGGCTGCGCCAGCATGTCCTATATGTAGATGTGATTCATCAACAACATCAACATGGCTAGGTGACAATTTACGTTCAAGCCGATTTTTAATTTCTGTAATGCGATCCATATAAATTTAAAACACTTTTTTAAAAGGTTTCACAATTACTTTTTCATAAACACCTGTAGAGCTATATGGATCTGCATTTGCCCATTTTTTTGCTTCCTCTAGTGAGTCAAACTCTGCAACGATCAAGCTTCCTGTAAATCCAGCAGGCCCCGGATCTTCACTGTCTATCATTGGGTGAGGGCCGGCGATGAGCAGACGACCTTCATCCTGCAATGCCTGTAATCGTGCGATGTGTTCAGCACGCACACTTATTCTTTTTTCTAGACTATCATCAACATCTTGACTTATTATCGCGTAAAACATTTTGCCAATACCTGAGGTTTACTCTTCTGCATTGGTATTTTCATCTTTTTCTAGCAAATCTTTAGGGATATCAGTATGTCGAAACATATAAAATATGGCACTTCCCATAAAAATTAAATTTAAAATGGTAATACCAAATACTTTAAAATCTACCCAAACAGATCTGTCAAAATTATAAGCTATATAGATATTTGCGATTCCAACAAGTATGAAAAAAAATACCAGGCTGATATTTAACTTAAACCAGACTGCATCTGGCGCGGATATTCTTTTATCTGAATACTGAACCATTCTTTGAAAGATATTTTTTTTGCCGATATATTGACTGCCTAATGCTATTAGGGCGAAAATCCATAATACGACTGTCGGCTTCCATTGAATGAATTTTTCATCATGCAAAAGCAGAGTGGCTCCGCCGAATAACAATACAATGCCGAGTGTAATAAGATGCATATTTTCAAAGCGTTTGTACATTAGCCAGTAGGCGGTTATTTGTATGAAACTGGCAACCATCAATACGCTCGTGGCTATGTAGATACCTGATTCTGAGTCGCCCGCCATTTTAAAGGCGACAAAGAAGGTAAAAATTGGAAAAAAGTCGAATAGAAATCTCATAAAGGTAATATATACTCTATTACAGTTAGAGTGAATGTCGCAATCATATGGAAAAAATATAGATCGGACTATTTATGACGCAAGTTCTTAAAATTCATCCAAAAAATCCGCAAAAACGCTTGATCCGGACTGCAGCTTTAATTGTACGCGATGGCGGTGTCGTGGTGTATCCTACCGATTCTTGTTATGCCTTGGGGTGTCATATCGGCGATAAAGCGGCTTTATCAAAAATTCGGAGAATAAGGGAGTTAGATAAAAAACATAATTTAACCCTGCTGTGTCGAGATCTCTCCGAGATAGGCATTTATGCCAAGGTACATAATTCATCTTTTCGCTTGATGAAAGCAGTAACGCCAGGCGCGTATACTTTTTTATTGACGGCAACAAAAGATGTTCCCAGTCGGTTGCAAAATCCCAAACGCAAAACCATTGGGCTGCGTATTCCTAAACATCAAGTGATTCTTGATTTATTAGAAGAATTGGGCGAGCCGATGATCAGCACCAGTTTAATATTGCCTGGAGACGATGATCCAATGACCGATACGGAAGAGATTGCCGATAGATTGCGCGGGCAAATTGATCTGATAATAGATGCTGGCGCTTGTGGGTTATATCCTACAACAGTAGTGGATTTAGCGGATGGTCATGCCGTGATTATTCGTGAAGGATTGGGCGATATTTCTGCCATAGGCTTATAAACCAAGCCTGTCTACGCTTTGAGTCTACATTTAGTTTGGCCTGTGATTTCTAAGTAGTTTGGATATATAAGAGCAGGTATGCTATAAGCCTTAATTTTAATTATGAGGGCTTTTCTTGAGCAGTACTATAAATCGGAGAGTTTTGTCCGGCATGAGGCCGACAGGGCAACTGCATCTTGGTCATTATCATGGTGTGCTCAAAAACTGGTTAAACTTACAAAACGAATATGAATGCTTTTTCTTTGTCGCAGATTGGCATGCATTAACTACTGAGTACAAAAACACCAATATTATCTCAGAAAGTGTTATAGGTATGGTAGTTGACTGGTTGGCCGTAGGCATTGATCCAGGTTCTGCCAAGATTTTTGTGCAGTCTCGCATTCAAGAACATGCCGAATTACATTTATTGCTTTCGATGTGTACACCGCTTAGCTGGCTTGAACGGGTGCCAAGCTATAAAGACCAACAGGAAAAACTCAATCATAAAGATCTGACAACCTACGGTTTTTTGGGGTATCCCTTGCTACAGACTGCAGATATCTTGATATATAAAGCGGGGAATGTGCCAGTTGGCGAAGATCAGGTTGCGCATGTGGAGTTATCTCGGGAAATCGCCAGACGGTTTAATTTTCTCTATGGTAGAGAAGCGGGGTTTGAAGAAAAGGCAGAAGCTGCTGCTGCAAAAATGGGCAAAAAAAATAATCGCCTGTATCAAGATTTAAAAAAAGAATATCAAGAACAAGGTGATATTGAGGTGTTTGAAAAAGCGCATGCACTAATTGAAGGTCAGCAGAACATCAGTATCGGCGATCGAGAACGCTTAATTGGCTATCTAGAAGGTGGCGGCAAGGTCATCTTGCCAGAGCCACAAGCGCTTTTAACACAAGCCTCAAAGTTATTAGGTTTGGATGGGCAGAAGATGTCCAAATCCTATGGCAATACGATCGCTTTACGCGAGAACCCTGCTGTTATTGAAGAAAAAATAAAAAAAATGCCGACAGATATAAATCGTGTGCGTCGTAATGACCCTGGAGATCCAGATAAATGCCCAGTTTGGAATTTTCATGAAGTTTATTCCAGCGATGAAGTAAAAAAATGGGTTCAAACTGGCTGTCGGTCTGCTGGTATTGGTTGCCTAGATTGCAAAAGACCTTTAATTGATTCTATCTTGAAAGAACAATTACCCATCCGTGAGAGAGCTAGGGAATATGAGAAAGACACTGAAATGGTGCGTGGTATTATAAGTGATGGCTGTGAAGCGGCAAGAGAAATTGCCAGAGCCACCATTGCTGGAGTAAAGCAAGCCATGGGTCTTGAATATAGATAGCGTAGTATTATTAGAAATATAGCGATATATGCCAGATAAACCATTACCTGAAAGTAATTTTCAAGGTGAGTCTCGTCCTAACGATCAAATTCGTGACAAAGCCGTAGGCAATCAGAAAGAAATGCCATTTGCAATGGTTCGTGGCGAGCCTTTATCTGAAGTTCCTACGGATTTATATATTCCTCCCAAGGCATTGAGAGTCTTTCTTGAGGCATTTGAAGGACCGTTAGATTTTTTACTTTATCTCATCAAGCGACAAAATCTGGATATTTTGAATATCCCTATTGCTCAGATTACTGAACAATACATGTGCTACATTGATTTGATGAAAGAACTGCAATTGGATTTAGCAGGTGAATATTTATTAATGGCAGCGATGTTGGCAGAAATTAAATCGAGAATGTTACTACCGAAACCTATTGATGAAAATGAAGATGATCCTCGTGCAAATCTGGTCAGGAGATTACAGGAATATGAAAGATACAAACAAGCCGCAGAAGATATAGATGCGCTGCCTAGATATGAGCGAGAAATATTTGCCACCATTGTCGAATTTCCAGATCGAAATTCCGTACAACAAGAACCAGATGTTTCTATGGATTCCTTGCTCAGAGCATTTGCCGAAGTGTTGGTCAGAGCAGATATGTATACACATCATCGGATACACCGTGAAGTATTGTCTGTTCGGGAACGAATGACCTTCGTGCTGGACAAGGTTAATGCCAATAATTTTATAGATTTTACAAAACTATTCACAGTAGAAGAAGGCCGCGGTGGCGTTATTGTTGCATTTTTAGCAATCCTTGAATTATTAAAAAATGCACTGATAGAAATGGTACAAAATAATAGTAATGACCCTATCTATATCAAGGCAGCATCGTAAAAATTTAGCTTGCATGAATATCCTTACATTAATATTTAAAGTCAAAAGAAGATGAATCCAAAGCAATTAAAAAATATTGTTGAAGCTGCACTTATGGTCTCTGAAAAGCCGGTTAGTGTGAGTCAGTTATTGGTACTTTTTGAACAAGAAACAGATAGACCTGAAAAAGCAGATATTAAGGCTGCGATCGAACAAATTATGAAAGACTACAGTGATCGAGGTATAGCGCTTAAGGAAGTTTCCAGTGGCTACTGTGTGCAGGTGAATGGTGAGTATTCAGATTGGGTCAATCATTTATTTGATGATAGATCGCCAAGATATTCCAAGGCTTTACTGGAGACACTGGCAATTATCGCTTATCGCCAGCCTGTAACGCGTGCTGAAATAGAGGAGATTAGAGGGGTGAGCGTCAGTTCAAATATCATCAGGACACTACAGGAACGCAGTTGGATTCGTGTTGTGGGTCAAAGAGATGTCCCTGGCAGGCCAGAATTATTAGCCACAAGCAAAGAATTTCTGGATTATTTTAACCTGAAAAAACTCACAGAATTGCCCCCACTTTCCGAAATAAAGGATTTTGATACAATTAATCCGGATTTGTTTGAAGCGCTGGAATCAGAGGCCAATAATGAAGTTGCCAAGGCACACCAGAAAATTAATTTAGATAAACAAGCGACAGTTAACCTAGACGGATAAATAAAAACGCACGAGGAGTAAGATATTTCCTGCAATGGAGATAGAAGAAAATTCCACCAATGATGAAGATAATATCGTTCCTTTCAATTGATGGTAAGATATGATCATCATATCCATTTACCAGCATCAGAAAATATTTCCTGTAAAAACTTAACTGTAGTAAAAATAATGTCTAACTCAAAAAACCCTGAACGTATTCAAAAGGTTCTGGCGCGCATGGGGTTTGGTTCGAGACGTGAGATAGAGTCATGGGTAAAAGCAGGGCGGATTATGGTCAATGGGTCACTGGCTGCGCTTGGCGATTCGATTACTAGCGAAGACAAGGTTCAGTTAGATAAAAAGCAGATAAAATTTCTAAAAAAGATTGTTAACAAGCCAAGAGTTATCGCTTACCATAAACCCGTTGGCGAAATTTGCACTAGAAAAGATACAAAAAACAGGGTTACCGTATTTAATAATTTACCCCCTTTAAAAGGTTCACGATGGGTAAGTATCGGTCGTCTGGATATAAATACCTGTGGCTTATTGCTTTTTACAACTGACGGAGACCTCGCAAACCGTTTAATGCATCCTTCATCGGGCATAGACCGTGAATATGCAGTTCGCGTAATGGGTAAGGTTGATGAAAGTATGCTCAAGAAATTGCAAGAGGGTGTGGCGCTTGAAGATGGTTCGGCACATTTTTCTGATATTGTTGATTCTGGCGGAGAAGGCATCAATCATTGGTACCACGTTACACTTATGGAGGGACGCAATCATGAAGTGAAACGTCTTTGGGAATCCCAAGGTATCACTGTGAGTCGTTTGATTCGTGTTCGATTTGGTTCAATTTTCTTGCCCAGAAATTCGCGGGCGGGAACAATAAGAGAATTTAATGACAAAGAGATAGATGAATTATACAAATATCTGGATATGAAGTCTGAGCCTTTACCTATCATGCACAATAAAAGTATGACAAGACATCCTGCAAAAAGGCAGTCAACCCGAAAGATATCTTAAAGGAAGCTAAACTTTGTTTTATTAATTTCGTGATATAAATACATTTTTTTTGGTGAAAGCAATATTAAAGCGCAGACAGTTATCTAAGGTTTATCAACTTTTACTTACAGTCTATGGTGTGCAAGATTGGTGGCCGGCAGAATCAACTTTTGAAGTAATGGTTGGGGCAGTTCTAACGCAAAATACGGCATGGGTTAATGTCGAAAAGGCCATTAGAAATTTAAAGCACGCAAAGTGTTTAACATTAGAAAGTATATTGGCATCGCCTCATACATCCTTAGCAAAACTTATCAGACCTTCTGGTTATTTTAATATCAAAAGCAAAAGATTGAAAAATTTATGCCTGTGGTTGCTTGAAAATGGAGGAGAGTCTAGCCTAGCCAAACTTGACACAGAAACATTACGGTCGTCTTTGTTACAGGTTAATGGCATTGGTCCGGAGACTGCAGATGATATCCTGCTTTATGCCTTTAGAAGACCTGTGTTTGTTATAGACAGCTACACACGACGGTTATTTTCTGGCTTTGGTTTGATTGATGGAAATGAGCCATATGAAGTGTTACGGCAGAACTTCGAGTCCTCGCTTAATGCTGATGCATGCCTATTTAATCAGTATCATGCATTGATTGTTAGACATGCCAAGGAAAAGTGCCTGAAGGCACCAGATTGCAGACATTGCCAAGTAGAAAATCATAAACTGTAAGTAGTTGTGTATGAGCTTTTTAAGCACGTTCCTCGATTAATATTTACCTTAATCAGAGTATACTCAGACCGTTAAATATATTAAAATTCCCGCCCTTATTTGGTATGGGTTGATTGAGAAATGACGCAACGCAGGCCATTGGTTGCAGCAAACTGGAAGATGAATGGAACGCTGGCCAGTGCTCGTTCTTTGTTAGATGGCATATGTCGCGGTCAAAAGGCAAGTTACCGCGCTGAAATAGTTATTTGCCCGCCTTCTGTCTATTTGTCTCAATCGGCAGAGAAACTGGATGCGTCGGGGATAGCATTAGGCGCGCAGAATATATCTCATCATGAGTCTGGCGCATTTACTGGCGAGATCTCAGCAGATATGTTGAAAGATTTTTCGTGCCAGTACGTCATCATTGGTCACTCGGAACGCAGAGCGTTTTACGGCGAAACGGATGATTTGGTTGCAGCGAAGTTTATGCGGGCACAGGATGCAGGATTAATACCCATACTTTGTGTCGGTGAACAATTAACAGAAAGAGAATCTAAAGACACGGAAGTAGCGATTGAAAGACAGCTAAACGCTATTATCGAGATGGCTTCCGTTTCTGCATTTAATAATGCAGTGGTTGCCTATGAACCAGTTTGGGCGATTGGCACAGGTGTCACTGCAACACCTGAACAAGCACAAGAAGTGCATGCATTTGTAAGATTATTATTAGCAAGACACAATGATGCGGTGGCAGACAAGGTAAGAATAATTTATGGTGGCAGTGTGAAGGCTTCTAACGCAGTCGAAATTTTTAACATGGCTGATGTTGATGGTGGTTTGATCGGAGGTGCCTCTATGGATGCCGATGAATTTCTTAACATTTGTCATGCAGCAAGGGGTGGTTGATTTCATGGAATCATTACAATTAGTTTTACTTGTTTTTCAGGTTATCATCGCGATTAGCTTGATAAGCTTAATTCTTATTCAGCACGGTAAGGGTGCTGATGCAGGTGCCGCTTTTGGTAGCGGCGCATCTTCAACGATGTTTGGAAGCCAAGGCTCAGGTAATTTTTTAACTAAAACAACAGCTGTGCTCGCATTTTTATTTTTAAGCAATAGCTTGATGTTGGGTTATATGGCAACGCAGCGAGTTGCAGACCCCACAAGCATTATGACAGAAGCGCCAGTGGTTATAGAAGATGAGTCGATTATCACGGAAAGCGAACTATTGCTTGTGGAAGATGAATCATCTGCTATGGAAAGTGAAGCTATGACCGCAGAAGAAACAACAAAAGAAGAAGCAATTAAAACAGATATTCCGTCAGTGGAAGTTTCAGAGTCTGACGTTCCTTCCACCCCCAAAGATTCTATTCCCAGAGAGTAGATTGACGTTAAGCTTCATTAAACTTGGCCGATGTGGTGGAATTGGTAGACACGCTATCTTGAGGGGGTAGTTCCGCAAGGAGTGCCGGTTCGATTCCGGCCATCGGCACCATTTTAATATTCAAAGACGTCCAGAGTCATCCTTTGTATCTAATATAAACAATTATCTATAATGCATTTAGACAGGCAAGAGCGAATTGAGAAGTTTAATTGTCTCGACATCCTTTGGGATTATGTACTCTGTGGTTCCAGCGGAGCCTGTGCGAATTTCTATCATTGACCCTAGAAACGCGGCATTAATAACTCGTACTTTGCTTCCTAAAAAGTCGCCTTGAATTATCTTCATTTTTTGTATATTCCTTATTGGCTTTATTGCACATGTTACGAGATAATCATACAGTATGTTTGACAAGAAATGGAAAGATTTTGCTGATTGGTGTAAAACATCTCCCGAAGAGACACCACCGATCAAATCTAACATGTCATACCTATTTAACCCACCAGCCCAACCCAACTCAATAGAAGCAGCTACATGGTCTGACTTCATAGAAGCAGCTAACTTAGAGATTGATCAATTAACTAACCAAACTCTTAAAATAATTAGCACTGCCAATTCTATCGTTACCAATAGAACTGATGATGTATCGACTTATAAAATTCACACAAACAATACTAAGACAAGCATGCATGTTGCTTGTATTAACATTCGTCCCTCCCCTAATAATTCCAGTGCGTTAACAAAACTTAAACTAGAAATCGATAATTTATCGATAGGGTCAGTCGAAGTATCTGAAAATAATATACCTATAGATGGTTTAATATTTAAAAACTGTCGAATTCAGAAGCTAATTTTAAGTTCTCATGCCTGCGTCACATTGCAGGACGTGTCAATCGGCGAGCTACAGTTTAAAAATTTGGGCGGATTTAATGAGAGAAGACTTGTCGCCGTTAAGTATCTTAAAGTAAGCGGTGGATGTATATTAAATATAGATTGCCCATTGCCTCATGCTGATAATCCCTTTGATGGCAGTGTGATTATCAAAAATGTTTTTTTGCCAAGAACATCGAAAGAGTTCCCTATTAGGGATTCTCAACCATACAAAAATATAACACACCACCTTAGGGCAATAGAGAACACTCAAGCAGCAAATATATTTCACGCCGCCGAATTGGCCATTGAAAGGGAATTGCTTGGATGGTCTAACAAGCTAGTCAGCTATATTTACGAATATTCATCTGATTGCGGTGCTTCTTGGTTTAGGCCTTTTCTTTGGTGGTTTGGAATCCTTTTGATTTCGGCGGGTGGTATTTGGTATGTGGATGGCGCAGTCCTGACGCTAGAGCATGATGCCTACAAGGGATTTAGAAATTCTCTTGTTGATTGCGCCCCTGCAAGAGCTTTCTATTTGAGCTTACAATCCATGGCTAACCCTTTGGGATTGTTCAGTAGTAAAGCATTAGTAATCGCAAAATCAGGTGGGTTAGCTATCTGGCTTGTGATTCAAAGTATCATTTCTGTAGTCTTGATAACTTTAATGATATCCGCAATAAGGCGAAGATTTAAAATACAAAATTAATAGTAAAAACAACCTTTAACCTAAAATATTAAGAATGAAGGTAAGATTTATACATATAAATTACGCGTTATCAATTTAGAAATGTGATATCGATCATCAAAAAAACCACCGATTTTAGAATTTCCAAAATTTACTTAACTAGATCGTTTGTTAAAGACCCAAGGACTTATTTGAGATTTAATTGAAAAGACAGCATGTTAAGCAAAATAGGTATTTATAATACTAATTTTTTTAGTCCAGCATAAATATAGTCCAGTACAAATATCAAAATACATGTGTCATAAGGGAATATGTTATCATTTAGCAATTGTCCGCAGTGGCAACATAAATCAATAATCAATGACAAAAATAAATTATATCTACCTAATTAATAAAGGTTTATTTATAATTTTTACAATGGTAAATGTTCATGCCAAGGTATTTGCTGATGAGGCCTTAAGGCCAGGTGTTGATTGTTCTGAGGTGTCAATTAATTATACTGACGACCCTGATATGACTCAAAGTGAAAAGATTGCAGCGATGGATAGAGCCTTTTTCGAATCTATAGAGCGTTTTGAGTTGTGCAATCTCACAAATCAATCTAACGCATCGTCACAGTCGGCAGGCGGGGGAGGTGAAGCAAGCGCAGACGGTAGCGAATCAAGTGTCGAATCTGCGGTAAGCCCATTAATGACAGGTACGGAAACAGAATCAAGCTTGCAGTTTTCTGACGCTATCGATGATTCTATTGATGACTCAGGCACGAACGACCCAGACACATCAGAAGATATCATAAAAGAGGAGCTCATAACTCATAGAGCCATTAACCCAAATGGCGCAGTGCCTGAAGATATTCCCGCTGTCAATAATGATGGTGTAGTAGCAGCTCAGATTCGACGCGCAGCTGAATTAGAAGAAGAACCCATAAAAAAACAAAAACTCTGGAACGAATACCGAAAATACAAAGGACTCCCCATTAAAAATAATAAATCCCAAAATAATGAACTGCAAAGAAAATGAACCATAAATACGAAACACCCAGAAAAATTATTGCCTGTTTGCTTATCTATTCACACTTTCTAGCCGGGTGCGTGACAACAGGAAGTCAAAACGGAGTAGTGAAAGCAGGGCCGGAACCTTCCTCTGCCCACGAAAAAAAGGCTTCTGCTAAGTTAGCCTCGGCAGCTATCAAACTGGACATCATCATTCCTGTTTTTGATCCAGGCTTACCCGAAGATGAGGATTATGAAAAGCAAGGGATATGGCCTGAGTTACGACGTGCTGAGGCGACTCGATTTGCTTATAAACTAAAACAAGCGCTTGACGATAGCAATGCATTTGGTGCGGTACGCGTTACACCGGACAAAACGGCATCAGGTGATTTATACGTGCTTGGTAAGATTAAAGAATCAAACGGTAAAGACGTAAAGTTTGCGCTGAATGTTATAGATATAAGTAGTAAATCATGGCTTAATCGTAGTTTAAAACATGAAGTGAGAGAATCTTTTTACAAGAATTACAGGAACAGAGGTACAGACCCCTATACTCCAGTTTTTGAGCAGGCAGCTGATGAAATTATTGCTGCATTAAAAAAGCGCGATCCTTCAGAACTGGCTGACCTCAAATATATTGCAGATTTAAGATTCGGGGCGAGTTTTAATGATGCCGTTTTTATGGAATACATGAATACCGATGGCAAATATATCAAGTTAAGAAGTAAGCCAAGCGACGATGACCCAATGCTGCAACGCGTGACATCAATACGTGTGCGCGAACAATTATTCGTTGATAGCCTGCAGCAAAACTACGCATCTTTTTCACAAAATATGGACGAAAGCTACTCGAAATGGCAAGAAGCTAGTTTTACTGAAAATAAACTACACAGTGCAGCAAAAACGGACAGCATCATGAAAGGGCTGGGGGGCGCATTGCTTCTTGGCTTATCAATAGCTGTTGCTATAGCATCCAAAGATACTGGCAGTGTTGGTGCTGAAACCGCGCTCGCAACTGCTGCTATAGGAGGAGGTCTTGCTGGCGCATGGATGTTATCAGGTAGTTTCAAGTCTAAAGAAGAAGCAAAATTACATAAAGATGCCATTAACGAGCTAGGAGAATCAATGAATGCCGATCTGGCTCCACGTGTAATATCTTTTGAGAATGAAACGATAGAATTAACTGGCAATATGCAAGAACAGTTCACTCAATGGAGAGGATTTCTTAAACGTATTTATAATCAAGAAGCAACCCCTGACACAGCTTTATAATTCGCAGGTGTATAGTCATGCTTGAGCAAAAACTCGCTGAAGTTAAGGCAAGCCAGCGCAAGAAATTTATCAATTTGTCTATTGGCTTTGTTGTAACCATACTGGTTTGCAGTGCGATTTTTATTATTGTTTCCTATTTCCAAGCACAGCCTGAAGTGGCTAAATCGATTTCTCCAAGCCCCGTTAAAGAAATAGAAGAAACCACTGCGCAAGCTGGCTTGGGAAAATCCCCATCAAGATCACTCGATGCCTTACAGGCAATGGACGATGAAGGACTGCGCCAGCGATACATAGATATTCTGAATGATTTTGAAAAAACTATTAAACCGCAACTTAATAAAATTGATCTAAACAAGCGGGATAAATCTCGTTTAAATCATCTTGCGATGTTAGAAGAACAAGCGCTTGCAAAATTTAGCATTGCTGATTATGCGCAGGCATTAAATTATATTGAAGAATTAAAGCAGCTTGCCGAGGCAATTATCTTTGCTAGCGAAAAGCAATTTGAAGAGGCATTCTCTAATGCGCAGGAGGCATTTAATGCAGATAATTACGACGATGCCAGATTTTTTATAGATAACGCATTAATGCTCAACAATCAATCCGAAGATGCAGTTCATCTGTCAAATAAAATAGATGATCTGTCTGAAATTTTACCGCTACTTAGAAAAGTAAATATCGTCAGAGTCGAAAATAACCATGAGAAAGAACTTAAGCTTATAAAACATATCCTTAAATTAAACCCAAAACGAGAGTCGTCCATCGGGCGCAGGCATGAATTGGAAGGCATCATTAACAGGAAAAATTTCAAGTCATATGTTATTCAATCTTATAAAGCTATAGAGAAAGCTAATGTAAAAAAAGCAAAACAAAGCCTCAGAAAAGCAGGAAATATTTATCCTAATCGTCCAGAAATTACAGATATTACAATAGCACTACAGGCGCTTGAGAAAGATCAAAACTTTAAGAAGTATCAGCAGGCAGCACAAGCGGCAATAACATCTGATGATTGGGAAACGGCAAAACAACAATTGGAGTTGGCTCTGCAAGAACGAGCCAATGATAAATTAATTCAAGAATCACTAGCTGATGCGACAATGATTGTTTTTTTGCAAAACGATCTTGATAAACACATAGCCAATCCATATCGTTTGTCGAACAAACCGGTTTTGTCTACTGCAAAGTCTAAAATCTCAAAAGCTAAACCATTCATTGATATGAGCTTATCACTGAAGAATAAAATAGAAACCTTATCTGGGCTTATCGAGAGCATGAACAAAAAAATTAATGTGGAGATTCTCTCTGATAACCAAACAAATATAATCGTTCGCAGGGTGGGTGTCGTTGGTAGAATACAATCAAAAACGATTCAACTGGCACCTGGGCATTATAAATTTGAAGGTAAACGAGAAGGCTTTAAATCAAAATTAATAGATGTGTTCATTTCCCATGAAGAAACAGATCATCAATTAAGCATTATTTGTGATGAATCCATTTGATCAAAAAATACATGTGGCAAAGAAAAAACAACGCCTGTTTTATATCAGGGTATTTGTATCACTACTAATAAGTGCGGTTATTATTTTAATGATTATCCTCGCCTCACGAGGCACACGCATTGAAGTGAAACCTGATGATGCCGCCATACAAGCATCCATACATATAAATGCAGGGGTTGCCATGGTGATTGGTGAAACACTTTATTCAATATTAAACAATCCAGCTATTGCTGTTTCAGCAGAAGGCTTCCATACAAAGACGCAAGTGCTGGATAATAACGACTTTGGTAAAGTCATGCGTATTACTCTGAAACCACTGCCTGCAATAGTAGAACTTGGCACAAACATTGACGATGATAAAACAGGCTGGATCATTGATGGTAAAACACTCGCTACTGGAAATATTTTTAAATATGAATTGCCCGCAGGTATTTACAAGCTCACCGTGATGCATCCTCATTATCATATAAAAACCGTGCCGCTATCTTTAATACGAGGTGAAACCTTCAAGAAAATCATTGAAGGTACCCCTATAGACGGCACGATAACCGTCAATACCAAGCCAAGTGGTGCCAGTGTATCAGTCAATACTGTTAAGAAGGGACTGACACCGATCACTTTGACCGTACAAGGCGGTTATCATGATGTCATTGTTGCACACGACAAATATGAAAATATTAATGACACGATTGAAATCAGCCGCGCCACATCTGAGGTTCATCGAGATTATGTATTAGAGTTAAAAAAGACAAAGGTTGGTGTCACTTTAAAACCTGCTGGTGGAAAATTAAGTCTGGACGGTATCATACTCAAAGAAACAGACAATATCACTGTTGCAACAGGCATCAAGCATCGACTAACTTATTCTAAACAAGGTTATTTCACAAAAAGTGAAACCTTTAATATAACAGCTCGCGATACCTTGCTTTTATACTTTGAATTGACAAAAGAAATGGGAATGGTTGATATTGAATCAACACCAGAAGCTGAGGTTACATTGAACGGCGAGCCCATGGGCACAACGCCGTTGCAATTATCCTTGCATGCTGTTCCCCAAGATATCACCCTGAGCAAACCGAAATATCGCAGTGTTACAAAGACTATTATTCCAAAGGCAGCGAGTAGCAAGAAAATTAGCGTAACCTTAACCTCTGAACTAACCGCGCGACTCAAAGAAGCACCCAAGCTATACACCAATAAAGCCGGCGGCAGATTAAAACTATTTACACCAAATGATACTTTCACAATGGGGGCAAAGCGCAGTGAACCCGGTCAACGGATAAACGAGTTTATAAAAGAAATTAAACTTACTAGGCCATTTTATGCAGGCGTTTATGAAGTTACAAATGCGCAATACAGCCAATATGACAAGAGCAGGCAAGGTGACCCCGAAAAGCCAGTTACTTCTGTATCATGGACAGATGCGGCCGGATTTTGTAACTGGCTTAGCCTGTCGGAGGGCTTAGAACCCGTTTACCATATTATAAATAACCGGCTGCAAAATATAAATACAAATATTGATGGCTATCGTTTGTTGACCGAAGCTGAATGGGAATGGTTAGTCAGAAAATCTGGCAAGTCGGCGCAAACTACATTTGTGTGGGGTGATGAGCGTACCATACCAAAGGGTGCTGTTAATATTGCAGATGAATCGGCCAAGGGCAAGGTCGAGAATATAGTGTCAAAATATAATGATGCTTATGCAGAGGCGGCACCAGTGGGAAGTCTCGCACAGGAAAAATCTGGACTCTATGACCAAGGTGGTAATGTGAGTGAATGGACACATGATAGCTACTCGATAGTGCCGCCTAAATCAGGTAAAGTGCTTCAAGACCCATTTGATTCGGCCATGGGCAATACCCATGTGGTTAAGGGAGCAAGCTGGCGCTCAGGCTCTATTACTAAGCTTCGAGCATCATTCAAGGACGGTTTAAACGATCCTCGGGATGATCTTGGTTTTAGGATTGGACGATATATCTATGCAGGAAATTAAACATGAAATTATCAAGAAATATTAATAGAAGAGTGATCGTTACGGGGCTGTGCGTCATTTTCATGATGCTTGCGATTACAGTGATTCACAAAGTCTATGCAGAAAAATTCAAAATCAGTCTTAATTCACCGGTTTCTTTTCCAATTGATATATAACTTATTGTCATGATTAAAAATTTTATTGCGCTGGTTCTCTCTATCATCATCGTACATATGGTTTACATTGGTTATGTGCGCCCTAAAGCCAATACATTAATAGAAATGGCCGAGCAACAAGGTCGGCAATCTGTATCCAGAAGTGTGGTGGTTATTGTGAAAGATTATGAACAGGAAATCTGTTTCATCTTGATGTTCTGGGGCTTCTTCCTTGTTGCAAATAGTTATCGAGAAATATTAAAAACCAAACACTTGTTCTCGGTTGATATGATTGAGGGTAAAGACAAAGACAGCGTGGATGTCGATAGTATTATCAAAAAATTGGACGAACAAATTCCGCAAGATTGTTTGTCGTCACCACTTGTCCAGACATTACGCTCATCGTTATGGCGATATTCAGCAACAAGAAACGTACAAAACTTATCTGATGCAATTGAAAGCAATCTTAACGCATTAGCCGCGAGACAAGATTCTGAAAACACCATGATCCGTTATTTGATATGGGTGATTCCGTCCATCGGTTTTATCGGTACGGTACGTGGTATCGGGCAGGCATTATCCGCAGCAGACCAAGCGCTTGCTGGCGATATATCGGCAATGACAAATAGTCTCGGTGTTGCGTTTAATTCAACACTGGTTGCACTGCTGATTAGTATTTTTTTGATGTTTCTTTTTCATCAATTACAAAGGCTGCAAGATAGTCAAATACTTGATACACAAGAATATTGTGAAAAATATTTACTCAGGCGTATAAGGTAGCTTCTCAGGATTGGGCCAACGTAAGCAATCGGAAGGATTTAATCTCGCTTTTCTCGATATTATGTCGTGTGGTCTCGGCGCTGTCGTTCTTGTGTTTATGTTGGTAAAGCACAACATTAATGACTCTTCAGTTGAGCTTAAAAATCTTGAAAATGATATTCAAAATTTCGAAGTAATAAAACAAGATTCCATCCAGTTTTTGCAAAAAATTGAGACACAGATTTCTGAAGAAAGTTCGCAGGCAGAAGCGATCAAGAAAAAGCTTGCCAAGCTACAATCAGTTTTGACGAATAAGAATACCAATATTGGAAAAATATCCAGAGAAATAGAAAGCCTTAAATCTAATATTGTAGATATAGAAATTGGAAAGAAAGAAGATTTAGTAGAAACCGAACAGGTTAATGAAGAAAATTATCTGTTGGGCCTTAAGGTTGAGGGACAAAAAATTGCGATTTTGTTAGATAGCAGCGCATCAATGACAAACGAAAAATTGATCGACATTATTAAAACTAAAAATAGTTCTAAAAAAGATAAACAACAGGCAGACAAATGGGTCAGAACAAAAAAGATTGTAGCGTGGTTGTTGGCACGTTTACCTAAAAACAGTGATATAGTTGTTGTGACCTTTAATGAAAAGGCGAAGATATTAGGTAAGCAAGGATGGATGAAAGCGATCGATCCATTAGGTTTGTCCTCAATCTTGTCTGATTTGAACAAACTGGTTCCCGAGGGTGGTACGAACCTTCAATCTGGACTACGCATGGCAAACAAATATTCACCGTCGAATTTATATCTTATCACTGATGGCTTGCCGACTAAGGGTGAGTCACGTTACAAAAACCTGAACCCATTTGCGAGCTGCAATTCTCTGCTGGGCACTTCAAACACGATTTCGGGCGAGTGTCGGATAAAACTGTTTAAGAAAACTATTGCTGAAAGTAAACAAGAAGGTGTTCAAATAAACGTTGTGTTATTACCTGTTGAAGGTGATCCTGATGCGGTAAATCAGTATTGGTATTGGTCGGCATCAACAGGAGGATTGGTGATTAGCCCCGCGAATAATTGGCCATGAAACTACGTAAACGAGCATTCGACATCTTTAATCTATCATTCTTGGATATCATTTCATGTGGATTCGGTGCCGTAGTAATGTTAGTGCTGATTTCAAAACCATATGATAATATTTCAATTACAGGACAAGAAGAAATCAAAGATTTATTAAAAACAGTTATCACACTTAAAAATACAATTTTCGAAATGGAACAAACTATAGGAAGTCAATCTTTAAAGGCGAGAAAATTATCAAATAAAAATAAACAGCTGGAAATAACTGCAAATCAACTTGAGCGTAAAATACAGAATCAAGAAAAGCAACAAACATCACTTGCTGATGATCTACAAGGTTTAGCACTGGTTCAATCGACGTTGAAGAAGGCATCACTTTCAATTCAAGAATCGATTAATACGATGCGTGATGAGGAAGTAGGAGGGATTCCTGTTGATAGTGATTACCTTATCTTCATTGTCGATACATCTGGCAGTATGCGACAGATATGGAACCGTGTTTCTTCGGAGATTATAAATGTCTTGAATATTCATCCAGAGGTGAAGGGCTTTCAGATATTAAATGACATGGGTAGGTCGCTGGTATCTGGATACGATGGCAAATGGATGTCGGATACTCCCAAAAGAAGGAAGAGTGTAATCAATATATTCGATAGCTGGGCAGAGATGTCAAACAGCAGTCCAGTAGAAGGTATCGAGACAGCACTACGAAAATATGCAAAAAAAGATATAACAACATCAATCTATGTATTTGGTGATGATTATACAGGTTCATCTTATGACTCTGTTATTGAGAAAATAACCAAACAAAATAATTTAACTGGCACTAAAAACAGGTTCGCCAAGATTCACGGTATCGGTTTTATTTCGCCAGGGGCAACAGACCAATTTGGTATATTGATGCGTGAGTTGACAAAACAAAACGGCGGGACATTTCTAGCCTTGCCACTTTAGGTTAATAATTTTTTGAACTTAATTCAGAGCTTGCAATAAAAAACTAAGGAAATTTCATAGTTTAAGATCTCGTTAACAAATAGATGAGTGATTGTCATAGGAAGCAAAAGAGGCTTGAAGATACCTTTGATAAGTTTTCTTTATTTTAGTACAGCAAAGGTTTAGAGACTGCTGCATAGGAAACGGTGCCTATTATTTACTTAACCATTATAAGATTAACGAGTTAGCTCAGTGTTTACCGTAAGGTGCTGCGTTTTGGCTTTTTATTCGACAGTCTTAATGTTAATATAGACATCGTACGTAATCAAAATATGTAATACAGATCACATAAACAGTTAGGATAAATTTTTTATTTATTATAATCCTGTTTTATTATCAGCGATACAAAATCAGGGACAGTCTGTTTTTTTATAGCCTGTTAATTTTTATAGCTTGTTAAATAGTTTGTCAATGCGTTTGTAGTTTATGGAGGCAAAACATGAACAGTAGAAAACAGCACAGGCAGAATAATCATCAACAGGGTTTTTCCATGATAGAGCTGATGGTAGTAGTTGCGATCGTTGGCATTATGGCCTCAGTCGCGCTGCCAACCTATCAAAATTATACCGAAAAAACTCAGCTAGCGGCGGTTTCATCAGAGCTTGCAAGCGCCAAAAAAGCGTATCATATAATCAAAGCTGCGGGAGAGGAACCACAGTCTCTCCGAGATCAAGACAACTGGATTGGCGTGAATATTGAATCTGACTCCGGTGCATGCTGGATGCAGATCCACTTATCCCCAACAATAGACTTATCGTGCCGTATCAATAAAGGGCACTTTAAGGGAGCATACATTTATTTAGATTATGATTCTAATCCTCCTTGGAATTGTAGTTTTGAAGGCACACCACTCATACCCAGTGATCTTCAAAAGTATGTGACCGCCTGCTAGCATTTAAGTTACCCGCAAAGTTCCCCTGTTCAAGTTGGTTTGCGCAATCAAGACTATAATGGTCTTGTATTGCTATAAAAAAACGCTGTGGATAATACAGATAACAATCTATATTCCGTTTATGATAATTTCTAGAAGTGAAGCTACTGTCATTGAGTAACCGTTTGAGCGTAATTTTCAAGTAGAAGTACACAATCTATGACAAAGAATCGCTTGCAATATTGACGCTAGTGATTCACATAGAAATTAAGAATCCATAAAGTTTATTTTATAAATATGAAGTAGAAATATCCATATATATCAATTATATACCTGTATCTACAGTACTAATTAATACCAGTCAGAACGTTCAGATACGTCACAAGCGCAGCTACAAAATACTGGCAATATCCATAACTGGCAATATCCATAATAATTTATTAATTTCAATGATTGTTTCGATGCAAGTATTGTATACTGTCAACAGCATTGCACCAACGCAGGTAAAGATGAGCGGTTTATTGTTTGTGTACGAGATTATTTACGTGTTTTTTTCTTTTATTATTTAGATTGATAAAGGGTATAACAAACCAGATGTTGGAAAATTATTTCCCCATTCTTGTATTCATTATTATTGGCTTGGTGCTGGGTACCACGATGATCATTATTGGGTTTGGTTTTGGTAAGTTGATGGGTCATGCTCGTCCGGATTCTGTAAAACAGTCTCCTTATGAATGCGGCTTCGAAGCATTTGAAAATGCCCGTATTAAATTTGACGTTCGTTATTATCTTGTTGCCATCTTATTTATTATCTTTGATCTTGAAATTGCATTTCTCTTTCCATGGGCAGTTGTGCTTGAAGAAATAGGCTTGGCTGGGTTTTGGGCAATGATGATTTTTCTTGGCGTGCTTGTGATTGGTTTTATTTATGAATGGCGCAAAGGAGCTCTTGAATGGGAGTAACACAACAAACTGGAGTATTGAATATGACTCAGGATATGGAAGGCACCGTTCATGAAAAAGGCATTGTCACTACAACAGTAGATAACGTTGTTAATTGGGCCAGAACAGGATCCCTATGGCCGATGACCTTTGGTTTGGCATGTTGTGCCGTAGAGATGATGCAGGCGGGTGCTTCTCGTTATGATATGGATCGTTTTGGTGTCATTTTCAGGCCCAGCCCTCGTCAATCTGATGTAATGATAGTTGCTGGTACGCTGGTTAATAAGATGGCACCTGCACTACGAAAAGTTTATGACCAGATGGCAGAACCACGTTGGGTAATATCCATGGGTTCATGTGCAAATGGAGGTGGTTATTATCACTACTCTTATTCTGTGGTCAGGGGTTGTGACCGAATTGTTCCTGTGGATGTTTATGTGCCAGGCTGCCCACCTACGGCAGAGGCGCTTTTGTTTGGGATCATACAACTGCAAAATAAAATCAAACGCACTAACACGATTGAGTGTTAACTTGAAACACTTGAAATAATAATTTCAAAAATATGGCAAGTTCTGTTGTGAAACTGGTGGATTTTATCAAGCAGCGTTTTGGTGAAAAGGTGCTTGATGTGCAGGTTGCTTTTGGGCAGGTAGTGATTGAGTTAACACCGGATCATTTGCTTGCAGTTTGCCAGTCACTTAAAAATGAAGAGGAATTCTCCTTTCAGCAATTAGTTGATCTGTGTGGCGTTGATTACTCAACTTTTGGCAAGGCAGACTGGGAAACCAAAAGTACGTCAAGCACAGGGTTTAGTCGTGGCGTGAGTAAAGAAATTTTTGATGATGAAACACAAACGCAACTACGATTTGCTGTGGTCTATCATCTACTGTCTATTAAGCACAATCAGCGATTGCGTGTTCGCTGCATGATTAATGAAACACCCGCAAAGATTGAATCTGTAGTTAGACTCTGGGCATCAGCAAATTGGTATGAGCGTGAGGCTTTTGATTTATTCGGTATTCTTTTTGAAGGCCATCCTGACTTAAGGAGAATTTTGACCGATTATGGTTTTATCGGGCATCCATTTAGGAAGGATTTTCCGTTGGAAGGAAACGTTGAAGTGCGTTACGACCCTGAACAAAAACGTGTGATCTATCAGCCTGTGACTATTACTAACCGTGTTTTGGTGCCACGAGTCATTCGTCATGATAATCGTTATGAGGAAGCGAGCGATGATACATAAAACAATGACGCATAAAAAGATATTTAAGATGAGCATCAACATGAAATTACTATGTGTTTGTATATAAAAATTAAAGCGCAACGATTGTTATTTTTCATTTTGGATGTATGAAAAATGCCTGATATTAGTAATATGACAATGAATTTTGGGCCGCAGCATCCTGCTGCCCATGGTGTCCTGCGTTTGGTGTTGGAAATGAACGGTGAAGTGATTGAAAGAGCCGATCCGCATATTGGTTTATTGCACCGAGGTACGGAAAAATTAGCTGAGTATAAACCATACAATCAAAATATCGGTTATATGGATAGGCTTGATTATGTTTCCATGATGTGTAATGAGCATGCTTATGTGATGGCAATTGAAAAACTCATAGACGTTACACCGCCACCTCGCGCGCAATATATCCGTGTTATGTATGCAGAAATTACCCGTATATTAAATCATTTAATGTGGCTCGGAACCCACGCGCTGGATATCGGCGCTATGACTATGTTTTTATATTGTTTTCGTGAACGTGAAGATCTCATGGACTGTTATGAAGCAGTCTCGGGCACACGCATGCATGCAACTTATTTTCGTCCAGGAGGCGTTTATAGAGATCTCCCTAAAACGATGCCTCAATATGAAATATCAAAATGGCATAACGAAAAAGAAGTGAAAAAAATGAATCAAAGCAGACAAGGTTCTTTGCTTGATTTTATCAAAAGATTCACAGAGAAATTTCCTGGTTGTGTTGATGAATATGAAACGCTATTAACGGACAATAGAATCTGGAAACAGCGTACTGTTGACATTGGTGTTGTTTCGGCAGAAAGAGCATTACAGCTAGGGTTTACTGGTCCGATGTTAAGAGGTTCTGGCGTTGAATGGGATCTGCGTAAAAAACAAACTTATGATATTTATGACCAAGTTGAGTTTGATATTCCGGTTGGAGTCAATGGTGATTGTTATGATCGCTATCTAGTTCGAATTGAGGAAATGCGTCAATCTAATAGTATTATTAAACAATGTGTAGACTGGTTAAAACAAAATCCAGGACCAGTAATCTTGGATGACTCCAAATTAATCTCACCAAGACGTGAAGATATGAAAGGCGATATGGAATCTCTTATTCATCACTTTAAATTATTTACTGAAGGCTATTGTGTGCCAGAAGGTGAAACTTACTCAGCAGTAGAGCATCCAAAAGGCGAATTTGGAATTTATTTAATTTCTGATGGAGCAAATAAACCGTACCGATTGAAAATTCGCGCTCCTGGTTTTGCACATTTATCAGCCATGGATGAAATGGTCAGGGGTCATATGTTGTCTGATGTAGTAACAGTGATAGGAACACAGGATATTGTCTTTGGAGAAATAGATCGATGATTTCAGTTTTTTTCTTTTATCTTAATACATTGCTGTTTTATTTTTTTAAACTATTCATGTCTTACCTTAAAGAAAAAGTATTTGCTAAAAATTTACCTGTTAAAATTGAATTTATCTATAGTGAGCGATCTGAGTCCACACGTTAAAACCGAGATTGATCGTTGGGTTGCGAAATACCCTGCAGATCGAAAACAGTCTGCAGTTTTGGCTGCCTTGCGTTCTGTGCAACATGAAAATCAGGGGTATCTGAATGTTAATCTGATGGATTTAGTGGCTGAGTATTTAGGTATGCCAGCTATTGCTGTTTATGAAGTTGCCTCTTTTTATTCTATGTTAGAAACAGAAAAATGTGGTCGGCATAGTATTTCTGTTTGTACCAATATCTCATGTATGTTGAATGGTTCTGGAGAAATCATGGAGTACATAGAAAAAAAATTGGGCATTAAGGAAGGTGAATCAACAGAGGATAATCGTTTTTATATCAAACAGGAGGAGGAATGTCTTGCTGCCTGTTGCGGTGCGCCGATGATGATGGTTGATCATATTTATTACGAAAACTTGACCCCTGAAAAAGTTGATAAAATCTTGGATAATCTGGAGTAGTTTGCACATGGAGAAATTAAATCAGGTTTGCTACGCAACATGCCAATTTGATAAATCGTGGACACTGGAAAATTATATTCGAGTTGACGGTTATGAGGCGTGGTCAAAAATTATCAATGAGAGAATCCCCCCTGAAGATATAATTGAAATCGTAAAAAAATCTGGTTTACGTGGTCGCGGTGGCGCTGGTTTTCCAACGGGACTGAAATGGAGTTTTATGCCACGCGATATTGATATTGCAAAGTACGTTGTTTGTAACTCGGATGAAAGCGAGCCAGGTACTTGCAAAGACCGTGATATTTTGCGTTTTAATCCGCATTCTTTGGTAGAAGGTTTGGCAATTGCTTGTTATGCCATGAATACCAAAGTGGCTTATAACTATATTCGCGGCGAATTCATGGATGAACCTTATCAACGTTTTGAGCAAGCATTAAAAGAGGCTTACCAACAAGGTTATCTGGGTAAAAATATTATGGGATCTGGAGTAGAAGTAGATATTTATAGCACTTTAGGCGCTGGCGCTTATATCTGCGGTGAGGAAACTGCATTACTCGAATCATTGGAAGGTAAAAAAGGTCAGCCACGTTTTAAACCACCTTTTCCTGCCAATTTTGGCTTGTACGGCAGACCCACTACTATCAACAATACCGAGTCTTTTGCTTCTGTGCCATCTATTGTAAAAAATGGTGCCGACTGGTTTGCTAAAATGGGCGTGCCTAACAGCGGTGGCAGCAAATGCTTTTCAGTGAGCGGACATGTAAATAAACCAGGTAACTTTGAAGTGCCCTTGGGTATGCCTTTTACGGATTTATTGAATCTTGCTGGCGGCGTGCGTCATGGTAATCAACTAAAAGCCGTGATCCCAGGCGGTTCTTCTGTTCCTGTAATGCATGGCAAAGACATGATGGATGTAAAGATGGATTATGAATCCATTCAAGAAGCTGGCTCCTATCTTGGTTCCGGTGCTGTGATTATTATGGACGAGACCACATGCATGGTGCGCATGCTTGAACGTATTGCTCGTTTTTATTATTCAGAATCTTGTGGCCAATGTACGCCATGTCGTGAGGGAACTGGTTGGCTGTATCGAATGATTAAACGCATTGAACATGGAGCAGGTGAGCAAGAGGATCTGGATAAATTAATTGATGTTGCGAATAAAATAGAAGGTAGAACTATTTGTGCTTTGGGTGATGCAGCAGCATGGCCGGTGCAAAGTTTTGTTAAAAGGTTTCGTGATGAATTTCAATATCACATAGACAATAAATGTTGTATGCCAGGAATAGTATGACAAATGATATTTTAAATATTGAAGTAGATGGTAAGTCTTTAAAGGCGCGGTCTGGGCAGATGCTCATTGAAGTGACAGACGCCAATGATATTTATATCCCTAGATTTTGTTATCACAAAAAATTAACTGTTGCTGCTAATTGTCGTATGTGCCTAGTTGAGGTTGAGAAAGCACGAACTCCATTGCCTGCCTGCGCTACATCGGTAACGGATGGCATGAAGGTGCAGACTCGTTCAAAGCTTGCCATTGAAGCACAGAAATCTGTCATGGAATTTCTACTTATTAATCATCCGCTTGATTGTCCAATTTGTGATCAAGGTGGAGAGTGTGAGTTACAGGATCTTGCAGTTGGATACGGCGAGGGCATTTCGCGCTATCAGGAAAGCAAAAGAGTTGTTAAGGATAAAAATCTTGGTCCATTGATTCAAACAGATATGACTCGCTGCATCCATTGTACGCGTTGTGTTCGATTTGGTGAAGAGATTGCAGGTCTACGTGAGATGGGTTCCGTAGGACGAGGTGAACGCATGGAGATAGGCACCTACATAGAAAAGGGCGTATCCTCTGAAATGTCAGGCAATATTATTGATATTTGCCCCGTTGGTGCATTAACCTCAAAACCTTTTAGATTTTCAGCACGTGCATGGGAAATGGTACAACATGAGAGTATTGCACCTCATGATTCTGTTGGTTCGAAAATGGCGTTGCACATCAAGGATGGTCGCGTTATGCGCGTTGTTCCAGCAGAGAATGAAAGTATTAATGAAGTTTGGTTATCAGATCGCGATCGATTTAGTTACGAGGGAATGTATAGCGATGATCGTTTGCAAACACCAATGATTAAACAAAATGGTGTTTGGGAAGAAACAGATTGGCAGACTGCGCTTCAGTATTTAAGTGAAAATCTAGATAATACTTTGGTAAAACACGGCGGCGATAAGCTAGGCGGATTAATATCTCCCACATCAACACTTGAAGAACTTTATTTATTCCAGAAATTATTACGCGCACTTGGAAGTAATAATATTGATAGTCGTTTACGTCAAAATGATTTTTTGCAACAAGATGGAGATCCACCATTCCCATATCTGGGTCAGTCGATTGCAGCATTAGAAGATCTTGATGCGGTATTGGTGATTGGCAGTAATGTTAGAAAAGAGCAGCCGATAATCAATCATCGTTTACGTAAGGCATCATTAAAAGGTGCCTGTGTGATGATGGTTAATTCAGTTGATTATGAGTTTAATTACGATATTTCTGAGAAGATCATCTTATCACCATCAGAAATCACAACGGTATTGTCAGGTATCATCAAGGCATTATCTGAAATAGGGGGTCGTTCAGTAGATGCTGCTGTCCAATCACTAATAAGCGATGTGAGTATAAATGCATCACATCGCAAGATAGCCGAAAAATTATTTAAAGCTCAAGCAGGGTCAGTTTTATTAGGCAATCTAGCTACAGCACATGAAAAATTTTCAACATTAAAAATATTAGCATTAGAAATTGCCAAATTTGCCGATATTAAATATGGCTTCATCAGCGAAGCATCAAATACAAGTGGCGCATATTTGGCGGGTGCATTGCCTCATCGAGGCGCAGGCGGTGGAATGCTTAATGGTTCATCAGGATTAACAATTGGGGCAATGTTGGAGCAATCTTTAAATGCCTATTTATTGCTTGGTGTTGAGCCAGAGATGGATTGCTGGGATGGTGGCAAAGCACTTAAGGCATTGGAAAATGCAGAGTTTGTTGTTTCAATGACAGCATATCAATCAGAACTCATGAAACAATATGCCGATGTGCTTTTACCTATTGCACTTTTTGCAGAAACTTCCGGCACCTACATTAATGTTGAAGGACAATCGCAAAGTTTTACAGCAGCAGTAGACCCTGCGGGTGAAGCACGGCCGGCATGGAAAATTCTCCGTATCATGGGTAATTTGATGGGTCTTGAACAATTTGAATACAACAGTTTCAAAGAAGTTAAAGACGAAATTGCCAGTGTTATTGATAGCGTTGCTTTAGATAGTATAGGTAACTGGACGATGCCAGAATCTTTAAAAAATGACACAATGAATGCTGACATGGCTAAAAGTGGTGTATTGCAAAGAATTACAGAAATCTCAATGTACAGTATTGACGCTATGATCAGAAGGGCGCAAGCACTGCAAAATACAGATGACAGTAAAAGCATGATTCAAATCAATTCTTCACTGGCGCATAAGGTTAATGTTGCGGCAGGAGATACTGTTGTCGTTAAGCAGGAAGGAAATAGCATCAGCGCACCTGTAATGATTAATGATAGGGTCTCAGATAATTGTGTATCGATTCATTTAGCACAAATGAGCCATTCCAGATTAGGCGCATGGCATGGAAATGTCAGCTTAAGGAAAGCATAAGTATGATGGAATGGATACAGCCTAATTTGATTACACCCTTAGTGGAACAACTGTTCCCGACCGCAATACATGTTTATGCTGCACTGACGATTGAAGTTATTTTGAAAATTATGCTTATTGTTGCAATAGTGTTATTTGCGGTTGCCTATTTAACTTACGCAGAACGTAAGGTGATTGGTTTTATTCAAGGACGTATCGGACCTAATCGCGTGGGTTTATTCGGCCGATCATTATGGGGGCTCGGGCAACCGATTGCCGATGCCTTTAAGTTAATTTTTAAAGAAATTATTATCCCAACAGGATCCAGTAAGATTCTGTTTATTATTGCACCGATTCTATCATTCGCGCCCTCTCTTGCTGCTTGGGCAGTGATTCCTTTTAGCGATACTCTGGTATTAGCAGATATCAACGCCGGATTGCTTTATATTTTAGCGCTGACATCTTTGGCTGTCTATGGCGTGATCATTGCTGGCTGGGCATCGAACTCAAAATATGCTTTTCTCGGAGCTATGCGCTCTGTTGCCCAAGTTATATCTTATGAAATTGCCATGGGGTTTGCCTTAGTGGGCGTATTGATTGCAGCGGGCAGTTTGAATCTGGGTGATATTGTCAACGCTCAAAATGGCAGTGTCATACACTGGTTCTGGTTGCCGTTATTACCACTTGCCGTAGTTTATTTTATTTCTGGTGTCGCTGAAACCAATCGCGCACCGTTTGATGTTGCTGAGGGTGAATCTGAAATTGTTGCTGGTTTCCACGTGGAATATAGCGGCATGGCTTTCTCAGTTTTCTTTATGGCTGAATATGCCAATATGATAATTATTTCAATCTTGATGTCCGTGTTGTTTTGTGGTGGTTGGTTATCACCGATACAGGGAATATTGCCAGAGATAATTTTTAAAGTGCCAGTCGTTGGAATTTTACTTGGAGAGGGCATTCACTGGCTGCTATTAAAAACTTCATTTTTTTTGTTTATGTTTTTATGGTTACGTGCGACTTTCCCACGTTATCGTTATGATCAGATCATGCGCTTAGGCTGGAAAATATTTATTCCAATTACTATTGTCTGGTTAATCGTTGTTGCCGTAATGGTCATAACAAAAATGCCACCATGGTTTACTTAGATGCTGAGAATTATTAAAGAGAGTAGTTGAAGATATATGATTAAAAACTTAACCAGATACATAAAAAGTTTATTCCTTCTTGAATTAATCAAAGGTTTGAGATTGACCGGACGTTATTTATTCAAAAAAAAAATAACTGTTCAATATCCAGAAGAAAAAACACCACAATCACAACGATTTCGCGGATTACATGCGCTGCGTCGTTATGCGAATGGTGAGGAACGATGTATTGCCTGTAAGTTATGTGAAGCAGTGTGCCCGGCAGTTGCGATTACCATTGAGTCTTCGCAACGTGAAGATGGTAGTCGTCGAACAACTCGTTATGATATCGATCTATCTAAATGTATTTACTGTGGTTTCTGTGAAGAATCTTGTCCGGTTGATGCTATTGTCGAAACTCGAATTTTTGAATATCACGGTGAGAGGCGTAGTGATTTGATAATGACAAAAGAAATGTTGCTTGAAGTTGGCGATCAGGAAGAAAAACAAATTGCAAAAGATCGCACAGAAGAAGCGCCTTATAGATGATCGAACAAACAGTTTTTTTTGTTTTTTCTGCTTTATTACTCATGTCCGCTGGACTAATGATCACCGTACGCAACCCAGTATTCGCAGCCTTATTCTTGATTTCTGCTTTTTTCTCAAGCTCCGCTATCTGGCTATTACTTGAGGCAGAATTTTTGGCTATTACCCTAGTTCTGGTTTATGTTGGAGCGGTAATGGTTTTATTTATGTTTGTGGTCATGATGTTGGATATAAATTTATCTGCCATGAGAGAAGGTTTCGCAAAATATTTACCTATTGGCGCGCTCGTTGCCATTTTAATGGCTTTTTCTATGGGCTTAATAATTAACGCTGGTGAATTTGACTCGATAAGTGATTCTACCCAACGACATGGCGCAGATTACAGTAATACAAAAGATCTCGGCACAACTTTATATACAAATTATTTATATCCCTTTGAGATAGCAGGTACTATTTTACTGGTTGCGATCATTGCTGCAATTTCATTGACAATGCGTAGTCCACGTTCTAGAAAAACACAAAAGCCTAGCAATCAAGTTGCTGTTAAAAATACTGATAGACTTAAGATTGTTAAAATGAAAGCTGAAAAACAAGACTCCGATCCAATGCAGGAAGTAGAGGATGAATCAATATGATTAGCTTATCTCAGGTATTAGTCCTCGCGGCCTTGCTTTTTTGCATCAGTGTTGCAGGAATATTTCTTAATAGAAAAAATATTTTAATCTTACTGATGTGTATTGAATTAATGTTGCTGTCAGTGAATATGAATTTCATTGCCTTTTCATATTTTCTTGGTGATATAAATGGTCAGGTATTTGTCTTTTTTGTCTTAACTGTAGCTGCTGCAGAATCTGCAATTGGATTGGCGATTCTTGTTGTCCTATTTAGAAACAGGAATACGATTAACGTTGATGACTTGAAGAGTATGGATGGTTAGGAAAATATGAATCCATTTGAAAACATGGAGAATATTTATCTCACTATTGCTTTGGCGCCCTTGGTTGGATCAATTATTGCGGGACTGTTTGGAAAGTTAATAGGTCGTAGCGGCGCACATTGGGTTACTATTATAGCTGTTGGCATATCATGCATTCTATCCTTACTAGCCTATTATAATCTTTTTTATAATGACGGCGATATCTATAACGTTTCAGTCTACACTTGGTTAAACAGTGGTAGTTTGAAGCTTGAAATTGGTTTTTTAATTGATCAACTCTCTGTTACCATGATGGTAGTTGTCACGTTTGTTTCGTGGATGATTCATATCTATAGCATAGGTTATATGCATGATGATCCGGGCTATCAACGCTTCTTTAGTTATATCTCCTTATTTACCTTTGCCATGTTGATGTTGGTAATGTCAAATAATTTTCTACAGTTATTCTTTGGTTGGGAAGCAGTTGGTTTAGTCTCTTATTTGTTGATTGGTTTTTGGTATACACGTGAAACTGCAATTTTCGCCAATATGAAAGCGTTTCTGGTGAACCGAATTGGTGATTTCGGGTTTCTACTGGGGATTGCCGCAATATTCATGCATTTTCATTCCATGGATTATATTGAAGTATTTGAGCAAGCACCGGTTTTGGCTAATACAACAGTAAATATCTGGGGCGATGAATTATGGTCATTGATGTCGGTGATTTGTATTTGTCTTTTTATTGGTGCTATGGGTAAGTCAGCACAGGTTCCTTTACATGTATGGTTGCCAGACTCCATGGAAGGCCCAACACCTATATCAGCATTGATTCATGCTGCCACCATGGTGACTGCGGGGATATTTATGGTGTCACGCATGTCACCACTTTATGAATTATCTGAAACAGCTTTGAATTTTATTTTAATTATCGGCGCAATAACTGCGTTCTTTATGGGGTTTCTGGGTTTGGTGCAAAATGATATCAAACGCGTCATCGCCTATTCAACCTTGTCGCAACTGGGTTACATGACAGTTGCTTTGGGTGTTTCTGCTTATGCCGCCTCTATGTTTCATTTAATAACACATGCCTTTTTCAAGGCTCTATTATTTCTAGCTGCTGGTTCTGTCATCATCGCCATGCATCATGAGCAGGATATGCGCAAAATGGGCGGGCTTTATAAATATCTGCCGATCACATGGATGGTCTGTTTGATAGGTTCAATTGCTTTGATTGGTTTTCCTGGAACATCGGGATTTTTTTCCAAGGATGCCATTATTGAGGCTGTATCTTTATCTACATTACCTGCTTCTCGTTACGCTTATTATGCGGTTTTATCAGGAGTCTTTATTACAGCGCTCTATAGCTTTCGTCTTTTTTTTATGACCTTCCATGGCAAGGAAAGAATGGATAGACATGTATGGGAGCGTCTACATGAAAGTCCACGAGTAGTTTTGTTTCCTTTAATAGCCTTGGCGATTCCATCTCTAATTCTTGGGGTGTTCTTGGTCGAGCCAATGTTATTTGGTGATTATTATGCTGAGGCAATTCAAGTTGCAGGGAGTCATGACGTATTGCTTGAAATGGGGCATCATTATCACGGAGCGTGGTATGCTGTCGCATGGCAATTTTTTGTTCACGCAATCAGCCATCCAATAATCATACTATTAGCTTTTTCTGGTGTATTTACAGCTTGGTTGTTGTACGTCAAATTTCCTGAGTTACCTCAGAAGATAGCCGTTGTCCTGTATCCTGCTCATCGTCTTCTTAAAAATAAATATGGTTTTGATGACCTTTATCAAAAGATTTTTGCCGGCAGCACAAAAGGAATTGGGCAATTATTTTGGCAAATAGGTGATGTCAAAATCATTGATGGTTTTATCATTAATGGTTCTGCGTTATCTGTTCGATGGTTTTCTAGCGTCATCAGGAAAATACAGTCAGGTTATTTGTATCACTATGCGTTTGCCATGATTTTTGGCTTATTGCTTTTGCTTACAATTTTTGCATACCAATTAATTTAATCATAAAAAGCAATAAATATCAAAAATGTTTGCTGAATTACCGATTCTAAGTTTGTTGATCTGGGGTCCAATCTTTGGTGGTCTCTGTGTACTGTATGTAGGTGACAGACAGGAAGAAACGGCTAAAATACTGGCCTTTATGATCACGATAGTGATATTTCTATTATCCACCTTACTGTATAAAAATTTCGACACCACTACACATGCAATGCAATTTGTTGAGTTCGCACACTGGATAGAGTCATTCAATATTAATTATTACTTAGGTGTCGATGGCATTTCTATGCCGTTAATTATACTGACTACGTTTACTACAGTATTGGTTATTCTTTCTGCATGGGAAGTGATAGAAAAAAAGATTTCGCAATATCTTGCAGCATTTTTGATTATAGAAGGGTTGATGAATGGTGTTTTCTCTTCTATGGACGCCATGTTATTTTATGTTTTTTGGGAAGCAATGTTGATTCCAATGTTTTTAATTATTGGTATCTGGGGTGGACTAAGGCGTGTATACGCCACTATTAAGTTTTTTCTGTATACCTTTTTTGGCTCGGTGTTTATGTTGGTAGCCTTTCTCTACCTGTATTCACAATCAGGCACTTTCAATATTTTGGAATTACACAATCTATCGTTAGATGTAGAGGCTCAGAAATTTATTTTCATTGCTTTCTTGCTTGCCTTTGCAGTAAAAATTCCTATGTGGCCCGTACATACATGGTTGCCAGATGCTCACGTTGAAGCGCCAACAGGTGGCTCAGTAATATTGGCTGCGATTATGTTAAAACTTGGTGGGTATGGTTTTCTTCGTTTTAGTTTGCCGATTACCCCAAATGCCAGCTTATATTTTTCTGATATGATGATTGTCTTATCATTAATTGCTATTGTTTATATTGGTTTTGTTGCCTTGGTACAACAGGACATGAAAAAATTAATTGCCTATTCGTCTATCTCACATATGGGTTTTGTGACTTTAGGATTCTTTGTCTGTTTGGCTATTTATACAGCAACGAATTCAATAGAAAGCGCTGTATTTGGGCTTGAAGGTGGCATGGTACAAATGATTTCTCATGGCTTTATCTCTGCAGCATTGTTTTTTTGTGTTGGCGTTATGTATGACCGAGTACATAGCCGAGAGATTAAAGATTACGGTGGAGTGGTCAATACCATGCCTCATTTTGCCGCCTTTATGATGTTATTTGCTATGGCAAATGCAGGACTGCCGGGGACATCAGGTTTTGTGGGTGAATTTGTTGTTATTCTTAGCGCATATCAAGCTAATTTCTGGATCGCTTTCTTGGCAGCGCTTACCTTGATACTAGGTGCCGCTTATACATTGTGGATGTATAAAAGAGTTATCTTTGGTGATGTTGTCAATGATAATGTAGCAAATTTAAAAGATATTAATTCAAGAGAAACATTTATTTTGTCTATGTTGGCTATTGCAGTTTTAATATTTGGTCTTTATCCAGCGCCATTGTTTGATGTCATGCACCCTACACTGACTCATTTATTTGAGCATGCATTGCAATCTATAGGTGACTAATCGCATGTTATCAATTACAGAAACAATGATATGTGCACCTGAAATATTTATGCTGGTGATGGTCAGTCTTATATTAGTGATTGATACCTTCAGTCATGATCCCTTGCATAGAGTAACTTACTACTTAACGCAGCTGACACTTATCTTGACTGCAGTTTTGGTTGTTCAATTATGGCCAGAACAAGCGATTTATGCCTTTGATAATAGCTATACCAATGATGGTATGGGAACTGTGCTGAAGACGACCGTCTGTATTGTCGGTTTCTTCGTGTTTCTGTATTCGTACGACTACTTAAAAGAGCATGGCTGGCTAAAAGGAGAATATTTTGTTCTTGGGTTATTTGCGATTCTTGGTGAGATGATACTAATTTCAGCATACAGCTTATTAACGGTTTATCTTGGGCTGGAATTATTATCACTTTCACTATACGCCATGATTGCCATGCATAGAAAATCAACGGAAGCTACGGAAGCCGCAATGAAATTCTTTGTATTGGGTGCGTTGGCTTCGGGCATATTGTTATATGGCATGTCGATGATATATGGTGTCACTGGAAGCTTAGAGTTCACAGCGATCGCAACAAATATTGAAAATGACACCGATAATATATTACTCATCTTTGGACTGGTGTTTATTATAGTCGGTATAGCATTCAAACTTGGCGCTGTACCATTTCATATGTGGGTCCCTGATGTTTACCAAGGCTCGCCGACTTGTGTGACATTATTTATTGCCAGCGCACCTAAGCTGGCAGCCTTTGCGATGGCAATAAGATTATTGGTTGACGGTTTACAACCTTTGATAAATGATTGGCAAGGGATGTTGGTTATTTTATCTATTATTTCCATGGCCACAGGCAATATTGTCGCCATATCCCAGACCAACATTAAACGCATGCTGGCTTATTCTGCTATTGCACATACAGGCTTTCTATTATTGGGTCTGTTATCTGGTACACCCTCTGCTTATGCAGCCTCCATGTTTTATGTCATTAGTTATACTCTGATGAGCATGGGGGCGTTTGGTATGGTTATCTTACTGGGGAGAAAAAATTCTGAAGCAGATAAACTAGAGCATTTCAAAGGTTTAGCTGACAGAAATCCATGGTTTGCCTTTGTGATGTTGATGCTGATGTTTTCCATGGCAGGTGTACCGCCATTTCTCGGTTTTTGGGGCAAATGGTTCGTGTTGAAAGAATTAGTTGACAGTGGTTTTATCTGGTTGGCGGCAATGGCGGTATTCTTTTCTATTATTGGTGCTTATTACTATATACGCGTGATTAAACTTATATATTTTGATCAAGCAGATTCAATGACTGCAATAAAATCATCAAAACAAATGCGCTTTGCTCTGAGTATCAATGGATTGGCATTATTTATTCTAGGCTTAATGCCTAGTGCATTGCTGACTATTTGTGTTAGCGTGATGTTAACCGCTACCTAATGGTCGCAAGCATTGCAATTTACTTGATCATCGTTATAGTCTTAATATTGCCACTAATTTTCTGGGTCTTAATGAATGCTTTCGGTTCTATGATGAACCAAAACCCAGAAACCTGTAGATGCGCCTGCTGGAGGTGTCTCAGGGTTAAATGCAATTCCTGATTTACAACCATTTTCATGAATGAGTCGCAAGCTTTCATCCATATGCTCGCTGGTTTCTGGATGAGTGGTTATTGTTTTATTTTATTATCGGATTTATTGCTTTAGGGTTTGAGAAAAAAATAACGAGCCAGTTGCATTCTCAAGATTAGAATTTTTATGCAATAGGATTTCTCTTGTTTGTCGTTTTCGCTTTGCCTGATTTTATCTATCGCGATGATTTCTTATGGCATCTGCAGCGTTGGAAAAGATATCAGTTGAAGTAACTATTGACTAAGAGGCTTAAGCGCAAAACGACACTGCAGTTACTGTGATAATATGACTCTTAGAGTTACCACCGGAGAACAAGAAAAATAATGAAAATTGTATTGGCACCTGATTCTTTCAAAGGAAACTTGACATCCTTGCAGGTTGCTTGTGCATTCGAAGAAGGTATTAAGAGGGTTATTCCGAATGCAAATTGCATTAAAATTCCAATGGCTGATGGTGGTGAGGGGACTGTCCAGTCTCTGGTTGACGCAACAGGTGGTAAATTTATTCGAAAGAAAGTCAAAGGCGCTACAGGTGCGCTGCTGTTTGCACGTTATGGAATTTTGTCAGATAAAAAGACAGCAGTGATTGAAATGTCTGAAGCCTCCGGCCTACCAAGTGTCGAAGGAACTAAAAATAAAAATCCTTTAGAAACAACAACATATGGAACTGGTCAGTTAATGATGGATGCAATTAATAAAGGCGCGAACCATATTATTCTAGGCTTGGGCGGATCTGCAACAATAGATGGCGGCGCCGGGATGGCGCAAGCACTGGGCATTAAGTTTTTAGATAAAAGAGGTCTTGAATTAAAAGAGTTAGGCGCAGGCGGTATGCTGAACAGGATAGCCAATATTGATATGAGCAGGATAGATAGCAGGATAAAGAGGGTCAAAATTACTGTGGCTAGCGATGTAAACAATCCTTTTTGCGGAAAAAATGGCGCTGCATACATCTTTGGTTCACAAAAAGGAGCAACACCAACAATGATATCAAAGCTGGATGCAAACCTGAAATACTTTGCCGCTATTATTAAAAGAGACTTGCGCAAAGACGTTATGAAATTAAAATGGGCAGGGGCTGCTGGGGGTCTAGGCGCGGGTTTGGCCGCCTTTACGGGCGCAAAACTAAAAAGCGGGATTGATATTATCATTCAATCAACCGGATTAGAAAATCATATTAAAAATGCAGACCTAGTTATTACAGGTGAGGGTCGAGTTGATTTTCAAACGGCTTTTGGCAAGACTCCAGCAGGTGTTGCTAGGATCGCCAGAAAACAAAAGGTGCAGACTGTTGTAATAGGTGGTGGGATTACAGATGATGCCCGTGACGTGTTTGAGCACGGAATAGATGGATTGGCCAGTGCATGTGCAAGAGATATGTCTCTTGAAGAAGCAATGAATTATTCCAGAGCGCATTTAGCAAATGCGGCTGAACGAGTAATACGGCTAGTTTTGATCGGTAAAAAATTATCAAAACCTAAAAAATACAAAAGAAAATGAGTGTAAGATAAGAAATAAAGAAGTAAAAGCACAGAAATTTTCTTCCCGTAAATACAGTTTTATTCTATTATATGAGAATAGGACTGTATCGCATATTACTGAAATAGATCAATAAAAATTTCAAAATTTGCATTCCGATTTGATGTGAATGCAGGCATCATCCAGCTAATGGGTGACTTGGGCGATGCCTTATCTGAGAATAAGGATATATTGATGATGAGGGGGGGGGGGGAGTAACCCAAGCCATGTTCCTGAAATACAAAAATTTTTCCATGATAGAACGCAGCGCGTTCTGGATCGACCTGCAGAGTTTGCACATATGATTGGTAATTATGGCCTGCCTCAGGGGCAAGCCATTCCTCGAGGCGATTTCAGTATTATTAGATAAAGAAAATGGTTGGGACATTAATTTAAATAATATGACCCTGATTTCTGGAAGTCAGTCAGGATTCTTCTTACTTTTTAATATTTTTTTACTGTAAGTATGCTGATAGAATTAAAAGATAAATATTATTATCTATGGCATACAGAATGTATCGGCTATAAGCGATGTAGGTTTATTCAATGAAGTGCTTTTTCTGGCAAATCAAATATAGAGACGTTTGATGATTACACTTTTGAATACCACTTAGATTCATACAAATAAGCGCAATTTTTTAGAGTGAGGCGGTCAGTTGTTATGGTTGATTATTTGCTAACCAAAGGGAGATTGCTGATGCATTATAAATAACTGACCAAAATAGAACGATAGCAGATGTATATGATTAAGAAAGCGAGGCGAGAAGCACGGAAAGCTATCACAAAATTACTGGCAGGAAGTTCTACGATTAGTCGCAAACTCTCGTAATTAAAGAGAAAAGAAGCTGCAAACGGTATAGACGCTATGCATGGTGAGGCAAGATCCCAAACTGGGTCAATATTGGTCTACGCCCCAAGGCAGTGAAAAGATATCAACGGATAGGTGACTGGGAAGGTAATGTGGTGATGGGCAAAAAATAGAAAAAGTGCTTTGTTGGTCTTGATCTTGGCTAAATGCAGAACGCTTTACGCGGTGATTACACGGTTAACGGGCAAACTGATCAGACCTTACTGGCTGAGGCAGACATTTACAGCATGAAGAAGCTGAAATCAAAGGCAAAGACTATTGCCTGAAGACAATGACTTAGAATATGTGCATCATGAACATATAGGAAAACAACTAAAATGCAGGCATTTATTTTGCTTATTCTGATGCTCCATGGGAACAGGATATCAATGAAGATGCCAATAGGTTAATACACCAATATTTTCCTGAGGGGTGGAGTTTGATTAGGCGACAGATGAAGAGATAACGTATTTGATGGCGCGACTTAATAATCGATCAAAGAAAACCTTTGGGCATCGATCACCAAATAAATTATTTTCTTTAAGGTTTCTAGAGTAGCGGTTGATTTACTCGTTGCGTAATTTAACATTGCATTTATTGTGTGAATCTAGGACATTTTGAATATGGTTTCTCGATTTTCAATCGACAGTGGCGTAGACACCACTCCGAGCGCTCGACTAAAATATCTACTAAAGTAAAATCGACCGCAAAAAACTGATTTAAAAAGGTAATAGCTGAGATAGGGGTATCTGTACAGACTGGTTTTTTACATGGGCGCAAGTAATACGTTTTTGATTGATATATCTAAGTGGCGAGTGTCTCATGGTGTTTAAATTTTCTCAATCACAAGAAATAATAGTCTGTGTTTGTTGACCTAAACCATCGACACCCAAGGTCATGATGTCTCCAACTTCCAAGTAAACGGGTGGTTTTTGTCCAAATCCTACGCCTGGAGGCGTACCAGTAGAAATAACATCACCCGGCTGTAGACTCATAAATTGACTCAAGTAGCTGACAATGCAGGCAGGTTGAAAAATCATGGTTTTAGTATTTCCATTCTGGTAACGCTGGCCATTGACCTCAAGCCACATATTCATATCCATCACATTCTGGATTTCATCACGCGTAACAAGCCAAGGACCAATCGGGCCAAAAGTATCACACCCTTTACCCTTGTCCCATTGCGTACCATGGTCAAATTGAAAAGTACGCTCTGATACATCATTAACCACACAAAAACCAGCAATATGTTCCATGGCCTCTTCTTTTTTCACATAAGCCGTTTGCTTGCCAATTACCAAGCCGAGCTCCACTTCCCAATCCAGTTTGGTAGCGTTGCGTGGTTTTATGACATCATCATTTGGTCCGCAAATGGCACTGGTAGCCTTGGTAAATATTTCAGGAAATTCTGGCACGACCATCCCGGATTCTTCGGCATGATCAGCATAGTTTAAGCCGATACAGAGAAACTTACCGACACTGCCAATGCAGGAACCATAACGTACGTTATGGTCTACTCGCGGAAGTTTGGAAATATCTATTTTACGAAGCGCATCCAACCCGTCAGCCGTTAATGCGTCACCGTTGATATCTGCTAGATTATTCGATAGGTCGCGTATATTTCCTTCATTATCCAACATGCCGGGCTTCTCTTGCCCAGCTATGCCGTAGCGTAATAATTTTATTTTATTACTCCTCTTATTTAAATAGACCAACCGCCATCTACCGGGATGATAGCGCCTGTCGTATAGGAAGATTCATCTGACGCAAGGTGTACGGCGAGACCCGCAATTTCCTCTGCCGATCCTATGCGATTCATTGGCTGGCGTGCTTCAAAAGCTTTGCGAGCCTCATCAGGATCATCGAACGCATTAAGCCGATTTTTCAGAGAAGGAGTGTCGACAGTGCCGGGACAAATAGCATTACAGCGTATTCCCTTGTCAACATAATCCAAGGCTATTGATTTAGTCATGCCAACTATTGCGGCTTTTGTTGCAGCATAAACAAACCTGTTGGGAACTGCAGTAATTGAGCTTGCAATGGATGAAACATTAATAATGGATCCGCCACCAGAATTTATTATTCTTGGCAAAAAGGTCTTAATTGTACGATACATTGCCTTTACGTTCAATTCAAAAGAAAAGTCCCACTCTGACTCTTCACAGTCTAATATTGATCCGTCGGCGACAAAGCCTGCGCAATTAAACAGGATATCTATGTTTTTAAATTCAGCTGCCAAATCCTGGATCATTTTAATGTTTTTTACATCTAAAGTTCGCGATTGACATCCTTCTAAAGTTGCTAATGCTTTACTGTTAATATCCGTTGCAATAACATTTGCCCCTTCTGATATAAATTGTTCAGCTGTACTTCTACCAATACCTTGTGCGGCGGCCGTGAGCAACGCTGTTTTACCTTTTAACCTATCCATATTTAAGCCCTCCCTCCTTACTGGGCATTCACATAACTGGTTTTGACGGCCGTATAGAACCCTTTGGCATAACTGCCTTGTTCGCGCGGTCCGAAACTCGATCCCTTGCTGCCACCGAAGGGGACATGGTAGTCAACTCCGGCTGTCGGCAGATTGACCATCACCATACCGGCACGAGCATTCCTCTTGAACGCACTGGCAGCCTGCAAAGATTGTGTGCAAATACCGGCCGATAACCCGAATTCGGTATCATTGGCAACGTGAATGGCCTCATTAAAATCGCTCACTTTTATAACTGTTGCTATTGGTCCAAATATTTCTTCCCGGTTAATACGCATATCATTATTTGTGTTGGCGAATAAAGCTGGTGACAAATAAAAGCCTTTGGTTTCCCGTTGCAATTGTTCACCGCCAAAAACCAGTTCAGCCCCTTCATTTTTACCCGTTTCAATGTAATGGAGATCTTGATCCAGTTGAGATTTGCTAGCTACTGGTCCAATATGGGTTCCTTTGTTGAGCGCATTATCAACGGTGAGAGATTCTAATTTACTAACACAAGCCTCTACAAATTGATCATGGATGTTTTCAGTTACAATTAATCGACTTGACGCGGTGCAACGCTGACCAGTCGAAAAGAATGCACCATTTACTGCACAATCAACGGCTATATCTAAATTTGCATCATCAAGAACAACCAGAGGGTTTTTGCCACCCATTTCGAGCTGATATTTAGCGCCTCGTTGACTGCATGCTGTTGCTACTTTAGCACCGGTTTCTACAGATCCGGTAAAGCTAATTGCACTGACATCGCTGTGATGTAATAAGGCATTGCCAATGAGACTTCCAGTCCCCATTACTAGGTTAAATACGCCCGCGGGCAGCCCGGCACGCTGTAGAATATCTGTTAATAACCAAGCACAGCCATTTACCAGACCTGCGGGCTTGAAAACCACTGTATTGCCATAGGCGAGAGCAGGCGCGATCTTCCAGGCAGGGATGGCAATTGGAAAATTCCAAGGAGTAATAATGCCAACTACACCAAGAGGCTCATGCGTTATCTCGACACTGAAACCAGTTCGTACTGAAGGAACGATATCCCCATTGAGACGTAATGTCTCTCCGGCAAAGAACTTAAAGATTTGTCCTGCCCTAGCAGCCTCACCGATTCCTTCTGCTAAAGTTTTCCCCTCTTCGCGAGCCAGTAAAGTTCCTAACTCTTCTTTGCGCGCCAAGATTTCCGTCGCAGCAGCATCCAGGATATCAAAACGTTGTTGAATGCCGCTAACCGACCAAGTTGAAAAGGCGGTAGTTGCGGCAGCAATAGCTTCTATAGTTTGTGATTCATCTGCTTGAGCATATTCGCCAACCACGTCGTCCACATCAGAAGGATTAATATTATTAAGGTAGTGTTTGGTTTTTGCCCATTCACCATTTATATAGTTATCAAACTTTGTCATTTATTGAGTTACCTGTTTCATTGATTAATAAAAAGTAAATTATTGTTCACAACAAATTTCGTTGCTTTAGATTTTGCATAAACGCCCACAGTCCAAACTCCCAAGGCGAAGCTTGGTCGCTGGTGATCACATAATTGGTTAATGTGCCGAGTTTATCTGATGAGATAATAACTTTATCTCCTATGTGATGAGTAAAACCCATATCAGCGATGTCCCTGTCTTGGGTCGGGGCGAACAGAGTGCCGGTCATTAATACAAAACCATCCGGATACTGATGTGATGTTCCAATTGTTTGCTTGGCGAGGTCAAGTACGTCACGGCTAATCTTTGACATTGTGCTTGACCCATCCAAGACATAATTATTGTCACCCTCTACACGCAATGTAACATCCAGATTGCGAACATCATCTATTGTAAAATGCTCATCAAGGAGGCGAATAAAAGGTCCAATAGCACAAGACGCATTGTTATCTTTACCGCGAGCAAGAAGTAGAGCGCTGCGTCCTTCAAAATCGCGTAGATTGACATCATTGCCAAGAGTAACTCCCACCGCCTCACCCATGTGATTTACTGCCAGCACCACCTCTGGTTCAGGGTTATTCCATTCAGAAGCAGGGTTGATACCAATATATTGCCCCTGTCCGACAGAAGACAAAACAGGTGCTTTTGTAAAAATCTCTGCGTCTGGACCAATACCTACCTCCAGATATTGAGACCACATTCCCTGAGACTTTAGATGCTGTTCAATTTTTTTTGCATTGTCTGTCCCTGGTTTCACTTCCGATAAATCAAAACCAATAATGTCTGCTAATCCAGTACGGATTGATTTCGCCTTACTAAAATCACCTGCAGCACGTTCTTCTATAATTCTTTCAATCAAACTATCTACAAATGTAACGCCAGCAGCCTTAATGCATTGTAGATCGATGGGGGATAAGAGGTAGGATAGATCGGATTGTGGTGTTGGAATGCTATTCTGCAAAACGTCAGCAAGAGAAAGTAAAGGTTCGTCCTGCGTGGCTTTACTTATAATATTTAATTTGTTTTCCATTGCCAATAATTGGGAGCAAGTTGGTACATAGGGCGTCAAATCATAGAGTTCCCCGTCTTTCACGGTTACGACACACGGTCCGGACAAAGATGGGTTATCGTTGACATGCCAGATGCGACCAATAAGATTCGCGTTATCACTATCTTCAGGGAAGGTTTCGCCTTTCATTTTTTCTTTTCGCAAATTGAATACTAATTCAGGTCAGAATTAGTGTGGCGGCAGACACGAGGGACTAATAGGATCAAAGGATTTATAGGTCAAAATAAACTCCTGATGATCGAGCGCTTCCGATTTACTCTGTTTGTAAGTAGCTATTGACATAACCTCTTCATAGATTTCATCCCTAATCTCTTCAAGACTGGCAACTCCATCAATGATACGTCCTGCATTGATATCCATATCATCTGCCATGTTTTTGTATGTCTCAGGGTTTGCGCAAATCTTGATGACTGGGGAAATAGCAGAACCCACGACAGAACCGCAACCGGTGGTAAACAAGATAACATGGCTGCCACTCGCGATGAGTTCAACAATCTCGGCGTTGTCAGAAATATTAGGAAAGCCAAAACGGGGCTCCCCATCCGGCACAACATCCATCAAGTAGAGCCCGCCTTGAGGAGGGATATCGCCAGGTTTAATCAAGCCATGGATCTGCGATGAGCCAGACTTTGCATAGGCCCCCATAGATTTTTCTTCTTGTGTGGTGAGACCACCTTCGGCATTTCCAGGAGCAAAACTGCCATAACCCATGATCTGATAATAACGTGCCGCTTTAGATACTGATTGTTCTATTGCTTTGCCTAATTCAGGAGTTATTGCCCGCTCAACCATCACCTGCTCGCAACCAATTAATTCGCCAGTTTCTTCGAAGATACAGGTAGCACCATTTTTGACCAATTTATCGAAACATTTGCCCACAGCAGGGTTGGCAGATATTCCGCTGGTACCATCAGATCCGCCACAAATGGTGCCAACGACCAGTTCATCCAAGTTCATATTAACTTGTTTAACATTGGCAATTTCAGATAATATTTTTTTGACAGATATAAGGCCAGCATCGATGGTTTTTTTGGTTCCTCCAGTTTTCTGAATGATCAGAGTTTCAACCGGTCGACCGCTATCTCGGATAATTTGATGAAGAGATTCACGATCAAAACCTTCACATCCTAATGACATCAGTAACACACCGCCAACATTCGAATGAGTACAAAGTGCTTTCATGATTTTTAATGCATAGTCATTAGGAAAACAACCAGGGAAACCGATTAAATGTACTGAAGGATCATTGCTCTGGGTAACTATTGATCGTGCGACATGATGGGCGCATTCAACCAAATATACGACGATAGTGACATTGCGAATGCCTTTTTTATTGTCTTTTCGGAGAAAACCTTTCACATGCATGTTCCTATTTTAAATCTTGCTAATTCTCCAGCAGTTTTTCGCGCGTGTGTGGGGATATGTAATCACTCTTCATGTTGTTAAAGTGAATATGTTCACCCGGCTGAATATCCTGCAGGGCAGAACCAATAGCGACACCGTACTTAATAACTTTATCCCCTTGTTTGATATTACGTCGAGACACCTTGTGACCAAGGTCTATTTCATTTATCAGCACTAGTTTCTCATTTTCAATGCTAATATTTTCACCCGCCTTGGAATATTGACAACATACTAATACGTTATCGTTTGGGTGTAGCAGAATAAATTTACTTCGCATTCAACGACTTGTTTCTATAATTTGTTATGTTTGCCAGCCTCGATCAAAGGATCAAAGACTATAAAAAGTCTGAGCATTATGACCTAGAATACGAATTTGTTCATCCACGCCTAACGACTGTATAAACCGATCCACCATATTGTACCACGAGCGGTAATTAGAAGACATATTCACAACCGGCCAATCACTGCCCCACATTAGTCTTTTTGCTCCGAAGCTGTCCAACAGATGCTGCATATAGGGTTCTATTACCTCGTATGATGGATTATCTCCAGTTTCGGTCAAAAGACCAGACAGCTTGCAGTAAGCATTGGTGTCACTGGCAATCAAACTAATGTTATCCGCCCAAGGTTGAAAGGAGTTGTTGAAAATTTCTGGTTTGGCACCATGATCAATGACAACCTTCAGGTTTGGATGACGACGCAATAAGGCGTGCAGATTTTGTATGTGTTGAGGTTTTATCAGCGCATCAAATGTTAGCCCCAGATCGGTCAATTTATCGTAGATGAGTTGTAATTCAGGGAGTAGCATCCATTCTGGATCAGCAATGTCCTGTATCATTGGGCGAATACCTAGGAAAAAAGAATGTTCCGATAATTGTTCGATATTAGATATTGCGGTCTTCTTTTCTAAGTCAACCCAACCTACAACGCCCGCTATGAAATCCGTTTCTTCAGCCAATTCTAACAGATAAAAGGTTTCTTCAAGAGTCGGTGCAGCCTGCACTAGGATAGTTTTATTAATTCCAGCCTGCTTCAGATGAGGTAGTAAGTCGGATGGCTGAAAGTTCTTGTACAAGGTTGTCAGTTTTTCTGTCAACCAGCCGTAATCACCACGACTTATCTGCCAGAAATGTTGATGACTGTCAATACATACTGAATGCGGCACCCACTCAATCTCCTTCTACCGGCACAGGCGCGGACGGATGCAATAACTCACCGTCCTTGAGTGCCTGCCAAAATTCTGCTGGGATGGAGTATGTGAATAATTCCAGTGTTTGTTTAACCCTTTGGGGTTTACCCATGCCGACAGTCACGTTGACGACGCTGGGATGGGCGAGAGGAAATTGTAATGCCGCTGCGGCTAAAGGAATCTGATAGCTGTCACAGATTAATTCGATTTGACGGATGCGGTCAATAATCTCTGCCGAAGCTGGCTCATAATCGTAGTGAAGAGGTTTTTCGGATTTGCTGCCTAGAGCAAGAATTCCAGAATTATAGACACCGCCTGCAATGACAGAGGATTTTCGAGATTCGCATTTAGGCAGGAAAGTATCAAGCGCTTTTTGTTCAAGCAAGGTATATCGTCCAGCCAATAAGAAACAATCAAAATCCCCGTATTCCATTGCCTCTTCACAAACCTCATACTCGTTCACACCAAGACCAAAAGCACGTATTTGACCAGAAGAACGTAATTCATCTAATGCTTTATACCCGCTGTTCATGGCTATCTTAAACAGATTCGCGTGATCTTTACCATGGGTTAGCTTGCCAATATCGTGCATGTAAATGATATCGATACGACTTAACCCAAGACGTTGCAGGCTGTCTTCAAAAGAGCGCATAATACCGTCATAACTATAGTCATATACTGCCTCAAAAGGCATAGCGGAATAATAAGCACACCGGCCAATATTTTCATCGACTGGTGCACAGGGCGCTAACATGCGTCCAACCTTGGTGGACAGGATAAAGCTCTTTCGATCTTGCTGTCGCAATACATCGCCAACCCTTCTCTCGCTAAGACCGAAGCCATAGTAGGGAGCTGTATCTATGTAGCTCAGACCACTATCAAGCGCGCAACGCACTGTTTCCCTAGCATCTTCATCGCTTACTGGATGATACAGGTTACCCAAAGTGGCGCAGCCGAGTCCCAGCGTTACAATGTCAAGATCGGTACTGCCAATTTTTCGAGTGCTCAGGTTCTGCATAGTAAAATTTATGTTGTATATGTGAAATCATGTAATAATATCAGAGGGCTGTCAATCAGCAAACGCAATCAGCAAACGTAAAGATGATAGCTGTTTTTTTTACTGTTTTAACCGTTCAATTTAATTGTTAGATTTTATTGGTGTTTGCTGAAGCGTCTCGACAAATTAGAATGTTCGAGGAACATTTAAGCAACTGGAAAGCATTTAGATTGTCTAAAGCAAAAATAAGCACTATTATCAAAGGAGTTCGTAAATAGGGATTTGAAAAAATTAAAAGCCTGCAAGTACAAGGCGTTATTGGTATCGGTTGTCCCGTCTTTAATTTTTTTCGGTGAGATTATTGCAGCATTAGTGACCCCTTTTCCTGAACATTTGGATGGTTCTCAATAGTGTTAATTTTGCTGCAGCCAAGGAAAATACTCGGTAAAGTCGCGCAATCAATTCCTGTAGAACTCGGATATACACAACCAGATAAACTGATGTATTTATTTTTAAAGATGCAAAAAGAATGTTAAAAAATGTCGATCCGATATTAGGACCTGACTTGCTTCAAGTATTGCGGGCAATGGGTCATGGGGATGAAATTGCCATTGTTGATGCTAATCATCCTGCTGAAACACGGGCAAAACGATTAATCAGAATGGATGGTCTCACCGCGACAAGAACGCTGGAAGCAATATTATCACTGTTACCATTGGATACTTTTGCAGAAACACCGGTACATACCATGCAGGCAGTAGATGCGCCAGATGAGATACCTGAAATTGTTACTGATTTTCAAGACATTGTTGCAAAGCGATCAGATGCAACAATCAAATTTGGTGCGTTAGAGCGATTTGTTTTTTATGATCGTGTTTCTGCAGCATTTGCAGTTATAGCAACTGGCGAGCAACGTTTATATGGCAATATCATCCTGAAAAAGGGCATTATTGAGCCTGATAAGTGATTTGTAACTACTATTTAGACAAGGTAAGCAGTCTAGTTAACTTACATACCATTTAAAGTAGTGAAATAGGAATACAGTTTATGACAAAGTTTAATGGTCTTGGTATGACACTGGGGAACCTGTCCCGTTTATCATCTGCGAAATCACGTTCTATCTCACCTGAAAATTTTACTGGTGAATCTGGAAAAGGCGGGATGGCGACCGAGGGGACTGGAGCTTCAGCAGCAAGGGAGCTTGGTCAGGGCTGGAAAATATCACCATCGGTTGAACTTGCGCCTGGTGTTGATTTTACTTTAGCCGATATTCAGACAGGTGGCGCAATTCAGCAGATATGGATTACATCAATGGGGACTAAAAAACGTGACCTCATTTTGCGCATGTACTGGGATGATCAAAAACAGCCATCAGTGGAAGTACCGATTGGAGATTTTTTTTGTTGTGGATTGGAACATTACGCCCACGTGTCCTCATTACCTGTGTGTGTCAATCCAGGTTTGGCATTTAGCTGTTTCTGGGAAATGCCTTATCGGAGTAACGCTAGAATCACCTTAGAAAACCGAGATCCAAGCCAATCTGCGACGGTGTATTACCAGATCAATTATACAGAAACAGAGGTGCCAAAAGACTGCGCCTATTTCCACGCACAGTTTCGTCGTACTAATCCAGTACCTTACAAGGGATTACATGTGCTGCTTGATGGTGTGCAGGGCAGGGGGCACTATGTAGGCACCTATATGGTTTGGGGGGTTCATAATTCTGGTTGGTGGGGCGAAGGTGAGATTAAGTTCTTCATTGACGACGACACGGATTTCCCAACGATCTGCGGCACGGGAACCGAGGATTATTTTCTAGGTTCGCATAATTTTGATGTTGGCACTGCAAAAGCAGAAAATGGGTATCCGAACGCCTATTCAGAATACTCGACAGCTTATGCGGGCGTCCCAGAAATACGGCGCCCGGATGGTGTTTATCAGTCTCAACTACGCTTTGGAATGTATCGTTGGCATATTCCAGATCCCATTCGCTTTGCGAAAAAACTCGACGTAACTATCCAAGCTCTGGGTTGGCGAGACTTCTGCAACTGGGGCGGGGACATCAAACAGCGGCGGTATCTACCCTTGCAGGACGATCTCTCATCTGTAGTTTTCTGGTATCAGACCTTGCCGACCGCTATTTTTCCTGAATTACCTGACCGAGATACTCTGGAACTGAACTAAATCTGGATTCAGTTCTCGCTGCCAAAGATCAATGCGCGGTCTCACAAACCACCACATGCATGTCAAGCTGCTTCCTTAGAGTATCAAATACTGATTGGCGTATTTGTAACCTGCCAAGGATCGTGTGGTCATTCCTTAGTTTTCGAGCGCCAGTCCTTCAGGCAAACCTAAAGCGCGAGATTCTTGCAGTTGATCCAGAACGCACTAAGCGCATAACCTAGAGTTAATAGACAGATTTGCGTTCTGTCCTGCACAAACGCAGGGGCATAGTCATCGACAATTTTAATACCCGAAAGCGTTGCCTATCTGCCAACCGGTCAGATATAAAATTCAGGGACTATAACGTTCATTGGACTTGCCCAATACCGACCAGAATATGCAACCGAATCGGTCTTTTTTATTTCTTCGCGTGCACTTACATCCCAAACTTATAGGGGCAAGATCACATACATTTATGTATATACAACAATGATGTTGCATACACAATATTGCTATGGTACTCTGGCGTAGCGTTCGATGCTAATAGTGATTACTGTAATTCGTTAGCTATCCTTAGTTAATAGTGTTTGTTAATAGTGTTTAGGATACAGCTTTTATTTTGTTATCTTATAAATTAATGTATTGGGGGATTTAGTCCAATGATGAAACTTCAGTTAGAAAAACCGTTATTTGCAGTTCTTGTCACGCTACTTATAGGCACCGCGCCTGTATTTGCGCAAGAAGAGCCTTCGAAAGAAAAGGCACAGGAAGAAGAAGTAGTAGTAAGGGGCATTAGGCAATCGGTAGAAGAATCTCTTAATATCAAACAGGATGCGACAAATTTTGTTGATGCTATTAGCTCAGAAGACATTGGCAAATTACCGGATCAAAACGTCGCAGAAGCTCTACAGCGTGTAGCTGGTGTTGCGATTCAGCGTAGCCGAGGTGAAGGTGATTTTATTTCAATACGCGGATTAGGTCCAGATTTTGTCCGCGGTACCGTAAATGGCCATTCCCTTTTAAGTGCTACAGAAGCGGTTGACCCGATTTTCAATGGTAATTTTATAACCAGCACTGGTCGTGCAACCAATTTCGATATTCTCCCATCCGAAATTGTTAAGACCTTGGAGGTTTTCAAATCATCATCGGCTAAGCATGTTGAAGGTGCTATTGGCGGCAGCGTCAATGTAGTAACGCTTGATCGTTTGGCTTCAGACGACACTTATGTTGCCTCTACGACCGGATCATACCGACGTTTTAACGAAGAGTTCGATCCATCCGTTGCTGGTGTAGGCAGCTGGACAAACGAAGCCGGTGACCTGAGCGGGCTGTTATCAATTTCCCATAATACACGTAATATTCGGGAAGATTTCTCTCGTATGTTTGGTTGGTTTCCTTCTTTTGGTATAGTAGATACTATGTTGGATACCGACAATGATGGTGTCGCTGATACTGCGCCTTCAGCAGTACCATTTCCCTTGTCCAATAATGCCGAGGTCTATGATGAAGATAGGCAGCGCAATACCCTAGTAGGTACCATTACATGGCAACAGTCCGACAATACAGATATCGTTCTTGATATGCTTTACAGTAAGCGCAATGTGGATGAATCGCATTCTAACCTGATTTTTCTACCTATCATCCGACATGGACCTGCTGCGGATAATGGTAATGATCTGGCATCAAGCACGGTTAATACCGATGGCAGTATCCAAGTCAGGGATCTTCTAACCAATGGTGCTTTTTCTACGCTTCCTACCACTCTCCGACCGGAATTGACTACTGATCTGCAGGATTATGAGGATTCATTGCTGTCTTTTTCTATTAACATGGCTAAGCGTATCGATGTTTGGACACTTACGGCGGATGCAAGTTACTCGAAGGCGGAAGGCAAAAATAGATTTGATAGAGTCAGGATCGATGGCGATAACGGTACGTTCGCATTCAATACCACCATTGGCGATGATGGGTTTGACATTACACAGACAAACCAAAATGGCACTGCCAGCAATCTGGGAAATCCTGGGAATTTTGTGATATCCGTTTTCGATGATCGTTCTGCTACCAACGAAGATGAGGAAGTTGCCTTACAATTTGATATAGAGAGGGCAATAAATAGTGATGTTTTCTCATCTCTCAGTTTTGGCGGGCGCTATAGAACCCGTGAAAAAAATGTTGAGCGTGCCACCAACGGTAACGGTATTTCCGTTACAGGTGCCGATATTACATTGGCATCTGCTGGTAGTTACTTGACGGGCGCAGATAATTTTCTAGATGGTACTTGGAACGGCACTATTGACTATTCCAGCTTGGTCTTTCCGGGCAACGCAGCGGCAAGGGCTGCGCTAGCAAGTTATATGGCGACCAATAATTTATCGACGGCGCTTAGCGCGGATCCCTTCGGCACCTTCAGCATAACAGAGGACACCTTAGCGGCTTATGTGCAGATTGATCTAGATGGCGCAATTGGCAGTGTAAATTATGTTGGTGATATTGGTTTTCGAGTAGTATTAACAGATACTATTATTGGAGGCAATGATGCGGAGTTCCGTATTACGGATACTGGCGGAACGGATACGACTGTTTTTGATACTTTAACCACAGGTGAGGCCACGCCTATTGAGTTCGAAGAATCGTATACAAATGTGCTGCCGAGCATGAATTTTCGTTTCGAGTTAATAGAGGAGTTATTCCTTCGCGTCTCTGCGTCGAGAACTTTAACACGACCGACATTTAATAACCTAGCGCCAGCTTTTCAAATCAATGCGAATTCATCTACCAATTTGAATGGAGATAACTATGCGGTTTCTTTGTCAGCAGGTAACCCAGATTTGAGACCATATGATTCCGAGAATTATGACATTGGTATCGAGTGGTATTTTGCAGAAAGTAGTGCGGCGTATCTCGGTCTGTTCCACAAAGAGATAGATAATTTTATTGCTGTGACTACCAGCAATGATGTCTCAACATTGGCAGGCAAATCAATACGGGCGATTGGTGTAGAACAGGACGGTACGTCTGCGCCAATTAATATTGACCAGGTGAGCCAGCCGAGTAACCAAGGTAAAGCCGATATTACTGGTCTTGAAATGGGTTATCAGCAAGCATTTGACAATGGCTTTGGGTTTATCGGAAACATAACCTTGGCCGAGAGTTCAGCTAAACTTATTACAACAAATGATGATATTCGTTTTCCTGGTGTGTCTGATATGAGCTATAACCTAACTGGATATTTTGAAAGAGGTCCATTTTCCTCACGCGTTTCTTGGAGTTATCGTGGTGAATATTTAATTGTCCCTGATGCTATCGGTTTTGGAGGTCAAATATTTCAAGATGGTTATGGTCAGCTTGACGCAACAACAAGCTACCAGCTATCAGACAGCCTGACTTTATTTGCAAATGCTGTCAATCTAACTGATGAAACTGCGAAACAATATCAGGTCTTGCCGAATGGGATTGGCTCAAGATTCCACTCAAATGCAATAGTCGGTCCACGTTTCGCAATTGGGATCAGAGCTTATTACTAAAAAAGCTCGGCCTATTGTTTCTCCCGCGTTAGGAAGCTAAAAGACAAGCGCGCTTTTTTGCCCCCGCCCATATCACAAAAAAGCGCTGTGTCTCTCTTCATGCCTGCCGTGTGCCCCGTGTGCGTGTAGTCGTGTTCTTCGGTATGAGTTACGCATTAATAGTCTTCATTAATTTCCCTGATATTGGTATTCGTTGTGAACGTTAAGTTAAGTGTTAAAGAGAAAGTTGGTTTTAGCTTAGGCGATATGGCTGGCAATTTTGTTTATCAATCTGTTGTCCTTTTATTAGCGTACTATTATACCGAATTCTATGGTCTTGATGCTGCCGTTGTTGCGAGTATATTTTTGTTTGTTCGGATATTTGATGCAGTGACAGACCCTGTAATGGGGATCATAGTTGACAGAACCAATTCTCGGTGGGGTAAGTATCGACCCTATTTATTATTCTTGTGTGTCCCATATGCCGTGATGTCCATTTTGGTCTTCACGGTTCCTGATTTCGAGGTTCAAGGCAAGATTATATATGCTTATGTCACCTATAGCATGTTAATGGTTCTGTTCACTGCTACAAACATTCCCTATTTTGCGCTAGGAAGTGTGATGACCGCAGATCCTGCGGAACGTATCTCTCTAAACTCATATCGTTTTGTGGCAGCGACTGGCGGAGGTCTTGTTGTCACGGCATTACTGATTCCAATGGCAGATTATCTGGGGCAGGGGAATAAGGCGATGGGTTATCAGTTGGCAATGATGGTTATGGCAGTTATCTCTGTCGTGTTGTTCTTGATTTGTTTTAGCTCGACAAAGGAGCGGGTGAAACCGACTAATACTGGATATAGGAATTTTAAGAATGATATAAAACAGGTTTTTCAAAACGATCAATGGAGATTATTAGGGTTAGCGGTTTTTGTCATGGTAACTGCACAAACGATAAAAGCCACGATCAGTATTTATTACATAACTTATTATGTTGAAGATGCATCCAAGATGGTTTCCCTATTTCTTTCTCTATGGATGATTGGCGGTATGTTTGGCAGTGCTTTGTCCAGCAAATTGACTCAGATAATATGTAAAAAACGATCTTGGGTTATGTTATGCGTGATCAGTGCAATTTTATCGTCTATGACATTTTTAATTGCACCACAATATTTTATTGCTGTTCTGGTTATGCAATTTTTTGTGGGATTTTTCAACCAAATGATGGCACCATTAATATTTTCCACTATGGCGGAAGTGACTGATTACGGTGAATTACAAAATAATCGTCGACTGGATGGGCTGATATCATCATTTACGCTATTTACTTTAAAAATGGGGCTAGCTGTAGGTGGTGCGATAGCTGTATATTTATTATCCGTTTATGGCTATCAGAGTGGAGGGGTTGAACAATCCTCAGAAACAATAAATGGTATGTTGATGATATTTACATTGATCCCAGCCGTTGGTTTTCTAATTACGGCCGGCATTATACAGGTTATGAAATTAGACAGTAAGACTGTGCAGGAAAACGCATCTTTATTACAGGCACTCAGGGTAGGTTGACTATCTAGAATCCATGAGACTCAGTGATTGTCATAATATCAACGATATGCGCAAATTCGCTAAGCAGCGGTTGCCAGCACCTGTATTTCATTACATAGACGGTGCTGCTGATGACGAAGTGACCTATCGACGGAACACACAGGCGTTTGAAGACTGTGATTTAGTTCCCAACGTGTTAACAGGAGTAGAGAATATTGATGTGTCAACTACTGTTATGGGACGCAAAATTGATATGCCTTTCTTTCTCTCGCCAACTGCGTTACAAAGACTTTTTCACCATGAAGGTGAACGTGCAGTAGGGCGCGCCGCTGAGAAATTTAATATTTACTTCGGCCTATCATCACTTGGGACGGTCAGCATAGAAGAAATTGGCAGCCTGATTAAAACGCCTAAATTTTTCCAACTCTATGCGCATAAAGATAAGGGTCTGACAGAAAATATGATCGAACGCTGTAAGGATGCAAAATTTGATGCTTTAGTCTTAACTGTTGATACGATTGTCAGTGGTAATCGTGAGCGAGATTTATATACCGGGTTTACAAGCCCGGTTAAGTTAACATTGGGCAGTTTATTCAGTTTTGCGACTCACCCAAATTGGACTTTGAATTATTTTTTACGTGATAAATTTGAGTTGTCTCAAATAAAAGACTACCTTGATGAAGGAACCAGCATACCACTGTCAATTGCAGAGTATCTTAATACGATGCTTGATCAATCAATAGACTGGAAAGCGGCTGAAGAGATCAATAAAAATTGGGGAGGCCATTTTTGTATCAAAGGTATTATGTCGGCAGAAGACGCTAAACACGCAGTAGACATAGGGGCAACGGCAATTATGGTGTCTAACCACGGAGGCAGACAACTTGATGGCTCAAGGACTCCGTTTGAACAACTTGCCGAAGTCGTCGATGCGGTCGGAGATAAAGTTGATGTTATCTGCGACGGAGGCATCCGAAGAGGCACGCATGTACTTAAAGCACTATCAGTTGGTGCAAAAGCATGTTCGGGCGGTAGAATGTATTTATATGCACTCTCTGCATTTGGTGAAGCTGGTGTTGATCGCCTGCTCAATCTCATGAAAAATGAGATTGAACGAGGCATGAAATTGATGGGTTGTAAATCGGTAAATGAGTTAAGTCGTCATGCTCTACGGTTTCGATAAGTAGTATTTAGATGTCAATTTCACGCCTAGCACTGCAAGTTTATTTTATACCCGGCTACAGGGTTGATGGGCGGTTTTGCACAATCTGATTTACGGTATTAACTTAACGCTCTTTCTCCGCGCCAACGTTCATTAGTCTCTATTTTTTCAATGCCTATGCATTTATTGATAGGTATTAAGCAGACAATATTAATCAGGGGTTTATATTTTAATTTTAGTTATTATGTTTTTTTCTGTGTTTTTCTGCAATCAATTCATCCATTTCTTTTTTTCGTTGATTTATGATGGAGCTAAAGGTTAGGGCACTTTGAGGGATATGTTCAAAATATTCAGTTAACTTATTGTATTGAATCTGCAATAGCTGAGTTGTTTTCAGAGTGCGGACGTAAGCAGTTCTTGCTTCACCTGAAAAATAGCCCATTTCCCCTATAGAATCACCAGTGCCGACTTTTGCAATGAAAATTTCTTCTCCGTTATTATCCACATGGAAAACTTCGGCAAGCCCGTAGGCAATCACAAACAAAGAAGCATCTTTTTCTCCTTGAATGATAAAAGTTTCATTGGGCAGATAACTTACTTCCGTAAAATATTTGCTTAGCGTAGCAAGCTCCATGGGTGACGATTCCGAGAAGATGGGGCATGCCGCTAATCTATCAATGCGTTGTTTTCGCAGACTGTTGTCGAGTTCCTCTTGGGTTATTATGGACTCTTTCACAAGCAGCTCTCCAATGCGCAGGCTTTTTTTGTCACCCACAAATGAAGAATTCATTTGTTTTTCGACCACATTATTTATCGCGCCCTTGGATAATAGAAGATATTCTCCAAGTTTAAACTCGCCTGTTCTGTCTAGATCATTGTCTGCCAAAGCATTTGTTCTCTAAAATAATTCATTTTTTCGTAAAATCAGACCTTTGTAAGGTTAAAGTTTAGGTGAAATTTATCAGTCAATCAATATTTTTTTGAGGTAAATATCTCTCATTTTAAACTAACTCAGTCCGAACATAACTCCGAGTATAACCATTTTCATGCAGGAGTATAGCTATTCTTATGCAATAGTATCGCAAGGAGGCTACATATTTGTCTCATATATAACTGAATTCATGTTAATTTTGACATTAAATTTGATGTCAAGGAGACCGCACTATGTTTAACTAGGTAAAAAATTAGAAATTCTGGCTGCTGGCGAGGCTTTGCCTAGACATCAAGAAAAAATGGTCGTGATAAATAAGCATTTTGTTAATAACACACCAATACAAAAACCATTTCCAGACGGTATGAAGATAGCCATATTTGGTTTAGGCTGTTTTTGGGGTGCTGAGAGGATATTCTGGCAAGTTGATAGTGTGTATTCAACAGCGGTGGGGTATTCCGGTGGGTTTCACAATCAACCCAATATATAAAGAGCTATGTACTGGAATGACAGGCCACAACGAAGTTGTACGTGTTATTTATGACCCAAGGAAAATAAACTATGAATCTTTGCTTAAGATTTTTTGGGAATCGCATGACCCAACGCAAGGTATGCGACAGAATAATGATATCGGGACACAATATCGTTCAGCTATCTATACTTGTGAAGATAAAGATTTGATTATAGCAGAAAAATCAGCAACAGAATATCAACAAGCATTATTTGAAGCTGGTCATGGAAAAATAACCACGGAGATTTTGCCTGCTTCTGAATTTTATTATGCTGAAGATTATCATCAGCAATATCTTGCCAAAAATCCAACAGGGTACTGTGGTTTAGGTGGTTTAGGTATTTGCTACTGAATCTTTTACCACGGTTCAACTAACCCTTAGTATTAATGCTAAATTATGCCTTTAAATTAAGATGAACTTCAAACCAGAGAACTAAAATTTTTAATAACGCATATAAAAATGAAACCAAAAAACATTAGAATAATATTTTTTACATGCGTAGCGTTGATGTTAAGCGATGTAATGGCTCTTGAAATCACCATTGAACAAGGCGTGGAAAATCCAATCCCTGTTGCTATCGTCCCCTTTGCCTAGTCACAAGTAACAATGCCACCTGATGATCTGTCAGAAATAATTGCAGGGGATCTTAGGCGCAGCGCACGCTTTGAGATAGTGGACTTTAAAGACTTGCCACAATACCCAACTTTATTGGGTTCATAAGAAACATGGCGCTTGTCTCTAAACTTTATTCTTTGAAACCTTGCTATTGTCAGGTTTTTTCGATGTCTTTGGATTCAATGATTTTTTCTGTGATAAGTTTTCTTGTCATGATGTATTGTAGACAAACGGGCATCATGCTGTCAGATGAGGTTCTTATATACTTTATTTTATTCATACATTAGTCTCGCGTTTTATTTAATAAAAAATAATATAGATGAGCGATGGATAAAGCCTGAAAACAATAGATTTATCGTTAATCATTATAAAAACAGATGTTTGTGAAAACGTGCTGTCTTCACTATACTTGGGAACCTTTTTTGCATCCTGAACTAGCATATTGACTACTTTAAACCCCCTTATGGATTGGTTTTGTTAGTTTGTTTTGGTGTATTTGCAGATCATCAGAAAAAATAAATCAAGTAAAAATATTTAGATTTTTTATAGTTGATGGAAATATTTACATTAATTTTATTAAAAATATTTGCTTAATTTTAATTGTGCAAACTATTAAAAAATATAATTATTTTGAATATTGTTATACAATGATATAATGACAAATGATTAGAATAGGCTTTATAATCAATAGGATATAGCCTAAATGAATGGTTTTGTGTCATAATCCCGCGACAAGGTTTTTAATGCTGAATGTAAGGCTGGCTTCTTAAATCTGCAAAAAACAGAAAATGTGATATTTGGAGTGATGCAAATGAAGTATATCCTGATTATTGTCTTAGCCTTGATAATAGCTACAGTGGCATTTATTTTTATATGGTTTGATGACAGCGAGGATATTGTGGTGAGTGCGCCTGTTTTTAGGACTGAAACAGTGCAAGATGTAGCGAATGAAGATGAAATCTCTCAAGATAAATACTATGTAGAGATTAAGGTTGAATATAAGAAACTGGAAAAGGCAAGAAAGAATCTGGGTAGAAGATTAGCGCGCATTAAGGGTGTTATGTGGAATATGGAATTACCTGCCAAAGAAACAGAGGAAATAGTGCGCAAGATGAGGAAAGCTTATATGCTTTTGAAAACAAAAAAACTTCTTGGTGCATTTTCAGGTTTAGAAAGCATCAGTAATGAGGTGGCACGTATAGAGTATGCGTATCAAGGTCTGGAAGGTGTGGTTGAAAGAATTAAAATTGCAAAATTAGCATCTTAAATTCAAATCTATATTTTTACAGTCACGACATTCTCACCATTTTTATTTACGGACGTTGCCCTAGTTTTTTGTATTGTATTTGTGAGGATTTCGTCGGAATCAACATCAATCTGCGCACGCACAAAATTCGCAGTATAACCAAAATATCTGGTTAATTCTGTTTGTTCTATTTTCGAGCCTCTTTCCCACAGAATTTGCAGCGTTTTATTGATATGTTTTTGCAGGTAGGCTCTTTTCATTTTTGCCGTTAATTGATGAAGCTCAACGCTGCGCATTTTTTTTACATTTTTATCAACTTGATTAGGTAATCCAGCAGCTTTTGTGTCCTCGCGCTTAGAATAACTAAAGATATGTATGTGTGAGAATTCCACGGCACTGATATATTCTATACTTTCCCGCCATTCTTTTTCCGTTTCACCAGGAAATCCTACGATTACATCGGTAGTGATATTAAAATCGGAAATCTCGCTTCGTGCGTACTCTATCAATCTTTTAAAGTCGTCCGTTTTGCAACGGCGAGACATTCTTTTTAAAACACTATCACTGCCACTTTGTAAGGGTAAATGCATATGTGGCATTAACCTTGGATTTGAAAATAATTCAAAGAATTTATCTGGTATGTCCCAAGGCTCAATTGAAGCTAATCTGAGCCTTGGTAAGTCAGTCTCACTGAGTATTGCTCTAATTAACTCATAAAGATTACTATTGATATCATTACCATAGCCGCCGACGTGAACACCTGTGAGTACCGCTTCATGGACGCCTTGCATGGTTAAATTATTTATCTCAGAAACAATTTCTACAATTGCTCGGCTACGCTCATTGCCTCGCGCAATAGTCACTACACAATAGGTGCAACGGTGACGACAACCATCTTGTATTTTAATAAAGGCACGTTGGCGCCCACGTTCAAATAATGATGTCTTGCCAGGAATCGTTGCGTCCGATGACATAGTCAGAAGACATAATTCTTGTGTGGTAATATCAACTAGATTTTCTTTGTCCTGATTTGAGATTACCAAATCAATCCCTTCAATTTCATTTGCAATTTCCTGATTCAGGCTACTGTAGCAGCCACTAACGACAAGCTTTGCAGTAGGATTATTTCGGTGTGTGCGTCGTATCAACTGTCTTGATTTACGCACCGCATCTTGGGTGACTGCACAGGTATTGATAATAACGACATCGGCTTGCTCTGATTTTTTTGTGATGGTATGGCCTTTAGAAATAAAACCGCCAGCCCAGCTTTGCAGCTCGGCTTCGTTTAGTCTACAGCCCAGCGTGGTTAAATGTACTTGCACGAGTTATATTCCGTAAGTGTTTAAAGTAAAGAGATGTTTTTCAACGCATATCGGCAGCATGTCGAGATTATAACCACCTTCGAGCACAGAAATAATTCGTTTGTCTGAATATTGTTCGGCTTTTTCCATGACTCGTTCTGTCATCCATGTATAAAAATCTGCGCTCAAATTCACTTGCCCAAGAGGATCGTCAATATGTGCATCAAAACCTGCAGAGATGATAATAGCTTCTGGTTTGAATGTATCTATCTTAGGCAGGATTTTATCTTTGAAGGCCAATTTGTAGTCATTATCATTTGCTCCTGCAGGCATGGGGCAATTAAGCGTTAAACCTGCTCCTTTGCCTATACCTGTTTCGCTGTAGGCGCCTGTTCCTGGATAGAAAGGGTATTGATGCGTGCTGATATAAAGTACGGAAGGGTCTGACTCGAAGCTGTGTTGTGTGCCATTACCGTGATGCACGTCCCAATCAAGGATTAAGATTTTATCCAGTTGGTGTTGCTTCTGTAGATATTTAGCAAGGATGGCGACATTATTAAAAAGACAAAAACCAAGCGCCCTGTCTTGTTCGGCATGGTGCCCAGGAGGTCTGATCAGCGCCAAACCGTTATTTATCTCTTTGCTGATAACTTTATTAGCTATTTCAAGCACGGCGCCTGCTGCCATAAGTGCAATCTCGTACGACCGCGCAGATACACTGACATCCATTGAATCAAGAAAATTATTACCAGCAAGACATGTTGCTTTTGCACGTTTTATATAATCAAAATTGTGAATTGATTCAATCCATTTTAGTTCAGCCGTTTTAGGCGCTAAATGTGTGAGTGAATTAAACCAGGGTTGTTGTTTTAGGTGCCGTACAGAAATATCCAAACGCTCGCTACACTCCGGATGCCCAAGGCTGGTTTTATGTTGAAGAAACACAGGATCGTAAAGTAAACCAGTGGTCATAAAATTTATACCAACCTTTTTTTTGAAAATTTAGCTCTTGGAGTCCAGACAGAAAATCAGAGTAAGACGTAACTCTCAGCGAATAACTGTTTCTCATTTTTCTGAGATTTACATTTGGCAAGTAGTTGGGATATGCATCCAATCACAAATTAGCTAAGTCTCTTGATTATGCTTTCTGTGTATCCTACGGTTTTGTTGCATCACCACGCTATTAGTGTTGCAGGTATTTTATAAGTTTTTGTCATCTCTCAAAGTAATTTACATATCGACTAAAATATTTTCTTGTTTAATTTTCAATGCTTGAAGCGCAGAAGGATTAGAGTTTTGCAATTGGATTAGATCATTTAGAATACGAGCAGTCTCTTGTAACAGAATGTCATGAGGTTTTTCTTTACCATCTTCTTCCTCAAGCTCATCAATTTCCAGTGAGCCATTTCTTTGTGGAAGTGGAGAAAGTCCCTGAGCGATCCTTAATTTGTTCTCAAGCTCATGCTTCATATCCAGCATATTTTCACGCTCGATTTCCCTTTTGCTCCTTTTTAGGGAAATTGTTTTCTTATTATTATTCGCTTTAATAAATTCTAATTGCTCTAGAAGCAGTTCAAAAATTTTATCAGAACTTAAACGTTTTTCGTGTAAAAATATTATATTGTCATAAAAATTTTCTAGTGAAACCATTTTTACATAGTTTGCTGGCTTAATTTTATCCCAAGACAAAGCATTACCCAATGATCGTTCCCCGGAATTCTCTATATCTATCGCTGTGGGAAATACAATATCAGGGATAACACCTTTATTTTGAGTGCTGTTTCCACTGACACGGAAAAACTGAGCGATCGTTGATTTAAGTTTACCGTGGTCTTTTTGGGGATTTCTAATAAAATTATTGATATCAGTAATATTTTGTACAGTCCCCTTACCAAAAGTTGGTTCACCGACGATAATGCCACGTTGATAATCCTGAATAGCACCTGCAAAGATTTCTGAAGCAGAGGCACTGTTTCTATCGACGAACACCGCCAAAGAACCTGCATAAAAAAGATCGGGGTCAGGATCATTATTAATGTTAATCTCCCCTGATAAATTTTTTGTTTGTACTACAGGGCCTGCTTCAATAAAGAGACCTGTCATTGCAAGTGCTTCGGAGAGAGAGCCACCACCATTGCCGCGTAGATCAATAATGATGCCATCAACGCTTTCTTTATTGAGGTCTGTAATAAGCTTACGAACATCCTTGCTGGTGCTTCTAAAATCAGAGTCGCCTTTAGCTTGAGCTGCAAAATCTACATAGAAAGTAGGGATATCAATAACGCCAATTTTTTTATTTATATCAGGTAGATCAATCAAGGTTGATTTTGATGCAGACTCTTCAAGTTTTATCTTGTTTCTAGTTAGTGTGATAACTTTACTCAGGTCTTCGGTAGCTGATTTCCTAGGAATGATTTCAAGTCGTAGTACAGTATCTTTTGGGCCACGAATAAGCGCAACAACATCATCAAGTCGCCAACCAACAATATCAATAATTTCACCATTATATCCTTGCCCAACACCGATTATTTTATCTTTACTGTGTAATTTTTTGCTTAGGTCTGCTGGTCCGCCAGGGACAATCTTATGGATAAACGTATAATCATCTTCACTTTTTAAGACAGCACCGATTCCCTCCAAGGAAAGCCGCATGCTGATATCAAAATTTTCGGAAGCTCTGGGTGAAAAATAAGCAGTATGTGGATCTATGGATGTTGTGTAAGAATTAATGAAACTTTGAAATATATCATTTGAATTAAATTGAAATATGTTTGTGTAAATCCTGTTATATCGTTTCTTCAAAGAATCTTTTACTTCTTTTTCTGTTTTTCCCTTGCCGGATAATAAGAGATTAAGCACATCGTTTTTTACGATCTTTCGCCAAAGTTTATTTAATTCTTTAGGATTTTTAGCCCATAGAGATTCATGACGGTAAAACACATAGTCTTCATCAATTTCAAAATCAAATTCATTTTCTAATTCTAAAATTGCAAAATTCACCCGATCTTCAACTCTCTTTCTATAGATTTTGAAAATATCAAAAGCAGGGTCTAACTTAGATGTAAGCAGGGCATCGTCTAGTTTATATCGGTATTTTGAAATATTCTGTATATCTTCATCCAGAAAGAATTTTCGATTTGGATCCAAGCTATCTATATAGATATCAAATATTAATGAAGATAAAATATTGTCAACAGGTTTTTTGCGATAATGGTAGTTATTGATTAGGGATGTAATTATCTTTGTGACTTTGATATGTTCTTCAGCAGGGGTTAGATCTGATGAGAGAACTAGTGATACTTCAGAACAGACGTTAGCACAGAAAAAGACTAAGAAGAATGTCAAAATTAATGTAATGGATGGCGAGGGCTTTTTCATTAATAGTTTGAAATTAATAAATTTAAATTGATTTAAAAATCTTATTTAATTAAATAGAGCTGTTCCATAGCATGTGCATTATATCTTAATTTTTCTTATAGTACTGGTAGTTTTTAGCTGTTATTTCTGATCGATGACTACATAACGATTATTATTTTGACGATTGTTATTTAGTGACAGGCTGTTTTTCTTTATTTAATTTTTCTATGCGTTCGTTAAGCTCTGCAGCTTTTCTATTATTTCCCCCAAGAAATATGGGCGCTTGTTTATAGTATTTTGCAAGATCTGTGAGTGCAGCGATATTGTTTGCATCTAATTCAATGGCATGTTCAAGGGATTCTCTTGAATCTTTAGCCAGATTTATAGCCTCTAACCATCCGGATATCTCCGCAAGTTCTCCATAAGTTTTTGCAAGCCAGTGGTGATAACGTGAATCATTAGATGACAGGCTGATTGCTTTTAAAAATTTATCTGCAGCAGCTTCAAATTTATTGTTTTCGTACAAGATCTGACCTTGTTTAAAATTTTCTTCTGCAACAGAATCATGCAGTACTTCTTCGTTAGCTAAACTGCTGGAAATTGCCAATAAGATATATGTTATGACTGCAAGGTACGTTAACTTCATGTTATTAAATAACGGTCTCAAGGATAGCCTTAGCGATAATCTCAAGTAGCTAAATTTCTTAATGAGTTCTTTGTGATGAAATTTTAATGGACAATACATTTCTTTAGACATCATTATACCTTAATTAATATAAATCAATTCTATATCAAACACCAAAATAGAAGCAGATCCAATAAATCTCGTTCACAATACGATCTCATAGATGATCCCTGACAGGACATAAATTTTCCATAAAGGCTGGCGTTATAATGCGCCAGCATCCCGCAATGCACTTGCTAAGCTAGAGGCTATTTCCTGATATCCCATTTTGTTGGGGTGAACTATATCTGATTTCATAGAAGTATTTGACAATACATCCGCTATAAGGTTCGGGATGAAAATTACATCACTGCTTTCTGCGATATTGGTATATAGTTTTGCGGACTTAAGAAATAATCCAAGTTTAGGCACGCCAAGCAGAATTGTTGAGATATTTTTATTTTTAGCTAGTGTGATCATCTGCCGAATATTTTTTTCTGTCTCAGCAAGGTCATACTTTTTTAAAATGTCATTACCGCCATGACAAAGAATCAATAAATCTGGTTGATGTTTATCAAGGAATTTTGGTAAGCGTTGCAGCCCATGTATAGACAATTCTCCAAGCACGCCAGCATTAATGACTTTGCGATTGACCAAGGTTTCCAAGATAGCGGGATAGCTTTCATTCTTCTTTGCGCCAGTACCAAACGTTAGACTATCCCCAAAAGCGAGAATAACGGCATCATCAGGTAGTTTAGCAAGCTGTTGTTGCGAGTCACCACAGGCGGTCGGTAGTAGCAGAAATAATAAATAGTAAGCTAAGCTGCAGGAATGTCCGAGCGAAGCTCTTCGTAAAAAGAAACTCATTTTTAAATTCATTAATATGATTACCCAAAGCAGAAAGTAATGTTATAGCGCGACAAGTTATTTTTATCCTTAATGAAGGAATGAATAATTTAAGAAACTAATAATTTTTTATTAAATTAACTGTGTTTCCTCTATCGCAGTTTGAACAACCTCAATTCCAGCTCCTTTTTTATAAGCATTTTCACTAATATGTCGACGATAAGCGCGAGCACCGTACTGACCTGAATATAAACCAAGGATATGACGAGTTATATGCCCAAGATAAATACCTTGATCTAGATTTATTTGAATATATTCCATAAATCTTTCCAAGATTTCATTGCGTGTGAGTAGCGGAATTTCGTTAGCAAATAATGTTTGTTCAAGCTCTGCTAGAAGATAAGGGTTTTGATAAGCTACGCGACCAACCATAACACCATCGATATGTTTATATTGTTCCATAATTGAATTTTGCATCGTGAAACCACCATTAATAATAAAATCAAGTTCAGGAAAATCTTTTTTCAGCTGATAAACTGTTTCATATTGCAACGGCGGTACTTCGCGATTTTCTTTTGGACTCAGGCCATTTAACCAAGCTTTACGCGCATGAATAATAAAAGTATTACAACCTGCTTCTTTTACGTAGCGGACAAACATAGCCAATTCTTCATAACTATCTTGATAGTCAATGCCAGTTCGCGTTTTGACTGTTACAGGAATACTCACCTGTTGTGACATTCTGGAAATACCTTCAGCAACAAGTTCTGGCTCTGCCATTAAACAAGCGCCAAAGCGCCCTGATTGTACCCTGTCACTGGGACAGCCGATATTGAGATTTATTTCATCATATCCAGCATCTTCTGCAATCATGGCACAAGTTGTAAGCGCGTCAGAGTCGCTGCCACCCAATTGGATGGCTAATGGATATTCATCAGCGCTATGTTCAAGAAGGTGCTGTCTGTCACCGTGGATAAGCGCGTCAGTCGTTATCATTTCGGTGTAAAGCAGAGCATGTGGTGAGATAATGCGCATAAAATAACGAAAATGCCTATCGGTATGATTCATCATTGGCGCGACGGTTAATTTTCTATTTAATCTTGATGACATGAGTTTTAGTGTTTGTTTGGTCAAATGTGTATTTTAAATAAAAAATATATTCAGAAATGGTGCAGTGATTATTTGTATTACGAAAGAGCTTTAACAATAAGGTTTGTTAAGCATTCAAACTTAGCCGAATCCATAATAGGTTTATTTTTTTTGTCGGTGATGAAAAAAATATCTTCAACACGTGAACCATAAGTAGCAATCTTTGCCCCATGCAAACGAACATCACGCTTAGCTAGAGCAACACCAATTTGAGATAGCAATCCAAATCTATCCGATGCAATTACTTCCATTACTGTTCTATTATTTTTATTATCTTGTGTGAATTTGACAGTTGTTGGAATAGAGAATATTTTTTGTTTTCGTGTTCGTGGATATGGTAAATATTGAGAATATTGTTCCAGCTGCGACAGTGTTTCATTAAGTTTACTTATAATATCTTCCCTATGATTTTTCTCTTTAATTGCTCTGCCTGATTTATCCAGAATGATATAGGTATCCAGTGTGTATCCATGTATTGATGTTATGATTCTAGCGTCAACAATAGTCAGTCCAAGTTGAGCCAACATATGTGTTGTTGCCGAAAAAATATTATCCTGATCTTTCATGTATACAAAAATTTCTGTGCCTCCTCGAGCAGTTTGTTGACGAGTTTTAATCAAGGGATATTTTTTTTGTGTATTATTTGCGATGGATTTAGCGTGCCATGCTATTTCATCCGGCAAATAGCGAATAAAGTAATCTTCACCCAGAGACATCCAGAGCTTGTCAATATCAAATTTTGATTTGATTCGATCGCTAATGAGCTCCAGTGTAGAGTGTTTGGTTTTTTTGATACGGTCTTTTCTATTAAACGGATTTTCCAGACCACGCCTAAGCGCACGTGCCGTCTCACTATATAGCTTATTAAACAATGAATCTTTCCATGCATTCCAGAGCCCAGGGTTAGTGCCATTGACATCAGCAACAGTCAGCAGATACAGATAATTCAAGTGCTCCAGATCGCCTATTTTTATTGTGAATTTATTGATGACTTCCGGGTCGTTAATATCTTCACGCTGTGCCGTTTTTGACAAGATCAAATGATTTTCAACCAGCCAGCCAACAAGATCTGTGTCGTATGTGCTTAGACTGTGTTGCTTACAAAAATCAACAGCATCTTTTATGCCTAATTTGCTATGGTCTCCTTGTCGACCTTTAGCAATATCGTGGAACAAACCAGAAAGATAGAGCAGCTCTTGTTTCGGCAATTTTTTTAAAATTTCATGACACAGCGGATAAGTATCAGCATATTCTGGCAATTCAAAATGTCGCATATTTTGAACTACAAAAAGAATATGTTCATCAACACTGTAAACATGGAATAGATCAAATTGCATTTGTCCTTCAATTCGACCAAAGGCTGGCAGGTATTTACTGAGTATGCCGTAACGATGCATGCGTCGAAGTTCATGACCAACATATCGTGGTTGTCTAATGATTTCCATGAACAGGCTTTTGTTACGAATATCGGCCCTAAATTTGTCATCAATCAAATAGGAATATTTCCAAATCAAGCGAATGGTATTCGCTCGAATATTTTTGATTGACAAAATTTGCTGTTTAAGTAGGAATATCTCTAATAATGCAAAGGGATACCGTTTAAATACTTTATCATGACAAACTTCGATACAATTATTACGGATTTGAAAACGTTTATTGATAGGTTTTATTTTTTCTTTACGTGTCGGATAAATAATCACCTCATGGAAATTCTGCAAAAACAGTTCGTTTAGACGGCGTAACTCGCGCACCATCTGGTAATACAATTTCATGAATTGCTCAACACCGCTATTATCTTTCGTGCGAAAGCCAAAGATTTGTGCCATGTGACGTTGTTGATCAAATGAAAGTCTGTCGTCACACCGACCCATTAAATTGTGTAGAGCGTAGCGAATGCGCCAGAGAAATGTTTGGCCTGTTTCCAGCCTTGAATGTTCTTCGTTAGTCAAAAAATCATGCTTAACCAGATCATGCAGCTTCTCAATACCAAAATGTCGTTTAGCGATCCAGCCAATCATTTGGATATCTCTTAGCCCTCCAGGACTTTCTTTGATGTTTGGTTCTAGATTATGTTCAGTATTGGCATATTTTTTATGGCGTTCGATTTGTTCTTGCAGCTTGGCCTTAAAAAATTTCTTGCTTGGCCAGATTTTTTTTGGTCCAGTCAATTTACGCATGGAATCAAATAATTTTTGGTCGCCCTCCAAAAGACGTGCTTCCATCATATTTGTGGTTACGGCAATGTCAGATTTTCCTTCAGAGATACAATCTTTTATGGTGCGGACACTTTGTCCAACCTCAAGACCTATATCCCACAAAAAAGTCAGGAACTTCTGAATTTGTTCATTTGTTTCTTTGTTACTTCTGTATTTCTCAAGAATGAGCAGATCAATATCAGATGCAGGATGTAGTTCATTTCTGCCATAACCGCCCACCGCTAATAAAGTCAGATCTTTGCAACTTATCATAGACTGCCAAGCATGTATCAGAAGCTGGTCGATAAATTCTGCACGTTTATGTACGAGATCTACAACAGTTCTTCCTTTATCAAACGCATCGTTTAATGCCTGAGATCCTTCTTGTAAGGTATTTTTAAAAACACTGACTGGGGATGTGCTGGATAATAATTCTTCTGCGAAGTAATCGCTTCTGAATAAAAATATTTCTTCTTTGGAGTCTTTTTGCGTGCTAATAGATATCAAAATTAAAAATCTTCTTCATCTCGTTTGGTTAAGACTTCATATCCATCAGCAGTTACAAGAATGGTATGTTCCCATTGCGCAGAAAGGTTCCGGTCTCTGGTGACGACAGTCCATTCGTCGGGTAATAATTTAACATGGCGTTTGCCGATATTAATCATTGGCTCAATAGTAAATGTCATACCTTTTTCGATGATTAACCCGGTATCTTTGCGTCCATAGTGTAGCACCTGAGGGTCTTCATGGAATGCTTTGCCAATGCCGTGGCCGCAATATTCGCGAACGATTGAATAATTATTGCTTTCTGCATATTGCTGAATCGCATAGCCAATATCTCCAAGACGTGTGCCAGGCTTCACCATTTCAATGCCCAATTTCATGCATTCATAAGTGATGTTTGTCAGTCTTTTGGCCTTGATTGAAGGTTCTCCAACAAAGAACATCTTGCTGGTATCTCCATGATATTCATTTTTGATGACTGTGATATCGATATTTATGATGTCCTTATTTTTCAGTTTCTTGTTTCCAGGGATGCCGTGACAAACAACATGATTCACTGAGGTGCAAATAGATTTTGGGAATCCCCGATAATTTAAGGGGGCAGGGATCGCATTTAGTTCATTAACGATATAATCGTGACAGATACGATCTAGTTCATTGGTCGTAATTCCTTCACAGACATGAGGTTTTACCATTTGCAGAACATTCGCTGCCAAATGGCCTGCAATACGCATTTTTTCGATTTCTTCTGGTGTTTTAATAGTGATGGTCATAGGTTATCTCTGGATATGTCCTGTAAACAAGCTGAGCGATTGTTGTCAATAGTCTTCTATGTTATAAAACACCTATAGTTTTGCAAATTAATGTCACACGCACAACTGCAACTATGTATTGGGTGCCTGACAAGGTTGGTGCATAGTGTGTGCGGAGGCGTAACCCTAATTGGAGAGATTATAATGTCAAACGTTACCATGCGTGAAATGCTGGAGGCTGGTGTTCATTTTGGCCATCAGGCTCGTTACTGGAACCCCAAGATGGCACCGTATTTGTTCGGCCAGCGTAACAAGATTCACATCATCAACCTTGAACTATCCTTGCCGATGTATTGCGAAGCCGTTAATTTTTTGGGTAAATTGGCTGCCAAACAAGGCAAGATCATGTTCGTTGGGACTAAGCGTACTGCTCAAAATGTGATTCAGGAAGAGGCTCTTCGTTGTGGCATGCCTTTTGTAAATCGTCGTTGGTTAGGCGGATTATTGACGAACTACCAAACGGTCAAGAAATCTATTAATAGAATGAACAGCTTGGAGGTTAAGGAGACAGACGGTACATTGGAAAAAATGACCAAAAAAGACCAGCTCAGGCATAAAAGAGAATTGGAGAAGCTATCGCGCGGTCTTTCCGGGATTAGGGATATGAATGGTTTGCCAGATGCCTTATTTATTGTTGATGTAGGTTATGAAAATATTGCAGTAAGTGAAGCTAAGAAATTGGGCATTCCAGTCGTAGGCGTTGTTGATAGCAATAATAGTTTGGATAATGTTGATTACATTATTCCTGGTAATGACGATGCAGTTCGTTCTATTCGTCTATACGCCAAAGGTATTGCTGATGCGATACTTGATAGTCGTGCAGCAGCACAGATGGGCACAGCCAAGGAGGATGATTTTGTTGAGCTGGATGATCTTGGTCAACCAATCATTCGGGAAGTTGCAGATAAAACGACAAACAAAGAGCCTGCGACCATAAAAAAGATCACTAAGAAAATAATAGAAAAAGTTTCAACTGATTCAAACACGCCTTCTGATAAAATAACCAAAGAAACCAAAGAAGTTGCAGTATCTGCTGAAGCAGCAGTAATTAAGAAAAAAGTAATCAAGAAAAAAGTGATCAAGAAAAAGGTGAGCAAGAAAAAAGTGATCAAGAAAAACGTGATCAAGAAAAAGGTGAGCAAGAAAAAAGTGATCAAGAAAAAAACTAAAAAACAGTTTGCTAAAAAAATTACTAAAGCCGAAAAAACCAAAGAAGGTGAGGGAGAATAAAAAATGGCGATAGAAGCTCTGGCAGTAAAAGAACTTCGCGAGCGCACAGGTGCTGGCATGATGGACTGCAAGAAGGCTTTGCAGGCAGCAAATGGCGACATTGAAAAAGCAATTGAAGACATGCGCAAGTCAGGCATAGCTAAAGCTGCCAAGAAAGCAGGACGCATCGCTGCAGAAGGTATGATTATGATTAAACAAAATAAAGAAACAGGCCAGATGGTCATTGCAGAAATCAATTCTGAAACAGATTTTGTTGCCAGAGATGATAATTTTAAGAGTTTTTGCAATGAGGTTGCAAGCTGTATTTTGGCTAGGCAACCTACAGATATCGACAGTTTGATGGAATGTAATATTGAGAAGCAGACGGTTGAAGAAACACGTCAACAATTGGTAGTTAAAATTGGTGAAAATATCAGCGTCAGACGTTTCTCATTTCTTGATTCAGACAAAAGAATACTTGGTTCTTATCTGCACGGTGTACGTATTGGAGTCATTGTTGAGCTTGCAGGTGGCGATGAATCCGTGGCAAAAGATATCGCTATGCATATCGCCGCAAGCAACCCTGTATGTATTGCCGCAGAAGATGCGCCAGAAGATATCTTGAGCAAAGAAAAAGAAATATTTATTGCGCAGGCAAAGGCAAGCGACAAACCCAAACCACCAGAAATAATCGAAAAAATGATTAGCGGACGCATGAATAAATTTTTAAAACAAATAAGCCTCTTAAGCCAACCTTTTATCAAAGACCCAGACCAAACAGTCTCTACATTACTTGAGTCTGCTGGGGCAACGGTGAAAGGCTATGTTCGTTATGAAGTCGGCGAAGGCATTGAGAAGCAAAATGATAATTTTGCTGAAGAGGTTATGGCTCAGGCCAAGGGGTAATAATATTTTGTCTAGCCCGTTTAAAAAATTGAAGTATAAACGGGTCTTGATAAAGCTCAGTGGTGAAGCTTTGACGGGGGATGATGCCTACGGCATCAGCCCCAAGCTTATCCGCAGAATCGCCGGTGAAATACACGATTTAACTGAAGCTGGTGCTGAGGTCGCTATCGTGATTGGCGGCGGCAATATATTGCGAGGCGCAGGATTAGCTGCCGCAGGGATTGACAGAGTGACCGGTGATCATATGGGTATGTTAGCCACGGTCATTAATTCACTTGCTATGCAGGATGCGTTGGAAAGGTTAGATGCCGTTGCCAGAGTTATGTCTGCAATTTCAATTAATGAGATATGTGAAGACTATATTCGTAGAAAAGCGGTACGTCACCTTGAGAAAGGGAGGATTGTTATTTTTGCCGCAGGCACGGGAAATCCTTTCTTTACTACTGATTCTGCAGCAAGTCTTCGTGCTATAGAGATAAATGCTGACCTGCTTATAAAAGCTACCAAGGTAGATGGTGTCTATTCATCTGACCCAATTAAAAATAAAACAGCTAAATGTTATGATGTGCTGAGTTATGATGCTGCTTTAGAACAAAAATTAGGTGTTATGGATGCTACAGCGATTGTTTTATGTCGTGAAAATAACATGCCATTACGTGTGCTGAATATGACTCATGCAGGTTCAATGATGAGAGCTGTGCAAGGATTAGATGAAGGGACATTGGTGACCAATGCATAAGCTATTCGAGTAAAACTTAAAGAGAAAATTCCAATGATTGACGATATATATAAAGATGCTGTTAAGCGCATGCTCAAGAGCTTGGAGGTGCTTAAACAGGAGTTAAGCAAAATACATACAGGTCGTGCACACACCAGTCTTCTGGATCACATTATGGTTAGTTTTTATGGCACTAATACCCCCTTAAAACAGGTGGCAAACATTGGTATACAAGATGCACGAACTTTAAGTGTGACTGCCTTTGACAAAAACGTCATTCCGGATATCGAAAAAGCAATTATGAGTGCGGATATTGGATTAAATCCTGTCACTGCAGGTGAAGTAATTCGTGTTCCACTGCCTTTACTTACTGAAGATAGGCGTAAAGAATTGATTCGAGTAGTGCGCAGAGAGGCAGAAAAAGGAAAGATTGCAATACGTAATATTCGACGTGATGCAAACCACGCCTGTAAGGAGCTTCTTAAAGGGAAAGAAATCTCAAAGGACGAAGATCGAGCTGCTGAAGACAAGATTCAGAAATTGACTGATAGCAATATTCATGAACTTGATAAGTTTTTGACAGATAAAGAAAAGGAAATGATAGAAATTTGACTGGCATATTACATGGATATGCTAACAAATTATTATTAAATGACCAGTAAACATGTATTGCGTAGTAACAGAGGTGGCTCACCAAAGCATATTGCCATTATTATGGATGGTAATGGTCGCTGGGCAAAACAGAAAGATTTACCAAGAATTGCAGGTCATAAGGCAGGTGTTGCAACACTACAGAAGATCGTTAATTTTAGTGTCAAAGAGGGTATAGAAATATTGACGGTCTACGCTTTCAGTAGCGAAAACTGGAAAAGACCAAGCGGTGAAATATCCGTGTTGATGGAGTTATTCAATACGTCCCTGCAAAAACACCTTCAAGAACTTCATGATAATAATGTCAGGCTTCGCTTCATTGGTAATTTGTCTGTCTTTTCTGAAAAACTTCGCCAATTAATGACTGATACAAAAAATATGACGACAAATAATGCAGGTCTGGAATTAGTCATTGCCGTGAACTATGGGGGGAGATGGGATATCACTAATGCCTTTAAAACCCTCAATCAAAAAATCAGTAACAAAGAGCTAAAGCCAGAGGATATTTGTGAAGACTTAATTGGTAAATTTATGTGTCTTTCTGATCTTGCAGATCCAGATCTTTTTATCCGCACAGGTGGTGAAATGCGAATCAGCAATTATCTCCTTTGGCAGTTAGCGTATACTGAATTTTATTTTGATGATTGTTTATGGCCAGATTTTGACACAATAAATTTGGAAAAAGCTCTAGAATGGTACGCTGGACGAGAAAGAAGATTCGGGCGCACCAGCAAGCAAATAGAACATGATTAAACAACGTGTGATAACAGCAATCATACTGGCAAGTGTGATGATAAGCGCAGTTATTTTTTTGTCCACAGAAAAGCTCGCTTTCATATTTATTGCAATTGTCTGCGTGGCTGCGTGGGAATGGGCTTCTTGTGCTGGCTTATATACCATGTCTCAAAAAATTATCTCTTTCTTATTCATTTTTTTATCTTTAATGGCTTGTATGTATCTTCTTGATACACAGTGGATTCTTATAGTGATAGCTTGCGGTATTGTGTGGTGGTTTGTGGCTATGTTTCTGGTGGTTCGCTACCAGATAAATAAAAACATTAATATATCATCAAAGTTTCTTAAAATCATGATGGGCGGTGTCATCCTTGTCCCTGCTTGGTTGAGTTTAATTTTGATTCACTCTGGTAAAGTTGGATCTTCTCTGGCGGATGTATCTGGCACATCGTTAATGCTATTTTTATTTTTTCTTATATGGTTGTCTGACAGTGCAGCATATTTCTCAGGTAGAAAATTTGGCAATAAAAAACTTGTAAGTAACGTGAGCCCTGGTAAAAGTTGGGAGGGTGTATATGGTGCCCTGTCTGCCTCATTATTATTTCCCATTATCTATGCGTTTTATACAGATATGAACTTTATAACCACTATTTATTTTATTTTACTGGCCTTGATTACAGTGAGTTTCTCAATTTTAGGTGATTTGACAGAAAGTATGTTCAAGCGGATGGCCAAGATTAAAGACAGTAGCAATATTTTGCCCGGACACGGTGGCGTACTAGACCGTATCGATAGCCTCACATCTTCTGCGCCTGTATTTTTTGCAGGTCTATGGGCAATGGAAAAGATTTTATGATTGGGCTAACGTTACTGGGTGCGACAGGAAGTATCGGCATCAGTACTTTAGACGTGGTCTCTCGCCACAAAGATAAATATGAGATTATTGCGCTGACTGCAAATCAAAATATTGAATTGCTTATCGAGCAGTGTGAAACATGGCAACCAAAATATGCTGTTATTGCTGATCATGATCTTGCAGAATCATTAAGCAACGGTTTAAAAGAGAAAGGTTTAGATATAGAAGTATTGTCTGGGTCAGAAGGCTTACGGACTGTTGCTGTTTTGGCAGAAGTAGATTATGTCATGGCCGCTATTGTTGGTGCAGCGGGGCTATTGCCAACACTTGCAGCAGCAGAAGCTGGGAAACGGGTGTTATTGGCTAACAAAGAATCATTAGTCATGTCTGGAAAATTATTTATGGATACCGTACACGAATCTGGCGCTTCCTTGTTGCCAATAGACAGTGAGCACAATGCTATTTTTCAGAGCATGCCGATAAATTATCAAGACGGTTTGTCAAAGACTGGCGTTGAAAAAATACTTCTAACTGCATCAGGAGGGCCATTTAGAACAACTCCTCTTGATGAATTAAAGAAAGTCACGCCCAAACAAGCGTGCGCACATCCAAATTGGGATATGGGTAGAAAAATTTCAGTAGATTCTGCAACAATGATGAATAAAGGCCTTGAAGTTATTGAAGCGTGTTGGTTATTTGACACAAGTCCGGAGAAAATACAAATTGTTTTGCATCCACAGAGTGTTATTCATTCTTTGGTTCAATATATCGATGGCTCTGTTTTAGCTCAATTGGGAAATCCTGATATGAGAATACCTATTGCACATGCTCTTTCTTGGCCTGAACGTATTGATTCGGGTGTTGAATCACTTGATTTATTTGATGTAGCGCATCTTGATTTTGAAATTCCAGATATTGATAGATTTCCCTGTTTGAAACTGGCAAGCGAAGCAATGACAGCAGGAGGCACATCAACTGTAATATTAAATGCTGCAAATGAAGTTGCGGTTGAAGCATTTTTAAATAACCAGATAAGATTTACAGGGATACCTGAGTTGATAAAGGCAGCCTTGGAAAATATCTCCAAGGTTGAAGCAGATTCAATTGAGACTGTGTTGGCTGTTGACGTTGAAGCGCGTCTGTTTGCTAATCAATATATTAAAGATGCACTTTCCTTGTGATCTCTTTTTTGCAACATCTTTCTGCATTTATTTTCGCCTTGGGAATTTTAGTAATTTTCCATGAATTTGGTCATTTTTGGGCTGCACAAAAATGTGGTGTCAAAATTTTAAGGTTTTCAGTTGGATTCGGTAAGCCTTTATGGTCAAAGCGAATAGGCAAGGATAAATTTGAATTAGTTATTGCAGCGTTGCCTTTAGGCGGTTACGTTAAGATGTTGGACGAACGAGAAGGAGATGTTGCAGAGTCCGAGCTTGACCGTACGTTCAATAGAAAATCATTAGCTCAACGAACAGCTATCGTTCTAGCGGGTCCTGTTTTTAATTTTATCTTTGCTATTGTTGCATTTTGGTTCATGTTTATGATTGGTTTAACTGGTCTTAAGCCTATTGTCGGTGAAGTAAAAAAGGAGTCCATAGCATACATGGCTGGGTTCAACGAAGGGGTTGAAATTATTGCTGTTAATAGCAAAGAGACAAAAACTTGGACAATGGTCATTGATAGCCTTGTAAGAAAAATTATTAATGCTGACAAAATAGATATTACAGTTCGAGATGGGTCGATTGTTAAAACACTGAATATTAATCTAAAAAATTTATCAATCGATGATGTAGCAGAGCAGGGCTTGTTAAATAACATTGGCATAATACCCATGAAATTTAAAATACCTGCCATCATAGGCAGCGTGTATTCTGGCTTGCCTGCAGATAAGGCAGGCCTAGTTTTTGGAGATTTGATTGTTTCTGCAAATAATGAAGCAATAAAGGATTGGGAGGAATGGGTCAAGTATGTGCAAACTCATGCAAAGCAAAAAATAAATGTAGAAATAAAAAGAGGTGATGAATATTTAACTCTTGAACTTATTCCGGATGAGAAAATAAAAAATAATGGTGTGGTCATAGGTTTTATTGGTGCTGGCGGTAAATCAATTGAAGAAATGTTTGGTAAGGAGTCATATGCATTTTTACCGGCTTTTTTAAGAGGTCTTGAAAAGACATGGGACATGTCGTGGCTAACGTTACGCATGCTTGGTAAGATAATTACAGGTCAGGCATCCGTTAAAAATTTGAGTGGCCCGATAAGCATTGCACAATATGCAGGCGATTCAGCTAAAGGTGGTATTGCCGCATTTTTATGGTTTCTTGGCATTGTTAGTGTTAGCTTGGCTGTCCTGAATCTATTGCCTATACCACTGCTTGATGGAGGGCATTTGCTGTATTATACATTTGAATTTTTTAAAGGTAGCGAAGTATCAGAATCAATACAAATTATCGGCCAACAAATTGGGGGCACATTATTGCTGAGCCTTATGATACTTGTGTTTTATAACGATATAGCACGACTCATTGGGTAAAACATACCTTCGATATGAAAAATATATGAAAAAATAAACATATGAAAAATTTAATAAAGAAATTACTTTATATAATATTCGCATGTTTATCCATGCAAATGAACACTTATGCTGTCCAGGAATTTATTATTGAGGACATTCGTGTTGAAGGTTTACAGAGAATAACGCCAGGGACTGTATTCAATTATTTGCCTATAAAAGTTGGCGATACCTTCAATGACTCCAAATCTAGCGAATCTGCCAAGGCATTATTTGAAACTGGATTTTTTGAAGATATTAAATTGGAACGTGACGGAGGAGTTTTGATCTTTGTTTTGAAAGAACGTCCTTCGATTGGCAGCATCACCTTAAATGGTAATGAAGATGTCACAAGTGATGATTTGCTGGATAGTTTAAAGCAGATTAATTTTTCTGAAGGTCGCGCCTTTGATCATTCTCAGTTAGAAAAATTAGAGCGAGAACTAACAAGGCAATATAATTCCTTGGGAAAATATTCTGCTAAAATAGAATCAATAATTACTGAATTGGATGATAATCGTGTTGCGATAACAATTAATATTTCTGAAGGCGTTGTTGCAAAAATTAAGAAAATAAATATTGTGGGCAATAAGGTTTATAAAGAAAAAGAGTTATTAGAACTATTCAAGCTAAGCGCATCATCGTTATTTTCATTTTATACTAATAAAGATCAATATTCCCGTCAGAAATTAAGTGCAGATCTGGAATCTCTTCATTCACATTATCTGAATAATGGTTATATTAAGTTTAATATTGATTCTACACAGGTCTCTATCACGCCAGATAAAAAAAATATTTACATTACTATTAATATCTCTGAAGAAGAATTATTTACCATTTCTGAAGTCAGCTTAGTAGGTAATTTTGTGTTGCCTGAAGAAGAAATTGCTGATCTGATAAGTGTCAGGAAAGGAGATATATTTTCGCGTAAACAATTAACAAACAGCAGCAATGCTTTAAGCGCCCGCTTGGGAAATGATGGCTATACTTTTGCTAATGTCAATTCAATTCCTGAAATTAATGATGAAAATCATACTGTTAAAGTAAAATTCTTTGTTGACCCAAGTAAACGTGTTTATGTAAGAAGGATTATTTTTAGTGGCAATGCTAAAACGCGAGACGAGATACTCAGACGTGAAATGCGGCAGCAGGAAAGCAGCTGGATTACTACAGAAAAAGTAGAACGAGGCAAAATTAGATTACAAAGACTGGGATTTTTTGAAGAAGTGAATGTTGAGACTCCGGCAGTGTTGGGGACTACGGATCAGGTCGATGTCCATTACACGGTAGCAGAAAGACCTTCGGGAAATCTATCTTTAGGCCTTGGATTCTCACAAACAGCTGGTTTAACATTGCAAACATCAATTACTCAAAACAATTTTCTTGGAAGTGGTAAAAGAGCCAGTTTCATATTCAATAATAGCGACATAAATAGACAGTTTGGGTTTGCTTACACCAATCCATATTACACTGAAGATGGTGTGAGCAGGAGTCTGAATGCTTTATACAAGAAAACAGACAGTGTGAATGCTAATGTGACCGCTTTTGATAGTCAGACCTTGAGGGTTGGCGTAGGTTTTAGTATCCCTATTACTGAATTTAACACCTTTCATACGTCAATTGGCTATGAGAATAGTCAAATTGACACAACAACCAGTTCAGCTGCACAAGTGCTAGATTTTATCGCTGCTAATGGAGATAATGCTAATATATTAAGATGGAGTAACAGCCTGTCATTTGATACGCGTAATAAGGTAATTTTACCTGATAAAGGCGTGTTGCATCGTATTAGCGCTGAATTGACTATCCCCTCATTTGGGGATTCTCTGCAGTTTTACAAGGCCAGTTACAAGACACAATGGTTTACTCCAATATATGAAGATTATATATTTTCCTTAAAGGGCGATATTAGCTTTGGCGATTCGTATGGCGATACCGATAACTTACCATTTTTTGAGAATTTTTACGCAGGCGGCCCTAGAACTGTTCGTGGGTATAAAGAGAATACATTGGGCGCTCTTGATTCGCTTGGCAGGCCATTAGGCGGTAATTTCAAGCTGATAGCTGGCGCTAATATCATAGTACCAGTACCATTTTTTAAAGATAATCAATCAGTAAGACTCTCGGTTTTTTTTGATGCTGGTAATGTCTATAATTTAAATGAGGAGGATTTTGATATTGGCGAGCTAAGGTACTCGGTTGGGCTGAGTGGTATTTGGGTTTCGCCATTTGGCTTAGTTAGTGCTAGTATTGCACGACCGATTGCTAATCAGGAAAATGATCAAATTCAGAATTTCCAGTTTACATTTGGGACTTCTTTTTAATACAAAAAATATGGAGCAGGAATTTTGAGAAATATTAAAATAATTCTTCTAATAAATTATCTTTTATCAATGTTAGGCATGAACAGCGTTTTTGCGGAAGATTTTAAAATTGGCACAGTAAGTACAATCAGCATTCTTGAGCAGTCACCGCAGGCAGTATCAGCAGATGCGTTGATTAAGAAAGAATTTTCTTCAAGAGACAGAGATCTGGTTGCGAAACAGAAAGAAGTCAAGTCAATGGAAGATCGTTTTACAAAAGACAAAGCCATTATGACAGAGTCAGAAATCAAAAAACTTGAAAGAGATATTATAAATGCACGCAGAGATTTAAAAAGAAAGCAAGATGAATTTCGTGAAGATGTAAATTTTAGGTTTAACGAGGAAAGAGCAAAAATACAGAAAGAAATATTTGATGCAATTCAGACTGTCGCTAAAGAAAATAACTACGACCTCGTACTGTTTGATGGTGTTGCCTACGCAAGCCCAAAAACAGATTTGAGTGATGAGATTATTACCTACTTGAAAAAGAAGAAAAAATAAAAATAATGAAAGCAAATAAAAAAATTGAAAATTATGACTACTGCCCTTGCTATTCCACTTGGGAAGATAGCTGATCATATCGGCGCAGAATTACATGGTGACTCGGAATGTATCATTAATGGTCTTGCTGCATTACATTCGGCCGAATCAGGCCACGTAAGTTTTTTATCAAGTCGTAGATACTATCGTTATCTGAAGCATACAAAGGCATCAGCAGTCATCATCGTAAGAAAAGATTTGGATAAATGTCCTGTATCTGCTTTAGTGGTGGATGATCCATATTTGGCCTATGTTGATGTCATTAATTTATTTCATCCAAAGCCTGAAATTATTTCTGGAATACATCCGTCAGCGGCTATTAGCCCGTCAGCAAAAATAGATAGTTCGGTATTTATTGGAGCAAATGTTGTTATAGAAGACAACGTAGTGATTGAATCAGGAACCTTTATAGATTCCGGTTGCGTAATAAAGCCTAATGTCACTATTGCCTCAAATACATATTTGTATCCTAATGTAGTATTGTGCGATTCTGCATCAATTGGTAATAGAGTGATATTACATCCCGGTGTAATTATAGGTTCTGACGGTTTTGGTATTGTCAAAAATAAAAATCTCTGGACTAAAATTCCGCAGATAGGCACGGTCGTTATTGGAGATGATGTTGAAATTGGTGCAAATACTACAATCGATCGAGGCGCGCTTGGCAATACAGTGATAGAACAAGACGTGAAAATAGATAATCAGGTACAAGTTGCCCATAACGTCCATATAGGAGCGCATACAGCGATTGCTGGGTGCGCTGGTATCGCAGGTAGTACAATAATAGGTAAGCATTGTACAATAGGCGGTGCATCAACAATTAATGGGCATCTTGAGATAGTAGATAATGTTACCATTGGAGGAAATTCTGCTGTTGCTAATTCTATAAAATTAGCTGGCGTGTATTCATCTGCAATACCTGTGACTGAAGCAAAACTTTGGAGAAAGATTATTGTGAGAATAAAAAATTTGGATAGATTGAGTCGAAAAATTACAAAACTTGAAAAAAAACAATAGATAAAGAGGCAGTGTTACTATGAATACATTAAATATCCATGAGATTAAAAAAATTCTACCTCATCGGTATCCATTTTTGCTGGTTGATAGTGTATCTGCGTATGAATCTGGAGACTCATTAACCGCAATTAAAAATGTAACTTTTAATGAGCCTTGTTTTCAGGGGCATTTTCCTAAAAAACCTATCTTTCCTGGCGTGTTAATTATTGAGGCGATGGCGCAAGCTTCAGCACTCTTAGGCTGGCTTTCCATGAAAAAAAAACCGGAAGCTGAAAAAATCTATTATCTGATTGGCGTAAATAATGTACGGTTTAAGAAAATAGTACAGCCAGGCGATCAACTTATCCTTAATGTAAAATTTGTTAAAGTGAAAAAAGATTTATGGAAATTCATAGTGACATCAACTGTTGATGACAAAATGATTTCTTCTGCTGAAATATTAACAAGTTCTGCGGATCAATAACATTGATTGACAAACACGCTGCTGTCGATGCGCAAGCAGTGATTGGAGACAATGTCTCCATTGGGGCTTATTCGATTATTGGTGCAGGCGTTATTATCGGCGATGATACTTGGGTAGGTTCTCATGTCGTTATTAAAGGTCCTACTACAATTGGACGATCTAACAAAATTTACCAGTTCTCTTCAATCGGAGATGATCCGCAAGATAAAAAATACAGTGACAAAGAACAGTCAACTTTGGAGATTGGTGAGAGAAATCTTATTCGAGAATATTGTTCTATAAATAGAGGTACGGAAGGAGGTGGAGGTAAAACAGTGATTGGCAATGATAACTGGATAATGGCCTCTGTTCATATTGCTCACGATTGCCTTGTGGCTAATAATACCGTGTTTGCAAATAACACCACTCTGGGAGGACATGTATGTATCGATGATTATGTGATACTTGGCGGGTTCTCTGGTGTGCATCAGTTCTGCCGTATCGGAAAACATTGTTTTGTTGCCCCTTATTCTGCTGTGAGCAAAGATATCCCACCTTTTTTGATGATTTCAGGTGATAGGGCAAAACCGAACGGTCTTAACCGTGAGGGTTTGAAGCGCCATGGGTTTACAAATAAAACAATAGATTTGCTACGCAATGCGTATAAAATTGTTTATCGCAAAGGTTTGACAAAGAGTATAGCTATAGAAACACTTGCCGAATTTACCTTACAATCCGATGCCGTTAGAGAATTTTCTGACTTTGTAGAAAAATCCACACGCGGGATTGCACGCTAATTTAATTTTGTTTTACCCTAGGCGGTTCAATTTCTTACATAATATTCTAGAAAATTTATTATGCTCCGAATAGGTATAGTAGCAGGCGAAGCGTCTGGCGATCTTCTGGGCGCTCAATTAATAAGAGATCTAAAAAAAAAATACTCTGATATTGAGCTTGTTGGTATTGGAGGGAAACATCTTATTGAAGACGGATGTCAAAGCCTGTTTAACATAGAAAGGTTATCGGTAACTGGAATATCAGAGGCTCTTGGTCGGTGCTTCGAATTACTCAGTATTCGTAGCAAATTAATCAAATATTTCATTGATAATCCCCCTGATGTCTTTATTGGAATTGATGCGCCTGATTTTAATTTAACTTTAGAAGAAAAATTACGTAGTAAGGGGATTAAAACAGTACATTATGTTAGTCCCTCCATTTGGGCATGGCGGGAAAGCCGATTAGAAAAAATATCACGTGCAGCTGATCTTATGTTAGTGCTATTCTCGTTTGAATTACCTTGCTACGAAAAAAATAACATAACTGCCAAATTAGTTGGACACCCGCTTGTCACACAAATGCACGAGGCATTTACCGGCAATGATCTAAGAGATGTGCTTTCTTTGCCTAAAGACAAGACTATTATCGCCTTGATGCCGGGAAGCCGTCAAAACGAATTAAAACAGCTTGTAGAAATATTTTTGCGTACAGCAGTACTGTGTCAGAAACAACATGAAGATATTTATTTTGTCACTAATTTAATTGATGAATATTCCAAAGAATTTTTCATAAATGCGATCAATAAAATCTGCCCAGAATTACCTATTTCAATTTTTATAGGAAATTCAATACAAGCAATACAAGCAAGCGATATTTTATTATTAGCCTCCGGGACGATCACTTTAGAAGCAATGTTATTAGGAAAACCAATGGTTGTCGCTTATAAAACCTCATGGATAAGCTACCAGATACTTAGAAGGTTAATATATACTCCCTATGTCGCATTACCTAATTTATTGTCTGGCAAATTTCTTGTGCCCGAATGTATACAATATGACTGCACGCCGGAGAAGCTTGTTGTAGAATTATCAACATGGCTAAATGATAAAAATGCCGTCAAGAAATTAAAAAATAATTTCAATTCTATTCATAAAGAGATGATGAAACAAAAGAATAATTCAGCTGCGGATGCAGTTATTGAGTTACTAATGAAATAAAATTAAGTGGATACAATCATTATAGATAATAATATAATTGTAGCCGGAGTTGATGAGGTAGGAAGAGGATCACTTGCCGGCCCCGTTATCTCTGCTGCTGTCATTTTGGATCCTGAAAATCCAATCAAAGGTTTAATGGATTCAAAGAAAATAACTGCGAAGAAACGTAGCTTATTAGCGATTGAAATTAAAGAGAAAGCAATATCATGGTCTTTTGGACGCGCAGAGCATGATGAAATTGATGCTATCAACATATTGCAAGCGAGCTTATTATCAATGAAAAGGGCAATTAAATCACTAACTGTAGAGCCAGAGATGGTTCTTGTTGATGGGATGTACTGCCCAGATATTAATTATAAAGTGGAAGCTATCATTAAAGGCGATAATAAAATCCCGGCAATATCAGCAGCGTCAATTATTGCTAAAGTTGCCAGAGATAACGAAATGATTGCATTAGATAATGAGTATCATGGTTATGGCTTTCCACAACACAAAGGTTATCCCACGAAAATGCATATCAATGCATTGAATGAACTTGGAGCTTCTTTTATACATAGAAAAAGTTTTTCCACAGTAAAAAATATCTTAAACAAATAAATAAAATTTGAGAAATTTTGTGATAGATAGTTTTGTGCATTTGCATATTCATTCAGAGTACTCACTTGAAGATGGCCTAATTAGAATAAAAGATCTTGTTGACAAGGTTTATAAATACGAGATGCCAGCTGCCGCACTCACTGAACAAGGAAATTTTTTCTCTGCTTTAAAATACTATCGTGCTGCCCATAAGATAGGCGTTAAGCCAATTATTGGTGTTGATCTTCGCGTAATCGAGAATGACAATTATTTACAGTCCACTGCATTAGTATTGTTGTGTCAAAATTATCAAGGATATAAAAATTTAAATCATTTAATTACACGTAGTTATCAAGAAGGGCAGTATCAAGGCATTGCATTTGTCCAAAAATCCTGGATAGAAAACTATTCTGAACATTTAATTGCTCTTTCTGGTGCGCAACAGGGTGATATTGGCCAAGCATTACTTGCGGGAAATTATAATCATGCAAAAACTCTTCTAAGTGGGTGGCAAATGATATTCCCAGACAGATTTTATTTGGAGCTGCAAAGAACAAATCATCCAGGGGAGGATAATTATATCTATTCTGCTGTTGAGTTAGCGGCTGAACTAAACGCACCCGTCGTTGCGACAAACAATGTCAGATTCTTATCGGAAGAAGAATTTGAAGCGCATGAAGCTCGCGTATGTATACATCAAGGTTATACCTTGGGGGATTCAAGACGATCAAATCTTTATAGTCCTGCGCAATATTTTTGTTCCAGTGAAGAGATGATCGAATTATTTGCTGATATACCAGAAGCCATAGAAAATACAGTTGAGATTGCCAAACGCTGTAATCTTGAATTGATTTTAGGTGAAAATTATTTACCTGATTTCCCTGTTCCGTCCGGATTTAACCAGAACGAATGGCTCGTTCATCAGGCCAAGCAAGGGTTAGGACAGAGATTGGTGATTGAGGATGATGAAAAACTTCATGAAATTCAAGAGAGTTATCAGGAAAGACTGGAGTTAGAGCTTGATGTAATTGTAGAGATGGAGTTTTCTGGATATTTTCTTATTGTAGCAGATTTTATTCAATGGGCAAAAGACAATGCTATTCCGGTAGGCCCTGGCCGTGGTTCAGGTGCAGGATCTTTAGTTGCGTATGTGCTTGGTATTACCGAACTTGACCCTCTTCAATATGATCTACTATTCGAACGTTTTTTAAACCCAGAGCGTGTGTCTCTTCCAGATTTTGATATCGACTTCTGTATGGAAAGACGAGATGACGTTATTGATTATGTTGCACATCGATATGGTCGTGACCATGTCTCTCAGATTATTACATACGGCAGCATGACCGCCAAAGCGGTGGTTAGAGATGTGGGGCGTGTATTAGGCTATCCCTATGGTTTTGTTGATCAAATAGCAAAATTAATCCCTTTTGACCTTAGCATGACACTAGATCGCGCCTTAGAAGAAGTTGAACTCAAAAAACGCTATAAAAATGAAGATGAGGTGAAAGTTTTAATTGATCTTGCGAAAAAGCTTGAAGGATTGTCACGAAATGCAGGCCGACATGCAGGTGGCATTGTGATTTCACCAAAACCATTGACAGATTTTATGCCTCTTTACTGTGAGCAAGGATCAAACTCACCTGTATCACAATTTGATATGGGTGATGTTGAAGAAATTGGTTTAGTTAAATTTGATTTTCTCGGATTAAGAACGCTGACGATTATTGATTGGGCAATACACGATATTAATCGCATGAGAAGCGAAGAAGAAAAATCGCCAATTGATATAAATCATATTCCGCTTGATGATGAAAATACCTATGAATTAATTCGCAGGAATCAGACAACAGCTATTTTTCAGCTTGAGTCTGATGGCATAAAGAAATTAATCAAGCGCTTACAACCAGACAGTTTTGATGATTTAATTGCATTGGTTGCCTTGTATAGGCCAGGACCTTTGCAATCAGGGATGGTAGATGACTATATTAACTGTAAACATGGTAAGGAAATCAAATATCCTCATCCTAAGCTTGAGGATATATTAAAATCGACAAATGGCGTGATCTTGTATCAAGAACAAGTGATGCAGATTGCACAAATCTTGGCTGGATATACATTAGGTTCTGCAGATTTACTCAGGAGAGCTATGGGTAAGAAAAAACCAGAAGAGATGGCCAAGCAGAGGATAATTTTTACAGAAGGTGCAGTTAAAAATGGTGTTGAAGAAAGAGTCGCAAGAGGTATTTTCAACTTAATGGAAAAATTTTCTGGTTATGGATTCAATAAATCACATTCAGCTGCCTACGCATTGATTGCTTATCAAACAGCTTGGCTAAAAACGCATTACCCGGCATATTTTATGTCAGCAGTGTTGTCATCTGACATGGATAATACCGATAAAATTGTTATGTTGCGTGACGAAGTTAAATCAATGAATCTGAAACTAAAAGCGCCATCAATTAATTATAGTTACTATAAATTTTCAGTTGAAAATGAGGACACTATCAGGTTTGGTCTTGGCGCGATCAAAGGCATTGGAAGAGCTGCCATCGACAATATTATTGAGAATAGAAAAGAAAATGGAAAATTTATTGATTTATTTGATTTATGTCGTCGAGTCGATCTAAGAAAAATTAATAGACGCGTTCTAGAGTCTATGATTCGTTCAAGTGCGATAGATGAACTAGGCCCAAGTCGTAGCAGCATATATATAAGTTTGAATAAGGCGATTCAAATAGCAGATCAATCAAGTAGAAATAAGCGCAGCGGGCAAGATGATTTATTTGGTTTGTTTACTGATACTGATGATAAGGAAGATCATAATTTTGAATTTCTGGAAGCTGTTGATTGGTCAGATGATGAAAGACTAACTGGAGAAAAAGAGACATTAGGGTTTTATTTGCAAGGCCATCCCATTATCAAATATGAGTCTGAACTTGAAGGTTTGATAAGCGCTATATTAAAAAATATTAAAATAGGAAATAATGTGCGTGTCGCAGGGTATATCCACAGAATGAGGATTCGATCAGGAAGTCGTGGAAAAATGGCAGAAGTGTTGCTTGATGATAGATCTGCTCGTGCTAATGTGACGGTGTATTCAAATGTATTTAAAAAGTACAGCAATGAACTGGTTAAAGATCAATTGGTTATTGTCGATGGCGAGGTTGTAGAGGATGATTTTTTTACGAGTGGTCTTTCAATTATCGCCAATGATATTCATACGCTGCCACAATTGAGAAATCGAGCAGAATTGAGGTTAAAATTAGGGCATCAAAGAGATTTCCGTTCTGAGATAAATTATTTGAAGGAGACACTGTCTCCCTATTGTAGTGGCACCAGCAGTGTCAGTGTAGAATATAGTAATGATAAAGGGCAATGCAGGTTAGCGCTTGGTGATGATTGGAAAGTGAACGTTGCTGATACTCTGCTGGATTCTCTAAGAAGCCATCTTGGTACAGATAATGTATTTCTGGATTATCAGTAGTTATGTCAGGTATCATGTAAATAAAATTAATAAATATCAAGATAAATTAAACAATGAATTTTCTGGATTTTGAACAACCAATAGTAGAGATCGATGAAAAGATTGAAGCGTTGAGGCATGTCGACAACGACTCGGAAATAAATATCAGCGAAGAGATTAACCGTCTACAAAAACAAAGTGACAATCTAACCGAATCTATATTCTCTTCTTTATCTGCTTGGCAGTATTCCCAGATTGCAAGGCATCCGCAAAGACCATACACCATGGACTACATTGAGAGAATTTTTACAGATTTTGTGGAATTGCATGGTGATCGAAATTTTGCTGATGATCCTGCAATTATTTGCGGTATTGCTCGTTTGGAAGATATGCCCGTTGCAATTATTGGACATCAAAAAGGACGAGATACCACTGATAGGATTCACAGGAATTATGGCATGCCTAAGCCTGAAGGATACCGTAAGGCATTACGAATCATGAAGCTTGCGGAACGATTCAAATTACCTGTACTAACATTTATTGATACACCGGGAGCCCATCCAGGCATTGGCGCTGAAAAACGGGGTCAAAGCGAGGCGATTGCAAGAAATTTAATGGCGATGACAATTTTAAAAACTCCGATTATATCTACTGTTATTGGAGAAGGTGGTTCAGGAGGTGCTTTGGCGATTGGTGTAGCAGATAAACTATTGATGATGAAATATAGTACTTATTCAGTTATTTCTCCAGAGGGGTGTGCATCTATATTATGGAAAAGCGCTGATAAGGCGGAGCAGGCTGCAAAGGCAATGGGAATTACTGTTAATGATTTGCAAAAACTTGGTTTGATCGATGAAATTATTGATGAACCACTTGGTGCAGCACATCGAGATTATGACAAAACAGCAAAAAATTTTAAGAAAGCATTGGTTTTGACAGTGAAAGAACTAAAAGAAAATACTGTAGATGATCTGATTAACAAAAGACAAAGCAGGATCAGAGAATATGGGTATTTTAATACTTAGATATTTTTTTTCTTTAAATTATCTTAATTTTAATATGAGTTCTTATACCTTTTAGTGTTTCAAGAAAATAAATTATCTTTCCAAATAAAAATAAAAAATACGCTATCTGAATATCCAGATACCAATACATGCTGGATTGCATATAGCGGCGGACTGGATTCGCATGTACTTTTACATGTATTAGCAAGCATTCAAAATGAAATTAAACCAAAATTAATTGCTGTGCATATTAATCATGGATTGAGCAATAATGCTATATTATGGGAGCAACATTGCCACAGAATCTGTGAAAATTATGCGATTGAATTCCAAGTTTTTTCTATCGAGAAACCTCATAAAAACGATAAAGGCACAGAAGCATTTGCCAGAGAAAAGCGTTATGAAGTGTTTTGTAATTTGATGAAAAATTTTGATTTATTATTCACAGCACATCACATGAATGATCAGGTAGAAACAATATTTTTACAATTAATGAGAGGATCTGGTCCAGATGGTTTGGCTGGAATGCCGCAGGCGAGAGAATTTTCAAAAGGATTTTTAGTAAGACCTTTGCTCGATTATTGCAGAGAAGAAATTCATGATTATGCGTTAAAAAACTCATTGAGTTGGATAGAAGATGAGAGTAATAAATCAAATCAATATGATCGAAATTTCTTAAGAAATATAATAATTCCGGAATTATCTACACGTTGGCTAGGCGCATTAAAGACTGTACAACGTGCAGCAAAACATCAAGCTGATGCAGTAAATCTTATAAATGAAATTTCAAGAAATGATTTAGAGGATATCTGTGAGAGCGAATATATAAAAATTTGCATACCTAAATTTAATCACCTATCTCATGTGAGGAAAAAAAATACCCTCAGAGCATGGATTAAAAAAAATAAACTAAAAATACCAAACGCTAAGATTATTGAGAAAATAATCACAGAAGTTATCCATGCCGGTATTGATAGAAACCCCTGCATTACTTGGGAAGGCGCAGAGGTAAGGCGTTATCGTGGATATTTATATATCATAAAATCACTTCCAGATAATAATCTTTGTATGAATAGACCCTGGAATCTTAAAGATTCGCTTGAATTAACATCTGGTTCTTTAAGAGCCACACATGGAAAAGGCAATGGCATCAAAAAAGATATTTTATTAAATGATACTGTCGAAATTAGGTATAGACAGGGGGGGGAGAAAATAAGACCGTTTGGACGTGTAAAAACGCACAGGCTAAAAAAATTATTTCAAGAGCAAGGCGTGCTTCCTTGGCTGCGCCACCGTATCCCTTTAATTTTTTATAAAAATGAATTGATTGCTGTGGCTGATTTATGGATTGAGCATCAATATGCGGCATCAGATTCAGAGCCCTCATGGCAAATCATCTGGCAATGGACAGATGGTTTACAGGCATTATAATCTAAGCGGTGATAAGAGCGACAATACAAAATGCCTGAAGAACAATCATTACAACAACTCTTAAACCAGCGCGATCAATACCATCAACGTGAGGAATGGGATGAGTTAATCGCTGTATGTCCAAGAATCATAGGTCATAGAAATGTCACAAACCCTATAAAAGCAGAGACTTTTTTCTTGCGTGGCCTTGCTTATACAGAAACAGACAACCATGAGAAAACCAAGGCAGAATATGACTATAAGCGATGCAGCAACAGGCGACCATCACTGACTTCGACCAAGCGATTCACTTAGATCCAGATGATGCTAAGGCCTTTTATAATCGTGGCAACGCTTATGCAGAAACAGGCGACTATTACCAAGCCATCACTGACTACGACCAAGCGATTCAATTAGATCCAGATGATGCTCACGCCTTTAATAATCGTGGCCTTGCTTATGCAGAAACAGGCGACTATGAGCAAGCCATTGCTGACTTCGACCAAGCGATTCAATTAATCCAGAATGCTAACGCCTTTAATAATCGTGGCCTTGCTTATGGAAAAAAGGATTTTGAACAAGATTCAATTAAATCCAGATGATGCAAGAATATGCTCACGCCTTTTATAATCGTGGCCTTGCTTACCGAGCACAAGGTAAAGAATCCAAGAGCCCAAGAATTAGATCCGACTATTATTGCACAGGAATCCACAAAAGACGTTAAAAAAGAAGTAAAAGACGTTGGGAAAAAAACAGAAGAAACTCAAGATTTCCAAAACATTTTAGAGGATTTAAAAGAAGCATATGATGCAATGAGGAAAAAGTGGTTTTTGGCTGGTATTTATTATGGTTCTGCTAACTATTGCTGTGCTTGTATTAACTATATTCCCTATATTCTCAATGTTAGAAGGAAAAAAACTTGCTGAATTATACCCAATCTATATCTTTTTTTCAGTCATTACCTTCTTGGTTATCCGTCAATATACCAACGCCAAACAACTCTACATTGAGGCGCAAAACCGCTTGGCTATGGTAAAAATGCTCGCACACATCAATGCTCAAAAAGAAAACACAGAAAACAAACAATATTTTTTACCAGCACTGGTTGAGGCCATCGTTTATTCCACCAGAAAAGAGCGAACTGGGAACGCTGCATCTCTCTTAGAGCAATTGATGAAACTATTGAAACCCAAAAACTAATACCGCCACGCCACCCTCTTACTCTGTAATAATAACCCTAGTATCTATATTGATAAATTTTTTTAAATTATCAATTTCTTCATTTGTCATGGCGATGCAACCTTGTGTCCAATTTAACGAATTATGAATAGAAAGTTTTTGATTAGTGACTGTCCCTAAGCCATGTATGCCAATATAACCTCCTAATTTTGTATCTTGCGGCGGAATCTCGCCATCTTTTATTGCCTTTGAGATATTTTTGAATTCATTTGCGGTGATAATTTTATTCTTATAACCGTACCAAGCATCTAACAGATTAGGGTAATCAATCTGCATAAAATAATAAAATTTACTGTCATCTTTGAAATTAATAATCTTATATACACCTGAAGGTGTTTTTTTGTCTCCCAATATTCTTTTTGTACCTTTACCTCCACTTCCGTAGGCAATACGGATTTTTTTAATTACTTGTTCGCCGTTCATAATTTTGAGTTCTTGAGAGGATTTTGAAATGATTAGATCGTATTGATCCTTAACAGCTAAAACATTATTGCATAGCAGTAACAAAAAGCTAACAAGTATGTATTGATGAAAAGTATTAATTCGCACTATTATTTTATACATTCGACAACACAGTGATTAATTTTTCTGCAAATTGTACATTAGCGTATTTTATCCGAGGAAAGAGCAAATATGGTATAATTAAAATATTAAAAATCTTGTTATAATTACTATATATTCTTAAGTGCTTGCTTAAATTTTTGATTGAGTTTTAATGTGCGTTGTAAATTTATGGCACTTTAGTTTTTGTTATTACTTTGGTTAATGTAGTCTTGAGCGGTGCAATTGTAGCAGAGTAATTTGAATGGCAGAAAATCAAGAAAGATATAATTTTACTGCAATTGTCTTGCATTGGCTGATGGCAATTTTGTTGCTCATTTTATTTTGCTTGGGTTGGTATATGATAGATTTACCAAAAGGGAGCGAGGAAAGAAGCTGGTTTTTTGCTTTACATAAATCAATTGGACTGACAATGGCTTTACTGGTATTTATCAGGATAGTATGGCGTTTTACACATACGTCTCCGAAATTGCCAGAAAACATTTCACAATTTAAACAAAAATTGGCTGGATTAACTCATGTCTTATTATATGTGGCAATGATTATACAGCCCTTGTCGGGTTATATATCTTCATCATTTAGCGGATACAAAACAAAAATATGGGGTGTACCTCTTCCTCATTGGGGATGGAAATCACCTGAGCTAAATGGAATTTTTACAGATATTCATGTAGCCAGCTCAATTGCGTTGCTATGTCTTGTGACGCTACATCTAAGCGGCATAGTCGTGCATATATACGAGGGAGATAGGCATATTCTAAGAAGAATGATTCCTGACAAACAATAAAATACTAAACGCAGAGACTTCCTATCTGTAGCCAGATTTATTAATAATACGCCTATCATAAGGTGAAAACTATGGATATAAAGATTATTTGTACCCATCCTTAACTTACAATATGTAATAAAAATTACTTATTGTTGCTATATATTGTTACTTAAAAGTATAGGCACATGTCCTTATACTATGCTGCACCTTATTTCATTGTAGTTGTTCTTAAATAAAATTAATTTACAGGACTGGTACAGGCAGAGATTCTCGTCTCAAATGAGGCAAATCTTAAATTTATGGATAACAACAAGTAAAGAAATTGGCTATTATAAACCAATAAAACAGCATGCTGATAAATCTTGATGGTAAAAATATATTTAAATTCCTTACGCAAACTTCTATTGGCTCAAGAAATAACATTTTTGTTGTTATTGGCGCTTACCGGTCTATTGGGCGGTCTATCTGTATATTTTTGGCAGCAAAATTCAGCCGAATCGGTTCGGCTCAATAATTTGAGTTATGTCACAGAGCAAATTCGCAGTGAGTTATTTCAGCAAATTCAGATAGCTATTCGAGCCAGACTGCTTGAAGATGTGCGTTCCTTGGAGTTATATGGCAGCTATTCTAGGCGGATAGACAAAGATTTTAACAAACTAAAAAGTGGTGCAATTTCTAGGGAAGAAGATACAGCTATTCAAGGGTTGCACGTATCCTATCGGGAGATACAAAAAGACATGAATATAATTTTTTCTGATCCTTATGCAATTAGCCCGCAAGTTCAGATGAAAATTATTGATCCACGATTTTCCGAGCGAATGATAGGTCGGTTTGAAGGTAAGCACAGCAAGCTGAAACATATGTTAGCGGAAAAACACAATGTGCTGAATCAGAAATTAGAGATATGGTCAAAATACGCGCCTGCCGTCATCACTATCCCTTTATTACTGGCATTTTTTCTGGTTATTTATGCAAGGACAACTTTCCGCGAGGAGTTTCTCAAGCCTATTTCTGAAATAATTTTAAGCGCTAGACGTATTCGTGTTGGGCATCTTGAAACAAAAATACCAGAACAAGGAGTGGAAGAGCTTAAAGATTTAGCAGGTGCTATTAATAAAATGACGCATGATCTACAAAGCAGCCAAGCTGCCCTTGTAGAAAGTGAAAAACAGGCAGCACTAGGTGCGTTGGTACCAGTTGTTGCTCATAATATTCGTAATCCTCTGGCTAGTATTAGAGCAACAGCACAATTAATGAATAGCTCCGAAAATAATAAGGATTCAATAGAAAGTAAAAATGAGATTATAAAAACAATAGACAGATTAAATCGTTGGGTTGACGCATTGGTATCCTACCTGCATCCATTAAAACCAAATTATAGACCTATTTTAGCGAGCGAAATGCTTAATGCTGTGATTGATTTATTAAAACAAAAATTAGAAGATAAACAAATTAAATTAGATAGAGTAGGGTGGGATAATGACTTAAGACTTAATGTTGATCCGGATTTAATGGAACAGGCACTTTATGCATTGATGACAAACGCAATTGATGCTTCTGCAAAAATGTCTACATTAACAATTTCTATTATTAAAAAAGATATCGAGCTTGAATTATCAATTCAGGATCAAGGCGCAGGTTTGCCGTTTGATCCAAAACCCAATAAATTAACACCGGGTTCAAGCACAAAAAGTTTTGGCACCGGATTGGGCATTCCTATTGCTTTTAAAATTTGTCAGGAACATGCTTGGAAGCTTCGGTTCAACTCTACTTATAAAGATGAAGAGAAAACAGGAACAATTGTAACAATTACTGCCCCAATCAGAGTGATTGAAGATTAATGAATAAAACTCAACCAGCAGTAACCTCCATGGAAGTGCCAGCTTTAGAAAAACAGGTGCTAATCGTGGAAGACGAGATTGTATTTGCAAAAGCGGTTAAAAAACAGCTGCAAAGAGCGGGTTACAAAAGCGAAATAGCCGGCGACTTGAATACAGCAATGGAAAAGTTTGAATCACATATCCCTCAACTTGTGTTGCTTGATATGCGCCTTCCCGATGGATCCGGGCTGGATTTTCTTGAGGCAATTAAAAAAAGAAACGATTTAGATACGGCAGTTCTGGTGATGTCTGCATACGGCGAACTTGAAGATGCCGTTTCTGCGATGAAGTTGGGCGCATCAGACTATCTGAAAAAACCAGTGGATATGGATGAGTTATTAATCAGTATTGAAAGAGTGTTGAGTAAAAACGCACTTGAAACAAAACTGACTTATTCAAGCAAACGTGAACGTAATGCGCATGAAACAATCAAATTCATAGGCGAGTGCCCGGAAATAATCTCGATAAAACAACAAATAGAACAAATAGCTCGCTTAGCACGAGCATCAAATACAGCGCCCCCAACAGTTTTTATTTTTGGTGAAACAGGCACGGGCAAAGATGTTGCTGCGAGATTATTGCACGATAGTACAACACTCAGTGATAAACCTTTTGTGCAAATAGATTGTGCCTCATTACCAAAAGATTTAATTGAGGCAGAGTTGTTTGGCCACGAAAAAGGTGCGTTTACAGATGCGCATGCAGCACAGGCTGGTCTAATAGAAGCAGCTGAAGATGGCATCTTATTTATAGATGAAATCGGGGAATTGTCACTGGATTTGCAATCCAAATTTCTAGCGATCCTAGAAAGAAGATTGATGCGGCGTATCGGTACGAGTAAGGAATTACCTGTTCGCTCATGGTTTATTGCTGCAACTAACAGGAATATCGAAGAGCTGATAGAAAAAGGAGAATTTAGGTTAGACTTATATCATCGTCTGAATGTTTTAAGTATAGAAATACCACCATTAAGAACACGTGGTAACGATATTATTCTTTTAGCAAAATATTTTGTTGAACAAACAACGCGACGTTATAATTTTAAAAATATAATCTTAAGTGACGAAGTAGTAGAAACGCTAATGGAGTATTTATGGCCAGGTAACGTACGCGAGATGAAACATTTAATAGAGAGAGCTATTTTGTTAAATGATGGCGATAAGATCTCCGTGGAATCTTTAGACATAACAAATAAAATAGCACCCAAAAATATAGATCAAAAATATATAGACCGATTAAGCGCAAGACAATCGCAAGTGAAGGACGTAAAGATCAAGGATATGACTTTAGAATCAGCAGAATACACACTGATTGTTCAGGCTCTGGATAAAGCTAACGGGAATGTATCCAAAGCAGCCAGAGATCTGGATATTACCCGCATGGCACTAAGATACAGAATGAAAAAATACAATTTATAAAAATGCTGTTACCATTCAATATTAAAAATCATTAAGTTGGAGATAAACAAAGTTGGAGATAAACAATTTCTACTTAACGCAAATAGGTATTTAAAAAATGGCTAAAATTAATATGAAAACTAATCTGAATGTTACACCTGATAAACTCTGGAAATTAATCGGTGGTTTTAACGCTTTACCTGATTGGCATCCGGCAGTTGAAAAAAGCCACCTTGAAGAAGGAGGGAGTATGCGTCGTCTAAGCCTGCATGATGGAGGTACGATCGTAGAAAAACTGACGCAACTTGATGATAAGGAGCGCGTTTATAGCTATTCAATTATTGATAGTCCATTGCCTGTTGCAAATTATGAGTCAACAATTCGTGTGAAAGATGATAACGAAGGTAACACTACAGTAGAGTGGTGTAGTGAATTTGATGCTAAAGGTGCAACAGAAAGTGAAGCGATGGATGCTATCTCTGGTATATATCAAGCTGGTTTTGACAATTTGAAAAAAATGTTTGGCTGAAAATAAATTACATAATCAGGAACAACAAAAGAACTCCCTAGGGTTTAGTGTCAATGTAACTTTACTCTGATTTTTGTTTTGCGCGTTAATAAGTTGGATAAAGTCGAAAGTCCTGCGCTTATCAGACCATGCAGAGCAATTTTGTGCATCTTATATAGGGAGATATAAATGATTCTGGCTATGACTCCCTCGATCATTACCGTTTTTGACAGCTTGGAGAGGTGACCCATCAAGCTACCAACAGTTTTGTAATTGCTTATATTCACTAATGAGCCAATATCGACATATTTGTACTCAGGAAGAGGTGTCTCGCCTTTTAAACGTTTGCATAAAGTTTTAACCAACATTGTTGCTTGTTGATTCGCTGCCTGCGCTCTGGGTGGTACAGTTTCGATATGGTCAGTTTTTTTATTTTCCATAGGACAAGCGGCACAATCTCCGAATGCAAAAATATTTTCATCCAGCGTTGATTGTAATGTCGGTTTTACTATGATCTGATTGATTTTATTAGTCTCAAGACCATCAAGATCTTTGAGGAAATCCGGTGCTTTGATGCCCGCAACCCATACCTTGATTTCTGCGGGAATAAATTTACCATTCTCTGTTTTGAAGCCTGTGGCAGTGGCTTCTGTTATTCTTTGATTAATACATAATTTGATATTGATATCTTCGAGTATCTTATGTGTTTTATCAGACAGTTTTTTTGGTAGCTGAGGCAGGATGCGATGAGATGCTTCTACAATAATAATTGTTACATCAGTATTCGGTTTAATTTGTTCAAAACCGAATTCAGGCAGTTGCTGAGCAGTACTGTGTAATTCTGCTGATAATTCAATACCTGTTGCGCCTGCACCTGCAATAGCGATATGTAATTGTCCGTCACGTAGTGTTTCTTTTTGTGTGTGGGCGGTATAAAAACACTTAAACAAATGTTGATGGAAACGATTAGCTTCTTTTTGTGTATCCAGAAACATACAGTGCTCTCGAACACCCGGCACATCAAAATCATTGGCGGTGCTACCAACAGCAATCACCAAGGTGTCGTAGTGAAATGTTCGACGTGGAATATATTCATTTCCTTCTTCATCCAAAGTCGGAGCCAGACTGATTTCCTGTTTCTTGCGATCCAGTTTATCCATTCTCCCTAGGCAAAATTGGAAATGATGCCAGTACCCTTGACTGAGGTAGCCTACTTCATCTTCGTAGGAATTGAGTGATCCTGCTGCGACTTCGTGCAACAAGGGTTTCCATAGATGCGTCAGGGTACAATCGACCAAGGTGATTATAGCCTTTTTCTTTTTGCCCAGTTTATTTCCGAGTTTGGTTGCAAGCTCCAGTCCGCCGGCACCGCCGCCAACAATAATGATATGATGAAGACGTTTGCCTGCATGCATTATAAGAATAATCCTGTATATTTTACGAATGGCTCCAAATAGACCGTATAATAACGTTTATTTGGGTTGTATATAACGAAAAGATTAAAACAAAAGCAAGGTAATAAATGAAAATGGATGAGAAAACACAAACAGAACTAGAAGCTGCCACTTTCAGGCATCTCGTGGGATTTCTACAGGAAAAAGTAGAGGTTACAGAATATTGATCTAATGAATTTGCTGGTTTTTGTAGAAACTGCCTATCTAAATGGTATTTAGCCGCAGCGAAAGAGCGGGGCATTGGGCTGGGTTACGAAGAAGCTCATAGAGATAATCTACGGCATACCCTATGCTGAATGGTCAAAGATAAATATCAAAAAGACACCAGCCAAAAATGACCTGAGTCTATTCTTTTTTAAGTATAATTAATGATAGCTTTGAGTGACTTGATTGTGAGATTAACAGGGATATGAGGCTAATAAGGGATGAATGGAAATTCAGGAAATAAATAATCCTGTTTTTTATGGTTGATACATCTAAATTTTTTTTGTTAGTTTTTGTTAGATTTATGAGTAATAATGTTATATTCTTCTGTCGCTTCTGATAATTGCTACATCCTTGTAATCTCTGAGTAATAATATTTTACGAAAATGAAAATACTCATTATCGATGACTCTAAAGAGTTTAGAGCGCTGGTGCGTTTGTATCTTCTTAAAGAAATGGAAGACGTTGAACTGGTCGAGTATGCAGTAGAGGGTATTGGTAAGCCTGCTGATGATTATCAATGGTCAGATTATGACATTCTATTGCTTGATTATAATCTTGGTGGCGATGAAGACGGCTTTGACTGGCTGCAAAAATTTCAGCACAAAGATGGGTTTCCTCCGACAATTGTTTTAACTGCAGAAGGTGACGAATACATTGCCGTGAAAGCAATAAAGCTAGGTGCTGCAGATTATATTAATAAAGCTGATATCACTCCTAAACTTCTGGTAGACGCTATTCGCAGTGTCATATACTTTGCTTCTGAAAGCACTGATATACGAAAAGCAGACATTAAGAATGTTTCCGAAGTTGTTGAAAAAATTTACCGCAAAGATCATGGGGACATTACATCTGACAGACTGGTTTTTGGCTACAAGATAGTCCGAAAAATAGACCAGGGGTCTATGTCCAAGGTCTATTTGGTAGAGCGTGAAAATTCTGAACAGATTTTTGCGCTAAAAGTACTGGATATAAAAAATTCATCGGGATATTCAGTAGTTGAAAGGTTTGTGCTTGAAGCTGAGTTAATTTCAGCTCTGGATTCTCCATTTGTTGTAAAGATATATGAGCATGGATTAACTGATGATTATGGTTTTATTGTTATGGAATTCCTCTCTCGCGGCGATTTAAAACAACGGATGGATGCGTACATTTCGCCTGAATCAGCAGTGACCTACCTGATGCAGATTGCCAGTGGGCTGGATGCAATTCATGAAGCTGGAATCATGCATAGAGATTTAAAACCTGCAAATATTATGTTCCGCGGAGATGATAGTTTGGTATTGGCTGATTTTGGAATTTCAAAAAAAATTGACTCAAACAAGCAGCTAACAACAATGGGTCAAGTCATGGGCACGCCTAACTATATGAGTCCCGAGCAAGGAGAGGGAAAGGTAGTTGATATACGAACAGATTTGTATAGCGCAGGTATAATATTTTACAAATTATTAACCGGAGAAAGACCATTTATCGCAGCCGATCCCGTTTCATTGATATATAAACATGTGCATGAAAAAATTCCACGACTGGCTGAACATCTAGAAAGATTTCAGGAAATTATAGAGAAACTAATGGCAAAAAAACCTAAAGACAGGTATTCGTCAGCCAGAGAATTAATGCAAGCGTTGAAACCTTTTGAGTAATGAAAATATTTTAATAAATAACTGAATGGAAATTAATGAGGAAGAAAGACTAGGTCTTACTGTGAGATATTTATAGCGCTTTGTAAGACTTGCATAAAAAAGGAACCTTAAAGGTTCCTTTTTTGTTTGAATCAATAATTCAAATTATTTATTGTTGATGTACATTGTGACTTCAAAACCAAAACGAATGTCACTGTATTCTGGTGTATCCCATTTCATGATATTACCCTCTTTAGGTTATGTCTAACTATAGTTTTTTACAGCTGTTGGATTTAATCACTTAAACCTACCACTACAATGATGCAGATATTATGCCAATTTTATAAAAAATTTAAATTTAATTTAAATACAATTAGTTACAATATCATTTGAGCAAGGAACTTTAATAATTGTCTATTGTTTGGTTCAGATATTGGTTCATTTTAACCATCACAACCAATATTGAACCCAATATTGAATCTAGATCAGTCATCAATTGCGACGCCCCATGGGAATTTGCCAACCGGGATGGTTTTGATTACTTCATTAGTGGAAGTCTTGATAACAGATACGGTGCCGCTCACACCATCTGTACTGAATACACGGCGACCATCTTTTGTAATCGCCAAACCCCAGACACGTTTGCCCACAGGGATAGCCTTGATGACTTTAAGTGTATTGGCATCCATTAACCAGACAATATTTGAACGACCTCCAGCAACATAGATGTGTCTTTCATCTTTGCTTAGAATGACATCCTTAGGTTTACTCTTGGTGTCTTCCAGTTGTACGCGTTTTAGAATTTTTACATTTTCCATATCAATCTTGACGATTTCACCAGTAATTTCAGCAGTGGCATAGGCAATTTTATTATTTTTTGTAAAGACTGCAGCGCGTGGTCTTGATCCCACCAAGATATTATCGGTGATAATATTTCTGGGCGCTGCAATCACATGCAACATATTGCTTGATTCGCTAGTGACAATGACTTTGCTGCCATCTGGCGAGATGGCGACACCTTCTGGCTCAAGCCCAACCTGAATTTCATCAATCAAATCACCAGTTTTTGGATTGTAGACGGTTACCTTTGCATCATCTTCATTAGAAATATAGATGTTGCCATTAGGATGAACCGCAAATGTTTCTGGATCAGAACCAGATTTAAATTTTCTAAGTATCTTCAGTGATTTCGGATCAAATACAGCAATCAGGTTTTCTTCGCTTACAGCAACATAGACTTCAGCGCCATCAGGTGAGATGCCGATGCCGCGAGGACGTTCACCGATAGCAATTTCACTTTCAATTTCCAGTGTTTCACTGTTAATAACACTGACTGTATTACTTTTTTCGTTGGTGATAAAAATCCTGCCTGTTGGTTTTGCATGAATCGTTTGTGACATAAAAATACATAAGAATACCCATGTTATTATCCATAATCGTTTTTTAGCTAAAAAATAATATTGCATTAATGTTCTCCTAAGGCATTCATTAATCTATTGTTATTTTGCACAGTTTAAAAGACCTAAGCTATCCAATACGGGGGGCTTGGCAACACCACGGACGGGTGCCTCGGCGACAATTTTATCTTTTTCAATCAGTAAGATTAATTGTCTTAATTGTCCTGTTTCCCGAAAATTCATATCACTGCCTTTTTGACCATCAAAAGAAAGATTTGTTTTTAAATGGGCAAGCATGTTTTTTGCATTGCTGATATTTTCCCTAGCAACTGAATCAGATGTCATTTTCACCGCAGCCCATCCTGCCCAGGCATCGCTGTCCATAGTGCTGTGCTGTGCCTTTTTGAACCGCTTATTCAAATCTCTTGCAGCAAATTTCACAAACGTTCCATGCCACGCACGCGCATTCGCATTCGAGTTTGGCTTTTTCTGTTGCCATTGCACAACCGCATCTTCTCGCATGCGGGCACTTGGTGTGATGTGTAAAGCATTTGCAAGACAAGCCGCCCTTAAACTATCATCATCAAGATTCAGATTAAAGATGGTAATCTCTGGCAGATGATCGCTGATTTTTTTAAATGTCTCTACATCAACAGCGGTTAACACAGCAATATATTTGTTGTAGTCATGATTTAGTGCGTGAGCAGGAGAGATAATATCGAGATGATAATTTTGCCCAAGGAACTGACCTTGCAGCTTGGCTTCTTGAAGCCCCTGATAAACGCCAAGCAGAGCACTGTGTTCTGGTTCTCCAATATAGGCAAAATTAATCTCAATTGTTTTGGCAAACACCCAAAAAGAGCTCAAAAACGAGAGCGTGATACTGGTAAGCAGAATAATAATATTTTTCTTTGGTATTAACTTTAGCATTAAGAGAAATCATCTTGATTGATTTTGTTAATCATAAACTATTTTTTACTGATAGTATTCTAGCTTCAAGCGCCCATGATCTTCTTTGTCAAAATTTTGCGTCACTGGTTTTGTTTGTGTTTGTAAAAAGCTCGAACCGTTTAGTCTGCATAGCCTACGTATTGCCTATATCCTCGTGTATTCATACATATCTTTCTGCTACCCTATCAAAAGAACGGATTCGCAAGCTGGCAAGCCTATCCTTGAACCCGTTATGGATGCACTTTTGCATTCAAAAATGTTGTAGAAAACACAAAAAATGAGTTTTTAAGCAGTTTGATAGGGCTTATCATCGTGGCGGCGGATGATGCGCAGATGCGCTCAATCCTGACGTTTAATCTTATTTGACTTATATTTTTTGTATACAAAGAGACGTTTTAAGTAAAAAAGTCACGAATGTGGTAAAAATACAGAAAATGTAGTTGCAATGAGTAAGTAGGTTTTGTATATTGCCGCCCGTCTTTAAATTTTAAGGCACTTATTATTAGGAGTGACCTTTAAAGGTTTGATACTCGAAAAGGTCTTGTTTCTACGATGTTTAAGCAAGGCTTGGAATTTTCGGACTTCATAATTTTGTAGGTTTAGAATGTTTGAATTTGGAGTTTTTGGGTTCTGAAGTTTTTTCAAAGAGTCTCAAACTGGAGGGGTCAAGTTTTTTTATTATCATGCATGAAAGTTTTTAAACATAAATATTTCTGAGGAGGAATATTATAGTGAATAAATTTAAACTATTGAGAAGTACCGTACTGCTTGCTATGGCTGGTATGCTATCTCTATCGCAAGCGACCATGGCTGAGGTGAATATCTCAGGCTGGGCAAATGAAGGCGTTACCTACTATGATGACGGCGCGAGCAATGACATAGTACAAATCAGTGACAACGGTACCACGCTCGGTACGCGTATCACCTTTTCCGGGTCAACCAAGGTCGCTTCAGACTTAACCGCAGGCTTTGAAGTCATCGTAGAACCATCATCTACAGGTGCGCTTTTGGGGTTTGGTTCTACTAACGGTCTAAATGACAATGCAAACGCTCATGATATTGGCGTTTTAGGCAATAGTGTCAATATCGGCGGTAGTTGGGGCAAGGTGACTGTAGGGCTACAAAGTATGCCGACAGACAACATCGCTGTACTGGAAGATCCTTCATTGACCTTATGGTCTAGTATTTCTCCGGTGTTCCGTGGTAACAGTGTGCCCATCCAAGGTTTGGGTGCTGGCGCATCTAAAGGAACATGGGGCGGTTTCATGCAATGTTTGGGTGTTCCAGGCCTAGGCATTGGTATTGATTGTAATGGTATTTACCGCAGCGGTGTGCGTTATGACCTGCCTGCTTTAGGTCCTATAAGTGTTGCTGTTGGTGCTGCCAATGACGATATCTATGATGTCTCTGGCAAATTCAAAGGCACGTCAGGCCGCATAACCAGCCAGATCGCCATTGGCTATTCTATCAACCAAGGCGGGGGTGGTTCTAATGTTGGTGGTAGCGAAGCCTCAACATTTCAAGTCCAAGCAGGCTTGAGTGACTTTGGAGAATCAGGTTTATTCGGTTCTATTGCCTACCAGGCTGAAGAATCTAATGACGCAGCTGCTAACTCAGGCGATGCTACCGATGCTTGGTGGTTAAAGGTTGGCGTTAAAAAGCCTTGGGTTGCTGCAGGCGACACCTCATTCTCATTTAATTATGGCATATACAGTGATCAATTTGGCGGTGCAGCTGACAGCATTACAGGTTCTGAGGTTGAACGCATCGGAGTTTCTGTGGATCAGTACTTTGGCAGTAACTTGATTATCTACGGTATCTGGGAGCAATTAAGTTTAGATGTTGAGGGTGCTGACACAGCGCTTTACAGCGGTGCTGAAGACCTTGATCTCTTCACCTTAGGCGCAACATACTTCTTCTAAAGGATTATCTATGGAAGTTGTTATCTCTTAAAAATAAAGCGCAGATTTGTCTGCTGAAAAAGGGTCTCTTCTGAGGCCTTTTTTTTGCCTGTAATTTCTCTAAATAAGCATCGACTTCTATTCCTGCTTCTACAATAGTAGATATGCTCTTTTTCTAAACGTACACTAACAATACAATACAAACGATGGTAATAATCCCCTGTTTTACATATTTACCCCTGCTAATTTAGCTGCGCATCTTGCTGTAATTCCTACAGCAAAGTCGTTCTATCAACCTATCTTGTTTTGATTTACTTAAAACGACTCTTTCTTATTCTGACCTCTTATAGTACATTAAGCACTTATCTGGGTCAGTCTCAAAAATTATTTACAAAAAATAATTTTATGAAATCTTACTAAAATTTTAGTCCGCTAAAACCATAGCTTATTAAAATTCTGGTCTACTTTAAAGTTGGTGTATTGTGGGTTTTTTATAAAATGATTGAGCTTACAAACGACTGAGCATTACCGATAATGATAAAAACAGCATCTTTGGTTGTAGACTTCGCACTTATTTTAGAAATATTTTAAGTTAAATATAGCTTCAGTTCTATAGATTAAGCTATTTTCAGTAAGGATAAAAACAAGGTTAAAATCTCCCGATGACGAAATCATATAAAAATCAATTAACTATATTAACATCTACATTCTTGTTAATTTTTTGTCATTCAGTTTTTGCCATAAATTTCTTTAGCGATGATGAGGCGTTTATTTGGAAATCAGGTCTTAATTTATATTTTAAGCACGCAGAGCAAGACAGTTCTAAATATGGAAAAAGTGACCATCCGGCAGACTTAAATAGAAAAGATTTAGCAAACGCCTTGCATACATTAGAATTTACTGAAAAGAATTTTTTATCAGAAGCTACGGTAAGAAAAGTTTTTTCAGTATCACAAATAAACCTACTTACTAAGCAAATTGAAAAAGGCTTAAAAAATGCAAAGCCTGAACAAGATATTGTCTTTGTCATGGCAGGAGGTTCCCGCAAGCTACTTATATTAAGCAAGAAAAATTTTGTTGCCGGTCGTGTGTTTTTTAAAGATGGCAAACTTAATATTATTATCGGTGAATACGACAAAGATAGAAATGACGCATTTGAAAAACAATATGACCCATCTGGTAGAGCCGCCATCCCTTACTTTTTTAATCATGGTAAGCGCTCTGAGAGTTCTAAGCGTTTTGACAATGATCTTATAGCGACCGCCGGGGTTGAAAATAGAAATTTTGGCAAAAAATCACGCAAAGACTGGTTAATCATTGATATAAAAATTGCAGCAAAGACTCGCATTGCCAAGCTAAATACAAAAAATAATTATTCAAGAAACCAAGATGTGCAATCACAGATTGACGCTGAAAAATTCGCAAAAGAGCGGCGAGAAATGCGTGCACAGATGGCGCGTATGCGTAAAGAGATGAAGGAAGCCAATCTAAATTCAGGATCATCTTCAGAAACTGCCGAAGCAAGGATTGTGACATTAAACGAACTTTTGGGAAAAAAATTGATTACTCAAAGAGAATACGATAGCAAACGTCAAGAAATTTTAAATGATCTATAATAACCTCTATAGCAGACAAATAAATGAAATTAAATCAATAAGGACAAATGAATTAAGCCAGATAAATAAAGCCAAACAAATAAGATGTCCTTGTATCTTTTTTATGAAGATGGATAGCTTAACTAATTATTAAATGCAATATGTTTCAGTTAAAAATCAATACCCAATTCTTAGTTCTTAATCCTTAATTCTGTATCTAGACAGACTGATTAATCATAAAATTTTGAACGCACTCTACCCTGAACTGGAACCCTTCGCGACGGACGTTCTTGAGTTAGATGATGGACATTTTGTCTATTTTGAGCAATCTGGAAATAATGCAGGACTTCCTATTATTTTTTTTCATGGCGGCCCTGGTTCTGGGTGCAATGAAAACCATCGCCGCTATTTCAACCCTGATAAATACAGAATAATTATTTTTGATCAACGAGCTTGCAATCGTTCGAAGCCAAACGGTTGTGTTGAACATAATTCTACGCAAGATATTCTCAATGATGTTGAATTAATCCGCAATAAACTCAATATAAAAAAATTGCTTTTATTTGGCGGCTCATGGGGCGCGACTTTAGCACTACTTTATGCAGAAAAGTTCCCACAGAACGTGTCAGGCATTATATTGCGCGGAACATTTTTAGCGAGACAATGTGATTTTGACTGGTTTATCAGTGAGAAATTAAACAGCGTTCACAGTATCTTTCCTGATTACTGGAATGAGTATATAAATTCTTTTGAAGAACATGATAACGCTTACCGCTTGGATGGTTTACATGAAAAAATATTCTCAAACTCTTACGAAACACAATTAAAAGCAGCCAAGGCATGGTCATTATGGGCTGGCAGGGTCGTAACCCATAGTTTACATCTGGATGAAGCGTATCAATTAGATCTGAACGATAAAGAAGATGAATTAAAGTTAATTAATGAAGTAAGAATTGAGATGCATTATGCAAAAAATTATTATTTCATTAATAAAAACCAAATCCTTGATAACATTTCAGAAATACCAGATATACCAGTCACTATCATACACGGACGTAAAGATTTGACTTGTCTGCCAGAATCTTCCTGGTCAGTGCATCAGTCTCTTTTGCATTCAGGTTTTTCAAACTCGAAACTTGTTTTTGTTTGTGATGCCGGTCATTTAGCGAGTGAACCCTCAATGATTGATGCATTAATTGTCGCAACAGATGAAATGGCAGACAGTATTTTATGAACTTTGCAGATATAAAAAACCCATTAATCATGGGTATCTTGAATGTTACTCCAGATAGCTTTTCTGACGGTGGTCAATTTGACGAAACCAAAAAAGCCACTCAACATGCATTAGATATGATGTACGAAGGGGCTGATATTATTGATGTTGGTGGTGAATCAACAAGACCTGGTTCTGGCCGAGTTGATGCCAAACAACAAATCTCGCGTGTCAGTGACGTTATAAAATCAATCAAGGAAATCGCGCTGGAAGAAATAGAGATAAGCATTGACACCACTTTATCCAAAGTTGCTGAAGCAGCGATTGATGCTGGCGCATCAATGATAAATGATGTTTCGTCTGGCACAGATGATCCGCAAATGCTTGAGTTAGCGGCAGATAAAGATGCCTCCATTATTTTAATGCACATGCAAGGCAGGCCTCAAACAATGCAGGTAAAACCTGTGTACGATGATGTGGTTGAAGATATCCGAGCGTACTTATTGGAAAAGGCAGCAGAAGCGATTAACGTAGGCGTAAAACATGAAAATATTGCAATTGATCCTGGTATTGGGTTTGGCAAAACACAAAAACATAATATGCAATTAATCACTAAACTGGATCGTTTTGTTGATACTGGCTTGCCAGTTTTACTTGGAGCCAGCAGAAAAAGATTTATGAGCGCAATCTGTGAAGGAGTTCAAGCTCATGAACTGATCGGCGCAACATGCGCAACAACGGTTCTAGGTATTAATGCTGGAGTGCAAGTGTTCAGAGTGCACGATGTTCGAGCAAATCGTCAAGCTGCTGATGTTGCATATGCTCTTAAAAATCATTAAACTAATTCTAGTTTATTTTCATTTTTAATGATTTTCTTTGAATTTTTCATGTTGCGAAAAATTAGGGGCTGCTCTTTTATGTCGACATCTTGTTCATTAGCCGCAATTTTTCCTATTCTTTCAATATCATCCAGCAATGCCTGATGATGTGGTGATTTATCACAGACCGGATCAGCATTAGCAGCATCACCAGTCATCATAAACGCCTGACAACGACACCCACCAAAATCTTTTTCTTTTTCCGGACACGAACGACAAGGCTCTTTCATCCAGTCAAAACCACGAAAGTGGTTAAAGCTAGGTGAATCATTCCAGAGTTCTTCAATGCTCAAATCTTTAACATTGGGAAATTCAATGGGCAGCTGTCCAGCTTCATGGCAAGGTAGCGCCGTACCATCTGGTGCGATGGTCAGGAAGATTGCCCCCCAACCATTCATGCAAGGTTTAGGGCGGTTTTCAAAGTAATCCGGGATTACATAAATGATCTTGGATTTCCCCTTCAGCTTCTTTTGATATTCTATGGCAATTTTTTCAGCTTCAGCTAATTGTTCGCGGGTGGGGAGTAAGTAATCAACATTGATGCGCGACCAGCCGTAATATTGGGCGCTGGCAAGTTCAACATAATCTGCATTTAACTCAACGGTCATATCAAGTATATCGCGCATTTGAGCAATATTTTTACGATGAATAACAATATTTAACACCATTGGATATTCGTACGCCTTAACTATCCTGGCCATTTCTTTTTTATGTTCGAAGCTCTTGGTGCCACCAAGAAAATTATTAAGCTCTTCATTACTCGCCTGGAAACTGATTTGGATATGATCAAGGCCAGCATTCTTGAAGCGTTTTACCCGTGCTTCATCCATACCGACACCTGATGTAATGAGGTTGGTGTAATAGCCGAGATGATGCGCCTCATAGATGAGCTCTTCAAGATCCTGACGCACCAGAGGTTCGCCGCCTGAAAAACCCAATTGAGTTGCACCCATCTTGCGCCCCTGCCGCATAACGCGCAGCCAATCTTCGGTTGAAAGTTCATCTTGATATTTAGAAATCTCAAGCGGGTTTGAGCAATAAGGGCATTGCAGAGGACATTTGTAAGTTAACTCCGCCAATAACCATAAGGGCGGATTTATTTTACCGTTTGTTTCTAATCCAACCATTGGCATAGGCCGTCTCCAAAAAATTCATAACATCATCTTCCAGATTATTTTCTGAAAAAATAGTCTCTAACTTTTTAATTATAGTATCTATCGAGTGCTTGCTGTTAATACGCTTTATGATTTCTCCGGCACTGCTGCTCAATTTAACCATACCTTCTGGATATAAGATCACATAGCAATTTTGAACCTCTTCCCATTGTACGCGGAAAATGGGAGCAATCTCAGGGATATCCGTTTTACTTATGCCCATTACAATAACTAACAGTTATGAAAAGGCGGTTTGTTTTCGATATAGGCCATCCACATACAATCAAGCATAGCCCATAGAATATCCAGTTTAAATTGTAAAATATCCAGCATCTTTCTCTGTTCTTCTCTAGTCTTATAATAATCAAGTGTGATATCCAGCCCATGCTGTACATCACGTCTTGCTTCATTGAGTCGTTTGCGAAAATAGTTATAGCCTTTCTCATCAATCCATGGATAAACCTGCGGCCAGTTATCCAGTCTTTTTTGGTGAATTTTTGGTGCGAAAAGTTCAGTGAGTGATGAACTTGCCGCCTCTTGCCATGGGGCGTTACGTGCAAAATTTAGATAGGCATCAACCGCAAAACGAACGCCGGGCAAAACATGTTCGCCAGAAAGTATTTCTTCGCGTGTTAGGCCGACTGCTTCGGCCAATTGCAGCCAAGCTTCAATGCCGCCATCTTCACCTTCTTCGCCATCATGATCAATAATCCTTTGTACCCATTGGCGCCTGATGGCTCTATCGGGACAGTTCGCCATAATCGCTGCATCTTTAACGGGGATCGTCGTTTGATAATAAAAGCGATTAGCCACCCAGCCTTGTATGGCTCGTTTGTCCAGTTTTCCAGTATCCATTAAAATATGAAATTCATGATAGATATGATAATACCTTTCTTTATCACGAATCTTTTGTTCAAATTTATCTCGCGTCCACGGTATTTGTTTGGGAATATTTTTTTTGGCACTCATGTATTCATTCCCTCATGATTCATATAATAATATCCATACCATCGTAGGCCACTTCAATTCCGACATCATTTAATGATTGTCGTTCTTCGGATTCTTCATCAAGGATAGGGTTTGTATTATTGATATGTATTAGAATTTTTCTGGGTTTGGTAAGTGAACCCAATGTATCCTTAATTCCGCCTTTACTGGATTGATCAAGATGTCCCATTTTGCTGGCCAGTTTATTACTGATGCCGTGTCTAGACATTTCATCATCAGTCCAAACTGTACCATCAATCAAGACAAGGTCGGCATCTTCCATGTATCCATAAACATGCTTTTCTATCTCGCCTAGTCCTGGAGCATAGAAAAGATTTTTACCTGTAGAGGTATCTTCTATCTTAAAGCCAATGTTGTCACCGGTAACAGGATTTCCTCGATGTGGAGAATAGGGCGGCGCCTCACTTTTTAAGGGTACAGCAGTAAAGATCAGCTTGTCTGCCTTGGGGATGGTGAATGAGGATTCATCTGTGTTGACTTCATGCCAGTTAACACCACGAAAATGCCCAAGAATATTGAAAATGGGATATCCTGTAGTCATATCTTCATGAACACTGGCAGTACAATAAACATCCCAGGGTTTATCGTGTTCCCTGAGAATGATAAGCCCCGTGGTGTGATCAATCTGACCATCACACAAAACAATAGAGCAAATACCCGTGTCTCTTACTTTGCGTGCTGGCTGTAGAGCAGGGAAAGATTCTATTTGCGCCCGAATGTCAGGCGATGCGTTAAATAAAACCCAATCTTCGTCATTACTGCTGACAGTGATGGAAGATTGAGTTCTGGGCGAACTTTTAATTTCACCGCTGCGAATACGGCTGCAATTATGACAATTACAATTCCATTGCGGAAAGCCGCCGCCAGCACCCGTACCCAATAAATGTATGTGCATAAGTATTTATTTTTTTATGATTAAGATCATTAAGCAGTGCGAGCGAATATCATGCCATGTTACTTAAAGCAAAGTTTTATTATCGAATTATTTTAAATTTATATATAAAACAATAATATAGTAAATATATAGAATGTTAATTCTAGGAATATTGACACTTTTGAGCAAAAATGAATACTGAACTTGGACTGATACCCCCCCTGTTATTGGCTGAAATAAACCAATTAACAATCAGGCCAATGATAGCCATTTATCAATTGCAGTCATTTGCAGGTAAAGTCCCAATGTATAAGGAAAAATCATGAGCGAAACACAAGAACACATACTTTTTTTGACCGGAAAATTGGCCGAGAAACGATTGCATAGAATACTTGAGGATATGAATCCTACCGATTTTACTTATGAGGTTGAGAATATCGGCGTGAATGTTGCAGCATTAATGACAGCAAAAATGATAAAGCGCCGCCTAACCATGTTAGACAGTCCCGACAGAGTCATCGTTCCAGGTTTGTGCTGCGGAGATCTGCAAGCAATCGGTGAGTATTTTAAGGTGCCATTTATTCGCGGACCTGTTGATCTCAAAGATATGTCCATATTCTTTGGTCACGATTGTAAGGCTCCAGATTTAAGCGAGCATAATGTTTTGATTTTCGCTGAAATCGTTAATGCAGCCAATATGACTGTAGAAGAAATCTTAACGCGCGCTGAAAAATATCGAAATGATGGTGCAAATGTTATTGATATTGGTTGTTTGCCAGACGCGCCATTTCCTCATTTAGAAGAATGTATTGAGGTCTTGCATGACGCTGGTTTTAAAGTCAGCGTTGATTCATTACAAGACAGTGATCTCTTGCGCGCGGGCGCACGGGGTGTAGATTATTTACTGAGTCTGAGCGAAGATACGCTCTGGATAACTGATGAAGTTTCTTCCATCCCTGTATTAATTCCTGATAAACATGGTGATATGAACTCCATGTATCGCGTCATAGAAAAATTTGCTGAAAAAAACAGGCCTTTTTATGCAGACTGTATTCTTGATCCAATTCATTTTGGGTTTACAGAGTCTTTAATACGTTATCGTGATCTAAGGCAACAATGTCCTGATGTTGAGATTATGATGGGCGTAGGTAATTTAACTGAACTCACAGAGGCAGATACCACCGGGATTAACGCAACTTTATTTGGAATAATTTCCGAATTGGGACTTAATGCAATTTTGGCAACAGAAGTGAGTCCACATGCACGCACCGCAGTAAGAGAGGCAGACTTTGCAAGAAGGATGATGTATGCCGCCAAAAAAGAAGGCAGTTTGCCGAAAGACCTTGATGGATCATTATTAACGACACATGCCAGAAAACCGTTTCCTTACACAGAAGATGAGATTTATGAACTGGCTTCTGAAATAAAAGATCCCAGTTATCGCATACAGGTAAGTGAAACGGGCATTCATGTATATAATAGAGATGGCATAATAGACGCTAAAAATCCATTTGCATTATTTTCGGAACTTAATTTAATACAAGAAGACGCACCTCATGCATTTTACATGGGCGTAGAGTTGGCACGCGCACAAATTGCTTGGCAGTTAGGTAAACGCTATATGCAAGATGAGGAATTAACATGGGGTGTCGCTGTTCACCTTGATAGAATTTGTGATTTGGAAGAAACGTCAAAAGCAGCGCATGCTTTAAAGGAAGAAAATCAAAAGAAAAGTACAAGCAGCACAGAATATAAAACTTGCGGGACAACCTTACAAGCGCGCAAAAGCAATAAGACAATAAAAAGTCAGGCTAAGAAGAAAACCCAGAAGAAAATTAACACAAATATCGGGAAAAAATCCTCAACAAAAAAATAACACAATCATCATGATAAATGAAACAATCGTGACAACATTAAACGAAGATGGATCAGTTCATATTGCGCCTATGGGGGTAAGGCGTGAAGATGATTTATTTGTTATAGCGCCATTTAAACCATCAGCAACCTTGGAAAATCTTGAGCGCAGCGGCGAGGCCGTTATTAATATGACAGATGATATGCGTATTTTCGCCGGTTGTCTTACGGGTCATTATGAATGGCCGACAATAGACACTGTAGTTATCAATGGAAAAAGATTGGAAGTCGCCTTGAGTCATGCTGAGATTAAAGTAATACGTCAAAAAGGCGATGACCTTCGTCCTCGGTTTTATTGTTCTGAAAGATACATACAGACGCATAGACCATTTATGGGCTTAAATCGTGCTAAAGCAGCAATACTGGAAGCGGCGGTTCTTGTCAGTCGGTTGCATATGCTCACCGCTGATAAAATTGATAATGAGCTTCAGTATTTGCAAATTGCCGTTGATAAAACTGCCAGTGAAGATGATCTGGAGGCATGGAGTTGGCTCATGAATCATATTGAGATATTTAGAAAACAAAACCTAAATAAAAAACAAGGACGTTCAACATGACAGGCATGTTGGCCAGTATTTCGAATCTGGAAGAGGCGAAAATTGTACTACAGGAAAATGTCGATATTATTGATTTAAAAGACCCTCTGCAAGGTGCCTTGGGCGCAGTCACAACTGCAACCGCACGGGAAGTTGTAGCGTTTGTCTCAGGTCGATGTTTTGTCAGCGCCACCATTGGCGATTTGCCTATGCAGGCAACAGCGATTAAGAAGGCTATTGTCAGGATGGCATCAACAGGTGTTGATATCATAAAGGTCGGTGTATTTGATGCCTTGACCGACAAAGTGATTGCCACTTTAAAAGAACAAGCGATTAAAGGCGCAAAAGACACGAATGGCAAACAATTTACCATCGTTATGGTGTTTTTTGTTGATAAAGATTTAAACTTAAAGAAGATAATTGATTTGGCGAAGGTCGGAGTCAGGGGAGTTATGTTAGACACTGCTGAAAAAATGCAAGGAAATTTAAGAATGCATATGCAAGATAAAGAATTACGAGCCTTTGTAAAACAGGCAAAATCATATGGTTTGCTGGCAGGGCTTGCAGGTTCTTTAAAAGCTTGTGATATTGCGCCTTTGCTCAAAGTAGAGCCGGATTATCTTGGTTTTCGTGGCGCGCTGTGTCGGGATAATTTGCGCACTGAAACTTTGAACGTTGCTGCTGTTAGAAAAATTCGTTTTTTACTTTCAAAAGCGCAAAATAGCCGTCTACCTATGTAAAATTAGATTCATAATCAGGAGGTATTGCGAAATGGCACAGTGGAGAAAAAAAGAAAAAGACGCAACTTACAGCGATGCAGAGATTAAATCACGTTTGGAAAAAGAATTGCCTGCATGGTATTACGAAGACGGATGGATCCGTAGGAAATATAATACCAGTGGTTGGAAGAGCACTTTAATGGTCATCAACACGGTGGGTCATTTATCAGAGGCAGCTTGGCATCATCCAGATATCGCAGCCTCTTATGCGTTTGTCATAGTGAAACTTATGAATCACGCTGCCAAAGGTGTCACCAACAAAGATTTTGAGTTAGCAAAAAAAATTGAAGAAGTCATCATGTGGCAACCGGGTGCTGATGAAGATAATGCGCTTACGGGCACGCCGGATGATCCTAGATTTAAATATATTAAATACAATAAATAATACGGCAGTGCCACACACAACTTGAAGTTTGGTGTCGGTGTTGAATATAAAGCCCAAACCGGCGCTTATGGTTCAGTAGGCTATGAGCGCACTGAGATCATAGACTCAGGGCACACCGACAGTTTTGACTTAGAGCTTGGTCTTGAGTTTTAGGCTTTAGAGTAATACCGCATCTTTTAAGCATTAACATTCTTAACAACCAAGATGTTTGCTATAATCGCAAAGTCGTGCAGAACTCTTAAAGTCATCGACTACAGCCTATTTCGAGGAATGTTATGGTAATGTTGAACAGTAAGCCTATGCAGTTGATGAGTAGATTAATTATGAGTAAATTAATTATTGGTAAATTAAGCGCCAGCATAAACGATAGCCCAAGTAGTACGTTTGGTCTTGGCAGCACAATCAACTTAACAAAACGCTTGGCACTGGTCTTTTTTCTTGTAGGGCTTTTTGCACAGGCGGCACATGCTGTCACGGTGGATAAACTAACGACCAAGGATACCACACCAACAATCACCGGCACACTTGCGACAGGTGAAACACTAAACTCTGTAACGGTAAACGGTGTTGCTACCAATACACCTGTTGTTGATACCAGCGGAACCCCAATCACATGGCTTGCGGAAGTAGATGTTCTTAATGTACTTAATGACGGCACTTACCAAGTCATTGCAACAGTCACTGATACAGGAGGCAGTGTACTAACAGACACCTCAACACTTACAGTAGACAACATAGCTTCTATTGCCACATTTACTTATTATATAAAATTGCCAGACGGCAGCAATAATTTTCTAGATACTACGCTAACTGCAGTAAAAGAAAACGATAGGGTTACCATCTTTGCCAACTTTGATAAAGACATAGCAGCTACGCCTCCCATGAAAATCACAGGCACTGGTGTACATACTATCTCTGCTACCAACATGACAAGATTTGATGCAGATACCTATATCTATACTTGGACAGTAGGCACAGGTGATGGCATACAAACATTTACCTTAAGTAACGGCACAGACTTAGCAGGCAACGAAGTCACTCCCACACCGACCTCCGGTGCCGTAGTTAAAGTAGATAACACAACCCCTATTATTGTACTTACGATCGATAGCACATCACTTCTAACCAACAGCCAGAGACCTACAATCACAGGTAGGATCAGTGAGCTACTTGCTGATGGCATAGGAATTCCTTCAGTTGAGAGGCTTTCTGTAACAGTAGGCGGTACTCTTACCAGTGGAGCTGATTTTAGTAGAGGTGATGGTTTATGGAGAGCGAGAGTAAGCGCAGGCACTGCACTTCTCACTGATGGCACCTATGAAGTCGTTGCAATAGTTATTGATGCAGCAGGCAACACCAGTTCCACAGCAACTGCTACCTTAACCGTAGACAGCACCGCACCAGTATTGGTATCCTATTCATTCGGAGATGGCAGGCAATATCTACCTAGCGAAACAGCAACAAATGTTGCCACCAATGCCAATATTGTCTTGACCTTTGATGAGGCAGTCATGAAAGTGGCGGGTGGCGGTCTCACAATTCGATCAAGCGTATCAACAGCTACACCTACAGAAGAAATTATTCTCAGCGCAGACCCACGCATCACAGTGGCTGGCAATACAGTCACCATCAATCCAAGCATCAACTTTGCTGCGGGTGACAGTGTTGAATTAGCTAATATCGGAACAGTAGTCTCTGACCTTGCTGGCAATTCCGCCGGCGGCAGCATAATTGCCTTTCTTGCATCAGCCACAGCATCTACCCCCACCGATCAAGACACAGTCTTTGCCAGCGCAGTCAGTGGCATGGCTAACGCAGCGATTACTGTTGTAGGTTCTGGCAATGCTGATGATAGCATCTGGTTTGCACCACAATCTACGCAAAACTTTACAGAAAGCGTAACCATCACCCGTGCTGCGGGTAATGCTACTTCTATTTACGCCCCACAAGCCAGTGGCACTTATAGATTATTTGTACAAGACCGCGCTGGTAATGTTTCCAGCCCATCAAATGCTGTCTTGACTGTCACCGCTGATACCACCAGTCCGAGCTTAACTACCTACGCATTTGGTAGAGACAATACAAGCTATGCACTTACAGACAGTGCCACAGAGGTGCCAGCCAATGTTGATATTATCCTGAATTTCAGTGAGCGAGTCAGCGCCGGCACAGGTACCATCACCTTAACCCCTACAGGCGGCACCGCCATAGCACTTGATGTGACAGGCGCACAAGTCACAGCCAATGATACTGATGCTGTCACCATCAACCCGTCCAACAATCTTGATCTGAGTACAGAATACACAGTCAATATCCCAGCAGGCGCATTTGTAGACCGCGCAAGCCGTGATGCGACGCAAGCTACTTTTAGCTTTAGCGTATCAGCAACACCGCCCACCCCTGACCCTGCAACAGTTAAAGATGTTGTGTCTGGTGTTAACATGCAAGCTGATATAGCAGTCGACTGGACTAAGACCTCAGTAACCACCATTACCAACCGCATGAACTGGTTACGCCGCCACAAAGGCAGCAACAACCTGTCTCATCAAGGCATAACCTTAAACTTTGCACATCCGACACTGGACGCACTCTTTAAGGCAGAATATAAGGCCAATAATCCCAAAGAAAATAGCCTTGTGAGCCAAGCACGCCTTGCCAACATGGCAAGAACACTGGCCAATAATACCAAGCATAACGCCGACCACAGCACGTCTGTGTTTGCTGCGCTCAAACAAGAGCTTAGCGACCGTGCCGCCAATGAATTTGCCAAACTGGCACACAATACTTTAGACAATACTTTAGGCCATCTGACTGCCCTAAACCCCTTAAGCGGTAACAGCATCAGTGATACTTGGGCAATCTGGACTGCCGGCAATATCACCCTAGGTGATTATGATGCAACCACCACCACATCTGCACAGGACAGCTTCTCACAAAACATCTCCTTAGGCGTAGACAGATATACAGCCAATGACAAACAGCTTTTAGGTGTTGCCGTAAGCTTAGGCAGGGGTGATGTTGAGATTGGCAATAACGACACAACACTGAATTCAGATGCCATAAGCTTCGCGGTCTACACTGCCCTAGACTTGTACAAATACACTGTCTTTGAAGGTATGACTGCCATTGAAGGTATGATAGGTGTAGGCGGCATTACTGTAGATACAAAACGCCGTGGTGATGACAATATATTACTCACAGGCAGCCGTGACATAAGGCAAATATTTGCATCCTTGACCTTCAGAGGTAAATTCCAACAAAAGGATATAAACCTCTCTCCCTATGGCAGGGTTAATGTGTCACACAGCAGGCTGGGAGACTTTGCTGAATCTGGTTCAGACTTTGCACTGACTTACAACAAACAAGATATAAATAACCTGGTGCTGTACACAGGGCTTGATGTAGACTATCTCATTGAGCTTAATCAAGGCGCACTGAGACCCTTCGGTGTGGTTGAATACGGTGCTGATATAAGTCCGAGCTCTGACGCTGTGCTTTATTACCTGAGCGACCCAACCAGACAAATATACACCCTGTCTACAGACGGCAGTGCCACACACAACTTGAAGTTTGGTATCGGTGTTGAATATAAAGCCCAAACCGGCGCTTATGGTTCAGTAGGCTATGAGCGCACTGAGATCATAGACTCAGGGCACACCGACAGTTTTGACTTAGAGCTTGGTCTTGAGTTTTAAGCTTTAGTTTTTTAGTTTTTAATGTAATATTACATCTTTAGGTATTGTATTCTACAATAAGATGTTCGCTATAATCGCAAAGTCGTGCAGAACTCTTAAAGTCATCGACTACAGCCTATTTCGAGGAATGTTATGGTAATATTGAACAGTAAGCCTATGCAGTTAATGAGTAGATTAATTATGAGTAGATTAATTATGAGTAGATTAATTATGAGTAGATTAATTATGAGTAGATTAAGCACCACCACAAACGATAGCCCAAGCAGTATGTTTGACCTTGACAGCATGATAAGCCTAACAAAACGCTTGGCACTGACCTTTTTTCTTGCAGGGCTTTTTGCACAGACATCATATGCTCTCACGGTTGATGCACAAACAACCAACGATACAACGCCAACAATCACCGGCACACTTGCGACAAATGAGACACTAAGCTCTGTAACAGTAAACGGTGTTGCTACCAATACACCTGTTGTTGATACCAGCGTAACCCCAACTACATGGCGTGCGGAAGTAGCGGTTTTTAATGCACTTAATGAAGGCACTTACGCAGTCGTTGCAATAGCCGCACTTTCAGGACTTGGAGGAGGCACCGTCACAAACACTGCCAGCATCACCATAGACAACACAGCCCCAAGCAATCAAAACACAGTCTTTAATTCTAATATCACTGTTGCCGGCAGTGCGACAGTCACCATCATAAGCTCAGGCGTAGCCAGTAACAGTGTTTGGTTTGCCCCAGCCACCACTACAAACTTTAGTGCAAGTAGCACCATCACCCGCGCTGCAAGCGGCACTGCCACTTCGATTACAGCACCTGCAACAGATGGCACCTATAAATTATTTATACAAGACAGCGCAGGTAATGTTTCTAGCCCATCAACGGCCACCTTAACCGTAGTAGCAGACAACACAGCCCCAACAGCCACACTCGCCTATACCTATGGTACGGGTACTAATACTGCCACACGCGTAAGCCAAGGCACCAGCATTACCATCACTGCTGACTTTAATGAGGACATAGCATTATTCCCTATCCCGCAGATTACAGGCACTGGTGCACATACTGTCTCTGCCGCCAACATGACAAGGGTTGATGCAACAAGCTATACCTATGTTTGGACAGTCGGTACTGGTGATGGCACACAAACATTCACCCTAAGCGACGGCACAGACTTAGCAGGCAATACCATCACCGCGACCCCTGTCTCAGGTGCCAGCATCATCGTAGACAACACAGCCCCCACAGCCACCCTTGCTTATACCTATGGCACAAGCACTAATACTGCCACGCGCGTAAGACAAGGCACCAGCATCACCATCACTGCTGCCTTTTCTGAGTCTACGAAAGGTAACCCCGCCATGCGCATTGCCGGCACTGGCGCACATACTGTCTCTGCCGCCACCATGACAAGGGTCAATGCAACAACCTACACCTATGCTTGGACAGTCGGTACTGGCGATGGCACACAAACATTCACTTTAAGCCAAGGGCAAGACTTAACAGGCAATACAGTCACCGCAACCCCCACATCTGGTGCCAGCATCACCGTAGACAACTTAAGCCCCAGCAATCAAAACACAGTCTTTAATGCTACCAGCAGGGCTGTTGCCGGCAGTGCGACAGTCCCCATCATAAGCTCAGGCGTAGCCAGTAACAGCGTTTGGTTTGCCCCAACAGGCACCACAAACTTTGTTGCAGGCAACACCATCACCCGCGCCACAGGCACTGCCACTTCAATTGCAGCCCCTGCAACAGCAGGCGACTATAAATTATTTGTACAAGACAGCGCAGGTAATGTCTCTAGCCCATCAACCGCGAGCTTAAGCGTAGACACACAAGCGCCCACCAATCAAAACACAGTCTTTGCTACCAGCAGGGCTGTTGCCGGCAGTGCGACAGTCGCCATCGAAAGCTCGGGCGTAGCCAGTAACAGCGTTTGGTTTGCCCCAGCAGGCACCACAAACTTTGTCATAGGCAACACCATCACCCGTGCCACAGGCACCGCCACTTCAATTACAGCCCCCACAACCACAGGCGACTATAAATTATTTATACAAGACAGCGTAGGCAATGTCTCTAGCCCATCAACCGCCACCTTAAGCGTAGACAATACAGCCCCCACAGCCTACCTGCGCTATTACTTGAAACAAACTGGCGGTAATATCATTGTCAGTGTCGTAAAAGCAGGGGATGCCATAATTGTTAATGCCAAATTTGACGAGCCCATAGCAGATAGCCCTGTCATGCAAATCACAGGCACTGGTGTAGAGAGCATTGCTGCCGCCAACATGACAAAACACAATGCAACAACCTATAACTATGACTGGACAGTAGGCACAGGTGATGGTGCACAAAGCTTCACCCTAAGCACAGGCACAGACTTAGCAGGCAACACCATCACCGCGACCCCTACCGCAGGGACCAGCATTACCGTAGACAACACAGCGCCTGTACCCACAGTTGACGCACTAGCCACCAATGACACCACCCCAACCATCACCGGCACAACAGACACAGGCGCAGGGCTTGGCACAGGAGAAAGCCTTTCTGTGACGCTAAACTCTATTACCTACACACCTACTGTTGCTACAGATGGCACTTGGTCTTTTACAGTGGCAAGTGCCAATGCACTTGCTGATGGCAGCTATGAGGTTAGTGCAACATTCACCGATGCAACCGGCAATACCAGCACAGACACCAGCAGCAACGAACTCACCATAGACAGCACCGCACCAGTATTGGTCTCCTATGCCATCGGAGATGGCAGGCAATATCTACTTAGCGAGGTAGCAACAAATGTTGCCACCAATGCCAATATTGTCTTGACCTTTAATGAGGCAGTCATGAAAGGGTCAGTGGTGGGTGCTGGTCTCATACTTCGATCAGACGTATCAAACACAGGCGCACAACTTGTAACTACTATACCTGAGGGTGTCATCACCGGCACAGACCCACGCATCACAGTGGCTGGCAATACGGTCACCATCAATCCAAGCCTCAACTTTATTGTGGGTAAACATACTTCATTAGCTATCGGATTAGGACTCTTCTCCGACCTTGCCGGCAACGCTTTTCCAAATGTGGACAGTCCCTTTATCTTTACTGCATCAGCCACAGCGTCTACCCCCACCAATCAAGACACAGTCTTTGCTGTGAGCGTAAGTGCTATGGCTAACGAAAAAGTCACCATTGTAAGTTCTGGCAATGCTGATGATATCATCTGGTTTGCACCGGTATTTACTACAAGCGCAGACTTTGTCGAAGGCTCGACCATCACCCGTGCTGCAGGTAATGCTACTTCTATTTACGCACCGCAAGCCAGTGGCAGCTATCAATTATCTGTACAAGACCGCGCTGGTAATATCTCCAGCCCATCGAAGGCTGCCTTGACTGTCACCGCTGATACCACCAGTCCGAGCTTAACTACCTACGCATTTGGTAGAGACAATACAAGCTATGCACTGACAGACAGTGCCACAGAGGTGCCAGCCAATGTTGATATTATCCTGAATTTCAGTGAGCGAGTCAGCGCCGGCACAGGTACCATCACCTTAACCCCTACAGGCGGCACCGCCATAGCACTTGATGTGACAGGCGCACAAGTCACAGCCAATGATACTGATGCTGTCACCATCAACCCGTCCAACAATCTTGATCTGAGTACAGAATACACAGTCAATATCCCAGCAGGCGCATTTGTAGACCGCGCAAGCCGTGATGCGACGCAAGCTACTTTTAGCTTTAGCGTATCAGCAACACCGCCCACCCCTGACCCTGCAACAGTTAAAGATGTTGTGTCTGGTGTTAACATGCAAGCTGATATAGCAGTCGACTGGACTAAGACCTCAGTAACCACCATTACCAACCGCATGAACTGGTTACGCCGCCACAAAGGCAGCAACAACCTGTCTCATCAAGGCATAACCTTAAACTTTGCACATCCGACACTGGACGCACTCTTTAAGGCAGAATATAAGGCCAATAATCCCAAAGAAAATAGCCTTGTGAGCCAAGCACGCCTTGCCAACATGGCAAGAACACTGGCCAATAATACCAAGCATAACGCCGACCACAGCACGTCTGTGTTTGCTGCGCTCAAACAAGAGCTTAGCGACCGTGCCGCCAATGAATTTGCCAAACTGGCACACAATACCCTAGACAATACTTTAGGCCATCTGACTGCCCTAAACCCCTTAAGCGGTAACAGCATCAGTGATAGTATTAGTGATACTTGGGCAATCTGGACTGCCGGCAATATCACCCTAGGTGATTATGATGCAACCACCACCACATCTGCACAGGACAGCTTCTCACAAAACATCTCCTTAGGCGTAGACAGATATACAGCCAATGACAAACAGCTTTTAGGTGTTGCCGTAAGCTTAGGTACAGGTGATGTTGAGATTGGCAATAACGACACAACACTGAATTCAGATGCCATAAGCTTTGCGGTCTACACTGCCCTAGACTTGCACAACAACACTGCCATTGAAGGTATGATAGGTGTAGGCGGCATTAATGTAGATACAAAACGCCGTGGCAATGACAATATATTACTCACAGGCAGCCGTGACATAAAACAAATATTTGCATCCTTGACCTTCAGAGGTAAATTCCAACAAGAGGATATAAACCTCTCTCCCTATGGCAGGGTTAATGTGTCACACAGCAGTCTGGGAGACTTTGCTGAATCTGGTTCAGACTTTGCACTGACTTACAACAAACAAGATATAAATAACCTAGTGCTGTACACAGGGCTTGATGTAGACTATCTCATTGAGCTTAATCAAGGCGCACTGAGACCCTTCGGTGTGGTTGAATACGGTGCTGATATAAGTCCGAGCTCTGACGCTGAACTTTATTACCTGAGCGACCCAACCAGACAAATATACACCCTGTCTACAGACGGCAGTGCCACACACAACTTGAAGTTTGGTATCGGTGTTGAATATAAATCCCAAACCGGCGCTTATGGTTCAGTAGGCTATGAGCGCACTGAGATCATAGACTCAGGGCACACCGACAGTTTTGACTTCGAGCTTGGTCTTGAGTTTTAGACTTTAGAGTTTTAGTTTTTAATGTTTTAGTTTTTAATGTAATATTGACTTAACACATAACAAAAAACCAGCAACACACCGACTGGGCTGCGGCGCACTGATAAAGGATTTAATAGGCGGGTTTTTTGGTTTTGCTCATCCGCACATTGCACATCCCCCATCGGGTCTTTAGGTTTATAAACAGGGCTTATAAACAGGGCTTATTAATAGTTTCGTTCAAGTATTTTTTATGCTGGCGCGTGCTTAAATAAGCAGCAATGATTATTACCGATGTCAATTAAAGATGAAGCCTTGCATGTTGGCACATGAGAATTCGACCCTGTCTTGAGTGTGTCGGCACCAAAACGACCAATAGTTTTTTTGCTGAATACAAGATTGCAAATAAAGATTCCGGGAAAACGGTCGTGCGTAATGAACTATTTTGATCCGAATTGTCGTGCCTGCCCACGCTTGGCAGCGTTTCTTGACGAGGTCAAAAGAAAATATCCTGCTTATCACGCAAAACCTGTCGCACCATTTGGTGTGGATGATCCAAGATTGCTCATTGTCGGGCTTGCGCCCGGGATGCATGGCGCAAACGCAACAGGCAGAACCTTTACTGGCGATTATGCGGGTATTTTATTGTATAAGGCACTTTACCAACACGGTTTCTCAAATCAGGAATCAGCGACTCATGTTGACGATGGTCTGGAATTGATTGATTGCAGAATAAGCAATGCCGTAAAATGCTTGCCGCCTCAAAATAAACCAACAGGGGATGAGGTTAATATTTGTAATCAATTTTTAAAAAGAGAATTAACAACACTTAGAACGGGGACTGTCATCTTGGTGCTGGGTACGATTGCACATAGAGCGGCCATTGCAGCGCTTGGTCTTAAGCAGAAGGATTATATTTTTAAACACGGCAATGTTGCGCCCTTGAGCAATAAAAAATGGCTAATAGATTCCTACCATTGCAGTCGGTATAATACGCAAACGCGCCGATTAACTGAAAAAATGTTTTTCGATATTTTCAAGAAATCACTTGAATTAATTAACTTAAACTATTAATTATAAAGGTATTTATATGTCTAGTTTATCGACAGAACAGTCATCATCCAGCCTTTCTAAAAAAGGTATATTCGAGGCGACTGTTTTTTTACAGGCCTTGACAAGCAAGCCTGGGGTCTATCGGATGTTAGATGAGCTTGGCGAAGTGCTTTATGTTGGCAAGGCGCAAAACCTAAAAAAGCGGGTTGCCAGTTATTTCACCGGTGCTGATACCACGCCGAAGACACGCGCTATGATTGCACGGGTAAAAGACATTGAGGTTACAGTAACGCGCACCGAAAAGGAGGCTCTGATTCTTGAAAACAATCAAATTAAACTACTGAAGCCTCGTTATAATATCTGCTTCAAGGATGATAAGAGTTATCCCTATATTTATCTTTCCGCGCAACTAGATTTCCCCAGACTCAGTTATCATCGTGGTGCCAAAGCCAAAACAGGGCGTTATTTTGGTCCGTATCCCAGTGCGGGCGCGGTTCGCAACACGTTAAATTTAATGAAAAAACTCTTCATGGTTCGACAATGTACAGATAGCTTTTTTGCAAATCGCCAACGCCCTTGTTTGGCATACCAAATTAAACGTTGCTCGGCACCTTGTGTGGCGTTTATTGGCAAAAAAGATTATCAAGAAGATGTCAAACGCAGCATTCTATTTTTACAAGGCAAAAATGATCAAGTTATGGATGGTTTGCTTTATCGCATGCAACAGGCCTCTGATGCGCTTAATTATGAGCGCGCTATGCGTTATCGAGACCGAATTAAAAACCTTAGAAAGGTTCAGGAAAATCAGTACATTACCACTGAAAAAGGCAATATCGACGTGATTGCCTGCGTCTATCGCGAGAATATTGCCTGTGTGTGTGCGTTTTTTATTAGAAACGGCTTAAATCAGGGCAGCAAGACTTACTTCCCCGAAGACGCGCTTAATACGACTCCAAAATTGATAATAGAGGCCTTTTTAGCGCAGTTTTACCTGAAAACTTATATGTTTGGCGACTTGCCCGATGAAATATTACTAAGCCATGCGCCTTACAACAGCAAACTCTTAGAAGAGGTGATTAGAGGTCATGCGCAAGATAATAAAACTACGCAAGGCGATAAAGCTACGCAAAGGCAGATCAAAATAAAAAACCATTGTCGCGGTGAGCGGGCTAAATGGGTGAAGATGGCATTGGAAAATGCAGAGCTTTCCCTTCGGCTATGCCTTGCAAATAAAGAAAGTCAGCATCGTCGTACTCGCGAATTAATGCGATTGTTAAATCTTGAGACACCCATTCAGAACATGGAATGTTTTGATATTAGCCACATGAGCGGCGAAGCGACCGTTGCCTCTTGCGTGGTATTTGATGCCAAGGGGCCAAAAAACGCGGATTATCGTAGATTCAACATCACCAACATTACGCCGGGGGATGATTATGCTGCGATGGAACAGGCTATTACACGAAGATACGCACGTGTAAAAAAAGAAAATGCCAAGATACCAGATATTATTTTCATTGATGGGGGGAAAGGGCAGGTGAGTAAGGCGCAAAAGGTTTTGAAGGCGCTGCAGCTTAATGAGCCTATATTGGTGGGCATCGCCAAGGGGTCTTCCCGTCAGGCAGGTGTAGAGACTTTGATCGTACAACATGGTAAAAATGCTAAAAAATGCCTGCATTTACCCCATGATTCACCCGCCTTACATCTGATACAGCACATCAGGGATGAATCTCATCGATTTGCCATTACAGGACACCGACTGCGACGCAAGAAGGCAAGGAATCGGTCGCCGCTTGAGAACATTGACGGCATAGGTCAAAAACGCCGACAAAATTTGTTGCAATACTTCGGTGGGCTGCAAGGCGTTAGCTCCGCCGCCGCTGAAGACCTCGCCAATGTTCATGGAATCAACAAGCATTTAGCGCAGAAGGTATATGATACCTTTCATGAAACTCTATGAATCTGCCTAACATACTGACGCTTAGTAGGATTGCCTCGATTCCTATTTTTGTTATTTTTTTCTATTTGCCTGTCAGTTGGAATTACTTGGCAGCTTGCGTGATATTTACTCTTGCAACGATTACCGATAGCTTAGACGGCTATTACGCACGCAAACTCGGGAAAATATCGCCGTTAGGCATCTTTTTAGACCCAGTCGCCGATAAACTTGTCATCGCAGTGGTGTTAGTATTGCTGGTTGAGGATGAGCCTTCGGTTTGGCTGGCTTTGCCGGCAGCGGTTATTATTGGGCGTGAAATTGTAATCTCTGCCTTGCGTGAATGGATGGCGGAGCTTGGAAAAAGTAGTAAGGTTGCCGTTTCAACTTATGGAAAATTGAAAACCACTTGCCAGATGATAGCCTTAGGCTGTTTGGTTTATCACAATTCTTTATTTGGTATTCCTGTTTATATGGTCGGTATGATTTTACTTTATATTGCCACTGTATTGACCTTATGGTCTATGGTTCTTTACATGCGAGCGGCTTGGCCTCAATTAAAAGACAGTTAACTTAATATAAAAACAAGTTAATATAGACTCTGACGTTGCAGGTTTCTTGACAGTCTGCGGGTCACAGCTAGAATGTGCGCTCTTTTGCGGGAATAGCTCAGTGGTAGAGCACAACCTTGCCAAGGTTGGGGTCGCGAGTTCGAATCTCGTTTCCCGCTCCAATATTTTTAATTTTATTAAAAAGGTTTGTCATTTAAGGGTATGGCTGAGTGGCAGAGTGGTTATGCAGCGGCCTGCAAAGCCGCGGACGCCGGTTCGATTCCGACCTCAGCCTCCATTAATTTATACGATATAATCATTATTTCATGGCAAGCCTTAACTAATCACGTACGTTGCCCTTGCCCGGGTGGCGGAATTGGTAGACGCAAGGGACTTAAAATCCCTCGATCATTGATCGTGCCGGTTCGATTCCGGCTCCGGGCACCATTTCAGTATTCAGATGAGCAGAAGGTCAGGATTAAGGCTCGTCAAATCTGTTCATAAAGTTTTTTCGTTACAGTTAGTCTGCGGCATTACAGGCTTAAGCGTTATATGCTGATGTCACCAGAGACGCGCTACAAAGATCGTGTTTTTAATTCATAAATTCACAGGGCGTACCCGTTTTGAAATACTTATGATACTGCGGAGGTACATCTAAAATAAGACACCGCCAAGGAGGACTTTCGCCAGCATAATATCTCCAGAGAAGCACGCCCCCGTCAAAGATCCCCTTATAGAGAAAGCACTTAACAGCGAACTGATTCGCGTCTATTCTGCATACGCTGTCGTAAGTCATAGTTTTTAAACCAATCCAGCCAGGATCGTTTGGGTCAGCGCTTGGTGTATGTCCCATAGCGATTACCATGTCAGCGCCTTTCTTGGCATGTTGAAGTTCTAACATAGCGACCGATATCTCCGCTCTTCTAGAATAATCTTGATAAGCTGGCAGTGCGATTGTAACCAAAACACCAATGATCGCCATTGTGATCATGAGTTCTACCAAGGTAAAACCCTGTTGATTCTTTTGCTGTTTGTGTTGTTGTTTATTTCTCATGAAAGTCTGTCATCTGGGGTGTTTTTTTTATTGTTCTCCGCTTTACCTTAATGATGATCTAAATAAAATTGATCCATAAATATTAGCCGCTGTCCGTTATCCTGTTCTGTAAGTACCACACTACGCCCCTATTGCGGCTTAATCAATAAATCTTTACCCCGTTTTTTTTGAATACTTTCTCGAATACCTTTACTAAAGTATAAAGTCAATCTAGCGACAAAGGGCGCAACATATCCTACGAAGAACGTACAATCTTAGGAAGTAAAACCAGCCACCGTATTGCTGATTTAGCAATACGGTGGCTCAATCGCTAATGCGGCTTGTGTTGAAAAATTTAAGGTGTTTACGAGAGACTTAACAGCTGTCAAATACCCGTAAAACTTGGATATTAAAGCCTTTTAAATTAAGGTTTTAATATAAGTCTTTAGAATTGATGGTTTTTCAGTGATTTTAAATGTAGAATCGCTAAGATATGATGTTTAAGAATTCTAGTAACTCCTAAATACAGGACAATCTGGCAAAAACCAAACAGTTTGTTTATTAAGATTAGTTTTATGAAGTCAGTCGATACCACCCTATCCAATATGTTTATGTGCGCAATGGTTTTATTTGAACGCCTTGCGCTGGTCTTTTTTCTTGCAGCTTTGTCTGCACAGGCGGCTCGAGCTGTTACGGTTGATACACTAACAACCAACGATACAACGCCAACAATCACCGGCACACTTGCGACAGGTGAGACACTAAACTCTGTAACGGTAAACGGTGTTGCTACCAATACACCTGTTGTTGATACCAGCGGAACCCCAACCACATGGCGTGCGCAAGTGGCAAGTGCGCTTGCTGAAGGCACTTATCAAGTCATTGCAACAGTCGCTGATTCAGGAGGCAGTACACTGCAAGACACTACAACAAACGAACTAACGGTGGATACCACTCGCCCAAGCCTGTCATCACGGGCACCCGATGGCGGCGAAGATTTTCCGGCAAATAGCAATGTTATTTTGGTGTTTGATGAGCCAGTGCGTACCGGTGCGGGTAATATCACCATTACCGGAGCAGGCTCCAGTATACGCATTTCTGCAAATGATACATCCCAAGTCACAGGCAGCGGCACTGCTGACATTGTCATCAACCCAAGCAACGATCTTGATCTGGGGCAAGGTTATGAGTTGAGCATTTCAACAACAGCCTTTACTGACCTTGCAGGTAATGCTTACGGCGGTGGCAGTGTTAATTTTACTGTAGTCGCGGCAACGTCCCCTCCTGACCCAGGGACTCCCGTCTCTAACACGGCAATTAATGAAGATATAGCGAGCCTTATTGAAACCCAAGCTGATATGGTAGTGCAGTGGGCGTATACCTCGATGAGCCCCATGACAGACCGTATGAGTTGGTTACGTCGCAACAGATGCAGCAAAGATATATCCCAGAAAGACATCAAGTACAGGTGTAGAAAAGAGCTATCTCATCAGGGTATTCGTCTTAATTTTGCAAACCCAGCACTGGATGCGCTCTTTAATGCACAGCTCAAAGAAAATAGTCGGTTTACCCAAAAACGGTTTGCAGATATGGCAAAGACACTTAGCCATCATCATGGCAATTCCACAATAAATGAGCTCAAAAAAGAGCTGGGCAGGCACGCCATTAATGAATTTGCTAAATTAAAGCGCGACACCTTAAATAAATATCTAGGCAAACATATTGCGCTAACACCGGCAATAGGCATCAGTGATACTTGGGCAATTTGGACAGCAGGGAACGTCACTTTTGGTGATTTTGATAAAACGGGCACGACCTCCAAACAAAAGACACGCTCAAACAGCATTTCTTTTGGCGTAGATAGATACTTAGGCAATGATCACCTCTTAGGTCTTGCTGCAAGCCTGGGGACTATTGATGCCGATGTCAACGCTGCCAGCACTGCGGAAATAAAGTCAGACGCTTATAGCCTGTCAGTTTACAGTGCCTTTCAACAAGATAATAACGTCGCCATCGAGAGTATTGTGGGCATGGCTCGCATTGATGCGAATACTCAAAGACGCGACAGTAACAATGTGTTGCTGACAGGCAGCCGTGATATAAAACAACTGTTTGCATCCTTAACCTTTAGGGGCAGCTTCCAACAGCAGGCAATGAATCTCTCTCCTTATGGCAGGATGAGTGCCTCCTATACCCGATTAGACGGCTATGCGGAATCTGGTTCAGATGCTGCGCTTGTCTATGCACACCAAAGCATTAACGATGTAGCGCTATACACAGGGCTTGATATCGACTATCTAATCGCAATGCACAAGAGCACACTTAGACCCTATGCCCTTATAGAGTATGGTGCCAATTTAAACCTTGGCTCTGACGCTAATCTCTATTACCTTAGTGTGCCAGGCGAAACACCACGCACAATAGCGACAGATGATGACACGACACATAACTTGAAATTTGGTGTGGGGCTTGAATATCAAGCTCAAAACGGCGCTTATGGGTCGGTAACTTACAAGCGTACTGAGATTATAGACTCAGGTCATACAGATAGTTTTGACCTAGAGCTAGGCTTTGAGTTTTGAATGTGCAGCTCAGGCCTTAGGTAAAGCGGCATTCACAGGCGGTCTATAGTCTTTTTAAGTTATTAAAGCTACAGGTTGGGGATGATTCTGGTGTTTATTTTTAAGGGGGTTGTATCACTTCTTTTTTGTGCACAGTCTCATATTCTTTAAAGGTCTCAGCGTGCCATACAGATGCCGCCCATCTTTAGTGCTGTAATTTAACCTCTTAACAGGCTGTCATGTTTTGCAGTTTTATATATTGCCTATACTCGGCAGGTATATTCCCTGTAACAGCACATGCCCATGATCCTGTACCATCAGGTCCAATTGTAATGAGCGCTCCTGCAAAGGGCCCTCCATTAATTTGGCAAGTTATTCGATTGGCGAATATAGTTTGAAATGCGCATGCGCCATCACTGCTTTGTGTCGTCATACCAATCCAGCCACGGTCATTTGGATCCCAACTCGGCGTTTGTCCTGAATTTTCTGCCAATTCAAATCCTCTCTTGGCATGCGTAAGCTCTGTCACAACGGTGGCTAATTGCGCCTTTTTGGTATAATTTTGATAGTTTGGCAATGCAATTGAGGATAAAATACCAATGATCGCAACTACAATCATCAATTCAATCAAGGTGAAACCCTGTTGCTTGGTTTTCACTGGTTGCTTGGTTTTCACTAGTTGCTTGGTTCTCACTGGTTGCTTGGTTCTCACTAATTTAACCTCTCATCTACATTAATATATATTTTAATTTAATGTTTTAATATTAACATATCAATTTGTTTTTTTTAAGTTATTGTAGATGCATGTAGAGACAAAGACTGTATGATCAACAGTCTCAGTGCCACCACAACGCAGACTTTGCCGGTCTTCAGCACCATAAACTAACCTTAAATTATAGTGCCCGCCAAAGGAAACAGCAACACAACAGACTAAGGCAGCCTGAATAAAAAAAAGGGATCTGTATAAGATCCCTTTATTGTATAACTTAAAGCTTTATTTCACTTAAGAATCCAGTGTGATTGCACTATTACGCAGCAGCAGCACCGTCTTGCCAAATAGTATCCACTAAGTTTGGAGATGCTTCGGTAAATCCTTGCGCTATAACACTGCCTGCACCAAGCGGTACATCATAAGCTGCCATGGCTTGAACCAATATGCCGACCCCTTCTCTTGATAATGTTAAGAGTGAGTCAGGCGCTCCGCCTACTCCGTCTATATTGGTTTCGATACTGTCTAGTTTGAAAACATCATTTGCGTACCAGCGCTTGACCGTCACTTGATCATCGGTGCCAACAATGGTGATCAGTAAATCTGTATTATTTTTGCTAAACCATAGGTCTTCTATTGATACATTGTCATATTTCAATTTATCTTCACTGGTTGAGCCTGCATCATAATTATTAATGATTGCACTATCGTCACCTCGGGAGAACAGATAAGTATCGTTACCCCTGCCTCCAGACAAGGTATCCGTACCAGCACCACCGCTTAGGGTGTCATTGCCGTTACCGCCATTCAAGGTATCGTTACCAGCACCTCCACTCAAGGTGTCATCATCGTTACCGCCATATAGGGTATCGTTGCCGTCACCGCCATTTAAGATATCGTTGCCGTTACCGCCATACAGGATATCGTTGCCGTCACCGCCATTCAAGGTATCATTGCCGTTTTGTCCATAAAGGGTATCGTCACCCGCACCACCGCTTAGGGTGTCATCATCGTTACCGCCATACAGGGTATCGTTACCCGTACCGCCATTTAAGATATCGTTGCCGTTACCGCCATACAGGATATCGTTGCCGTCATCGCCATTTAAGGTGTCAGCGCCGTTTTGTCCATACAGCTTATCGTCACCCGCGCCGCCATTTAAGGTGTCATCGTGGTTACCGCCATACAGCTTACTATCGTTACCCGCACCGCCATGAAGCGTATCATTGTCGTTACCGCCATAAAGCTCATCGTTACCGTCATCGCCATGAAGCGTATCATCGCCGTTTTGTCCATACAGCTTATCGTTGCCCGTATCGCCTTCAAGCGTATCGTCGCCGTTACCGCCATAAAGGGTATCGTTACCGTCACCTAAGCCTACTAAGCCATTGTTGCCGTCACCTCCCTGCAAGTTATCGTTACCATCACCGCCATACAGGGTATCGTCACCGCCATTTCCCACCAATAAATCTGCACCTTGACGCCCATACAAGCCATCGTTACCCGTACCGCCACTTAAGATATCACCTGCATCACTTCCATACACATCCTCGCCATCATCGTGGGCGGCTTGAAAAACTGCTTGTTGGTGTGCCATCAATAAATCCTCCAATATTATTACGTTTTAATTATTACGTTTTAAAATAAATTTTTGTTAAGCTTGCTATCTTTTTTAATACTTAATTCTTTCAAATCTTAATCTTAAAGTAAGTCGATAATCCAGTGAGTTGATAATCTTAAAGTCTGCATCTTTGGTTGCCATTTAAAGCATTTTTAAGAAAAAATCCCGCAATGTATAAGGCGGAAGATACCCTAAAAAATCATTATATGAAAGTAGAAAATACACCTAAAACCCCTTAAGCTTTGACGTATGATCAAAGATTGGTGCAAAAGTTTCACACTGATTTCGGTTATGCTAAACCTGAATTATACCCGTGGTGCTTAGTAATGAAATGGTAATGAAATGGTAATGAAATGGTAATGAAATGGTAATGAAATGGTAATGAAATGGTAATGAAAAGATTAAAGTTGCTCATTTTTATACAGTGAATACCCATACAGTGAATACCATTATTTTTTCATCAAAAAAGCCAATTACATTAGACTAAGGCAACCTGAATAAAAAAAGGGATCTACACAAGATCCCCTTCATATATATAACTTAAACCTTTAATTTCACTTAAGAATCCAGTGTGATTGCACTATTACGCAGCAGCAGCACCGTCTTGCCAAGTATTATCCACTAAGTTTGGAGATGCTTCAGTAAATCCTTGCGCTATAACACTGCCTGCACCAAGCGGTACATCATAAGTTGCCATGGCTTGAACCAATGTGTCGACCCCGTCTCTTGATAATGATAAGAGTAAGTCAGGCGCTCCGCCTACTCCGTCTATATTGGTTTCGATACTGTCTAGCTTGAGAACATCATCTGAGTACCAGCGCTTGACCGTCACTTGATCATCGGTGCCAACAATGGTGATCAGTAAATCTGTATTATTTTTGCTAAACCATAAGTCTCGTGCGTCTACAGCCTGAAATAGTAATTTATCTTCACTCGCTGGGCCTATATCATAATTATTAATGATTGCACTATCGTCACCTCGGGAGAACAGATAAGTATCGTTACCCCTGCCTCCAGACAAAGTATCGTTACCAGCACCACCGCTTAGGGTGTCATTGCCGTTTTGTCCATAAAGGGTATCGTTACCAGCACCACCGCTTAGGGTGTCATTGTCGTTACCGCCATACAGGGTATCGTTACCCGTACCGCCATTTAAGGTATCGTTGCCGTTACCGCCATACAGCTTATCGTTGCCGTTACCTCCATTCAAGGTATCGTTACCGTTTTGTCCATACAGCTTATCGTCACCCGCATTGCCGCTTAGGGTGTCATCGTCATTGCCGCCATACAGCTTATCGTTGCCGTTACCTCCGTTTAAGATATCGTTACCGTTACCGCCATAAAGCTCATCGTTGCCGCTATCTCCATTCAAGGTATCATCGCCGTTTTGTCCATACAGCTTGTCGTCACCCACGCCGCCTGCAAGCACATCATTGCCGTTGCCTCCATACAGTTTGTCGTTACCGGTACCGCCTTTAAGCGCATCATCACCGTTATCTCCGCTTAAGGTATCATTGCCTGTCCAGCCGCTTAGGGTATCGTCACCGTCACCTCCGATTAAATAATCGTTACCGTTACCTCCCTCTAGGGTATCGCCACCCGTACCGCCGTCTAAAATGTCGTGACCGTTACCGCCATACAGCTTATCGTCACCGTTACCTCCATTTAAGGTATTGTTACCCTTCCAGCCATACAGCTTATCGTTACCGTCACCTCCATTTAAGGTATCGTCACCACCGCCTCCCCACAACCTATCGTTACCGTCATCTCCATTTAAGGTATTGTTACCGTTAACTCCATTTAAGTAATCGTCACCGTCACCTCCATTTAAATAATCGTTACCGTTACCTCCGATTAAATAATCGTTACCGCCAAGTCCATACAAGGACTCGCCGTTATTATTGGCAACGAGAAAGTCAAATCCATTACTGCCTATTTGTGTAGTCATCAATTAAATCCTCCAGTTATTATATATTTGTGTATTAGCTATAAGAAACGTACAAATCCCCTAACCATTAGACGTTATGACCAAAGATTGGTGCAAAAGTTCCATACTAGTTTCGGTTATGCTAAACCTGAATTATACCCATGGTGCTTAGCAATGAAATGGTAATAAAAAAATTAAAGTTGCTCATTCAAATTCTCTTAGGGAGTATGTATACAGCTGAAAGCGATGGCAACAACTATTAACAAACTTAAGAAGTGTGGTCGTCTAAATGCACTGCGGGTAACCTTAACTAAGACTTAAGTCTTTACTCGGGGCAGGCTGTCATATTACCTAGCTTTATATATTTCTTATACTTAGGAGGTAAAGATGCAGACATACATGTCCAAGTCGAAGATGTAGACCTGGAGCCGATTATAATGAACGTTCTTGCAAAGTGTCCTCTGTTAATCAGGCAAACTATTACATCGGATGTGTCGGATTGTATATCATAAAACCTGCATGCGCCATCACTGCTTTGTTCAACCATACCAATCCAGCCTGAGTCGTTTGGATCCCAACTCGGCGTTTGTCCCGAATTTGTTGCCAATTCAAACCCTCTCTTGGCATGCTCAAGCTCTGCCACAACGGCGGCTAATTGCGCCTTTCTGGTATAATTTTGATAGGTCGGCAGCGCAATTGTAAACAAAACGCCAATAATTGTGACTACAATCATCAATTCAATCAAGGTAAAGCCCTGTTGTTTGTTGTTCATGCTGTAACTGCCGCGCATTTATACCAACGCATCATTATATCACCATCATTGTGATCTACAACATTTTCCGTCAAACTCTATTATATTTCAGTTAATTTAGATGACTCATTATAACCGATACTGTGTTTATAACACATACCTCAATAGAAAAATCAGCCGAATAGAACAGCTTTTATAGTTGCCTGCACAAAAGACATCTTACAAAATATTAAAAGAGCAATTATAATGATGATTCTTAAAATTAATGTGTCGTAGGTCATGTGTATGTTAAAAATAGACATACGTCTGGGGTAAAAAACGAATATGAATCTGCACGAATATCAGGCCAAACATTTATTATCAGAATACGATATCGCTATCCCGTTCGGGAAACCAGCGCAGACTGTTCCTGAGGCATTGTCACATGCTAAATCAATAAAGGGCAATGGTTGGATCGTTAAAGCTCAGATTCATGCTGGAGGCAGAGGCAAAGGAGGTGGCGTAAAATTTGTTCGTGATTTAAAAGAATTAGAATACACCTCAAAACAATTACTCGGTTCAAAACTGATTACAAAACAGACAGATGCAGAAGGGCAGCCCGTTAATTGTGTTTTAATTCAAGAACCAATTGAAATAAAGAAAGAGCTTTATTTAAGTTTACTGCTTGACCGTTGCAAGGAACGTATTAGCATTATCGCATCATTAGAGGGTGGTGCGGATATTGAAGAAGTCGCCGCATCTTCCCCAGAAAAGATAAAAACGATTCACGTAGATCCGCTTTTAGGTCCGCAGCCTTTTCAGTATCAGCTGCTTTGCGGAATTTTAGAGCTTGTTAAGGAACAAAAGAAACAATTTTCGCAAATAGTTGACCAACTCTACCAAATGTTTATTGATAAAGATTTAAGTCTAATCGAAATCAATCCGCTCGTTATTGACGATAAAGATAATTTATTGGCATTGGATGCTAAAATCAGCGTTGATGACAATGCTTTGCCTCGGCAAACTACACTGGCAGAATGCTTTGACGCATCACAAGAAAATGAACAAGAAATTGAAGCGAGACGTTATGACCTCAATTACATTAAATTAGGCGGTGATATAGCTTGCATGGTAAATGGCGCAGGCTTGGCTATGGCAACAATGGACATTATCAAATTGTATGGAGGAGAACCGGCTAATTTTCTTGATGTAGGCGGTGGGACTGATGCCGATAAAGTCAAAAAAGCCTTTAAAATCATTTCTTCGACACCTGATTTGAAGGCAATCCTGATTAATATCTTTGGCGGCATTGTCCGTTGCGATCTGGTCGCAACCGGCATTATTAATGCTGTTAAGGATATCGGTATTCATGTGCCTATTGTGGTTCGTTTAGAAGGCACTTATTCTGGAGAAGCAAAAAAAATATTGCATGACAGCGGATTAAAGATCATTGCGGCCAACGACCTTGCTGATGCCGCAGAAAAAGTGGTTGCCGCTTCTCAAGGGAAATCTTAATGGCAATTTTAATAAACAAACAAACTAAAGTTATATGTCAAGGTTTTACGGGCAAACAAGGCACTTTTCATTCACAACAAGCACTGGATTACGGAACACAATTAGTCGGCGGTATTACACCCGGTAAAGGCGGTGAAAGGCATCTTAATTTACCGGTTTTTAATACCGTTTATGAAGCTATGGAAAAAACAAATGCCGATGCCAGCATGATCCTTGTGCCACCGCTTTTTGCGGCAACTGCTATTTTCGAAGCAGCAGATGCTGGAATTCTACTCATTGTTTGTATCACAGAAGGTATACCAGTTTTGGATATGTTAAAGATAAAGACCAGTCTAAAACAATACCCAGATACCAGATTGGTCGGCCCTAATTGTCCTGGCGTTATTACACCGGGCGAATGCAAGATAGGTATTATGCCTGGAAGTATACATTTGCCAGGAAAAATTGGTGTTGTTTCACGTTCTGGCACGCTGACCTATGAAGCTGTACATCAAACGACACAATTAGGTTTAGGGCAGAGCACTTGTGTCGGTATTGGCGGCGATCCTATTTACGGGATGAACTTCATTGATTGTTTAAAATTGTTTAATGATGATCCTGCGACTGAAGGCATCATCATGGTCGGTGAGATTGGCGGTACGGCTGAAGAAGAGGCCGCCCACTATATTAAAGCACACGTCAAAAAACCCGTTGTCAGTTATATAGCGGGAGTAACCGCACCTCCGGGTAAGCGCATGGGACACGCGGGCGCTATTATTGCAGGCGGGAAGGGGACAGCTCAGGATAAATATGCTGCACTTGAAGCTGCTGGTGTCAGTATTGTTTCTTCGCCTGCTGATATGGGAATGCAAATAAATAAATTATTAAAGAGCGCCTGATTTTATTCTTAAATGCTCGTAATAAAGCAAATATACCAGTGAATATACCAAGGGTTTAATTTTTACGGAATTTCCTAGTTTAAGGTGTTAATGCGGAAGATTATATTTTTTACTAAGATTCATTCAAATCTCTTCCAATTTGGTGAAGGCCTCATTAAAGCAATGACTGCGGCAAGATGTTCTTTCAGTAGAGGGTGACCATAATTAGTATGATGACTAATAAGCTTGGTGTTCTTGGTTTTTTGCCACTTCCTCTGTTATTTAACATAATATACATTATGCGCATATATTATTAGAAAATATTATCAAATCAGAGTTTTTGAAAATGCCAGACACCTTAAATGTGGCAGCTCTCATTATGTTTAGAACTTGAAATTATCGATAAATAACTTTAGATATTAGATTTATCTATTTGAATTTAATAATATTATTACATTATGTTTAGAACTTGAAATTATCGATAAATAACTTTAGATATTAGATTTATCTATTTGAATTTAATAATATTATTACATTCATTTAATATCGTTTATTAAGCTTATTTCATTTTAAATAGAGTGAAAAAATTAACTGTTGTCTGCCTTGCGACTTGTTCAAGACTAAGACCCTTTAATTTGGCAATAAATTCAGCGACATAGCGCACGTATCCTGGCTGATTAGGCTTTCCGCGATAAGGCGCAGGCGTTAGATAAGGCGAATCAGTCTCTACCAACATCCGCTCCAATGGAATCCGTTTGGCAACTTCCTGAACCTCTTTGGCATTTTTGAACGTTACTATTCCAGAAAATGAGATATAGAAATTCATATCCATCGCTTTTTTGGCAGTTTCCCAATTTTCAACAAAGCAATGCATCACACCGCCAGTCTCATCTGCACCTTCTTCCTGTAAGATGCGCGTTATGTCTTCACCGGCTTCACGGGCATGTATGATCAGGGGTTTGTTGACTAATTTTGCAGCCCTTATATGCGTGCGAAATCGTTCTCGCTGCCAGTCAAGACAGCCTTCGCTCCTGAAATAGTCTAAACCGGTTTCACCAATAGCGATAACATGCTCATTTGTCGCCAATTCAGTCAGTGTTTCTAGGGAGACCTCGTCTGGCATCCTTGTATTTGGATGTACGCCACAGGATGCATAAATACGATCGTATTTTGCGGCTAGGTTTAAAATCTCAGGGTATGTTTCCAGGTCGACCGAAACGCATAGCATATGTTCGACACCTAATGTCTTTGCATCGGCAATGATTTTGTCGACATTCACTTCCTCGCCAAGCAAAGGAATGTGGCAATGCGAATCAACAAGCATGTTTAGTTTTGGAGTGAATGAGTGAGACGAATACTGGTTAAGGTATGCGCCATGAATAATTACTGCGCCTCGTTTTCTTATATTTTAGTATGGTGGATGATTTTAAACGAGCGATGATTACATCGTGTGTGTAGGGCGGTCAGATGATAAGGCACCTGCCAGATATCTCTCAACCTTGGATTTGGTTGCACCCTTATCTAATTTACTAAACTGTACGCCAATACCGACAGTTTTATTGCCTTGAGCGCTTTTGCTGGTTATCCAGGCAACACGCCCAGCAACAGGTAATTTTTGATTATCTTCCATTAAATTTAATAACATGAACACTTCATCGCCCAGTTTATAAGGCTTTGCGGTGGGAATGAACAAGCCACCATTGTTGATAAATGGCATATAAGCAGCATAAAGCGCACTCTTTTCACGTATGGTTAACGACAAAATACCATGCCGTGGATCACGACCTTTGGGTGTGCTCAAGTCTTTATCCTCCTGTTTTTTGGTCTATTCTTCGGTGATTATCGTTTAAACTTTGCCATAAGACAACAACATCCTCCAGCAATCCCTGTGTATTATAACCAATTGTGCTTGCCTCCATACCATACTTTTCAAGCAGCAAGTGATAAAACCCTGTTAACTCATACAATTCTAACTGTTCTATCAATTCTTGCAAACGATCTATTGTTGTTGAATCATAAATTCCAGCTGGTTGCGCCTTTAGTTTAATTCGAACCATTTCAGCAAATAACTGAGACAGCCACAATAAAACCTGTAACGCATCATAAGATTTCCATTTTTCCGCGATTTTAATAGGGTCTTCTAGCCTTCTTTTTAAGCTGAATAAATCATCAAGCATATTCTTATGATGCCCCAAGGCATTACTTTCCAACATATCTTCAATTGCCAAAGGCGCGCCACCTGCCATGTTTAGCAGATATTTTGCATCTTTTTTTTGTTGTTTGTGATGCTTATTTACCCAGCGTACTGTTTCTTCATCAAAAGCAGGCTTAAACCTGACGTACTGACATCGGCTTTTGACGGTAATTGGCAGTAAATTTGGTTTGTGACTTAAAAGTATCAGCAATGAGTGCTCAGGTGGCTCCTCAAGTATTTTTAGTAATGAATTTGCAGCATTTCGATTCATTGCATCAGCGGGAGTAATCACAGCGATTTTATAACCACCGTATTGGCTTTTAAGATGAATGTAATCAATCAGCTTCCTCACCTCAGAAACCTTGATTTGTTTGCCCGTGTGTTCAGGGGCTACATTGAACAGATCTGGGTGGCTTTCACCCTGAATCAAATGGCATGAACGACAATTTCCACATATATGAAGATTATCGTTTGAGTTTTGACACAATAAGCTTGTTGTCAAACATTTAGAAAAATGTTGCAAACCGATGCCGACTGGTCCGGTAAATAAAATAGCATGCGCCATCTTGCCTGTTTGATTCGCGAGACATAAATTATGCCAGTGCTCTTTTTGCCACGGAAATGGTTTCATGAATGTGCATTCAAATGTCATTCAACTTACGTTAATTAAACCTTGTTCGAGCAAAACTTCTAGGATTGATGATTGAACGGTTTCTAAGGGTTGTTCGGCATTAATAATTTTAACTCGATCTGGATCATCTTGCGCAATTTTTAAGTAAGTCTTTCGCGCACTCTGGAAAAAATTTATAGTTTCAATTTCAAAACGATCAATTTCGCCTCTAGCTTTGCTGCGAGATAATCCGGTTTCTACAGATAGATCCAGCAATAAAGTAAGGTCAGGTCTAAACCCTGATAATTCTCCAGAAAATAACCATGTCTCCAGCTTTTTAATTTTTTCATTAGAGATTCCTCGCCCACCACCTTGATAGGCATAACTTGAATCAATAAACCTGTCGCAAATTACAATCTTAGCGGCAATCATCGCTGGCAAAATAACCTTTTGCACATGTTCTGCTCTGGCTGAAAACATTAAAAGCAATTCTGTCTCTTTTGACATTTTTTCCGAGTTTTTTTTAAGTAAAAGATCGCGTATACCCTCACCTAAAGGTGTTCCGCCTGGTTCATGTGTTGACGACACTTCTTTGCCTGCTTGTTGTAATTTTTTAGAAATAAAGTCCATGTGACTACTCTTTCCAGCACCATCGATGCCTTCTAATGTAATCAAATAACCTTTTTTTGATGCGTTCATGAAAGATTATCTATCTAATTGATATTTGCCTACAGCACGGTTGTGCTCTTTAAGGGTTTGTGAAAAATAATGCGTTCCATCTTTTTTTGCTACGAAATATAAGGATACTCCATCCTGAGGATGTAATGCTGCATGTATTGCCTCAGCACCAGGCAATGCGATCGGAGTTGGCGGCAATCCTGCATAAAGGTAGGTATTATACAGCGAAGCTATCTTTAAATCTTTGCGTCGTATATTGCCATTGTAATCATCACCCATGGCGTAAATGACCGTAGGATCTGTTTGTAATCTCATCTTCTTTTGCAACCTTCTAACAAATACACCGGCTATTTGGGCGCGTTCATCTGTAACCGCAGTCTCTTTTTCAATAATGGAAGCCATGATTAATGCTTCATCAGCGGTCTTGTAGGGTAAATCTTTTTCCCTTTGTTGCCATTCTTCATTTAGAACACTTATCATTTTTTCATATGCTCGTTGCAAATATTCTACATCTGTCATGCCATAGGGGAAGTGATAGGTATCAGGAAAAAAACGACCTTCCGGATGCACGCCAGCATAACCTATTGCTGACATAACAGTTTTACTATCGGTGTCACGTAAGGTCTTTACAAGTATTTTATTATTACTTACCGCGTGTATTGCTTGCCTGTACGACCAACCTTCTATCAAGGCTAAGGTATGTTGTATGACCTCACCCGACACAAATTTATTTAACAGTTGTCGTTGTGTTATTTTTGAATCCAAGCGGTACTCTCCTGCCTTGAGTCTTGATGCGCTACTATGCAATCTGGCTTCTAACGTAAAATAATAAGGATTATTTAATATCTCCTTTTGCGTTAAATCCTGTACAATTTGTTGCAGACTCATTCTCGGTTTAATTGTATAAATCAGAGGGGTGTTTGCTTTAATCTTAATAGGAAAATCTAACTGCGTTTGCATATCAGACCAGACCCAGTATGTCGTTACTCCTCCTGCAACGAACAATAAAACAAGCAATGCCGTAATTATTTTTTTATTAGTATGAGTCATGGTAGCAAGGCACGCTTTAAACAGGCGCGATAATCTTTTTTGAGATCAGAAATTTATTAATTTCATTGGCAGCAAGTTGTGAATGGAATCTATTATTTCCCAATTGTTTAACAGGCATAATGCCTGCGATGCTGTTACAAAAAAATATTTCACTAGCAGAACAAACATCTTTCAATGATAATTTTCTTATTTCACTTGTGTAAGATAATTCTGTCGAGTGGTTTAATATGTATTGCCGAATAATACCTCGAATACCGCAGAGAGAAAGATCTGGTGTGATTAATTTTTTATCAGGAAAAACTATAAATAGATTGCTCATAGTGCCTTCAATAACATTGTCATCAATATCCATCATCAATCCTTCGCTTGTATCAGTATCATCCCATTCATTGCGAGCTAATACCTGCTCCAGCCTGTTTAAATGTTTTATGCCTGCAAGTTTAGGGCTGTGCCCTAACTTATTAGAGCACAGAAAGACATGTATTCCTTGTGTTGAATAATTGTCTGGATATTTTGGCCAAGGGTATATTGTTAGCAATCGCGTAGGTTTTAACTCTAGACTACTTCTTTTATAACCTCTATCTCCTACCCCACTGGTAATGATAATCTTTAGAACAGCTCGATCAATATTTTTACAAATAGAAATAATTTCTGATTCAAGAATTTCTACATCATTGAAATCCAGCTTTAATTCCACGCATCCTGATAACAGTCGTTGAAGATGCTTGCTTAAGCAAAGCGGTTGTTCATTGATGACTGCAATTGTCTCGAACAGACCATCGCCATAATGTAAGCCTCTATCTAAAACATTCAGTCCATCTATGTTTTTCCCATTCAAGAGAAATATGGTGATTGCTTGTGTAATTTGAATTAGTTACTCAGTTCGTCCGAATATCAGTGTGCCATTAGTCCCACCAAACCCGAATGAGTTTGACAAAACAATATTGATTTTCATTTGTCGTGCTTCATGTGGCACAAAGTCCAAGTCACACCTTGGGTCAGGGTTATCTAGGTTAATTGTTGGCGGCGCAATACAATCACGTAAAGCGAGTACAGAAAAAATAGCTTCTACACCACCTGCTGCACCCAGCAAGTGACCTATCATAGATTTGCTTGAACTTACAGCAAGTTTGGCTGGTTTGGCACCAAATATTTTTTTTAGTGCACGTGTTTCTGCAATGTCGCCTGCAGGCGTAGAAGTCCCGTGGGCATTGATATAATCAATTTGTTCTGGATTAAGCTCAGCATTATTTAGTGCATTTTTCATACAACGCGCAGCACCGTCACCGTCTTTTGATGGTGCAGTCATATGATACGCATCACCACTCATGCCATAACCAAGCATCTCTGCGTAGATATTTGCCTCGCGCTTCTTTGCATGCTCATACTCTTCCAGCACCATCACGCCTGCACCATCGCCGAGTACAAACCCATCTCTATCTCTATCCCATGGCCGACTGGCGGCTTCCGGAGCATCATTGCGTGTCGATAATGCCTTTGCCGAGGCAAAGCTGGCCAAACATGTCTCTGAACTTGCCATTTCTGCACCACCTGCAACCATGATATCGGCATCTCCATATTCAATTAGCCTAGCCGCATCGCCAATATTGTGCGTTCCCGATGTACATGCTGTAACGATAGCAAAATTAGGACCCTTAATTCCATATTTGATGGAAAGATTGCCCGATATCATATTGATAATAACACTGGGCATAAAGAATGGAGAAATCTTACTAGGTCCTTTATTTAAAAATTGTTTGGTGCATTTTTCAATGCCGGCTAGACCTCCAATCCCCGATCCAATAGCAACACCAATTCTATGTGCATTTTCCTCGGTAATCTCCAAGCCAGAATCTTCAATGGCATGACTCCCTGCGACCATCCCATAATGGATAAATGGAGTCATTTTTTTTATATCTTTACGGGGGATATATTGAGCTGCATCAAAATTTTTGAGGAACCCGCCAATACGCACAGAAAACTCAGATGTGTCAAAACGATCGATGAGACCAATGCCACTGACACCATTTTGAATATTGCCCCAAGTCTCTTTGACGCTATTGCCAACAGGCGTTAAAAGCCCAAGGCCAGTAACTACCACACGCCTTTTACTCAATCTCTTTAATCCTTGTTGCTTTACAAACCATGTTACATATAACAGTAATTCTATTACTACATTTACCTCTCATAACAGAAAAAGGCCGCATCATTCTTTCTGATGCAGCCTTTCATGCCATGTAGCAAATGGCTTTACTCCATATGCGCATTGATGTAATCAATCGCAAGCTGAATTGATGTAATCTTCTCTGCTGCTTCATCGGGAATTTCCGTCTTAAACTCTTCTTCAAGAGCCATAACCAGCTCGACTGTATCCAACGAATCTGCGCCTAAATCATCTATAAAAGAAGCTTCATTCGTTACTTCATCTTCTTTGACTCCCAGCTGTTCTACAGTAATTTTTTTAACGCGTTCTTCAACACTACTCATGATGGAATTATCCTCCTTAACGACCAAGCCGGCCGAACAGCGGGTCTAGTTTAGTGAAATACAGGTAACTTTCAACCCAGATATTGTAATAAATAATCTTTTTCTTTTCTAATCAAAAAGATAGTTTAATTACTTAATGATTTAAATATTGAATAATAGTTATCCCATATACATACCACCGTTCACGTTGATTGTTTCTCCTGTGATATAAGCTGCGTCATCTGATGCCAAAAAACTGACTGTTGCAGCAATTTCATCTGCCTTACCCAGTCGATTCAGTGCTATTTGCTTGAGCAATGATTCCTTTTGTTTGCCCTCCACAGCACCGGTCATATCTGTTTCTATAAATCCAGGTGCGACTGCATTGACAGTAACCCCGCGTGAACCAATCTCTTTGGCCAAAGATCGCGTAAAACCTATCATTCCCGCCTTTGATGCCGCATAATTCGTTTGTCCGGGATTTCCAGACATAGCAACTACTGAGGTGATATTAATAATTCTTCCTGATCGTGCCTTTAACATGCCACGCAGGCACATTTTTGTGGTTTGGTAAATGGCATTTAGATTGGTATTAATAACATCTTCCCATTCCTCATTTTTCATACGTATCAGGAGATTATCCTTAGCGATTCCTGCGTTATTGACCAATATATCTGGGACATAAGCGGTTTTTTTTAAGGTATTCTTAAACTCATTAATGGAGGAATTGTCTGCAACATCTAAAACATAGGCGCTACCTTTCAAACCATTATCAGTAAATATTTTTTTTATGGATTCAACGCCATTTTTTGAGGTGGCGGTACCAATAACATGAGCTCCAGCCTTGCCTAATGCCAACGCAATAGATTGACCAATGCCTCGGCTTGCACCCGTTACCAGCGCAGTTTTTCCTTCAAGTTTCACTATTTGATCCTCATGCTAATCACTTCAATTTCATCAGAGTTTTTTCCAATGATGCTAAGTCAAAAATTGGAAAACTATCGAGGTTCCGATCAATCCTCTTAATCAAACCACTCAACACCTTGCCCGGACCGCACTCAATGATAATCTTGATGTTTTTTGTAACCATTTTCTGAATGGTTTCAAGCCAGAGAACTGGTTTGCAAAGCTGATCTTGAAGTATCAATTTTATCTCACGTACATCATGTCGTTCAGCAGCATCAACATTATGCAAAACCGGAATATCAGGCTGCTTAAAATCAATTGTATCCATATATTTTGCAAATTTATTTGCTGCTTTTTCCATGAGTGCGCAGTGAGAAGGCACACTCACTGGCAAGATAACTGATCGCTTAGCCCCTTGTGTTTTTGCTAAACAAACAGCACGTTGAACGGCTTCTTTATGTCCTGAGATGACTACTTGCTCGGAAGAATTATAATTTGCTGCAGAAACTATTTGCCCTTTTGCAGCTTGCTTACATATTGCTTCAATTTGATCGTTTGTAAGACCCAAAATCGCCGCCATGCTACCAGTTCCTTCTGCAACAGCGTCTTGCATATATGCTCCTCTGCAAGCAACCAATTTGATGGCATCGGTAAAATTGAGAACGCCCGAACAGACCAATGCCGAGTATTCGCCCAGACTATGTCCAGCCAATATGACTGGTTTGTCTTGAGATAATTCATTCCAAATACGCCATGTGGCAATACTGCTTGCCAGTAGCGCTGGCTGAGTTTTTATTGTTTGATTGAGTTTGGCTTCAGGACCTTGTTGTACGAGCTGCCATAAATCATAGCCAAGCACATCAGAAGCTTCTGTAAATGTAGATTTAACCGTTTGATAGGAAACGGCCAATTCGGCCATCATGCCTAATGATTGAGAACCTTGTCCGGGAAATACAAAAGCAATGGTCATATTGTATAAGTATAATAAAGTTAAAAATATTATCTCAGATAGCAAGTCATTTTTTTAATTAGCACCTTCATTTATTATATCTGCTGCACCGGTTTTATTTAAGTTAATAATCCAGCAGCGCTGAACCCCAGGTCAATCCACTTCCAAAGGCTTCAAGCAATAACTTGTCACCGCGTTGTATTCTTCCATCTTTGATTGCTACATCTAACGCTAATGGTATTGATGCTGCTGAGGTATTACCATGTTCACCCACTGTTAAGACAACCTTATCCATAGACATATCGAGTTTTTTTGCCATCGCTGAAATGATCCTTATATTGGCCTGATGAGGCACCAGCCAATCTATATCTTTTTCCTCAAGATTATTTGCTGCCAGAGTTTCATCAGCGACCTTGCCTAAGGTATTCACAGCTATTTTAAATATTTCATTGCCCTGCATCTGTATATAGGTATTGCCATCTTTGAGTGATGCATAATTTGAAGAAATGCCTGTAGGAACTTTCAGCAAGTCCTTATATTGACCGTTGGCATGCAGAACAGTCGAAATGATTCCAGGCTGGAGGTTCGCCTCCAATACAACAGCACCTGCACCATCGCCAAATAGCACACAGGTATCCCTGTCTGTCCAATCAATGATCTTGGATAAGGTTTCAGCACCAACTACTAGGACTTTCACGGCGCTATCTGTTTTTATAAATTTGTCGGCGATACTAAGTGCGTAAATAAAACCTGCACATACTGCTTGCACATCAAAGGCAGCTCCACCGCTTATGCCCAAACGCTCTTGTAATAAACAGGCGCTGCTGGGGAAAACGAGATCAGGGGTAGTTGTTGCAAAAATGATTAAATCAATTTCATCTGCATTTATTGAAGCAGTTTGCATAGCAAGCTGTGCTGCATGTTCGGCAAGATCGCAAGTGGTTTCATGCTCAGCAGCAATATGCCTCCTGTGAATACCCGTTCTATTTTTAATCCATTCATCGGAAGTATCTATCATTCGCTCTAGTTCGGCGTTTTCCATAATACGCTCTGGTAGATAGCTGCCTACGCCTGCAATCTTTGAATAAATCAAATTGGTTCGCGCTCCGTCAGTAATTCTTCAAGTCTGGCATTAATCTTTTCCGGGACATTTTTCTTAACCTCGGCAATGGCTTCTTCAATGGCATGCGCAAAAGATATCTTATCAGCACTGCCATGGCTTTTTATAACAATCCCTCTAAGCCCTAATAAGCTTGCACCATTATAACGTCTGGGATCAAGTTTGTGTTGAATGCCTTTGAATATTGGCATGGTTATCAAAGCCGCCAATCTGCCATAGAAAGACTTCTGGAATGTATTTTTTATATGTTGACTTATGAATTCTGCTACACCTTCACTTGCTTTTAGTGCAATGTTACCAACAAATCCATCACACACAATGACATCAAATTTTCCGCTATATATATCTGTGCCTTCGGCAAATCCAACATAGTTAAGATGGCTGTCAGATAGAAATGTTGCTGCAAGTTTAATACGATCATTGCCTTTCATTTTTTCAGAGCCAATGTTTAATAATGCAACAGTTGGGCTATTAATATCCTTGGTAGCACTGGATAATTCTGTACCCATTACTGCAAACTGCAATAGCTGTTCAGCACTTGAATCAACATTTGCGCCTAAATCAAGTAAATACGTTTCACCGTCCAATGCTGGCATGACAGAACAAATGGCGGGGCGGTCAATTCCCGGCAGCATTTTCAGAACAAATCTAGATATGGCCATTAAGGCACCTGTATTTCCAGCACTGACGCAGGCTTGCGCCTCGCCTTCATGAACCATGTTGATAGCAATCCGCATTGATGAATTTTTTTTATTACGCAATGCCTTGGAGGGTTGTTCATGCATCTCTACTACTTCAGGCGCATGCTTAATACTTAGTTGCTTGTTCGATGTGGCATTATTTTCCAAGAGTGTTTGTAGCAGAATTTCGTCTCGCCCAACAAGGATAAGATGCAGGTTGCTATACCTATCCAATACACTGAGTGCGGCGGGAATAATCTCGGCTGATCCGTGATCACCGCTCATGGCATCTAACGCTATGGTGACTTCCAAAATAACCTCACTGGTGTGGAAAATATATCCTGTCCAATCAATAATTCAGACAGATAGAATTTAAAAATGATAATAAACTGAGAAGTTGACAGAAATTGATAGTCTAAAATTTAATCAATCTAGATCTAAATTTCTTTATTTTCTACGACTTTATTGCCGCGGTAGTAACCGTCTGCGCTAACATGATGACGCCTGTGTGTTTCACCTGTATTTGGTTCAATAGACAATGTTGCTAGATTAAGCTTGTCGTGGGAACGCCTCATACCACGACGTGAAACAGATTTTTTACTTTTTTGAACAGCCATGGCTGATTTTCTCCTAACTAGTTACTTAATTTTAATTTTTCTAACTCAACAAAACGATTTTTGTCCTTAATTGCTCAGATTTAAATTTGTTTGCTTTTTCTGCATTCCTGTTTTTCACGCGGCAAGTTCTCATGCAGTGAAACATAAGGACATCGCCAGCAACAATTCATCACATGGCGCAAACCCAGCCGGTAGATTTTCTGCCTCTACTGCAGAGGTTCCATACAACGCTGGCAAACCTGAGGCAGTGTCGTTTACACATGCCCAGCCATACTAAGAAATCGATTTTTGTTACCCCTGTTAAAGTTTAAATCTAGAAAGTTTTAATATAGAGAACTCAAGCCTGAAGCGTACTTGAGCCTTAAAACCGCCTTCTAATAACGCATTTATGTGATCAAATTGGCGCGAATTATAGCACCTGAGAATTTTTTGCCCATTTTTGCGAGTCGCATCGGGTTGATTGTTATTTGGTAGCCCAGCCGGCGAAGTGTATCGACACGGGGTGTAGCTGTCAAAATTTCATAGTTTTCTAACTAAGCCATTGACCTGATGAGCATTTATCAGCTTTAATCAGAGTTTACTTATGAACCTCAAGGGGAAAATTCCTATCAATCTTATCTTGGCATCATCATCTCCCTACCGCTCCTTACTCTTACAAAGGCTGGCAATCCCCTTCAAGCGTGTATCGCCAGACATAGATGAGTCACAACTTAAAGGTGAAACGCCAAGAGACTTGGTGTTGAGACTGGCAGAAATGAAAGCTGTTGCAGTTGCCTCAGCACACCCAAGGTCGCTGATTATTGGTTCTGATCAGCTTGCCATTTCCGGTGATGAAATTTTAAACAAACCGGATAATTATAAAAATGCGAAGATACAATTAAACAAGCTGAGTAACGAATCAATTGTATTTCTCACTGGTCTTTGCGTGATTAATACAGCGAATGACAAGAGACAAAAAGACTGCATTAGCTATACCGTACATTTTCGTCATCTAACAGAAGGTGAGATAGAGCGCTATCTTCTTCAGGAAAAACCCTATGATTGCGCAGGCAGTTTTAAGTCTGAAGCTTACGGGGTCTCTTTAGTCCAAAAGATGGAAGGAGACGATCCGACAAGCCTGATTGGTTTGCCGCTTATTAGACTGTCTCAGATGTTAAGGAATGAAGCGCTAAATATTCCTTAAAAATAGCTTTTGATGTATTTCACATCATTTGAGCTCAAATGATGTCAGTATTGATTTCATCGAACTTGCAAATCTTGCGCCGATTTCATTTGCGAGCCGCTCCAAAACAGTATCTTGTCTGGTAAAGTTAACAATCTCTTCGACACCGATTATCTCTCTTGCAACATAACCAGGACTGCCAAGGGCATCAACAAGACCCAATTCTACTGATTGTGCGCCAGTCCAGATCAGACCTGAAAAAATATTTTCATCATTGCTTAGTTTGTCGCCGCGCCCTTTTTTCACTACATCGATGAATTGATGATGAATATCTGCGAGCAATGTTTTAACGTGCGCAACTTCTTTTGATTTCAGGGGAGAAAAAGGATCGAGAAATCCTTTGTCCTTGCCCGCGTGCAGTAATCGACGTTCAATACCAAGTTTCTCGATTGTATCAACAAAGCCAAAGCTGGATATTATGACACCTATTGAACCCACAATACTGGCCTTATCGGCATAAATTCTATCTGCCGCTGCTGCGATATAATAACCACCCGAAGCACATACATCAGTAATCACAGAATAAAATGGTATGTCGGGGTATTTTCCCCGTAATCTGTATATCTCGTCATTCACATAACCGGACTGCACAGGGCTGCCGCCGGGGCTGTTGATCCGCAAAATAATGCCTGCGGTATTTTTATCCTCAAAGGCAGCGCGTAAGCCACTACTGATGTGGTCTGCATTGGCTGTCGATTCTGCTGAAATTATACCAGAGATATCGATCAAAGCGGTATGTTCTCCCCCTCCTACTGAGGTACCGTCCCAATCATATCCAACAAGATACGCTAATGTAAATACTGAAATATACACCACCACAAACAGCTTAAAAAAAACGCCCCACCGTCTTGCGCGACGTTGTTCTTTAATAGCTTCTGTTGCTATTTTGTTAACCAGCGCTTGTTCAAATTTTGACTGATTGTCGGCTTGTTGTTCGCTCATTATATTAATAATAACCTCTATTTATAATTTAATCATGCCAAATGCCATTATAGCAAATACCCGTGCAATGTATGTCTATACAAGCCCAGATAGTTCGGTACGAGGTGCTGGTGAAGTGTGACAGCTCAAGATACGCTATGACAATCTATCTAGACATTGTTGAAGTTCATTGGGTAGCTGTGTTGTAAGACTAATCTGTTTTCCTGTATTGGGCATCTCAAAAGACAATTTTTCTGCATGCAGAAATAATCTTTTGAGTCCTGATTTTTTCATTGTACGATTAAATTCCCAATCACCATATTTCTCATCACCAGCCAGTGGATGGTTAATAGCTACAGCATGCACTCTTATCTGGTGTGTTCTTCCGGTCATGAGTTCAACTCGAGAAAGTGAGGCAGTATTAAAACCTTCCAATAAATGAAAATGTGTTAATGCCCGTTTTCCTGCCTTATCAATTCTGACTTTTCTATTGTCTGATGCTGTCTCTTTTTTACTCAAAGACAAAGAGACTGTTTCTAATCTATTCATCAATCGTCCTTTCAAAAGGGCAAGATAGGTTTTTTTTACTTTGCCATTCTTCAAAGCGCCATGTATCCCTGTAAGGGTTTGGCGATCTTTTGCAATGAGCAGGCAGCCAGATGTGGCTCTATCCAAACGGTGTGCCAGCTCAAGAAAATTGGCCGCAGGTCTTTGCCAGCGCAGAATTTCAATTACTCCATATTGCACGTTACTGCCACTATGCACCGCTATATTTGTGGGTTTATTGACGACAAGAAGATGATCATCTTCGTAAATGATACTATTTTTGATTAACCGAGACAGATTTTCCGGCGGTTTATAAGGATTTTCACGGGAGCTTATGTGTGCAGGGGGAATTCTAACCATATCCCCAGTCTGCAGGCGATAATTTTGCTTAATCCTGCCTTTATTGACCCGCACCTCGCCTTTTCTTATCATTTGATAGATTCTAGACCTAGGAAGACTGCCAAAATGGCTTATAAGGAAGTTATCCAGCCGCCTTTTGATCTGTTCTTCTTCCACTGTGATGAAGGAAACCTGCCGTTGTTCAATTTTTTTTGCCATCATAATTGCAGGAGTATATCAACATTGTTATATTAGTCTCTGGAATACGGATATTTTCGGATATTTGACGACGACAAACGACACAAGCTGATGTTGTGAAGCCGGCAGCGACGGTGACGGTGACGGTGATGGCAGATGAAGCACAATTTCTGTCTCCCCACCTCTTCATGGTCAGTGAATGCCTGCGAGATATTCAGGCCATGCAAATGGCTGAAATATTCCTGAAGAACAGAGGGTTTTGATGTAGTTACTAACATACTAGATTAATAGCGAATGAAAATTAAGTGACGGAACAGATCCTCGTAACATAAACGGTTTAATTATCACTCAAGTGGATGTAAATGAGTGGTAAAGGCGCTCCCGATAGCCCAACAGATGTTTGCTGATAGAACATTTGTTATCTCAGGATGTTCAAGATATATTTTTGTCTGGGTACGGCTAGTGGTAGAGCGCACGCATTAAGGAATACAAAATGAAAAGAATGCTGATTAACGCAACTCAGCCCGAAGAGATGCGTGTGGCGCTGGTTGATGGTCAAAAACTGTACGATCTGGATATTGAATCTACCAGTCAAACCCGAAAGAAATCTAATGTATACAAAGGTCGTGTGGTTCGTGTTGAGCCGAGTTTAGAAGCTGCTTTTGTTGACTATGGCGGCAATCGTCATGGTTTTTTACCGTTCAAAGAAATTTCCCGCAACCTGTTCAAAAAGAAGCCTGAATCTGAACGGCGAGGTCGCGCCAATATCAAAGATGTGATTGACGAAGGCCAAGAATTTATCGTTCAGATTGAAAAGGAAGAACGTAGCAATAAGGGAGCCGCCCTAACGACAATGATTAGTCTGGCTGGTCGATATATGGTGCTCATGCCAAACAACCCTCGTGCAGGTGGCATTTCACGCCAAATTGAAGGGGCAGACCGTGCTGAAGCACGTGAAGTCATGGACGAGCTCAATATTCCGCAAAACATAGCAATTATCCTCAGAACGGCGGGTATTGGTAAATCCAAAGAAGACTTACAATGGGATACCGACTATCTAATCACTTTATGGGAAGCCATCACAAAAGCAGAAAATGAACGCCCTGCCCCATTTCTGATATACCAGGAAAGTGAGATAATTATTCGTGCAATTCGAGACTATCTGCGTACCGATATCGCAGAAATCTGGGTAGACGATAAAAAAGTTTATCAGCGTGGCAAAGAGTTTATGGAACAGGTCATGCCCCACAATCTTCATAAACTTAAATTGTATGAGGAAGAAAATGATCCGCTGTTCACAAGATATCAAATTGAAAGTCAAATCGAATCAGCATTCTCCAGAGAAGTGCATTTACCTTCCGGGGGTTCATTGGTTATTGACCACACAGAAGCCATGCTAAGTATTGATATTAACTCAGCACGTGCAACCAAAGGCGGCGACATTCAGGAGACTGCACTCAATACAAATTTAGAGGCCGCCGATGAGATTGCCAGACAACTAAGATTACGTGATTTAGGTGGGCTCATCGTCATTGATTTCATCGACATGATGGCTAGCAAAAATCAACGAGAAGTAGAAAGTCTCATGAAAGATAGTTTACGTCTCGATCGTGCAAGAGTCCAAATAGGCAAGATATCCCGATTCGGATTATTAGAGATGTCACGACAAAGATTGCGTCCTTCTTTAGGGGAATCTCGTCATTTGCCCTGCCCTAGATGTCAAGGTCAAGGATCTATTCGGGATATTGAATCTCTTTCTTTAGCTATTTTAAGAATTATTGAAGAAGAAGCCATGAAGGATTCAACAGCCAAGGTTATTGTTAACTTGCCCGTGTCAGCAGCAACGTTCCTTTTGAATGAAAAACGTCAACCGATCAATGAATTACAACAAAGACTTGATGTTGATATTGTCATCATCCCATCTCCTGTGATGGAGACACCTCAATATCAGGTGTCAAGAGTGCCTTTATCAAAAGCCAATGAAGTACAACATCAACAAGCGAGCTATAACCTTATTGATGAGACAGGCAATGTAGATTTAAAGGGTCACGATCTGCGCACACATACGACGATTATTGAACAACCTGTTGTCCAAAAAATTATCCCTGAAAATTATACTGTTACCCAAAATAAAGCTATGAAAAGTTCAGGGCTTATTGCAAGAATAATTAAACGTTTATTTGGCTCATTCAAAAAAGAAACTGAAAAACCTAGAAATAGCAGCAGAAATCATTATTCTTCAAATCGCAATCGCAACAATAGAAACAGGACAAACCAGCATAATCATTCTGGAAACCGTCAACGCAACAATACCGACAGAAGAGCCAAACAGACAGAAAGATCGACTAACAATACAAAAAGATCGACTAACAATACAAATACTGCTAAAAAAACCCATGCGGACAATTCAGCCAATCTGGCTGGTAGCGATACGGCAAACCCAAATGCGGGTTCATCTCGCCGCGGAAGAAGGGGTGGGCGCAACAGACGTCCTCGTAACACAGAACAGGATCAAAAACAGAAAAAAACTCAAGAACAAGATGTAGTCTCTGCTACTCAAGCTGAGTCAAAACCTGAATCATCAACAACAAGCGATATCAAAAATGATTCATAACTTTGCCAATGGAGACAAATACGTTGGTGAATACAAGGATGGCAAACCGCACGGACAAGGTACCTTAACCTCAGCCGATGGAGGAGTGCTTCAAAAAGGGATATTTGAAAATGATAAATTTCTTTAAGTCAAAAAAACTACACCCACAGTTATTGCTAAGAAATCGCATAAGCCTGATTCAGTAATCATCAGGTTCAGTTTTTTTATCTCTAAGCTAGGTCATGTCATCACCAATCAACACATTGTCAGTGATTACGGAAAGGTAACGGTGGGAGATCATTTAAAGTTTTGATTCAATAGGCTATAGACCAAGCTTGTTGTATCAAACCGACGAAGAGCCAAGTCGTTTTCTTTCACTGTTAACAGGACAATGGAAGAATCACAATCTAAGGCGATACTACTGGTTAGCGGTCTGTTCACACGTTACCGTAAATTCTATTTTTGGCCAGCGTTCAATGACAAGATTCAAGTTCACCATAGATGGTGCAATGTAAGCCAATCGATTACCTCCATCCATGGCTAGATTTGATGAGGTTTTATTTTTAAATTTTAGTAAAATTTTTTCATCATCACAGAATATCCATCTGGCAGTTACCGCGGGTATATGATGGTAAACACAGTCGACACCGTATTCCTGTTTCAGGCGTGCCGCTATCACATCAAACTGTAAAATACCGATAGCGCCAACAATCAGATCGTTATTATCTAATGGTCTGAATACTTGCGTTGCACCTTCCTCACCTAACTGAATTAGACCTTTAAGTAAAGCTTTGGCTTTAAGAGGATCTTTGAGTTCAACCCGACGAAACAATTCAGGTGCGAAAAACGGAATGCCCTTGAAGGATAAAGACTCACCTTCAGTAAAGGTATCGCCAATCTGAATCGTGCCATGATTATGTAAACCAATAATGTCACCAGCCCATGCATTATCTGTCTGGCTTCGACTTCCAGCTACAAAGGTTAAGGCATTGGATACTCGTATGTCTTGCCCTATTCTGACGTGTCTCATCTTCATGCCTTTTTGATATTGGCCTGAACATATTCTTAAAAATGCAATCCTGTCTCGATGTGCCGGATCCATATTTGCCTGTATCTTGAAAACAAAGCCGCTCAGCTTCTTTTCATCAGCTTTTACCTTTCTTTGAATTGCGACCCTTGCCTGAGGCGCTGGCGAATGCTTCATTAAACAATCGAGAAACTCGGCAATACCAAAATTATTCAAAGCTGATCCGAAAAAAACCGGGGTTTGTTTGCCTCGCAAAAAAACCTCAAGATTAAATTCTTCAGACAAACCACGAACCAATTCAATTTCTTCCTTAAAATCGTCAATATCTGTAGATAATAATTCTTCAGTTTCTTTAGAATCCAGACCATTAACAATCTTCCCGTGTATGTTTTCATTTCGTTTATTATAGATACGAATATAGTCGTCATTAAGATGATAAATTCCTTTGATACGATTACCCATGCCTGTTGGCCAGGTTATTGGCGCACATCTAATCTTGAGTTCACTTTCTATCTCATCCAGTAATGTAATTGGATCTTTACCTTCCCTGTCTATTTTATTCACGAAGGTAATGATTGGCGTGTTGCGCAGACGACATACATCCATTAATTTACGCGTGCGTTCTTCAACACCTTTACTGACATCAATCACCATCAAAACAGAATCAACTGCCGTTAATGTTCTGTAAGTATCTTCAGAAAAATCGGCGTGCCCCGGGGTATCCAGTAAATTTATAATATGATTATCATATTCAAACTGCATAACAGAGCTGGTGATAGAGATACCTCTTTCTTTTTCCATTTCCATCCAGTCGGAAGTTGCATATCTTGATGATTTTCTAGCCTTTACTGTACCTGTTTCCTGTATCACACCGCCACACAATAGGATTTGTTCAGTAATTGTTGTCTTCCCTGCATCTGGGTGAGAAATAATGGCAAATGTACGGCGCTTGGAGACTTCTGAATGTAAATTACTCATAGCGTGTTATGCGTTACTATGCGCTTGATTCACAGATGATGGTTTTTATTTCTCTGATAGCTGCGTCTAGACCGGCAAACACTGCTCTTGCAATAATTCCATGACCTATATTTAATTCGTCAATATCTGAAATTTGAGCAATCTGCCCCACGTTTTGGTAATTTAAACCATGCCCTGCGTTTACTTTGAGCCCTAAAGACTTTGCCAAATTAACGCCCGATATGATTTTTGCCAATTCAGTTTCGTCAGCAAGGGCAGCATCCGCAAAATGACCTGTGTGAAGTTCTATAACTTCTGCGCCAGAATCTCTGGACGCAGAGATTTGTTTATCATCTGCATCGATAAATAACGATGCGCGTACTCCAGCCTTTTTTAATCTTGCGCAGGCTACAGCCACTTTATCTATTTGCCCAGCTACGTCCAAACCGCCCTCGGTAGTAAGCTCTTCTCTATTTTCAGGAACCAGACAACAAAACTCTGGTTTGATACGCTCTGCAAATGACAACATCTTCTCAGTTATCGCCATTTCTAAATTCATTGGGGTCAGCATAATCTGGCGCAGTAAATCAATATCTCGTTCTTGAATATGTCTTCTGTCTTCTCGTAAATGTACCGTAATGGAATCTGCGCCGGCCTGCTCTGCAATTTGAGCGGCAAATACGGGATCGGGGTAGCGCGTTAGCCGCGCTTGCCTAAGCGTAGCAATATGGTCAATGTTCACACCTAATAACATATTTTTCGCCTGTCTTTACCTATCCTATTCGCGCCCTATTCGCGATGAAAATGGCACATTTTAGCGTATTCACGGAAAGAGTTTGCAACAGAAACAGAGATTTATCATCTTGCTGTAAAATATGATGTTAAGCATGGCGTTAAATAGGTAAATTTTCATATAGCTTTACATAAGTAAGCCTTGTATAAGGCTCTACTGGCCAAGGGTTTAGTGCCCAGATGATGTTGCAGTATAAAACGCATCAGTTTTTTTGCCTCTTCTGATTCTGATTTATTCTTCAATACTACTTTCTCCAAGGCTAACAAGCTATTGCCTGTAATTTCGATATAGTTTCCTGTTGGAGGGGTATTTTTCATTGGTCCTGAGCCGATAAGGTAATAATATTTTTCATCTGCTTTGACAGTATGGTTATTACTAACATCATGATCCAGCACCAGTCCGTAACCAAGCGCCTTGAGCAAGCCTTTTTCAAATAATCTAAGAACTGTATCAATGTTTTTTTCAGAAGAGAGGCAGGACATGGTTTTATTATATAAGTCAAATAACTCAGGATGTGATTCATGCTTATGTAATAACCGAACTAACAATTCGTTCACATAGAAGCCTGCAATAACTTTTGCATCTGATAAATCATATGGCTCGATATCTACTTCGACATCTATCAAAGTCATTAGCTCGCTTTTTCCTCGCCATGCCATTAATAATCTCTGGTAAGGTTGCAAGAGTCCGGAAAAGTGAGATTTTTCCCGTTTCGCACCTTTTGCTATTATGTTCAACCTGCCATATTTCATGGAGAAAATATCCAGTATTAAGCTGGACTCAAGGTAAGACCTAGAGTGAAGGATAAAGCAGGGGGTTAATTCTACATGCATAAATATGGTTTCAAGAATTGAAGCCAAGCTGTTTTATGTCCAGTTCACTGTCTACCCACTTAACCTTGATCTTGACCCATACCCTTAAAAAAACCTTATTTTCAAACATTCGCTCCATATCCTTACGCGCCCGTTCCCCAACAGCCTTTAAGCCTGCACCTTTTTGACCAATGACTATCGTTTTTTGACCTTTGCTTGCAACCCAGATAATTGCATCAATATTAATTATTTCTTCTTTTTCAGTAAATGAATCAATGGTAACCGTTGTTGTATAGGGCAGCTCTTTGCCTAATCTTTTTATTAATTTTTCACGGATAAATTCTGCTGCAAAATATCGTTTAGGTTTGTCTGTTATTTGATTATCTGGGTATTGAAATACCCCGGCAGGTAATAATTCTTTTATAGATTGTTCTAAGGATTTCAGATCTTTTTTAGATAATGCAGAGATAGGAATGATCTGTTTAAAATTCATCTTTTCCGAAAGCTCTTTTAAGAAAGGTAGCATTATTTTTTTATCTTTAATTTTATCTATTTTATTTACTGTCAGAATAACTGGGGTAGTTTTATTTTTAATCAAATCTAATATATATTCATCAAGCGCAGTCCATTTTAATATTTCAATCATGTGCACCAAAATATCAACACCAGTTAATGCATTTGTTGCCTCTTTATTCATATATCTATTTATGGCATTTGTTGGTGAGGTTTGCAGCCCCGGGGTATCGATATAAATAATCTGACAATTCTTGTTTGTGTTCACGCCAATTGTACGGTGTCTGGTTGTTTGCGGTTTTCTTGAGGTGATGCTCAGTTTTTCCCCGATCAAATGATTTAGCAATGTCGATTTACCGACATTTGGGCGACCAAGAATGGTTACAGAACCGCAATAAGTTTGATTGTTTTTTAAATTTTTTTTCTGCAAAATTTTTACTGCGTATTATTTTAATTTATTTTCTAAAACAAGTAAGGCTTGCTCAGCAGCAGATTGCTCGGCTAGACGTTTACTGCGACCTTCAGCTTGCACTGAAACAGCTAGTTCTGCGATCGTACATGTGACGTTAAAAAGCCGATTATGCGCATCACCACTTTCTAATGATACGCGGTAAACAGGCAATTCTAATTTTCTCGACTGTAATAATTCTTGCAGAGTGGTTTTTGAATCTTTGCTGAGTTTGTCGAGAGACATTTCCAGAAGTAATTGGCGATAGAGATAAATCACGCATTTTTGACAAATACTCATATCGGCATCAAGGTAAACTGCGCCAATTATTGCTTCAAACGTATTTGCAAGAATTGAATTGCGGCGCCAGCCACCGCTTTTCATTTCCCCTAAACCAAGCTTAATGTAGTTACCAAGATCCAGTTCTCGTCCTAATTTTGCCAGCGTTTCTCCTTTAACTAAAAAAGATCTAAGGCGAGTCAGTTCGCCTTCTGTTGCCTGGGGGAATTTCTGAAATATCGTATCTGCAATAATGAAGCCTAAGACGGCATCACCAAGATACTCAAGCCGCTCATTATTGCCACGACCGTGACTACGATGCGTCAATGCGGTTTCTAACAGTATCTCATCATGAAATTTATAATCAATTATTTTTTCTAGCTTAGATAAGGGTTCATTCATCCAGAATCTGTTCTACCTAGTTCAACCTTATGATCAAAAGGAAGTGTAAAATATAAATCTTTATAAAATAGCTTCCTTCCTTCATAAGCAACACGCAAATATCTTTTGCCTTTTCTTGTTTTTTTTGTGACTTTAACCAATTTTTTAAGAGATTTTTCATTGCTAAAACGTTTATAACTTGAAGATATTTCTATATTTCTTCTGAAGTAGGTTCGTATTTGTTTTTTAGACATCAACCCGGTATCAGGCATGGTCGCAACGGTTTGCATTGCTGCAAGAACTATAAGCTTTTCCCCGTATAAAGGAACAACCTTTATTCCTGTAAAAACAAATATTGCCAAGGAGCACAATGCAAAAAGCCAAGCCAGCATACCCATGCCATGCTGTTTATTTTTCATATTTTTCATATTTTTCATTAATGCTGCTTAATTGTTAATTAGTTGTGGTCAATCATTTTTCCAATCCTGTTCCAGTCTATACCGCCATTTCTACTGTCCCAATTCATCCAAATCATAAATGCGCGGCCAACGAGATTCTTGTCCGGAACATAACCCCAATAACGACTGTCTTTACTGTTATCACGATTATCGCCAAGAACTAAATAATGCCCTTTTGGGACGACACCTTCAACATGCTGCGATGGCCTGCTTGGCGCACGTAGAATTTCATATTTTGCGTCGCCCAGTAATTCTCTGCTCAATATTGCTCCATCCATCATTACCCCTGACCCCACGGCTCCGTAAGTACCTATATCTAATTGCTGGATCGGTTTGTTGTTTATATACAATACCTTATTCTGATATTTAAATATATCATCAGGCAGCCCGACAACCCGTTTGATAAAAGGGATGCTCGGGTCAATGGGATAGCGAAAAACAACAATATCTCCACGCTTCGGAGTTCTATTCTCAATAACCTTTATATTGAGCATAGGTAAGCGAATACCGTAATCATACTTATTTACCAAAATAAAATCACCTATTAACAGTGTTGGCATCATGGATGCAGAAGGAATCTTAAAAGGTTCTACGACAAATGAACGCAATATTAAAACAATGAGAAATACAGGGAAAAAAGACTTAGAAAAATCAACAATGGCGGGTAAAACCAACCTGCCATTATCATCCCTGTTATTTTTATCAGCAAAAAAAAGTACGCCAAGTAGCCAAACAAGGCCGCTAATCAATGTTAAAACAACCAAAACAGATGAAAAATCTATATTCATTTATCTTTACCTATGTGCAGTATGGCCATAAAAGCATTCTGTGGAATCTCTACAGAGCCAAATCGTTTCATCCGTTTCTTGCCTGCTTTTTGTTTTTCCAATAATTTGCGTTTGCGACTAATGTCACCGCCATAGCATTTTGCTGTCACATTTTTTCGCAATGCTTTTACAGAGTGCCTTGATAGAATTTTTGACCCAATTGCAGCTTGAACAGCGACATCAAACATTTGCCTAGGAATAAATTCTTTAATTTTAGCTGTTAGCTCATGTCCTTTATTTCGAGATCGCTCTTGATGCGTAATAATAGAAAGTGCATCCACTCGGTCACCGTTAATTAATATATCCAATTTCACCAATGAGGATGCTTCAAATCTCACAAAATGATAATCAAAAGAAGCATAGCCTCGGCTTGCTGATTTAAGACGATCAAAAAAATCAAGAACAACCTCGCTCATAGGCAACTCAAAATTTAATGAAATTTGATTACCGAGATACTGTAATTTCTTTTGTACGCCACGTTTTTCGATACACAATGAAATGACATTGCCTAAATAATCCTGTGGCACAAGAATATCAGCGCAAATAATTGGTTCACGGATCTCCTTAATTTTATCTGCAGGAGGTAGTTTTGCAGGATTATCAACCGTAATTATCTCTCCATTGGTAGTTTCAATCTCATAAATTACCGTTGGTGCAGTAGTAATTAAACTCAAATCATATTCACGTTCAAGTCGTTCCTGAATAATTTCAAGGTGCAACATCCCTAAAAAACCGCAACGAAAACCAAAACCCAGCGCCTGAGATGTTTCAGGTTCAAAACGAAGTGCCGCATCGTTTAATTTTAATTTAGTCAAAGCTTCGCGAAAAGCTCCATAATCATTGGAATCAACAGGATACATACCTGCAAAAACCTTAGGTTTTATTTCCTCAAACCCCAGTAACACCTCTGATGCGGGGTTTTCTGCCAACGTTAAGGTATCGCCAACAGGCGCACCCTCAAGATCTTTAATGTTGGAAATTACATAGCCAATTTCACCGGTATTCAATACTGTCTGAGCGCACCGTTTCGGTGTAAACACGCCAACTTCATCAATCAAATGATCTCTGCCTGTACTCATCACGCGTATTTTTTTTCCTGTCGGAAGACAACCATCAACGATTCTTACAAGTGAAATGATGCCTCTATAATTATCAAACCAGGAATCAATAATCAATGCCCGAAGCGGCGCATCTTCCACACCTGATGGTGCAGGAATGAGGTCTATAATTCGCTCAAGCAAATTTTCTACTCCCAGACCAGTTTTGGCGCTTACTTGCATTGTATCTGTAGTATCAAGACCAATTATTTCTTCAACCTCATTTAACACACGTTTGGGGTCTGAGTATGGAAGGTCAATTTTATTCAACACAAGCAATACTTCCAAATCGAGTTCAATGGCGGTCATGCAATTTGCAACGCTCTGCGCCTCAACACCCTGCGTTGCATCTATAACCAGTAATGCGCCATCACAAGCAGCAAGAGAGCGCGAGACTTCATAGCTGAAATCTACATGACCCGGCGTATCAACAAAATTTAACTGATAAACCTCTCCATTTTTAGCTTTGTATTTAAGGGCAACGCTCTGGGATTTTATAGTAATACCGCGTTCACGTTCCAGATCCATAGAATCAAGCACTTGATCAGCCATTTCTCGTTCAGTCAATGCGCCACAATACTGTATAAACCGATCAGCCAATGTGGATTTGCCGTGATCTATGTGTGCAACGATCGAAAAATTACGAATATTCTGCATTTGCTTATGTCTTTGACCGATATAAGAGGTGACTCACCATGTAAAAGATGTAGTAATTTTAGATTGCTAAAGGTAGGCAATTTTAGCTTATCCGAAAACTTATATACAGCTATGAGTGGCATCAAAGATAAATAATGCAGAAAAAAGAAATTGTTATATTTTTATTGTTTTCTTCAATATATTATTTTCTTTAATTATTATTCTGTTTGTTCCGAACTAAGCTATAGTCCTGCAAGCCACCTTTATATCACATCCCTCTTAGCTATCAACATCCATAAGAGATAAAGTGCAGAGAATCCATGCCAGCGGTTACCCCTCCTGATAAAATTCCAATGAATACTATGTCTTGATTAGGAATCATCTTTCAATTTTAAGGCAAGAAAAATAGGCGTTCCTCTTCTGTGAATTAAGATAGGGACTGACTTGTCTTTAGATAAATGATTAACCAGACTGTTAAAATGTTTCGCATTTTTCACCTTGACGTTATTAATCAGCAGTATAATGTCACCATTTCGCACGCCTGCTTTGTAGGCAGATCCTAGTGAAATATGGCTGACAATTACGCCATGATTTTTGATTTCTAATTTTTTTCGTTGATCCTTTGTTAAATCTTCAACGAGCACATTTAATGGATTTTGTTTTTTACTTTTATGTTTATCTGATGAAGATAATCTAATATTCTCATCAGTAGGTAATTCTGCAATTTTAATCTTAATATTTCTTCGTTTTCTATTGCGAATAATTGTAACTGGCACAGTTTTACCTGCTTTTATACTACCCACCATTGGCGGAAGGTCGGATGAGGTATTTATTTTACCCCCATTAAAATTTACAATAATATCACCAACTAGCATTTTCGATTTTTCAGCGGGGCTGTCTTCTAAAATTTCTGCAACAAGCGCACCATGCGGCTTTTTCATACCAAAAGATTCAGCTAATTCTCTAGTCACATCCTGTATTAATACACCCAACCAGCCACGTGAAACATAACCTTGTTCTCTTAATTGTTTATAGATATCTTTAACAACCTCAATAGGTATCGCAAAAGATATGCCTATATAAGTATTTGTACGAGCAGTATAAATATGGGAATTAACGCCTATGACCTCACCTTGCAAATTAAATAATGGTCCGCCAGAATTACCAGGATTGATTGCAACGTCTGTTTGGATAAACGGCACATAATTTTCACTTGGCAAATTTCGACCTATTGCACTTACGATTCCTTGTGTAACAGAGTGATCAAATCCAAAAGGAGAGCCGATAGCCAACACCCATTCACCGACTTTTAACGCAGAAGAATCGCCCAGCTTTAAAACTGGTAATTTACCAGCTTCAATTTTTAATACAGCAATATCACTGCGTACATCAGTGCCGATAACTTCAGCTATGAATTCTCTCCTGTCATTAAGGCGCACGATGATTTCATCTGCATCTTTCACAAGGTGGTTATTGGTGATGATGTAACCATCCCTAGATACGATAAAACCAGAACCAAGCGAAGTTCTCTGCTGATTAGGAGCTGTGCCATCAGGGACTTCTCTAAAAAATTTATTGAATAAATCATAGAATGGGCTATTTTTCGGAATGTCAGGCATATTATATCTTTGAATCGACTTATTCTTTTTTAAGGTTGTGCTAATATTGACGACCGCAGCAGAGTTTTTTTCTGCCAGTTCAGAAAAATCTGGTAACGAATATACCTGTGAAGATTGGGTAGATAAAACAAAGAAAACAAAAATAAGCCTTACAACGTTTTTAGGAAATAGTATTTTGTGTTCCATAGGCGCTCCATAAAAAAATTTTAGATTATTAATGGTACTGATTTTAAATAAAGGAAAATAATAAAATTATTTGTTTGAAACGATAGATTTGGCAAGTAATTTCACAGTATCTTTAGGAACTTCGCCAATGGCAGTGATAAGATGGCCATTGCTTATCGTCGAAAATGTGTTCACGCCACCTATACTCGAGAAACCAGTCACAACATCCTCAGACTTATCAAGTTTTTCGATAAATACTGAAATCATCGCCATATCATCTGAATATATCAGATGCTCAATTGGTGTTTCATTTTTACCAGAACTCTGTTTTTCTTTACTACTCATGGTAAAGCCATCAGGTGCCCATGTTGCTTTCCATGAGGCATCTCCCTCATGCATTAGAAAATTTTTCGAGGAGTTATCATGCCAAGTATATTCTGTATATCCTGCACCTGATATTTCAGGCTTTAATAGTTCATCAGAAATTTCTTCAACAATTTTCAATTCTGCAAAAAATAATTTTTCAAGCGCGATACCTTCCCTGTTTTTTAGTTCAGATTTCAGTAATAACTTTGATTTCAGATCAATCCACAACTGATATCCATAACGGTAATCATCTTTGGGCAAAATATCTACTACCAATGCAGAGCGGTTAGCAATACGGTCTTGCCCAGCAATTGAAATAGTGTAGTATCCAGAAACCTTGCTCATTTGTTCAGATAATTGACTGATATTAAATTGTCTTGGACGACTTTTTTCTACCATAACGGATTCATCATCGGGAAAAATGTAAGTCACAGAGTTTTTATTACGCAAAACTTCATAAGCAAAGCCTGTTAATGAAACAATCCTTTCTTGTATTTCGTCTTCATCAACTTTATGGATAATACGCATAGCATCTACTTTTCCCTGATGTTGATAAATAAGAATACCTTCATAGCTCAATTTGTGATTCGCCTCAGACATTTGTCTAATGAGTTGTTTTACAGGCAATACTTCATCAACGGCAAAAAGCGATTTTGAGGCCAGTATTAAAAACGAGAATAGAAAACACGACAACAAGATTTTATCAGGTTTTTTTATAAAAAAATCAGCAAGAAATTTTTGCATGTAAATTTAAGAATCTCACAATAATTGATTAAAACGATATTACAGGTAGCGCATATCTTCCCGTTCCACACTCCATTATATCCAACTTCATCAAATTTTTAAGATATATCGTGCGCAAAATTTCTAGAATAAACCCCATTATCGGCTTGAATCTAAGCCATTAGCAACCATTCTCACGTGCGGTAGCATTCCATTTATGTTTGTATTTGAGCGATACTCGCTATAGTTTATCAAGTATCGATTTAGGCGCAGATCAAAGTTTCTGGTTTGAGAAAGCTCAACCCTTCCCTTTTTCTGAGCCACTAACTGCCAGTTCGCTATTGAAGAAACCGAAGATAACGGGCTTGTAGTAATACTGGGTTGTGCAACAACAGATTGTTCTGTCCTTGGAATTTGTTTGTCTTGTTGAATGTTAAAAATAACGGCCACTGTAACCGAAGCGGCAATGGCAAATCCCATGACTGGCTTGACAAAATATGAAAATTTCTTTCTTGGAGCAAGTACTGTCGGCTCTAAAGCAATTGCCTGAGTCACATTATCTGAAATATCCTTTAGGCGTTTAGGCAAACAACCGCGTAATGAATCACCGATTATATGGTATCGCTCCCAGGTTTTTTTGGCCTTATCGTCTTTCAATAAACTATCGACCGCAGACGATATATCATGAGTCAGTTCATTATCTACTAGAGCTGACAATTGCTCACGCTTTTGTTCGTTAGATTTCATTTTATTTTGTAGTGTTGCTCAGTATATTAATTAATTTAGAATTTTAACGTTCAATTAATAGTTTTAGTTTTTGTCTATCACTAAGCGTGCTCTAAATATACGCTTAGGCAAACAACCGCGTAATGAATCACCGATTATATGGTATCGCTCCCAGGTTTTTTTGGCCTTATCGTCTTTCAATAAACTATCGACCGCAGACGATATATCATGAGTCAGTTCATTATCTACTAGAGCTGACAATTGCTCACGCTTTTGTTCGTTAGATTTCATTTTATTTTTTAGTGTTGCTCAGTATATTAATTAATTTAGAATTTTAATGTTCAATTAATGGTTTTAGTTTTTGTCTATCACTAAGCGTGCTCTAAATATACGCTTAGGCAAACAACCGCGTAATGAATCACCGATTATATGGTATCGCTCCCAGGTTTTTTTGGCCTTATCGTCTTTCAATAAACTATCGACCGCAGACGATATATCATGAGTCAGTTCATTATCTACTAGAGCTGACAATTGCTCACGCTTTTGTTCGTTAGATTTCATTTTATTTTTTAGTGTTGCTCAGTATATTAATTAATTTAGAATTTTAATGTTCAATTAATGGTTTTAGTTTTTTGTCTATCGCTGCGCGCGCTCTAAATATGCGCGATCTTACAGTGCCAATCGGACAGTCCATAGCAGTCGCAATATCTTCATAATTCATCTTTTCTATCTCTCGTAAGATAATTGCAGTCTTCAGATCTTTAGGTAACGCCTCAATCGATTTGAAGATAGTTTCCTGCACCTCGTCCCTTAATAACAAACGTTCCGGGGTTTCTTGGGATATTAGAGTGTGATCACCATCTATTTGTTCCATACTATCGATATTATATGCTGATTCGAGGGGGGTTCTGGACTTTGCCGCCAAGTAATTTTTGGCTGTATTGACCGCAATACGGTACATCCAAGTGTAAAAAGCACTATCACCTCGAAAATTCGACAGCGCTGTATAGGCCTTAATAAAGGCTTCCTGAGCGATATCCTGCGCATCACTAGGATTATGGACAAATCTTGAGACTAGATTGATAATGCGCTGCTGGTATTTTAATACCAGAAGATCAAAGGCCTGCTTATCACCACTTTGCACTCTTTCCACCAGCTGTTTGTCAGTGATGCTTTCGTTCATTATTAAGGGAGCCCCCGTCTAGGCAAATACTCTGCTATAATTCTTACTGCATTAAGATCCTTGAAATTACGGCTTCTATATTGACCGAAATAAATGGCAGGAACCTGAAACCAGAGCTACCTTGAAATTAGAGTTCAGAAATAAATTTTTCAGCAATAGCTTACATTCATCCTCGGGCATATTACCTTAAGTTAGATGACGCGCCAATACCAACATGCAATGTGTTTATCTGGATATTAGCCATCAACCGAAAGATTTTATTATTTCTCACTTTCCAAACATTTATCAAAAATGCCTGTGTTTTGGGTTTGATTTAGCCAAACAAGCTGTTCCAGTGGTTCCTGCGGCACATTACACCTGCGGTGGTGTGCTTGTCGATATGTATGGCCGAACAGATATGTCATGCTTGTATGCGGTTGGTGAAGTGACGAACTCAGGATTGCACGGCACTAATCGTATGGCCAGCAATTCGCTGCTTGAATGTATTGTGTTTGCACATTCTGCTTATAAAGACATACTAAGTCCAGGTTAGCAAAAGCGCATGAGTCTTGCCAATTACCTGCTTGGAACGAAAGCCAAGTCACGGATTCTGATGAAGAAGTCGTGGTTTCTCATAATTGGGACGAGATCCGTCGCTTCATGTGGGATTACGTGGGTATCGTCAGAATAACGAAGCGATTGCGCAAAAAAAGCCGAGGTTTGCACTATTCGCTTGATTATCTTCATCTCAACGATAGTAAGACACCTGCAAATACAATACTTACCCCTGCAAAAAATAATGAAAATGGTTGATACTGTAAGCTTAACAACAAGGCTTAATTATTATTAATTTAATTAATAAACAATTATATATATAATACACTTAATGTTTATTATAGTTTAATCAATCATAAAGCATTTTAACAATAGTCGCACAAGTATTCTATTAGCGCCAAGACTCAACCTTGGTTAAACCTATTGCCTATTAGCTATTAAGGATAACAATTCAGTTTCATCGAGTATTTTTATCTCCAGTGTACGGGCTTTTCCGACTTTGCTGCCAGAATTGCTGCCCATTATTAGATAATCGGTTTTTTGTGAAACACTGCCGTTGACCTTAGCGCCAAATGTTAGCAATCGCTGCTTGACTTCATCACGTTTCATAGTTTTCAATGTGCCTGTTATAACAAAAGTCTTCCCTTTTAACGGTTGTTCTCTTCTCACTTTAATATCAGGCCAGTGTACACCTGCCTTTAATAAACCATCAATTACTTCTTGGTTGTGATTTTGCGAAAAGAAGGTAACGATATGTTTAGCTATAACAGGACCGACATCAGAAACTTCCTCTAATGCCTCATGATTTGCTGATTGAATTTTTGATAAATTTCCAAAATGATTAGCCAGTGATCTGGCTGTCGCATCCCCTACTTCACGTATACCTAAAGCATAAAGAAATCGGTCTAAGGTGGTTTCTTTACTGTTATTCAATGCATTCATTATGTTGGCTGCTGATTTTTTAGCCATACGCTCCAGCGCAGTGAGCTGTTCCTCTCTCAGGGTATACAGATGGGCGGCGTGTTTAATCAATCCTTTTTTAACTAATTGTTCAATTAATTTATTTCCCAGCCCATCTATATTCATGGCACGCCTTGATGCAAAATGAATAATCGCTTCTATTTGTTGTGCTGAACAATAAAGTCCACCACTACAGCGAACGACTGTTTCACCTTCTTCTCTTTCGAGATCGGAATCACATACTGGGCATTTTTCAGGCATTCTGAATGCTTTGATGTTTTTTGCCCGCTTTTCCATTACAACTTTCAATACTTCAGGTATAACATCGCCTGCGCGTCGCACAATGACAGTATCTCCTACCCTGACATCCTTGCGCTTAAGCTCATCTTCATTGTGCAGCGTTGCATTGGTGACCGTAACACCACCGACAAAGATAGGTTTTAATCTAGCAACAGGTGTCAGTGCGCCTGTACGACCTACTTGAACTTTAATGTCCAAAATCTCAGTAAACTCTTCTTTAGGTGGAAACTTATAAGCAATCGCCCATCTCGGTGCGCGCGCGACTGTGCCCATAATATTTTGTTGATCAAAACGATTTATTTTGAAAACTATACCGTCAATATCGTAAGCAAGTGATGAACGTTTATCTGCTATATTTTTATAAAACTCAAAACAATCTGTAAGATTTTTAATAATTTTGTTTTCGGGTGAAACTGGTGTGCCCCACGTTTTTAAGCTTGCTAATAATTCCCAGTGTGATTCTGGCAACGCCCCGCCTTCAATATTTCCCATACCGTAAGCAAAAAAACTCAAATGGCGTTCTGAAGTAATCCGTGAATCTAGCTGCCTGATACTTCCGGCAGCAGCATTCCGAGGGTTTGTGAATATTTTTTTATTTTTTTCTTTTTGTTTATCATTAAGTTTTTTAAATGCCTTGTGTGTCATAAAAACTTCACCGCGTATTTCAATTTTTTTTGGGTATTTTCCATTAAGAAAATTTAAAGGAATAGACTTAATAGTTTTTACGTTCAATGTAACATCTTCGCCCGTTATACCATCGCCACGTGTTGCAGCACGAACAAATTCACCTTCTTCATATAAAATACTAATCGCCAAGCCATCAAGTTTTGTTTCAGCAACGTATTCAACACTATCTTCTTGTAGTTTCTCTCGTACACGTCGATCAAAAGCCATCATTTCATCTTCATCAAAGGCATTGCCCAATGACAGCATGGGTAATTCATGTTTAATTTCTGCAAAACTATCTAGTGGCGCTGCGCCAACGCGCTGTGTGGGAGATGATTCTGTAATTAATTCAGGAGATTCATTCTCAAGCAAGATCAATTTCTGCATCAAACGATCATATTCGGCATCGGGGATGACAGATTCATCCAGTACGTAATAGTGATAATTATGTTTATTAATTAATTTGCACAATTTGTTTATACAAATTAATTTTTCTTGAGAATTCATTTCAAAAAAATTGAGCTTAAGGAAATTCAGAAATCACATCGCGCATTGCCTGCAATTCACTTTCATCCATAGGGTTATGTTTCGAGCTGCATAGTTCACCTTTGAGCATATCCGTAAATTTCATTGCTGTTTCCTGCATCAAACTAAATGCCAACATATTATCTATTGGGGTTGGTAACTGCATAAAAAGTGTTAAACCTTTTGTTTGGTAGGTTTCCATTTTATCTAGCTCAAAGTAGCCAGGCTCATACATACTGGTCAAGCTGAAAATACTTTCTCTGGATTCCATGCCTGCTATACCATGATAATGAAAAACATTCATATTCCCGAATTTTAGCCCGGAAATATCGATTGCCTTTAGTATATCAACGCCAGAAAAATCTTTGCCAGGAGATGCTTTAATCAGAAAGACTATAATCTGGTTATGGGAAGCTTTCCTAGTATTTGAATCAGCGAATTTATCTGAAGATGATCTTGATAGACCAATCTCCTCTTCATAAATACCATCTGTCTTTGTTCTCAAGGAAAAATCAGGTATGTTGCTATCTGGGGATTCATGGTAATCCAGAAATGCATCTAGTTCTGCCAGACTTTCCATGCTTATTTCATCGTTTTGCTCATATGTCGGAATAATTTTAACATTTTTAATACCGTTCTTATTAAAGTCTGCAAATTTTCTTGTCCACGCAAGATTTTGTGATTTTTGTTTTAAAGTTCCCCGTAGGTAAATAAATGCAATGACAAATAACCCGATACCAAGCAGCATCAAACGTAAATCATTCATGTTTCTTTAATTGAACTCGTAAAGATATTTATGAGTATCTATTTTTGAAGGTATTCTCTGCGCATTATTCATCAAGCTATCTGTGCCATCTCAATAGCTTCATCAACATCAACAGAAACCAGACGCGAAACACCAGGTTCATACATAGTTACGCCAAGCAATTGATTCGCAATTTCCATTGTGATCTTATTGTGTGTAATAAATATAAATTGAATATTTGTTGACATTTTTGCCACCATATCACTATAGCGCCCAACATTTGCGTCATCTAAAGGTGCATCAACCTCGTCGAGAATGCAAAAAGGCGCTGGATTAAGCTCAAAAAATGAAAACACCAGCGCTACCGCAGTAAGTGCCTTCTCTCCACCTGACAACAGGTGAATTGTACTGTTACGTTTTCCGGGAGGTCTCGCCATAATAGTAACGCCCGTCTGCAATAAATCTTCACCAATTAACTCAAGATACGCATGTCCACCACCAAATAATTGAGGGAATCTCTCTTTAAGTTTAGTGTTGAGTTTATCAAATGTTTCTTTAAATCTTGTTCTTGTTTCTTTATCAATTTTTCGGATTGCATTTTCCAGTATATTCAGAGCTTTATCTAAGTCTTCATTTTGACTGTCAAGATAAGTCTTCCGTTCTGATAAATGTGAAAATTCATCAATTGCAGCAAGATTAATTAGTCCTAATCTTTGTATTTTCCTAGCAAGTCCTTGTAGACGTTCTTTCCAAACATCAATGTCAGCATTTTCTGCCAATTGCTCAAGCACCAAGGCGACTTTATGTCCGTCAGATTCAAGTTGTTCCTCGACAGTCTGTAGTCGAATGTGTCTTTCTTGGGTCGCTAATCGTGCCTTTGTTAGGAGATCTTGCAATTCCTGCTGTTTTTGACCCTTGATACCGCGAATCTCTTCATGCTCTTTTAGAGTTGTTTCAAGCGTCTGAACTGATGTTCTAGAATCCATCAGGCATTTTCCCGCTAATACTTTTTCTTTAAGTTTTAATTCAAGTTCATTTTTATATTCTTGTGTAGGCTTTTTTTGGTAATTTATAGAATGCTTTATATCTTCAATGCGTTTTTCTAAATGTTCAAGTTGAATCTGGTTACGCTTCATTCCCTGCTCTAAAAATGCACGTTGTGAACTTATTGATTCAAGCTGCAGCGCTATATTATGACTCTTGTTATGTGTTGACTTCCAGCTTTGGCGTGCATTTTCTAATAAAGATTTTCGTTGCTCTTTTAAGTTAATTAAGGTTTCACGTTCATTTTCAATATCCTTATGACTGCCAGAGATACTTGTCAAATTATTATGAATAGTTTCTATTTCGAATTGATCATCTTTTATTTGTTCTTTCAAAACAATGAGTTCTTTATTAATTTTTTCAGTTCTTATTTCAGCTTGTTCTTGTTGCACATAACTAGCGGCTAATAACGCACGAAGACCGGACAACTCTTCTTGATTTTTGCGTAGTCCCAGCTGTACATCATTCAATGCTTGCTCTGTTTCATCATATAAAACTTTACTGTTTTCAATATTCGTTTCAAGTTTCTGCAATTGCTGCTCTGCTATTTTATGCCTAGACTTGAGCTCTTGAATTTCCTGCTCTCTGGTCAAAGCTCTGTTTTGTTCATTCATGCCTCTGCAGATCCTAGACCAACCACAACCAAGCCATATCCCATCATGGGTAATAACAGATTCATTACCTTTTAATTGCTTTCTAATTTTTTTTGCTGCCTCAAGATTTTCTGCAATATAAATACCTTCAAGCAACCCAGATAGTGAGAAAGAAGTATTAATTTTATCTGATAGGCGAGTGAATACAGTCTGTTCTTCTGATATCTTATCTACTGTTTTTGCAGAAATAATACCCAGATTCCCTTCGCTTAAAGTGGTTAATTTTTCTGTATATTGTTCATGATTATTAACGATGATGTCTTGTAGATTGTCTTCCATGACAGTTTCAACAATACGCACCCAGTCTGCTTCAACTTCCATTTGTTGCGCTAATCTTGGATTATTAGCGAGTCCTGTAGACTCAAGCCAATGATTGATTTTTTCCCGATCTTTACCAAAGGAAGATTGCTGTAATGCCTCAAGTGATGATAAACGACCTTCTAACTGCTGCTGCGTGCGACGTTTGTTATCAGCCTCTTCGTTTAGTGTTTGAGTTTCATTACGTAGAGATAATAATGCTTTACGTTTTTCTTCCAGTTGGCGCGTAAAATCAGTTTGTTTTTTCTCTAATGCCTTTGCCGAAGCTTGTTGTTCTTTGATTACTTTACCTATCGCATTTTCATCAATAGCATCTAACTCCTGCTCTAGTATTTTCTGGTCTTGCTGTGATTCTTCAATACCTTGTTGTAGATATTCTAGTCGCATTTTACTCATCTGTTCTTGGTTTAAATAATCCGCAGATGTTTCGTTAAAAGTATCCCACTCAGCTTGCCAAGCCTGAATCACCTCTTCAGCTTCATTTAGAGATTCATAAGCTTTGTCGCTTTCATTCTTGGAGTCTTGTAGCTTTGGTTCCAACGCACTGGCAGTTGCCGCAAGCGCTTCCAGCTTGTCTTTATCTTGTTGTAGATGTTGATTAGCATCAGCCTTTTCATGTTGAGCATGTTCTGTATCCTGTTCAGCAGACAAAACTCTCTCTTTAGCATGCTGAATTTTTTGTTCGAGCTGAGAAATATTGCCATCAACACCATAAAAATTTGATTGCGCAGTATTAAAGACTTCATGAGCTGAACTTAAATCATCACGATATTTCTCTACAGCGCTCTCCAGCTGTCGCAATTCTGCGTAATTAGCCTCAACGTGGTTTTCTTGAGTAATTACAAGCTGTTCCTCGTTTTGCATATGACTTTTCAGATGCTTCCAGTTGAGCGCCAATAGTTCTGCCTGAAGTTGGCGCTCTTCTTTTTTGAAGTTCTGATATTTTTCAGCAGCTTTTGCCTGGTGTTGCAGATGATTGAGCTGTTTTTCTAACTCATTACGAATGTCTGCAAGCCTACTAATATTTTCCCTAGTGTGCTCTATCCTGTTCTCAGTTTCTCTACGCCTTTCTTTGTATTTGGAGATTCCAGCAGCTTCCTCAATGAAGGTACGTAATTCATCTGGTTTGGCTTCAACCAAACGGGAAATCATTCCCTGTTCAATAATGGCATAACTTCTAGGACCTAAACCGGTTCCAAGAAAAATTTCCTGGATATCCCGACGACGACATCGCGTACCATTAAGGTAATATACTGAGACCGCATCACGATTAATTTGTCTTTTAACAGATATTTCGCTGTAACTGGCGTATTGGCCACCTGCTTTACCTTCCGAATTATCAAAAAGCAATTCTACGACGGCCTGACCAACAGGATTCCTAGACGTTGAACCATTAAAAATGACATCGGTAAGAGAGTTGCCGCGCAGATGTTTTGCGGAGCTTTCCCCCATAACCCACATGACAGCATCAATAATATTGGATTTACCGCAGCCGTTAGGTCCAACCACGCCCACTAGATTTCCTGGTATGTTAAGTGTGCTTGGGTCGGCGAAGGATTTGAATCCGGCTAATTTAATTTTGCACAAACGCATGGGACGTTACAATACAAAGATTAGGCGATACAAACAAGCAAAACAAAAAACTATTATTAACATTAAGTATAATATTTATATATATAATTAATATAGTAATATTACTATTTATTTAAGCTTTTAATTAACTTATTTCAGCAACTTTTATTAAAATCATGCTATGGTTTGTACGTATTGTTTTTTAAACAACATCAGACATGAACGCGAGACCTTCAGGACAATTAGAAACCTTTTCAAACCCATCACCTGAAAGGGATTATACAATTCATATTTCAACTCATGAATTTACTTGTTTATGCCCAAAAACTGGTAAACCAGATTTTGCAACATTGGAGCTTGACTACATCCCTAACGCGCTTTGCATCGAACTTAAAGCATTAAAGTGTTATATCTGGTCATACAGAGATAAAGGCACTTTTCATGAGGCGGTTACCAACCAGATTTTAGAAGATATTGCCGCAGTAATCTCTCCTAAATTTATGCGAATCACAACAAAATTTAATGTGAGAGGCGGCTTATACACAAGCGTTGTTGTAGAACAAAAAATGGAGGGTTGGCGCCCAAAAGAAATAATTATTCTGCCTTGATGGCCGATTTCTCAGGCTTCAAATATGCTTTCTCTGGGATTTAAATTAATCATTCAGCTTGGCATTAGTATCTATTATACTCAGCCCTCTTTTGATCAGCTCACTCTTGTTTGTATCTGTGATTGCCTATGGCGAGCGCGCGCTATCTGAACTTATTGATGCTTGGAATAATTGTTATGCCTGCCACAGTTGCCAGCGCAAGTAAAATGTGGATGGATAAACCAAAACCAAAAAAATTACTTGCAATTCTTGATATATTGTTGTTTATAATCGTTTTAGTCCAAAATGGTTTGGGTAAAAATCATTACCTACATACGAACAAAAGTCATGGGGTTAATAGCTCTAATTGGCATTAGGAGATATTATCATGGCTGTAGGTCTTGTTACACATACTTGCCGATGTTATCGGCTCATAACAATTCAGTCTATTTATAAGAAATCTTGGTTGCCTCAAGGTCGTCTTTCTGGTATTTATACGCAAATTACTATTTGTTAAGTGGTTGGAGTAACTAGGCTATGCCTCCCAAGAGAAAGACAAAAAGAGTTGCGAAGAAAAAAACAAATTTCGCAAAATCCGTATTCAGCAGAATCCAACCAAAAAAGAGAATAGCTAAAAAAGCTATAAAGAAGAAGCCTCCGACAAAAAAGAAAATAGCTAAAAAAGCTACAAAGAAGAAGCCTCCGACAAAAAAGAAAATAGCTAAAAAAGCTACAAAGAAGAAGCCTCCGACAAAAAAGAAAATAGCTAAAAAAGCTACAAAGAAGAAGCCTCCGACAAAAAAGAAAATAGCTAAAAAAGCTACAAAGAAGAAGCCTGCGACAAAAAAGAAAATAGCTAAAAAAGCTACAAAGAAGAAGCCTCCCACAAAAAAGAAAATAGTTAAAAAAGCTATAAAGAAGAAGCCTGCGAGGAAGGCAGGCAATATAAAAAAATCACCCACACAAAAAATAAAATCATTAACAAAAAATAAAATCACCCCTTATAAAAAGAAAAAAAATAATAAAGATTATATGAGCTTAGAACAAACTGAATATTTCAGAGGAATTTTGCTTGCTTGGAGAGGAGGGTTAATGCAAGAAGTTGACAGAACAGTGGCTCACATGCAAGACGATGCTACCAATTTCCCAGATCCAAATGATCGTGCGTCACAAGAAGAAGAATTTACACTAGAATTACGTACGCGAGACAGGGAACGTAAACTTATTTCCAAGATAAATGAATCTATTGCCATGCTGGATTCTGCTGACTACGGATTTTGCGAAATTTGTGGAGTAGAGATTGGTGTTCGCAGACTAGAAGCACGCCCAACCGCAACTCAATGCATAGACTGTAAAACTTTAGATGAAATTAAGGAGCGTCATCTGAGCTAAGTTTTATTTTTATGGTCATTATTCAGATTCTGATATTTACCAGACCATGATTTGCTAGGCTATTAGATCATCGAATGTCGATAATAGGTTGATTCGCACTCCCGCCCACTGGTTCGTTACATTTTAGATCGACTGTGGCCGCCGTTGCCAGTTATATGCATGCAAAAAGCCAGCATGGCAAATGGTTGGCACGCATGGACGATATAGATATCTCTCGCAAGCAAAAAAGTATTCCGATACTTCCATCCTAAAATCAATCGAGACATTAGGCCTGTATTGGGATGATAAAATCTTATTCCAGAGTCATCTGGCAAAGGATTTTACCATGAAGCTTTGAACCTTCTTTCATTCGAATAGGTTGACTTGTAAAAGCCGTAATATTTTCTGCATGCTCCTAGCCAAACTCGATGTCAGTTTGATGAATGCCAGAATCAGATAAACACACATCGAAATCCAAGTTTGGGTCAGCACGGCATTCTTGCTAATATCGATAGACGATTTAATTTTCAGGTTTTGTTTGATCCGCTTGAAAAACAGTTCGACCTGCCACTTGACCTTATAAATATCTGCAATGGTTTTTGCGCAGAGTTTAAAGTTATTCGTCAGAAACGTATATCGTTTGACCTGTGATGCTGTCCTTAAATAACGAATTCGTCGAAGTGGCACAAGACATTTCTTTGCAGTCTGTGCACCCGTCAATTTAATCGTTTGATCACAGATCAATCCTTTGCTCTTGAGTATGGTGCTGGCATCCAGTAAATTTACTTGATTCTCCGTTTTAATTCAATAGGTTACAGACAAGCTCATTGTATCAAACCGACGAAGAGCCAAGTCGTTTCCTTTTATTGTTAACGGGGTGGCAGTGAATTTTAATAATAAAATCCAAAGTAGTTCTAAACAAAATTCAGGGACTGAAACAGGAGATTTTATTGTACGTCGTGCCGATGGTTTTTGTTGCTTATCATCTGGCAACCGTCATCGATGATCTTTGCTAGGAAATTACTGAAATTTTAAGAGGTGCAGATTTACTGGATGCGACATCTAAACAAATTTATTTGCAGAACGTACTCAATTACGCATGCACTTGCGCATGCGCATTTACCTACCGCCGTTGATAAACAAGGGTATGAATTAAGTAAACAATGTCATGTAAAACCCATTGATGATGCAGATTCTGTAACAATATTGATTCTAGCGCTTGATTTCTTAGGGTAATATCCCGAAAAATCATTAACGCTAAGGAAGTGTGGATGAAATTATTCAATGGGGAATTAAACATTGGTCATTGGAGAAAATTCCCCGACTAAATTCAATTGCAGTAGAAAATTATTAGGGATTTACCGCAAATAAAATATATTTATTGTCATACAATGCATTTTATAGGTATGTCAGTGACAGCTGTAGAGTTTTCAACGCTTTCTTTCAAATAATTTAATAAATATCTTGGGTCAAATATTTTTAGATATGAGATAATTAGCAAATAACAGTAAATAAAATAACCAATAAATAGCTATTTTCTTTCATTAGGTAAAATAACTAAAAAAACTAAAAATTAGTTTAGAAATATCTAGTTTAGAAATAAATTTAAAAAATTAACTATCATAATAGTGCGCTATTATATTAATAACCTGTACTTAAATGCCATGTTAAAACGACCACAATGTCTCTTATTATTGATTCTTTCAACGAATGTATTTGCTGTAGACAAGGTCGTTGTCCTAGGTCTATTACAAAATAAAGCCGTCGTCAATATAGATGGTAAACAGAGATTACTTAAAGCTGGCAAACCAAGTTCGGAAGGTGTCTTGCTTGTCTCGGCAAACTCTAAAGAGGCAATCATCGAAATTGATGGCAAACAAAACACTTACATATTGGGACAAGGTATAAATAGCAATTTTGCAAAACCAGCAGCAGGTAAATCAATTACTATTACATCTGACAGAAGCGGTGCATACACAGTCAACGGCAGCATTAATGGATTTCAAGTAAACTTTCTGGTCGATACTGGTGCGTCGTTTGTTTCAATGAATGGCAACGATGCTAGGCGCATGGGTATCGAATACAGACTTGAGGGGAAAGAAGGCTTATCATCAACAGCCTCTGGTGTGGACAAAGTATATTTCGTTAATCTTGAAACTGTGGCGGTAGGAGACATTAAAATACATAATGTAGGAGGTTCGGTTCGTTCTGGTAATTTTCCTAAGATTATATTATTAGGGAATGCCTTTCTCAATAAAGTTAAAATGATTCGTGAAGGTAATTTTCTTAAGTTAGAAGAAAAACCATATTAAGAAGATAATTTGTAAAAATAATTTTTAATATCTTTATTGGTTTAAATTTTCACCATCAAGCCTTTCGCTTCTCCAGTATATTTCCTGACCTCCATCACTAAGCGCAAGTGTTCTGGCAAAGATAAATAATAAATCAGATAATCTATTTAAAAATTCAAGAGATATCTTATTGATAGAAGATTTTTTGGATAAGCGTACAAGTTGCCGCTCTGCTCGACGACAAACTGTACGTGCATAATGACACTTTGCAGCTGATGCAGAACCTCCTGGAAGAATGAATTCTTTCAACGGCTCTAAGGATGCATTATATTTATCAATAATCTTTTCAAGATATTCAACGCGTGCTCTGGAAACCATCTTGATATTAAACATGGCAAGTTCTCCGCCTAGATCAAATAAAATATGTTGTATATCTAATAAATGGTTCTGAATTTTTATATCAATATCGTCTGCAATTAATAGCCCTAATAAACTATTTAATTCATCAACATCACCAAAGACATTGACTCTGTCACTGTCTTTTTCGACTCTACTACCATTCGCCAAACCAGTAGTTCCATCATCACCTGTTCTCGTATAGATTTTTGAAAGTCGATGTCCCATAAAAACCTCGTTATAATTATCTTGTTAATCTTGCACCCTAATTGCCCGTGGTAAATCAGTTCTCAGTATATGCACATTAGGGTGTGTCGCGCTTGTTTCTAATTGACATCGTACCAATTTTATCAATTTCAATAACTTGATGCATTTTCAGGAATGATATTTTTTGTCACAATTGGTAAACCAACAACATCCGCGGAATAATCACATTCATGTGTTACTCCAGCCAAATGTTCTCGCAGTCCTACTGAACAGATGATTTCCGTCGCACTAGGGAGAAGCGAAGCAATCTTCATATTATTTTTACCGTTGTATCATTGCTACTTAAGGGCCAATGTTGAAACCCTTCATAAGCTCCAAACAAGATACTGCAATAAAATATATCGGCAAATAACGCCTTTCCAAAATATGGAATCCCGTTAACATAACACAATAATAATCCATCAATCGTGTGTGGGTAATAAACCCACCAGAAACTCGCGTTTGACAAAATAAAAAATATTAACGCAGCAACAAAAATGGCCGAACCCATATTTAAAAAAGTACGCTTCTTACTAAGCAATAGTTTTCCGATACACGCTGAAGCAGCAAAACCAATATAAACAGAGAGCATTATAATTGCACTGTAAAATCCTATGAAGACATCACATATTAGCAATGCCATTAAAGGAACTGCCCACGACCATCGATAATTCATGTAAGCACCAGAAAATAATCCCAGAGCACCGATAGGCGTAAATCCTGATGGATGCGGTATTAATCGAGAAAACGCTACCAATATAATAAGTAAAGAAACCGCAAGTAAGTTTTTCTTTTGCATAATAGCGCTCCGTTTAAGGTTAAAAATTAATCTTTAAACCCACGATACCACTTACGCCTGCCGTCTGAAAGCCTAAGACATCTACATAATTTTCGTCTAACAGGTTTTGAACTCTGGCATTAATATTTACGTTCTTTGTAATATGGTAAGAAGCTGCTAAATTAACCAATACATAACTACTCAAATCAACTGCTGCCTGTGTGGCAAAATTTGTATCTCTTCGCGTTCCTGTGTGGCTAATATTCAAATTTACATTTCCACGGTTGCCAAAAAAATTGTAATTCAGATTCAAATGACTCGTAGTTTTTGGACGACGCATCTCCAGTATTTGATTCCCTACTGCATTAGCTTCTGTGGCATCCAACCAAGTGTGTGTGCCCGTGAACTCAAGATTATCGCTCAGTTTCGCATCTACAGTTATTTCAACGCCTTGCCGTTTGCTCGTGCCATTGATATTTATCGCTGTAAAACCAGCGCCATTAAAGAAAAAACCATTAATTTCATCGTCTAATCTTGAATTAAAATAAGTAATGTCAGCATTAGCCTTATCATTCCACAACACTTGTGTAATACCTACATCCCAAGACTTGGATTTTTCAGGGTTCAAATCTGGATTACCAATAAAAGTGTTCGCATAGAACCCGAATCGGTCACTAAATGTTGGACGTTTGATACCTGTGGCATAACTTCCATGTAATCGTGTTCCCCAATCAAGCAGCTTATAAGCTCCTGTGATTTGATAGATCGTTGTATCGTCAAAGTCTGAATTGTCGTCATATCGTATATTGCCAGATACGAATAAACGTTCCCACAAACCTACACGATAGCCCAAAACAAGCCCTGTCGTTGTTATATTTTGTTTCTGATTTGGATCAAAACTAAGGAACGCTGTGCCACGTTGAGTAAATAGATCTCTTTCATAATCAATACCAAGCGTTAAAATATGCGAAGCACTGCTGGGATTCTCCGTATCAAGATAAAAATTGGTTTTATAGTCAAATCGAAATTTCTTTCCTTGTGTACTATTTGATTCATTGCCGGAAATAAAATGATTGTTTTCAGTGCTGGTAATCGCAACACCTGCAATATGTTCCCATGCATCATTAAATAAGCTCAATGATATTTTGCTTCTCAGATAATCTTGATTGGTTTTGGTTTCTCTATCAGCATCGATAGCGAAACCCGTTACTAAGAAATCTTGATCATCAGTCTCATTATTTGCCTTTGTATGCCTGCCGGTAATGTCAATTTTCAAATTATCAAAGGCAACCGTACCCGCTGCAAAAGAAATAGTAGCATTCTCATAAGCATCGTCTTCATCCCCTGCGGGCGCAATATTGCTTCCCGCTGAATTCAAATATGAACCCTGTAAATTATAATGATATCCGTCGCCACTTCCCGAAATACCACCGCCAGCATTAAAAGTACCAAAAGATCCTGTTTCCAAAAAGGTTGACAGTGTTATTGGCCCGCTGCCTTTCTTGGTGATGATATTAATAACCCCAGAAAGCGCATCGCTGCCATAAAGCGCACTCTGCGGACCTCTTATAATTTCAATGCGTTCAATATTTGTCGTCATCAAATGTGCAAAGTCAAATTCATCTCCAGACGCAATATCATTAGCTTCTATACCATCAATAAGCACCAGTAATTGATTGGCTTCTGCTCCACGAATCCTAAGCTGTATTTGACTGCCAATACTACCGCCGTTACTAATAGAAAACCCAGGAACATCACGCAATAAATCTGCAATTTGCACTGCCTGCCGTTGTTTAATTTGTGTCTCAGTAATAACAGTATAAGAACTACCGATTTCATTAATAGTAATAGGCGTATGCGAACCTGTGACAATAATATGATCAGATTCAGAAATACCTGATTCTGCAAACACAGGAAATGAAATGAAATAAACAATTAAAAAATTAATAAAAAACAATATACGGATCATGAAAACGATCTCCATTTGCTTGATTCCCGTCCTAGATCGAGAAAATAAATGGTATATCGCTATGAAGATTGATGCGGAGAGAATAAGAAAGCAGACCTATCAAACCGTTATCATCGCCCACCGCGATATGATTCTGGCAAAAGGTCGGTCTCCGGACTCATGTGATACTAAAAAATATTAATTTTAGTAGCTTGATCGCCTTCCCATGTTATGTATATCTTATAAACACAGTGGCAAAATGATCAAGCCTTTACTCATTTACCGTTGCGGGGGCAGTGTCGGAATCGCCTAAACGCTCACCGACTTCCCATTTAATTTTGTAGTAGAAAACTATCAAAAACCTAATGCAATTAGTGAGCAAAATATGGCATCCGTTCAGGATTGTCAACTTGACATATAAAAATGATGCAGAGACCAAAAAATCGCACTAGAGTTTATACTTCACATCCGCCGTTTGATAAAAATACGATAAATTTTTAGTTTAGTAATTAAGGTATATCTTTGATTTGTATCATTAGAAGGTTAAGCAAAGTTATATTATAATTTGGCAAAGTTTTGCTTGAGGAGCACTGCGACGGCTTCTATTCCGCTAGGCTTAAACAATTAAATTTGGCAATGAAAATTGACAATAAAATTGGCAATAAAGCTTAAAACTGTGATCGCTTAGTTAAGGTCTAGGCAAGCGAGTTCTCATCTGCACATCATTCCTTGCTTATTTGAAAACATATTACAAAAACAATATAGAATCAGGCATGACGAACAGTACAGAAAAACTCAAACAGGCCTTACAATCACGTATCCTAGTGCTAGATGGCGCCATGGGCACCATGATTCAATCCTACAAATTAGAAGAAGCAGATTATCGCGGGGAACGGTTTTCTAATCATCCCTGTGACCTCAAAGGTAATAATGACCTGCTCTCATTGACGCAGCCGGATATCATAAAAGCCATTCATGGCGCATATCTTGACGCTGGCGCTGATATTGTTGAAACCAATACCTTCAACTCAACGTCGATCGCTATGCTCGATTACCAGCAACAAGATCTAGTTTACGAGCTAAATAAAACAGGTGCCTTGCTTGCTCAAGAAGCTGCAGAAGCCTATGAAGGATTTGTCGCTGGCGTGCTTGGCCCAACCAACCGCACCTGCTCAATCTCGCCAGATGTAAACAATCCAGGTTTTCGTAATGTTAGCTACACGGAACTGGTCGAGGCATATACCGAGGCCATTCGCGGGTTAATTGACGGCGGTTCTGATCTATTGCTGGTCGAAACCATCTTTGATACTCTAAACGCTAAAGCCGCGCTATTTGCCATCAATCAATATTTTGATGCGCATGATATTTCGCTACCAATCATGGTTTCTGGCACGATTACTGATGCTTCAGGACGCACTCTCACAGGCCAGACAACAGAGGCCTTCTGGAACTCTGTAAGGCATTCAAATCCACTTTCAATTGGACTAAATTGTGCCTTAGGGCCCAATGATTTACGTCATTATATTGAAGAACTTTCTAGCTTTTCTCAAGCACTGATTAGCGCCCATCCAAACGCTGGTTTGCCCAATGAATTTGGGGAATACGACATGCAGGCAAAAGCCATGGCCGAGCATATCAAAGAGTGGGCTGAATCAGGCTTCTTAAACATCGTCGGCGGTTGTTGCGGCACAACGCCTGAGCACATTGCCGCCATAGCAAACGCTGTCTATGGAGTTAAGCCTAGGGATATTCCTGAAATCCCAACACATTTAAGACTGAGCGGACTGGAACCCTTTAATATTACTCCAGATGTAAATTTTGTGAATATCGGCGAGCGCACCAATGTTGCGGGTTCCCCCTTGTTTTTACGTTTGGTCAAAGAGGAAGGGGATTTAGATGCAGCTTTGGACATTGCCAAACAACAGGTTGAAGACGGTGCGCAAATTATTGATGTCTGTATGGATGAAGGCATGCTCAACTCTGAGCAAATGATGGAAGATTTTCTTAAACTTATCGCCTCAGAACCAGATATTTGTCGCGTTCCTGTCATGATTGATTCTTCTAAATGGTCAGTCATTGAAGCGGGCTTGCGCTGCGTGCAGGGTAAATGCGTGGTGAATTCTATTAGCCTTAAGGAAGGTGAAGCAAAGTTTATAGAATACGCCAGACTCATCCGTCGCTATGGTGCGGCCGTGGTCGTTATGGCTTTTGATGAGGCGGGTCAAGCAGATACTACTGAACGTAGATTTAATTTATGCAAACGTTCCTATGATATTCTATTAAATAATGCCAACTTCCCACCAGAAGACATTATCTTTGATCCCAATATCCTAACGGTCGCAACCGGCATGAAGGAACATAATAATTATGCTGTGTCTTTCTTTGAGGCAACACGTTTGATCAAAGAACATTTGCCGCATGCATTAGTGAGCGGTGGCTTGAGTAATGTGTCGTTTTCTTTCCGCGGTAATAATCTAGTGCGTGAAGCCATGCACTCGGCATTTTTATATCACGGCATTCAAGCTGGAATGGATATGGCGATTGTCAATGCTGGGCAGCTAGAAATTTATGACGAAATCCATAAAGAATTACTCGAGTACGTTGAAGATGTCTTGTTAAATAGACGAGATGATGCCACTGACCGTTTGGTTAAATTTGCAGGAAATGTTCATATATATATTTCCAGTGTTGTTCACTACCTCAAACCATATATTCCGGACAGTGTTAGCGTGTCGGACAAGTTAACACGGGAATTAGAAAAGGGAGTGGATTTAGAATGGCGTAAAGGCGATGTCCAGGCAAAACTGAGCCATGCCTTGGTAAAAGGTATTACAGAATTTATTGAAGAAGATACTGAAGAAGCCAGACAAGAAGCCATACAACAGGCAAAAAAATCTCTGCATGTAATAGAAGGCCCGTTGATGGTGGGCATGAATGTCGTAGGCGATCTATTTGGCGCAGGCAAAATGTTTCTGCCGCAGGTCGTAAAAAGCGCGCGCGTTATGAAAAAAGCCGTAGCCTATCTCCTGCCCTATATCGAAGCAGAAAAAGGCAGCGAAGAAATAAAAGGCAATGGCAAAATAATTATGGCCACAGTTAAAGGTGATGTGCATGACATAGGCAAAAATATTGTTGGCGTCGTTTTGCAATGTAATAACTTCGAGGTTGTTGATCTCGGCGTTATGGTGCCTGCACAAACGATTCTTGATAAAGCCCGTGATCTTAATGCTGACATCATAGGATTAAGCGGATTAATCACGCCATCATTAGACGAGATGGTGCACGTTGCCAAAGAAATGCAACGACAGGATCTTACCCTGCCCTTAATGATTGGCGGCGCAACAACATCACGCGCCCATACTGCAGTCAAAATTGATTTAGCTTATAAACATCCAGTTATCCACGTCAAAGATGCCTCGCGCGCCGTTGGCATATCAACGCGTCTTTTAAATGTTGATATGAAAGAAGAACTATCCAAAGAGATTAAAAAAGATTACGACATTGTGCGAGAACGACATGCTGGGAAACAGGCGAAAATCAATTGGCTAACCCTTGAAGACGCAAGAGCCAATCGCGTAGTGATAGATTGGCATCATTACACGCCACCAATACCAAAGAAATTAGGTATAGAGATTTTTACAGATTATTCGTTGGAGGAACTCGCAAAATATATCGACTGGACACCATTGTTCATTGCCTGGGAACTCGCAGGAAAATTCCCGCGGATTTTAGACGATAAAATCGTTGGTAAAGAAGCAACAAAACTCCATGAAGATGCAAAGATGATGCTTGATAAAATCATCAAAGAGAAATGGTTTTCTGCAAAAGGTATTTATGGATTATTTTCTGCTAATTCTATTGGTCGCGACGATATTGAAATTTATAAAGACGAAAAAAGAGACGGGCTTTTGATATCTATGCACAGCCTGCGTCAGCAAACACAAAAGCCGCCCGGTCAAGCCAATTTTGCGTTGGCTGACTTCATTGCACCGGAAGAAACACATGTAAAAGATTATATTGGCGCATTTGCTGTCGCCACAGGCTTTGGCGTAGAAGAACGGATTAAACAATTTGAAAATGATCATGATGATTATAGTGCCATTATGCTTAAAGCTTTGGCAGACAGGCTTGCCGAGGCCTTTGCAGAAAGACTGCATCAGCGCATCCGTAAAGAATTCTGGGCTTATGATGCGAATGAGACATTGGAAAATGAGCATCTTATTGCTGAAAAATACCAAGGTATTCGTCCCGCGCCGGGTTATCCGGCCTGTCCGGATCACACTGAAAAACTATTGATATGGAATTTGCTTAAAGTAGGAAAAAGTACAGGCATTACACTTACAGAAAGTTATGCCATGTATCCATCTGCCGCAATCAGCGGACTATATTTCTCGCATCCTGACTCCAGATATTTTGGACTGGGGAAGATTAACAAGGATCAAGTAAAAGACTACGCAAGAAGGAAAGGGATTTCTATCCAAGAAATGGAGCGGTGGTTGGCACCTAATATAGGCTATGACCCGGATACTTAATGCTCGCAAAAAATTTATAAAGCGAAATTTAACTTCGTTAAAAAATATTTTCTAGCTATTTCTGTCAGCTCATCTCTATAAACTGCACGCAGAAAGATTCATAAAAAATTTCTTAAGTTTCAATTTTTATGGTTTTTGTTGCTGTCAAGTCAATATTAAGTCTTAAAGCTAAAACTCAAGACCAAGTTCCAAGTCAAAACTGTCTAGATGTCCTGAATCTATGGCTTCGGTGCGCTCGTAACCTGCTGAGACATAAGCACCATTTTGAGATTTGTACTCAAGGCCTGCACCAAACTTCAAGTTATGCGTTGCCTTGTCTTCTGTGGTAATGGTGTACTTTGTATTGGGTACGTCCAGATAATAAAGCTCAGCAGTAGAACTAAGGCTGATATCGACACCATATTCAATGACGCCATAAGGCCTTAGTGTGCCTTTATTTAAGCGTATGAGGTAATCCACATCAAGCCCTGTGTATAAAATCATATTATTGATGGTTTGACGATCATAAGCGAGCGCACCGAAGCCAGATTCCGCATAGTCACTCAATCGGGTATAGGAGGCATTCACCCTGCCGTAGGGAGAGAATTTCATGGCTTGTTTTTTGAAGTTACCCCTGAAGGTTAAGGATGCAAATATTTGATTTATATCACGTTTACCTTCGATTAATGCATTGTTGTTACTCAGATATCTTTGGATATTGGCATCAATGCGGCTTATACCTACAAGGCCTTCAATGGTGGTGTTATTGTCTCGCTCAAAGGCACTGTAGACCGAAAAACTATAGGCATCTGACTCTATGTTGGTGGTATCAATATCGTTATCAGCAACGCCCAAGCTTACAGCAACACCGAAGAGGTACTTACGATTGTCCAAGTATCTGTCTAAGCCAAAAGAGATGCTTCGTGTAAAGATATCTTGTGCATCAAGATTGCCTAGGGTGATGTTACCTGCTGACCAGATTGCCCAAGTATCACTGATACTGCCTGTGGGGTTTAGGGCAACCAGATTACCGAAGATATCTTGTTTTAGTTTGGCAAATTCATTCGCAGCGCGATCGGCGATCTCTTGTTTGAGCGTATCAAACATGGATGTGCCATTGTTATCGTTATTGTAGGCGAGTGTCTTTGCCATACCTGCAAGACGTTCTTGAGTGAACTGATTATTTTCTCTTACCTGTGTATTAAAGAACTTGTTGAATATTTGATCAGCAAAGCCAATCCTGATGCCTTGATAGGATAGATTGTTACTTCCCCGGTTATGACGTAACCAGGTCATGCGTGCAGCAATAGCGTTTGTTGAGGCAGCAGTCCATGCGCTTGCAGTAGCAGCTTGGGTTTTAATGCTGCTCATGGCGCTTGCAGTAGCAGCTGGATTAGAAGCGGATGTGATAGCTGATGTAGTAAAGACAATAACATCCTCACCATTGTAAGCATTACCTGCAAGGTCAGTAAATAATTCTATTGGGATGGTGATCGTATAGCGTGCATTAGCAAGCAAGTCCTCGCTTGGATTAATGGTGATTTGATTACTGCCCTCGCCCGTAACTTCTGTGCTCGTATTTGTCACAGAAATGGTTTGCGTACTGCTTATTTCAATGTTGTTTTGTGTAGCAGAGCCTGTAATCGTGATATTACCAGAACCTATTGTCATCGCTTCACTAAAGGTCAGGACAATATTGTTATCTACAGAAATCCCCGTTACACCATTTGCAGGTATGGATGATACAAGTTCCGGGAAAGTAGCATCAGGGGTTACTGTCAAGCTTGCTGTTGATGTTGTTAAAACATTAGTTGAGCTATCTAGCACAAATAATTTATAAGTACCTGTGGCGCGGGGCGCATAAATGGAGGCGGCATCACCTGCAGCTTGGGTCATAGTGGCACTTTCAACAAAGCTCACCGTAACTTCCGGTGCAAACCAGATGCTATTATTCTTATCGCCTGAGCTTACAATGGTAACTGGCTGTCCAGATGTAGTGCTTACACTGTCAACAAACACTGTGGTACTCGTACTGCTTTTTGCAGCTGGAGATTTTTTAGCTGATACAGATGATGTACCTGCAGTGTCACCTGTTACAACAATGCTTCCACCAGAGGTGGGCTCGCTAACTACCGTGTTGCCTGCTAGGTCTGTGCCTTGGCTCAATCTAAATTTTTGTGTGCCGGAACGACTGCCTACGCTCCATATATAGTAATAGGTTCTTGCATTACTTGGCTCCCTTAGCATGTTCGTTGCATTGATGGTTTGTACACCACTGCCAGAAATCTGCATAGCAGGCGTAGCTGCTATGTCCTCATTGAAGGTGACAGTGATAAAGACTCTATTCCCAGATTCTACTTCTGTAACCGAATCATTTCCTGTAGATGAAAGGGAATATCTGAGCTGTGCTGTAGGTCGTGTGATATCTACTGCTGCTACTGTTGTAATGTTAGTGGTGGTACCAGCATAGGCATTACCTGCAACATCTCCAAAGACTGTTGCTGGGATGGTGATTTCATAGTTTGTATCTGAAAGTAAGTCGTCTGTTGGGTTAATGGTGATGGTAGAAGTACCTTCGCCTGTTACCTGTGTGCTTGTTATAGGAATATTTATAGCAGTACCACCTTGAGGTGCTAGGGTAATATTGCCTATGTATGCTGTGGTAATTTCTTCATTAAAGGTCAGCACAATATTACTGTCTAATGGAACATTAGTTGCATTATTTGCAGGTGTAAAGGATGTTAATGTCGGAGCTGTGGTATCTACTGTAAGCTCGTTTGATGTAGTGTCTGTGCTTACATTGCCTGCTGTGTCTGTGACTGTTGCAGTGATGTCGTAAGTAGCATCAGCAAGTGTATTGGCTGTAAAAGACCATGTGCCATCTGTAGCAACAGTAGGTGTATAGGTTTCATCATTTAAGGCAACAGAGAGTGTCTCACCTGTAAGAAGTGCGCTACCTGTGCCTGTTGTGCCTGTGATTCGTGTTGTTGGGTCATTGCTGGTCTAGTGCATTGACTGTAGGGGTAGCAGGGGCTGTGTTGTCCACGGTAAGCTCGTTTGATGTAGTGTCTGTGCTTACATTGCCTGCTGTGTCTGTGACTGTTGCAGTGATGTCGTAAGTACCATCAGCAAGTGTATTGGTTGTAAAAGACCATGTACCATCTGTGGCAATAGTAGGTGTATAGGTTTCACCATTATTTAAGGCAACAGAGAGTGTCTCACCTGTAAGAAGTGCGCTACCTGTGCCTGTTGTGCCTGTGATGACAGGTGTGCTGTTGTCATTGCTGGTTAGTGTATTGACTGTAGGGGTAGCAGGGGCTGTGTTGTCCACGGTAAGCTCGTTTGATGTAGTGTCTGTGCTTACATTGCCTGCTGTATCAGTGACTGTTGCAGTGATGTCGTAAGTGCCATCAGCAAGTGTATTGGCTGTAAAAGACCATGTACCATCTGTGGCAATAGTAGGTGTATAGGTTTCACCATTAAAGGCTACAGAGAGTGTCTCACCTGTAAGAAGTGCGCTACCTGTGCCTGTTGTGCCTGTGATTCCTGTCATTGCTGGTCTGTGTATTGACTGTAGGGGTAGCAGGGGCTGTGTTTCCACGGTAAGCTCGTTTGATGTGCTGTGCTTACATTGCCTGCTGTATCTGTGACTGTTGCAGGATAGGTGCTCGTAAGTACCATCAGCAAGTAAGATTGGTTGTAAAAGTCCATGTACCATCTGTGGCAATAGTAGGTGTATAAGTTGTACCATCTAACACTACAGAGAGTGTCTCACCTGTAAGAAGTGCGCTACCTGTGCCTGTTGTGCCTGTGATTCGTGTTGTTGGGTCATTGCTGGTCTAGTGTATTGACTGTAGGGGTAGCAGGGGCTGTGTTGTCCACGGTAAGCTCGTTTGATGTAGTATCTGTGCTTACATTGCCTGCTGTGTCTGTGACTGTTGCAGTGATGTCGTAAGTAGTGCATCATCAAGTGCATTGCATTACTTACTGTAAAGTGCCATGTACCATCTGTGGCAATAGTAGGTGTATGTATAAGGACAACAGAGAGTGTCTCACCTGAGAAGTGCTACCTGTACCTGTTACTGACAGGTGTGCTGTTGTTGCTGCTGTGATTTGTTGTTATTGCTGGTCTGTGTATTGACTGTAGGGGTAGCAGGGGCTGTGTTGTCCACGGTAAGCTCGTTTGATGTAGTATCTGTGCTTACATTGCCTGCTGTGTCTGTGACTGTTGCAGTGATGTCGGTGCATCATCAAGTGCATTAGTACTTACTGTAAAAGACCATGTACCATCTGTGGCAATAGTAGGTGTATAAGTTTCACCATTATTTAAGGCTACAGAGAGTGTCTCACCTGTAAGAAGTGCGCTACCTGTGCCTGTTGTGCCTGTGATTTCAGGGGTTGTGTCATTGCTGGTTAGTGTATTGACTGTAGGGGTAGCAGGGGCTGTGTTGTCTACGGTAATAGTGGTAGATGTAGGTTCTATTACATTGCCTGCTAAGTTTGTACCTTGGCTTAGTGTAAATATTTGTGTGCCATCGCCCGTGCCTACTGTCCATCTATAGGTGTAGGTTGTTGCATTGAATCTTGTCATGTTGGTGGCAGCAATGGGATTTACGCCAGTACCTGTAATTTGCATGGCAGGCGTATCTGCTATGTCCTCACTGAATTTAGCATGGACGATGACGGTATCCCCTGCTTTTACTGCAGGTATACGATAATTAGCTCCTATACGATAACTCATGCCGTTTACTCTTAGCCAAGAACGGACATCGGCTGTGGGGGCTGTGTTGTCTGCTGCTACTGTTGTAATGTTAGTGGTGGTACCAGCATAGGCATTACCTGCAACATCTCCAAAGACTGTTGCTGGGATGGTGATTTCATAGCTTGTACCTGAAAGTAAGTCGTCTGTTGGGTTAAGGGTGATGGTAGAAGTACCTTCGCCTGTTACCTGTGTGCTTGTTACAGGAATATTTATAGCAGTACCACCTTGAGGTGCTAGGGTAATATTGCCTGTGCCTATGGTAATTTCTTCATTAAAGGTCAGCACAATATTACTGTCTAATGGAACATTAGTTGCATTATTTGCAGGTGTAAAGGATGTTAATGTCGGAGCTGTGTTGTCTACGGTAATAGTGGTAGATGCAGTGTCTGTACTTACATTGCCTGTTGTATCAGTGACTGTTGCAGTGATGTCGTAAGTACCATCAGCAAGTGTATTTGCTGTAAAGTGCCATGTGCCATCTGTAGCAACAGTGGGTGTGTAGGTTTCATCATTTAAGGCAACAGAGAGTGTCTCACCTGTAAGAAGTGCGCTACCTGTGCCTGTTGTGCCTGTGATGACAGGTGTTGCTGTCATTGCTGGTTAGTGTATTGACTGTAGGGGTAACAGGGGCTGTGTTGTCTACGGTAATAGTGGTAGATGTAGGTTCTATTACATTGCCTGCTAAGTCTGTACCTTGGCTTAGTGTAAATGTTTGTGTGCCATCGCCCGTGCCTACTGTCCATCTATAGGTGTAGGTTGTTGCATTGAATCTTGTCATGTTGGTGGCAGCAATGGGATTTACGCCAGTACCTGTAATTTGCATGGCAGGCGTATCTGCTATGTCCTCACTGAATCTAGCATGGACGATGACGGCATCCCCTGCTTTTACTGCAGGTATACGATAATTAGCTCCTATACGATAACTAATGCCGTTTACTCTTAGCCAAGAACGGACATCGGCTGTAGGGGCTGTGTTGTCTGCTGCTACTGTTGTAATGTTAGTGGTGGTACCAACATAGGCATTACCTGCAACATCTCTAAAGACTGTTGCTGGGATGATGATTTCATAGCTTGTACCTGAAAGTAAGTCGTCTGTTGGGTTAAGGGTGACTTGAGTCATAGGCTCTGTGCGTATTCCTACAAGAAAAGGCTCTAATTGATGATCGTCATCGTTCCTGACATCAATTTCAACCACAGTGCCTGTGCTAGGGGTTAAGGTGATGTTGCTGCCGCCAGAACCTACGGCGATTGGTTCATCAAAGGTCAGGACAATATCGCTGCCTATAGAAACACCTGCTGCATTACGGGCAGGTGAGGAAGATATTAATTTCGGGGCTGTATTATCCACTATAATTGTGGCTCCATGTGTGGGCTCACTCACGACTAGATTGCCTGCTAAGTCCCTGCCCCCGCTTAGTGTAAATGTTCGTGTGCCCTCACCAGGGCTGACCCGCCAGCCAAAAGAATAGAGTACTACTACTACTACTAACATTGGGGTCAGGGAAAACAGGCGACATCTCGATAAGTGTGCCTTGGATTTCTACAATAGGGCTAACTATGGTAGGGCTATCTTCTATCTCCTCACTAAACCTAACAGTGGTAAGTATGAGAGTCCCTGTTTTTACTCGAGTCAATTCATTGCCACTGTTGATATAGGAGTTTTCCGGAACAGACGCTCCGTTATGATGAAAAAGTTCTGCTGTAGGGGCTGTGGTATCTACTACTACTGTTGTAATGTTAGTGGTGGTACCAACATAGGCATTACCTATAACATCTCCAAAGACTGTTGCTGGGATGGTGATTTCATAGTTTGTACCTGAAAGTAAGTCGTCTGTTGGGTTAAGGGTGATGGTAGAAGTACCTTCGCCTGTTACCTGTGTGCTTGTTACAGGAATATTTATAGCAGTACCACCTTGAGGTGTTAGGGTAATATTGCCTGTGCCTATGGTAATTTCTTCATTAAAGGTCAGCACAATATTACTGTCTAATGGAACATTAGTTGCATTATTTGCAGGTGTGAAGGATGTTAATGTCGGAGCTGTGGTATCTACTGTAAGCTCGTTTGATGTAGTGTCTGTACTTACATAGCCTGCTGCATCAGTGACTGTTGCAGTGATGTTGTAAGTGCCATCAGCAAGTGTATTGGCTGTAAAAGACCATGTGCCATCTGTAGCAACAATAGGTGTATAGGTTTCACCATTTAAGGCAACAGAGAGTGTCTTATCTATAAAGACTAGCGTATCTATAAGGAGTGCGCTACCTGTGATTTGTGGTCTTGGGTCATTGCTTGTCTGTGTATTAACCGTGGGTGTGGCATCTATTATAAGCTCGTTTGATGTAGTATCTGTACTTACATAGCCTGCTGCATCAGTGAATGTTGCAGTGATGTCGTAAGTACCATCAGCAAGTGCATTTGCTGTAAAGTGCCATGTGCCATCTGTAGCAACAATAGGTCTATAGGTTCTAAAATTTAAGACAACAAAGAGTGTCTCACCTGTAAGAAGTGCGTTACCTATGCCTGTTGTGCCTGTGATTTGTGCCCTTGGGTCATTGCTGGTTAGTGTATTGACTGTAGGGGTAACAGGGGCTGGGTTGTCTACGGTAATGGTGGTAGATGTAGGTTCTATTACATTGCCTGCTAAGTCTGTGCCTTGGCTTAGTGTAAATGTTTGTGTGCCATCGCCTGTGCCTGGTGTCCATCTATAGGTGTAGGTTGTTGCATTGAATTTTGTCATGTTGGTGGCAGCAATGGGATTTACGCCAGTACCTGTAATTTGCATGGCAGGCGTATCTGCTATGGGTTCGCTGAATCTAGTATGGACGATGACGGCATCCCCTGCTTTTACTGCAGGTATACGATAATTAGCTCCTATACGATAACTCACGCCGTTTACTCTTAGCCAAGAACGGACATCGGCTGTAGGGGCTGTGTTGTCTACGGTCAGCTCGTTTGATGTAGTGTCTGTGCTGACATTGCCTGCTGTGTCTGTGACTGTTGCAGTGATGTCGTAAGTGTCATCAGCAAGTGGTGTATTGGCTGTAAAGTGCCATGTGCCATCTGTAGCAACAGTGGGTGTATGGGTTTCACCATTTAAGGCAACAGAGAGTGTCTCACCTGTAAGAAGTGAGTTACCTATACCTATTGTGCCTGTGATTCGTGTTGTTGGGTCATTGCTGGTTAGTGTATTGACTGTGGGGGTAACAGGGGCTGTGTTGTCTACGGTAATGGCAGTAGATGTAGGTTCTATTACATTGCCTGCTAAGTCTGTGCCTTGGCTTAGTGTGAATGTTTGTGTGCCATCACCTGTGCCTACTGTCAATCTATGGATGTAGATTGTTGCATTAATTTTTGTCATGTTGGTGGCAGTAATGGGATTTACGCCAGTACCTGTAATTTGCATGGCAGGCGTATCTGCTATGGGTTCGCTGAATCTAGCATGGACGATGACGGTATCCCCTGCTTTTACTGCAGGTATACGATAATTAGCTCCTATACGATAACTCATGCCGTTTACTCTTAGCCAAGAACGGACATCGGCTGTGGGGGCTGTGTTGTCTACTACTACTGTTGTAATGTTAGTGGTGGTACCAGCATAGGCATTACCTGCAACATCTCTAAAGACTGTTGCTGGGATGATGATTTCATAGCTTGTACCTGAAAGTAAGTCGTCTGTTGGGTTAAGGGTGACTTGAGTCATAGGCTCTGTGCGTATTCCTACAAGAAAAGGCTCTAATTGATGATCGTCATCGTTCCTGACATCAATTTCAACCACAGTGCCTGTGCTAGGGGTTAAGGTGATGTTGCTGCCGCCAGAACCTACGGCGATTGGTTCATCAAAGGTCAGGACAATATCGCTGCCTATAGGAACACCTGCTGCATTACGGGCAGGTGAGGAAGATATTAATTTCGGGGCTGTATTATCCACTATAATTGTGGCTCCATGTGTGGGCTCACTCACGACTAGATTGCCTGCTAAGTCCCTGCCCCCTCTTAGTGTAAATGTTCGTGTGCCCTCACCAGGGCTGACCCGCCAGCCAAAAGAATAGAGTCTCCTACTACTACTAACATTGGGGTCAGGGAAAACAGGCGACATCTCGATAAGTGTGCCTTGGATTTCTACAATAGGGCTATCTTCTATCTCCTCACTAAACCTAACAGTGGTAAGTATGAGAGTCCCTGTTTTTACTCGAGTCAATTCATTGCCACTGTTGATATAGGAGTTTCCCGGAACAGACGCTCCGTTATGATGAAAAAGTTCTGCTGTAGGGGCTGTGGTATCTACTACTACTACTGTTGTAATGTTAGTGGTGGTACCAACATAGGCATAACCTATAACATCTCTAAAGACTGTTGCTGGGATGGTGATTTCATAGTTTGTACCTGAAAGTAAGTCGTCTGTTGGGTTAAGGGTGATGGTAGAAGTACCTTCGCCTGTTACCTGTGTGCTTGTTACAGGAATATTTATAGCAGTACCACCTTGAGGTGTTAGGGTAATATTGCCTGTGCCTATGGTAATTTCTTCATTAAAGGTCAGCACAATATTACTGTCTAATGGAACATTAGTTGCATTATTTGCAGGTGTAAAGGATGTTAATGTCGGAGCTGTGGTATCTACTGTAAGCTCGTTTGATGTAGTATCTGTGCTTATATTGCCTGTTGTATCAGTGACTGTTGCAGTGATGTCGTAAGTGTCATCAGCAAGTGTATTGGCTGTAAAACTCCATGCGCCATCTGTAGCAACAGTGGGTGTGTAAGTTTCACCATTTAAGGCAACAGAGAGTGTCTCACCTGTAAGAAGTGCGCTACCTGTGCCTGTTGTGCCTGTGATTTGTGCCCTTGGGTCATTGCTGGTTAGTGCATTAACCGTGGGGGTAACAGGGGCTGTGTTGTCTACGGTAATGGTGGTAGATGTAGGTTCTATTACATTGCCTGCTAAGTCTGTGCCTTGGCTTAGTGTAAATGTTTGTGTGCCATCGCCTGTGCCTGGTGTCCATCTATAGGTGTAGATTGTTGTATTGAATCTTGTCATGTTGGTGGCAGCAATGGGATTTACGCCAGTACCTGTAATTTGCATGGCAGGCGTATCTGCTATGGGTTCGCTGAATCTAGTATGGACGATGACGGCATCCCCTGCTTTTACTGCAGGTATACGATAATTAGCTCCTATACGATAACTCACGCCGTTTACTCTTAGCCAAGAACGGACATCGGCTGTGGGGGCTGTGTTGTCTACGGTAAGCTCGTTTGATGTAGTGTCTGTACTGACATTGCCTGTTGTGTCTGTGGCTGTTGCAGTGATGTCGTAAGTACCATCAGCAAGTGTATTGGCTGTAAAAGACCATGTGCCATCTGTAGCAACAGTAGGTGTGTAGGTTGTACCATTTAAGGTAATAGAGAGTGTCTCACCTGTAAGAAGTGCGCTACCTGTGCCTGTTGTGCCTGTGATGACAGGGGTTGGGTCATTGCTGGTTAGTGTATTAATCGTGGGTGTAGTAACAGGGGCTGTGCCTATCACTGTAATGGTGTTAGACGTGGTTTCGACAGTGTCCGTGCCTTGGTGGGTTAAAGTAAATGTTTGTATGCCAACAGCACCATCGTTGATTGTCCATGAATAGTAATAGAGCTCTCCGAGACTATCAATAGAGTATCTCATCATACTGGTTGCAGGAAAGCTATGTGCGCCAGTACCTGTGATTTCTATACTAGGACTATCTGCCCATACTATTCCTCCAAGGTCTGTGGCAATGATAAATACATTATTCCCTGCTTCTACTTGAGTAACAGGCTGACCATTCACCACATAAATGAGTTTAGCTGTGAGTGCTGCCTGTGCTACCTGTGCAGAAAATCCTGCAAGGAAAAAGACCAGTGTGAGACGTTTAAGTAGGTTTGTTGTGTTGTTAAGTAGTTTCATTATTATGTTCTTACCGTAATTATCCTAGGAATGTTATGCCTAAATCTTACACCTAATTCTTGACCGCTTAACTATAAAGTTTGAACCAGCATAATTTTAAACACATAAATTATTACTAATGATTTTTTAGTTATTCCTCTATTTTACATTGTTTATTTTTACATTGTTCTTCAGTGTTGTAGCCTTTAGTGCTGCTGAAGTTAAAATAGTTCCTTAAAAATTCCAGAAAAATATACTTAAACATTAGCAATGTTGCTTTAAGGTAATTTTGGTGAAGATATATTACGTACCCATCATATATTACGTACCCATCTATGTAGCGATAAAAGCATGCAAAAATAACGATTTTCCGGAAATTGTTTTGGTGCTTGCAAATTGTTGCAAATTGACCAAACCCAACGTTCGGCTGCCTATCTCTACGTCTATTCAAATTGGCGGAGAGAGAGGGATTCGAACCCTCGAAGGGCTTACACCCTCGCTGGTTTTCAAGACCAGTGCATTCAACCGCTCTGCCATCTCTCCCAAGCTTATTAATATTTTTTACATGACTACTGCCTTATGCCGTACATATCATAGCACTTGATATCCCTTAGAACATGATAATTTCTATCGTTTTTTTAATCTACTATTTTTAATCTACTAGAGTATTAGTTGGGGTATTAATTTTTCTATTTTTATACCATCTAAAGACTTGAAAATGCTGATTTATCCCGCATACTGGCGATGTTGCGTGTTTTAATTAATTACTAGGAGCTTATTCTCATGATCCAAAACCCAGAAATTGTCATACGCAGGCCAAATGAGTCTGTTTTAGCGACCAACAAAGTCCTTAAAAACACATACATGCTGCTTTCGATGACTTTGCTTTTTAGCGCACTAACAGCATGGATTGCCATGAAAATAAACATGCCGCCTCTAAATATATTCATTACTCTTGGTGGTTATTTTGCACTGTTATATACCACAACAAAGCTGAGAAATAGCGCTTGGGGGATTATCTCAATTTTCGCATTTACCGGTTTTATGGGTTTAACAATGGGTCCTATAATTAACTTATATCTAAATACATTTTCTAATGGTACTGAGCTCGTTACCTTGTCTATGGGCGGTACTGGGGCTATTTTCATTGGTCTTTCAAGCTATGTCTTGACCACAAAAAAAGATTTCAGCTTTATGAGCGGGTTTTTAATGGTCGGCATTTTAACCGCCTTTTTGGCTGGCATTGCTGCATTGATATTTAATATCCCTGCGCTTTCATTGGCAGTTTCAGCTGTTTTTATATTACTGATGTCTGGTCTCATACTTCACCAAACAAGTGAAATTATTCATGGCGGCGAAACCAATTACATCATGGCGACCATTACGCTTTACATATCCATATATAACCTCTTTATGAGCTTACTGCATATATTAGGCGCTGTGGCTGGTGATGATTAACTAAACTATTTCACATACGAACATGCCGTAGAGCATGAATTTCATAAAAGTCCGATATTGTTAAATCGGGCTTTTTTATTTGTAGCCTATATCCGTGCTAGTACGTTTAAGCTTGCGTATCGGCGCTATTTACATCTAGCTAGGTTAAAAACGGCAAACAGTATTAAGCAGTGTCGGAAACAACAATTCTTTTAAATATTTTTAGGGCAAACATTTTACAAAAGGTTATTGGCATGCAAATTGGAATACCCGCAGAAATTTATGCAGACGAAAAACGTGTCGCGACTACGCCTGAAGTCGCAGGATGGCTGCAGAAGTTAGGATATACAGTTGCTGTAGAAACAGGCGCTGGTAAAAGAGCAAATTTCTCTGATGAATCCTATGCTAATGCGAATGTTAAAGTTATTGCGGATACAAAAACATTGTGGGAAAACTCTGACATTATTCTTAAGGTAAGGGCGCCAGAGCCCTCTGAAGTTCACTACCTAAACGCTGATAAAACACTGATTAGTTTTATTTGGCCTGCGCAAAATGAATCGTTGTTAAAACAAATGGCCAATACAGGCGCTACTGTATTAGCAATGGACAGCGTGCCACGTATCTCTCGTGCGCAAAAGATGGATGCATTAAGCTCAATGGCCAATATTGCAGGCTACCGCGCTATTGTTGAGGCAGCTCAACATTTTGGTCGTTTCTTTGCCGGGCAAATTACTGCGGCTGGTAAAATACCTCCTGCAAAAGTTATGGTAATTGGTGCAGGCGTTGCAGGTCTCTCTGCGATAGGCACTGCTAAAAGCATGGGCGCTATTGTTAGGGCGTTTGACACACGTTTAGAAGTTAAAGAGCAGGTTGAAAGTATGGATGCTGAATTTCTTGAGCTTGATTTTGAAGAAGATGGCGCAGGCGCAGGTGGTTACTCCAAACAAATGAGTGATATCTTTTTGCGCGCAGAAATGGAGCTATTTTCTAAGCAAGCCAAAGAAGTTGATATTATCGTCACCACTGCCTTAATACCCAATAAGCGAGCCCCTAGGTTAATCTCAGAAGACATGATTAAGTCTATGCAAGACGGCAGCGTTGTGGTTGATCTCGCTGCTGAACAAGGAGGCAACTGCGAGGGCACAAAACCAGACGAAGTTGTTGTACAGCATGGTGTGGTGATGATTGGCTATACAGATTTACCCAGCCGCATGGCAGCACAATCAAGCCAATTATACAGTACCAACTTGCGTCACATATTAACCGATATGACCCCTGAAAAAGATGGTGAGATTAACATTGACATGGAAGACGAAGCGATACGCGGCGCTACAGTTATTAAAGCAGGAGAGATTACCTGGCCACCGCCAGAACCAAAATTATCAGTCGCAACAGCAAAACCTGTAAAAGCCCCTACAGTAGAAGTTGCAAAAACAAAGAAACCTATACTTTCACCAGCGCTAAAGCAATCCTTGCCTATGCTGATTGGTGGTTTGTTGCTTTACGGGCTAGGCGCAGTTGCGCCAAGCTCTTTCATGACACACTTTACAGTATTTGTACTTGCGTGTTTCATCGGTTATATGGTTATCTGGAATGTGTCTGCATCGCTACACACGCCCTTGATGAGTATTACCAACGCGATAAGTAGCATCATCGTCATTGGCGCACTGATACAGATATCCTCCACACATTCAGTTGTATTTATACTTGCGGCTATAGGCGTATTGATTGCCAGTATTAATATTACTGGTGGCTTCGCTGTCACGCGCCGTATGTTGAAAATGTTTCAAAAGTAGAAGGTGGTAGTCAGTGATGTCTGAAGGAATTATCACAGTTTCATATATCGCCGCGACCATCCTCTTTATTCTCGCGTTAAGCGGACTGAGTCATCAAGAAACTGCCAGAAAAGGCAATGCCTACGGCATGATTGGTATGGCAATTGCCATTATTGCAACCGTCGCAGCACCTAGTGTTACAAGTTATATGGAAATAGCGATAGCCATGTTTATCGGCGGAATTATAGGCTACATGCTGGCAATGAAAGTTGAAATGACTCAGATGCCAGAGCTTGTTGCGATATTGCATAGCCTAGTGGGTATGGCTGCTGTTTTAATTGGCTATGCCACCTTTATAGATCCAAATATTCACTTTTCAACACCTGTAGAAAAAACCATTCACGAGATTGAAATTTATGTTGGCGTTTTAATAGGCACCATAACCTTTTCTGGTTCTGTCATTGCCTTTGGAAAATTAAGCGGGAAGATTGGCAGCTCGCCATTAACGCTCCCCGCTCGTCACTGGTTAAATTTAGCCTTACTCATTGCTGCTATTTATTTTGCTTATGAATTTGTTCATCAAGCAGAAATTGGCGGTAATCCCATATTGCCATTAGTCATCATGACAGTGCTTGCATTAATTTTCGGTATTCATATGGTCATGGCGATTGGTGGTGCAGACATGCCAGTCGTAGTTTCCATGCTCAACAGTTATTCCGGTTGGGCAGCAGCCGCAACAGGATTTATGTTAGGCAATGACCTGCTTATTGTGACCGGTGCATTGGTCGGTAGCAGTGGTGCTATTTTGAGCTATATCATGTGTCGCGCTATGAATAGAAATTTTATCTCTGTGATTGCAGGTGGTTTTGGCACTGGTTCTGGTGTGTCTTCTGTAACAAACGAGCAAGGAGAAGTGATAGAGATAGAGACCGAAGAAGTCGTCAGTCTCTTTAAAGAAGCAAAGGAGATTATGATTATTCCAGGTTATGGAATGGCAGTGGCTCAAGCACAGCATGTCGTTAATGAAATCGTTAAAACATTAAAAAGCAAAAAAATCAATATACGTTTTGGAATTCACCCCGTTGCCGGACGTATGCCTGGACATATGAATGTTTTATTAGCCGAAGCGAAAGTTCCGTACGATATCGTTTTTGAAATGGATGAAATTAATGAAGATTTCCCCAATATTGATGTTACAGTCGTCATTGGCGCAAACGATATTGTCAATCCATCAGCATTGACCGACCCCAATAGTCCAATAGCCGGTATGCCAGTATTGCAATGCTGGAAAGGTGAAACTACTATTGTGCTTAAACGTGGCATGGCTGTAGGCTATGCAGGCGTTGAAAACCCGCTTTTCTTTATGGAAAATACACGCATGTATTTTGGTGATGCGAAAGAAAGTCTTGATGCTGTTTTAAAACAATTAAATTAATTAAGGAAAAAATCTGATGGCTAACTAAGGTTAGTACGAGCCAATTTCTGAATTAAACAATGAAACAAGAGATATGCACAGAGCAATCTCTTCTTTAATGGAAGAATTAGAAGCGGTTGACTGGTATAACACAACGTGTTGGATGTCTGTTAAGGGTGAAGAGTTAAAAGCTATTCTTGCGCATAACCCGTGACGAAGAAAAAGAATTTGTTTCATTGATATTTATTCAATGATATCAACGCCGCCCATATAAGGCTGTAAAACTTTGGGTATCGTTATCCGTCCTTTGCTATCTTGATAGTTTTCCAATACAGCAAGCAAGGTACGACCCACAGCAAGACCTGAGCCGTTAATGGTATGCACAAGTTCTGGCTTGGAAGTAACAGGATTACGCCAACGGGCTTTCATGCGGCGTGCCTGAAAATCTTCAAAATTACTGCAAGAAGAAATCTCGCGATAGGCGCTTTGTCCGGGCAGCCAGACTTCAATATCATAGGTTTTTGCTGATGAAAAACCCAGATCGCCACCACAAAGCGCGACGACTCTATAGGGCAATTCTAATAACTGTAAAATTTTTTCTGCATGTTTTGTCAATTCTTCTAAAGCCTTGTAAGAATCCTGAGGTTTAACCACTTGCACCAATTCTACTTTTTCAAATTGGTGTTGGCGAATCATGCCTCGAGTATCTTTGCCATAAGAACCTGCTTCACTTCGAAAACAAGGAGTATGGCAGGCATATTTCTTTGGCATTGATTCTGCTGTAATAATTTGATTTCTGAACAAGTTTGTTACTGGCACTTCTGCTGTAGGGATTAAATAAAACTCATGTTCTTCAATATAAAATAAATCTTCTGCAAATTTTGGCAACTGCCCTGTTCCACGTAAACTGTCTGCATTAACCAGATACGGCACATTTATTTCTGTATAGCCATGTTCGTTAATGTGAATATCTAGCATAAATTGAATCAGTGCTCTATGTAATCGCGCAATATTTCCATGCATCACTAAAAACCGTGTGCCTGTAATCCGTGCGCCAGCTGCAAAATCTAACAAACCTAATGATTCACCCAAATCAACATGATCTTTAACTTCAAAATCAAATTCTTTAAGTTTGCCCCAGTGTCGAATCTCTTGGTTATCTTCTTCTGTTTTGCCTTTAGGGACTGATTCATGAGGGATATTAGGTATGTCCATGAAAATATTATTGAGTTCTTCTTGAATGTCATTGAGGGCTTCTTGATTATCATTAAGATTTCTTTTTGCTTGTAATTGAGACTCGCTAGGGAAGACATCCAAATTTATACCTTTTTTCTTTACTTCTTCCCATCCTCCTCCGATTGCTTTTGCAAGAGCATTTCTCCTTTGCTGCAATTCTTGTGTCCTAATTTTTATCACCTTACGATTTTTTTCCAATGCTTTAATCTTAAAAATATCAAGATTGTAATGACGTTTTTCTAAAGCCTCGGCAACTTTCTCTATATCGTTGCGTAATTTTTTTGGATCCAACATGGATAGCGATTTTCCCTAATTAAGTTTTTAAAGGTTTCTGAGTGTATGGCTTGGTTTTATGTGAAACCAATTTGACAATTATGATCTTAAATTTGCTTATATATTTCTCCCTAAGATCATGCCCAAAAAACAAGCCAATAGGCAAAGCGCGACACTCAAAAAGATATTCAAAGCAGCTTTTAATTGTTCACCGGATTGGAATAGGTTTAATGTTTCAATAGAAAATGTTGAAAAGGTGGTAAAGGAACCTAGCAAACCTACCACTAAAGCTGCACGCCATGCAGCGCTCATATCCATGCGTTCTGCTATAAATACATAACATAAACCCATGAATAGTGAACCAAGGACATTGACTGTCAATGTCCCATAAGGGAATCCTTTGCCCAGTAGCGCATAAATGCCATTCGACATCCAGTAACGTATTAATGCGCCCGTGGCACCGCCTGCCGCTATACAAACTAGTTGATTCACTGTTTGATATTCTTGCCTGAATCTACGATAGATCCGTATTTTATATGATAAACAAGCTAATTGCTTTTTCTCAATTATTTATTCTTGATTATTCATTATGAGTTATTCATTTTGAGCTTCTTTATCAAGATTTCTCAATCTTGCCAATTTTTCAGCAATGTTGATTTCCAAGCCTCGCAAAACAGGTTCATAATAACGCTGCTCTTTCATGCCCTCCGGGAAATAATGCTCGCCTGCCGCATAGGCATCAGGTTCATTATGCGCGTAGCGATAATCCTTACCGTAATCTAATTCTTTCATGAGCGTAGTCGACGCATTACGCAAATGCAACGGGACTTCATGTGAGGCACTACCTTTAACATCGCTCATGACAGTATTAAAGGCCTTGTAAACTGCATTACTTTTGGCTGCACAGGCCAAATAGACAATTGCTTGAGCAATGGCTAACTCTCCTTCAGGAGACCCCAATCGCTCTTGGGTTTCCCAAGCATCCAAAGCAAGCCGCAGGCCGCGTGGGTCTGCATTGCCAATATCTTCAGAAGCCATGCGCACCACTCTTCGAGCAATATAAAGTGGGTCGCAACCCCCGTCTAGCATACGGGCATACCAATAAAGGGAAGCGTCTGGCGATGAGCCTCTGACTGATTTATGTAGTGCGGATATTTGATCGTAAAAGGCTTCTCCACCTTTATCAAAACGACGCACACCGCCGCCGCTTAATACTTCTTCAATCAATTCATCATTGATGATATTTTCTGTCGACAGATCAGATGCAATTTCTAATAGATTTAATGCTCTGCGCGCATCACCATCAGCAATTTCTGCTAATTTTTGCATTGCAGAATTTTCAAGTGTTAGGTCTTTAGCTTTTAAACCTCTATCTTCATCCGTTAACGCCTGTTGTAATATATTTTTAATATCATCTATTTCCAATGACCTTAAAATATAAACTCGTAGGCGTGACAGCAGTGCATTGTTTAACTCAAAGGATGGGTTTTCTGTTGTAGCACCAATGAATGTCACCGTGCCATCTTCTACAAAGGGTAGGAAAGCATCTTGTTGTGATTTATTAAAACGATGCACTTCATCGACAAATAATATCGTATCTTTTTTATAGGCTTCGCGATATTGTTTTGCCTGTTCGATGGCCGCGCGGATATCTTTTACACCACTCAATACTGCTGAAAGCGGTATAAATTGTGCGTCACAGGAGTTGGCAATAATTTTAGCCAATGTTGTCTTGCCTGTCCCGGGAGGTCCCCAAAATACCACAGAATGTAGATGTCCATTTTCTATGGCAACGCGTAAAGGTTTTGTCGGGGCTAGAATATGTTGTTGGCCAGCATATTCATTAACCGAACGTGGACGCATACGGTCTGCGAGTGGATGATAATCTAGGCTTGCAGTCATTTTCTTATGTAATCACCTTGCCCCGCAGATCATGATCTCCCAGTGCTTTAAGAGCTTTTGGGTGTGTGTTTCGACTTTCATTTTCGTGCACACCAAAACAACCGGCAACAATCGCTTTGCCGTTTTCATTAATGGCATCACCAATAGTTTCAAAGGGTTCATCGCCAGTGCTGTCGATAAAGCCGCAAGCATTAACAACAACCACATCCGCGCCTTTGTATGAATTTATAATCTCATAGCCATTAATGCGTAGTTGCGTGAGGATTCGCTTAGAATCTACCAATGCTTTTGGACAACCAAGGCTTATAAAACCAATTTTTGACACAAAACTATCCTAGTTCGTGATGAATGCTGTTCGTGAAGTGACACATTCTACTGGAGAGCTTGTGCTGTGGCGAAATAATTACCAATACAATTATTGATTCAACAGAAAAATATCTATACTCTGCCAACTCCTGTGACATTAAGCTACGCCGGATTAGCTCAGTTGGTAGAGCACCCGCCTTGTAAGCGGAAGGTCGAGAGTTCAAATCCCTCATCCGGCACCACTAATATTTTTAATCAAAAATATCAAAATAGTAACAATAATTAAAAGTTGTGTTTGCTGCATGTCTTTGCAATTCACTGGGAAAATAAATAAGTAGCAGTTTGGTAAAAAATGAAACTGCTTAGCCATGCCAAAAATAATGGCCATGCCACTGCGATTGCAGTGAATGACCAGCTTTTGGATTCTTGCTTTAAAACAGCAACGGTTGACAAGCAAGGTGTATAGATTAAAACAAAAAGCATAAAGCTATAGGCTTGTATCCATGTTGTCGTTTCTGCAACGACACCAGCAAGACTGTCTGGATCAACTGCATAAATTACAGCCATTGCACCCAAAACAATTTCTTTTGCAACAAACCCAAAAATCAACACCACGGTCATAAGCTTATCCAAGCCTAACGGTTCAAATATCGGTGCAAATAATTCAGCTATCTTTCCGGCTAATGTTTCGCTGCTTGCTGGAACAGCATCAAAAGGATAATGTGTCAAAAACCAAACAAGCACGACCCCTAATAAAATATAACTGCTCGCTTCTTTAATGAAATACCAGATTTCTCTCCAGGCATGCAGCAACATTTGTCGCCCGGTAGGAAAACGATAAGGGGGCAGCTCTAACAAGAACGGCTCATTATTTGATGATCTATTTCTATAAAGTGCTGCCGTTAAAAAGGCAGCACCAAAGCTCGCGACATACAAAGTAAATAAAACTAATGGTGCAGCTTGCGGGCTGAATATCGCTGTAGTGAGAAATACAAATACCTGTAACCGTGCAGAACATAATGAAAAAGGAATGATCATCATTGTTAAAAGACGTAAACCCCGAGAACGCATCACACGAGTTCCCATTAAGGCAGGCACATTACATCCAAAACCCATAAGCTGCATAACAAACGAACGTCCATCTAAGCCCATTTTTGACATAAAAGCATCCATAAGAAAGGCAGCTCGAGCCAGATAGCCAGAATCTTCAACGACGGCCATACATAAAAAGAATAAGATAATAATCGGCAAGAAAGATAAAACAGTGCCAATACCATTATAAACACCTTCAAGTAAAAAACTTTGCAACACAGGATGGACATTATCAAGGAAGAAAACCAGAACAGATTCTTGTAATACATTTAAAAGCCATGCAATACCATCTTGCAAGGGTGTGCCAATGGTGTATACGATTTCAAACATCAACAGAATAGCTAAGAAAAATATGGGCAGTCCAAGCCATGGATGTAATAAAAACCTATCCAGTTTATCTGTCAAACTGTTAGATAATTCAGTCGGTACATTGACACATTTGGAGATTAGACGGCCAAGCTTCTCTTCTAGCTTGTCATTATCAACAAATATTTCTATCTTTTTTGCAGAGGAATTTTTTTGCTTACTTAAAGACGCTCTGATTAATTCTCTAGCTTCTTTTATTCCTTGACCAAATTTAGCACTCATCAAGGTAACCGGGATATCTAGTTCCAGAGATAACCGTTCCGTGTCTATTGTAATTCCATGTTGTCGCGCTTCATCATGCATGTTTAATAACAGCACCATGGGTAGATTTAATTCCTGCAACTGGAGTGCAAGCGCCAGTTGTCTTTCCATCTGTGATGCATTACCTACAACAACCAATAAATCTATATCTGTATTTTCAATAAAATGTCGAGCAACTTTTTCGTCTTCACTAAACCCGTGTAAATTATAGATACCAGGCAAATCAACTATTTCAACTATCTCTGCCCCTTCCATTATTTTTGCAGAAAGCAACTCGACGGTAATACCAGGCCAGTTGCCTATTTTTGCACTGGCACCTGTTAGCCTGTTAAAAAAAGTGGATTTCCCTGTGTTAGGCATCCCTAATAAGGCGATACGTCTCATGAATGAAGCCTGTTCATGTGCTTTTATAATGCTGCGGAAGGGTAAAACGATTTACGATGATAAAAAAATGAATATTGCAGATGAACTATTTGCTGGATTACTTGGCAAGATCGATCAAATTCGCCTGTTCCGCTCTCATTAATATGTCTGTATGACCTGCGCGTATTTGCAAAGGTCCGCCCATGGAAGCTCGCCTGATGACGGCGACTTCCTGGCCTATACGTAGACCTAGACCCGTAATCCTAGCTTTAAGCGCTTCATCAGCGGTCACAGAAGCGATTTTTGCGATCTCACCTGCTTGTAATAGATTTAAGGTCATGTCCAGCTTTTTCGACGATCTTTGGCAAATAGTAGAATGTATTAATAATGAGAATTACTATCATTCTCGCATAGAACTAGAAACAGGTCAACAACCACCAGAGTAAAAGAAATATATTAATAATATATTTTAAAAAATATTTTTATATGCTTGATTTTATTATATATTTATTAGTTATAAGCTATGCAAACCTAGTGAATATTGCAAGCTATTGAATATTTAAACCCAATGGATCAGAAGGTTCTACGGATTCCTTAAAAGGTTTGTGACGTCCAATATCTGTTAATTGATAGACCTTGCCTATCCAACTATTAATGACCGTTTCTGCACTGTCATGCCACGTGTTATCGAGCAAAGGCGCGATTAAATCTTCAGGAAAAGTTGGCGATTCCTGCTTATTTATTTGCGCATGAATGACCTTCTCGGCATATTCTTCAAGAATGGCGCGTGATTGCAATGAAAAATAATTTTCAGGCATTGACGGATAATCATCTGTTTTAGATTGAATATATTTGCCTACTTCGCGTTTATATTCTTTTAATAAACTAATTGAATCATACTCAGGATGACCCTGGAAAAATACAAATCGAAAGCCATCTTCACTAACAGCTATATGCACATCAGATTCTGTACTCTCAACCAATATCTTTAATTTGGCTTCTTCAAACTGATCTTTCCGTATTTCATTAAATCTTGAGTGCGGCACATCAAAACGTGTATTCACCCCTGTAACCAAAGGGTGTTTTTTATTAGTCACTCGATGTGGATACACGCCCCATTTTTTTTCAGGTAAAAGACTCCGTTTTTGCCCATAACGAAATTGCAAAACAGTATGTGTTGCTAAACATGAGCATAAAGTCGAAGTAACATTTTCATAAGCCCAATCAACAATTTTATTGAGCGGCTTCCAGAAGCATTGCTCAGATAATTCTGAGCCAGTAACATTGGCGCCTGTAATGATTAAGGCATCAAGCCCATCATTTTTAATTTGCTCAAAACTTTTATAATATTTATCTACACGCGCTTGCCCTTCTGAACTACGAACAAGCTCTTTTATCGTAAATGGATGTACATAAAACTGTGCAATTTGATTGCTTTCACCTACCAATCTAAAAAATTGCCGTTCGGTCGCGGCCAAAGCTTTATCAGGCATCATATTCAAAAGGCCAATATGAAGCTCACGTATATCTTGACGTTCTGCTTGCTTACGCGAAATCACAGTCCCGTCTTCTTGTCGAAGCTGATCAAAACTGGGCAATGTTGTATTGGCTACCAAAGGCATCTTTAAATCCCTCAAAAAAATTTTATTATTTTATTATTTAAGAATATTGCTAATAAGCTTTAAAAAATCACCTTCATTTTGTACCGCAGAAATTTCTTCAGTCGTAATGGTATAACCATATTGATTTGCAATTGCTTCATATCTTGGTACACGCGAATAAAATAATCGCGGAAATACCCATCGAACAAAATCATCTGGCTTTATCAGTGCCACATATTCAAGATTTTTTTCCAACATATAAGCTGCCAATTGCTCATCCAAAAAAACTTCCCTATAATAAAGCGGTTTCGGTGAATTTTCAGCACGTTTTATTAATTCTTGTTCATCATTTTTTGATGCCTTTATGTACAAAATTAGCGTGTTATCTGCTAATGCGCTAAGTGCTTCTGCATTATCAAGCTCACAAAGACTGCCGCCAGCGTCATTAATAAAATGATCATAACCATAAACACAATGTGCTTTATGTATAAATTCTGGCACATCTTTCATAGCAGAAATCTCTGCGTGGTTATATAACTCCTGCCGATATTTAAATTCAGAGAGATTAACCCCTTCATCTTCAGGATTTCCTAATTTACCCAAAAAAGTTGAGACAGGATTGAGATTATCCACAGTAATATTATTACGAAGATGTAAGGAGTCTGCGCGCATGAGATCTTTTAATAAAGGAATATGCATTAGTTTTTGTTTAATATTATCTAAAATAGGCTCATTCAGATAACGTGTCCCAATACGATAATCACCTGAATAATGAAACCAGTGATGCTGACGTAACATACAGGCGAGACGCGTCTTCCCCACTCCAGACATACCGAGTAAGGTAACAGCTTTCTTATTCCACGCTTTAAATTCCTGACTATTTAGTTTCACTGAAATATATCCATTAAATAAATTTCTTGTAGATGCTACCTTAATATGGAGGATCGCATAAAGCAGAAAACAGCGTTAGTTTCCAAGCGCAAATTTAGCTCCTGCTATCAATAATATCTACGCCCTGTGGTAATTCAAAATTAAACATACTGTCATCTATTTTTTTATTAATAACCTCATCCGTAAAATCGATGCGTGTCACCTGACCAAGGTGATCAAATATCACCATCATGCCTAATTTATCTTCATCAAAACCAAGTCGAATACTCTTATATTGACTGTCTATATTTTTTGGCGTTAGCTCTACCCAATTAAATTGCTCAATATTCCCCATATCAATAATAATAAAATGCTCATAAATATCTTTATAACTTCTAAAAATAGCAGCAGGTGTATTTTTTATAGATGATGAAACATCTTGAATAGTTACCTGTTCAATATCTTCATCATAAAACCATAATAATTTTCCGTTAGTGACAATCGTCTGTATGTAGGGGTGTTGATAATCCCAGCGAAACTTATCTGGCCGACTGAAAAATACTACGCCAGTAGAGCTTTCCAACTCTATGCCTTGATCATCTATCAAGGTTTGCTTGAACTTTGCTTCCAGTTTCTGTGTATTTTTTAAAAAATGGTTAAGATAATTTCCATTACTACTTTCCGCATAGCTTGTTGATACAAATAACATCAATACAAATAGTGTCATTATTTTCATAGTAACGTTTAATTGATTATATTAATCAATCGACGGTGGTGCAGATGCCAATACTTCACGGCTTCCGTTAGAATTCATATGGCTCACCAAACCACTGCGTTCCATTGCTTCAATAATCCTTGCTGCGCGGTTGTATCCTACTCTCAAACGTCTTTGCACATAAGAGATAGAAGCCTTTCTGCTTTCAGTAATAATTTGCACGGCTTCGTCGTAGAGTGGATCTATTTCACCTGAAGCTGCATCAATTCCTGCGACAGGTTGCACTCCACCTTCTTCAGGGGGGTTGAGAACATCATCGTTATAGGAAGGCTCGCCTCTTGATTTTATATTCTGAACAACAGCATGTACTTCATGATCATCGACAAAGGCGCCATGTATTCTTTCCGGAATACTGGTACCTGCCGGAAGATAAAGCATATCCCCATGCCCCAACAGTGTTTCTGCGCCCATTTGATCAAGAATGGTTCTTGAATCAACTTTTGATGAAACCTGAAAAGCGATACGGCTTGGAATATTTGCCTTAATCAAACCCGTTATTACATCAACCGACGGTCTTTGCGTTGCCAAAATCAAATGTATTCCTGCGGCTCTGGCCTTTTGCGCTAATCTTGCGATGAGTTCTTCAACTTTTTTACCTGTAGTCATGAGCATGTCCGCAAGCTCATCAACGATTACGACAATAAGAGGCAGGTTCTCTAAATAATGCACGGGATCATCTTCATTAACTGGTCGGTATGATGTATCTGGGATAGGCTCCTTGCGCTTATTTGCCTCCTCAATTTTACGATTGTAGCCAGCGATATTGCGCACACCTAATGAAGCCATTAATTTATAACGACGTTCCATTTCAGCAACACACCAACGTAAGGCATTTGATGCTTCTTTCATGTCTGTTACAACAGGTGCTAATAAATGAGGGATACCTTCATAGACAGAAAGTTCAAGCATCTTTGGATCGATCATGATCAAACGAATGTCTTTTGGTGTAGATTTATAAAGCAAGCTCAAAATCATCGCATTCAAAGCAACAGATTTGCCAGAGCCTGTGGTACCAGCCACTAATAGATGTGGCATCTTAGCCATGTCTGCAACAACGGGTTGGCCGCTAATGTTTTTACCAAGGCCAATCGTTAAGCTAGATTTCATTGCATCGTATTCTTTTGATTTGAAGATATCGCTGAGCGCAACCAATTCCCGATATTCATTCGGAATTTCCACGCCTATAACAGATTTTCCAGGGATAACATCCACCACACGAACACTAACCACAGACAAAGAACGCGCTATATCCTTGGCTAGATTGATTATCTGATTACCTTTAATGCCAGGCGCAGGCTGTATTTCAAAACGTGTAATCACAGGTCCAGGCAAAACTTCTACGACTTGTGCTTCAATACCAAAGTCTTTTAGTTTAAGTTCTAGCTGTCGTGAAACAGCTTCAAGTGATTCACGAGAGTATTGTCCTTTAGGTTCTGGGGCTATATCAAGCAACTCCAGCGGTGGTAATGCAGTATCATCAGAAAGCTCAAATAAATTAACCTGTTTTTCTGTTTGCTCCCTGCTGCTTACCTCAAACTCGGAAATAATTGGTTCGATCTTGACTGGTGATCTACCTTCACTTCTTTCTTTTTCAATCTCTAAAACAGCATCTCTTTCACGTTTGGCCTGTTTGCCTAGTTCGTGATCCTGTCTAAGCTCACGCTGACCTGAGATAAAATCCAGTACCTTAAAAGTATAATGACCTGTAATATCCATGACCCACAACCATGAAAAATCCGTAAATAGTGTCACACCAACAAGAGACATTGTCAGCAGTACAAGCGTGCTGCCTGTGTGTCCAAAATTTGAGGCAAGCAAAGTTCCAAACGAATCGCCAAGAATCCCGCCGCCAGCACCTTCAATTGCCAAAGGCAAGCCATCGCCAACACGAAAATGCAAGCAAGCCAAGCCGCAGGTTCCAATGAGTGCTAATATAAATCCCACAACACGAATGGCATAGTGTTCATAATTTACATGCTTTTCATTTTGAATCGATCTAAAGATTCGCCATCCACTATAGGCCAAAATAAATGGAAAGGTATAGGCAAGATAGCCAAACAAATGTAATAGGAAATCAGCTACCCGTGCACCGATAATGCCAGTGTTATTCTGAATAATATCTACAGGGGGAGTGGAATGTGACCAGCCAGGGTCTTCTGGGGAGAAGCTAGAAAGCGCTATAAATAATAATATAGAAACAGTAGCGATACATATGATACTGACCTCCCTAATATTTTTCAATATTTGGCTACTTAAGGGATTTCCTAGATTTTTTTTACGTTTAGCTTGCATCATGAATTATTGCTTGTAATAAGATTAAACTTAATTAATTAAAAAATGCCCTATTATCATGTTTAATAAGAATTATTTCTATATTAAAACTCATTTTTCCTTAACTTCAAAAAGCCTATGTTAAGTATTTTGCCAGCCGCTATGGATTAACGTAACATGAGCACCCCTTTGTCTATCCTCTAATTTCCTAGTTCAGAATGAAAAATGAGTGAAAATAAGCATTGCCGTCTACTGATCCTAGGTTCAGGTCCCGCAGGTTACACAGCGACTCTTTATGCTGCACGCGCCAATCTTGCTCCAGTATTAATTACCGGGATTGAGCAAGGCGGTCAGTTAATGACGACAACCGATGTCGATAACTGGCCTGGCGATGTTGAAGGCTTGCAAGGACCAGATTTAATGGCGCGCATGCTCTGTCATGTTAAGCACTTTGACACCGAAATTATTTTTGATCAAATCCATACGGCTCATCTCGATCAAAGCCCTTTTAAGCTTACTGGCGATTCAGGGACTTATACCTGTGATGCATTAATTATTGCAACGGGTGCCTCGGCTAAATACCTCGGACTGCCCTCAGAAGAAGCCTTTAAAGGTAAAGGTGTTTCTGCTTGTGCCACTTGTGACGGTTTTTTTTATCGCGAACAGGAAGTTTCTGTCATTGGTGGCGGTAACACTGCCGTTGAAGAAGCCTTATATCTTTCTAATCTTACATCAAAAGTGACAGTCGTTCATCGTCGCGACCAATTTCGCTCTGAAAAAATTCTTGCGAATCGTTTGAAAAAAAAAGCAGAAAATAGCAACGTAGTGATTGAATGGAATCATGAACTTGATGAGGTTTTGGGTGATGATACAGGCGTCACTGGAATGCGTATTAAACACTCAAAAACTGGCGCAACGAAAGATATAGAACTGAAAGGCATTTTTATAGCTATTGGACATCAACCCAATACTTCAATTTTTGAAGGTCAGCTCAAGATGAATAATGGCTACATCGAAATAAAAAGTGGCCTTGAAGGTTTGGCTACTATGTCTAGTATGCTTGGTGTATTTGCTGCTGGTGATGTTGCTGATCATGTCTATCGTCAAGCAATAACATCAGCAGGCAGTGGCTGCATGGCTGCATTGGACGCAGAGACTTATCTGGACAAGCAATCCTGATTTTAAAAATATCACAAAATAATTGACACAAAAGAAATCTAAATAACCATCAGATAGATCGAGCGCATGATGAAAACTGTGTTAATGACAAACATTGATCCTCCGCAAGTACTAATCTGCATTTCATGGTATATTGGGATGTCTACCAATAAAGAAGGGAATAATGAAAATGCAGAATTCAATATCAGAAATTTTGAATAAAATCCCCAAAGAGAGAGTATTTGATAGTCACTATGTTATTTCTCAATTGATAAAATACCATTCTGATGTCTACCTCACCTTTGCGAGTGGCATAGAGGCGAGATCTAGGAAAACCCCTCTTGTCCATGGACACATTGGAAAAGAAATAGCCAAATTTGAAAAAGAAATAGCCAAATTTGTTGTATCAGGTAAAATTTCACGAATTACCAATAAGTCTCGGTCAGAAAATATTCATGGCAATTCAAGCCCATGTACGGCATGGGAAAAGTTATAAGGGAAATTGCTAATAAATCATTCCACCTGACCGCTTACGCGTCGGCTGAATTCAAGCGTTAGGCGCGTAATTTCGACGCAATTATATTGCATTGTTTCAATTTATTGACAAACACCGTCATCGACAAATTACAGGTAACCGGATTTACTTAGAGGAAGGAAACGAATAAAACAACTCATTTTAACACTGTGTTTACTGACCGGGTGTGCCCATACCCCGAACGACATTTTGACGAGAGGAAGCGTCACTGAAGGTGAAAGTAACCTTAGACCGGATTTACTGGCAAAATGTTTAATCAAGAATCACGAAGAGATTAGTGGCGAATCCTTTGCCGTGTTGAGTAGCTTCCCATCTAAGGGTGAACTGGAAGTTAATTTTCGTAATTCTGCCAGAGTGGTTGGTGTAGCTCGTATTCGTGCCGCTGAGAGCAGTTCAGAATATACTCTTTACTATCTCAATTGGCCAATGGTTCGTAGTTTACGCGACAGCACTTTGAAAGGTTGTATTAATGTTCAGCAATAACAAAAATAAAGCAAGCCATGTCTTAGTTTGTCGCGCTGGGTCTAATAAAAAACTCAATGACCGCCGTCACGCTCCGGCTCATTAGTTTGGCGTTAGGTGACTCAACCATCCCAACTTTTTGTTTTTTTATAAGAGGGCAACATCAGGGCTATCAAGCTGCTTGATCTTAGTGGCGCGCTTTTTATCACCTTATAATTTAAGTCTGATATGAAAGCAAATATCATTTTTTACTAATGAATAAGATTTCTTAAAATGGAATCAAACAGCGAAAAAAAGCCACTGTTTAAGGTAGAAAATTAACGCCGGCCTGAATATTTTGACAATCGGCATTAAACAACCTCGAATGTTTAGGCAAGTGCTGATATTATGTGGCGCGTTGGGATTGGCTAAATAAACAGTATAAACAAAAGTCTTGGGTACAATGGCACATAAAACTATCTACAAGGTTACTTTTCAGAATCAAAGCAAAATCTACGAGATCTTTGCTCGCAGTGTCCATGCGGGTGAAATGTTTGGTTTTGTTGTGGTTGAAGAAATCGTATTTGGCGAAAGATCATCGGTCTTGGTCGACCCTTCAGAAGAAAACCTTAAATCAGAATTTAATGATGTCTCCCGTACCTATATCCCTATACATTCAATCATACGCATAGATGAGGTAAAAAAAGAAGGTGCTGCAAAAATAACGAAGTTACCAGAAAATAGCAGTAATGTGACTTTACTGCCCATATATACTCCAAATAAAGACACTGGTAAGACCTGATTTCAATATTTATCTGGAGCGTTTGCGGTATAAAAACATATAAAGATATTTTAACGCAAGACCAGATTTCTTCTAAACAAACTGACACAGTTCATCGTAATGTTATTTAAAACTTATACGCCCCAAATAAGCAGTCTTACTGACTTTTAGAATCTTTAAATATTGGCATTAGATTAAGTAATAATATCAAATTTAGCATATATTGATATTTTTCTATTAAATATTTCTTGCTACATTATAGGTAAGATGAGACGAAAGACAATTTATGTAATATTCCTCCTAAGCCTGTCGATGCAAAGTCAGGCTCAGTGGAATATCGTGTTACACACGGACATAGACTCCGATTATCAGGCACATATAGCCACTATTAAAAATGATGATGGCTATAAGCTGGAAGTATATAAATATACAAATGATGTCATCTATTTAAGATTTAATATTCGAGAGAGCTTTGAACTTCTTGATGACGAGCATTGCCCTACTTTTCAGATTGATAAAGGGCGATTACATAACCGCTCTATTAATGATTCCTCCTGCTTTTTGCAGTCTCGTTCGGCTGAATATATCATAGGCTATATCACAGATAGCGAAGTATTATCACCAAGCCTATATAATCTTATAAATGGTAATAAAATTTATTACCGCTTCCTTATGGATAATGGGTATTATGCCGAAACATCATTTTCTTTATTTGGTTCAAGAGGTATGTTAAATAAAGCGCTAGGTAAAAATTTACTCATAACAGCAAATTAAAGGGTAAAAATCTGGAAAAACATACTTCAGGCGAATGTGATCTATAGCAATGATTACACAAAACAAACTCTACTGGATTTCCAAAAATATTCTCTCCGAAGAATTTCCAGATATCGCTTGCGCGCTCACTGAGCCCAATGGTTTACTGGCGATTGGTGGCGAATTAAATCCTAATCGTTTAATCGATGCTTACTGTCAAGGTATTTTCCCTTGGTACATTGAAGGACAACCTGTCATGTGGTGGTCTCCTGATCCTAGGTGCATTTTATTTCCTGATGAATTCACAATATCCAGAAGCTTGAAAAAATCTTTACGTAAAGATAAATATATTATTACCTTTGATAAGGCTTTTGCAGAGGTTGTGAAATGTTGCGCAGAGCCAAGACTAAATGATTCAGGGACATGGATAACTACGTCAATCATTAAAAATTATAATTTACTCTATGAAAATGGATATGCGCATTCTGTTGAATGTTGGTACAGAAAAAAATTGGTCGGCGGTCTTTACGGGATTGCAATTGGCAAAATTTTTTTTGGTGAATCTATGTTTAGCCATATGACAGATACTTCAAAAATATGTTTGGCACATCTAGTTCATTTAATAAAGAAACTAGAATATGATTTAATTGATTGTCAAATATATAATAATCATCTAAAAACTCTTGGAGCAAAAGTAATACCAAGGAATAATTTCTCCAATATTCTAGCTAAATCTTGCGGTGCAACTTGTAGTAAACCTAAACAAGGCTGGCCATCTATTTCTGACTATAAGTTATGAGCAATCTAAAACAAAATATTAATACACTAAAACTTGGCTTCTACATAACGCCAGAGCATAGATGTAATTATTTGCCTAAAGAAAATGCAAAGACAATATTTGCAGATCCAGATTTTCTAATGAATAAAAATATCTACACATATCTAATTAAGCTAGGTTTCCGTCGCAGTGGCAATCACATATATAAACCTCAATGTCAGCAATGTCATGCATGTATTGCTATTCGTTTACCCATTAATAGCTTTATCAAAAATCGAAATCAAAAACGTAACTGTACAAGAAATAATGATTTGGAAATAACTAGAGTGCCTGCAGTATTTGGCGATAAATATTTTAATCTTTACGAGCGATACCTCGCGGCAAGGCATCCTAAAGACGGCATGAATGATCCTAATCCTGAAAGTTTTATCAGTTTTCTAATAACCGATTGGATGACAACTATTTTTTATGAATTTAGAAAGAAAGGTAAATTATTAGCTGTTGCTGTTATTGACGAATTAAATGATGGACTGTCGGCAGTTTATACATTCTTTGATCCAGATGAATCACATCGAAGTTTGGGACGTTATGCCATCCTCACAGCAGTCGAAGCTGCACGAAATCAGGGGCTGCGCTGGCTCTATCTGGGATATTGGATAGCTCATTGCAGAAAAATGCAATATAAGGATGAATATCAGCCTCTTGAATATTTCTATCGGGAGAAATGGCATAATAAACCTCCGCAAAATGCGGTCTGATTTTGCCAGGATGTCAGATTTCAGGCACAATGCGCTGTTTTTTCAAAATAGAGTAAAAAAAATAGATGGCAAAAGAAGATGTAATTGAAATGGAAGGCACGATTACCGACACCCTTCCGAATACAACATTTCGTGTTGAATTGGAAAATGGTCATACAATAATCGCACACATTTCCGGAAAAATGCGTAAACACTATATTCGTATTCTAACAGGCGATAAGGTAACTGTAGAAATAACGCCTTACGATTCAAGCAAAGGGCGTATCATTTATAGAGAACGCTAGGTGCTTTTAGTTATTTCTTTTTTCACACTACGTAATAAACCCAAACACCCCTTGCTCGATTAATCTATCAACCGTTGCAAAAATCTAGTCACCCCTTCGCCATAAGGCTCTGGAACTTCAGTAATTTTGGTGTCATCTGCATATTCAAGTAATAGTTTTAGCTTACGCTGGTTATATTTTTTACATCCAGATAGCATGTTGTTCAGATTGATTTCATCCATCGTTATAATATGGTTATAATAATTATAATCTTCTTTTTTTACACAATGGGCGCGTAAGTCAGTGAGATCGATACCATGTGCTTGCGCTACCATTTGCGCAGAAAGATTAGGCGGACTTCCAGTGCTCCGCGAGTTTGTTCCAGCAGAATCAACTTCAATAATCTTATTGCGATTGTTCTTCTCGAATCAGAAACAAAAATAGACTATGTGCCGTGGGCGAACGACAGATATTACCCATACAAACAAATAATATTTTTATATTAAAAGTTTGATGACTGAAATTGCTTGATAGCCTTGACTAAATCATCTTCCGTATCAATTCCAATACCAGTAGGGACAGAAGCTTTTTCTATATAAATCTTTTCGTCCACATAAAGAGCTCTGAGCTGCTCTAGAGATTCGCTACGCTCAAGTTCGCAGACTGGAGTCGCGTTAAATTTTTTCAAATAACTAACTCGGTAAGCATAAAGGCCAAGATGCTTAAAATATTTTTGTTTCTGATTTTCTCTTGAATAAGGGATGACAGACCTGCTGAAATATAATGCAGTATTGTTTTTACTAAAAATAACTTTCACAATATTAGGATCATTTATATCAACGTCGTTATCTATCTGTTCACAGAGCGTTGCAATACTATAATCTGGATGATCATTTAAATTCTTTGCGACTTGATGTATCAATCTTTCTGATATACCAATTTCATCACCTTGAAGATTTACGATAATTTCTTGATTTTTTAATTGCAATAGTGAAACTGCTTCAGAAAGTCGATCAGTCCCCGATACATGGTGAGGTGATGTCATGATGATTTCAGCAGAAAATGATGACGCTGCCTCCTGAATGCGCATATCGTCAGTAGCGATGTAAACTTTTTCAGCTTTACATTGGCATGCAGACTCATAGACATGTTGGATTAACGGTTTGCCATTAATCTCCAGTAGTGGCTTCCCAGGTAAACGGGTTGACGCATAACGTGCTGGTATAATGATGCTAAATTTGAAGTCAACCTTTGAAATATTCAATTTCCTCATCTGTGAGTTTTCTGGCTTCATTTTCTAGCATCACAGGGATGTTATCTTTGATCGGATAGGCAAGTTGCGCGGATACCGAGATCAGCTCCTGATTTTTCTTATCATAAATTAAGGGCTCTTTGCTTACTGGACACGCCAGAATTTCAAGCAATTTTTTATCCATCATAAACTCCTTCTAATAAAATTGTCAGGCGATGCTCAAAGGCGCTTGTCATTTTTATGTTTATTGGTAAAAACCAATGCTCATTGGATGCAAATTTAATACATTTTACGGCATCTTTTTCTGTCATAACGACAGGAAAATTATCATCAAAAAAAATATCTTTTGTTTTCAATTGATAATGATCTGGAAATTCATGTTCAATTGTACGAATACCTTGCCTGCGCAAATAAGAAAAAAAATTTTCTGGATTTCCAATACCAGCAATGGCATGAATTAATTGATTGCGAAATTGCTTGATATCACAGCATTTATTTGCATCTATTATTGAGCGCAGTTGCTGCGGTACATACTTCATGTCGAATTCCCATCTAGTCGCATTATGATTGCAAACAATCATATCAACATTTTTTAAACGACTAACAGGCTCTCTCAGAGGACCAGCTGGCAAACAACGTCCATTCCCGTGACGACGAATCCCATCAATGACAGAGATTTCAATATCTCTTTCTAAAGCATAATGCTGCAGACCATCATCACAAACGATGATATCTACTTGCTTATGATCAATTAGCGCCTTTGCTGCAAGATAACGGTTAGGCGCAATGGCAACTGGGCAATTTGTTCTGCGCGCTAATAAGACAGGTTCATCTCCAACCAATTCAGGATTGCTATCTACACGCACTTGCTGAGGCCATTTTTTAACCTTGCTTCCATAGCCTCTGCTGACAATTCCTGGCTTGTAACCTTTTTTTTTCAAATAAGCTGAAAGCCATACAACTAAAGGTGTTTTGCCTGTCCCGCCAGCAACAATATTACCCACAACAATCACAGGAATACTAAGTCTTTGCGTTGGTAGGATGCCATTTTTATATAAAAAATGACGTAAAATTATTAATAGTTTATAACACCATCCGAACGGTATAAGCACGATAGACAAGGGATGCTTGCCATACCAAAGTGCTTCTATGAATTTAGGAGAGAGCATCAAACCTTGTGAACCATAGATGCGAGGAATGTATATCAATAATCTTCTTCGTCAATTCTTGTTGCAAATGTAATATTAATCAGACCTAACTGCCGAGCGACATCCAGAGTTTTTATCATCATTTGATAAGGCGTTGCCCGGTCTGCGCTGATAATAATATGGGCATCTGGGATCTCAGCGACAATATCGTAAATCACTTCTTTAATAGTCGATACTTGCGAATTTAATAATTTTTTCTCATTAACATAAATACGTGACTGAGCATCAATAAAGATATTGATCGCGCCTAGTTTTACATCAACAATTTCTTTACTGGCTTTCGGCAAGGTAATATTCATTGCTGATTTATCATCAAACGTTGTTGAGACCATGAAAAAAATGAGTAATAAAAATACCACATCAATCAGCGGCGTGATATTTAATTCAAGTTCGTCTGGTCGATTTTTTTGGAAATTCATTAACTATATTATCTGATTATTTATTTGGCTATTTGCTTTGCAAAGTATTTTTCTAATAGGGATATTATTTAGATGAATTGTTAGGTGAATTGGTTTTGTCAAATGTATATTCATTTTCGCGTAAGCCTTGCATCACTTCGACCATTTTCAATGCCTCTTGCTCCATTGTCATCACCAGATCACTTACCTTACTGCTGAAATAACGATGAAATATTAGTGTAGGGATAGCAACTGATAACCCGGCTGCCGTCGTCAGCAGTGCTTTAGAAATACCCCCTGCCAGAACACTGGCATCGCCGATACCCTGCTGAGTAATTACAGAAAAAACTTCAATCATACCAATCACCGTTCCTAACAAGCCAAGCAAGGGTGAAATTGATGCGATTATCCCTAAGGTGTTCAAAAAACGATCCAGTGAATGCGCGACTTGGCGCCCTATCTCTTCAATGCTCTCTTTCATTACCTCACGCTCATGTGAGCGATTCACAAGACCTGCAGCCAAGATTCTGCCTAAAGGAGAGCTAAGACGCAAATTTTGCAGGCGCTTCTCGTCAAGGCGTCCTGCTTTAGCCCATTGCCATACTTGAGCAACCAAACGATCTGGAGCAATACGTTTTTGTTGCAAAGACCAAAATCGTTCGAGAATGATCGACAATGAGACAACCGAGCAGGTTAAGATTGGCCACATCAAGAAACCGCCTTCTTTGAATAGTTCCAGCACTTTTTTTAAGTTATCCTGTTAAATATCTTAATGTAAATTAATATCTTAATGTAAATTAAGTTTTATACTAATTATTTTGTTTTTAAGGTCTAAATTCCCAAAATTTCTGATTATCATGTCTGTAACGACTAGATATCATCTCACGATCTTTGTCAAATTTGAATAATAATGCCCCATCATAGGCCGTATTGAGCATTTTGACCTGACGCGATTTGTAGCGGGAGATTATATCCTGTTTCGGGAAACCAAATCGGTTTCTGTAACCCACAGAAAATATAACAATTTTTGGCGAAACTGCATCGATAAAGGCCGGAGATGATGAAGTTTTACTGCCGTGATGTGGCGCAATTAATAGTGTTGCAGGAAGTTTATCTGCCAATGTTCTAATTAAACTGGATTCTGCAGTTCGCTCAATGTCGCCTACTAATAAGATAGCGTGCCTACCATTATTAACCTTAAGCACACAAGAATTATTATTTCCTTGATATTTTTTATGGGGAGGCGGACTTAATATTTCAAATTGAACCCCGTCCCATTGCCATTTCTGACCCTCGACGCATTTATCTACATTTGTATGAACGATTTCTTTTCCAACACTGGTCAACACTTGTATTTTTGGATATTTTGTAAGCAAATTTTTGACTCCGCCACTATGATCTCTGTCTTTGTGGCTTACAATCAAAAGATCGGGATGAGTAATATTTCGATATTGCAGATAAGGAATAATGACTGCATCTGCTGCATTAAATCGTTTGCTAAATTTATCACCAGTATCATAAATCAGAGCGTGATTTTGAGTTTGTATGACTGATGCCAAACCTTGACCTACGTCTAGTTGGGTAAACCAGAAATTACCCGTTTCTGGTGCCTTGGAATGCGGAAATAAAAGCGGGACTAGCCAGAACATCCCTACCCAGCGTACTGGCACACCTTTTGGTAACAATAATATCAATATACCTATCATCCCTGCTATAAATGCCAGTGGTGATGGCGATGCACTATGCCAAAGATTAAATTCTAAACTGGATAAATATTCTAGAAATGGCCATATAAACTCCAGAGCCTGTCCTGCAAGCTGCAGAACAAATTCACCAATCGGAAAAATAAAAGGCAATAAAATAATACCCAGCAACACCAAAGGCACAACAATTAAACTTACATAGGGAACAGCAATGATATTGGCAAAAATACTCACCAGAGGATATTGTTGAAACCATAAGATAAGCGCTGGAAACAAACCGACTGCCACCAGATACTGTATCCTGCCCCACTTCCACCAAATATTGCGCCAAGCTGAGATATTCGTTTGAACACGGCACGTCATCCCGTAGGCAATGATTGATATTGCAATAAAAGACAACCAAAATCCGGTATCCAGAACAGAAAACGGGTCGATGATTAACACTAATAAAAGTGAAATGATGATGATATCACTGCCTGCGTATTTTCGATTAAAGAAAAGTGACAACATCCATACAGAGAGCATGATAAATGCGCGTTGTGTCGGAATAGAAAACCCAGCCAAAATAGCGTACATCAAGGCACCAGATAAACTTGCCAAGGCTGCAAATTTCTGAGCAGGCATGCGCAACGGCAATGATCCTGAAAATGCCCATAACCATCTGCCTAAAATGAAAAATAACCATGCCACCAAACCAATATGTAACCCGGAGATTGCCAGTAAATGCATCGTTCCTGTTTGGGTTAATATCTGCCGATTTTTTGCGAGGATTTTACTGCGATCTCCCAAGCCAAGGGCATGCATAAAGCTCTTCTCAAAATCAGCAAGATGGCTTGTATTGATTAGCTCCCTAAGGTGATGACGTTGATAATTTACAGAAAAAGGAGAAGCTTTATGAATTAAATCGTTTTGCTCCTTGTTTCTCACATAGCCTACTGCACGAATGCGATGTTGGAATAGCCATCTTTCATAATTGAAACTGCCAGGATTTCTAAATCCATGAGGTCGTTTAAGTCTTACATAGAGTCGCCAATGCGACCCTGGTTGCATCAAATCATATTGTTGATACCAGCTAAGCCGAACTTTTCCAGGATTCCTTAAACTATGCCCATCTTGAGATTTTATTTCTGCTACCTGAAATTCAAAACGAACTCCAGAGTTCACAGTCTCCGGCAATGAAACAACCTTGCCTGTAATGATCACAGTTTCCCCTTCAATCGCCTTGTCCAGTTCATTACTTAAAATGATATCCGCACGAAAAAACGCCCAAAGAAAGCCACAGGCAATTGAACCTGAAATCACCAGCATATATTTAAGAAAAAACTGAAATTTCAGATGAACAAATAATACTAATAATATGAATGGCAAGAAAATCAGCATCCACACAGGTGGTAATGCTGGGATTTGTACAAAAATAATAATGCCGATTAAAAATGCAATCGTCCTTACACGCATCTTTTTAAATGCTCCCAAACATGAATATTTTAAAACGCGGATTCAACTTCGAAGTGCAACATTGATGTTAAAAAACTTCATGTGGTGTCCTTGAATTGAGTGTTTTCCTGAGACGATAATTGGATTTTTCATGACCATGTTTAAATGCTTTTGGGTGATATTACTGAAGCCCATTTTCTTTGGGAAGTTATTATTATATTAAACCGTTGATATTTTCATTTAATCCATGCTCCTAAAAGGCATAGGCAGGAGCAAGGCAAACTCCTGCATTCAATTGTCAGGAATAACTTTAATGTTCTGCAAACTTTTTGACATTAAATGTGAGGTGATAATATGTACCGGTCGTCCCATAGGTGAACACATGCACGATAGTCCGTCTTGCCGCCTCGGCTGTACGTCGTTTCACCTGAACTATCAAGGTGTGTACAGACTTGCGCTCGATCAAGGTAAGAGAGCCCATGACGGCCTTGATCGATAACAGTATCGACACTTCTAAGTCGCCAATACATTGCTATCTACTATGGCCGGTTTCTCGTCAATAGAGGCAGTATTTATCAGTGCCCCACGGCACTCATAACCACCATAATGGCTATCTCTGTTTTTGTATATCCTCTTTCATCAGCGCAAAAATCTGCTAACGTTAAGTGCTCGGTACACTGTGTGTAGTGTCTTAAATCTGTGCATCTCATTCTTGCTGGAACGAAAGGTTAAGGATGCTAAAGAGTTTGTTGTTCGTAGCAATCGGATGAGTTGCACTTACAAATTGAATTCACGGTATAATGGCGCACTTAAATAATTGCAAAATTTTTAAATTAATGTATTTCAAATGAAGCTGAAATCTCTGCTGCAAAGAGTTATCCCTAAAACAGGGCATATTCAAAAGCATAAGCATCTACGTTACTTTGGTGATTTACTGCATGAGCCTGATATATGGCATCTGACGCGAGGCTCATCTGCAGGCGGCGTAGCAATTGGATTATTCTGGGCGATGATGCCCTTACCGATGCAAACAATCTTTGCTGCTGCTACAGCCATAATAATGAGAGTAAATTTGCCTTTATCTATCATCTTTGTTTGGGTAACAAATCCAATTACTGCTGCCCCAATTTATTATCTTGCCTATAAGCTCGGAAGTGTTTTATTAAACGACCCCATAGAAAATATTTCTTTCGAATTTTCCATGTACTGGATGACAGAAACATTGATCTATATCTGGAAACCGCTCATGACAGGCTGTTTGTTGCTTGGTATTTGCTCTGCTACAATCGGCAATGTGACCATTCGCATGCTATGGAGAATACTGTCATTACGTAAATGGCAACAGCGATCCAGAAAAGTTCAAACATAATTGACTGTTTTTGCTAAAAAATTGGATACACATAGCAATCAATTTGCATTACTCTGGGCGTTTCTAGAATATAAAGGGATTTAAGGTCTTGTTAAAGAAATTGATCGTGTACTGTACATCATCATTACAGGTTCAATTTAAGAGTTTTAAAGTTTTGGATTTCAAATGTTTTGTCCATTGTATTTTATAATTTATAATAAAAGTTATAATATTGAAGAATAAGTAGAGTATGTATACCAAAAATAAATTATTTTTACTCATCATATTGTACATTTCCATTATCACTTCATCTGAAGCCCGTAATGAGGAAATTAAACTCTTAATAAAGCAAGGTACTTTTTCTAAGGCTCTGATGTTAGCGGAAGAACATCTAACTAAGAATCCTGATGAAATTCGAACCTTATTCTTAAAAGGAATAATACTCGCTAATATGAATAGACCTAAGAAATCTGCATCCATTTTTATTAGTTTAACTAAGAAGCGTCCGGAATTACCTGAGCCATACAATAATCTTGCTGTAATTTATGCAAAAAATGGTGAGTACGACAAAGCCGAAGAAGCTTTACGCAATGCTATAAATACGCACCCAAGTTATGCCATAGCACATAAAAACCTGAGCGATATTTACGCAAAAATGGCCTCTCAGGCTTACAATAAGATTCTACAACTTCACTCGAATAAGCAGGAAGTAAAAAAAGATTCTCCAAAGAATCTCGCTATGATAGGCGCTCTAAACTCAGCGCCAAAGCTTGCAGACGATAAAAAAGAAATACAACCTGATCTGATAGTGGCAAAATTAGAACCTAGGCCAACGACCATCTTGAAACCTCTTTTTGATAAGAAAGCTACCCGTAAAGCAGTAAGAACTTCTGTGGATAGATGGAAAAATAGCTGGTCTTCTAAAGACATTGATAACTACATCAAGAGTTATTCTGAAAAATTCATTCCACCAAATAATTTAAATCGTTCTAAATGGCAAAAACAACGCCGTATACGCTTGAATCAACCCAAGTATATAAAAATTTCTCTCGATAATTTAAAGATTAATATACTGAGCAAAGATATGGCATCAGTTAAGTTTCTTCAAATTTATCAATCTGACAACTATACAGATCGAGTTAAGAAACAATTGATATTAAATAAAATTGATGAGACTTGGTTAATTTCAAAAGAAGAATCTAGCCAAGTTAGATAAATGCTAATAAAATTTTTAAAAACTACCGCTTGTTCTATTCTAATACTGCTTGCTTTGTGGCAAGCAGCAGAGGCAAAAGAGAGCTTATCTACCCAGTCAGAGCATCTTTTAATGTCTGCGCTCGAGGACATAGAACAATCAAAAACTGAAGAAGCTTTGACAAAGCTTAAAGTATTAAAAGATATCAATCCAAAATTTGCTTTAGTACAATTAATTTATGCTGACTTAATGACGGCAAAAAACCAACGTATCGCAAATCTTGGAAATTCTCCTAAAATAAATAATGAAGAAATTAACGCCTTGCGTAACGAAATACTGGCGCGGTGGAATTATTACAAATCTCCAATTAATAAAGAACTGATACCGCTTTCCTTGATTCAATTATCTAATAAACAACGTTATGTATTAATTGTTGATCAATCTAGGCATCGTATGTTCTTATACAAAAACCAAAACGGTATACCCGTCTACGTGGATGATTTTTACACCACGATTGGCAAAAATGGTTACGGTAAAGTTTTTGAAGGTGATAAGAAAACACCTTTAGGTATTTATTTTTTCACGCATTTTATCGAAGCCAGTACGCTACCAGATATGTACGGAGATGGTGCATTTCCAATTAATTATCCCAATATTTGGGATAAACGCAATGGTCGAACTGGCACAGGCATTTGGCTGCACGGCACCCCTTATGCAGTTTTTTCACGGCCACCTGAGGATAGTGATGGTTGTGTTATTATCAGCAATAACGATTTTAAGGCATTGGCTCCGTACATTAGCGTGAATCAAGTAACACCGTTAATTCTTGCAAAAGAAATTAAATGGGGTACCAAGTCCGAATGGCAAAAACGACAAAATAAATTTTATAACTATCTTGAGCAATGGAGAAAAGACTGGGAAAGTCGTAATGTTGAGTTATATCTAAGCCATTACTCCAAGGACTATAAAGGCCTTGGTAAGGACTATGAAAAATGGGCTGAACATAAACGTCGTGTAACCCCATTCAAAAATTTCATCAAGATAAATCTAGATAATACGAGTATTTTTGTTTACCCAAATGGAACCGACCCTATTATGATTGCCACCTTCATGCAAAACTATTCCAGCGATAGTTTCCAGATCGCATTCCGAAAGCGCCAATACTGGAAAATGGAAAAAGATGGAACTTGGCGAATTATATTTGAGGGTTCAGTTTAAAATATTGTTATCTGGTTTTTTTATCATTGAGGGACTCATCCTCACCCAAGGCCATGCGTAATTCTTCCTCCATATCCAATAGTTCAACAGAATTGTTTTTCAGTATATTCTTTTTTAACCATCTAACCATATCTATCCATATATGATTAATTTCTCTAGGACTTGGCATAATACCGGCGTGTTCTAATTCAACAGTGAGTACCGGAATACTTCGTTGCACGCCAGCAAAGTTTCCTAGGGAACCAGGATAGGTTCCGAGCAGATCCAAATGTAATCGGCCAATTTTTTTGGGCGCGCGCGCGTCACCACTATGATTGAAATCTACGATTCCATGAGGGGCGTGAACAGCGATAATAACATCAGGTTTAAAATTGTTAATTTCATCATAAAGCCAGCGACTCTCGGATTCGCTTAAAGGTCTAGAACCAGGATAACGGCGTGGGTTTTTACGGGTTCTAACTTCCCAGTAATATTTTGATTTTTCTTTCCAATTAAGTGTCGGGAAATTACGATTAAGATCTACGCCATTAGCATTGGTGCGTGTAGATTTTTTCTTTAACAGGCCGTCAGGATTCATGAGTGGAGAAATTCGCCAATGAAATAAGCCTGAATGATGTTTGTCCAACGTCCGAAGCCATTTAAAAGTGACGCTAACGGAAGAATATTCATCACCATGAACACCTCCAATTAACAAAACTCGACCCATTGGTTCACGATTTTCTAATGGAGGATATTCTTTAATTAGAATCGGAGCGCCTTGAGCGGAGGAACTACCACTGTCTTGCAAATTACGGTTCAAACATTCTTTGTAGTTAACGCTTGAGAGTTTTTTTGCAATACGGGTACACTCAAGATCGATGCGCGATACTGGTTTTAAAGTTTCAGTAAATGCACTGTTCGTATACAGAAATAAAATAGAGCTAAAAATGAGAGAAATTAGCGTAATAAAATAATTTTCAGGGAGCACTTGCATGGATGTCCTATTATTTCATATCTAGATAGATAGTCAAAAGAAAACTATGGTCATGCAATACTATAATTTACAATTATATAATGGTTTGAGGTGGAAGTGAGAATTGTTCTGAAACAATTTTGCATGGTGTATGCACGTCTTAATTGGCTTCGTTTTTGGTATGAATTTTAAAAAATTTTATGATATGGAACTTTGTAAACTTTCTTGTTCTTTAACCTTTTGGTTCGACTCTAATTTTTTATTTTCATTATTTTTTAGAATATTTAAAATAAACTGATTCTCCTTTTTTTAAATCTTAATTATAAAATCGATATCCAACATATTATCTTTCAATTTTTTCATGAATTTTTATATTTAATATACTTTGAGAAAGCCGTCGTGTAGTTGATGGGTTTTATCCATTTTCAGAGCTAAGTTTTGATTATGTGTCACCATAATCAAACTGGTGCCAATATCCTGTTTTAATTCTAACATTAAATTAAAAACCTGATCTGCAGTTTTTTCATCCAGATTGCCTGTAGGTTCATCAGCAAGGATACATTTAGGTTGAGTGACAAGTGCCCTAGCAATCGCAACACGCTGTCTTTCACCGCCCGATAATTCTCCAGGCTTGTGTTCCGAGCGATTTCCCAATCCAATTTTTTCTAGTAACTCTTGAGCCGATTTAGCTGCTAGCTCTGCATCACAATCATCAGAGATTAATAATGGCATGGCGACATTTTCAAGAGCAGTGAATTCTGGCAACAAATGATGAAACTGATAGATAAAACCTAGAGATTCATTACGTAATTTTTCACGTTCTGTATCTGTGAGGTTTAATATATTTTTACCGACAATTGATATCTCACCTTCATTGGGAAGATCCAGTCCTCCTAATAAATGTAACAACGTGCTTTTGCCTGAGCCAGATATCCCCGTAATAGCAATACTTTCACCGCGCAAAACTTCTAAACCAATACCGCGCAAGACATCAACCTTTAAATCTCCTTCTATAAAAGATTTATATAAATTAGCACATGAAACAACCTGTTCATTCATAACACTATCATTCATACCTAAGCGCCTCGGCAGCTTGTGTGTGTGCTGCTCTTAATGCGGGATAGATTGTCGCTAGTATGCAAAAAATGAACGCTACAATACTGATAACAATAACATCGTTCCAATGCATATCAGAAGGCAGATCGTTGATATAATAGACATCCGCTGAAAGAAATTTCACGTCCAGAATATTTTCGATGGCAGGGATAATAGTTTCTACATTTATTGCTATACAGATACCGCTAATTGCACCAAATAAGATGCCAATCACGCCAATCAAAGTGCCTTGAATCATAAAGATCGCTAAAATACTTTTAGAACTGATGCCAATAGTTCTCAATACTGCGATATCTGCCTGTTTATCTGTAACTGTCATGATTAATGTTGAAATGATATTGAATGCAGCAACAGCCACAATCAGTATCAAAATAAAAAACATTACGGTTTTTTCAGTCTTCAAGGCCTGAAAAAAATTTGCATGTCTTTGTGTCCAGTCTTGCACCCAGAAATGTCCGGGTAGCTCCTTAGTAATATTTCTACTCACTTCTGGCGCAGTAAGAATGTTATTTGTTTTTATGCGTAACCCTGTAGGACCTAGCTTTCGAAATAAACGCATGGCATCATCCATATGAATGAGTGCCAAAGCACTGTCAAATTCATACATACCAATTTCAAAAATTCCTACAACCGTAAAACGTTTTAGTCTAGGCAAGATGCCTGCAGGAGTAATATTTGCCTGAGGGGATACTAATGTGACCTTATCGCCGTGAGTAATGTCTAATGCTTGAGCGAGCTCTTTGCCAAGTAACATATTAAACTCTCCTGCCACAAGGCTTGAGAAATTACCCATAATCATTCTATCTGCAATTATAGAAACCTTGGTTTCTTCTTCTGGCAGAATGCCCCTGATGATAGTGCCATTAACATTTTTTGCATGAGTCAGCATGCCTTCAGCGTAAAAATAAGGCGCGACACCAGTAACCTCAGGATAACGCGCTACTTCATCAGCTAAGGTTTTCCAATCTGAAAGAGATTTACCTTGCTCAACAATCGTGGCATGGGATGCCATGCCCAGTATCCTGTCGGTAAGTTCCTTTTCAAAACCATTCATGACAGATAGTACGATAATTAATGCCGCCACACCCAAACCAACGCCCAACATAGATATGAAAGAGATAAATGATATAAAATGGTTACGGCGTTTAGCTCTTACATAGCGTAGTCCAATAAATACTTCGACAGGTTTAAACATGGGCTGCATTATAATGCCTCTTCCCAAGGTTTGGTAATGAAACATGGGTTAAATAAATTTTTTTATAATTTAAGGATTGCTCTTGAAGCTACTTGCATTAGACACAACTACTGAAGCCTGTTCTGCCGCGCTACACATTGATGGTGTCACTACAACAAAATACCTAATCGCACCTCGTAAACATGCGGAGCTTATCCTCAACATGGTTGATGAACTGCTTTTAGAGTCATCCCTATCACTTGCCAAGCTAAATGCTCTGGCATTTGGGCGTGGTCCTGGTGCATTTACTGGTGTACGTATCGCAACAGGCGTAATCCAAGGGCTGGCAATGTCGGCAAATTGCCCTGTTGTACCTGTCTCAACGCTTGCGGCCTTGGCACAGGGGGCATTTTTTAAATCAAACCAAGTAGCCTGTGCAATTGATGCGCGTATGGGTGAAGTTTATTGGGGTTTATATCAAGCAAATGAGGATAATATTATGCGACTTATCGGTGAAGAAACCGTGTGTCCGCCTCACGTTGTGCCTATTCCTGACTCGAATGGCTGGCTGGGTGTTGGCAGTGGCTGGGAAACATACGCAAATGAACTTGCATCTAGGATGGGTAAATCATTATCCGCTTGCCGGACTGACAGCTACCCCTCTGCAGAGGCCATATGTATACTTGCGGTTGATGGTTTCGAACGTGGGGAGGCTGTGGATGCTGCCAGCGCTCTGCCTGTGTATCTAAGAGATAAAGTTACAAGTTAAATAACTTGCAAGGTAAAATGTTTCATTGTATTTTAGCTTCTTAAGTCAAATAAGCTTTTTAGTCAAGACCCGTTAAAAATTCGTTATACGAATTTTCATCCATAAGCGCTTCAACTTCTTCAGGAGATTGCAGAGAGACTGACAAAACCCAGCCATCACCTTCGGGATCAGTATTAACCAATTCTGGATCATTTTGTAAATCTTCGTTCACAGAAAGTACAGAACCAGTTAATGGCATTTTTATTTCTTCTGCGGTTTTCACTGATTCTATAACTGCAGCTACATCACCCTTGCCGAGTGTTTTGTCAATCTCAGGCATTTCGATATAAACTACATCACCTAATTGTTCTTGAGCATAATCAGTAATGCCTATTGTTGCTGTGTTGTCTTCTTCTAGCCTCACCCACTGATGATCTTCTGTGTATTTCAGTTCGCTCATAAAAAAATTATTCTATTAATATATTTAATTATTACTATATTTAAGATACTAGATAAATACTGTTAACCAGTGTTTCTTAACGACCCCATTACTTTTTACAATACAGCATCTCTATTTACATAGATAAAAACTGACAAAAATATCCAAGGTTCACGATATTCATTGAGCTATAATAATTTCAAACTTAATTTTTAATCGACATTTTTTTTACACGTAAAACATCAGTTTCTACTTTTCCGGATGTATATAACTTTAGATAACGAAAGCCAGCCGTACGATTGTCTTTTTGATATTCAGCAGAATTTGACGCGAATTGCACACAAGTAGAGGGTGATGCCATTAAATGTACATCATTTCTCTTAGAGTTAAATTCCTGATGGATATGTCCCCATAACACTACTTTAACATGATGATATTGATCAAGCACTGCAAAAAAATCTTGTGGATTATTTAATCGCATACTATCTAACCATACGCTACCAATCTCTACAGGGGGATGGTGTAAGCACACCAATACATGTATATCCTGATTTTCTTCCAGTAATTTATTTAATAAATCTAATTCTATTTGCTGAAGCTGTCCTGCATGAGTATTCTGAAGAAAAGAATCTAGCATGATGATTAACCATGAGCCTATTTCTATTGATTTTGAAGTATGGACATTATTGATATTTAGCAATTTATGCATCAAGGTTGGGGAGTCATGATTGCCCGGCAAGCAAAAGATTGGTGCTTCAATAGATTTAAATATTTCTAATAATTTTTCGTAAGCAATAGTTTTTGCATCATGAACTAGATCGCCTGTTGCTAATACAGCATCCACTGGAAAATTATTTTTTCTAGCCAAACGCAGAACTTTATTGAGAGAAACTGTAGTATCAATACCAGAAAAACTATCTTTTTTATCAGCAAAAATATGCGTGTCTGTGATTTGTAATAATTCTACAAAGTCTTGTTGTGCTGGATTTATTTTAAAATGATTATTCATGAATGATTTCTCGTGGCATTTTTTTACAATGTTACTTAGCCCATCGCTCACCCAATATAGGCAATCTTCTGATGAATGGAATCAATAATGCAAAAGCAAGCAAGCCAAGAATATCTGTAAAAATATCAAAGAATGAGAATATTCTGTATGGTAAAAAATATTGAATAACTTCCAGTAAAACACTATAGGCAATTAATGGAACAATTTTAGCCGTATTGAAACGAGAATGTGGAAATGAAAAATCCAGCAAAAACGCTAAAATAAAAAAAGCAAAGAAGTGATTCACTTTATCGTCAAGCAATATAATAACTATAGATTTTGATGAGGTTGCTGCTATATATGTGATGGTCACAAAACTGACGCATAGTAATAATCTATAATAAATAATATGACTGCGAGATAATTTCATTATCAGGGATAATTTTATTTCAGACAGAAACTTATAATAATAATTAGTGCATATTTTCAAAAAAGAAAGCATCAACATCTGCAAGATTCGTGCTTTTTTTCATATCAGGCAAACTTTTGAGAAAAATACTGCCATAAGATTTTATTTTAAGCCTTGGGTCACAGATCATCAACACGCCATAATCATTAGCATCACGTATTAATCGACCTACGCCTTGTTTCAAACTAATAACAGCCTGTGGCAATTGATACATCATGAATGGGTTTTGTCCATTTTTCTCCATCTCCTGTGCACGTGCACGAAATACAGGGTCATCTGGCGGCGCAAAAGGTAATTTATCAATAATGACACAAGAAAGTGCTTTACCTCTGACATCAACACCTTCCCAGAAACTAGTAGTACCCAATAAAATAGCATGCTGAGTCTCGCGGAATGACTGTAATAATTCTGATCGAGGCACATCCCCTTGCCGCATCAAAGGATAATCAATCCTTGGTTTTAACAGGCCATACGCCTCATCCATGGCGCGGTGACTGGTGAATAACAAAAATGCATGACCTTGGCTTGCCTCAATTACAGGCAAGGCCACGTTAATCACAGCCTCTGTATAAATCGATTCAGCAGGGCTTGGCATACCCTCAGGCAAATATAGCAATGCCTGTTTTTGATAATCAAAGGGACTGTCCCAGCTTTGTGCGTTTATCTGTGACAAACCAAGCTGGTTGGAAAAATGCGTAAAATCCTCCGCGACAGATAAGGTGGCTGAGGTATAGATACTATTACAATCATGTTCTGCTAAACGCGCCTGAAATGTTGCGGAGATATCCAGTGGGGTCTGATGCAATAAAAAACCCCTGCCTCTGGTTTCCAGCCATTGTACTAAATCTTCTGATTCTCTTTCAATGAAAGTTTTTAAATTTTCGATCATGTTACTGCATCGTTGCCAACAATTTTCCAGAGATTTGGAACGCTCCGAAAGAGTATCAAGATATTTTTCTAATGAATTTAAATGATCTAAAAATTCCTGTAATGCTTGTTTTACCTTTTTATCGGAAAATATTTCAACCCATACACTGCGTTTTTCCTTGCGACCAAGGCTCAAACGAAATCTACTCAAAGAAGTTTGGCATGCTCTGATTTCGTCTAATATTCCTGCCATATCATTGGTATCTTGTAAATAAGCCGCCGTGGCATCACTGAATAACTCATTAAATTGTCGACTACTTAAAGTTTGGCTGAAAAATTCAGAGGCCAATGCCGGCAACTGATGCGCTTCATCAAAGATAATTGTATCTGCCTTAGGCAAGACTTCACCAAAACCTGACTCACGTAGCGCTAGGTCTGCTAACAGCAAATGATGATTGACAACGATTATTTCTGCTTCATTGGCCTTGCGTCTGGCCTTAAACACAAAGCAATCATCATAAAATTTGCACTCTTGTCCTAAACAATTCTCTGTATTGGAAATAATTTTAGAACGAATGACCGCATCTTCTGGTAAATCAATCAGTTCCGCCAGATCGCCTTTTTTTGTCTGTGTTGCCCATTTTTTGACCGTTTGCAGATGAGATAAATCTGCTTTTGCGATAGAAGCAGAATTTTCAGCGTCATTCTCTAAGCGATGTAAACAAAGATAGTTCGCTCTACCTTTAAGTAAGGCTGTCACCACCGGCAAATTTAATGCCTCACGTGCTATGGGCAAATCTTTGTAATACAACTGATCTTGCAAATGTTTTGTGCCCGTTGAAATAATCACGCGTTTTTGAGTAATGAGTGCAGGGATAAGATAAGCAAAGGTCTTTCCTGTTCCAGTGCCTGCCTCACAAATGAGTGACTCATTATTGTTTAGAGCATCAAAAATTGTCTGTGCGAGCTTTTGTTGTTGAGGGCGAACAGTGAAGCCTTCGATACTGCTCGCTAATGAACCTGTTTTGGAAAAAATATCCTGAACATCAAACATTATTTATATCTACTTGAAATGATCAACATATCTTTCAATTGCCCATACCGCATTCATTTCCACATCATAACCTGAACTATCTTTTTCTACATGTTTTATTGAGAACAAATATTTTTTGTAATTCTCGTTTTTAAGCATGTCCTTTAGGAATGGGATGAGGGAATCAGCTCGCCATAAGAAGTCGAATAAATATCCTTCATCACCCTTGCCACCGCTGCCAGAAAAAGCAAGAGGTCCGATACCAATAGCATTGCCTACGGCATCACAATATTCTTGAATATTCTGTAAGAAACTTAAAAGCTCTTCTTCAGAAGTTACCCAAAAAAATTTCATTTTTGTTGTAGGTATCTCGATCAGTATGAGCGATTATCTTATCTCTAACTAGCTTCAGTTTTTTGCAATATTCAAGTATTTCTTCCGAAATCTTATTTATTTCTTCATTGAATTGCTTATTTTCTTTTAGCTGCTTATTGATTAATTGAATCGAGATATTTTCACGCTTCCTCAGCGAGGCGCAGTGTTCTTCGAGCGCTTTAAAATCTTTAGCTAATTCGGAATCGCTCATCATCCATCCCTTAGCTACACCATCTTCAAATAAGGCGCGAGCATATTCTTTAGGAGACACTCCATTGATATTACTTTTACGCACTACAATTCCTAATTCCTCAGATTTTGCATATTCTTTAATTATGCGAGATTCTTCGCCTTTTATATTGTTGATATAAAATCCGCATTTGCTCTCTTTGTGTAACCAAAACACATACCCTAAGGTTTTTAAAATTATCAGTAAGTTTGTCTTCGCTCATTAATCCATCCCTAATCCATCCCTTATTTACACCATCTTTAAATAAGGCGCGAGCATATTCTTTAGGAGACATTCCATTGAGATTGCTTTTACGCACTACAATTCCTAATTCCTCAGATTTTGCATATTCTTTAATTATGCGAGATTCTTCGCCTTTATATTGTTGATATAAAATCCGCATTTGCTCTGTTTGTTTAGCCAAAACCCATACCCTCCACTCTTAGATATTACATTTAAGATAATTACTCTTTAAGCCCTGCCAACGTATTCACCTGTTCGCGTATCAATTTTTATGAGTTCTTCATTTTCAATAAATAAAGGCACTTTGACAACAGCGCCTGTTTCCAGTGTCGCAGGCTTTGAGCCTCCTGATGCCGTATCACCTCTGAGCCCTGGGTCTGTATCTGTGATTTGCAAAGTGACAAAATTCGGGACTGTGATTGATAAGGGCGATCCATTCCACAATGTTACTGTACATATCTCTTCGCCTTTTAACCATTGCGCAGCATCGTGAACGGCTATTTTATCTACCGAGCATTGTTCAAACGTTGTTTGATCCATGAAATACCAGGCATCACCATCGTTATAAAGATATTGCATATCTATATCTACAACATCTGCAGTTTCCACAGATTCACCAGATTTATAGGTTCTTTCAAGAACACGACCATTTTTAAGATTACGTATTTTAATGCGATTAAAAGCCTGACCTTTGCCAGGCTTTACAAACTTGTTAGATATAATCGCAAACGGATAGTTATCAATAATAATTTTTAAACCCGTCTTGAACTCATTCGTACTGTATGTTGCCATAAAATTTTTCTAGCCAAACATTTAAAAAATAACGCGATATAATACCGTGAATAAAAAAATCGATGCAGCAAAACAATCAGAAAAATATATTATAGGATTTACTCCTTAACAGCGCTTATTTCTGATATATTCCGAAACCCTCTCGGCAACATATTGCCACGAAGACCTCGATTTCCAATGTAATGTTCTATGTCTGTAGGTTTGATCTTTAAGTGTCTTTTCCCAGATTTTACAAACAATACTTCTCCATCAGGCACAACCGCAATCATCGCAACGTATTCCTCACGTAGTTTTAATTTTTTTGGATGTATCTGAATAATTTTCAGCCCCTTACCTTTGCTTAATAACGGTAGCTCATTTAGTTTAAACACCAATAACCGTCCCGCAGTAGAAACAGCAGCAATCAAATCCGTCGCGTAATCACTGACACTGACAGGCAATAATATTTTTGATTCTTTAGGTAAATTGACGACTGCTTTACCATTTTTATTTTTGGTCACCATATCTTCCAATTTTACAATAAAGCCATAACCAGCATCAGATGCTAATAAATAAAGTTCATTTCCATTGCCCAACATGACACCTTCAAAACTGGCACCATCAGGCGTATTAAACTTACTTGAAACTGGCTCACCATGACTTCTTGCAGAAGGTAATAGATGTGCGGGTAAAGCGTAGCATCGCCCGCTTGAGTCAATAAAAACAGCATTTTGATTGCTGCGTCCTGCCGCTGAACATTTAAAACTATCCTCAGCCTTATAATTTAAACTGTGCGGGTCAATATTATGACCTTTAGCTGAGCGAACCCAGCCCTTGTTCGATAATATTACACTCACATCTTCTGTTAGAATTAATTGTTTTTCATCAATCGCCTGCGCTTCTTCCCGCTCTACTAATGGAGATTTTCTTTTGTCTCCAAATGATTTTGCATCGGCGTTAAGCTCTTTACTTACTAATGTTTTTAAGCGTCGCTTAGAACTTAAGACAAGTTGCAGAGATTTCTTTTCTTTGCCAAGTTCTATAAGCTCATCTTTGATTTCAATCTCTTCAAGTTTTCCTAATTTTCTTAATTTAAGGTCAAGAATCCCTTCTGTCTGAAGATCGGATAATTTAAATCGTTTCATTAAAACGGCTTTAGGTTTTTCTTCCTCTCTAATAATTTGAATTACTTCATCAATATTCAAATAAGCAATCATCAAACCTTTTAATATATGAATCTGTGCTAGTATTTGATCTAATCGGTACTGTAATCTTCTTGTTACAGTTTCTATACGAAATGACAACCACTCCTTCAAGATTGCTTTCAAATTCATGACTTTTGGCCGGCCATCTATCCCGATAATATTCATATTGACACGATAACTACGCTCAAGATCAGTTGTCGCAAACAAATGAGACATTAAAACATTACAATCAACTCTGTTTGATCTGGGGATCAATACAATACGGACAGGATTTTCATGATCTGATTCGTCGCGCAAATCATCCAACATGGGTAATTTTTTTTCATTCATTTGTGCAGCAATTTGTTCAAGTATCTTACTGCTTGAGCTTTGATGCGGTAATGCCGAGACAATGATATTACCGTCTTTTTTCTCCCACACAGCTCTCGTTTTCACTGAACCATGGCCAGTTTTATATAGCTCTAGAATCTCTTCTTTAGCAGTAATAATTTCTGCATTGGTTGGAAAATCAGGACCCTTGATATACTCAAAAAGTTCTTCTATGGTTGCTTTTGGTGATGCCAGTAAACGAATACAGGCGCTGTTTATTTCGAGAAGATTATGTGGCGGAATATCTGTCGCCATGCCCACGGCAATTCCTGTTGCACCATTTAATAAAATATTTGGCAGTCTGGCTGGTAATAATTCTGGCTCCTGAAGTGTACCATCAAAATTAGACAGCCATCCGACCGTGCCCCGCCCCAATTCATTTAAGAGCATTTCAGCATAAACTGTCAGTTTTGATTCTGTATAGCGCATGGCTGCAAAAGATTTAGGGTCATCCATTGACCCCCAGTTGCCTTGACCATCTATCAGAGGATAACGATAGGTGAATGGTTGTGCCATCAGCACCATGGCTTCATAACATGCAGAGTCACCATGAGGATGAAATTTACCAATCACATCGCCTACAGTACGAGCAGATTTTTTATATTTTGCAGCAGACTTCAGGCCTAGCTCTGACATAGCATAAATGATGCGTCGTTGAACCGGTTTTAAACCATCTCCAATATGAGGCAATGCTCTATCGAGAATGACATACATGGAATAATCAAGATATGCCTGCTCGGTAAAATCTTGCAGCGGTCTTTGTTCGTTTTGCTGAAAATCAAAATTATTATTTTCAACCAATGTGGTTTCCTTTAAAGTGTCGTTAGATTGCCCTTGGATTCCAGCCAAGCTTTCCTGTCTGAGGCACGTTTTTTAGTTAATAAAATGTCCATCATTTTTTCAGCTTTCTTAATATCTGGCAATGTTAGTTTAACTAAGCGCCTAGTCTCTGGGGACATAGTAGTTTCACGAAGTTGCAAAGGGTTCATCTCACCTAGACCTTTAAATCTTTGCACATTAATTTTGCCTTTCTTTTTTTCAGCAGAAATTTTATCAAGGATCCCCTGTTTTTCAGATTCATCCAATGCGTAAAATATTTCCTTGCCTATATCAATTCTATACAAGGGAGGCATAGCAATATAGATATGTCCTCTTTCAACCAACAACTGAAAATGTTTCATAAACAAACCACATAACAGCGTAGCAATATGTGCACCATCAGAATCAGCATCAGCAAGCACGCAAATTTTCCCGTAACGCAGGCCGTCAATATTGTCAGAGCCTGGATCGACACCCACTGCGACTGAAATGTCATGCACTTCTTTTGATGAAAGCACATGCAATGAATCAACCTCCCAAGTGTTTAATATCTTACCTCTTAAAGGCATGACCGCCTGAAATTCACGATCACGCGCCTGTTTGGCGGAGCCGCCTGCAGAATCACCTTCTACTAAAAATAGTTCAGTAACAGCCAGATCCTGCATAAGACAATCTGTCAATTTTCCAGGCAGTGCCGGCCCTCCGTTTAGCTTTTTGCGTACAACTTTCTTGCTTTCTTTGAGCCTTATCTGCGCATGGCAAATGGCTAGCTCGGCAATCCGCTCGCCCATTTCTATGTGCTGATGTAGCCATTGACTGAAACTGTCACGAACAGTACCAGAAATAAAAATAGCACACTCTCTGGAAAAAAGACGTTCTTTTGTTTGTCCTGAAAATTGAGGATTGTCTAATTTCACAGAAAGAATATAACTACAACGATCCCAAACATCTTCAGCAGAAAGTTTTAGTCCACGCGGCAATAAATTACGTGAACCACAAAATTCTCTCATGGCTTCCAGTAAGCCTAATCTTAAGCCATTAACGTGCGTGCCGCCTTGAATGGTTGGCACCAAATTAACATAGCTCTCTGTGATTAATTCTCCTGCTTCAGGCAACCAGTGCACGACCCATTCAGCCGCTTCATGATCGCCTTGCATACTCTCAAGAAAAGGTTCCCGGGGAAGCAACTCACAGCCTGCTAATGCTTCTGACAGATAAGTTTTTAAACCATCCGTATAACACCAATTGACTTTTTCTTTATTTATTTCATCAATAAAAAAAACATGTAGGCCAGAACACAAAATTGCCTTTGCACGTAGTGCATGTTTTAGTTTAGAGATAGATATTTTTATTGTGTCGAAATATTTTTTATCAGGCCAGAATTTAATCATCGTCCCTGTGTTGCGTTTTCCTACCGCACCAATAACCTTAAGCTTTGATTTGACTTCGCCAAAGGCAAAGGACATGTTGTATTCCTTGCCATCGCGTTTCACATTGACATCAAGTTTACTGGAAAGCGCGTTGACTACCGATATACCAACACCATGCAGCCCACCTGAAAACTGATAATTTTTATTTGAAAATTTTCCACCTGCATGTAGCTTGGTTAAAATCACTTCAACACCAGAAACCTTTTCTCCAGGGTGTTTGTCGACAGGCATACCACGGCCATCATCACTAACAGAAATCGATCCATCCTTGTGTATGGTAACCTCGATTTCTTTTGCATACCCGGAAATAGCTTCGTCAACACTGTTATCAACCACCTCTTGTATCAAGTGATTGGGACGAGCAGTGTCTGTATACATGCCGGGACGTTTTCGAACTGGATCCAGTCCAGTGAGAACCTCTATATCGGACGCATCATAACTCTGGCTCAAGCGCGCTTACCTTCGGTGTGTTTTAGATAAAAACATAGTGTTTCAAGTATAGCGCGAGAATACATCAGATATATAACAGAAACTACAGTGAATTGATATAGCCTAAGCTGCTTGACGGTTTCCGCAAATAATTTAATCTAAATCTTCTAATAATAATTTTCGTACGCCATCTGATGCCACATCAACAACATGATGGTACTCGGAATGTATAATTCCTGCAGAAATATTTGCACCATTTTTTACAGAATTTATCATTCCTTCATTCAATTCAAAACGAAGAAAATGAACTGCTGAAGTTTTATCATCATTGCTTCTTTCCATGTCTTCATTTGCAAATGGTATGATTCTATCGTTACTCTCAACCTGCATCCATATTGATTCTTCTATATTTTTCATTTTTACTAAAGCAATTCTTCGTTGTGCTTCATCCGCAAACTCAATCATGAAGGTTGCTTTCCAATTACATCCATCCGGGATAAGGGGATTGTAGGTATTAAGCTCTTCTTCAATTCCAGTTGCTTCAAAAATACGCTCAATCCTGAGCATTTCTTGGACTTGATACTGGATTGTCAAGTTATCTTCAAAGTAGAGAGTTGCATTAGGGCCGATATGTAATTGACGATTCTGCTTATGAGCAAGCACTTTACTCCTGAACTCACTGCGTTTTTTGGCATATTCTTCAAGCGACCAGAGATCACTATGCTCAAGTTTTTTCATAGTTCAGGTAATATCCTTCATATACTATGGGCGAGAAATATTATAAATCAAACATATGTATATTGAAAAACAGATATTTAAAAAAAATTAATCTAGTCCGTATGCCTGTTTTAATAAACCGAATGGACTTTCTGGCTTCATCTCACCTCCTAGCCCATTCTCTACTTGACGGCCTGCCATTGGGCAATCACTAACATAATGATCGATTTCAATGTTTCTAATTTTGTCTGCTATCGGTTTACCTATCTTCATCGAAGCCTCATGGTATTCACTTTTAACGGCATAAGTACCATTATGACCCGAACAACGCTCGATGACTTCAATTTCAGTATTAGGTACCAGTTGCATAATATCTTTAGTTTTCATGCCAATCTTTTGTACACGCTGATGACAGGCAACGTGATAAGCGATTTTCCCAATTTCATTTTTAAATTGCGTATTAAATTTTCCAACCTTATGGCGTAACAATAAATATTCGAATGGATCAAAGATATTTTCCTGTACTTTCTTGACATCAGAATCATCAGGAAACATAAGCGGTAATTCCTGTTTAAACATCAAAACACAAGACGGAATCGGGGCGATAATATCCCACCCTGCATCAATTAATCTGACTAATTCTGGAACATTAATCTGTTTTGCTTTTTCTACAAACTCAAGATCACCCAATTCTAATTTAGGCATACCACAACATTTCTCTTTGTCTGTCAGGCAAACAGCAATGCCGTTATATTCAAAGATTGTAATCATGTCTTCGACCAGCTGCGGATCATTTTTGTTGCCATAACAAGTGACAAATACCGCGACTTTGCCACGCGTAGATTCTGTTTTTTCAATGCTAATTTCTTTCTTATCACGCCGACCAAATCGTTTATGTAAATTATCACTATAAAATTTTGGTAAAATGGACTGTGAATGAATACCAATGGCTTTATCCATGATTTTTCGTGCCACAGAATTATGATTGATTGCATTGATCGTTTGCGCAATAATAGGGATACCTGCGAAACTACTGACCTTATCTGTTGAGGTAAGCACCTTATCTCTTAGTTTGGTTTTGCCTTTTTTGTAATTAATCGCCTTGGATTGCAACATCAAATGAGGAAAATCAACATTCCATTCATGTGGTGGCACATAGGGGCACTTAGTCACATAACAAAGATCGCATAGATAACACTGATCAACAACTTTTGAATAATCATCTTTACTGACGCCATCTATTTCCATGGTGTCCGATTCATCAACAAGATCAAATAATACCGGGAATGCATTACATAGACTGACGCACCGGCGACAACCATGGCAAATATCAAATACGCGCGAAAGTTCTACATGCAAAGCATCCTCATTAAAATATTCAGGATTTTTCCAATCAATAGGGTGGCGCGTGGGTGCCTCAAGACCGCCTTCTCTAGGCTTTATTGATGTATTCGGCATAAATGTTTATAGCGTAGTTCTTTAGGTTTTATAACAAAAACCGGGCATCATGCCCGGTTTTGTTAACGCAAAATAATACATTGCGATAATGCTCAGTCGAGGCTATCCAATGCTTTCTGAAAACGATTCGCATGTGAACGTTCAGCTTTTGCCAATGTTTCAAACCAATCGGCAATTTCATCAAAATTCTCTTCACGTGCAGCCTTAGCCATGCCAGGATACATATCTGTATATTCATGTGTTTCACCAGAGATTGCCGCCTTGAGATTGTCAGAAGTGGCGCCAATAGGTTCGCCAGTGGCTGGATCGCCTACTTCTTCCAGATATTCAAGATGCCCATGCGCATGACCTGTCTCACCCTCAGCAGTTGAACGGAATACAGCAGAAACATCGTTATAACCTTCTACATCTGCTTTTTGTGCAAAATAAAGATAGCGTCTATTTGCCTGAGACTCGCCAGCAAATGCTGCTTTTAAATTTTCTTCTGTTTTTGACCCTTTCAAAGACATTTTAAGTGTTTCCTCCATATAGAATTCTGTCAGAATAGTTGTTACGCCGAAGGACTAGTATACATAAATTTTTTAGATTGATTATAAATAATCGTATTCCAAACAAAGCTATTCAAAGCAAGCGTGTTATAAGCGAGACTTACAGTTACAATGACTCTAGAGCTTTAGAAAAACAGGAGGTACACAGATTTGCCAAAAAAAAAGAAAAAATCATCGCATTTTGAGAAAGATTTGCAAGCGCTTGAAAAGCTTGTAAAAAAGATGGAAGGGGGGGATCTCAACCTTGAAGATTCTCTGGTTTATTTTGAGCGCGGCATTGCCTTAACGCGCGCCTGTCAGAAGGCTCTTACTGAGGCAGAACAAAAAATACAGATACTGTCGGCTGAAGATGGCACGCAAAAATTACAAGCATTTTCACCGGATGAAGTTGCGGACGACGAATGAAACAATTAAAAAAATTTCTACAAGAGCATCAATCTTATCTAGAGAAAACGCTCGATAAATGGCTACCATCACCTAATATACAACCTGAGCATTTGCATGAAGCCATGCGCTACACGACACTTAGTAAAGGCAAAAGAATGCGTCCTATACTTGTTTACGCGGCAGGTAAGGCCTTCGGTGTCAGGCGTAGTGCTTTAGATGCGCCAGCCTGTGCTGTTGAGATGATCCATTCGTATTCTCTGATTCATGATGATTTACCTGCTATGGATAATGATGACTTGCGTCGAGGGCTGCCCGCATGTCACAAGGCATACGATGAAGCAACGGCCATATTGACAGGTGATTCGCTATGCGCACTGGCTTTTCATATCCTTGCTCATGACAACAATATGATTATCACTGCTCAAAAACGTATCCAAATGATCGATATCCTTGCTCATGCCAGCGGCTCCAGAGGCATGGCAGGCGGGCAAGCTATGGATCTCGCTTCTGCTGGCAAATCATTAAATATTGCCGAATTGGAAAATATGCATATTCATAAAACAGGCGCGCTTATCAAAGGCAGTGTAGAACTAGGAGCCTTGTCGCAACCAAGTCTTGATTTAAAAGCATTTAACAATATTTCACATTATGCAAAGTGCATCGGCCTCGCCTTTCAGGTGCAAGATGATATCCTTGATATAGAAAGCGATACCAAGACTTTAGGTAAGCCTCAAGGGTCTGATGTGAAACAAAATAAACCAACCTACCCTAATTTGCTCGGCCTTGATGGTGCAAAAGATGTTGCTAATCAATTATATGAAGATGCTATTTCAAGTTTAGCTATGTTTGATGAAAAGGCAGACCCGCTACGATGGATTGCTGGCTACATTGTGCAAAGAGATAAATAACAACAAAGATAAATAATGCCTTTAATCATTTTTAAAAAAAAATGGGTTTTATAAAAATTATTCAAAAAAGCTCAAGCAAACCAAGACGTAAATAAACAATCAACCAAAAAAAATGTCTTGGCATTACAACAGCAAATCAGGTACTTTTAGGTATCAAGCTTATCTGTTGTGCTTATATACTTGAATTCACAGAACAAAGTAGCGTAACCTTATAAAGCAATAGGCTTATAAAACAATAAAAACAATTACTGGCAAAAGGCAACGATATAGACAGTAATTTCTTAACTTATATTTCCTGAGCGAATGAAATGACACAAACAACAAAAATAACGCCTGATATTCAAGATACGCAGAGTGCTCAAGACACGCGCCACATTGCCATCGACCAAGTAGGCATTAAAGACATACGGTATCCTATTGTTGTCAGTGATCGCTCTTGTGGAGAACAACACACTATTGCAAATTTCAATATGTATGTGCGTTTGCCTCATAATTTCAAAGGTACGCATATGTCGCGGTTCGTTGAGATTCTAAACCAACATAAATATGACATTACGGTTGAGTCATTCAAAAGCATGATTACAGAGATGATCGAACATCTGAATGCGAGGGAAGGTCATATAGATATGAATTTTCCTTATTTCATCAACAAAAAAGCGCCTGTATCAGGCATTCAAAGCTTGATGGATTACCAAGTCTCATTTATTGGAGAATTTAAAGGGGAAGAATCTTCTGTACGGGTATCAGTTGTCGTGCCGGTGACCACGCTTTGCCCTTGTTCCAAAAGCATCTCTAACTATGGTGCGCATAATCAACGTTCTCACATTACAGTATGCGTTAAAACAAAAGGTTTCATGTGGGTAGAAGAACTTATTGAGGTTATTGAAAAATGTGCGTCTTGTGAAATCTACAGCCTGTTGAAGCGGTCTGATGAGAAATATGTGACGGAAAGAGCCTACGATAATCCAAAATTTGTCGAGGATATTGTTAGAGATATTGCAATGCAATTTAACGAAAACGCAAGGATCTCATCCTATGTTATAGAATCTGAAAATTTTGAATCAATTCACAATCATTCTGCTTATGCCAAGATTGAGTGCGACAAAGAAGCGTAATTTATAATTAGAATAAACATTCTATATATAATATATCTTGTTGATTTAATCATATATTAATTGTATATTTTTGCTTCATTCCAAAGTTTGTCCATGACCTCAAGTGTTGCGTCTTGCAAATCAATTCCTTGGGTCTTGAGTGACTTTTCTATGTAAGCAAACCGTCTTTCAAACTTCGCATTGGTCTTACGTACTGCAGCTTCAGAGTCAATCTTAAAATGCCTAGCTAGGTTAACACAGGCAAATAAAACATCGCCGATTTCATCTTCTATTCTTTCTATGTCTTGTATTTTTGAATTTATCTCTTCTTCTGCTTCGCATAATTCTTCCTTGATTTTATCCACAATAGCCTGGGTTTTGTTCCAATCAAAACCGACTGTTGCTGCACGATCCTGTAACTTTTGTGCGCGCGCCAATGACGGCATCGCATGATTAATTCCACTAAGTAAGCCGCACTCTTTTGCCGCCTTGTCTTTTTTTGCCGTGCCTTTCTTATCCAGATTTTCCTGTTTTGTGATTGCATCCCATGCAGCTGATTGTGCATTTGGATCAGTAACTTCATAACCAGTAACCCCGGAATTAATGCCTTCGGTATTTCCAAAGACATGCGGGTGACGACGTATTAATTTTTCATTAAGTTTTTGTGTGACATCTTCGAAATTAAAAAATCCTTGCTCATAGGCAAGCTCTGAATGATAAACAACCTGAAACAACAAGTCGCCCAATTCTAAACAAAGTTCATTCATGTCATTTTTAGCAATAGCATTAGCAACTTCATAAGCCTCTTCAATGGTGTATGGTGCAATTGTTGAAAAATTTTGTTTGATATTCCACGGACAACCACTTTTCGAGTTGCGCAAAGATTTCATGATGCCTAATAATTGAGTTATTTGTTCCATTCATATCACCTATTAGTTATCTCGCCTAATAACTTGATTCTATATCATTTTTAGCGCATAGTTACGCAATAATCTCAACTGGCAGATAAGGCAAACACTGGCTGTATCGCTACCTAAGCTCAAGGGTTCTAAATTAATGACACCGCTAATATTAAGGCTTGATACTGCAGGCTTACCTGTAAAATGGGTTCCATGGCAAGTCGCAACATGCCTTTATAGCCGCGATATGATCGCCTGGACTGCAGGCGAACGTACGTTCTCATTGAGAGGCGGAATCAACAGAGCAACCGGTGAACGTTCTTTAATTACAATCAATTCAATCGTTGCAGTCAAACGATCGATCATTAAAAAGAAAGTACGTCGTGACTTGCCGCCGCTCACTAATCGCGAACTCTTCTTAAGAGACGCACATTTATGCATGTATTGTGGTGAAAATTTTCATGAATCTAGCTTAACGCGAGATCATGTACATCCGCTTTCAAGAGGCGGTAAAGATAAATGGTCAAATGTTGTCACGGCATGTAAGAGCTGTAATTCTAGAAAAGGCAACCGTCACCCTGAAGAAGCAAGAATGTCGCTATTGGCAGTTCCTTTTATCCCCAACTGGGCAGAATACTTAGCGCTTTCAAATCGAAAAATATTGGCAGATCAGATGGAATTCTTAAAATCTCAATTTAGCAACAGGCGCATGCCTTTCTATAAAAATTAAGCTGCTACAAACTTTAGCTGGCATACCTTGGAATACATCGCTTAATATATTGCGTGCAGGAGATGCCTCTAAAAGTCTAGCGCTGTAAAAATTTCATGTTTTATTAAAGTTTTATTAAAGTTTTATTAAATTCAAGAGATTTTTAATAATGAAATATGTATGCGGTATTTTACTTTTACTCGCCTTCGTGCCAACAGGGTCGCAGGCGGCTGACCGTAACGGTCATTTTGCGATATGGGGCAAAGGTAATAAATCATGCCACTCATACAATATTTCAAGAAATACACCTGAAAAACAACGGTTTAAAGACTATATTATGGGGTATTTGACTGCCTTTAATGTTCAAATGCCTGATACTTACAGGGTCGCGGGTCATATGAACCTTGAAGAGATCCTCGTCTGGCTTGATGATTTCTGCGAATTGAAGCCAATCTTGTCTTTCGAGCAATCATTGGCTGATTTTATTATTGAAAAATATGATAAAAGAATGAAGAAATCGCCATCTAAGGGTAAGCCGTTAAAAAATAATAAAATACAGCGATAACGGTATCTGGAGACTACCTGTAATTTTTTTATAATAAAGCAATTGATAAAACATAAAAAATAAGTCATCATTCGCCTTTGAGTCGCTTATACATTAAGAAATCTAAGATGGTTTGAACGGGGGAAATAACCTTATGGATAGTAAACTTAGCAAATTTTTCGCACTTATATTAGTATTAGGTTTTGCTGGTGGCTGTGCTACCATCGCCGATACAGCAGCGGTTGAAAAAGCGCTGGCAAAAGCTAACGCAGCGCTTGCAGAAGCACAAAGAGCTTCTAATACAGCGTCCGAGGCAGCCTACGCGGCTTCCCAAGCTCAAGCAGATGCAAATGCCGCTTTAGAATGCTGCAATGACAATACATCAAGACTAGACCGTATGTTTGAAAAAACAATGTCAAAATAATTCATCTCTTATCCAAAAAAGCATAACCAGAGAAACAAAGGCCCCCGGATTTACCTGGGGCTTTTACTGCCCCTATCTCATTAAAAACCCGATATAAATAAACATAGAAGTAAATTAAGGGCAGGGGATATTATGCTGTTTGAATTAAGCTGGGTCAAATTAAGCAAGCAAGATTAATCCAAACTAGATAAGCTGAACCTAATGCGTAATTCCTTAAAAAATTCTACTTAATACACAATTTTTTTCTAAGCCCTCAATAGAAATATTTGGGCCAATATTTGGCTCCAAAGATAGCGTATTATTTTCTATGGCATGGCTCGGCAGTTTCAATTTCTTGTGCTACAGAGGTACCAATAACAATAGGTATCCCTTTGGCTTGATGCAAAACTATCTTTGCCATATCCCAATCAATAAGATATTCATCCTCCTTGGTCGATGTGATTACCGCCTTCATAAACTGCATAAAATCTTTGTTCTCATAATCTCTGATCGCATTGATGACATTTCCATATTCATCTTTTTCAACAGCGCTTAATGGTTTGTGCGCCTCAAGGTATAACATGCCATCGGCTGCGCCTATTTTATAAGGATGATTAATGATATTTACAGATGTCCCTACCTGAACTTTGTTAAATAATTCTGCAATATCTTCAGGATATAATCTAATGCACCCGTGGCTCACACGCATACCAATCCCCCACGGCTTATTAGTTCCGTGAATGAGATACGCTGGCAACCCGAGTCTCAAGGCATAATCACCCAAGGGGTTATCAGACCCTGCTTTAACAATTGCAGGCAAAGGATCGCCTGCATCTTCATGTTCTTGACGTATCGATTTTGGTGGGTGCCAATCAGGATGTTTTTTCTTTCCTGTAATACGCGTTTTTTTATAAGGGGTTGCCCAACCCTCCTTGCCAACACCCAATGGATAGGTAAACACCTCAGTAGGCGCTCCTTCTTTAACAGCAGGAAAATAATACATGCGCATTTCAGGGATATTTAAAACAACCCCCTGCCTTGGCACATTAGGTAATATAAATCTAGAGGGTAATTGAACGACTTCGCCATCTTCTAGCATCCATGTATCAATGTCTGGATTCAATGATTTTAAATCATGATACCCAAAGCCATATTTTCTAGCAATATCAAGCAGTGTACTCTCTTTATTCACAACAATTGAATCGAGTTCGCCGATAATCTCGCCTGTGCTTTCTTTGAGTTCATAGTTTGTTGCATGCGCATAGCTTGCTAAAAAACTATGTATGAATATAAATAAAAATATAGGCAAAATTGGAAATTGGAAATTCATTGCCTTAGTTTTAAATTTTTAAGTCTAATTATCATCTATTATCTTCTTGTATACCTTTTTACTGCAACAATGGTTTGCCAAATCAATGCTGAAAGAACGACTAGAATCATCAAAATCATAAGAACATAGCGTCATTTTTTATAGCCTTTAATCGTGTGCCGAATACATTTAATGAAAAATGAACAGATGGGCAGATGTTTGTATATTCTGTTGTCTGTAATATTACAATGAAATGTCTTTAAACCCGCAGTATTTACCCTTAGATAAATAAAATAATGTCTTATTTCTCAAACAGTCTGACTATCTCTCAAATAATCTGGGCATTAATTCAACTAGATTACAAGGTCTCGTACGGCAGTCTAGCTACTGGCTTATCAGATCGTCCCATGCAGTTTTACAGGCGTTTTTGAACCCGGGCAGGCCAAAAAGATATACTGCCATTTAAAACACCTGCAATCGCACGAGACTATATCGTTGATGTGCCAATCTGTTTGTAGGAAACGGTGCGAAATGTTTCGCCAAAATCGTCAATGACTTTATCTAACAAAACTGCAACTGCCTCTGGCGTGCCATCACGCCCAGTGATGCCGGTGCTTAATATCACTTGTATATCATCGTCAATACACCAATTTGAAATAACAGCTCTAATCTGAAATTTATCATCAGCAACGATTTGCTTATAGATAAGATGGTGTCCGGTGTCTTTTAGGCTTTTAACCAGCAATTTCCCGGATGTGTCGCAAGCTTCAGTGCGCGTATCCGAAACAGTTAACCGCGATGCCTAGCGGCATAAAATCTCTTGTATTGTCTGCGGTCATCTACAATTCTCTACAAGACACAATAGGCGAAAATTATACCTAATTAAAGCAAAATAGAGAGCATATAAAAGAGGTATGCATGAATATTCAAGAAATGGGTTTACCCCATGTGCCATCAAAAAACTGTTCAGTAAGTGGATTTCTTTGCCGTTTAGAAGATTCTCGTTGCATCAATTCACCAGTAATTTCATTTTCTGGCAATTGATAGCCTACAGCCATCATCGCCATTACGGTGTATTGTTCTGGTATTTTAAATACTTGCGCTGCCTTTTCAGCATTAAACCCGCCCATTTGATGCACCATTAAGCCCAAAGCAGTTGCTTGCACGCACAGACTCATGCTTGCGGCGCCTGTGTCGTATTGCGCCCAACGATTGGCTTTTTCATTATGACTAAACAGCGTATTTGCCAAAGCAAGGATAAGCACAGGCACATTCACGACCCAAGACTGATTGCCTTCTGACAGGCAGGAAAGGGCATTGTCCCATGCAGCTTCATTCGTGGATTTATCACAAACAATATATCGCCAAGGCTCGTCCCCAAAACAGGAAGGCGCCCATCTCGACGCTTCTAAAAGAGAAATAATATCTTTTTGTGTAACCTTTTTATTTACATCATAAGCCCTGCCGCTCCAGCGGCTAGCGATTAATTTATCTACCTTTTCTTGTGTGTCTATTTTCTTATAAAACATATCTTGCATTCTTAAAAATCTATTTCAACAAAAACTCTAAAATACCTTTCTCAAGCATTGACAGATTAAAAATATAGTCATTGTGATCAAAAGTCTCTCGGAGAGGATTTATAGTATCTTTCCAACCCATACCGTCAGTAATCCAGAAAAATTTAAATTTTTGACTTAGATTATCTGATAAATTGCGATATTCTGCAGCTGTTGATTTTAATTTTGATCCTCCGCCACCATAAAAATTGACTTCTATAATAAAGAGTTCTTTTCCGTTATCAATCACAAAATCGTATTTGCGAGACGATTTATCAACTGGCACATTATATTTAAGCTCTTCTTTGATTTTTTTGGCATTAGCTTTCTCCAAATATCTAAAATTATTTTTCTTACAAACATCTTCAATGAATACTTTTACAATATCTTCCATTGCACACCCGCTTCGATTTTTTCGCCCGTGGCTATCAAGTCCTGCTTCAATACCAATCATGTAATCAACTAAATTTTTGATTCTTTTGTCCGTAAACAATTTTTTTAGCCCTGTCTTGGTAACAAACTCCAAATATATTTCCATGTCATCATCAGAAATATCTTCTTTAGAAAAGTCATAATTTTCATAAACGAGAGATTTATTCTGGTAATCAACGAGAATATTAAATTCTTTAGTATTCTTTCCATCCCTTACAGCCAAAGCTGGAATAATTTTTGCGATATTTGGGTTCTCTTTAAGCAAAAATTTAAACGCATCATTAAAATTATCTTTGCCGATTAGATAATTAAGATTATTTAAAGCAAGATCAATCTTATCTGTATTAGCAAAAACTTTTGTCCAATTTACAAAATAAGACCACATTACATTGCTTGGTTTTAATCTTGAAATAAAAAAATCAAAAACTTGATCTTCTGTATCACAGTTTATTGTTTTATAAAAACATAATTTCTTCATAAATTATTTTTTATTTTTTAACTCCTCAAATCTTTTAATTGATAAATCAAGATATTTTTTATTAATATCAATACCTATAAATTTACGATCATACATTTTTGCAGCAATGCCTGTTGTAGAACTGCCAGTAAAAGGATCAAGGATTAAATCTTTTTTATTTGTGGAAGCCAGAACTATACGGCGCAAAAGGTCTAAAGATTTTTGTGTTGGATGTTTGCCAAAAGTTTTTTCTTCACGCTTTGGTGTGTTAATTGACCAAACAGAACGCATCTGTTTATTAGATTTTTTCATTAAATCTTCAGGCCATTTGCTATTTTTCATGATGTCATAATTAAAAATATGTTTTTTCTTTTTATCTTTTCGTGCCCAAATAATAGTTTCATGGCTTGCTGTAAAATAACGACAGCTTAAGTTTGGAGAGGCATTGGGTTTAAACCATGCAATATCATTTAAAATATGAAAATTACTTGACTGTAAAGCAAAACCACATTGGTAAATAGAATGATATGTTCCGCTAACCCAAATTGTCCCATGCGGTTTAAGCACACGATGACATTCTTCTATCCATGCAAGATGAAACTCAAAATCTCTTTTAAGTCCCTTGCTTTTATCCCAACCACCCTTATTAACACTAACTCGCTTGCCTGCGTGAACGCTAAAGCCATCATTTGAAAGATTATACGGAGGGTCTGCAAAAATCATATCAATAGAATTTTCAGAAATTTCTTTAAGTAATTCTAATGAATCCCCCTGATACAGCTTAAAATTTCTTTTATTATAAAATAGTTTTCGCATATATTTTTTATCAACTCGTCGAGTATTTTCAAGCACTTTGAATTTAAGCTACTAAAGAATTCCATCTTTATTTTTTTCTTTAGTGTGCGGCGCAATCATTTTCCGTCATTTTCAATGATCGCGCCATAAATTAATTTCATAGCTTTCTTAGGCTAGCATTATAAATCAATTCTGATTCAAATATTGATTTCTAAATTTACCGTTTATAAACTATCAATAAATTTATCTCGTGCGTCATTAGCTTCACTAAAAAGCGTGCGCCTACCGCTCATTGAAGCAGGCAATCTGCTAATCAATAGGCAAATTGACATCAAAAGAGTTTGTCCGTTGGCTCCCTCAATCTGTGAATTTCCCCACGAAAAAATATTAAAAAAGAGGGGGCTGTGCCTGTACAGCTCCAAACTGCCAGTATTACTCACTGCTGCTACCAATTTAACCCCGCTTTACTACTACACCAAGTCTCATGGGCGCATCCAGCGTGGGATGCCAGCCCCGATACAATTGCAAGATTTTGTCTTAAACATTGCCGCCTTTCCACTTCTAATTAAAGTTCCACTACAAATATAATATTGATATAATCTGCCTGCCATTGTACCTAGATCGGACGCTGGCGCTATGGAGATGGCTATGTGGAATTTATTAGGCACACGTACTTTGATGTTTTGATATGGGACTTTAACATGAGGCAGTTTTAAATCTGACTTAATGACAGATATCAATGCTAATTTTAAGTCCCAGAGCAATGTAATAATTGGAAGAATATCCTCCCCTAGATCGTGCTCAAACTGTTTCAGTTGACCTAAAACAGTAAATTACACTTAAGGATCGTTATTTGCAGGAACAACTATTAATACGCCATCTATGCTGTACGTATAAAGTTATCCATGTATATTAAATGGATACAAAATATAGATAGCCTTGGCAGGTTAATTGAATAATCAGAGATTAATTATCAAATTATTAACAGCATGACTGACTTAAACTTAATATATAAATATCATTTTATTCTTTTTATTTAATGAGCACTACATTTATGAATCAAAAAATAATTGACAAATCAATTGATAATTTAGTTACAACCAAAGATATGAAAAATATTCTCGTTGCAGATAAGATTGCAGACGAAGCAATAAATTACTTAAAAGAACAAAATAACTTTAACGTTGTATGTCAGGCAGGGTTAAGCGAAACTGAACTGTGTAAAGAAATACCTAAATACCATGGAATTATCATTCGTAGCGCTACAAAGCTGACTCGCGATATTCTCCAATATGCCAAGAATCTTGAGGTAATTGGTCGCGCAGGAATTGGTGTTGATAATATCGATATTGATTCAGCAACAGAGTTCGGTATTGTCATCCTTAATACTCCTGATGCTAATGCAACAACCACTGCTGAACTCGCTATTGCACATATTTTTTCACTTAGCCGCAACCTACCGCTTGCTGATCTTTCCGTAAAATCTGGCGAATGGAAACGTTCTGCATTTATCGGAACAGAATTAAGAGGAAAATTATTAGGAATAATCGGTTATGGTACTATTGGTCGTATCGTATCTGAACGCGCTATTGGTCTAAAAATGAAGGTATGTGTTTACGATCCTTTTGTCACTCAGGAAGTTTTCGAGGAAAATGCTGTAATTGCACTACCTTTGGATGAGTTAGTAGAGAAGGCAGACTATATTACATTGCATTGCCCGATTAATGATAATACACGAAACGTAATCAGCGCTGAACGCATTGCTAACATGAAGCCAGGAACACATCTTATTAATTGTGCCAGAGGCGGACTTGTTGACGAAACCGCTTTATATGATGCGCTCAATACTGGAAGTCTTGCAGGTGCTGCATTAGATGTTTTTGAAAATGAGCCTCCAGTAAATTCACCATTGCTAAAATTAGCAAATGTCGTATTTACTCCTCATCTTGGTGCTTCAACCCATGAAGCGCAAATTGTTGCTGGTGTGGAGATTGCACAGCAAGTTAGCACTTATCTGGAAACAAAAGAACCGGTTAATGCCATCAATCTTCCGTCTATTTCAACTGAAGATTTGAAAAAACTACAACCCTATAATACATTGGCCAATCGACTGGGTCGATTGATTGCCTCATTTGTGAATGAACCTATCTCTGAAGTAGAGGTAACACTCTCTGGCGAAAACTGTGATCTTGATGTAAGACCTGTAGCTATTGAAGTATTAGTAGGTCTTTTAAGTAAAAAGCTCTCTGGTTCTATTAATCGAGTCAACGCTGCCCAGATTGCTAAGAGGCAAGGTATTCATTTAATTGAATCTCGCTCGGGAGAGTCACCTAATTATCACAGCGTACTTTCTGTAAAAGTGAATCATGGTGACAGTCAATTATCTCTAGCAGGAACATTTTTTAGAGATCATAACCCCAGACTCGTATTTATTAATGATTATGAAATTGAGACTGTATTAGATGGACACTTGTTATTCACTTATCATAAAGACAAGCCAGGCGTAGTCGCAACACTAGGAACTATCTTAGCTAATGCTGATATTAATATTATTCGCATGCAGCTTGGTATAGCACCTAACACTGATATAGCCATCGCTGTTTTAGAGGTGTCAGAAACTATAAATGATAACATTTTGCAAAAGATCAATAACATTGAAGAAGTCTATAAAGCTCTGCAATTATCATTATGAACATAATCTCTTCATACGATCTTATCTTATTTGACTGTGATAGCACTCTCACTATCATTGAGGGTATTGATGAGCTTGCAAAAAAAATGGGGTTAGCAAAAAAAATTACTGAATTAACAAATGCTGCAATGAATGGTGACCTTCCATTACATGAAGTATATTCAAAACGGCTAAATCTTATAAAGCCAGATAGATTCTCAATTAAATGGTTAGGTCAACACTATATTGACAACATTATTGAGGATGCTGCTTCTGTTATATCCATACTGCAAGCACATGGAAAAGAAATACATATTGTCAGCGGCGGTATCCTGCAAGCCATTCAACAATTAGGAGAAAGCCTCAAAATTCCTCAAAAAAATATCCATGCCATTGATGTGTATTTTGATAATTTTGGAAATTATGATGGTTTCGATGAAGCATCGCCTTTGTGTCAACAAAATGGTAAAGCATTAATCTGCCAAAAATTAATGTCTGTTAAAGGCTCAGCAATCATGATAGGTGATGGAGCAACCGACCTTGAAGTTTCCAAGGTAGGCGCTACTGTTATTGGTTTTGGAGGAATAATCCATAGAACACTCGTCGAACAAAATGCTGATTACTACATAAAAGAAAATAAATTAACACCTGTGCTTGATCTGTGTCTAGCAAATGATAAAAGTCAAACGAAATGTAACTAACTAAATTTTTAAGATGTTAATAAATCTTAGCGGTGACACCCCTAAAAGATTTGGCTGTATGACGACGAATGTAGAATTAGAGGTTAATAAATAATATAAAGGGATCTACATAGATCCCTTTATTGTTATTGTCTTAAACTTAAACCTTTATTTCACTTAAATCTAGCGTGATTAAGCTATTAGGCAGTTTGCCATGTTTCAGTCAATACTGTTTGCAAGCTATCAGCAACATCTTGTGCTATGACATTACCTGCACCAAGTGGTACATCATAAGCTGCCATGGCATTGACTAATTTGTGGACATCATCTTGTAGTAACACTGATGAACCAACTTGGAAACTATCTAGTTTGTAGTCATTAATCTCACTGTAATCAGGGGGCCACCGGATTTCAGTTTCTACAATTTTTCTACTTCTCGTTTCGTACCAACCGATCACTGTCGCTTGATCATCGGTTCCAGCGACGGTGATTAGTAAGTCTTTATCACTACGACTAAACCACAAGTCTTCTACTGATACATTGTCAAATTGTAATATATCATTACTCGTTGAGTAGTCCGTATCATAATTATAAATGCTTGCATTACCGTCACCTAAAGAAAACAGATAAGTATCGTTACCGTCATCTCCGTACAGGGAATCGTCACCAGAGCCACCGCTTAGTACATCATCGCCGCTTTGTCCGTACAGGGAATCGTCACCAGAGCCACCGCTTAGTACATCATCGCCGTTTTGTCCGTACAGGGTATCGTCACCGTCACCTCCAAACAAGTAATCCTTACCGTCACCTCCGCTTAAGACATCGTCACCATTGCTTCCATGCAAGGTATCGTTACCAGCACCTCCGCGCAAATAATCGTCACCATTATCGCCATTTAAGTAATCGTTACCGTTACCGCCATTTAAGTTATCGTTACCGTTAAATCCGTATAGGGTATCTGTGCCGTTACCGCCATTTAAGTTATCGTTGCCGTTAACTCCGTATAGGGTATCGTTACCGTCACCGCCATTTAAGTAATCGTTGCCGTTACCGCCATTTAAGTTATCGTTACCGTCACCGCCGTATAGGGTATCGTTATTGTTTTGTCCATACAGGGTATCATTGCCGTTTTGTCCATACAGGGTATCGTAGCCGTCACCGCCGTATAGGGTATCGTCACCGTTATCGCCGTTTAAGTTATCGTTATCGTTACCACCGTCTAAGATATCGTTATGGTCACCGCCGTATAGGGTATCATCGCCGTTTTGTCCGTACAGGGTATCGTAACCTGCACCACCACTTAGTACATCATCGCCGTTTTGTCCATATAAGTAATCGGTATCGGCACCTCCGTACAAATAATCGTCACCGTCACCGCCGTCTAAGGTATCGTTATGGTCACCGCCGTATAGGGTATCTGTACCGTTTTGTCCGTACAGGGTATCGTAACCTGCACCACCACTTAGTACATCATCGCCGTTTTGTCCGTACAGGGTATCGTCACCGTTATCGCCGTTTAAGTTATCGTTATCGTTACCACCGTCTAAGATATCGTTATGGTCACCGCCGTATAGGGTATCATCGCCGTTTTGTCCGTACAGCTTATCGTTACCACCAAGACCTTCTATTCGATCATTACCACTACCACCATTGAGAGTGTTGTCCGTATCATCGCCTATCAATAATCTAGCACCATCAGCAAACTCAATTTGGTCTAATCGGTTATCATCACTTAGGAAGTGATTATAAATCGTTATGGTTTCTGTTGTGTTATTAGTACCACTTACTTGTAATAGAAGATGATTATCTACGCGAGTTGTTTGAACATCCGTGGTAGCAATGCCTTGTCCAAGTTGCAAGGTATCTGTGCTGTTGCTTGTATCAAGGTTGTAAATGGTTGTATCACCGTCACCCAAAGAAAACAGATAAGTATCGTTACCGCTACCTCCGTGCAGGGTATCGTCACCAGCACTTCCCCACAAGTAATCGTCACCACTACCTCCGTGCAGGGTATCGTTGCCGTCACCTCCGTGCAGGGTATCGTTACCGCTACCTCCCCACAAGATATCGTTACCAGCAAGACCTTCCAGCAGATCATTACCATCACCACCATTGAGAATGTCATCGTTCTCAGAACCTCTTAACAAGGTTGTTGGCAATGTCCATACAGTACCGTCAGCAAACTCAACTTGGTCTAATCGGTAATCATCCCTAAAGTGATCGTAAATCGTTATAGTTTCTGTTGTGTTATTAGTGCTACTTACTTGTAATAGAAGATGATTATCTACACGAGTTGTTTGAACATCTGTGGTAGCAATGCCTTGTCCAAGTTGCAAGGTATCCGTGCTGTTGCTTGTATCATAATTATAAATGGTTGTATTGCCATCACCTAGAGAAAATAGATAAGTATCGTCACCCTTATCTCCAACTAAGACATCCGTACCTGCACCGCCGCTTAAGACATCGTCACCGTCACCTCCAAACAAGGTATCCGTACCAGAACCTCCGTACAGGGTATCGTTACCATTATCGCCAGCTAAGGTATCGTTACCGTTTTGTCCGTACAGCTTATCGTTACCGTCTTGTCCATACAATCTATCGTTACCACCAAGACCTTCTAATCGATCATTACCATCGCCACCATTGAGAGTGTTGTCCGTATCGTCGCCTATCAGTAATCTAGCACCATCAGCAAACTCAATTTGGTCTAATTGGTGAAAATCATTCCAGAAGTGATCGTAAATCCTTATAGTTTCTATCGTGTTATCAGCGCCACTTACTTGTAATAGAAGATGCTTACCTACGCGAGTTGCCCGAATATCCGCGGTGGTAATACCTGCTCCAAATTGCAAGGTATCTGTGCTTACGCTTGTATCGGCATTATGAATGGTTGTATTACCGTCGCCTTGAGAGAACAGATAAGTATCGTTGCCGGCACCTCCGTGCAGGGTATCGTAACCTGTACCACCGCTTAGTACATCATCGCCGCTTTGTCCGTACAGGGCATCGTTGCCGTCACCTCCGTACAGGGTATCGTTACCGTCACCTCCAATCAAATGATCACGACCTTCATGTCCATACAAGGTATCGTTACCGTAATTTCCATTTAACTGATCATTACCACTACCGCCATTGAGAACGTTATCCGTATCGTCGCCTATCAATATTCTAGCACCATAAGCAAACTCAATTCGGTCTAATTGGTAATCATCCCTTAGGAAGTGATCGTAAATCTTTATAGTTTCTGTTGTGTTATTAGCGCCACTTACTTGTAATAGAAGATGATTATCTACGCGAGTTGTTTGAACATCTGTGGTAGCAATACCTACTCCAAATTGCAAGGTATCTGTGCCGTTGCTTGTATCAAGGTTATAAATGATTGTATCGCCGTCGCCTTTGGCAAACAGATAAGTATCGTTACCGTTACCTCCAACTAGGGAATCTCCTATACCGGCACCCCCGCTTAAGATATCGTTACCAGCACCTCCATACAAGGTATCGTTGCCGTCACCTCCGTACAGTTTATCTATACCTGCACCGCCAACTAAGGTATCGTTGCCAGCATCTCCGTATAGATAATCACGACCTTCATTTCCATACAAGGTATCGTCGCCAGCACCTCCGTACAGCTTATCGTTACCGTCACCACCATTTAAGGTATCGTTGCCAGCACCTCCGTACAAGGTATCGTTACCAGCACCTCCGTACAAGGTATCGTTACCGTTGTCTCCGTTCAAATAATCACGACCTTCATTTCCATACAAGGTGTCGTTGCCGTCATATCCATTCAAGGTATCGTCGCCAGCACCTCCGTACAGCTTATCGTTACCGTAATTTCCATTTAACCGATCATTATTACCACTACCACCATTGAGAACGTTATCCGTATCGTCGCCTATCAATAATCTAGTACCGTCAGCAAACTCAACTTGGTCTAATTGGTAATCATCCCTTAGGAAGTGATCGTAAATCCTTATAGTTTCTGTTGTGTTATTAGCGCCACTTACTTGTAATATAAGATGATTATCTACGCGAGCTGTTTGAACATCTGTGGTAGCAATACCTGCTCCAAATTGCAGGGTATCTGTGCTGTTGCTTGTATCAAAGTTATAAATGGTTGTATCACCGTCGCCTTTGGAAAACAGATAAGTATCGTTACCGTTACCTCCAACTAGGGAATCTCCTATACCGGCACCCCCGCTTAAAGTATCGTTACCAGCACCTCCGTACAAGGTATCGTTGCCGTCACCTCCAAACAAGTAATCGTCGCCAGCACCTCCATGCAAGGAGTCGTCACCACCAAGACCTTCTATTCGATCATTACCACTACCACCATTGAGAGTGTTGTCCGTATCATCGCCTATCAATAATCTAGCACCATCAGCAAACTCAACTTGGTCTAATCGGTTATCATCACTTAGGAAGTGATCTAGAATCGTTATAGTTTCTGTTGTGTTATTAGCACCACTTACTTGTAATAGAAGATTATTATCTACACGAGTTGTTTGAACATCTGTGGTAGCAATGCCTTGTCCAAGTTGCAAAGTATCCGTGCTGTTGCTTGTGTCAAGGTTATAAATAGTTGTATCACCGTCACCTTTGGAAAACAGATAAGTATCGTTACCCTTACCTCCAATCAGCCAATCTCCTGCACCTGCATCGCCGCTTAAGGTATCGTTGCCGTCATTACCGTACAGGGTATCTCTACCGTCACCGCCGCTTAAGGTATCGTTGCCGTCTTGTCCATACAGGACATCATTACCGTTATCTCCAGACAAGGTATCCGTACCGGAACCGCCTCTTAAGAAATCGTCACCGTCACCGCCATACAAGGTATCGTTACCGTTGCCTCCGTACAGCTTATCGTCACCAGTAAGACCTTCTATTCGATCATTGCCATTACCACCATTGAGAGTGTTATTGTTCTCATCGCCTACAAATAATAAGGCAGCGTCTATCTGTGTTGCTGTCCATACAGTACCGTCAGCAAACTCAATTTGGTCTAATTGGTGAAAATCATTCCAGAAGTGATCGTAAATCCTTATGGTTTCTGTTGTGTTATTAGCGCTACTTACTTGTAATAGAAGATGATTATCTACGCGAGTTGTTTGAACATCCGTGGTAGCAATGCCTTGTCCAAGTTGCAAAGTATCCGTGCTGTTGCTTGTATCAAGGTTGTAAATGGTTGTATCACCGTCACCCAAAGAAAACAGATAAGTATCGTTACCGCTACCTCCGTGCAGGGTATCGTCACCAGCACTTCCCCACAAGTAATCGTCACCACTACCTCCGTGCAGGGTATCGTTGCCGTCACCTCCGTACAGGGTATCGTTACCGCTACCTCCCCACAAGATATCGTTACCAGCAAGACCTTCCAGCAGATCATTACCATCACCACCATTGAGAATGTCATCGTTCTCAGAACCTCTTAACGAGGTTGTTGGCAATGTCCATACAGTACCGTCAGCAAACTCAACTTGGTCTAATCGGTAATCATCCCTAAAGTGATCGTAAATCGTTATAGTTTCTGTTGTGTTATTAGTGCTACTTACTTGTAATAGAAGATGATTATCTGTGCGAGTTGTTTGAACATCTGTGGTAGCAATGCCTTGTCCAAGTTGCAAGGTATCCGTGCTGTTGCTTGTATCAAGGTTATGAATGGTTGTATTGCCATCACCCAAAGAAAACAGATAAGTATCGTTACCGCTACCTCCAGTCAGGTAATCTTCTGTACCTGTGCCGCCGCTTAAGACATCGTCACCGTCACCTCCAAACAAGGTATCCGTACCAGAACCTCCGTACAGGGTATCGTTACCATTATCGCCATTTAAGATATCGTTGCCGGTATCCCCGCTTAAGGTGTCGTTATCGGCACCTCCGTACAGGGTATCGTTATCAGCACCTCCGTACAGGGTATCGTTACCGTTTTGTCCATACAATCTATCGTTACCACCGAGACCTTCTAATCGATCATTACCATCGCCACCATTGAGAGTGTTGTCCGTATCGTCGCCTATCAGTAATCTAGCACCATCAGCAAACTCAATTTGGTCTAATCGGTAAGAATTACCTAGGAAGTGATCTTGAATCGTTATGGTTTCTGTTGTGTTATTAGCACCACTTACTTGTAATAGAAGATTATTATCTACACGAGTTGTTTGAATATCTGTGGTAGCAATACCTTGTCCAAGTTGCAAGGTATCTGTGCTGTTGCTTGTATCGTAATTATGAATGCTTGTATCACCATCACCCAAAGAAAACAGATAAGTATCGTTACCGCTACCTCCAGACAGGGTATCATCACCAGCACTTCCCCATAAGGTATCGTTACCGCTACCGCCAGCCAGGGTATCGTTGCCGGCACCTCCAAACAAGTAATCGTCACCAGCACCTCCCCACAAGATATCGTTACCAGCAAGACCTTCCAGCAGATCATTACCATTGCTACCATTGAGAATATCATCGTTCTCAGAACCTCTTAACGAGTTTGTTGGCAATGTCCATACAGTACCGTCAGCAAACTCAACTTGGTCTAATTGGTAATCATCCCTTAGGAAGTGATTATAAATCGTTATAGTTTCTGTTGTGTTATTAGGGCTATTTACTTGTAATATAAGATGATTATCTACACGAGCTGTTTGAACATCTGTGGTAGCAATGCCTTGTCCAAGTTGCAAAGTATCCGTGCTGTTGCTTGTATCAAGGTTATGAATGGTTGTATTGCCATCACCCAAAGAAAACAGATAAGTATCGTTACCGCTACCTCCAGTCAGGTAATCTTCTGTACCTGTGCCGCCGCTTAAGACATCGTCACCGTCACCGCCGTATAGGGTATCGTTACCGCTACCGCCAGCCAAGGTATCGTTACCGTTAAATCCGTATAGGGTATCGTTATCGGCACCTCCGTACAGGGTATCATTATCGGCACCTCCGTACAGGGTATCGTTGCCGTTTTGTCCGTACAGCTTATCGTTACCGTCATTACCGTACAGGGTGTCGTTATCGTTACCACCGTATAGGGTATCTGTGCCACTACCGCCACTTAAGGTATCGTTGCCAGTCCAGCCGCCTAAGATATCGTTACCCGCACCGCCTTCAAGCACATCATCGCCGTTTTGTCCGTACAGCTTATCGTTGCCGTTACCGCCATTTAAGATATCGTTGCCGTTACCTCCATACAGTTTATCGTTACCGTCATTACCGTACAGGGTGTCGTTGCCGTTACCTCCATATCGTTGCCAGGCCGCCTAAGATATCGTTACCCGCACCGCCTTCAAGCACATCATCGCCGTTTTGTCCGTACAGCTTATCGTTGCCGTTACCGGTATCGTTACCAGCAAGGCCTTTCAGTAGATCATTGCCACTACCACCATTGAGAGTGTCATCGTTCTCAGTACCTTCTAACAAGTTTGTTGGCAATGCCCATACAGTACCGTCAGCAAACTCAATTTGGTCTAATCGGTAAGAATTACCTAGGAAGTGATCTTGAATCGTTATGGTTTCTGTTGTGTTATTAGCACCACTTACTTGTAATAGAAGATTATTATCTACACGAGTTGTTTGAATATCTGTGGTAGCAATACCTTGTCCAAGTTGCAAGGTATCTGTGCTGTTGCTTGTATCAAATTATGAATGGTTGTATCACCATCACCCAAAGAAAACAGATAAGTATCGTTACCGCCACCTCCAGTCAGGTAATCTTCTGTACCTGTGCCGCCGCTTAAGACATCGTCACCGTCACCTCCAAACAAGGTATCCGTACCAGAACCTCCGTACAGGGTATCGTTACCATTATCGCCATTTAAGATATCCCCACCTCCATACAGGGTATCGTTACCAGCAAGACCTTTCAGTAGATCATTGCCACTACCACCATTGAGAGTGTCATCGTTCTCAGTACCTTCTAACAAGTTTGTTGGCAATGTCCATACAGTACCGTCAGCAAACTCAATTTGGTCTAATCGGTAATCATCCCTTAGGAAGTGATTATAAATCGTTATAGTTTCTGTTGTATTATTAGGGCTATTTACTTGTAATATAAGATGATTATCTACACGAGCTGTTTGAACATCTGTGGTAGCAATGCCTTGTCCAAGTTGCAAAGTATCCGTGCTGTTGCTTGTATCAAGGTTATGAATGGTTGTATTGCCATCACCCAAAGAAAACAGATAAGTATCGTTACCGTTACCGCCATACAAGGTATCCGTACCAGAACCACCGCTTAGTACATCATCACCGTTTTGTCCGTACAAGACATCGTCACCGTTACCGCCATACAACCTATCGTTACCGTCTTGTCCATACAGGGTATCGTGACCGACACCGCCATACAACCTATCGTTACCCGTACCTCCCCATAAGACATCGTTACCAGCACCTCCAAGCAAGGTATCGTCATCGTCATCGCCAACTAAGATGTCACGACCGTCACCTCCATTTAAGTAATCGTTACCGTTACCGCCGTATAGGGTATCGTTATTGTTACCGCCGTATAGGGTATCGTTATTGTTACCGCCATTTAAGGTATCGTTACCAGCACCTCCAAGCAAGGTATCCGTACCAGAACCACCGCTTAGTACATCATCACCGTTTTGTCCATACAGCTTATCGTTACCGTCATTACCGTACAGGGTGTCGTTATCGTTACCACCGTATAGGGTATCTGTGCCATTACCGCCACTTAAGGTATCTGTGCCACTACCGCCGCTTAAGGTATCGTTGCCAGCAAGACCTTCCAGCAGATCATTACCATCACCACCATTTAAGATATCGTTGCCAGCACCTCCAAGCAAGTAATCGTCATCGTCACCGCCAACTAAGATGTCACGACCGTCACTTCCATGTAGGAAATCGTTACCGTTACCGCCGTGCAGGGTATCGTTGCCGGCACCTCCAAACAAGTAATCGTCGCCAGCAAGACCTTTCAGTAGATCATTACCATCACCACCATTGATAGTGTTATTGTTCTCATCGCCTATAAAATTAGCCATACAATAACCTCCACAGTCATTCATTAAATTTACAAAAATTTATTTATTTTTATAAAAATAAAGGTATTTGGTGTTTAGTATACAAGGTGTTTAGTATATTTGTAAGGACAACAACCTAGCTTAACCCTTCAGAAGCTTTATTCTCTGGCATCAGTCATATAAGAAAGAGCCCCTAATTCACCCATAGTCAGCAATTATCGTAAAATGCGTACTACATTCAATATAGCCCGTATTATTCATCGCCTCAGTAGATTTGAGTGATGAAAACCCGAAAAGTTCTATATTATTTTTCCGGGTTATTTGCCCTGTATGACATAAGATCGACTCATAGGGTTATCGCATAAGCTTTATTGCTGGGGTTTTCCTGCTCAAAAATCCCAGTCAGTGGATTCCCATCGAATACTAATAAGCCGTATTTTATAAACTGTAATACTGGTCAAATTCCACTGGATGTGTAGCCATGCGCAGACGACTGACCTCTTCAATAAAGAGGCATCAGGGATAATTAATGATAATAGTTAGATGTTTTGTTAAAGAACAGCGTGCAATTTAACAGAGATATTATGTAAGATTTTTGATATTCAGGAGGTTTATCCTAATAAGCAAAGAACCTGAGCAAAGAGGCAAGACTGGTTGGCGGAGAGAGAGGGATTCGAACCCTCGGTATCTCGAAAGATACAGCAGATTTCGAGTCTGCCCCGTTCGACCACTCCGGCATCTCTCCTTACCAAACATCATAATGTTAAATATCGACTGAGGCTATCTGTGCGCAGCACTTTCTATTGCAACCTTTGCAAATCCTTAAGTCCCTGATAAATCCTGTGTATGTGGACTACATTAGATTTGATTTATTTAACGTACCAAGTCTTTGGTTTTTCTTCTTCTTCTTTTGAGTTTTTTATTTCTCTACTAAGCAATCTGCATGTTGAGCCATTTTTAATATATTTCTAAGCGAAACAACATCACTTTATATTAATAATTAAAAAATCTATTTTTATCTGCCTAATTTTATTAAGTTTTTTAATATTTATAATGATATCTACAGTTTTTTCACGCCATGTAGCGATGTAAATACATGATATTGTGGTTTACACAGTGCTTGACTACAGTCTATTGTGGTGTTATACGTTTTCTGGAATAGATGAATTAACTGCCTGATTGGCTCTTCTGGTAGAGATATGGGGATGTAAATTGAAAAAAATAGTTCTTTGTTTAACTGCTTTTATTTCTAGCAGGCGTACGCACAAAAGCGAAATGCCTGCCCCCGTATCTTCCAATCAGCTTTACCTAACTCGTTTAACAGCGAGCAAGCCAAGAAGGAGCTTAGCTATTGCCTGGTATCTCCATCCTCTTTCGGATACTAGGCTTTCTTATTCCAGAGTGAACTTCTCCTAAAAACTGAAGTTCTTTGTCATACACCAAATCTGTAAAGGTTTGGTGTATTTTTTTGTCACGCTTTAATAGGTGATGGCTTTCAAGTATTTTTCTGGCTCATCGTTTGTTTTAAGTACATACTGCAAGGTATCTATATCATTCTTATCAAGCCACCATATTCCCGACTTTGATTTTTTTAAGAATACCGGAAAGTCTTTATCTATCATTTCAGATTCAGACAGCGCTCTTGAATTCAGTTTATTTAAGCTTAAAGACTTAATCAGCAGCACATGTTTAGCATTTAGGCGGCCTGCCAACCAAAGCGCTAAGCTATCTGAAGTTAAATTCCAATTTTCAGATACATCCTCACACGTATTAATCATTTTGAAAGGTAACCATACAGGCACTTGGTTTAGGCTGATGGCTTTTTTTATTCCTTCAATAGAATCTGCAAGAATAAGGCTCGGCGCGTAAGATTGTAGTAAATGTGCATATTGCTCCATCGCCAACAAAGCCATTTTATGAGCGGTTTTGTGATTAAATTTCCATTCTTGTTGTGCATCACGAATATGGTCTGAAAATATGCCTGCGCCGGAAACGATAAGCAGTTTGCCTGCGCCAAACTCAGTAATCATTGAAAGCCATTCCTTCAAGCTTCCTGACGATAATAAACTCCCGCCAAGTTTAACTACCCACATGTTTGGATTTTTCAGATTCAAATAACGCAAACAGTGCGGCGGCTTTGTCAAAACATTCCTGATACTCAGCATCCAGCCGTGAATCTATTACAATCCCTCCGCCTGCCCAACAATACATTTTGTCTTTATGGTGCACCATTGTACGGATAATAATATTGCTATCCATATTGCCATCAAAACCAATATACGCCATTGAACCACAGTAGATACTGCGCCTGTGCGGTTCGAGTGTTTCAATAATCTCCATGGCACGTAATTTTGGTGCACCCGTGATAGAGCCTCCGGGAAAACAACCACGCAATAAATCCAGAGTATGATATTTATCTGCCAATTGTCCAATCACAGTGCTTACTAAATGATGTACCTTAGCAAAACTCTCTAATGCAAATAATTTGGGCGCAGAGATACTGCCATAGCGACATGATTTCCCGATATCATTACGCAGAAGATCGACAATCATCAAGTTCTCTGCGCGATCTTTTTCACTCTCAAGTAAATCTTCGCTCAGCGCTTGATCTTCGTAAATATCTGTTGAGCGTCTTCGCGTGCCTTTTATAGGTTTGCTTTCAACCAAACCATTATCGACTTTCAAAAACCGCTCTGGTGACGTACTTAATACTGCGCCTTCAGGTATCCTGAAAAACCCACTATAAGGAGCGGGATTTAATGTTCGCAATTTTAAATATGCAGCCCATGGATCACCAGAAACATCAATTGAAAAACGCTGTGCCAGATTTACTTGATAGCAATCACCTTCTCTAATGTAATATTTAATTTTATTAAAGGCGCGTGCATAAAATGCTTCATCCATATTCGGATGGAGCTCAGAGAGCACTTCAAATTTCTGTTTATTTGACTCTGTTTTTATCTGAAAAAGATTTTGTAGTTCATTCCATTCGTCAAATGTTTTTTCGTCTTTTCCATAAGCTGTCAACCATGTTCTACGTTGTTGATGATCCGTCACCAAGACCCAGTCGTAAATTCCAATGGCCATATCGGGCATAGCAATATCATATTCAGAAATATCAGGTATTTTTTCAATTCCGCGCCCAAGGTCATAAGCAAAATAACCCATGGCTCCCCCAGCAAAAGGGACGGTTGAAAGCCTAGATTCATTTTCTCCAAGAATTGATTTTACGATTGAGAATGGATCTTCATAAGAAGATTCACATTTGCCACTGGCATAAGATATTTCTGTTTCTCGCGCAAAGGTCTTTAAGGTAATATAAGGGCGTGCAGAGATAATATCATAGCGTCCAAGATCAATGTACGGGTAAGCACTATCTAAAAAAATACTCCAGGCTTCGCCTGCAATATGGGAAAATATCTCTGCAGAATTACGACAATAAGGCAATTCAGTTAATCTAAATGTCAATGAAGCAATCTCGCTATTTGCGCGACAGAAACAGCCGTAGCGCAACTTAGCGCTTTATATTTTTCCTGTTTTGGACAGGTCAATAACTCTGTAAAATCTACATATTCCAAATTATTGATTCGTGCTAATTTCTTAATCAAAAAAGAACCTGCTCCTGCGCCAACTAAACAATGACTTTTATGGCGTGATAATACCTTCAATAATGATTCGTTAATTATTTCCAGATGTGAGGCGGCAATGTGTTTGGATATCTCTACAAAAGAATTAATGTTTTTTTCATCCTGAAGATCAAGACCAACCATTCTTGCCAATCTCCTTGCGCTATCGCATGGTGTTTTACCTGCGCCATCCGCAGTCTCTAGTATATCATCTTGCTCATTGAGTTCGCTGCTCAATCGGTAGATATCTGCCATCGTAGAAAAATTCTCAGCAGCAATGCTTTGCCATTGCCCATCATAAAATATTTTATTAACAACGGCCATTACAGGCGTTCTGATAACACCAGTATAAATAAGTTCGTTATCACGTAATCTTTCATGGTCAGTATAAGCGATATTAAACAACTGCTCTGATGCAAAAGGGATAATGTCTGTTGTCGTACTGCCAATATCAATCAATACACCCGCATCAATATTTTGCGCAACGAAACTGGCTGTTGCATGCCAATTGGCTGATGCAATATCAGTGATATAAGAATTTGCTTTATTAGACTCGATTAATCCACTATTGCCTGCGTAAATCTGGAAGTTTTCCTTGTCAAAATAATGCTCAAGAAATCCGGTTAATTCTCTGACACCAGATTTCCTGCTCTTGAAGATATCTGCCAATTCCGCTGTCATTGTAATTGCGTGCATTAAAGATCCTTCAGTAATCTGATTGCACATTTCTGACATTGCATTTTCTAAATTGCCTAAACCTTTCCATATAGGTGTCGCTAATTGCTTAACAAAATTTACAGCGCCAACATGGTCAATCGATGCCATTTTTAAATGTGCACCACCGATATCCCAACCAACATATGTCTTAGACGACATTTATTTTTTCTAACAGTAAATTTACAGGTAAAAAATCTTTTTTATTAATCTCAGGAACAGCTCCATTTTGCCAGACAGACAAAATTAATTTTGCAGGATTTAATGCTAAAGATTCTCTTAGCCCAACATAGGAAGTTGTTAATCTAGGATTAATTTCTACGACTATAGATTCAGTCTCAGTGACTATTAAGTCAACGCCAATATATCCTCGTAGACCTTCATCTGCTTTAGCAATATTCTGTGCGACTGAATTAAACACTGCCCATTGCTCCGGCAATCCATTGACGATAATTTCTTTTAATTTTCCTTCTTTAACTTGGTTTTTTGAATTGAAAACAAATATCTGTTTATTACATGCGAGCAATAAAGCGCTTCCATGGTAACAAATCATTGAAAGGCTTGCTGAAATACCAGATATATATTCCTGAACTACAAAATTTTCTATATAAATTAAGTCTTTTAATTTATTTATATCCTTTATATCAGTACAAAAATAACAATCTTCTGCGCCGACTCCATCATCAGGTTTAATCACCCAGCCATTTTGGTTTTCTAAAATAGTTTTGTCTTTTAATAGTGTTGTTTCTATGCAGGATATTTTGTTTTTAAATAATAGATTTTTTGTTTGTAATTTGCTGCTTGCAGTCTGCACAGATGTTGAAGGACTTCCTAAAATAGTACAGCCCGCCTGTTCTGCCATTAATGTTAAGTTAAATAAAATATTTTCACTCTCAGGCGCAATGATTAAGACGGTATCTGCAGAAGCCATGCAAGATTTCCAAGTACTGTAGATATCTTTTTCTAGAACGATTTGTTTTACAGGGAGTGATAGGAGCCGAAGACGAGCATCGCGTGTCGTAATAATGTCTGTAATGCCCATTTCCAGAAAATCTTTTAACACGGCTACAAGCATCATATCGCCTTCTATGGCCAAGCTATCAGGCAATTCTCTGTCTTGCATGCCGCCACCCGTGATAAACTCACAAACAAATAAACTCATAAAATATCTTCTTATGGACATTATTCCTGTTATTGATATTTGCCAAAATCAAGCTGTCCATGCTATCAAAGGACAGCGGGGAAATTATCGTTTACTACAGACACCTTTTTGCAATAGTCATGCTCCTTGTGACATTGTACAAGCCTTCATTGATAAATACCCATTTGAAACAATTTATATTGCTGACCTTGATGCTATCCAAGGCATTAAAGATAACGAACAACTAATTGAACAATTACTAGATAAATTTCAGGAAGTATTATTCTGGACTGATCAAGGCATATCTTCAACAACCGATCTGAAAATTCAGTCACGTAGGCAACATGTCATCGGTAGCGAAACAAACATATCTCCTGAGATGCTCGGCGAGATGATTACAATAGAACCGGAAATCATTCTTTCTTTAGATTTCCAAATAAAAACTTTTCTTGGTCACCATGGTCTATTGCAAAAAATAGATCTGTGGCCGGATAGAATTATCATTATGAGCCTATCGCAAGTTGGCTCAAATAAAGGACCAGATTATAAATTGATTACCGATATACAAAAAATAGCAGGAAATAGAAAGATATTTGTCGCAGGCGGTGTGCGAAATGAGGATGATCTATATTCATTAAAAGATATGGGTATTGATGGTGCGCTAATAGCAACTGCATTACACACCCAACAGATAACACCTGACATTCTTAATAAAATTTGCAAAAAAAATGCCCCATAAACGGGGCATAAATAATAAAACTATACTGCAAGACAGCTTAAGATTATTTTTATATATATTTAACTACATACTTTAATCATGCGCGGCGAAAGGATGTCCTGCAGAACCGCGTTTACTCAATACTTCAGAAGCTTTTGGTTCGCGAGCCACAGCACGTTTGATTGAAAGCTTGGTAGCTTCATAGTTATAGTCCTGAATCTTAACATCATCATCAGCTTCCCAGTGAATGAATACACCAACACTAACAAAGATATCATCAGCTTCGTTGGCTGGAATAGTACCGTCTTCAACACAATCCATAACCGCCATAGCAACAGCACGCTGCGCAGGACCAAACATTTGAACAGCTTGCTTAGCACCTTTGATGGTTACTTTATTAAAAAGAATTGTATTAGGCTTGCAAACAAGGTTTGGGGCAACAACAGCCAATAGAGTGCTGAAACCATCTTTATTGTTTGTCAGCGCGTTACAAAAAGAGGTTTCTGCAGCACTTCCGCGAGGACCCATCATCAGATCAATATGGGCAACTTCGTTACCATCGCCAACCAATGCTTCACCAAGTAATACCTTGTCAATAACCGCCATTTTCTTACCTCCTCCAGCTAGAAAGCCAAACAGTTTTCCAAGTATCGACATGTCTGTTTTCCTGATTTTAAGTAGTTTAACAATATTGAGGATAGCTCCCCATACCCAAATAAACTGACGCACAGGCAAATGCCTGTAACACCAACAATCTTATAAATTTGCACTTTTCAAACGGTAAACCAGAAGGCTTGCAGCAGTTAAGTCTGCGTGGGTTCCTGGATTAATACCTTTTTGTTTTAGTGTCCTGTCAAATTCTACCAATAGCTCAGTCATCTCTTCCGGATGATTCCTAGTCTGCAATTCCCGAGCAATAGGCACTGCATTTATTCTTGTTTGTTCAGCAACCTCATCGCCATATTTGCGCCTGATATGAGAATCAGGAAACCGAGCCATAAATTCCATATAGCAGACTGCAGATGCCCATTGTACATTATCCCGCCGCAGTGAAAAGTCCTTTATACACTTAAATCCCGTGGAAAATATATCCGCGAAGTCTGTAACATACTGTTTTGCAATCAAGTCCCTGTTTTGTGCGGCTGTCATTGCCAATTTCAAGGTAATATTGCCCTTCAATTTTTTATTCACATCATATTGCTCACACGCACCCAGCCCCCCAGGATTAGCATGGCTAATGGCTCTGAAGATACAGTCCGTATCCTTTGTGTCCAGTGCCTGCAACACCATTGCCAGATTCAAATGCAGTGATGAAACCCCAAGCTCTGCAGCTCGAACTAAGGGGGCAAATAATAGCAACATCCCCAGATTGGTATTGCATCCAACCTCGGATATCGTCATTTTCACACTTTCTAATATACGCTCTCCCACTGACAATGATGTATTACACAATATTGGGCTGGTTAATTCTGCGCTTTTAAGAAAATCAGTCACTGTCATGTCGTGACCTTCGGAATAAAAACTGACGTTCCCGGGTTTCAAAGCATGCACCTCTGAGATGAAACTATTCATCACTACATCCTGAAATCTAGATGCTTGGCCAAGACGTGCCATACGCTTTAGGACAAAACGGTAAGCGAATTAGCACTGCCAAGGCGATTGACCATGGCATTAATTAAGCTTGATGCAATATTAAATTCCGTATGTTTTTGTAGTCCTTGCCATGCAGGAATACTATTTATTTCAATAACTTGAAGATTACATTTAACGTCAGATATTAAATCAATTCCGGCATAATCTACACCAACAGCTGTTGCAGCTGCTTCTGACAGTAAGCGCAGGCTGGGATACAGTGTCAGTGCCTCACATTGTGCGCCTTGTGCACGATTAGTCAGCCAGTGTGTGTTGCGTCGTAACATTGCAGAAACTGCTTTATTATCAATTACTAACACTCTAATATCAAATGGATTATTATGACCACAATCAACATAAGACTGCAAATAATAAACACCTGCAAATGTTTCTTCATGTCTTAGGCTCGTTTTTGAGTCAAGCAGTTGTACGCCAATGCCTTGTGAGCCAAAAAGTGGTTTTGAAACCAGTTTTCTCTGCTTTTTACATTCTTGCTGATAAATAAATTCAGCTTTTTCTTTTGATTCACATACCCATGTATTTGGTGTAGGAATGTGTGCTTTTTTAAGCAAAAGACTGGTCATGGCTTTATCGACTGTTCGCTCAATACTGCGCGGGTTGTTGTACACGACAATACCCATTTCAGATAAAGCATGTAAGATATTTAATCGGAATATTACCTGTTCAAGCGTACCGCCCGGTACACCTCTTACAAAGACAGCTAAAGGGTCTTGTTCAAACCCAGGGAGTTTAATTTTAGTGCCAAATTTACCAATATCTATATGGCAATCTGTAAGCGAAATATACTGACTGGTCAATCCATGCGTAGTCAATGCTTCTTTTAACTGACCTCCGTGCCAAGCAGGCTCATCTGTAACTATTGCAACTTTTGGTGTTATATCAGCCACATTTACTGCTGAATGATTTATCTAATAATGCCAAATCAATTTTTCCAGCATGGAAAGTATTGCCACTGTCCATTGCAGTCACAGCAACTCTGGCGGGGCCAAACAGCATAGGATCAATCTTATAAAAATCATATGCCATATCCTTAAGCGCCTCACCAAAAAGTTTTCCACAATCATTTGATATATTACTTGGTAAATTATTTGCTAATTCTTCGGTCTCTTTATCGTTTGCCTGTACAAATAAATGAACTTGACCAGCAAATAAAATGGCATCGTTAGTGCGGCTTATTGCTGTTAGAAAATCTTTCCCCGGCGGGCAAATAGGTGCACTGCCAGCGCCATCAACGACCTTAGACAAATTAAAACCCAGCACATAAACTTTATGTAATGCGGTTTCCAGCACCCTAGAGACAATTTGAACACTGCCACACAAGCTTGATGTTGGCGTGATGATTAAGGTCAATTTATCTGCAGAGATAGCACACATTTCGGCAATCTTATACGCGATTTCAACAGGGGGGATGCTGTCAGATTCTATGACCAAGCATGTTGATTCAGTTTTATCCTTGTAGCCAAGTTCATCAAACAATTTTTCCTTACTCCCCACTGCACGGCCAGGCCCAGACCCCAACACATTATAAACACCCTCACCTTCGCCATGAGAAAGATTCCAGCCAGCATATTGGCTCGCCAAACATGAAATAACCGGATGCGATGTGTGAACATCTACATGCCAGAACCAATTTTTAAAATCGGTTGATGCACGAAGTTTGACGCTACCCAAGCCGCCTAAACAGATTTCTGAAATTAAACGTCCCGCCTCGAGCCCGCCTCTGACATTGATTCCGGCATCTATAACTGTTGTACCGCTATCTAATTTTGAGATGCCTAAGCGCAGGGCATCGGCATTATCAACTAAAGATTGCACAATAGATGCGCTTAAAGTATTAACGCTAGGGAAATCGCTATTATTCAGTGTCGACATTAAGGGCTTATCTGCTTATCTTGATTGGGTGGTTTAAATATTTTTTATGATTGATTTATCATTTTAAGAAATTCTCATTAGAATTCTGATTCTCTAAAGTGTCCTCGTTATAAATAGCTAAATTGCCTAGAATATCTTATCCCTCACTTCCTTATCTTCAAGCCTTAGCTTTAAAGTCAATGACCACTCATCATCATTTTGACTGTAAATCTTACCAATTATTACGTCAAATACTATACTGCTGTGAATGACAGCCCCAATAACGCGCTTTGTCTCGCAAATCTCTTCATTAACTGTGCTTTGGCATCCTTTTCATCAATGCCTTCTGCATGTACTGTACAAACAGGCTCGCCTTGTGCGATGCGCGTGCCTTGCTTTGGTCTATCAGTGACCCACTTAGGCCACGCTAGTTGCGGTATTACAATACTTCTCTTCGCATACAATACCCGAAGCGCACGCGATATATCTTGATTTAGCACAGGCGCTGTGACCGTTCCACTAAAGGCGGCCAGATGCTCGCTAAATAGGCCGTTTTCGTTTTCATATAGCTCAAACGTTGCCGTAGGGCGTGGATTTACTTCAAGAATAGAATATTGTCCTGATTTTTCAACAATAAAATCCAGACTGCACAGACCTTTTATTTTAAATAATACAACCAATCGTTGAATGGCATCAATCACATTTTGACGCAATTTATCCGCCAAGTTTATATTTGAAACCGCACCAGAAAATCTAAAATCACTGCCCTCCTTGCATACCCATGTTTCGTTAAAGCCGAGCACGCACGATGACATCCCATCGGCAAGAAATGTTACTGAGCAATTCTTTCCTCTTAACCAAGCTTGCAAATAATTGGCGGGTGTTAGTAGCTTATCATTTTTGTAAGGCTTAATATGACACCCGCCGATCCCACCTACTGCCTTAATTAGAAAGTTATCCTTAGTTGCATGATTCTGAACTACATCATCTGTACCAGCAAAATATACTGGGTAAGGTAATGCTAATTCTTGCAGTTTTTTGAAAAAAATATTGGGATTTCTTAGCTGCCTGACAACACTAGAATGATTGCCTATCACTATAAATCTTTGTTCTAATTGCATCAACACATCCGGACATTCCTCAAACCCGCTGCCAATAAACACACTGAGCTTAGGATTATTTTTTGTGTATTTATTAACAAGCTTGATTAATGTATCAGAATTATTTCCACCGCTAAATCCAGAGACAGCATTGCTTGAGCATGTATCTTTTACAGTGTCTTCGTCTGCAAAAAGATCAATGACATGCGTATCAATCCTTGCACGTTTCGCTGATCCGGCTAAGGCGCGACCAGATTGTGAAATGATCAGGTATTGTTTATTTTTCTGTATACCCCTGCGCAATCTTGAAGGCCTCTTCATAGTCTAGATACAGTGGCTTATCTGTGTTTTTCATTAACTCAAACATACGACAATGTACCTTATACTTTACATCACCTATCGCTAATGCACCTATACCTACGGCTTTCTGTGGTGTGAAATCGAGCACTTTACCCATATCATGGGTCTCAACACCTTCTATGCCCAGTGGAGGAACAGCATTTACATCTGCTGCTGCGAGCAGGCGCTTTGCCTTTAGTAATTGTGCTTTTGATAACACCTGTAAGCCAGCTTTGGCAGAGCCGATAACAATATCCGCACTTCGAATAATTTCACTGAGCGCCGCATCACTGCTGCCATCCCCGCCTTTCATTTTTACACCAAATTTTTCATTATTTTTTTCGGCAAAATCTTGCGCTACATCAAGCCCTCGACTGCTGAGTAAATGGACATCAACACCACAGTTTGCAGCAATAATGCCAGCACACACGCCGACGGGACCTGTCCCCCCAATAATGTACATATTCTTACCTTCCAGTGGGTTGCCTGTTTTATTTTTTATGCACTGTTCCACACAAGCTATTATGGCTGCTGCTGTGGTTATTGCGCCACTTGGGTCGGCAAATACCGAAATTTCAAAAGGGGGTACCATTGCAGCCTTGGCTCGATGCAACATGTCCATGGCCAAATCAAATGAACGGCCGCCGATAAAGACACTCGTTCTTTTTAAACCTGCAGAACCTCTAGAGAAAATGGCATCTTGAGTAAGCGTATGAATATCATCCAGTGTCACATTAGTGTAAGGAATGACATCATCATACTCTGCCTCATAAGCCATATTGACATCAAATGGACTGACGTTTTTACTTGGGTTAAACATATGCAGCAAATAGGGACTTTTCATTTATTATTTACCTTTAAAGTCTCAATTGTTGCGCCTCGTTTATTATGAGTTAGAATTGATACTTAAATGCCCTGAGTCATCTCCAGCGTTAAATATTATATCCGCCTTCCTGTTACGTGCTCGACATAACATAAAACTGATATCGCCTTCATCTTGCCAAATCTCATGCGCCTCACGCATACGCTGAGATGCCTGAGCTTCATCGGCAAACAGTGCAAACCCTGTTGGTCCCCATGAACTTTGTCCGCAGCCTGCTGATCCATGCTCGCTAAACCATGGTAATATCTTGCTCACTGTCACGCTACTGTATCGCCCGCCCTGCACATCTTGAAAATAATCGCCAACCATTTCTTGAATAGTTTGAATTGCAGCTCCAAATTGTTCGCAATCTTCCTCTATTAATGCAGGCAATGTTTGCATGAGCACAATTCGGCATATTGAAGCGGAAACCTGTTCATTCATTGCGGGCAATTGCGTAAACGCTTTGCGCTCAGCCAAACCATTCATACCTTGAGTGTTTTTATCAAAGATTAAAACAACACGCCATTCTGATGGGAACGGGATATGACTTACAATAGGCGGTATATCAGTATGCTTACCGCGACCACCATCAACCAAAAAACCGCCCATAAAAAAGGTTCCGACGCCGATACCTGAACGTGATCCTCTTTCCAACACATTTGCTATTTCTCTTGTAGAGGTTGCAATGTCAAATAATTGCGTAATCACTGTTGCCACTGCAAGTGAAAGTTGCGTACCAGAACCCAGACCTGCATGTTCCGGGATGGCTTCATGTATTGTAATGGCGATGCCGGATTCTATATTAAAGTGTGTGACGATTTTTTTGATATATTTTAGCACTCTTTGACTAGACTGTCCTTCTGCGCGTATTTCTTCTGACCTGCAGGCTGTTAAATGCGTGCTTATCTCAGCAAGACATAAACCCAAACTGCCAAAATAACGCCCCATACCACCATGCATATCCATAAACCCCAGATGTAGGCGCGCGGGTGCAATAACGCTGACTGACTCATGAGTATTAGATAAAAATTTTTTATTTTTCATTTAGTTAAGGTTTATTTGAAATGTTTTATATTAATTCATGAAAAGGCTAATTTTGTATCATATGCAAGCAAAGATGCGCTTAGTTTTAAGCGCATTGATTCTTAAAAATAGCGACTCTAAAATAGAGTAACAGTACCAAACGACCATCCAATTAAGTTTGGCAACCGTTGTACGCGCTTACGGACAACACATATTATATGGATATGATAATTATATGGATATAATAAAAACAAATTGTAGTAGAAATTCCACAGAAATGATTCCAAGAAGACAATCCCACAATATTAAACCATTATACTATAGCGGTTTGCGTACTATAATGCCTTAATGTTGTCCGAGTAATATGTTGTCTAGGCTAAATTAAGGCGGAAGAATAAACCTATAATATTAAGTCTTTTACCTATTTCCTTATATTAAAAAGGAATGATTTTACTGAAATGAGCATAAAACAATCTCTGGTGACAAAATATAAGGATGTACCCTGTCCGTTTTGCAGCATCCACTGTGATGATTTAATCATTCACAATCAGTCTGGAAAACTCAAAATTAAAAAAAATGCTTGTCCTATAGCGTTAGATCGTTTCGAGCGTATCTTACCTCAAAGCCATGCAACTGTCTGCAGCAAAATCACAACACTGGATAAAGCTATTAAACACAGTGTAAAAATCTTAAAAAGATCAAATAGGCCTTTAATTGCAGGCTTAGGCACAGATGTAGGGGGTATGCGTTCTGTGATGGAACTCGCGGATAAAACGGGTGCTATTATTGACCATATGTTTAACGATGGCTTAACGCGCAATTTTCTTGTGCTGCAAGAATCTGGTTGGGTCATGACAACCATGGGAGAAATCAAAAATCGCGCTGATCTGATTATTTTTGCTGGTACCGACGCAAGGAATTACCCTAGATTTTATGAGCGTATTGTCTGGAATAAAAAATCTCTTTTCATATCTCTCAGCAAAAAGCGCAACATTGTGTATCTTGGTGAAAATTTGGATACATCTCAAGGAATCTCCCCTGCAGGCAAGAGACCAACACACCTTAAATGTCCACAAAATAGTATAGGTGAGCTTGTCGCTGTCTTGCATGCGCTTATTAGAGGAAATAAAATACAACAGAAAAATAAAGTTGTTGGCATCAAAATGGAGCGGCTAGAAAAGCTTGCTAAGCAGATGATGAATGCCAGCTATGGTGTCATCGTATGGGCGCCCGGTGAAATGGATTTTCCACATGCTGAATTAAGCATCCAGAATTTTTGTGAAATAGCCAAGTATTTGAACAGAAAAACACGATTCACAGGATTCTCTCTCGGGGGTAATGATGGCGGCATGAGTGCCAATAGTGTCAGCGCTTGGCAAAGCGGCTTCCCATTACGTGTTAATTTTAACAAAGGTTATCCAGAACATGATTTGCAAGAATATGCAACGGCAGATGTAATCAAAAACGAGGAAACAGATGCGCTTGTCTGGATATCAAGCTTTAATCCTAAAATAAAACCTCCACACACAAAAAAACCAACAATTATCCTAGCAACGCCTGATGCCAAACTTAATTTCAAACCGGAAGTTTTCATTCCAGTAAGTACGCCAGGTGTAGATCACAGCGGGCAAATTGTCCGAACAGACGGTGTTGTTTCGTTACCGTTAAAACAAATACGCAAGCAAGCGCACCCAAGTGTTAAAGAAGTTGTGCGCCGCATTGCTAAATTAATTTAGGTAGTATAAAGCATTGTGTTAATTAAATTATCAGGTGGCACAGTTTATGACCCTATGCATGGCATAAAAGGTGAGAAGAAAGATATTTATATCCATGATGGGCGCATCATCAAAAAGCCAGTTGTAGCTTCCGATATTGATAAAACCTACGATCTTGCTGGTAAGATTATTATGGCTGGCGCTATTGATATACACACTCATATTGGCGGTGGCAAGGTTAATATTGCGCGCATAATGTTACCGGAAGATCACAGACAGGATATTATCAGCCATACACCACTAACACGTTCAGGATGTGGTTATGCCGTTCCTTCTACTTTGACTACAGGCTACCGCTATGTAGAAATGGGCTATACCACATGTTTTGAACCTGCGATGCTGCCTACCAATGCACGTCAGACGCATATGGAAATGGCGGACACTCCGATTGTCGATAAAGGTGCTTATGCCATGCTTGGCAATGATGATTTTTTCCTGCGAATGCTGGCAACAAAAAAAGATCAAAAAGCCATCACTGATTATGTTGCCTGGACTATTAATGCCACTCAAGCGCTTGCAATCAAGGTTATTAATCCCGGTGGGATTAGTGCGTTTAAATTCAATCAACGTCAGCTGGATCTAGATGAGCATAATGAACATTATGGCGTGACGCCCAGAGATGTCATTAAGTCCCTTGCCAAAGCTGTCGGTGAATTAGGCATCCCCCATCCTTTACACGTCCATGGGTGCAATCTCGGAGTCCCTGGAAATATGCAAACAACATTAGATACAATCCGTAGTGTTGAAGGGATGCCTTTACATCTGACCCATATTCAATTCCACAGTTATGGTACCGAGGGAAAACGGCAATTTTCTTCTGCTGCTGCCGAGATTGCAGAAGCAGTTAATTCCAACCCCAATATTTCTATTGATGTAGGTCAGATTTTATTTGGACAAACGGTCACTATATCTGGCGATACTATGCATCAATATGCTGGACATCGGCATGCACACCCAAAAAAATGGGTGCTTATGGATATTGAATGTGACGGTGGCTGTGGTGTCGTACCCTTTAAGTATAGAGATAAAAATTTTGTCAACGCGCTGCAATGGGCCATTGGCCTTGAACTGTTTTTACTGGTAAACGATCCGTGGCGTATATTTCTCACGACAGATCATCCCAATGGCGCACCTTTTACCAGCTACCCACACTTGATTCGCTTATTGATGGATCGCAGTTTTCGAAACGACATGTTGGCAACCATTAATAAAGACGCAGTAGCCGCAAGCATACTGGGCAGTATTAATCGGGAGTATTCGCTTTATGACATCGCAATCATGACCAGAGCAGCACCGGCTAAGAGTCTTGGGCTAAGAAATAAAGGGCATCTAGGTTCTGGAGCGATTGCAGATATCACTGTATATAACGATGTGAAAAACAAAGAAAAGATGTTTGAAAAACCGCTTTACGTATTCAAAGACGGCGAATTGGTCGCTAAAAATGGAAAGATTGTGAGAATTACTTCTGGCGGCACACATGTTTTACGACCAGAATATGACAAAGGTATTGAGCGCTCTTTAAGCCGTTATTTCGATGCATACCAAACAGTTAAACTTGGTAATTTCAAGATTGATAATGATGAAATCATCGATGATGGCCGGGGAAGCATTATCGTACAACCATGCGCATAAGAGTAAAACGTGAAAATTAATGGCGTAACAATAGATGATACTTTTGCGGAAGCCTTTCCTATGAAGGTAGCGCGCATCATCATCACTGCAATGACGTTGAAGTGGGCGCATCATGCTGCAGACTCACTAAGAGGATTTGCCTCTTCTGTAATTGCCTGTGGCTGTGAAGCAGATATTGAACGTGAACTGAAGCCATCTGAAACACCAGATGGTCGCCCCGGTATCTCCTTGATGATATTCGCCATGTCGATGAAAGATTTGGAAAAACAAATACCCATGCGCGTTGGGCAATCCATCATGACAAGCCCAACATCCGCTTGTTATTCTGGTATTGATAGCGGACAACAGGTGTCCATGGGCAAGCACCTGCGCTATTTTGGTGATGGTCACCAAATATCAAAAAAGGTAAATGGTCGCCGTTTCTGGCGCATTCCTGTGATGCATGGCGAATTTATAGTCGAAGACACGGTTGGCACAAGCGAGGCTATAGGCGGTGGGAATTTTCTGGTGCTGGGAAAAACGTCTCGTCATGTCTTGAAGGCCTGTGAACAGGCCATAAAGGAGATTAAAAAAATTCCAAATGTAATTACCCCTTTCCCTGGCGGAATCGTTGGATCCGGATCTAAGGTTGGCTCAAAATATGACTTTCTTTCAGCATCTACAAACGAAGCTTATTGCCCGACATTAAAAGGTCAAGTTGAATCTTATCTGGAAGATAAAATCGGTTCGGTACTGGAGATTGTTATTAATGGTCTTGAGAAAGAATCAGTAAGTGAAGCTATGCGAGTTGGCGTGCTTGCTGCTTGCGCGCATGGTTCTAAAAAAGGTATCTATCGCATCAGTGCCGGTAATTATGGTGGCAATCTAGGGCCTCACCATTTTCATCTAAGAAAAATTCTCAAATGAGTCCATTAATTTTCACATTAAAAACAAGGCTTGGATTTTCTCTGGATATTTCAGAACTTACGCCAGACAAACTTTCAAAAAAGAACAAATCTCAGATTAAAAATATAAAACTGAGTTATGGTAAAAAGAAAATACCCATAATGGAATTATTCACTATCTCAGGAAATGATACTAACAATATTCAGATACATCGTAGTTGTAATAAGCTGATCTGTGTGGGTCACGGCTTAAGCTATGGTTCAATCCATATAAAAGGAAATGTTGGTGACTTACTCGGCCAACATATGCGAGGTGGTTACATCAAAATAAATGGCAATGCCGATTCTTGGGTAGGCAATAAAATGGCAGGTGGGCGCATTGATATTACTGGCAGTGTAGGTCATTATATTGGCGCAGGGAAGCTTGGTGATGCCTTCGGCATGACAGAAGGGCTTATAAATATCAAAGGCTCTGCTGGTCACCGTGTTGGTGACAGAATGAGGCGTGGGATGATTATAATACATGGCAAAACAGGTGATTTTTGTGGCAGTCGCATGCATGCTGGCACCATCTTAGTGCTAGGAAAAGCAGGTACAAATGTTGGTACTGGCATGAGGCGTGGAACGATTATTCTCTCCAAAAAACCCAAACATATCATCGCAACCTTCAAAAGCAATGGCAATTTAAAGATGCAATTTGTGCGTTTATTATTCACACAACTTATGAAAATGGGAAAGGAATTTCCAAAATTTAGAAAACTTGATCCTGAAGTACATCGTTTTTCTGGAGATCTTTCTAGAAATGGCAAAGGCGAAATTTTAATTTTACAAGCATTAAATTTAGAAAAATAAATTTATGAAACGAACACGCGGGCATAAAGGGCGTATCTATAGAGTACCACCCGCATAAGGCTGTTGCTGATATCTAAAAGCTACTTGGGAATGAATCTCGCAATCGAGATATGCTGATTGACATCTGCATAAAATTCAAGATCGCTTTGGTCAGATTTCCAGTCGTCATATCTTGGCATTATCGATAGAGATGAGTTTGCCTATGGCTGAGGTCTATGAAACAGCAACTTTCTACCATCACTTTGATGTCATGAAACCAAAAGAGGCTGCAATACCTCCTTTAACCATACGTGTTTGCGAATCTTTAAGTTGTGAGATGTTTGGTGCAAAAGAGCTGTTTGAAGATTATAAAATAAAATATAAGAGTGATATTCGTATTCAAAAAATCCCATGCGTTGGTCGCTGCGATAGAGCCCCTGTTGCCATTGCTGGTACAAACCCTATCGAATATGCCACTTATGAAAAAATAGAGAATGCAGTAGCCAGAAAAGATTTTGATATCGCTCTACCAGAGTACATTAATTATATTGCTTATAGAAATTCAGGTGGTTACCAAACACTGATTGATTGTGTTAACAATGACCATAAACGAGAAAAAATTGTCAAAATTATGGAAATTCAAAACTCCGAGGATTGGGAGGTGCGGGCTTTCCTATAGGACAAAAATAGCGCATTTTAAAGCAACAGACCAAGCCTAGGTTAGTCGACATTAACATTGACGAAGGTGAGCCTAGAACATTCAAAGATCGTTATTATTTGGAACGAGATCCGCACAGATTTATTGAAGGAACACTCGATGCCGTAGAACACTAGAAAAAGAACTGGACGCATCGAAACAAAACCCGCCTTGCAAGTTACCAAATATTTACCTGAGGCGAGGTGCAGGCGCCTATATTTGCGGCGAGGAATCGGCAATGATTGAATCTATTTGAAAGGCAAGAAAGGGATATCTCGGCTACGATCTCCCTATATTGCTCAGGTTTGCTTATTTGGAAGACCGACACTGGAGCAAAATATAGAATCAATGCATTGGGTCAGAGATATCATTGAAAACGGTGCCAAATGGTTTTCATCTGAAGGTCGTCATGGCCGTACAGGGCTAAGATCATTCTCTATAAGCGGTCGTGTTAATAAGCCTAGCATGCATCTCGCATCTGCAGTATCACAATGCTCAAACTGATTGATGAATATTGTGGTGGCATGCTTGATGGTCATGAATTTTATGGCTACTTCCCGGGCGGCGCTTCTGGCGGTATCTTGCCCGCGTCACTGGGCAATGTGCCACTGGATTTTGACACGCTTCAAGAGTACGGTTGTTTCATTGGTTCAGCTGCGATTGTCGTGCTGTCAAATAAAGACAGCGCTAAAGATATGGCGCTAAATGCCATGCGTTTTTTTGAAGATGAATCTTGCGAACAATGCACGCCATGCCGCGTTGGCACAGCAAAGGCTTCCCGTTATAAAAGATAATCATATTCAGTATGTTGATGGTCGTAATGGGCTGGAAAACTTGGGAAGATTTATGTGTCAAAGGTCGTTATGGTTTTGACTATGTCCACCATTCAGATCGCTTAACAACTCCGCTTATTCGCAAGGAGGGCATGACAAAATCGACAGCCTTAATCGATCCTTCTGAAATCATAAATATTTTCGAGCAGCAAGCTGGGAGGAAGCCTATCTATTTCAGAAATTGATTAGAACTGGTTTTAAGACCAACAATGTGGATCATTGTACCCGTCTATGCCATGCCTCGTCTGTAGTTGCCCTGCTTGAGACTATTGGTTCAGAAGCCGTCTCAAACCAAGTAGCTGATGGCGCTAATGCTGAGGTGATTATTGTTATTGGCTCAAGACCAAGTGATAATCATCCTGTTGCAGCCACATTTCTTTAATTATTTAAGAACTGAACTCTACACTTTTTAAGGTCAGAACTTCCCTTACTAAAGGCACAGACGAACTTCCTAAGTCATTGATTACTGTTCTTATTTGGTACAATTTTCCCGGTATTTTATCCGATATAATAAATTCATAACTTTTATCAGAAAATTCTCCCAACCTATCTTTATTTTTTATATTTGCATAAGGATATAAAACAATTTTTTCGCCCTCATACTGTTTTCCTTCCAGTTCAATAGATACATGCTCACTGGTATCACTGTTTGCTATCGCTAACTTTATTTGTCGATGAAAATATTTCCAATTGCCTCCAGTAAAACGATCCATTTCGTAAACGTCGCCCTGTAAATATATGCCTAGCACCGGATTGCCAGTGATATGATTCACATTACTGGGTGAAACTTTTTGTTTTTGATCACCTGAAAAAAAATCAAGTATAGTATCTCTCGTGCCATCCTCATTTATCTTAACAATATCAAGATAAACATCGTCAATGAATCCATCCTCATATGATCCTGTCTTCTCAAACTCATAGTGCAATCTTGCTGTTTGCTTAATATTTAATAAATGTTTATCTATCCACAGTTTATTTTCGGCATTTGAAAAATTAAATTCATTAGGATCAATCATTCCTGTATCATCTATTGAACCGATTTGCGGCTTTATTTCTTTTTTTGTGGTTTCTTCAGAAAAAACCTGAAATGGGCTTAAAAATATAATTAGCAGTAATGGTAAGTGTCTGATCATTGCAATTTACACTTAAATTTTAACACTGGATGATGACTAGTCATCATCTGGTTCAGACTTTGGCTTCACAGCTACAATAGGGATGCCATAGCTACTAATAATCGCGTTTATATCTTCTTGATATTTATCAATAAGCTCATTTAATTGAGCTTTCCATTCATTATCACCATGTCTGACAGCCATAGACATATTATAAACAAATTTCATTTCTGGCATTTTTGGGTCGTCACCTAAGGGCAGTATCGCCAACTCACCTCTATCTTTATTTTGCGCAGAAAAATATGCTGCTGTTGGCCCCCAAACGATAGTCGTATCTATTATTCCGTCATATAGATCGTTCAGAATAATTTCGGTGGGGTTTTTTCTGGAATCACCCAACTGAAACTGATATGGAACCATCTCGTCCATCAGCTTATGCATGGAAACCCAAAATTGCGCCGGACCACTATCAAACAGACCAAACTTAAACTTATTGCCTTTAGCCTTTAGCCTTCCCAGCATCTCCGGTTTTGTGATACTGTCTAGTCCTCTGCCTTTCACATACACCAGAGCATAGGTTGATACGTAATAAGGTTTGGTTGTTGCTGCCAGTTCAAAATGCTCTGGTACGCTCAAAACTAAATCACATTTAAAAATGCCACGTTCTTCAGAACGAAGTGTATTACGAATGAATCCTATGCGCTGTGGAAACCATTGGTATTTAAGTTCGGCTCCGAGAGCTTTGGCAAATAATTCAGCGATCTTGTTTTCCATGCCTTCTTGATTTTTATTGGAAAATGGCATCAATTCAGGATCGGCGCATACTTTCAAAACAGGACGATTTTTGTATTTAGATTCTTCAGCAAAAGAAATATTACTGATAAAGCCGAGAATAAAAATCAGAATCAGGGTAGAAAATCTTCGCGTTGATTGCTTGATAACTATAAAAAAATTTAACATTTTCATAAATTACATCATCAGGATGCTTATTTAGTAGCTGTCAGTTTCTTTTTCAGTTTAAAGATAACGCCCTTCTCTCTGCCTTTAGCATTAGCCTGAATTTGCTCCATATTATTGGCTTCGCCAACAATGATTGCTCCGATCATGCCATTAGCATAATGCGGATTACACTTATAGATATAAACACCTTCTGCATCTAATGTAATCGCAAATTCCTGACCAATATTTGACTTCCATGCTTTTACACCTTCAGGTATCAGGTCGTCCATAGACTGAGTATCATGAACAACCATATTGCTCCACTGAACAGTATCCCCTGGCTTTATAAATACATGTATAGGATTAAAATTAGTCGCGCCTGCCGCGACTATATGTTCTTCGGCGCCTGCATTAAAGGATACGAACAACACCAGCAAATAAGCTAACCTTGGAAAAGTTTTCATTATTTTCACCCTCACCCTATTGAGGTTTCGTATTGTTTTAAGACAATTAAATTGATATAGCGTTCAATAATATACCATCGGTGCGCACCTGCTACTAAAAACTACCTAAAGTGCAGACGCAATTAACAAAAAAGCCCCGACCATAAGGTCAGGGCTTTCCATAACTACACACAAACCATAAGTTTAAAAAGTTTCAAACTTACTTAAGTGCTGTTTAAGGTAGTGCGAAAACCATCAAAGTACCGCCAGCACGTGAAGACTTCAACAGACCTCTGTAACCACCAACAGCGCCAAGTGCTGCTGTGTCAGGAGCTGCGGCTAAACCTGGGATAGCAGCAACTGCGCCAGCCCAACCACCAATACCTGATAAGACACCGACATATTGCTTGCCATTGTGCGTCCAAGTGTTGAAGTTACCGATAATGCCTGAAGGAGTTTTAAATTTCCAAAGAAGCTTACCACTCTTGGCATGTACAGCTTTAGCCCAACCTTCAAGATTGCCGTAGAAAACTACGTTGCCTGCGGTTGCAAGCACGCCTGACCATACTGAATACTGCTCAGGAATAGACCATACGATCTTACCTTTGCTAGCATCCCATGCAATCATATTGCCCATGTTGTCTTTTGCTGCATTGTTGTTCGGACACTCCGGACATACTGCGCCAGCAGGATACATGGTTAAATTTGCATTCACGAAAGCCTGACCTGAAACATATTTATTACCGCCAGCAGCATAGCTAACTGGTTCGTAAGTCATACATACGTGGTTGGTAGGAACATAGAAAAGACCTGACTTTGGCGAATAAGCAGCAGGCTGCTCATCCTTAGTACCTAAAGCTGCAGGACAGATGTCTTTAGAAACAACGTCTTCGCCGTTACCGCCTGTGCTCTTGGAAGCAACACGTTGTGGCAAACCTGTTTTCAGATCAATACCTGTTGCCCAGTTCACTGATGGATCATATTTTTCAGCAACCAACAAAGCACCCGTTTTACGGTTCATAGTATAGGCAAAGCCATTACGGTCAAAGTGAACCAGTGCTGGTGTCATCTTGCCTTTAACTCTGAAGTCAACCAGAATCATTTCGTTAACGCCATCATAGTCCCACTCATCATGAGGAGTCATCTGATAGACCCAATTTGCAACACCAGTGTCGATATCACGAGCGAAAATAGTCATAGACCATTTATTGTCGCCAGGACGCACAACCGGGTTCCATGTTCCAGGGTTACCACTGCCGTAATACACGAGGTTCGCGTCAAAATCAGCAGGCCACCAACCCCATGTGGAGCCGCCGCCTTGTTTCCATTGATCACCTTTCCATGAATTCAAGCTGGAATTTTTACCAACTTTCTTACCCAGTGAAGTCGTGTTTTTATCGAACAACATATCTGAATCAGGACCCATGCTGAAAGCACGCCATGCCAGACTACCGTCTTTTGCGTTGTACGCAGCTAACCAACAACGAACACCAAACTCAGCACCAGAACAACCAGTAATAATTTTATCCTTGATTGGGTGCGGTGCATTGGTATTGGTCATACCTGATGTAGGACCGTAAGGACCACCCAAGCTAGCAGGAATATCCGCACCATTTTTGACTGACCATACGAGCTTACCTGTTTTGGCATTCAGGGCTACCAAAGTGGAGTCAGCTTGTTGCAGATAAATCTGACCCATTGAATAACCAAGACCACGGTTAACAGTATCGCAGCACATAACTGGTACAGTTACGTCGAAATCCTGTTGTGGTTCGTAATGCCAAATGATTCCCAGTGTATCCAAGTCGATCGCAAACGTATTGTTTGGAAAAGCAGCATGAATATACAGGGTATCACCAGACAGACCAGTTGCAGAACTAGGCAGTACTAAAGGACCGCCTTCGTGACCACGCAGAACACCTGTTGAAAATGTCCACGCAGCTGATAATTTACCGACATTCCTACTGTTGATTTGTTTCAACTCAGAATAACGATGATTGTTGTAATTACCGCCTGGAAATGCCCAATAGTTAGGATTCTGTGTCAGCTTACGAACTTCATCATTCGCAGACGCTGCCACAGGCACCATCAGAGCAATCGCAGCGATTACTAACGATTTAAAAAATATTTTACTCATACCTGCCCACCCCTCTTTGAAATGTTATGCTTAAATTATACGCGATCTCGTATGTACACAGAAAACCCTCCAACGTCCTGAGATCGGCAGACATCAGGAAGAGTTGTAAAAAATTCTATTTTGCTCAGGAATTAATCGAAGATATCCAAACCACACAGACTCTGCAGACGGTTTAAAAAAATGTTGACTGCTATCATATATTTTTATCAGATATCCATTCAATGTTAATTATTTTGATTCGCTTTGAGCATCTACAAAAACTACGATAAAAAATCGCAATAAATTCGTTTTTAGCGATCATTGCAATATTTGTATTTATTATTTCCTTAAAATTTGTACTTTATTAGGTATTACTACCAGTCGTACTTCATTCTCAGTGGATGAGAGTTGCATTGTAGCAAGTAAATTTTATCCTAACAAACTTTATTATTTAATCCTGAACTTTAATTAATCCTGAACTTTAAATCTTTAAAATTCTAAAATTTTATCCTTAAAAACATTGAAGAAAATATTACCAGTATCATACGTTACTTACCAAACAATTATCAGCAACAACTTTAAAGTACACATCCAATTAATGCAGTGCAGCAATTCTAGATGAGTATTTTTAAAGCGTACAAATATATTTCCACACATTTCAGTCCGTTTTATTTTGATGGTTTGCATTAAGAATATGTACGTGTACGATCGTATATCTTAGTCATCTATTATTTAATTACTTAATTAATAATTACTTAGATAATCTTTTTAAATAATAAGATTAACTCTTGATATGATTAGTTTGATATTATTTGGAGTTAATCTCATCCGTTCTTTCATGAAAATTTAGTGAAATTTGATGGTATTGAGCCCTCGCCGACAGGTAAACGTCGTGTTGCTAAAATTATAAAGACTCAAAAAAACATTGTTAAAGATTTACACCTGAAATGAATATTTAGTATTATTATCTGGCGGCATTAAGAAAAATGACATTTGTATTCAAAACATTAATCCATGCAGCCTCGGCGATGGTCATATTTGCACTGGCCATACCAGTCATGGCCGGTATAGACCTTGATAATCTGAGAAACAGAAACCTAAACGACCTGAAAAAGGCATCTGATAAGGTCTAGGGGGAAACCCTGCGCCCTAGGGCATTTCAAAATAGGACAATTAATGAAAAACAAGCCGATGCTGTCATTGATGCAAAGGCTCCTTTTAGGTCAGAAGATGCGTCGATAGTACCAGTTTCTATTCACTACAAAGATTCCACAGACGATGGATCGCTACATTAAAAAATTACATATCTACCTCGATAAGAATCCATTGCCGCTTGTTGGCATCTTTAAATTTACACCTGAAAGTGGTAAAGCAGATATTGCTATGCGTATCAGAGTTGACGACAACACCTGTTTTCGCGTTATCACAGAAATGAATAATGGTGACTTATTGATGAGTAAATCATTTATCCGCTCACTCGGTGGTTGTTCAGAACCTTTGGGCGCAAGTTGTAGATGAATCACTTAGACGTATGGACAAAATGAAGATGAAGATCGTGGGAGATTTATCCTTTAGGATAAGAGACTATGATGCAACTTAAGATAAGCCATCCAAATATCACGGGCTTGGTACCAGCCAAAAAACTGGCATCAAACCACCTCCTCATTTCTTAAAAGAATTTAAAGTAAGCTATGACGGTAAAACAATCATGAAGGCCAATATAACATTTGCCATCTCCCAAGATCCTATCTTTCGTTTCTTTTTCACGCCAAAAAAGGAAACGGATATAATCGTTCAAGCTATCAATACGAAAAATAATGAATTGCAATCAACACATTCAGTGACCTTATAAAATAAGTTAATGTACAGAAAACTGGATACATAGACTTCATAGTCACTAAGCCCTGCAAAGTTAATCGTGGTTAAAAGGAGCTCTTGTTCCTTCCTCTAATTTAATTTACAAAACAGTTTAATAAGTTCGTAAATTTCATTTTGTCTAAACTTATCTGAATCCTTTATAATCTTGTTGCACCTTCATTTTATCTCTTGTATCTCATCGTATCTTTCGTCTCCCGTCAGATCTGTTGGTGCTACAATTTGCACAATCTGTTTACATTGGCTTTTAGCTACCTCTTCAGCCATCGCTAATTTTTTTGAAAAGATTTTGCCAGATTTGTTATCCCTGAAGATTCCACCTTTTTCACCTGTCATTCCTTGATTTCGATTATAGGTCACTGCATAGCCATATGTTTCAAACAATATTTCTGATGCAACCGAGTCAAGCCGACATGAGCATGTGTGTAAATCGTCCATAGAATTTCTACCAAGCTCTTGAAGACAATTAAGCACATATTCAACCCTGTCGCGCGTTGGATAGTCATTCGCAATAACGATCGATGGCGCGCTAAATAACAGCACAATGGAAATAACCTTACTCACTTGCATTCTATGCACCTCAAAATTTAAACTAATAACAATTATAATATCTTGAACAACCAATACATTTTTCAATTACATAAGAAAAAATAGCCCGAAGATAATAACTCAGAAAAATATTTTATTAAATCAAACTCATTATTGACTCCATGATTTTTTTAACATTGCCCCGATTTCTCAAGACAACATTTCGCCCACGCTCGCCCACGCTCGCCCTTAGGTTCGCGTCACTTAACAGATCGCTCACTATACTGGATAACTCATATACATTCGCCACTCTCCATGCTGCACCTTCATCTATTAACAATTGACTAATTGCCTGAAAATTAAATACATGTGGTCCCATGATTACTGGCAATCCCAAGCAAGCTGGTTCCAGCATATTATGACCGCCTGCTTCGGTCAGGCTACCGCCAACAAATGCGACATCAGCGCTGGCATAATACATTGGCAATTCACCTAGAGTGTCAAGAATGAAAACCTTAATATTCTCATTAAATTCTTTGTTGTCACTTTTGGACAATACTTCAAGATTTCCTCTGCCGCATAATGCTCTAACGTTTTCTGAGCGTTCAGGGTGTCTTGGCGCAATAATAAGCAGGCATTTAGGGTGTTTTTCTAGGATTCTTTCAAAAGCATTTAAAATTATTTTTTCTTCACCTTCGTGCGTACTTGCGGCTATCCATATTGGTCTATTAATATCTGTTCCACTCATAGAAAAATATCTTCGTAAAGATTTTGCCTGTTCGTGGATACTGTGCGGAAAATGAATATCAAATTTTAAATTTCCGACAATACTGACTTTATCAGCATCAGCCCCGAGCCTTACAAATCGTTTTGCATCTCTTTTTTCCTGAGCCACAATCAACGAAATATCCTGAAGTGTTGCCCGCGTTAATGATGGAAAATATCGATAGCCATTGACAGATTTCTCAGACATACGTGCATTGACGATAATTACAGGTACATTTTTTTTGCGACAATAATAAAATAAATTTGGCCACAATTCTGTTTCCATAATAATTAATATTAATGGGTCAACATTAGAAATAAAATTCTTTATAGATAAAGGTAAATCGTAAGGAAGATACAGATGTTTTACATCATCGCTAAAGTATTTCCTAACACAGTCAGCGCCTGTAGGTGTCATGGTTGTGAGCAATATTTTGTAATCCGAGTATTCTGCCTGTAAACTTTCTACCAATGGTCTTGATGCCTGAACTTCTCCAACAGAAACAGCATGCAGCCAGATAATTTTATTATGTGATGTAATTTTACCCGGAAAACCAAACCGCTCTCTCCAACGAGCTCTGTAAGCTAAATTTCGAAAACCAAGAAAAAATAGCCTTAGTACAGCAAAAGGAACAAGTAAATAAAGAATAAAAGAATAGATTATTCTCAACAATATAATCTCTCAGTAATTTTATTCTAAACAATATTTTTTTATTTATTCAAGGTGTAGAGATATTGTTTTATACCGTCTTCAACAGACAGAAAATTATCTTTATAATTCATTTCCCTTAATAAATTTATATCTGCTCTTGTATAACTTTGATAACTACCTCGAAGATGGTCAGGAAATTTTATGTATTCTATTTCTCCTTTAGCATGCCAGCTAATAATCGCTTTTGCGACATCATTAAATGTTCGACTCGTTCCAGTGCCAACATTTACTATGCCACAAGGATTATTTTCCAACGCCCAAAGATTCACTTTAACGACATCGTCTATATAAACAAAATCACGACTTTGTTCACCATTTGCATAACCTCCACTGCCTTCAAATAATTTGATCTTGCCGTTTGCTTGAATCTGCTGATTTAAATGCCAGAAAACGCTGGCCATCAACCCTTTATGCTGTTCTCTTGGCCCATACACATTAAAATAACGCAGACCCATTACCTGACTTTCTGGGGTCTGATTTTTGTTATTCAATACTGTTCGCCTGACATATTCATCAAATAAATATTTCGAATATCCATAAATATTCACCGGCGTTTCATTTTTTTTTTCTTCCTCGAAATTCTCACTTATACCATAAACTGCAGCGCTTGATGCATAGATGAGGGGAATTTCAAGCTGCAAACAATAGTGCAATAATGATTTTGAGTAAGCGTAATTATTTTCCATCATATAACGACCATCCCATTCAGTGGTCGAAGAACAAGCACCCTGATGAAGAATTGCTTCAATCTTTTCAGTAAAATTCTTCTTCTCGTTGATCATCTGTAGAAAATCATCTTTATCCAGATAATCAAGCACCTGACAATCGACAAGGTTTCTAAACTTGATCCCACCTGTCATATCATCAACAACCAATATATCAGCATACCCTTTATCGTTTAAAGCCTTTACTAGATTACTACCTATAAATCCTGCGCCGCCGGTTATAATAATCATCAATCTTTTTTCTCCATAGTTTTGATAACTTCAATAATACGACTGGTCGAATTTTCTTCAAGCAGTGGAAAAATCTTTACTTTGCCTTTATTTTTTATGACTGTATCAGCGCCTGCAATTTCATTAATCTTATAATCTCCACCTTTAACCAACACTTGCGGTAAAACCTTAGCGATCAGATTTTCTGGCGTATCCTCAGAGAAAGGCACGACCCAATCTACTGCCTCAAGCGCATCTAAAACAGCCATGCGATTTGACAATTGATTGACTGGGCGTCCATCCCCCTTCAAGCGAGAAACTGATGCATCATCATTGACGGCAATTAACAGATAGTCCCCTAACTGCCTAGCCTGTTGTAAATATTGCACATGTCCTGCATGCAATATATCGAAACAACCATTTGTCATCACCAGCGTTTCGCCTTGTTTTTTAATTTCACTAACCACATTCATTAGATGATCATCGCCCAATATACCTTTGTTTTTGATGTGGTGCTCCATTGCAGCATAATTAAGCTCTGCCACTGTGACATAGGCAGATCCCATCTTGCTAACGACGAGGCCTGCGGCTTGATTAGCTAAATTCGTTGCGTAAATAATGTCATAACCCGATGCAAGCGCAGCTGCTAATGTAGCAATAACCGTGTCCCCTGCGCCAGTCACATCAAATACATCCAGTGCCTGCGAAGAAAAATGTACTGCTGATTCGTCTAAACGAACTAGGGTCATCCCATCTTTGCCGCGCGTCACCAAAAGTGCATCCAAATTAAGTGTTTGGCATAAAGATTTGCCTTTTGAAACAATTTCAGCAGCGTCACCACATTTGCCAACAACTGCTTCAAATTCTCTAAGATTCGGCGTTAAGATGCTGGCACCTTGATATCGTGAAAAATCATTGCCCTTTGGATCAACTAATACAGTACATCCATTGTCCCTTGCTGTTTGAATCAAATTGTTTATGTCTAACAAACTCCCTTTCGCATAATCAGACAAAATGATAACTTTTGTTTCTTGTATTTGTTTAATAAATAATTTACGTATTTTTTCTGTATCAACTTCAGTCAATCTTGTTTCATAATCCAGTCGAATCAATTGCTGATGTTGGCTCAATACTCTTAATTTTATCACGGTAGGAAGCCCGTCTTGATAAATAAATTGGCATTCAATATTTTCCGCAGACAAATACTTTTTAAGGAAAGAAGATGCATCATCGTTTCCGGTAATTCCAATCAAGCAAGACTGCACTCCTAATTTTGAAACATTCAACGCAACATTCCCTGATCCGCCTGGTCGCTCTTCAGTTTCTTTTACATGAACCACAGGCACCGGTGCCTCCGGAGATATGCGTGTAGTGTCGCCATGGATATATCTATCTAAAATGATATCTCCGACAATCAATATTTTTGCTTTGTTGTCTGGTGTAAAAATTCTCTTCATTATGCTATTGACACTCGCCCGTTTGTTATTAGAGTTGTAATAAATTGAGTGTAATGTTACCACTGAATACTTGTTTTGGTACTCCAAATACAGATAATTGCCATTAATTGCCATGAAAAAAGAATATCAAATATTTCTCATTATTTTACTAATTTTTACTTCGCCGTTACGTGCAGAAAAAAACTTACCGCCGCCATTTGAGGCATTATTTAAAGTATTCATAAAAGGCTTAACGGTAGCTGAAATACGTAATAGTCTAACTCAACTTGATAATGATAATTATGTATGCCACACAGAAATAAATTCAATAGGGCTAGCATCCATTTTTTATCAACTACATATTACGGAAGAATCACGTTGGTATCAGAAGGATCAACAATTAAGACCTTTGATTTATAGTTATGACCGTATTAAGAAAAAAAGGCAACTCATAAAAGAGTCATGTTTGATTGGGAAAATTATCAGATAAATTATATCCACGATGGAAAAAAATTAAGCTTTGAATTACAAACAGGAATGACTGATAAACTACTCTGCCAAATAAATCTCATGCGCGATCTAAAAATTGGCCATTACCCAACAAGCTACACTGTTGCAGGCAATGAAAAAATCGAGACCTACATCTTCCAATACCTTGGGGAAGAATTAATAAAAACGCCTATTGGTAAATTTAATACTGTGAAATTTTTCTGTCAAAAAGACGGAGAAGAAAGAAGTGCAATCTTTAATAGTCTGCTAAAGAACTACATTATCTTCCTGTCAAGGTTAAACTCACCGATGATGGCGTTAAAACAATCATAATTAGCCAGTTAAATGGATTGGATCTATGATGGGAAGCCCCAAGTTTGTAGATCGGAATTCATTCACCTCCCAAGGGCGCTTAATAGCTCATCTGGCGTTACATATCCAGCAATCATGTGTCCGCTTTCAAGGAAAAGCGCTGGTGTCCCTCGTACACCCATCGCTTTACCCAAGGCATGCTGATGAGTGACTGGATTTTTACAATCATTAGCCTTGGCTAACTTGCCATTTTTTGCATCAGTTAGTGCCTGGGGACGGTCTTTAGCACACCAAACATTTACCATCTGCTGGTAAACAGGAGAACCCCTGTCACCCCTAGGATACGCTAAATATTTGACAGTGATATTATGTGCATTTAATTCAAGAACATCCCTGTGAAATTTACGACAATAAAAACAACTAACGTCTGTGAAAACATAAATAGTATCTTTACTTTTTTCTGGTGCAAACGCTATGTATTCATCTTCGGGAATTTTTTTTAGTGAATCAGATTTTTTTTGTAAACGCACATCTTCACTTAGATTACGCCTTTCTTGCATATCAATCATATCTCCCTTAAGGATAAATTTGGCATCACTTGTCATGTAAACTACATCGAAATCCATCACCACTTCATAGATATCCTCAATTGGTGTTGCATTCACCTGCGAAATATCGACACTTGGAAATAGTCGTTGCAAATTTTGCATCAGGCGTTCTTCCAATTGCTCGTTGGCTTGTGTATTAAATACAGATAAAAAAATTATACACAGTAAAATTTTTGCTATTTTTATTTTCATATTCATACATTAACTTTCATAATTCATACACTACTTTAATGGGTGTTAAATTTGACGGATACTTGGTAATGATATTTGGCAATCTTCTAAGGTGCTTCTCCAGAATAATGAAAACTGATATTAAAGTATACTCTAAAGCTGTTACTAGATATAGTTTCATCACTCAATAATGGTTTATATTGTTTTTTAAGAAATTATCTATCAAATATAATTACAGCAGGCAGGCCAGCTTACACAGGCTGCCGTGAAAATTAAATTCTGATAAAAGGCTGCATCGCAGGCTTTACATTTGCACAGAAAACTATGTTAAAGTCACTACCGTACAATTCCAACTTGGAGAATCTACAATGAACAAACATACAATAAAAGGAACAGGCTCATGAAAAAGCTCCTCACTCTACTTGCTGTATTCGCCTTAAGCAGTTCTGGCATGGCTCGTGATAATGACACTAATAATCAGACAATTTTGCGTGCAGTGCTTGCAGCACAACCCAAAAAAGTACAGGCGCGTTATGTTTACCGTCGCCCGCAACAAACCTTGGAATTTTTTGGCATCAAACCTAGCATGGTAGTTGGTGAAGCCTTGCCTGGTGGTGGCTGGTACAGCAAGATTTTGCTCGCCTTTCTAGGCGGAGAAGGCAAACTCATCGGTGCCGATTACGCCATCGATATGTATAAATTGTTTGGCTTTTTTAGCGCAAACCAGATTTCTAAAAAACAGCATTGGGCGCAATCGTGGGCTAAAGAAGCAATGGCTTGGTACGACGATGATAACGCCAATGTAAGCGCCTTTGTATTTGGCTCACTCCCAGACCAAATGAAAGGTAGCGCCGATGCTTTTTTGTTTATTCGCGCTATGCATAACCTCTCGCGCTTTCAATATAAAGACAACTTCCTCGCTACTGCCTTACAAAACGCCTTTGATCTATTAAAGCCTGGCGGCATCGTCGGCATTGTGCAGCACCAAGCCCGCGAAGACATGCCTAATGATTGGGCCGCAGGACAAAATGGTTATCTTAAAAAATCGTTTGTGATAGCACAGATGGAAGCGGCTGGATTTGAGTTCATCGCCGCCAGCGATATAAACGAAAACCCTGCCGATAAGCCTACCGCTTACGACTTTGTCTGGCGCCTGCCGCCAAGTTACCGTACCAGTAGCAAAGACGCAGCACTACGCGCAGTCATGAATGCAATCGGTGAATCTAACCGTATGACGCTCAAATTTCGCAAGCCAGAATAAGCGACCAGTCATGTAACCATCTTGACCGTAAATATACTAGCCTCTAGGATGATGCGTTGCATGTAGGCTTTTAAGCCGTTCCTTGGCAATATGTGTGTAAATTTGTGTTGTTGAAATATCGCTATGCCCAAGCAACATCTGCACAACCCTAAGGTCAGCGCCGTGGTTTAATAAGTGTGTCGCAAAGGCATGTCTTAATATATGCGGGGAAATAGTTTTACTGATACCAGCAACCACAGCATAACGCTTAAACAAATACCAGAAAGCTTGGCGTGACATCGCCTTGCCTCGTTTTGTTAGAAATAACGCATCACTAATTTTTGACCCTAATAGCTCGTTCCTCGCGCTATGTTGATAGCGTGCTAACCATTCGCTCGACTCTTCTCCTAGAGGCACAAGCCTTTCTTTACTGCCTTTACCCAAAACACGCACAACACCCTGTCGCAGATTAATCTGTCCAGTTTGCAAGTGAATCAATTCAGAAACGCGTAAACCCGAAGCATACAAAATTTCCAGCATTGCCTTATCTCTTAGCCCAAGTGCTGTGCCTATATCCGGTGCTTTTAACAAAGTTTCTACTTCAGTTTCTGTTAGTGACTTAGGCAATTGTCTGCCTATTTTTGGTGCCTCTATCTTGATACTAGGATCATGTTGCATTGCCTTTTCACGCACCAAATAATTATATAGCATTTTAATACTGGAAAGATGTCGCGCCATAGTTCTTGCTGTTTTTCCCTGCATGCTGGATAAATAAATTCTTAAATCACTTCCCTGTGCTGCTATTATGGCGCAATTATTTTTATCCAACCAGAGTGCGTATTTTTGTAGATCACTTCTATAGGCTGCCAAAGTATTATTGCTGATGCCCCGCTCCATCCATAACACATCAAGAACACGATCAATCTGATCCATTGATGTTTTCAGGGATGCGCTTATAAAATTAGAAGATGCCTTCATGCTGTAGTAACCAACGTTTTCGTTCTACATACCGATAGCCACCCATAAAACCACCGATGCCTTTGGCAGCAACAACTCTATGACACGGAATAAAAAGTGGAATATGATTTCTGCGACAAGCTTGACCCACTGCACGACTACTGGTGTGCAATTCTCTTGCAACTTCGCCATAGGTTTTGACAGTCCCTGATGGAATTTTTTTTAATGCTTGCGAGACTTTCTTCTGAAAACGTGTCCCCTGTGGACGTAAAGAAATTTCAGATGTAATCAATCCTGATTCAAAATAATCATCCAACACTAGGCCAATCTTTTTCTTGAAATGATTATTGCTCAGATTTGATGGGGATAACGCTGTCGTTTCTAGTGCAGGCTCATCTAACCAAATAATTTTAGTAATACTTTCTGCATCAACGCACACACCCAAACAACCTGCGGGGGACTGATATAAAAAATCGTATTCTGCTGCGAACTGCTTCATATTGAACGAATCATAGCTCACTACGCATTTTAATGGGTGAGAATTGCCAATATGTGTCTCTAAATACACATCTGTAGACGTATTCTCAAGGTTTTGAAGACATATAGCTTATGAGAATATGCCCTTGGGCTTATATTGAAAGAAGCTGCCAAGAAATATAACAACAAAATATACAGAAAATATACAACGCTAAATAAAAATGCGTCTTGAGCAAATCAATGACAAAAGCGCAAGTGAGAACCGAGGTATCGGTACTCTTTAGTAGAAATTGGAATGTTTTTTCTAAAGTAAGCAACCATCCCTTCGTCTCGAAATTATACCTATGCCAATTGTGCCTGTATTAAGGTGATAGAAAATAGCGAGTGATTCGTAGTTCAGACAACAATAAAAACCTGCAAGTAAGTCCTTTAAAAAACTAATTTATAGATAAATATTAACTAGATTTAATTTTCTCTTTAATTCTAGCTGCTTTGCCTGTGAGCGCACGTAAGTAATATAATTTCGCACGCCGTACGGCACCACGACGCTTTACTTCAACGCCTGCAATGGCTTGGCTATGTGTTTGAAAAACACGCTCTACACCTTCTCCATGAGATATTTTGCGAACGGTAAATGCTGAATTCAAACCGCGATTTTTTTTTGCTATTACAACGCCTTCAAACGACTGTAGGCGCTCTCTTTCGCCTTCTTTGACCTTTACTTGAACAACTACAGTATCTCCTGGTGCAAAATCTGGCAGTTCCCGTGTCATTTGTTCTGCATCAAGCTCTTCTATAATCTTACTCATCTTATCAACTCTGCTTAAATGATTTTTTATTTCAAATATTCTTTCTTGAATAATTCCAACAAAACCTGTTGTTCATCATCCAACTGTAAACTGTCCAATAGATCTGGCCTTCTTAACCATGTTCGTCCTAAAGCCTGTTGTAGACGCCAACGTCTTATATCTTCATGGTTTCCACCAAGTAACACATATGGCACCTGCTGCCTACTATTTTCTGAACCAATTTTTTCTGGTCTAGTGTAATGGGGATGATCGAGCAAGCCATTAAAAAACGAATCTTCACTTGCTGAATCTTCATGACCTAACGCACCCGGCAATGTCCTAGTCAGTGCGTCAATCAATACCATCGCAGGCAATTCCCCGCCACTTAAGACATAATCACCTATAGACCATTCTTCATCAACTTCCTTGTCAATAACACGTTCATCTATTCCTTCATAACGCCCAGCGATTAAAATCAGATACTGTCGTTGCGCTAATACCATGACACTTTTCTGATCCAGCCTTTTGCCTTGTGGACTCAGATAAATCACATAAGGAGGATTTCTAAAAGAAAATTCACCGCGTGCATCTGCAATCGCTGCGCTTAATGGCTCTGCCATCATCACCATGCCCGGACCGCCCCCATAGGATCTATCATCCACCGTCCTGTGCTTATCACTTATGTAATCCCTAGGATTCCACGTGTTGACCTTAAGCAGACCGTGTTTGGCTGCACGACTGGTAATTCCATATTCGGTGACAATATTCACCATCTCTGGAAATAAAGTAATGACTTCAATCTGCAACATTCAAGCAAGCCTACATCAAATTGCTAGTAATAAGATTGCCAATCAACCTGTATAATGCCTTGTTCGATATCAACATCTTTAATATAGATATCTTGTACGTAGGGTATCAGACATCGCTCTTTATTAATCCCGACAACCAACACATCATTTGCGCCAGTCTCAAGAATCTCTTTAACTACACCAAGCACTTTACGCTGTTGATTAATGACCTGCATATCAATCAGATCATGCCAATAAAACTCACCTTCTTTAGGTGTGGGTAACTGACTTTTGTTAATGGCTATCTCTGAATTAACAAAGCTTGCCGCTCCATCTCTGTCATTAACACCCTTAAGAAAGGCGAATAAACTTTTCCCTTGTCCCTTGCCTTCCAGCAATTGCATCTGCCGCCACTCATTTTCCATGGGGGCAGAAATATTTTGTTTCGCTAAGCCATGTTTCACTAACCAGGAATTGTATGTAAGTATGTTTTCCTTGGGTCGAGTGAATGATACTATCTTAAACCAGCCCTTAATACCGTGAATACCAACAATCTTTCCGATAACTATGGGGTCAGTCTCATCCTGCATATTAACCATCCATGCAGTCTTTCTTAATGACCGCGAAACCTAATTATGCGAACTTCATTATAGATATAAAGAGCTTGAAAATTCAGGCATTTGCATTAAGTTTAATAAGTTTGGCAACCCGATCTGAAATCTGTGCGCCCTTGCTCCGCCAATGCTCTACGCGGCTACCATCCATCCTCAGCGTCTCTTCATTGCTAAGTGCGCATGGATTATAAAAACCAACGCGTTCAATATAACGACCATCGCGTTTCATACGACTATCTGTAACTACAATGCGATAAAAAGGCTTTTTCTTTGCCCCAGTACGCGATAATCTAATGGTTACCATTCATGAACCTCTTTTTTTAAATTTGCCTGTTACGAATGCTCGCTTTAAGGAGAATAATCCTGCCTTAAAAAAATGGCGGTATTGTACGACATATTAATGAAAAATAAAGCATTTCCGCCTATTAGAAGTAAACAATCTCATGCAACAAAATAAGAAAGTTAATGAACAAAAAGCCAAAGCCCAAAAAATACTCAAAACAGTACGAGCAAATACATCTGAAACCTCTCGTCTAAACTATAGCAAATCCATTACGGAATGCGTACTTAAACTTGATAAAATCAAAAATGCCAAGAGTATTTTCATTTATATTTCCTATGCCACTAAAGTTAACACATATGAACTTATCAAGGTCTTGTTAAATACTGGTAAAACTCTGTCTGTCCCAAAAATTATAAACTCTGATTTTACGCAGGCAGAATCCTTTTCAAGCTGGGAAGATTTAACTCCTGAAGCAATGGGAATTCTGATTCCTAAAAACTCAAAAACCTTGCCGTAGACCTTTCGACATTGCCCTCACACCTAGACTTGGATTCACCTTATCCGGTCATCGCATTGGTTTTAGTCGTGGTTATTACGATAAATGGCTTGCTCAAAACAAAGTGGGTCAGAAAATTGCGCTTGCCTATGCAGCATAGTTGCTTGACGACATTCCTGTTGAAGACACCGATATCCCCATAGAAAAGATTATTACTAAAAAACGAACAATAATTATCTAAGGTATCCTGAAGTCCAGCCCTGAAACTTTACATACAGACAATACCAACTAAAGATATTCTCACTCGAGAACTGCATGATATAAAACTAGGTTTCCTGAGTTTCTGCTTCGTTAACTGCCTTCATGCTCAGGCGCACTCGACCTTGTCTATCGATTTCAAGTACCTTGACCTTAACAAGATCACCTTCACTTAATTTATCACTAATATTCTCAACGCGTTCTTCGCATATTTGCGAAATATGCACTAAGCCATCTTTGCCTGGCAAAATATTTACAAAAACACCGAAATCCATCAGCTTGGCAACCTTACCTTCATAGATTCTACCGACTTCAATATCTGCAGTGATTTGCTCTATTCTTAGTAATGCAGCCTCGCCAGCAGCCTTATCAACAGCAGCAATCTTTACCGTACCATCATCATCGATATTAATCGTCGCACCTGTTTCCTCCGTAATTGCCCGGATTGTTGCGCCACCTTTACCTATTACATCACGTATCTTGTCAGGATGAATCCTAATGACCGTAATTCTAGGTGCAAATTCGGACATTTCATCACGAGGACTGGCAATGGTCGCATTCATCTGCTCAAGAATATGAATACGGCCTTCTTTTGCCTGTGCTAAAGCTGCCTCCATGATTTCTCTTGTTATCCCATCGATCTTGATGTCCATTTGTAAGGCAGTAATGCCATTATCGGTTCCTGCTACCTTAAAATCCATATCGCCCAGATGATCTTCGTCGCCAAGAATATCCGAAAGCACAACAAATTCTTCACCTTCTTTAATGAGGCCCATAGCAATACCAGCAACAGGGGCTTCAATCGCAACACCAGCATCCATTAAGGCAAGACTCGTGCCACAAACACTGGCCATGGAGCTGGAACCATTTGATTCGGTAATTTCTGAAACTACACGAATGGCATAAGGATATTCGGACATATTCGGCATAACACCTAGGATGCCGCGTTTTGCTAAACGACCATGACCAATTTCACGACGTTTTGGTGTGCCAACACGCCCGGTTTCCCCGACACAATAGGGAGGAAAATTATAATGCAACATGAATGGCTCTTTATAGAAACCTTCAATTGCGTCAATAATTTGTGAGTCTCGCTCTGTACCCAGAGTAGCGACAACAATCGCTTGTGTTTCACCGCGTGTAAATAATGCCGAGCCATGCGCTCTTGGTAAAATGCCTACTTCAGTAGTAATTTTTCTAATGGTGTTTGTGTCACGACCATCAATACGACTTTCACCTGCTAAAATACTGCTACGAACAATATGACTTTCTAGGCGATTTATTTCATTATTTATTTCTGATGCCGACCAGATTGAATCTTCTCCTTTGCTCATCGCTTCTACGACTTCATTGTGAATCTCACTAATACGATCTTTACGATTAAGTTTATCTGTTATGGCATAGGCCTCACGTAACAGGTCTGTAGAATGACTGGCTACCTCATCAGCCAAGTCTTGATCCTTGGCTTCAGGTTGCCAATTCCAAGCAGTTACACCAACTTTTTCTGCTAGCGCTTTAATATTATCTATAACGACCTGAAATTGCTGGTGACCAAACATCACTGCACCCAGCATTACTTCTTCAGACAATTGCCTGGCTTCAGACTCGACCATTAACACTGAGCTACCGGTTCCGGCAACGACTAAATTTAGCGCTGAATCAACCAGATTATCCATTGACGGGTTCAGCGTGTAATTACCATCGATATATCCCACTCGTGCAGCACCAACAGGGCCATTAAATGGTGCGCCAGTCAAAGCGACTGCAGCTGAGGCACCAATTAATGCCGGAATATCAGCATCAATTTGTGGATCTAGCGACATCACTGTGGCTACTATCTGCACTTCATTTCTAAAATTTTTTGGAAATAAAGGCCTAAGCGGGCGATCAATCAAGCGGCATGTCAAAATTTCCTTTTCACTTGGACGACCTTCTCTTTTAAAAAAGCCACCTGGTATCTTGCCTGCAGCATAAGTACGTTCTTGATAATCTACGGTAAGTGGGAAAAAATCATACCTTGGATCAGCTTCTTTCTTGGCGACACAATTCACCATAACAACGGTATCTCTCATACTGACAATAACTGAATTGGCTTGTCTCGCTATCTTACCTGTTTCCAATACAACTTTTTGCTCACCGAACTGGAATTCTTTTTTAATTGCTTTCATGTTTTTACCTTAAAAAATATTTGATAATTAATTTGCATGGATTGTCTACTGAGACTGATTATAAAAAATTCAGTTTTTTATGAAATGCTGGTATTTCTAGCTTGTAGATATAGAAATCGTTTAACGTAGACAATGCTTTTTCGTTGTTGTTCACGCAAAAATAAATTATACAATCTTACTTACGCAAACCTTGGCTGGCAATTAAATCACGATAGCGGCTCACATTTTTACTTTTCAAATAATCTAGAAGCTTGCGGCGTTGATTCACCATTTTTAATAATCCGCGACGCGAATGATGATCTTTGTTATGTGTCTTGAAATGATGGGACAATTCTGCAATGTTTGCCGTTAATAATGCAACTTGCACCTCTGGCGAACCTGTATCATTGTCTGTACGCTGATATTCCTTGACTATGTCAGCTTTATGTTGAGTACTTAATGCCATGTGCCATTGAGCTCCTGAAGTAATCTCGGTCTAAATTAAGGCGCATATTGTAACCGCGTGTTCTTGCATGAACAAGCGCAAATACGAGATACCGGGATTGTTTTTTTAAGCACAGATCATGAGACGTACCTTTAGCCTATGAAGATTAATATATCTATATTAATTAATAAGTTAATTTTACTTTTAGCTTTGATTGCTGGTTTTAAATAAACGCTTCGGCGCAACACGTCCGTCATCAAGAATTACACCAGTCCCAATAAACGCACGATTGTGGTCATAAATTCTAAGCAAGCCTTCTGCAGGTGCCTCAGGCACCGACACGGCCTGACCTAGACGAAGGCAATATACCGCTTCTTCTATTAAGTTGAGCTCAGCTAAATGCTCCAAAGCACTATCCGCTGACAGAAGTAGTTTATCCAAAGCTGCATCACCCTTTTCTGACAGGCGCTTGATAGTTTCCATGCTAACCGTTTGCGTTTCATTGAATGGCCCTATCGATAAGCGTCGAAGTGTATTGACATGAGCGCCACAGCCTAGCAGCTTGCCAATATCTTCAATCAGTGTCCGTATATAAGTACCCTTTGAACAACGCACCCGTATCTTGAATGAATCCTCATCGAAATGTAATAAATCAATACAGTGTATTGTTACATGCCTTTGTTTTCGCTCAACATTTAGTCCTTGATAAGCTAGTTTGTAAAGTCTTTGCCCGTTAATTTTCAACGCGGAATACATTGGCGGAACTTGCTCAATGTCTCCAATAAACTGCGCTATAACCTTCTCTAATCGCCGTTTGTTGAATTTAGGAATCTGTCTAATTTCTAATATTTTGCCTTCGGAATCTTTGGTATCAGTAACGATGCCTAATTTTGCAACTGCAATATAACTTTTATCCGAGTCAAGAAGGTATGGCGAAATCTTTGTAGCCTCACCAAAACACAGGGGTAAAATACCTGTTGCAGGCCTGTCCAGACTGCCTGTGTGCCCTGCTCTATAAGCTCTATACAGTCGCCTGATGTTTTGCAAGACATTATTCGATGTAATGCCAGCAGGCTTGTCTAGAAGTAAAATGCCATCTATATCTCGTTCATAAGATTTTCTTTTTCGTCTTCGCCCCATACGACAATAACACTTGCCTATTATTTTTCAGTTTCTTCTTACGTGCGGAGAATCTAATAGGCTAGTCAACCTATTTGCTTGCTCTAAGCTCTCATCAAACACAAACCGAAGTTTTGGAACAGTGCGTGTGGTAAGTATTTTGGATAATTGATGGCGAAATTGGGCGGCGTTATCATTTAGTATAATCAGAACTTTTTCCTTGCTAGGTGTATTATCACCATTGCTCTCTAGACGGTTATTTCCTGAACCGTCGTTTTTTATGTGACTCATCTCCAAACGAGTCACAAAAATCTTTGCATAAGCTAAATCTGCACTTAAATCAACAGCCGAGATTGTCACCAAACCTAAACCCGCGTCCCTAAGCTGCATTTGAATAATTGTGGCCAATTCCTTTTGAATATGGTCTCCAACTTGCTGGCTACGCCTATACTCTTTGGCCATATCTACTCAAACCATTTCGCTAATTGATGTTAAATTGTGCGTGCGATCTCAACCCGTTCAAATACTTCGATTTGATCTCCAGATTGAATATTGTCGTAATTTTTCACACCAATACCGCACTCTGTACCTGATTTCACTTCATTAACATCATCTTTAAAACGTCTCAGTGATTCGAGCTCACCCTCGTAAATAACGATATTATCGCGCAATATACGAATAGGGCTACTCTTTTTAACAAAGCCTGTAGAAACAATACATCCAGCGATATCGCCAAGTTTTGGTGAGCGGAAAACGTCTTTTACTTCTGCAACGCCGATAATTTGCTCACGCAATTCAGGCGCGAGCATACCACCCATCACCGCTTTTACATCGTCGATAAAATCATAAATAATGCTGTAGTAACGAATTTCAATTTCTTCTTCATTAGCAAGCTTGCGTGCAGAGGCATCTGCACGAACATTAAAACCCATAACAATGGCTTGTGATGCATGAGCCAGATTTATATCAGTTTCTGTAATTCCGCCAACACCATGACTGACGATATCGACTTTGACTTCATCGGTTGATAATCTGACCAACGCCTCAGAGATAGCTTCTGAAGAACCTTGGGTATCAGCCTTAACTAAAACATTGAGCGTTGCGATACCGCCCTCGTTCATCTGAGTCATAGCATTTTGTAATTTAACTGCATGTTGTTTTGCTAACTTGGATTCACGATTTTTATTTTGTCTTTGCTCGGCGAGCTCACGCGCTATTTTCTCATCTGGAACAACAATCATTTCATCACCAGCATTAGGCATACCGGATAAACCTAATACCTCAACAGGGGTTGATGGCTCTACAGATGAAAAAATTTCATTGCCATGACTATCAGCTATGGCGCGCACACGGCCAAATTCCCTGCCGCTTAAAATAATATCGCCTTTACTAAGTGCGCCACTTTGCACCAGAATAGTTGCAACAGGGCCGCGTCCTTTATCCAAGCGTGCCTCAATGACAGTTCCAGTTGCAGCACCAGTTACAGACGCTTTGAGCTCAAGCAATTCCGCTTGCAGAAAAATACTTTCAAGCAAATTATCAACACCCTCGCCTGTTTGTGCAGAAACATTAATGAATTGAGTATCACCGCCCCAGTCTTCTGGAATAATTGCAAGTTTAGAAAGTTCCTGTTTTACACGTTCAGTATCTGCTTCTGCTTTATCTATTTTGTTGATGGCAATAATAATAGGCACATCACCTGCTTTTGCATGTTGTATTGCTTCTTCTGTCTGCGGCATAACACCATCATCAGCAGCAACCACGACGACGACAATATCTGTAACGCTAGCGCCGCGAGCACGCATTGCCGTAAACGCAGCATGTCCCGGGGTATCAAGAAATGCAATTTTACCTTTATCAATCTCTGCAATGTAGGCACCGATATGTTGCGTAATTCCTCCGACCTCGCCTTCAGTAACTTTTGTTTTACGAATATAATCAAGCAGTGAAGTTTTGCCGTGATCGACATGACCCATAATTGTCACAATGGGCGCGCGCAAAAGCTGCTCGCCACTTTCTTTTACTGCGAACACAACTTTATCTTCCAGCGCACTCTCGCTAATAAGCTTAACTTTATGACCCATCTCTTCGACAACAAGTGTCGCTGTATCCTGATCAAGCATTTGATTGATGGTAGCCATACTTCCCAGCCCCATTATTAATTTGATGACTTCAGTTGCCTTAACTGACATTCTCTGAGCTAAATCACCCACTGAAATGTTTTCTGGTATTTCTATTTCTTTAACAACTGGTTCTGTTGGTTTCTCAAATCCATGCTGCGTTTCAACGGTTGGTATGATTTTTTGTCTATGTCTAATTTTCTTCTTGCGACGCCCTGATTTTTCAGAAGCTACATGTAATTCCTGACGTCCATAACGGGTTGGTTTATCTTCATCATTATCCCTGCTTTTATCTTTATTTTTCTTGCTTGCACGCAATTTATTGCCAGTTTTTTCTTCTACTGATGCAACTGCAGCAACAGGCTTCTCAACAACTGCTTCCAATGAATTGTTGCGTGCAATATCTGTGTCCGGTTTTCCTGACACTTCTTCAATTTTAACTTGCTCAGTTTCAGGCGTTGATAATATTTCTCTAGCCTGCTCATTTGCTGTTTCGGTATTAGCAATTTCATTACTACTATCAACCGTAACGGTCTTTGCATTTTCTGTAGTATCTTCTTTAATTTCCTCGGTTTCAGTGGGTAATTCTTCTACGACCTCCGGCTTTGTTATTGCATTTAGTGTGCTACGTTTAACATAGGTGTGTTTCTTTCTAAATTCAACATTCACTGTTTTTGATTGTGCCCTACTTCTTCCTTGGACGCTCAATGGTACTTTGATCTCGCTACTAGTCTTTCTTTTTAATACAACCTTCTCTGTTTCTGATGAAGCTTTGCCATGTTTACTGCGGAGATATGTAAGCAGATGACTTTTTTCTGCATCCGTAATCATTTCATCGGATAATTTTTTGGGCAAGCCAGCTTCTACCATCTGTTCTTGCAACCGATCAACAGAAACCCCGACCACGCTTGCAAATTGGTTGATTGTCACTTCAAGCATCTGTCGATCCTCCTTCAACTTGTTCAGCTTCTTTGAACCATGGAATTCTAGCAGTCATAATTAGCTTGCTTGCTTGCTCTGAATCCATTTCTTTAATTTCCATTAATTCATATACTGAAAGTGCAGCTAAGTCATCCATGGTAATAATACTCTGTGCTGCCAATTCGTAAGCCAATGCATCTTCCATTCCTTCCATTTGCAACATATCTTCTGCTGGATGCGCATCAATTAATTTTTCTTCGTTAACAATTGCGCGTGTTAACATAACATCGTGTGCGCGACCCCGTAATTCATTAACCAGTTCACTGTCAAACTCTTCGATATTGAGCATCTCTTCCTCTGGGACATAGGCCACTTCTTCAACACTTGAGAAACCTTCCTGTACCAATATCACAGCCATCTCTTCATCTATATCCAATTGCTCCATAAACATTTTTTGCAGTGCCTGAGTTTCTTCTTCATTTTTCTCTTCTGCCTGCTCAACAGACACCACATTAAGCACCCACTCCGTCAATTCACTGGCGAGACGAATATTTTGCCCGCCACGGCCGATGGCCTGTGAGAGATTATCCTCCTCAACAACAATATCCATACTGCGCGCATCTTCATCTACCAAAATTGAAGAAACTTCAGCGGGTGCCATAGCATTAATCACAAACTGCGCAGGATTTTCATCCCATAGGATAATATCGACACGTTCGCCACCAAGCTCGTTAGAAACTGCCTGTACACGCGAACCGCGCATGCCAACACAAGCGCCAATAGGATCTATCCGTGGATCATTTGCCTTGACTGCTATCTTCGCTCTTGCACCAGGGTCTCGAGCACTGTTAATGATGTTTATCATACCTTCATTGACTTCAGGAACCTCAAGTTTAAATAATTCGATCAATAATTCAGGTGTAGTACGGCTCAAAAATAATTGTGGGCCTCGAATTTCTGAACGTACTTCTTGTAAATAGGCGCGAATACGATCGCCAGGTCTTATCGCTTCTCTAGGTATCAATTCTTGATGCGAAATAAAACCTTCAGCATTATTGCCCAAGTCAAGATAGACATTACCTCTTTCTACTCGCTTCACAACACCGCCTAACATTTCGCCAACACGATCAGCAAAAGCCTTGACTACCTGAATTTTTTCAGCTTCTCTTACCTTCTGCACAATCACTTGCTTTGCTATCTGTGCTGCAATTCGACCGAATTCAATCGAATCCATAAATTTTTCAACAAATTGTCCAATTTCGATAGCAGGATTATCTGCCAAGGCATCTTTAAGTTTTATTTGCCTGCTTGGAAATTCTATTTCTTCATCATCAGCTACCACTTCCCAAAGACGGAATGTTTCATAGCTGCCTGTTTCACGATCAATCACAACGCGTGATTCAATGTCTTCACGATTACATTTCTTGGTTGCCATTTCTAATGCTGCTTCGATAGCTTCAAAGATAATATTTTTGCTAACATTTTTCTCGCCGGAAACAACATCAACTACCATTAAAATTTCTTTATTCATAACATAAACACTCTTAATAACATCGTTTCAGGATAAAAATTTTAATTAATTTTTTTACTATATTTTTGAAACCAAACGCGCCGAGTCAATAACATCAGCAGGAATTAAATAATCAATTCCATCTTCATTAACAAGCACTGCTATTTCTTCAACTGTTTTGATTACGCCAGTAATTTTTCTACGCTGTGCAATTTTTTCACGTAATTTTATCTTTACTTTCTTGCCTAAAAATTTTTGCAGCTGCGCCAAAGTAAATAAGGGTCTATTTATTCCTGGCGATGAAACTTCAAGAAAATATTTTTCCTTAATAGGGTCCTGTAGATCCAACAATCCAACAAGCTGATGATTGACCCGCGCGCAATCTTCAACAGTGATGCCTGAATCTTTATCTATGTATACTCTCAGTATTGAGCCACCCTTCTGTCTAAAATACTCAATACCAAGCATTTCATAACCCAGCGCAGTGATCGCAGGTTCTAACAATTTAGTCAGCTCATTATGTTGTCTGTTCACTTATTCAACCAATACTCAATCAAATTAGCACTACTTAATCATTCATCGCTTTTTTGTATTCTTCAAAATGGCCGCAAAACACCTGATGGAAATTGCAGCTTGCGAGCTTAAAGAGCCTAGTCTACACCATACATGCCAGCTATAAATCTCCTTAAAAAAATAATTTCCAGCGCCTGTAAAAAAGGCTCCAATGGAGCCTTTATTAAAAAAACTTTGGTAGCGGGGGTAGGATTTGAACCTACGACCTTCGGGTTATGAGCCCGACGAGCTGCCAGACTGCTCCACCCCGCACTAAGGGAGCGCATACTACAACCAGCTTGAAACTTAATCAAGGCTGTGCTTGTATCTTTAAATTAACTTCAAAATTGGACAAGATTTGTCTTATTTTCATATATCACGAGCGAATTTGATTTGTCATAATACACAAGCCATGAACCAGAAGACTCAAATCGGGGGGGGAGATATATCGCCCAATAAGGCTGATGAGGCCTATCAAAAGCATATCCTGCAGTATGTCTCCCGTACTTTTGCGCTTACTATCCCACAATTGCCAAAAGCTTTAAGGCGTATCATCGGTAATGCCTATTTGCTTTGTCGCATCGCTGATACCATCGAAGATGATGCTAAAATCAATCCTGAACAAACTCGATATCTGACTAGCCTGTTTGTGCAGGTGGTATCTGGATATGTGCCAGCGAAAGAACTTTCTGATGTGCTATATCCTCTGCTTTCAGAACGCACAAGCAAAGAAGAGCATGATTTAATAAAAAACATGGAATCTGTGATTCGAATTACCCACAGTTTTAACGGGAACCAGAGGAATGCGCTTGAACGTTGTGTTCGTATCATGTCTGATGGAATGGCTGATTACCAGGATATTGAAACACTTGATGGTTTGGAAAATCTGGCGGCAATGGATGAGTATTGCTATTTTGTCGCGGGCGTGGTTGGTGAAATGTTGACGGAATTATTTTGTGATTACTCGAATGAAATCAACGCCAATAAAGATAAGCTAATGGAGCTCGCTGTCTCATTTGGGCAAGGTTTACAAATGACCAATATTCTTAAGGATATATGGGATGATAAGGTGCGAGGTGCCTGTTGGTTGCCAAGAGATATTTTTCAAAAACAAGGATTTAACCTCAGCGAACTAAATGGGTGTAATAAAAATGAAAATTTTCAACGTGGATTGGGGCAACTCATCGCTATCGCTAGAAATCACCTGCATGATGCACTAATCTATACGCTGATGATTCCTACACATGAACAAGGCATTCGTAAATTCTGCCTATGGGCGCTGGGGATGGCTGTCCTGTCGCTGGACAAACTAAATAAACATCGTGATTTCAGTAGTGGGGCTGAAGTAAAGATTAGTAGAAAGAGTGTCAAGGCCACGGTCGCCTCAACCAGTCTCTTGGTGAGCAATAACTGGGCTCTAAAAAAGCTGTTTCATTACACCAGTCGAAATTTGCCGACGACAGGCATCCATGAGAGACTTAGCGCTCAAGACAGTGCTGAATAGATTGGTGGGCAGATTTAAGAGATAGACCAAAAATCAGATTAAAAGAGCTCCAGTTAAAACAAATATTAACTGATACTTAAATATATAGCAGATATTAATTTATTCATGTTAGATAGAACCAGAGAAGAAAAGACGCAGCAGTCATTAAAACAAGTCATTCAATCCGCAAAAAGTGCGTTAATTTCACAACAGCATAAAGATGGGCACTGGGTCTACCGATTAGAAGCCGATTGCACCATCCCCGCTGAATACATCCTCATGAATCATTTCGCCGGGGAAATAAATGACGAACTGGAAGCAAGAATAGCAGTTTATATTCGTGAACATCAAACAGAAAATGGTGGCTGGTCATTATTTTATGGAGGTAACTTTGATCTTAGCTGTTCTGTGAAAAGTTATTACGCTCTAAAAATGGTTGGCGATGATCCCTGTGATGATCATATGGCAAAAGCCAGAAATATTATTTTGCAACATGGCGGAGCGGCACATGCTAATGTTTTTACTCGCATTCTCATGGCCATGTTTGAACAGGTGCCTTGGCACGCAACCCCATTTATTCCAACTGAAATAATCCTTTTGCCTAAATGGTTCCCTTTTCATATAAACAAGGTTTCCTATTGGTCTAGAACTGTCATGGTGCCTTTGTTCGTGCTTCGTACCTTGAAGGCTAAAGCAAAAAATCCTCGTGCAATAGATATAAGAGAATTATTTGTTGTGCCTCCAGACGAGGAACAACATTATTTTCGAATCACTACCCCGCTAACCCGTGTATTTCTAATCCTTGATCATGTTGGCACTCTATTGGAAAAATTTGTACCAAAATTTATTAGAAACATTTCTGTGCGAAAATGTGAAAAATGGTTTACCGATAGAATGAATGAAGAGCACGGCATCGGTGGTATTTTTCCAGCTATGGTCAATGTTTATGAATCCCTCATTGTGCTAGGTCATGATAAAAATAGCGCAATAGTTAAGCAGGCTAGAAAAGCAATAGACAATCTTTTGGTTAATGAAGAAGATAAGAGTTATTGTCAGCCTTCCATCTCTCCAGTGTGGGATACAGCACTTGTCTGTCATGCTCTGATTGAAACCCAAGAAGATGATGGTCTTGATGAAATAAAAATAAATATCAATAATGGGATACAGTGGTTAAAAACAAAACAGCTTAATGATGATCCAGGTGACTGGCGCATTTCCCGCCCTAAACTTAAAGGCGGCGGTTGGGCATTTCAATATAGCAATTATTACTATCCAGATCTCGATGATACTGCGATGGTTGCCTGGGCAATGCATCGAACCTGCGATAAAACCTATTCAGAAGCTATAGAACAAGCTGCTCAGTGGCTTGATGGAATGAAATCAAACAACGGTGGATTTGGTTCTTTTGAAGTAAATAACACTCAGTATTACTTAAACTACATCCCATTCTCTGATCATGGTGCTTTGCTTGATCCTCCGACGGCAGATGTCACTGGTCGCTGTATAGCCTTGCTGTCTCTTGCTGATAAAGAAAAATATAGACGAACAATTAATAATGCGATTCAATTCATAAAAAATGAACAGGAAACAGACGGTTCATGGTTTGGTCGTTGGGGAACCAATTATATATATGGAACTTGGTCTGTACTCACAGCGCTAGAAATTGCCAAAGAAGATATACAACAACCCTATATACGCCGTGCAATTGCATGGCTTAAAGAAATTCAGAACGAAGATGGCGGTTGGGGAGAAACTAACGAAAGCTATTATCCGCCAAGACATCGACGTCTCTATGCAAGCACATCATTTCAAACAGCATGGGCAATATTATCATTGCTTGCAGTTGGTGAAGCAGAATCTGAAGCAGTAAAGCTTGGAATTAACCACCTTATTGAAAATCAAAAGATGGATGGATTCTGGCATGATCCAGATTATACTGCTCCGGGCTTTCCTCGCGTTTTTTATCTCAAGTATCATGGCTACACTAAATACTTTCCTCTCTGGGCACTTGCCAAATACAACAATCTAATCAAGCAATCTTGAACCGTATCGGTATTGTTAGTGCGTTAAGCTTGGAAAGTCGCTGTTTGACTGGTAATACAATTCCAGTAAATAAACCTGTACAGATCAATGAACATGCAGTCGCTATTGTCTCCGGAATGGGTGAAGATAATGCTCGCATCTGTGCCAAGACTTTACTTGAACAAAATATTAGCGCACTCGTTAGTTGGGGAACGGCTGGCGCATTGGCTGGAAATATCCAATCCGGAGATTTATTACTGGCCGACAGTGTTATTTCAAGCGATGGAAATCAATATTCATTTGATATTGAGTGGGGAAAACGCATCGCTAATGAACTCTGCAATACTTCATTAAAAATACATCATGGCATAATCGCTCATAGCCAACACATACTGGCAATATTTGAAGACAAAAAGAAACTGTATAATAAAACTAATGCCATGGCTTGTGATATGGAGTCTTTTGCTATTGCTAAAATTGCAAATGACATGAAACGTCCTTGTATATCAGTGCGCGCCATCGTTGATGAGGCACCACAATGCATTCCTGAAACAATAATAAAAAATATAGACATTTTTGGGCGCCCGAGTTTGATTCCTATACTTTCCAGCCTAGTTCGAAATCCAGGTCTTGTAACTGAAATAATAAAATTAAGCTCCAGCATGAAGGCTGCAACAACAACCTTAAGTATCGTTTCCAAAAAACGGGCTTTATTCTCTGGCGCCATTGATAATAAACGTGCTTAAATTAAATAAAAATCATCCTAAGTCACAATAGATTTTCGTGATGCCAATATGCAAAGACATTGTCATAAGTTATTAGTGAATATGTAGCTTGGCAAGCTGATTAATACAAATGCTTTGCAAGAAAATACTCTGCTGGGTTATTAATGAATATGTGCGTGGTCAAACTGTACATTTTCTTCGAAGATTCTAAACACAGACATAGCTCATGATCGCTTTATCCGCTTGAAAAGCTTGAAAAAATTATATAGAGCTCAGTTAAATAAGTTACTTACTGAATACTGCTGTATAGTCTCCAGTACAACAAAAAATAAGTTAGCGATATTAATAAATCATGCTTGTATTTCTACGTCAGATATTCAATCGCGCTTTGCTTGGCTGGACTAACATCCTTCAAGGTCACAAAATATCTACCATCATACTTTTCTTTTTTATAGTTCTGGTATCGATTCAATATACCAAAAATAACCTTAGAATGAATACGAGCACAGAAGATATGCTGTCTCCTGACCTTAATTGGCGAAAGCTAGATAAGGAATTATCATTAGAATTTCCACAATCTAATAATAATATTTTGATCGTCATCGAAGCGCCTACGCCTGACGAGGCAATGGATGCTGCCGACAAACTCTATGAAACTCTAAAACAAGATACAATATTATTTAAATCTATTTTTTCTTTTCGATCTTTGCCATTTTTTAAAAAATCTTCTTTACTTTTTCTTGAGGAAAATGAATTGCAGGATCTATCTGATCGTCTCGCAGAGATTCAGCCATTTCTCTCCAAGTTGACTGAAGATCAAAATATACGTGGTTTGTTTGTCATGCTTGAAAAAGCGATCCAAGAAAAATTAGATGGCGAAAAAATTCAAATCTCTCCGCTTATAAAGAAAATTAATATCTCGCTTGATGCCATTTTGAAAAATCAGCCCCACCAACTGTCATGGCATAGCTTGATGGCAGGCAAAGAACTGGATGAAAATCTTTATCGTGAATTTATTATTCTACAGCCTGAATTGAATTATAACAATTTATTTCCGGCAGAAACTGCCATTGAAAAAATTAGAATTATTGCCAATAAACTTAATATTAATGCTGAAAATAATTTACGCATGAGGCTAAGCGGTAGTGCTGTACTCTCTCACGAAGAATTAAAAAGCGTCATGTCAGGCACAAAACTTTCTATCATCCTTGCGCTATGTATGATCACAGTCATTATGATTGTCGGCATGGGATCATTTTACTTGGTGCTGGCAACAATCATCACCTTAATAAGTGGACTGATAATTACCGCTGCTTGGGCAACGCTGACTGTAGGTGAGTTGAATCTTATATCAGTTGCATTTGCGGTGCTTTATATCGGTTTGGGAGTTGATTTTGCAATTCATTTTTGTTTGCGTTTTCGTGAGTATCTTTTGGGTAAAAATGATCGTGCGCTTGCTCTTTATGAAACGTCAAAAAGTTGCGGTGACTCCTTGTTTTTATGTACTATCACTACGGCAATCGGTTTCTATGCCTTTATACCAACAGATTATGATGGTATCGCAGAGCTGGGATGGATATCAGGAAGCGGCATGTTTATCAGCTTCATTATTACCATGACATTACTACCTGCACTGCTTGGCATATTGCCGATTAAGGTGAAGCCCTCCATCTGTAGCAATACCCATTCAATCCTTACTAACCCAATAAAAAACTTGCTCGCTTTCCCATCGACCTATGCCAAAACAATAAAGTTTATTGCCATTATAATTTTTGGCATGTGTATCTGGACTGTACCAAAAGTCAAATTTGATCACAACACTTTAAATCTACAAAACCCTGAGAATGAATCTGTAAAAACTTATATGGATCTTCTGGCAGATAACAAATCTTCTCCATGGCAAGCTGAAATTCTTGCAGACAATAAACAAGAAGCAAAGGTGTTAGAATTAGAATTAGAAAAATTATCTCTAGTAGATAGTGTTACTTGGTTAAATGAATTCATTCCAGAAAATCAAGACAGTAAATTATCTATCGTTGATGACATGACTATTATCCTCAGTGGTATAAATTTAGTTTCGTCTTTTCCTGTTCCTGATATGGAAGAGAGAATTACTGCCATTAATAATCTTGTATTGTTAATGGACTCAAATCAGGAAAAACTCCATCAAATACCTCTTGCTCAAGATCTATTAAATAAGCTCAACATTTTTATTAAACAGCATTCACAACTAGATAATCAACATAAAAATACACTATTAATGAATCTTGAGCATAGCCTGCTTAACTCATTACCTGGCCGATTAAATTCTCTGGAAAGCTCTCTTGCAGCAGAAAAAATTGATGAGACTAATATTCCATCTGAATTAAGTAATCGTTGGATTGGGCAAAACGAAAAATATTTGCTTGAGATATTTCCGGTAGAAAATCTGCAAGACAACGAAGCATTGGAAAGATTTGTGAAACAACTACAGTCTAATTTTCCACATGTCATTGGTTCGCCTGTTATCAGCGTGGAAGGAGGGAAAGCCGTCGTATCTGCCTTCAAACAAGCTTTTATTATGGCTCTATGCGCGATCTCATTCTTATTATATATTTTGATGGATAAACGTCGGGATATACTATTAATTACAATCCCGATCTTAATGGCTGCTATATTAACTGCGACAGCCAGTCTAGTCTTTTCCATTCCTTTGAATTTTGCCAACATTATTGCTTTGCCATTGTTGCTCGGAATTGGTGTTGACAGTGGCATACATATTCTACATCGCTACAGGAATGCACCTCCAGAGGATGGGGTTATTCTTGCAACTAGTTCAGCGCGTGCTGTATTAGTTAGTTCATTCACTACGATTGTTAGTATTGGTAATCTATCTTTTTCATCACATCTTGGCACAGCCAGTATGGGAAAACTTTTAACCATCGGTATCATCATGACATTGCTCTGTACATTGATTATTCTGCCGAGTTTACTCGCGACAACAAATAATTTATCTGAGTGAAAACACTAATTACAGGCGCGAATGGCTTTATTGGCTCGTCAGTTGTGCGACATTGTCTCAATGCTGGATACGATGTCCGCGTCCTTGTCCGTCTAGGAAGTGACAGGAGAAATCTTGAAGGCTTAGCTGTGGAAATTATTGAAGGAAACCTACAAGATAAAGCATCTCTCAAGCAAGCAGTCAATGGGTGTAATGCAGTATTTCATGTTGCTGCTGATTACAGACTCTGGGTACCTGATCCGGATGATATGTATAAAACTAACGTTACCGGTACGCGAGATTTAATGCTGGCCAGCACTGAAGCTGGTGTCGACAAGATTGTTTACACAAGCAGTATCGCTGTACTGGGTTTGAATTCAAACGGCACACCCGCCAATGAAGATACGCCGATAATGCAAGGTGATATAATAGGGCATTATAAGAAATCGAAATATCTGGCTGAAGAAGCAGTATCCGAGCTTGTTGATAAAAATAAATTGCCCGCCGTCATCGTCAACCCATCAACACCTGTGGGGCCTAGAGATATCAAGCCCACGCCCACTGGGAATATCATTCTTGAGACTCTAAATAATCGTATGCCAGCCTATGTCGATACTGGTTTGAATATTGCGCATGTTGATGACGTTGCCAAAGGGCATTTATTAGCCTTCGAAAAAGGCAAGGTAGGTGAACGCTATATTCTTGGTGGTGAGAATCTCAGTCTGCAAAATATCCTAACCATTATATGTGAGCTCATAGGAAAAAAACCACCGTCAATTAAATTACCTCACAATTTAATATTACCTGTCGCTTGGTGCATGGAACGATGGGCAGATCTTAGCAAGAAGAAACCTTTGGCAACAGTCGATGAAATTCGTATGGCTAAAAAAATTATGTATTTTTCTTCAGATAAAGCAATTAAGGAACTAGGCTATAAAATTACACCTGCAAAAGAGGCCATCAAGAATGCCATTGACTGGTTTATAAAGAATGGGTATTGCACGAATAAAATTAATTTACTCAAATAGGCTTAATTCACAACAAGCTATAATATTATTTCTAATGGTGCAAAAATCATATTAAAGAGATTAACATTAGATTAGATTATATAGATAAAATAACAAAGACCCTAGAAGGAATGCAATAACCACAAAAATAGAAGAATTTATCTGTGACGTTTTAGTAATAAACCCTTTAGCACCATAAATACATGCAGTACCTAAACTAATACTGCGCAATATTTTCTTTGTCTTTTCGCTAACATAAGTAGCAAATGAACAATAAATTATTTTTATAGAATTCCAGCTACACGGCAAGATTTTTCTATAAATCCATTCCACATCGATATTAATAGAACGCAATTCTGGTGGATATAAATTTTGTTTCTGCAACCAGACAAAGGCCAACGCCGAGAAGAATAATATTTGTAACTGCGCAAGTACATGCGTCATATCATACGGGCTATAAACAATAACCTTAGGCAGTAATCCATAGAGTATTTGCGGTTGTATACCGATGAATATACACAGCAACGCTGAAATTGTCATCGCAATCAACATGTTATTCGGCGGATCGCTAACACGAATGCCAGAATCATGAGCAAAAAATGCAAAGTAAGGTATCTTAATGCCGGCATGATGAAAAACGCCAGCTGAAGCAAATAGTAATGCCAACCAAACACCGTGATAACCTTCCGTAAGCGCGGCACTCATTACCATAGACTTACTGACAAAACCACTAAATAAAGGAAATGCAGAAATAGAGGCCGCGCCAATAATGCAAAGGACGGTTGTTTTCGGCATCGTTTTATAAAGCCCGCCAAGTTCTGAGCCATTCATACGTCCTGTCATATGTAATACTGCCCCCATAGACATAAATAACAAGCCTTTAAATATCACATCAGTAAAAGCATGAGCGACGGCTCCATTGATACTTAAGGCGGTACCAATGCCAATACCACAAACCATAAATCCTAATTGGTTTATCATGCTGTATCCCAAAACACGTCTAAGATCATTTTCTATCACTGCATAAAAAATTGGAAAACAGGTCATGATCATGCCTATATAAACGAGTAGTTCCGTGCCCGGATATGCGCGCGCCATACAGTATATGGCTACTTTAGTCGTGAAAGCGGCAAGAAAAACTGCACCTGTTGGTGTTGCCTGAGGATAGGCATCTGTTAACCAATTATGAAAAAACGGAAAAGCACATTTGATTCCAAAGGCAAGAAAAATTAGCCATGAAGCTAAATCACTAAACCTTGAGTTATCCAACAAACCAATATATTCAAATTGGGCACTACCCGTTTCGTAAATAAGCAAAGCAGCACCAATCAGTAATAACATCCCTGAACTCATCTGTATAATGAGGTAACGAAATCCTGAAGCTATTGCCTCATTTGTGCGTCTTGCCCATACCAAAAATACTGATGCAACAGCCATCAGCTCAAAAAAGATAAATAGTGTAATGAGGTCGCCAGCGAACACTGCCCCTAATGCACTGCCTATATAAAATAAGCCAGAAATTTGTTGCATGGTATCGCGTACATGCAAGGAATAAATGATGCAAATTAAGGCGGCGATATGAAACAAATAACCGAATAATAAGCTAAGCCTGTCAACTCGATAAAGCTCTAACTCGTAAGCAAATAAAGAAATTTGCCAAGTGTTCCCTGCGTCTAGGCCAATAAGCCCAAATCCACTTAAAATTGGCACTGCCAATAATAATATATTGCGTACGTAGCCGTGTAAAAACGGCAACAATAATGCTGCAATAAAAAATAAGATAAACGGGGGAAAGCTACTTGCCACTATAATAGTCTTCGTCTCGCATAAGCATTTTACGTATCTGCGTCGCTATAAGCACTAAAACTACGCAAGCAATAAACCCGAAAATGGCATAAAATCCGAATATATCTTCCCATGAGTGAATTGTATGTCGATGAATAAAGATATCGGCCACTACCAAAAAACCGCAGATAGCATAGAAAATTCGCAAGACGAAATTTATATTCTCTGAGTTATCAAAATAATATTCTTTCTTGTTAGACATAATCATAATTCTCCTAGATAATTTTCTAGATAATTCACTCTGCTAATTTACTGCAAAACTATTTATTTAGTGTACTAATTTATTTCACAACAGACTGCATTAATTCATACACAGATTCTGGATAGAAAAACAGAGCCACGCATCCAAAACTTGTAATTGCCATTGCGATTAAACAAGGCAATGGTGCTTCTTTGAAGCCTTTTGCCGCGCAATCAGGTTCACTGATAAACCCTTGCACAGGAATACACAAGAGATAAATTACATTTAATAAGGAGCTAACGAGCAACACCAAAAGTGGAATATAATGCTCCGTTTCTAATGTCCCTAATACTAAAAACCATTTACTCCACATGCCCCCTGTCGGAGGCAATCCAATAATACTCATACTCCCGATCAAAAAAGCCATCATGGTAAACGGCATGGTTTTTCCCAAACCGCGCATCTCGCTTACCTTGGTCTTATGGCTTGTTATCATGATAGCGCCCGCACAAAAAAACAAAGTAATTTTCCCGAATGCATGCATAGCAATGTGCATACCACTGCCAATAATACCAGCAGTACTGACTAACATTGTGCCCAATACAATATAGGCCAATTGACTCACAGTAGAATAGGCTAGCCTTGCTTTCAGATTGTCCTTGCTCATGGCAATGATAGAGGCAATTAAAATTGTCGCCGTCGCTATATATATTAACCATTCGCTTGCGCTGGTTTCTACCAAAAAATCAATGCCAAATATATATACAGTAATTTTTAACACAGTAAACACGCCCGCCTTAACTACAGCAACGGCATGCAACAATGCACTGACAGGTGTTGGGGCAACCATGGCTTTCGGTAACCAATGATGAAAGGGCATCAAAGCTGCTTTACCAATACCAAACACATAAAGCGCAAAGAGCGTGATGACGACGAATTCTGTTGTTTTGCCTGCGAGAATGCCGCCCGGAGTAAAATCCAGAGTCCCGGCAATAAACCATGTCCAGATGATTGCCAACAATTGCAACCCGATAGATGTTCCTAATAATATGCCAAGATAAATACGACCGGAACGCTTTGCGTCCTCAGTACCGCTATGTGTCAGTAATGGGTAGGTGGTTATTGTTAATAATTCATAAAAAACAAAGAGCGTAAACATATTAGCGCTGAAAGCTAACCCCATAACTGATGATAATGCCAAGGCAAAGAAGACATAAAAACGCGTTTGATTCTGCTCATGGTGAGCGCGCATATAACCTATGGAATATATTGATGTGGCGATCCAAAGAAAACTGGAAACCAGAGCAAATAATACCCCCAAAGGCTCGACTGCAAAAGCTAGACTAATCCCTGGGATGAACTCCAATAATGTAACTGCAAGTATGTCTCCTGCATTCAAAAACGCATATATCTGACATACAATTACGAACATGCCAATTGCAGACACCAAAGTGACCGCTTCACGTAAATTTGCATGGCGACCCGTTAAACCAATTAATAAGGCACCAATTGCAGGAACCAAGATAGCAGCTTCAATCAACATTAATTTACTGACCTCCTATTAGATAAGTAGCTGCCTGTCTTGAAATATCAGTGACCCAGGATGGGTTGACGCCGCAATAAATATTAGCAAAGATAATTATCCACACAGGGAGCAACATAGAAAGCGGCGCTTCTTTGTATTGACTTGCTTTGCTATTTGCCTCGGCATTTTTTTGCGCGTCAATATTATCATGTATCATTTTCGAAGTATTTTTTCTAGGACACTGAAAATAAAGCACTTCGACGACCTTCCATACATAAATAACAGTCAGAACTGATCCTAATAAAATTAAGAAAGCCAACCACCACCAATCTTTTTCCAGTGCAGCAACTACCAAATACCACTTACTGATAAAACCTGCCGTCAATGGCATGCCTATAAGGCTTAGCCCGCCAATAATAAAGGTCATCGTTGTCTGTGGCATTTGTCTGCCGATACCCTTCATATCTTTCAGTGAGACCGAATTAAAACGAAAAAAGAAACATCCAACACTCATAAATAAAGTTGTTTTAATTAAGGCATGATTAAATAAATGTAATACCCCTGCCATGAGTCCAGTCACAGAAACCAAGCTAACACCCAAAACCATATATCCAATCTGGGCAATACTAGAATAGGCCAATATTTTTTTAATATTATCTTGATATATTGCTGCGAGTGAGCCACTAAAGATAGCCAACAAGGCTGCTACCATCAAAATAATATCTAAATGCATCGTTGCAAAAGCATATTCAGCGCCAAATACTGTAAATATGAATCTAAGCAACACATAAATAAATACCTTACTGGTGGTTCCAGATAAAAATGCGGAAACTACTGAAGGCGCATAGGTATAGGCATTAGGCAACCAATAATGCAAAGGAAATAAACCAAATTTAATACAGACACCCACGGTAAAAAATGCAAACGCAACAGCGATGGTTCGTGTGTCCTCTACCTCTTGAATACGGTGACCCATATCAGTGATATTCAATGTCCCAGTCATGACATACAAAAAACCAACGCCAATAAGAATGAATGTCGCCCCGACAGTCCCCAGTATTAAATAGCGAAAGGTGGCTAATAATGCCGGTTTTTCCATAGAGGCACTTATCATTGCGTATGAAGAAAGCGATGCAATCTCAACAAAAACAAAGACATTAAAGGCATCGCCAGTGATAACAACACCGCATAACCCTGCTAGATGTAGTAGAAAAGCTGTATAAAAAAGGTAAATTCGGTCTCCTGCGATTTCTTTACGCACGCACGCGCGCGCAAATAACATCACAATGGATGCAATGCCTGTGACAATTAATAAAACAAAGGCATTCAAAATATCTACACGGTATTCGATCCCCCATGGTGCAGCCCAGCTACCAATGGCATAAATAATCTCGCCGGATGCTAGAACTTCTCTAAAAAGAAGCGTAGCAATGATAAGACTGACCCAACATACCAACAAAACAACACCCCAAGCCAAATTATGTCTGCGTAAAAATAGACATAGCGGTGCAAACAATAAGGGGATAACAACCTGTAAAATGGGTAAATGCTGAGAAATCACGAAGGTATATTCATTGGTTTCATTTGGCTCATCAATTAGTCTTTATCCATTTCGTTAATCTTGCTCTCATGAATACTTTTGTATGCCTCATAAATACGAATTGTCAACGCAAGGCCAAATGCAGTGGTTGCGATACCTACGACAATGGCTGTTAATATCAGGACATGCGGCAGGGGCGCTGCATATTGGGTGTAATTTTCTGAATAAATAGGAGCCGTACCACCAGAGAGATAGCCCATTGATATAAAAATAATAAATACAGATACTTGAAAAATATTCAAACCGATAAGCTTTTTAATTAAATTATCATCGGCGATGACGATATAAAACCCTATCATCATAAGCACGCTGGCTATCCAATAATTATAAAGCCCTAATAAATTTTCCATCAAAAAAACCTAAATATGTATTAACGTTCTATCTATACATAAAGCAGTATAATTAAAACATAGCAAAACCCCTTCAAATGGTGAGACATGATGTTAAATAAACTTATATCCTCTCAGCATATATTATATCTACTTTACTCACGGAAAGTTAATATATGTTCTAAATTTTTAAAAAGATAAATAAGAATTGTAGCGCACTGGATTATCTCGTACTAAACCGATGACCAGAAAAGGTATAGTTAGCTATCTTTCGATTTATCAGCTGGTAGTTCGTATAAGACTTTTTTTGTTAATATCGTCCTGATTACAAGGCAAAAATCATTAAAAATATGACCTTAAAGCCTGTGCAAGATAATAAAGTATTGGAGTGTTTACTGTGCGGTTTGAATATTATTAATCAACTTAAGAAAGTTTATGAGGAACTTTAGACTAAGGCAGCCTGAATAAATAAAGGGATCTACATAGATCCCTTTATTGTTATTGTCTTAACTTAAACCTTTTATTTCACTTAAATCTGCTGTGATTAAGCTATTAGGCAGTTTGCCATGTTTCAGTCAATACTGTTTGCAAGCTATCAGCAACATCTTGTGCTATGACATTACCTGCACCAAGTGGTACATCATAAGCTGCCATGGCATTGACTAATTTGTAGACATCATCTTGTAGTAACACTGATGAACCAACTTGGAAACTATCTAGTTTGGCATCATCATCATTTGCGTACCAGCGCCTCACCCTCACTTGATCATCGGTGCCAACGACAGTAATCAGTAAGTCTGTATCGTCTGCATTACCTGCATAGGATGTTTTACTTCGGCTAAACCACAAGTCTTGTGTGTCTATAGCCTGAAATAGTAATTTATCTTCATCCGTACCTTCGTCCGCTGAGTCTGTATCATAATTATGAATGGTTAGATTATCGTCACCTCGGGAAAATAGATAAGTATCGTTACCGTTACCTCCAACCAAGATGTCAGCGCCGTTTTGTCCATACAGGAAATCGTCACCATCACCTCCATTCAAGTAATCACGACCAGCACCTCCATACAGGAAATCGTTACCATTATCTCCATACAATGTATCCCCCTCACCGGAACCACCGCTTAGTACATCATCGCCGGCACCTCCAACCAAGGTATCGTTACCGTCACCTCCATATAGGAAATCGTTACCAGCACCCCCATGCAAGGTACTCGAACCACCGCCAAGCTCTTCCAGTAGATCATTACCACTGCCACCAAGGAAATAGCCACCACCAAAGAAAGAGCCATCGCTCCTCCCATACGAGTTTTCTGGCAATGTCCATACAGTACCGTCAGCAAACTCAACTTGGTCTAATAGGTAATCATCACTTAGGAAGTGATCGTAAATCGTTATAGTCTCTGTTGTGTTATTAGGGCTGTTTACTTGTAATAGAAGATTATTATCTGCGCGAGTTACTCGAACATCTGTAGTAGCAATGCCTGCGTCAAGTTTCAAGGTATCTGTGCTATTGCTTGTATCAAGGTTATGAATGCTTGTATCACCGTCACCTAAAGAAAACCGATAAATATCGTTACCGTTACCGCCAACTAAGACATCCGTACCAGAGCCACCGCTTAGTACATCATCGCCATTTTGGCCGTACAGGGTATCGTCACCGTTATCGCCGTTTAAGGTATCATCGCCGTTTTGTCCGTACAGGGTATCGTCACCGTCACCGCCATTTAAGGTATCGTTATCGTTACCGCCGTATAGTGTATCTGTGCCGTTACCTCCATTCAGGGTATCGTTATCGTTACCTCCGAACAAGATATCCGTACCAGAGCCACCGCTTAGTACATCATCACCGTTTTGTCCATACAGCTTATCGTCACCGTTACCGCCATTTAAGGTATCGTTATCGTTACCGCCGTATAGTGTATCTGTGCCGTTACCGCCATTTAAGATATCGTTGCCAGTCCAGCCGCCTAAGATATCGTCGCCGTCATCGCCGTTTAAGGTATCGTTACCAGCACCTCCATTTAAGGTATCGTTATCGTTACCGCCAGACAAGATATCCGCACCAGAACCACCGCTTAGTACATCATCACCGTTTTGTCCATACAGCTTATCGTCACCGTCACCGCCATTTAAGGTATCGTTATCGTTACCGCCGTATAGTGTATCTGTGCCGTTACCTCCGAACAGGGTATCGTTATCGTTACCGCCAGCCAAGGTATCGCTACCGTCATCCCCATTCAAGTAATCCTCACCGTTTTGTCCATACAGCTTATCGTCACCGTTACCGCCATTTAAGGTATCGTTATCGTTACCGCCGTATAGTGTATCTGTGCCGTTACCGCCATTTAAGATATCGTTGCCAGTCCAGCCGCCTAAGATATCGTCGCCGTCATCGCCACTTAAGGTATCGTTACCAGCATTTCCATACAGGGTATCGTTATCGTCATCTCCAAACAGGGTATCGTCACCGCTACCGCCAACCAAGGTATCGTCACCGGCATCTCCACTCAAGTAATCCTCACCGTCACCGCCAGACAAGGTATCCGTACCAGAACCGCCAACCAAGGTATCGTTGCCGTCATCTCCATACAGCTTATCGTTATCGTTACCTCCGTATAGGGTATCCGTACCAGAACCACCGCTTAGTACATCATCGCCGTTTTGTCCGTACAGGATATCGACACCGGCATCTCCATACAGGGTATCGTCACACCGCCACCAAGATATCGTCAGACAAGATATCGTCACCGTACCGCCATTTAAGGTATCCTACCAGAACCGCAAGGTATCGTTACCGTTTTGTCCCAGCTTATCACCGTCATCACCGTAAGGGTATCCGTACCAGAACCACCGAGCAGTGCATCGTCACCGGCATCTCCATACAGGGTATCGTTATCGTTACCGCCAAACAAGATATCCGCACCAGAACCACCGCTTAGTGCATCATCGCCGTTTTGTCCGTACAGGGTATCGACACCGGCATCTCCATACAGGGTATCGTCACCGGCATCTCCATACAGGAAATCGTCACCGTCACCGCCATTTAAGGTATCGACACCGGCATCTCCATACAGGGTATCGTCACCGTCATCCCCTTTTAAGATATCTACGCGCCTGCGCCGCCGTTTAAGTAATCATCACCGTCACCGCCATTTAAGGTATCGTCACCGGCATTTCCAAACAGGATATCGTTATCTCCATTCAGGGTATCGTTACCGTCATCTCCAAACAGGGTATCGTTACCGTTACCGCCATTTAAGGTATCGTTACCGGCATTTCCATACAGGGTATCGTTACCGGCATTTCCATGCAGGGTATCGTTGTCACCAAGACCTTCTAATCGATCATCACCATCACCACCATTAACATTAGCCATAATAATATTCCTGTTATTTATACGTTTTATAAAAGGTTGGTTATTTGTAAGTGTAATCTTTTTTAAATCTTCTTAACGTTACGGTACAACAATAGTGCTATACAGCGTTCAATCATTAGCCGATATCTTGTTTGCATTTTTGTTGTCATTGGTATTTAAAGATAAATCCTGTCAATGTTTTGCGTATTTATCTGTGTTTAAGGCTATATCCTTTAATGTACAACTTTTGCTATCACTAAATTGTGATACCCAAAGAAGATACCCTAAAAAAACGTTATACGAAAGTGGCAAATACATTAAATGTTGATTTAGCTTTAGATACATAACATGCCTTATACAGGCATTACACTCCCTAACATTGGGGGTATGGTCAAAGATTGGTGAAAAAGTTCCACACCAGTTTGATTTAGATTATGTTAAATCTAATTTATAAGGCGAAAGCTATTATCCACGTTTGGTATGTTATTTTTTTACACTTTATCATATGCCATTGGTTTTTATTGTTCTTTTTATCGTCTTTTTATCGCTCCCTGAGGCTTTCTTTTCGAGACCGTAATAATGGTGCCAGAAAAAACTCAATGATTCTTCTGTATCCTATTTTCATTTCTGCGGTAACTGCCATACCCGGAATTAACTTTACGTCTTTACCTTTCACTCGGATAGTATCCTTTTCCATTATAATGCGCATACCGTAAACCAAGCCGAGATTTTCATCAAATGTGGCATCATCAGAGACAGTCGTTACTTCACCATCAATAATACCGTACTTGGTAAACGGGAAGGTATGGATTTTAATCTCCGCTGTCATACCTTCGTTGACAAAACCAATATCTTTGTTTGCTAAAAAGACTTCGGCTTCTAATTGTTCTTGGTCAGGCACGATAAGCATGAGTTGTTGTGCTCCGGTGACAACGCCGCCAATGGTATTGGCCGCAAGTTCTTGCACCCTGCCTGCAACTGGAGCATAGAGAATTTGTTTGGCATTTATGTCTTTGGCTTTAATCAGCTCTTCGTTCATTGCCGCTAATTGGCGTTGATACTCGGTTATTTTAGAAAGCTGTTCGGCCTGAGTTTGCGCTGTAAATGTATTCACTTGTTGTTTAATTTCATTCATCACTGCTTGTAATTGTTTTAGCCGTTGTTTTTCTGAGGCGAGGTTTTGTGTGATCTCAATACGCTCTTGTTCCAGTGTCAAATATTCATCTTCTGAGGAAAATTTTTGCTCGTAGAGCTTTTTGAATTTTGCAGTACGACGACTCACGATCGGTAAGGTTCTCTTAAATTTTGTAATTTGCTCACGCGTTGAGGCTTGTTCTGCTGCGGTTTTTGTTAAGCGATTTTGCAATGTTTGTTGTTGTGACCAATATTGTCGCCACTGCTGCCAAAGGAGTTTTCTATAAAGGCTATTATCGTTTTGCTCGTTTAATGTGATGTGTTCAAACTTCAAGGTTCGTTGTTCATTGTCAGGTTTAGACAATAAATCAATAAACGCTTTGCTGACAGAAAGATTGCGCTGCATGGTATCAACTTCTACCGCCATGCGCGTTTGATCTGATGAGGTGAGCGTGTTATCTAGTTCAATTAAAGCCTCACCTTGGGTAACGTATTGCCCCTCTTTAACCAGAATCTTTTTAACAACGGCCTTTTCTAAAGGCTGAATTTGTTTCACCCGAGAGCTTGGAATAATTTTTCCTTCAGCAGAAGCCACAATATTCACTTCGCCAACACAGACCCAAATGGTACCTAAGACTAGCAGTATAATTAAACTCCAGTTAAGCCAATGGGCCAGTGGGTGAGGTGGAGCGGCCTGAATTTCCAGCGCTGCTGGTAAAAAGGCGGCGAGCTCACGGGTTTGTTGGCTATCACCAAGTTTCTCTCGGTGTTGCCAAGCGTCTTTAAATTTTGCAAAAAGACTCATGAATCTTTATCTTTTGGCTTGGGCTGAATTGGTTTTGTATTAGCCGTTTCGACCGTATGTAATGGTGGTACATGGCTTTGATATCTATGTAGTTTGGCGTAATAACCATTGAATTTAATGAGTTGGTCGTGATTCCCTTGCTCGATAATGCGACCTTTATCCATCACCACAATGCGATGGCATTGGCGTACTGCGCTTAGGCGATGGGCTATGATAAACACCGTTCTGCCTTTACAGATGATAGACATATTCTCTTGAATCAAATGTTCGGATTCATAATCTAGGGCACTGGTGGCTTCATCAAAAATTAAAATGCTGGGATTGGTAATTAATGCGCGGGCAATAGCTAAGCGCTGGCGTTGCCCCCCGGAGAGATTACTGCCCTGTTCGCCTACTGTCGCATCATAACCTTCCTGTAAATCCGAAATAAACTCATGAGCACCCGACATTTTTGCAGCAGCAACCACGCGTTCCATAGGGATAGACGGATCAATGATAGCGATATTCTCTCTCACACTGCGGTTAAATAAAAAATTCTCTTGTAGAACGACACCAATTTGGTTACGCAGCCATGTAGTATCGATCATGGAGATATCTACGCCATCCATCAAGATTCTGCCAGATTCAACAACATAAAGCCGTTGAATTAATTTAGTAATAGTGCTTTTACCGGAACCAGAACGACCCACAATACCGATGACTTCGCCAGCGCGAATATTGAGGTGGATATCTTCTAAAATCACAGGGCCGTCTGGGCGGTAACGGAAACGTACATGATCTAAAGTGACATTGCCTTGTAATGAAGGTAAGCGGGAACGATTAGGATTAAACCCGGGTTCCCGTGGCGTATTGAGAATATCCCCTAAACGTCTAATGGATATGCCCGCTTGCTGGAAGTCTTGCCAGAGTTGCACCAATTTCAAAACAGGTCCACTAACACGACCAGCCAACATATTAAACGCCACTAATTGACCCACAGAGATAGAGCCCTCAATCACTAAATGAACACCGATCCAGATAATGCCCAGTGTCATTAATTTATTAATCAGTCCCGCAATTTGGTTAGCAACGTTATTGAGGTTTTGGCTACGAAAAGAGGAATGCACATAACTGGATAAATAATCTTCCAACTTACGACGCATTTGTGGTTCGACTGCCATCGATTTAACCGTGCTGATGCCGGTGATAGACTCCGTTAAAAATGCAATGTTAGCAGCACCGTGTTGGAATTTTTCTTCAAGGCGTTTACGCAAGATTGGGGTAATAAAAACAGACAATAAAATATAAAAGGGAATGGTCGCCAATACGACCCATGTCAGTATCGGGCTGTAGTACCACATGACGGCCAAAAACACGAAGACAAAAGATAAATCCAATATCAGCGTGAGTGCAGTTCCTGTAATAAAGTTACGGATGGTGTCCAGCTCGCGTACCCGTGCAACATTTTGCCCCACTTGGCGGGATTCAAAATAGGCCAAGGGTAAGGCCATTAAATGATTGTATAAGCGCGAGCCTAATTCCACGTCAACACGGTTCGTGGTATGGTTAAGGATGTAGTTGCGAATACCACCTAGCAAGGCTTCAAATATTACTACTACAAAAAATCCCACCGCCAATACATCTAAGGTAGTAAAACCGCGATGAACCAGAACTTTATCCATTACCACCTGGAAAAATAAGGGGGTAGCCAAGGCAAACAGTTGCAGAAAAAATGAGGAGATTAAAACTTCACCAAAGAGTTTGCGGTATTTAACAAGTGAGGGAATAAACCAGGAGATATCAAAATGCTGTTGCAGGCTTTGACCTAAATGATGGCGGCGCGTGAGTGCAATTAATTTGCCCGTCCAAATACCGCTCAATTCATCAAGCGTGATGGCACGCGGGGCATCTTCCTGTAAATCATGAATAAGTGCAGTTTTCTGTGCAACTTGATTGTTAGAATCGCCCTTGTTTTCAGGAGGCTGCTGCTGATTCTCATTAACCGAGAGGCGTGCAATAATAAAGTAGTGACCATCATTGTGTTGTGCGATAGCAGGTAAGATACTGGTTTGAAGTGTATCGACGGTCAATGAAAGAGATTTGGCTTTAAGCGTTAGCGCTTTAGCCGATTGTAATATTTCTGTTTCTGAAAAATCTTTTCCTGGCTCGCCGAACTCATGGGCAAGCTGATCTGGTTCCGCAGCAATTTGATAAAGACGCGCAATAGTGACAAGTGAATGTAATCCAGTATCCATGCCAGTGTTGTGACCCCCCTTTTTTTTAGAAAATTATCAGACAAAGATCAAAATTATTTGATCTCGAAATATTATATAATTATATTATATAATTATTTTAGCGTTATTATCGCAAAGATTTGGACGATGCTACTTGATTAAAAATGTTATGCAATCACTGGTTTGCCATCAGTATCGGCAGTATATACCGAGCTAATATCTATTTTGCCCAATATCTAATTTCCTAAGCAATGATGGCAGAATAATAACAACAAACTAAACGATAAACCATATACAGCACGTAAAAAAACCTCATACATTAAAAATGAAATTACACAATTTAATTATCACGCTACTTTTCCGTACTCTGCTTGCCGTGGTCTTGTTTCCCATGCACTATGCTTTGGCAAGTGAAAATATTATTATCAATAATGCATGGCTTCGTGAAGCACCTCCAAGCATCAAGGTAATGGCAGGCTATTTGGATATTGAAAATAGGTCAGATGAAACTTTAACTCTTATCTTCGCAGAAAGCACTGAATTTGGACATATTGAATTTCATCTAAGTGAGATACAAGATGGCATAGCGAAGATGCAACAACAAAACGAAATTATGATTGCTGCAAATACTACTTTCATATTTTCGCCAAAAAATTACCACCTGATGTTATTTAATAATATTGTCCCTATGCGCGAAGGTCGTATCGTCCCGATTAAGCTTACATTTAGTAATGGTAAGACACATACTTTTAACGCCCCTATTAAACGTTCTATTGCTAAACGTTCTATTGCTAAATGATTTGTTATCACACAGTCTAATGTGACTGATATACATAAAACAACACGAACATCGTCATTAATTTTCTATTCTAATTTTTAGTCCATAATATTTATGAATAATAATAATCAAATAATAATATTCTTAGATAAGTTAATAGTTCTGCTACAATATTTTATCCCGCAACATTTTTTGACAAGCCTTACGTATCGAATCGCTCGCTGCGAAATACCATGGTTTAAAAAAATCTTAATTAAATTATTTATTAAAATCTTCGATGTTGATATGACATTGGCAAATAACCCGGATCCAGAATGCTATTTAAGCTTTAATGCTTTTTTTACCCGGCAACTTTCAAAAAAAGCAAGGCCAATGGTATTAAATAGTCACGCCGTCTTTAGTCCAGTGGATGGTTCTGTTAGTCAAATCGGTAATATTATTCAAGACGATAATACAAACAATAGCAAGGACACCATCATACAAGCCAAAGGAAAGTCATACACTTTAAAAGATTTACTTGTAGAAGATGCGCTGGTTGCAATGTTTTCAGGTGGCACATTCGCTACACTCTATCTTTCGCCAAAAGACTATCACCGTATTCATATGCCGATAGCAGGACAACTCAAGCGAATGATTTATGTGCCGGGTAAGTTATTCGGCGTCGGCGCGCGCACCGTGTGTGTTGTCGATGCAGTATTTGCAAAAAATGAACGTATCATTAATATTTTTTATACCAGTATTGGTTCGATGGCAATAGTCATGGTTGGCGCTCTTAATGTCGGTAGCATGGAAACGGTTTGGGCGGGACAAGTTACTCCATCGCAAGATAGAATTATCAACGACACACAATATTCGCACAATGATATTCAATTAAACCAAAGTCAAGAGATGGGCAGATTTAATATGGGTTCAACTGTTATCCTACTGTTTCCAAAAAATGTGATGCAATGGTCTGCTGAGATGATGGCAGAAAAGCCTGTAGTAATAGGACAGCCTATTGGCAGCATTACGGTATAACAGCATTAGAAATTTTTCTCATAAGTTATCTCCTGTGTGTATAATGCTTGAATTCACCGATCAGACAATGCGCAATGCCTTGCTGCTTTTGCAAGGTGCGTAGCGTTGGCAAACTTTGATTATCACTTATATAGCTATAATTGGATTAAAACAAAGAGGTGGAAAAATTAAAGCAGAACCTATAAAAGATACTTCCTTAAGCACCACTCATAAGGTAATCTTAGATAACGTGAAGATAGGCAGTCAGTTATACACAGATGATGCAAGACACTGGACTAAAGGCGTACATGGTTACCAACATCAGAGCGTTAATCATTCAGCTAAAGAGTATGTAAATGGTATGGCGCATACCAACGGCATAGAGTCTTTTTGGGCACTTCTCAAACGTGGCTTTTACGGCACTCACCATCACATGAGTAACAAACACATTGGACGTTATGTCTCTGAGTTTGCAGGCAGGAAAAATGACAGAAAAACTGACACCATTTGCCAGATGCAAACCATCGCAGGAAGCATGATTGGTGCTCAGCTAAGGTATAAAGACTTGGTTGCGTAAAGGGGAAAACTTATGAATACTCACTCAGCAATTTCAGTAGCTAGGTATATTATCCATGGCTCAAAAGAGCAAGATCGTTATGTAACACCTATGCAGTTAATAAAATTAGTTTATTTATGCCATGGCTGGATGCTTGGACTTCACAGTCGTCCGTTAATTTCTGATCCTATAGAGGCGTGGCAATATGGCCCAGTCATTCCGTCTTTATACGCTGTTGTGAAAGAATTTAAAGATAATATTATTGTAGAGGGTTTGCCAAATGTAACTGAACCAGAATTTGATGATTCAGAGAAAGATTTAATGGATCAGGTAATAGAAGTGTACAAGAATCACAGTGGTATTTCTCTTTCAACCTTGACACATAAAAAAGACACGCCTTGGGATAAAGTGTGGACTCGTTATGGTAAATATACAAATGGGGTTATACCAAATGATTTAATCTCAGACCATTTTAAAGCATTATATGAGCAAAGCAGAGATCAATAATGGATGGAAAGAGAGTACCTCAAAATTTATATCCTAGCAGTGAAGATGAAGGTAGTGAAGATGAAGTTGCAGTCAAAGAAAACTTAGCGTTTAAAAGAGTACCTCAAAATTTATATCCTAGTAGTGAAGATGAAGGTAGTGAAGATGAAGTTGCAGTCAAAGAAAACTTAGCGTTTAAAAAAGAGGATCTTTCTAAAAAGGCTATAGAAAAAGATTTTTACAGGAAAGAATTTGTAAAAGATAAATTATTGCACGTGATAATAACTATACTTAGTGCTTTCGCAATAATTGTAATGTTAGGGCTGATTATATGGGCATATCATTTGCTGGTGCCAATACCTTGGCACTGGTTATCTGAAAACCAAATTTTTGAAATACAAAAAATAATGTCTGGCGGATTACTTGCTATGGTCTTTGGCGAAGCGGTAAGAAAATACTTAAAATAAAGAGTACGATAAAAATGACCAAAAAAACCAACAAAGGCAGACCGCCTAAAAACATCATTCCATCTATACCAGCAACGCCAGAAGAAGTGGCAAAGACTATTACGCAAACCCCACCAAAAAAGAATTGGCGTTATTTAAAAGAATCTAAGTGGGAGTTTGGACGGGCTAGTTAAGAGGACGGGTAAGATTGTATATAATTCCCATAAAAAAGTATTTTTAAAGTTATCAGGGTGTTGTCCTTCGCCATAATCATAAACCATCAAATCTGGCTTATCTTCATTTCCTGTGGCAATTATTTGGATATTATCTCTTGCCATTTTAGTACGCGCACCACTTGGTAATTCACCAATATCACCTTTGGGAATATCAAAAAACTTCTCTGTTGCTTGTTCCATTGTTTTTGGCGCATCTTTTGATTTTGGATCAATGCCTTTTTGTCTGCATTGTTTTAGCAATAGAGCATCGATTGAATTAGTAATTTTTTCAACTAAAGCGGCTCCAGAATGGGCTTGTTGATTCTCAAAAGTGCTGAAATTAGACCTATCGTCTTTATCTCTCCCTCCATACGGATACCAATTATTGGGATTTCTTAAACATTCATTTTCAATAATCAATTCATGCAAGTCACCTTCTCCATTGCAGTGAAATATTTGCCAAAATAATTTTTCCATGTCTTCGCCCCCCCCCTTATAATTATATTGAACTTCTAATATTGAATTTATAATGTAAAATTTGGTTCGTCTCTCAATCTTACCTGCTTAACCCAAAGTCTTTGTCTTTACTCTTGGCACTGCCGCCAATAACTTTTGTGTGTAAGGGTCTTGTGGATTACTCAGCACTGTATCAACTGTGCCCTGCTCTACAATTTTACCCTGATACATAACCGCAACATAATGCGCCATATATTCAACGATACTTATATCATGAGTAATAAATAAATAGGCTAGACTCGTGTTTTTTTGCAAGTCTTTCAGAAGTCTAAGAATCTGTGCCTGCACAGAGACATCCAATGCGCTTGTGATCTCATCACAAACAATTAATTTTGGTTCGACAGCCAACGCCCTAGCGATACATATTCTCTGCCGCTGCCCACCGGAGAACTCGTGAGGGTAACGATTTTTATGGACAGGCTCAAGACCCACATGCTCAAGTAATTCATCGATACGCTGCATACGCTTTTGCTTTGAGCCACCTATTTTCTGAGCAATCATTCCTTCGGCAATAATATCCGCTATCATCATGCGTGGATTCATTGATGAATAGGGATCCTGAAATATAATTTGTATGTCAGATCTTTTTTGCCCTAATGCGTTATCTTTTAATTGCGTAAGTGCCTCGCCATCAAAAATTACACTGCCATGAGATGCGTGTATTAATTTCAAAATACCCTTGCCAAAGGTAGTTTTTCCTGAACCAGACTCACCCACTATGGCAAATGTCTGTCCGCTATATATATCAATAGACACGCCATCTACCGCGCGCACAAAGCCAATCGTTTTTTGCAAAAGTCCTTTTTTTATTGGGAAATGTACTTTCAAATCACGCACTTTTAGCAAAGCATGGGCATTATTATTATCTGTAATATTGTATGCGGATTTTGATTGGGCATCTCTTGTAAGTTTGCAAGGCTGCGCATCGAACAATGCTTTGGAATACGGATGCCTTGGGTTTGCATAAAATGAATCTCTACAATTCTGCTCAACGAGCTTGCCATAACGCATCACGGCGACATCATCTGCCATCTCAGATGCCACCGCCAAATCATGCGTGATAAACAAAATAGCCATACCGGTATCTTTTTGTATTTGTCGCAAAAGATCCAGAATTTGCGCCTGTATGGTGACATCCAAGGCAGTTGTTGGCTCATCAGCAAGCAATAGATCAGGCTCGCCTGCCAATGCAATGGCAATCATTATTCTTTGTTTCATGCCGCCTGAAAACTGATGTGGATATTCATCAATACGTCTTTCGGCTTCTGGAATGCCTACAGATTCAAGCAATTCAAGGGATCGCATGCGTTGTTTACGTCCGTATATATTTTTATGTTGCTTTAATGTCTCGCTGATTTGCTGGCCTGCGGTGAGCACAGGATTAAGTGATGTTTGTGGTTCTTGAAATATCATAGCGATGCGTCTGCCACGAATATCCCGCATTGCGAACTCTGGCAAAACAAGCAGATCTTTACCGTCGAGAAGGATTTCGCCGCGCTTGATACGTGCCGCAGCAGGCAATAAACGCATAATCGACAAAGCGGTGATTGATTTACCGCTGCCTGATTCGCCGAGCAACGCAAATGTTTGTCCATGATTGATTGTAAAACTTATATTATCAACAGCAAATTCAATGTGCTTATCTTGAACAAACGAAGTTTGTAGATTGGCTACTTTAAGCAAAGGCGAATTCATAGCTTAATATTATACGATTGACAGTGTTGCATCCTGCAGCATGATGTCTACACAAGGCATTGTGTGCTGGAGAAAATCTATCACCTTTGGGCGGCTACAACAAAGAAAGCACACAGCGCTTTGTATACAGACAAAATGGTGCGGTTTAATCCAAATAAAACAGGCGGAGTTTTTTGCAATCATTGATTTTTTTAAGATCCACGTATCCTCGGGTCAAAGGCATCACGAAGCGCATCAGAAAACAAATTAGCAGCCAACACCAAAACAAACATAAACACGAAGGCGGAGGCCAGTGACCACCATACAACAGGCTCCCGTGCCATTTCTAAACGCGCACTATTAATCATATTGCCCCAACTATGCATACTAGGGTCGACACCAATATTAATATAAGACAATACAGCCTCAGCTAAAACTAGGCCGCTAAAATCCAATGCGATTGAAATCATCACAATATGCATTACATTCGGCAATAAATGCCGAGTTATGATAGTGAAATGCCCCACACCAAAGGCCTTAGCAGCCTGCACATAATCAAATTCTCGAATTTTCATGGTCTCACCTCTTAACATTCGGCAAAGCCCTGTCCAACTCGTTACTCCTAAAATAATACAAAGAAATAATAAACGCATATCTGCCCGCTGTTCTACACTTACAAAATCATCCGCATGGTTTGCCATGTAGATTTGCAACATCAAAATCGCTGCTGCAATCAATAAAACACCGGGGATAGAACTGATCGTGGTGTAGAGATACTGAATCACATCATCTATCCAACCACGAAAATATCCAGCCATTAAGCCCATTAATATAGCAAAAGGTAACATCACTAATGTTGTTAGTGTGCCAATAACAAGACCGGTTCTAATGCTCTTTAGCGCTTGATAAAAAACATCTTGTCCGATTTTGTCCGTTCCAAGAATATAATAATAGCCAGAAAGCGTTAGTGAGACGCTCAAGACAACGAGCACAATACCCAAGGTAAGATAAATAACTTTCCAAGGGATATCGCTGTGCGAAAAAATGCCATGAAAGACATTCTTAAATGAGTTTTTTTGCCAACACTTCACAATGAAAATAATAACCCCTGAAATAAAACACCAAAAAACCAAACCATAAAACAATCCCGTCAGTGATTTCAGTAAAATATCCATTGTTTTTTCTTGTTCGGGAAAGCGCAAATGTGCCCCGCCGTACTGCAAGCGAGGAAATTCACGTATTGTCGAACTGTCTGCAAGCTCGGTGGTTTCTTTAGAATAAGCATATGCTGCAAACGGTGCGGAATAGGTTTTTTCATTCTGTGTCCGCAAATGAATTAGCACAACATCAAGTACGCTGGATACTTCTGTTGAATAAATTATCTGTTTTGAACCTTGCGCCTGCTTGTCATCTGCGCTCTCAAGTCGCGGGTAAAAATGAATTGAATCAATCAAACCAATCAGAATATAAAAAAACAAAATGACTGCTGATGCCATAGCCATTGGATTTCTTGCCACTATTTTCCATGGTGCTTGAAGATATTCATGGCAACGCGCGTACCAGATAAAACCAAATACCATTGTCAGTAATAAGAATACAAGTGCATCTGTAATAAATAATACGGGCATTTATTGCAACCTGACACGAGGGTCAACTAGGGTGTATGAAATATCCGTTAACAATAAACCAATGATGTAAAGCACTGATCCTAAAAAAACCATGGAACGGACAATCGCAAAATCCTGACTGCTGATGGCATCGATGGTGTAACTTCCCAAGCCTGGGATAGAGAAAAATGATTCAGTAATCAATGAACCCATAAATAATAACGGCAAAATCACCACTACACCGGTAAGAATTGGAATCATGCCATTCCTTAATACATGGCGATATAACACTATATGTTCTGGTAGACCTTTTGCTCTTGCTGTGCGTACATAATCTTTACCCATTTCTTCAAGAAATATAGTGCGATACCAACGTGTGCTGGAACCAATGCTGCTGATAAGACCAAGAAAAATTGGCAGAATAATAAACTTTATTGAATTAAGTCCTGTGTCATATCCTGAGATAGGTGTTAAATGTAATAGTTTGCCGATAACAACTTGACCCCAGATGATATAAAACAAACTGGAGATGGACATCATCATTACACAGAACACAACGCCCCATATATCAAGATAACTTGCTCGAAAAAAAGAAAGTGTCAGACCAAAGACAATGTAGGTTAAAAGACCAAAGAAAAAACTAGGCAATGAAATAGATAAACTAGGCCACATTCTTTGACTGATATCATAACTAATATCTCTGCCACTGTCGGAACGACCAAAATCAAATACAAATAAACGCACTGAATTTTGGAAGAAGATTGTATCGGTTATTTTACCGCTTCCAGTTGCTTTGGAATTCCAGAGCGTAGGTTTATCGTAACCACGTTCGTGTTTCCATTTTTCTATAGCCTCTATTGTCACGCGTTTTTGACCTAAATGCATACGCGCCATATCGTCTGGTGTATTCACCACAAAAAATAAAAGAAAAGTTATTATATTCACGCCGATTAAAATAGGAATAGCATAAAAAAATCTGCGAATTATATAGGCTGTCATAATGCTGCAGACCTTTCTTTACGTTTATGATACCTAAGCGCTGGAATGATACTCAAACTCAAAGCGATAATGGTAAAAATCACAGGCCACCAGACAGGATGATTCCATTGTTCGCGTTGCGCTTTGCGTTTAACTGGATCGATACGTTTATATTTCAATGTATTATTTGCCATCAAATTTGGTTTGACATTTTTATACCAGTCGTGATGCAAGGAAAATGTAACGGGGTGATACCCCCATAACCAAGGAGATTCTCTTCGCAAAATCTCAACCATCTCATCTATAATTAATTGCCGTGTTTCACCATTATTTATATTTTTCATTTGATTAAACAGTCGATCAAATTCCTCGTTCTTATAGTTAGATGCATTTTCACCATTAATCCCAAACTTGGCATTGGGGCCATAAAGCAAGAACATGAAATTTTCCGGATCTGGGTAATCTGCATTCCAGCCCCATTGATATATCTGCGCAGTACCTTTCAACATTTTGCCCTGGAAGCGATTATAATCCGTCGCCCGAACCACTAGGGTAATCCCCAACTTATTAAATTGTTTACGTAACCAGTCGAGATTTGCCTTGCTGCCTGGCCCTGCAGCGGGCGTATCTAAATACAACACTAAACCCTGTCCAGTCTGCATATCTTTACCATTGGGGTATCCAGCTTCTGCCATAAGTTTTCTTGCGAAGTCTATGGATTTACGTTTAGCCTTGCCATTGACCCAGTCATAGACATAAGGATTAATGCCTGCTGCACCTTGTCTATTGCCAAAAATTCCTGGAGGAATAAGTCCTTGTGCCGGAACACCACGGCCATTGGCAAAGATACTAATAAATTCCTCAAAATCTACGGCAATAGCAACAGCCTGTCTTAGTAGTCGGGCACGTACGCTTTCTCCGCCAACAATTTCATCACGCATATTAAATCCGGTATAGAACGTCGAAGTCGTTACTGCTGTCAGCAATTGAATATTTTTCTCTTGCATCTCTTTCGTTAAAGCTACCTCACCTTGAGTATTGAATTGTATTGTCTGATCAAAACTATCAGAGACGATTCCTGAAGTATCATAATAGCCTTGTAGAAATTTGTTCCATATGGGGATAGATTCTTTTTCCAGACTGAAGATTGCTTTATCAACAAAAGGCATGGCTTTGCCAGCATCTTCTAATAAGCCTCGCGCAAGATCACCTTCTGAGCCTTCTTCTGGAAAAGTTTCACCGCGAAAATTTGGATTTCTTTCGAGCACTATTCGACGGTTCGGATTATTCTCAGTCAACATAAATGGACCTGTGCCTATTGGGTACCAGTTCAGGGTAATGTTTCTATCAGACATCCCGTCTTGTGAATAAAATAGATCTGCCTCCCATGGCATAGGCGCGAAAAATGACATAGACAGCCAATACAAAAATTGAGGATATTTTTCTTTTAGGATAATTTCAAAACTTGTCTCATCAATAACCTTGGCACCATCAAAATCATATTTTCTCAGATCAATATAAGTTGATGCTCCTTTTTTAAATGTTGCGGCTTCGTTTGAAATTCGTTTGCTGAGTTCGGATAAACCAAGAATGTATTGGCTCATTAATCCTGCAATAGGTGAGTGTATATTCGGGTGCACCATGCGTTTGATCTGATAAACATAATCTGCGGCAGTCAATACCCTTGTACCTCTCTCCTTAAAATCGGCAAGCGTATGAACACCTCTTAGATCAATTTCTTTAAGGTTATGATAAATATAAGCACCTGTTTTTTCTGTGGCCAAAGCCGGGTGCGGCTGATACAACACCCCCGGTTTAATTGTGATTCTGTAAATTACCCTAGCTATTTTCTCAGATGGCAACTCTTCATCAGTAACATTACCTTGTTCATCCTGATAAACAGGCGTGGGCATTTCAGTTGCCGTTAACGGTACAAGCTGGTACGGGCGTTTTAGAAAGTGATACTGCAAAGGTGGTTCATAAATTTGCCCAAGAAATACATACTCATTCGAGCTATATGATCGCGCAGGATCAAGGTGCTTGGGTCTTTCTGAAAACGTGTCGTAATAAATATTCCTGCCGCTTTCCGATTTTGGATATGGATTGTTTAAAGTCGAATCTGAACAAGCTGAAATTAAACCAAATGCTAACAACAAAAATATTGTATAAGTAGTATACATCTAACTTGTCTTTATTATTTGTAAATATGAAATCTATACTTTTGATTATATATTCTTCTCAAGAAAATATAACTTAATATATAGCATATCTATAATGCATTCATTGTAGTATTATTCGAGCTACGTTAAACAACCATAAATATTTTAACTATGGGTTTTTTGAAAGATAAGCGTGCATTAATTGTTGGCGTTGCCAGCAACCGTTCGATCGCTTGGGGAATTGCAAAGGCAATGCATCGTGAAGGTGCCAAATTGGCGTTCACTTACCAAAACGACAAACTAAAAGGTCGCGTTGAAAAATTTGCAGGCCAACTCGGTTCAGAAATTACCATGCCCTGTGATATCGGCAGCGATGAAGAAATCAATAAAGTATATGCAGGCCTTAGAAAACATTGGGATGGTCTTGATATCCTGATACATTCAGCGGCATTTGCGCCAAGAGAACAGCTTGAAGGTGACTACATAGACAGTGTCACCCGTGAAGGATTCCTTATGGCTCATGATATAAGCTCATATAGTTTTACTGCCTTGGGAAAGACTCTTAGGCCAATGATGGTGGGCAGAAATGGTGCGATGCTGACTTTGACTTATATCGGTGCTATACGCTCTATGCCTAACTACAATGTAATGGGGCTCGCCAAGGCCAGTCTTGAAGCCAATGTTCGTTATATGGCTCATAATCTTGGCCCTAAAAATATACGCGTCAATGCGATTTCAGCAGGCCCAATTAGAACATTGGCTGCATCAGGGATAAATGGCTTGAAAGATTTTCTACATCATATTGAAAAGACTGCTCCATTACGCAGGAATATCACCATAGACGAAGTCGGTAATGTGGCTGCATTTCTATGTTCAGATTTGGCTTCTGCAATCACTGGCGAAATCACCTATGTTGATTGTGGATATAATTCTATAGGCATAGGCTAAAGCACTTTAAACAATGCCCTCTCAAAATCACAATTTCCTTATCTGGGCAATTTTTGCTGGTGCTGTAGGCGGAATTCTCTCAGGTTGGTATTTTGGTGCAGCCATGTTGGCTATTGAGTGGATAGGCATCTTATTCTTAAACGCTCTAAAGATGACAATTATTCCATTGATAGTCGCCGCAATAATTACTGGCGTGGCATCTATGGGAGATATCCGCAAGTTAGGCAGAGTGGGCGGCCTGACTATTCTTTATTATGCCTGCACAACTGCACTGGCCGTTTTAATAGGCTTGCTCGTTGTTAATATTATTCAGCCTGGCAATGGTATGGCGGAACTGAGTAATAGCATTCCGGAAAAGGTCTCTGAAAAAGAGGGTATGGGTTTTAAAGATATTATCCTTTCATTGGTTCATCCAAATCTTCTCGGGGCTGCCATCGAAAATAAATTACTGCCGATAATAGTCTTCTCTCTTTTCTTTGCGGCGGCCTTAACAACGATTGGTGAAAGAGGAACACCCGTCATACGTTTTTTTGATGGTCTCAATGAAATCATGATGAAGCTCATTATCTGGATAATATACCTAGCACCTGTGGGTATCTTTGCCCTGATCGCTGCACGCCTAGGTGCGACAGGAGGCGGGGATGCCTTCTGGAAAGAAATCAGTTCAGTCGGCTGGTATTGTATTGCGGTGATACTCGGTTTATTTCTTCACTTCTTGCTGCTAATTGCTATCCTCAAAACGTTTAGTAATCGTGGACTGGCTTATGCAAAACAAATGATACGTGCACTCATCACAGCATTTGGCACAGCGAGCTCCTCAGCAACCCTGCCGATTACCATGGAATGTGCAGTTGAAGCTGGTGTTGATAAACGTGCAGTTAAGTTTGTCTTGCCGTTAGGTGCCACGGTAAATATGGATGGCACAGCATTGTATGAAGCCATCGCTGTCATGTTTATTGCTCAGGCTTACGGATATAGCATGGGCATCACAGAACAAATGATTATTTTTATCACCGCAACACTCGCTGCCATTGGTGCAGCAGGCATCCCTCAAGCAGGCCTAGTCACCATGGTAATCGTTCTAACTGCGGTGAACCTGCCTTTAGAAGGTATAGGTATGTTATTGGCAGTAGACTGGTTTCTCGACCGTTTCCGAACCATGGTCAATGTCTGGGGGGACAGCACTGGTGCTGCAGTCATTGAAAAGGTAATTCCTGATTAAAGATTGCCGATAATACTTATTCATGGAATCAAAATTATTTAATACAACTATTTATCTAGCTTAAATATTAAAGCTTATTTAAATCTTTGCTGATACTTGCCTTATCCATCAGGGCATCAACAAACAAAAACCATTCATCACTAGACTTTGATTCAAGTAATGTTGATTTAGTTTTCTCAACATCTACATCTAACAAGGTCTCCCGATCCGGGTATTGAACGTTTGAAACAGCCAGCACGGCGTAATTTTCCTTGTCAATTTCTACTCCAGAAAATTTTAAACTATCTTCCTGGGGCTTGCCGAGTTTGAAAGCAGTGCGTAATATCTTCCTATTAACCGAGACATCATCACGAATCACAGCATCTGCTTGTTCCCATTCAAATTCAAACATCTCTGATACTTGAAAAAGGTCTGATCCTTGCCTAAGTTCCTTAAGAATTTTTTCGCCTTTTTCCTGCTGTAATTTACTTGCTTGCTCAGATTTAAGTATTTGTATAATTTGCTCTGTAACTTCTTCAAGCGGCTTTTTCTCGGCAGGCAAATATTCCAACACCTGTAAAACAATAAGATGATCATTATTTAATTCGATTGCTTCGCTATTTTGGCCAGATTTTATTATTTCCTTATTAAAACTTGCGGAGAGCACTTTAGGGTTAGCCAATACACCGCTTGCATTAGTCCTGTCAAAAAAATCACTCTCCTGCACCTCAATACCAATTTCTTCAGCAGCAACTTCCAGTGAATCTGCATGCTCGTAAGTAAGTGTAACGAGCTTATCAGCCAAATTAAAGTATTTATATTCTGCTTCTGATTTTTTATAATCTTTTTCAACTATTTCTCTGGATCTTTCAAAGATATTTTTAATACCGCCTTTAATGCCTGTGACTTTGAATATATGCAACCCTTTGTTAGTCCTTTCAACTTCACTTAGCTCACCTTCATTCATGGAAAATACAATCTCATTAACTTCTTTATGCAAAACATCTTTGGCAATGTAGCCATGTTCACTCACCAGCATATCAGGTTTTAAACCATCATCATGTTTTTCAGAGATTTCTGCAAACGAAACACCTGACTCAATTAATGCTCTTATTTTTTCTGCTTTATTCTTTGCAAGCAAAACCTCTTCAGCTTCAGCTTCAGGCGAAAGTTTTATATCAACAATATCAACCTTCCGCTGCTCTGGCACATCATATTTGTCTTTATTGTTGTCATAATAAATACGCATATCTTCCTCTGTAGCTTCTATTGTTTCGGTCAATTTCTCTACAGATAATTCAAGATAGGCGATCTCGACTTGTTCTGGTTGTAATAATCCCTGACTTGTCTTGTCATAATATTGCTCAATTTCATCATCATTTATCTCAATCGAATCTTTAACTTCATCTGCAAGTAATATTACATAAGATAAATCACGCGTTTGTTTTTTAATCCTAGTAAGCCGCAACGCTTCTTCTTCAAATGCAAACGCACTGTCTGTCACTGCGCTTTGTAATTGCTGTGCCATCATTTCCACACGTAATCGATTCTCAAAGATTGCAGGAGTCATACCCATTTGCATAATTCTTCTTTCATAATTAGCATGATCAAACCCATACTCACTGTCAAACGCATCAATATCTTTGACTGCCTCTCTAATTGCTGAATCGCTGATATGCAATCCGTTGTCAATCGCCGCTTGGCTGATAACTGCATCTTTAATTAATTGATCCAAGGTCTGTTTTTTTAATAATTCCTCTTCATTGGAATCAAGTGGCTTATTAGTATATTTTCGCATTTGATCGCGGAAGTTGTTGTACGTTTGCTGGAATTGTCTCAGATTAATATCTTCACCATTAACTGATGCAACCACAGGCTCTGATCCTTGATCAGAAAAATTAATTCCCCACACTGCGAAGGTGATGATAATCAGGAACATGATGGCGCCAGCAACCCAGCCTGTAATCCAATTTCTAATTTTTTGCATTAACATATATTTATTAACTACCTATACATTATCTAACAATTTATTTCTTACTGCTAATTCGTCTTTATGGTATAGCTACGTTCAATATCAAATATAACACCTTGGTATAAAACCGGAAGCGGGCACGCCCTGCAATGGGAGTGCCCGCAAAATTATTGGCGGAGTGGACGGGACTCGAACCCGCGACCACCGGCGTGACAGGCCGGTATTCTAACCAACTGAACTACCACTCCGGTATGATTGGTGGGTGCTGAGAGGCTCGAACTCCCGACATTCGCCGTGTAAAGGCGACGCTCTACCAACTGAGCTAAGCACCCAAGGCCAGTGTCTTTCTAGAGTATGTGCTAGTTGATAGCGTCTTTCAGTGCTTTACCAGGTTTAAATCCTGGTGCCTTAGAAGCATTGATGCTGATCTCGTCGCCAGTCCTTGGGTTACGGCCAATTCTTGCTTTACGATGACGTACAGAAAATGTTCCAAAACCAACCAAAGTAACGGTATCGCCTTTTTTCAAGGCTTTTGTAATCCCCTCAATAGCAGCATCAAGTGCACGTCCTGCAGATGACTTTGATAAATCAGCGGAGTCAGAGATAGATTCAATTAATTCAGCTTTGTTCATTGTATATATTCCTCTTTAAAAAAAGTAAAAAAATCACTAACAACCGTGAGATAAGCTAGTGAAGCCAACTGTCCTGATGAATGCGGTTAAGGATGTTTTTCCAAGGTGGATTTTATACCAAGCAGTTAAATGTCAGTCAAGTAAATCAACCGGAAAACAGCAATTTTATTTACTTTATTTTTGATTAATGTGGTCTGACTATATCCTTGCCTGACTCTGAAATGACTTCATCAGATTTAACCATGCCTGATGATCTATCATTCTTAGAGAGTGGCTTAGGCATATTTTTTAATGCAATCTCAAGCACTTCATCTATCCATCTCACAGACTGAATGGATAAATTCTCCTTAATGTTGTCAGGAATCTCCGCGAGCTCTCTTTCATTTTCTTCAGGGATGAGCACTATTTCAATTCCACCACGTAATGCTGCCAATAATTTTTCCTTAAGGCCGCCAATAGGCAATATCTCGCCACGTAAAGTTATTTCTCCGGTCATAGCAACATTTGCTTTTACCGGTATGCCTGTAATTGCAGAAACTATAGATACACACATAGCGCCACCAGCACTAGGCCCATCTTTTGGTGTCGCACCCTCGGGGACATGGATATGGAAATCGTGCTCCTTATAAACATCTGCGGCAATCCCAAGCCTTGTGCTGCGACTTTTGACCACTGTCATTGCTGCTTCTATCGATTCTTGCATAACATCGCCCAACTGTCCGGTTCTAGTGGCCTTGCCCTTGCCTGGAACAATGGCTGTTTCTATTGTTAGCAGGTCTCCGCCTGCCTCTGTCCATGCCAATCCAGTAACCTGACCTACTCTATCTTCTTCTTCAGCCCGCCCAAATCGATAGCGCTTCACCCCGATTAAATCAGTCAAACTTTCAGGGATGACATGAACGCATTTTGTTGTAGGATCGTCTAATATTTTCTTGACAGTCTTACGACATATGCTGGCGATTTCCCTATCAAGATTACGCACACCAGCTTCATGCGAGTAATAACGGATAATGTCTCGAATACTGTCTTCTTCAATTTTGATTTCATGTGTTTTCAGGCCATTTTTTTTCAGTTGTTTGGGAACTAGATACTTAGTTGCAATGCTTATTTTTTCATCTTCGGTATAACCCGAGATACGAATGATTTCCATCCTATCAAGCAAGGGACCTGGAATATTCAGACTATTCGCTGTTGTGACGAACATAATATCTGAAAGATCATAATCGACTTCAAGATAATGATCGGCAAAGGCATGATTTTGTTCAGGATCGAGCACTTCTAATAATGCAGAAGCCGGGTCGCCACGAAAATCCATGGCCATTTTATCTATTTCATCGAATAAAAAGAGTGGGTTTTTCTTTCCAACTTTAGCCATACTCTGAACAATCTGTCCTGGCATAGAGCCAATATAAGTTCTTCTATGGCCTCGTATTTCGGCCTCATCGCGCACACCGCCCAATGACATACGACAGAACTTTCTGTTGGTCGCACGGGCGATAGATTCTCCGAGTGAAGTCTTACCAACTCCAGCAGGACCCACCAGACATAAAATCGGACCTTTCATTTTACGTACGCGATTTTGCACTGCCAGATATTCCAGTATTCTTTCCTTAACTTTTTCTAGGCCATAGTGGTCTTCATCCAAAATCCTTTTGGCTTTAGCCAAGTCGCGACTAATCCTGCTGCGAGTCTTCCAGGGAACATTCATTAACCAGTCGATATAATTTCGAACCACAGTCGCTTCAGCAGACATGGGTGACATCATCTTCAACTTATTTAATTCGGAAGTGGCTTTATTTTTTGCCTCTTTAGACATGCCTAAAGTTTCAATCTTATTAGCAATATCTTCGATCTCATTGGGGGCATCTTCTATATCGCCCAACTCTTTCTGAATTGCCTTCATTTGCTCATTCAGATAATACTCACGCTGGCCTTTTTCCATTTGCGATTTGACGCGTCCGCGAATACGTTTTTCGACATGCATCAGTTCAATTTCGGATTCCATAAGCCCAAGAATACATTCCAGTCTTTCTTCAATACTGAGCGTCTCCAGAATATTTTGTTTTTCTTCCATCTTAATCAGCATATGTGCAGCCATGGTATCGGCCAATCTGCTTATATCATCAATACCTGAAAGTGAGGCAATCACCTCGGAAGGAATTTTATTGTTAAGCTTAACGTACTGTTCAAATTGATTAACAACCGATCGACTTAAGATCTCAAGTTCTTGCTTATCTTGGCTGACTGACTCAAGTCTTGAAGCGGTAACCAAAAAACTATTACTGGTCTCAGTAAAGCTGTCAATACTAACGCGATCATACCCTTCAACCAATACTTTTATCGTGCCATCAGGGAGTTTTAATAGCTGCAGGATATTGGCAATCGTACCAACAGAATAGATATCATCAATAGAAGGATCGTCATCAGATGCACGTTTCTGTGCAACAAGTAAGATCTTTTTGTTTCCTTCTATTGCCTTATCCAATGCCTTGATAGATTTTTCTCTGCCTACAAATAAAGGCATTACCATGTGCGGGTACACCACAACATCCCTCAAAGGTAATGCCGAGTAACTATTTTTTTCTTTTATGTTCATTTGTGATACTTGATCCTGTGATACTTGATCCTGATTTGAGTTTTACCTCATTGTGACCTGTGCCATCTTACAGAACTATTATGTGGGCATATATGTTTGTTTCAAGTGTATTTAACACGATATTTAAACTTAAACCGATACCGGATATACATATTGCCTTATCAGACAAATAATTGTCTAAGGTAAATCATTCGCAAATAATATAAATTCATGAATGAGCTATTCTGCCACTGCCGAAACTAATTCATCTGCTTCTGAGCTGTCATAAATTGCCAACGGTTTAGATTCACCGTTAACCGCCGCTGCATCAATCACAATCTTTGCAATACCCTCTGTTGAAGGTAAGTCATACATAGTATCGAGCAGAATATTCTCCATGATTGAGCGAAGACCACGCGCACCTATTTTTCTTACCACGGCTTTTCTGGCAATCTCACGTAAAGCATCATCACGAAACTCAATGTCACAACCTTCCATTGCAAATATTCTCGCATATTGCTTGGTAATTGCATATTTTGGTTCCACCAATATTTGGACTAGCTGATCTTCATTTAACTCGTCTAAAGTTACCATCACAGGCAAACGACCCACGAACTCTGGAATTAATCCGTATTGAACCAAATCTTCTGGCTCAACACTTTGTAATAATTCACTAACGCTTTTTTTATCATCTTTACTCTTAACCTCTGCAGAAAAACCAATGCCGCCCTTTTCGGAACGTTCACGAATGATTTTATCTAGCCCGGCAAATGCGCCGCCGCAGATGAACAAAATACTAGTTGTATCTACCTGTAGAAACTCCTGTTGCGGATGCTTGCGTCCACCTTGAGGAGGGATAGAAGCGATCGTGCCTTCAATGAGCTTCAGCAATGCTTGTTGAACACCCTCCCCAGAGACATCACGGGTAATCGATGGATTATCAGATTTGCGTGAAATCTTATCTATTTCATCAATATATACAATGCCGCTTTGAGTTTTTTCAACATCATAATCACATTTTTGTAGTAATTTCTGGATGATATTCTCAACATCTTCACCAACATAGCCCGCTTCTGTTAGCGTGGTAGCATCGGCAATGGTAAAAGGGACGTTAAGTAAACGAGCGAGTGTTTCAGCCAGTAAGGTTTTACCGCTCCCTGTTGGTCCGATTAATAAGACATTGCTTTTTGCAAGCTCGATATCGGATTTATCTATAGCTTCTTGTTCTAGCCTCTTATAGTGGTTATAAACTGCAACCGAAAGGATTTTCTTGGCTTGTTCTTGACCAATCACATGCTCATCAAGAATAGCGTTGATGTCATGAGGTGTTGGCATTGGACTGCTTCCGCCAACGGCTGTTTTCCCCTGAATCTCTTCGCGAATAATGTCATTGCAAAGCTCGACACATTCATCGCAGATAAAGACAGACGGCCCAGCAATAAGTTTACGCACCTCATGCTGACTTTTACCGCAAAACGAGCAGTACAAAAGACGTTCACTGCCGTTATTACTATCCTGACTTTTGTCACTCATAAAAACACTCAATTTCAGTCAATATTAATATCTTACTAATGTGAAATTTTAAAATCATTAGAGTTCCAAACAAGATATGCAAAAATGTTCTTGCATAAAAAATTATACAGCCCCCTCTCCAGAAAGCACTTCTCTTTCAGATAATACCTCATCAATCAAACCATAATCTCTAGCTTCTTCAGCACTTTTAAAATTATCTCGCTCGGTATCTTCACAGATGATTTCCAATGACTGGCCTGTATGCTTTGCAAGAATCATATTAAGCTGCTCTCTTGCCTTGAGAATTTCGCGCGCATGGATGTCAAAATCTGATGCTTGACCCTGAAAACCACCTAGCGGTTGGTGAATCATCACCCGTGAGTGTGGCAAACAATAGCGCTTGCCGTGTGCGCCGCCTGTCAATAATAATGAACCCATACTGGCAGCCTGCCCTACACACATGGTACTAACATCAGGCTTAATGAACTGCATGGTATCATATACAGCCAAACCAGCAGGTACAGAACCTCCGGGGGAATTGATATAAAGGTGAATATCCTTATCAGGATTCTCTGATTCTAGAAACAAAAACTGAGCGATAATTAAATTCGCGACATTATCTTCAACAGACCCTACCAAAAAGATGACTCTTTCTTTCAGGAGTCTGGAATAAATATCATAAGAACGCTCGCCTCTTGGAGTCTGCTCAACCACCATAGGGACAAGATTAAGCGACTCTATATTCTTGTTTTTCATGAGAATTATATCTTCTTTATCTTGTATTTTGCAAGGCTTAAGCTTGCGCAGTCTGCCCTTTATTAATTAATGCGTCAAACGCCAATTTTGTTTCATTCACCTGGGCTTTGCCCATAATCCAGTCAATCACCTCCCCCTCAAGTGCCAAGGCTTCAACCTCAGCCAACCTAGCTTTATCTGAGTAATACCAATTAATCATCTCAGGAGTATCTTCATAAGCTGCCGCTGCTTTTTCAATCATACTGCGCACCTTTGCGGGGTTTACCTTGATTCCATTGGTTTTAACAATATCTGCAACTAATAATTGTAAGGTCGCTTTTTTTTCAGCTTGCTCATGAAACATAGCAGCGTCAGGCATCGGCACATCCTCCTCACTCAAACCCTGCTGTTGTAGTGTTGATTTGTATTGTGCCTGCAATCGTTTTATTTCATTAGCGAGCAAAGATGGCGGCAAATCTATCTTGTTTGTCTCGTAAAGCTTTTGCAGAACAGACTCTTTAACTTTATTTAAAGTCACCTGCTCAGACTCGCGCTCCATGTTTTTACGTATTTCTGCTTTAAATCCCTCCAAACCGCCTTCTGTTACACCTAAAGTGGCGAATAATTCTTTATCTAATTGAGGTAAGACAAGCTCATTAACAATTTTCACATCGACTTCAAAATCAGTATTTTTGCCCGCAAGTTCCTTGCTGGCATATTCTTTCGAAAATTGAAGCTTTAGGATTTTTTTATCTCCAGCCTTCGCACCAATCAATCCATCCTCAAACCCTTCGATAAATTTTTTTGCGCCCAATTCAAGATGAAAATCTTTTGCCGTACCGCCTGTAAATGCCTCTCCATCAATACGACCGATAAAATCGATAACGACAGAGTCGCCCTCAAGAGCTTCTCGCTCTACAGCTATGGGCTTTCGATGCTGCTTACGCACGGTTTCAACCATTTTATCAACATCATCGTCTGATACCTTGCATACAGGTTTTTCTATGCTTAATTTTTCTATAGGGGCAAGGGTAATCTCTGGTAAAACCTCTATTTTTACAGTAAAAATAAGCCCTTCTGTCTGTTCAACATCAAAATCTTCTAGCTTAGGTCTCGTAGCGGGCTGCAATTTTTCCCGCGTAATAGCTTCGTACAAACTGTTTTGCATGGTCTCGCTAATCACTTCCTGACGAATCTTCGCACCATATTGTTTTTGCATAAGCTGCAAGGGTGCCTTGCCTCGGCGAAAGCCCTTGATGCGAGCTGTCTTGCGCATCGATTGCAATCTATTTTGCATCTCGGTGGCAATTTTTTCCTCTGGCACTTCTATTTTTAATCGTTTTTCCAGAGATCCGATGGATTCAACTGATACTTGCATCTATAATTCCTAAACTCCTTAAGCTTTTAAATGTACTTGAGACCACAGTTAAATCTGTTTGGTGTTTCAAAGATAGCATGAAATAAATGGTGCGAAAGGAGAGACTCGAACTCTCACGCCTTACGGCACTGGTACCTAAAACCAGCGCGTCTACCAATTCCGCCACTCTCGCATAGGGCTTTCTTCCCAAAACCAATGAAACGATGAAGCGCAGTTATTATAAGGCTTGAATTATACTTTGTAACCTCCGTATAACATATTGTTTTATATAGTATTTCAATAAGAAATTGGATTGGATAAAAAAATAGCCACTTTAATTATGAATATTAGAGGTAAAATGCGCCTAAAGCCCAAACAAAGTCTTGTCTAAAAATAAAATAATAAACCGACATGCAGCTTCATGTAAAATCACTAAAACTGAGGGCTGCTAAAGCGGATGATATAGATTATAAGCTAGGAGGAAGGTTTTTAGAGGCATTCTTCGCCAAATGATCGACACATCCTGCGACATTTTTGCTGCCCAGTCTTGGGGTTAATAATACAATCCCGGCTCCATTCGCCGCAGATTGTCACACATTTCTTTCCTTCGCCTTGAGTCTCACCTGGGCTGGAAATCACCATTTCACCTGAATCAGGAAGAATCAAATCCCCAGATTGAGGCTCGAAAATTGATGCTTCTTCATTTTCAGCAAACGCCTGTGTAGCGTACAGCGTAATAAGACAAAAGAGCAGAGGTGTAAATAAGATTTTCAAAATTAATCTATACATGTGTGTCGTAGATTCTGGATATGTTTCTGTTATGGAAGTTAGACAAATATTTCTCTGATTGTTCCGCAATTGACACCTTTAAATATGAAATATTTTTTCGAAAGACACCAAAAGTTGATTAAGCGATTTCCGGATAATATAGCAGAATTCACGGATAAACAAAATTTACTGGCCAGTTGACTCTAGATTTCAGAATTCTACCTTTTATCGCACATGCACAGCCATGTGCGCCCTGTGACAGAACATTTATTATGAGATGGCAACAGATAAACTTGCCGAAGAGATTAGGCTTTTTGCAAATGGTAATGAAAAGTTAAAACAGGTTTTTGATAAATTTCGAAAGAACAAAACCATGAATTGTGAGAAAGACCCACGGAATGTATACCTCAATGTGGGTAAATGGTAGATACAGTTTCTTGTTAGTGCCACGCTGTACTTTATCCCACTCTAAATCATAAGGTGCCGATGGTAACTCCGCCTCCATTTCATGAATTACCGCAAACTTTGCTGTATTCAGGTCTTTGTATGATTTTATTAGCCTAGACCACATTAAACATAACGCAATACCAGCTAACGCTATCAACCAATTAAAGCTAGCGCTGGTTTGTGCGCCAAAATTGATATAACTCACTAATGCGATTAGCGCGGTGTTTACTGAAAGAAAAAATGAATTAGCAGTTTGTCTTCTTGCGCTTACTCTGTCCGCCATTTCAACAAATAGCTTATATTGCTCAAGTAGGTGAGCGTTGTACTCTAAACCGTATTCACTTTGACTTTTTGACATATGCGTTAACTACAGGCTATTAATAAAGTCTGTAATTGCCGACCACGTCCAATTTACGACTTTTGTGCCTGCAAGTTGCGGGGGTATTTGACCTTTATCATCATTATGGATATGAACACCAATCATAGGTATTTCTTCATCATTAGCGCACTGCATCTCCCATTTAGCACCATCTGAGATTCTAGTGTTTTTACTTATTAATGCAATTACACCGTCACAGCCTCTAATTCTGGTGCGGCAGTTTGTTTTCCATTTTGTATCCCACGCTTGTTTCGCAGATAAGTCAATGTACTTAAATGGCGAATCGGCTTTTAAGGATTGGCCTTTTAATAAATCACGAGAGTTAACATCTTCAATAGCAAAACTGATAAATATCCCTTTTGTAACCATTTTAACTTCCTCTATTATTGTGGTTATCCTTGTTCATACTTATGGGTATTTCTGGAGAATTCAATGCCTGCGGTTAAATTTTATAGGTATAACTATTAAGCAGACAACCCTTAACATACAATCTTAGAGATAATTTGGTGGGCCGTGTCGGGGTCGAACCGACGACCTTGGGATTAAGAGTCCCCTGCTCTGCCAGCTGAGCTAACGGCCCTGTTTTGATGGGTAAAAATGGGGTGACTGATGGGGCTCGAACCCACGACCACCGGGATCACAACCCGGGGCTCTACCAACTGAGCTACAGTCACCATAAAATCTTGATTTGGTGCGCCTGGCAGGACTCGAACCTGCTACCCTCGGCTTAGCTTACCAACTACGCCTTTCGACGCCCTGATTATAACAAGTTTGTGGTCTGGACTATCTCTTCACCATTACAGGTGTCACACGTATAGTCTCTACGGAATCCATCTAAAATCAGACGCCAAATTTACATTTTTTGACTGATTACCTGTAGGTATTTTTACCCTCAAAATGATTAAACCAATAACAGCAAATGGCGTATGCCAAGTCAATGGGTTCAAAACAATGAGCCCTTAGTCGATTTAATCATCGATTTAATCAAGTTAAGCCTTTAAAATACCCATGCCGCCCTTCTCGCTTAGCATGCTACATATAGAATATAGTATGCTCATGCCAATATGAGGCAGCCACCGGTTTCCTCGGGATTGCCATCAGCACAGACTGCACAGCCTGTCTGTTAAGGGTTCCCCGATATAGTGCGATCCACTTTATAGGTTTTGTTTTCCTATAAAGGCTCCTATTTCAAACACAAACAAGTGTTTGATGTTAAAGGCCGATGCTCTATCCAAATGAGCTACAGACGCAAATATCACACCAAATTATTGGTCGGGGCAGAGAGATTCGAACTCCCGACCCTCTGCTCCCAAAGCAGATGCGCTACCAAGCTGCGCTATGCCCCGACATATCTCTTACTGCCTGCACTGAAGCAGGATGGCGATGATACGCACCAGTATAGTTTGCGTCAATTGGCCAAGGCCGCTTAAAAGACACAAATACATCAAGATCGTTGCCAAAGCGTTCCTTCCGCAGCATCTTCTAGAGAGATATTTTCGCTTGCCAGTAAATCTCGAATTCGATCAGATTCTGCAAAATCTTTATTTTTTCGTGCTTCGTTGCGCTGCGCTATCAGAGATTCTATTTTGTCATCACTAAGACTGGATAAAAGAGCGCCAGCGCCACGCTTTAGAAACACCTCTGGAGATTCCCTCAACAGACCCAAAATACCCGCAAGCATTTTTAATGTGGAGGCGAGTTTTTCTGCGCGGGTCAGATTATTGTCTTTGTTTTTATTCGTTTCATGAGCAAGTTCGTGTAATAAAGCAATTGCTTTTGGCGTATTAAAGTCATCCTCCATGATTTCATTAAATCGTGATATATAAAGCGCCTCAACATCATCATTAAGGCTTAGCCCACGTAAAGAAGTATACAAACCTTTCAATGCAGCTTTCGCTTCATTCAGGTTAGTTAATGAGTAATTTAATGGGCTACGGTAATGACTTGCCAGAATAAAAAAACGCACTTCTTCGGCTTTGTATTTTTTCAAAACTTCACGAATAGTAAAAAAATTGTTTAATGATTTGGACATCTTATCTTCATCAATCTGGACAAACCCATTATGCATCCATAAATTCACGAAGGTTTTTCCTGTCGCGCCTTCTGACTGGGCAATTTCATTTTCATGGTGAGGAAACTGTAAATCTTGTCCGCCACCATGAATATCGAAATGTTCACCGAGGCAATATGTAGACATTGCAGAACACTCTATATGCCAGCCTGGTCTTCCTTTCCCCCACGGGGATTGAAAGCTAGGCTCATTTGGTTTGCTCATCTTCCAAAGCACGAAATCGAGCGGGTCATCTTTTGCTTCCTGTACATGAACTCGCTCTCCGGCTCTTAATTCATCAATCACCTTGCCCGATAATTTTCCATAGCTTGGGAATGCACTGATATCAAAAAACACATCACCGTGGGGAGACACGTAGGCATATTTATTTTCAATCAATTGATGAATCATACTGATAATTTGCGCGATATGTTCTGTGGCTTTTGGTTCTGCGTTAGGAGGTATCACCGAAAGAGCAACGGCATCTTCATTCATCGCAACAATAAAACGCTCAGTCAGCTCAGATGTACCTTCATTATTTTCCCCAGCGCGTTTTATAATTTTGTCGTCAATATCGGTAATATTTCGTACATAATTGACATCTAAACCCAATGACCTCATATAACGCACGACCATATCAAACACTACCATAACGCGCGCATGTCCAATATGACAGAAATCATAAACCGTCATGCCGCAAACGTACATGCGCACCTTGCCTGGCTCAATTGGTTTAAATTTCTGTTTTTTGCCTGTCAGGCTGTTAAAAATTTTCAACATATATTAATTGTAAATGATCACAGTTCAAGGGTCGCTCATCGCTACCCTGTAACAGGGTACATCTATAAAGAGGCGCGCATATTAACGAATCGCTTTCTAACTAACAATCTTATCAACCATATTGCAAAAGTTTGCATTTGTCATTTCCAACCTGCTATGAGAATTTCGCTTTAATTTATAGCTGCACGATAAATGTCTTTAGCATACACTGCTTATTATTTTATCAAATTTGGTATGCAAATTTATTGAAAATAATTAAAGATATTTTAAGAGGTAGTTAATGTAAGGTTAAACTAAATACCAGTTTCGGATCAATTATCCTATCGCTTGATATCGAGTCATTTATGATTTTATGATTCAAGCAGGCGGAATGGGCGCTGAGATGAATGAAAAACTCACCTAGTGAGTGTATCAAGAATGAAGCCAATAATGGCTTGGAGAATTTAACCAGTGCTCAATTTTTTATCAACACCAATGATAATACATTTCTAAATTTCAGTGCCAAAACAGATGAAGGTTGGGGTTATTGTGTTTTTGGCAAAGTTATCGAAGGTGAAGACACTGTCGATAAGATTGAAAACGCATCGACAGCTGGCAAAACCAGATATCAGGATGTGCCGAAAAAGTTTATTGTTATTGAAAATGCCGAAATTATAGAAGATTAAAAAGTAAATATACGCTGCACCATGGTAACGCTATTCATTTCAGATCTACATCTTTGTGCCGAGAGACCACAAAAAATAGCGCTTTTTAAGAAATTGCTACGCAGCGCAGCCAAAGATGCTACATCACTTTACATCCTTGGAGATTTGTTTGAGACTTGGATCGGCAATGATGACAGAACACCGCCTTACGGAGAGATAATTACTGAACTTATATCTTATACGTCGACTGGCAATAAACTATTTATCATGCGCGGTAACCGCGACTACCTGATGAATCAGAAATTTGCAGAGAAGATTGGTGGGAAATTTCTGGATGATGAGACGCTCATCACTTTAAACGACAAAAATATACTTTTAATGCATGGCGACACACTATGCGATGATGTAAAGTACCGGATTTTCCGCAGAATCATAAATAATATTATTTCAAGAAATATTTTTATGTTGATTCCTTATGCGCTACGTATAAAAATCTGGCACAAAATAAGGAACGCTACTAAAAAATCAGTAGAGAAAAAACCTGAACATTTAACAGATGTCCATCAAGCCACCGTTGAAGCAAAGATGAAAAGTCATAATGTGCTTTGTTTAATACATGGACATACCCATCGACAGGCAATTCACGAATTCAAACTCGATGGACAAGATGCAAAAAGAATTGTGCTTGGAGACTGGTATAAACGCGATAGTATCCTTGTTGCAAATATAGAAGGTTTTAAACTGTTTAACGTTGATGACTATATCAATCAAAACCTATGACAGCACACCTGCTATCGTCATCACCCCAAGAACCGTTAACCAGACAATTAAGGTTCTATTGAGCAATCCTTGAATTGCCCTTACCCAGTAGGATCTATCCAAACTATCCTCTTTTGTGTCTCTTTTTGGACGATAATGAAGCGCGCCGAGACCAGAAGAAATCAAGGCAGATTCATTTGCGGAAAAAGAACTATCTTCGTTCGCTTTCCATGCCTCCATCGCCTCAAGCATATTGCCAGCCAAGGCATTGCCCATGGCAAACAAGCGCGCCGAAGGCCAATTTAAAATATGATTCAAATATGCAACAGAATCTGCATGGGCACCATGCACGTCCTGATATTTGTGTTTCAAGATATTTGCTAAACGGTAAAGCATGGCGCCAAAAGACCCCAGCATAATAAACCAGAAAATCACTGCATAAATACGCTCATTGGCCTCAACAAAAATGCTACCAATAATCTCTTGTTCATTTTTACTAGGATGAGGTGCAGATAATGAACGACAAAGCTCGCCTGCATAATGTCTTGCTTTTTCATCATCTTCAGTATCCAACGCTTCAGCATATGCATGCAAAGATTTATTAAGAAAAATTGGCCCAACTGAGTTTAGTAATACAATCAAAGCAAATAAATAACTTAGCGGGAAAAATATTGTGTTTAGGCCATAATCAATAAAAAACACTAATAACAATGGCCCCGCCAAAGTTATGCAAACGCCAATAGCACTATTCCAGTATCTGGATTGGAGAAATTTATTTTCCAGCCAATCGTTATATCGACTAAACCATGTGAATTGACGAATATTATCCAGTACGCACAAAAAATATTCTAAAGCCAGTCCACATAAAATAATTATCAAGGTCATATTTTATTGCTCACGTTAAAACTTTAATAATGAATAATATTTACCCCAATCAAACATCGCTCCTGGGTCTGTTTTTCTATCTGGCGCGATATGACAATGTCCGATGATTCTCTGTTTGGTTATTTTAGGCCAAAACCGAATAATTGCCTCAGTTATATTTACCAAAGAATCATATTGCTTTTGAGTAAAGCGCATATTATCACAACCTTCCAGCTCAATTCCTACAGAATAGTCGTTGCAATTCATCCGACCTTCATAGTCTGATATTCCTGCATGCCATGCACGCTGTGCAAAAGGGACATATTGAGTAATCAGACCTTTGCGATTGATTAATATGTGCGCAGAAACCTTAGGCAATGCAACCCCTGCAAAATAATGATGCTCTTTTGGGTTGAGTGAATTGGTGAAAAGCTGATCAATATATTCGCCGCCGAATTCTCCTAGAGGTAAACTGATACTGTGAATCACTAATAAATCTATCTCTGAGCCATCAGGTCTGTGGTCGTAATTAGGCGAAATAACTTTTCGAACACCTTTTATCCATTCGCCTTTGGTATCAATCTGTAATCTAGAATTTCTATCAATCAATTTTCTTACTTTATCCTGTTTCTTGATCTCTTATTCTTAAATCTCTCATTCTTCATCTTTTATCACTAACCTACACAACATTCTGCCTAAGGAAATACTTTAACAAGCTTATGTTAATAAGGATAAACAAACTGAGCACCACTAACAAAAAATAATTATATTAATCTCACATATATCGTCTTGCTGTATATTTAGGCTCTGATATATATCCCTAGGAAAATTTTTGATGAAACCTAGCCACAGCCTTGTTATGAAAGGCGTAGTAAATCAAGATAATGTTTATACGGGCAACATTGGAGGTTGATTTCTCCATCCTGCTTCCTGCATCATAAGACACTGACAGAATGATAAATACCGACAGATTTCTAATCTAAGCAAAGAAATTCATAAACTAACCCCTCAACAAAATAATCTAAAGAGGCGCATATGCAATCGTTACAATCTCTACTTGATAGACTGAGTAATATTATCTGGGGTGAATATGTTCTCATCCCTTTGCTGGCATTCGTAGGACTTTATTTAACCTTCGGCCTGAAAGCAATGCCCTGGAAGCTGATTCCTCGGGCATTTTTAATGCTTTGGCGAGATCGTAAGCCTGATGATGCCAATAAGGGCGATATATCCCCATTTCAAGCCCTGATGACCGCATTGGCCGCCACCATCGGCACAGGCAATATCGCAGGGGTTGCAACTGCCATTTATCTTGGCGGGCCTGGCGCCATCTTCTGGATGTGGGTCATTGCCCTTTTTGGTATGGCAACAAAATATGCTGAAGCTGTTTTGGCAGTAAAATATAGAGAGGTGGATGCACTGGGAAATTATGTCGGCGGTCCTATGCATTACATCAAAAATGGCCTGAGCAAAAACTGGGCATGGCTAGGCACAGCCTTTGCCTTATTTGGCATGGTTGCCGCTTTTGGCATTGGCAATATGGTGCAATCTAATACTGTGGCCAGTGAGTTGTTGAATTCATTGCAGATACCCCAGTGGGTAACGGGCACCGTCATCGCAACACTTACAGGTACTGTCATTTTAGGGGGTATTAAACGCATCGCTAATGTTACTGAAAAACTCATACCCTTCATGGCCAGTGCGTACATTATTGGCGCGCTTATTATCATATTCTTGAATATTTCTGAAGTACCTGCAGCATTAATGTTGATCGTTAAAGATGCCTTCACAGGCACTGCTGCTGAGGGCGGTTTTTTAGGTGCTACTGTTTTGATGGCTATCCGCTGGGGCTTTGCGCGCGGCATATTCTCGAATGAAGCGGGTCTTGGTAGCGCTGCTATTGTTCATGCCGCTGCCAAAACAAACAACCCTGTTCGTCAAGGCATGATTGCCATGTTGGGCACCTTTATTGATACCATCATCATCTGCTCAATGACTGCGCTCGTAATCATATTGACAGGTGCGTGGGATAGCGGTGCGAATGGTGCGCCTATGTCATCTCTGGCCTTTAATACTGGTTTTGCGGGCGGGGGTTATATCGTTACATTTGGATTGATTGTCTTTGCCTTTAGTACAATCCTCGGCTGGAGCTATTACGGTGAACGCTGCGCAAGCTACCTTTTCGGTATCAAAATAATTTTGCCCTATCGTATATTATGGGTACTTTCTATACTGATTGGTGCGTCGATGAAGTTAGACTTGGTGTGGATATTGGCTGATATTCTAAACGGACTAATGGCAATCCCAAATTTGATTGCGTTACTCTTATTGAGTCCAGTTGTTTTTTCAATAAGCCGCGAATATTTTTCTAAAAAATAATTAAACTTGAAAGACAAATCCAAAGAAAATTAACCCAAGGAAAAAGTAACAAATGCATTTATTAAAAAATGTTGATGCGCTTGCCTATCAGGCACTGCGTGAAGATTTGGGTGATGGTGATCTTACAGCAAGTTTATTGCCAGAAGATGCGCAAGTAAAGGCGTGCTTAGTCACTCGTGAAGATGCAGTATTTTGCGGTACCTGTTGGTTTAACAGTGTATTCAAACAACTAGATAAAAATATTAATATTAAATGGCATGTTAAAGATGGTGATGACATTGTTGCCAATCAGGAGTTATGTATCTTGAAAGGATCAGCACGTACCATTTTAACTGGTGAACGTACAGCAATGAATTTTATCCAGACCTTATCTGGTACGGCAACAAGCACTCGCGAATATGTGAAGATTCTAGAAGGCACTATGACAAAATTACTGGATACGCGTAAAACCATTCCGGGATTGAGAGAAGCACAAAAATATGCGGTGCGTAGTGGTGGTGGTTATAACCACCGGTTTGGTCTGTTTGACGGTATTCTACTCAAGGAGAACCATATCATCGCAGTAGGTACTATTAAAAAAGCAATAGATATTGCAAAAAGACGTTATCCGGACACATCTATCGAGATTGAAGTTGAAACACAAGATGAATTAAAAGAAGCGATAAACGCCGGGGCAGATATCATCATGCTGGATAATTTTTCTCTAGAAAATATACGAGAGGCTGTCGCCATTGCTAATAACCGTGTACGGCTGGAAGCGTCAGGCAGCTTTGATATGGAGCGCCTACGCGAAACAGCAGAAACTGGAGTTGATTACATTTCCGTCGGCGCACTGACCAAACATGTTCAAGCGCTAGATATATCAATGCGTTTTTTTGAACAAAACTACAAAAATTAACGAGTGGCACTCTTATGAAATTGAAATACTAGAAACAGACTTAAGGATATAGTTTCGAAGGCATAGCTTTATTAGTATCCTCTCAAATTGATTACAAAATATCAAGTCTTTAAAAATAGAATTATCTTACAATAAGTATGCATGATAAAATCTTGGAAATTTTAAATTTTTGGTTTTTAAAGAGTCTTTATCTGAAGAATTATTTAGACAAAAAAATTCATTTAATCAAAAAATAAGAGTATAGATTTTTTAACGCTTATGAAGCGGAAATTGCTAACGAGTATGACGATTGGCAATATAGCTCCAAGTTTTGTTTAGCTTTGATAATTTTATTAGATCAGTTTTTACGTAATTTATTTAGAAATAACAAAAGAGCTTTTGAACAATATAAAAAATGCAGACTGATTGTTTATAAAGTTATTGATAGAGGAAGCATGTAAAGAATATATCTAAATGGAAAATTATTTTTTTATTGCCTTTTTTCACAGTGAAGAAATTTGCTATCATACCTTATGATCATCATTTGAGAGAAATTCATTTAAATAATCATACAGAAATATATTCAATAAAAAGATTATGAGATGACCATGCAAATATAATTAAACGATTTATAAAGATACCCGCATCGTAATAGAGAATTAGGGAGACATACCACTGCAGAAGAAAGATTATTTTTAGAACAAACCAATTTTTTTGGTAAAATTTAATGTTAGTATGGGTTTCAATTTTTTATAAGATATGTCTTAATATAAGACTCAGTGATTATTTATCCCCTCCATAGGGAATCAACAATAGAATCAACAAGAAAATCAACATAAAAGATAAGCACTATGAAAAAGCTGTTTTGTCTGATTAGATACCGATATACGCCCTGATAGTTTTGAGACAGCCGTCGCCTACAACAGCCAATACTATAATAAATTCATGTTTGCCTCAAAAATAAATTCGCCCAAAATAAATATACATGAAAATTCATTGATATTTTCTCTTTTCTGTATTTTGGCACTACTACAGTGCCCTAATACTTGGGCAGCGATCTATAAAGACGGCGAGCAGGCCTATCTAAACAAAGATTACGCAAAGGCTCTTAAGATTCTTAAACCATTGGCTAAAAATGGAAATTCTCAGGCACAAGTCACTTTGGGGATTATGTATGATTTTGGTCACGGTGTTCCTAAGGATTCAAGTAAAGCAATCAAGTGGTATATTAAAGCTGCTGAGCAAGGTATTCCTGCTGTGCAGCATGATGTTGGTGTTAAATACTTTCAAGGTCAGGATGTTCCGCAAAATTACCTGAAAGCAGCATATTGGTGGGAACAATCAGCTAATGCTGGCTTGGCTGATTCCCAATTTAACCTAGGTCTACTGTATTATCGTGGTATCGGCTTGGAGGTAGACTACCAAAAGGCCTCTACTCTATTTACTTCTGCCGCCAAACAAGAACACCAACATGCACAATACAGCCTAGCTATAATGTACGCATTTGGTCAGGGTCTGGATAAAGATTATGAACAAGCTCTGAAATGGTTTAGAAAATCAGCAGCGCATAATGTTACTCAAGCGCAATTTAATCTGGGTGTATTTTATGAAAATGGATACGGCCTTAAGAAAGACATGGTCGTCGCCAAAAAATGGTATACGCTCGCTGCTAATGATGGACTGGCTGAAGCGAAGTTAAGACTTGCCGCACTTGAGCAGGTCGATCAAGAAACTATCCAGCATCCTGAAACCTCTAAACTTGCAGATAGTCAATCTAATGAGACAATGAGCAGAGCACTAGGAGAACATAGTATAAAAAGGGAAGACTGGGTCAAACAACAACCGAGCAAGTCATATACACTACAACTCTCAAGCTTGCTCAAAGAAAGAGACATCATTCGCTTTATCCAAAAAAATAAATTAGTGGAAAATGCTGCATATATTGAGGTCGTTATTAAAGGCAAAACCCGTTACAACGCACTATACGGGCATTATCCAAGCTATGAGCAGGCAAAGAATGCAATCGCATCTCTTCCTGCAAGTGTCAGAAAAAATAAACCCTGGGTAAGAAAATTTGGTATCCTGCAAGAATTAATCGGTACAAGATAAGAAGCGCACTTAGAATATAACAGCACCAATCTGCGTCAATCAGTATTTAAAATATATCGCTTCCGTGCAAAATAAGTTCTACGTCTAATTCACATCTATAGAAAAATATTCTGGGAAATAATATTCTGGGAAATATTTAGGAAATATTCTGAATAATACTCTGGGAAATTATGAAATCTAAAATAGAAAATATCGTAAATTAACTTATAATTAAGAAATATCAAGAAAAACACTAAGGGAAACATGCAAAGCTAATAGAACCGCATACGATCATAGCCGTGTTGACGCTCTATTTGCGAAGAAAAACTGAATAATATCAGATGCTGTCTAATCCTTGCTGTGGATATTCTTTAAAAAACTGTTTTACTCAACATTATTTTAACTTAAGCAAATATGTAATATTAAGGGAAAATATAAATTTTTTTAAATAAAAACATAAGTTCTAAAGCTTGCAGAATCTTAATTTAGAAAAGTAAGATACGGTGTGCTGAGATATAGTATAGTAAGAAAAATAAAAAATAGACACTGCATAATTTCCTCACGATAGATCATGAACACAATGCTAGAAAATAATTCTAATAGAATGGCAAACCAATGATAAGTTTCACAGAATTACTCACAGCCAGTGACGCAGAACTCGTCAAAATATTTTATAAAGTTAACTATGATCCATCAATAGGTTTTGTAAAAAATATAAACAATATCGCCAAGCAATTGCATCTCAATCACTCTCAGCTTGTTTCCGCGATTGGCTTTAATGAAAATATACGTGATCTAACTGACATTATTACGGTGCTCGGCTTCAAATCATATAAGGTCATGGTTTATCGCCGTAATGAGTTATTTGTAACAGACACGTACCAGCAGCTCGGTATAGATAATATCCTAGATATCTATTCAGAACGACTAGAAAATAAAGAAATTCTTGAAACATTGAGAGAATTAATTCACACACGACTGCAACACATCGAAACCGATATTGAAAAGACCAGCGGCTCCGATCATGCAATAAGCTATAAAATGGAAATACATTCGATATATCAATCCGGGATCGCAGATGAATCTTTTTCAAAAGAAAGAATAATAAAAGATATTGGAGAGTATCGTTCTATATCAGGTGAGCTCACTGAAATGATTAACGCCGGAATATTCCCGGCCAGCAACTTTTTTTTCATGGAGACTATTTCGCCTAATGAAAAGAAAGAATTGATTGAGCAAAATCATATTTCATCGGATATGATAAAAAATCGTCTACAAAACACAAAAATATCTAAAGATGAAAGAGATATGCTGGAAGAATTTATATAGGGATTTTAATGAAAAACTATCATCTGCGTCAGATTTTTTCATTTGGCACAGTCATGTTTACTATTTTTAATAGTCTTCATGTCTTCGCAGAAAAAGTTGGTGTCGTTCAAAACGAAACTATTCAAGTAATAGGCATCACACCATTACATGGTACTGGTCTTCCGGCAAACATGATCCCTTTTTCTATTCAATCAGCAACAGCTAAAGATATCGAAGAAAATCAAGGTCTTGATCTCAGTCAATTTCTTAATCGCAACCTTCAAAGCGTGACCATTAACGAGGCGCAAAATAATCCATTACAGCCAGATATTCAATATCGCGGTTTTACATCTTCACCCTTACTCGGACTTCCGCAGGGCATTGCTGTCTATCAAAACGGTGTTCGTGTAAATGAGGTCTTTGGAGATACAATTAACTGGGATTTGATTCCAAAATCTTCAATCGCGAGTATTAACTTAATAGGTGGCGCAAACCCTATATTTGGTCTAAACACTTTAGGTGGTGCAATCTCTATCACAACTAAAAATGGTTTCACTCATGAAGGTCATAACCTAGAAGTATACGGCGGTTCTTTTGAACGTGTTATAACGACATTTGAAAGCGGTGGAAATGATGGGGCTTGGGGTTATTTCCTCACCAGCAGTTATTTTGATGAGCAAGGTTGGCGTGATGCTTCGCCGTCTAATGCGTTTAGCCTGTTTGGCGCAATTAGCTGGCAGGGGAAAGACAGTGCGCTGGATTTTTCTTTTAATCATGGTGATACTAAATTGATTGGCAATGGCTCTATTCCCGTTGAGTTAGAGGCAATAGACAGAAGCATGATCTTCACTTCTCCTGATATCACAGAAAATAATCTTTTCTTAGTCAATCTTGAAGGCGCGCATTGGCTTAATGATGAATTGCAACTGCTTGGCAATATTTTTTACCGTAGCAATAACGCCAACTCTTTCAATGGTGATGGCACAGAATTTGAGCCCTGCGATGATGGCTTTCTTCATGAGTGGGATATAGATGACGATGCCAATCTCAACGGGAAGTGCGATGCTTTAGAAGGGGAAATTGCTATCGATCAAAATGGCAACCCCATCCCCAATACTATTGCAGGTGCACAGTTAGACGCTATTAATAATATCAGTGCTCGTGAACAGGAAAGCTTTGGTGTCAATATCCAATTAACCTTTCTTAATGATTTGTTCTACCGCCAGAATACTTTGATTGTGGGAACCTCTTACAATCAAGGATTAGCAGATTTTTGGGCGATTGTTGAAGCCGCGTCCTTAAATGCAGACAGAAGCACCTCAATGACAAATTTGTTTGCTGTGGAAGATGGCACGCAAATTAAAACACATATCCGAACATGGTCAATCTACCTATCAGATATTTTTTCTATCACGGATAAACTAGTCTTAACATTGTCTGGGCGTTACAACAACACCCGCGTCACAATAGGTGATCGCAGCACTCTAAATCCATTAGTTGACCCTGACGACCCTGCTGCTTTAAATGGTGAACATGATTATAGACGCTTCAATCCAGCCATAGGATTAAACTGGTCATTACATCCAGATATTGTTGCCTATGGTAGTTATAGCGAATCTGCCCGTGCACCTACTACAGTCGAACTGTCATGTGCCGATCCTTCTGCACCCTGCAATCTACCGAATGCCTTTCTTGCTGACCCGCCACTGAATCAAGTTGTAACCAAGAGTTTTGAAGGTGGTTTTCGAGGAGTATTAAACTCCAATGTGAAATGGAATTTAGGCGCATTTCATAGTGTCAATCATGATGATATTATTTTTATCAGTACTGGCGGCATAAGCTCTAACGAAGGCTTTTTCGACAACATCGGCGACACCAAAAGAGTTGGCTTAGAGCTTGGTTTTTCAGGGACTGCAGGGAAGCTAGATTGGTTTACAAATTACAGTTTTGTCAAAGCAAGCTTCGATAATAACTTTGCATCAAGCAGCCCAAATCACTCCTTAGCAGATAGCAACGGAGATATTAGCATTCAAAAAGGAGATAGAATACCCGGGTTACCGCAACATAATTTAAAGATCGGAAGTAACTATCATATCACCCAAAAGTTTAGTATTGGCTCAGATTTAATCTATAATTCAGACCAGTACTTCCGTGGAGATGAGGCGAATCTGCTAGATACTATTGATGGTTATGTTGTCGTTAATGCGAGGGCTTCGTATAAATTTAATAAAAATATTTCAATCTTCGCAAATATAAATAATTTATTGGATTCTGAATACGAAACCTTTGGCTTACTGGGGGAACCAGATAAAATCTTTTCTGAATTCGACAACCCACGATTTGTTAGTATCAGTGCACCAATATCCGGATTTATTGGCATAAAAATAGAGCTTTAGAATAAGCCACTTCTTGTTATGCGCCTAATGGCTACGAATATCCGTAAACACCTGTAGCCTAATACAACAAAAAGCAATATTTGACCTGCCATTGGGCTGCAACGCGCTGATTTTTACACATGTAATAGATGTATATCTTGCTTGAGATGCCGTTACTTTAACTCAAAACATAAGGAATATAGCCATCATTACTCACGTTTGTCATGGAAAAACCGCTTTGATTGACAAACTATATTACAATAAGCGAGCACACTTGACAGTCGTGCTCCCGACAGAACGCATTATGGATTACGATGATATTTGAATTTATTGATAATGATGAACTGGTAGAAGTGACACCATTTAATATTCGTATTTGCAAGAAAAAGCTACTAGAACATGAACGTAGCGCACATAACAAAGAATAAAATTGAGCTTGTCTGGTTTTATTGATTAAGGCGGCGCTGTCGCCAAGCTTCGTACAAACATATCCCTGCGGCAACAGAAACATTTAGACTCTCAACAACGCCAGCCATGGGTATATTCACCAGCTTGTCACAATATTTATGAGTATTTTGTCTAAGTCCGCGCGCCTCTGAACCCATAACCAAAGCAATGGGTAATGTTAAATCTTCTTCATAGATAGTATGTTGAGCGGAAACAGCAGTACCTATCACCCATATACCTGATTCCTGCATTGCCTTTAAAGCACGCGACAAATTAGCAACATGAATGACAGGAGTATTTTCTGCGCCACCACATGCAACTTTTCGCACTGTTTCATTGAGACCAACTGCACGATCTTTAGGAATGATAACAGCACGTGCACGCATCGCATCAGCGGTACGCAGACAAGCTCCTAAGTTATGCGGATCCTGTATACCATCAAGCACTAAAAAAAGTGTTGCTTCTTCACTATTCATTGCTAATACAGATTCTAAATCTATCCTGCTATCTATAGACACAAACCTACGTCTTATAACCACCCCTTGATGATTTGCCTGATGACTTAATTTATCTAGTGTTTTTTTTGTCATAAACTGAACGGTCACTTGCGCATTTTTCGCAAGCTCCAAAAGCTCTGACATACCTTTGGATGGTTTTTTATTTTCCAACGCCCACATCTCCAACACATTGGCTGAAGTATTTTTTAGCGCATGTCGAACGGCATGTATGCCATAGGTAATTTCTGATTGTTTACTCACTTCTGCATGAGTCCTCAAGATTATTAAAATTGCATTGCCCAGCATAACAACACATCTTCAAAAATACACATTTACCTTAATATTTTCCATATTTATCTTTAATAAAAAATATTTCTGGATTTAGATTTTTTTATAAAAAAGTCATGTCGCCAAGATAAAAAAATAATACAAATTTAATAATTATTTTTTATCTTATTTAGAATAGAATACAATAATTTATAATTTTTTTATTGCGTTTTCATATAATTTTATAACATCGATAATGAGAATGAATAAGATAAATCTATTATCATGAATAATATAATAAAAAAATACTTAATTGATTAGGTTAATTATTATGACGTACCTCAATAATCTACAACTATATAAATAAAAAAATTATTATGACTAGAAAGATCGCCAGAAACGATAATATAATTACCGTAGAAAGTAATTTAGATGACTTTCACCAATTGCTTGCTAAGGTTTATGATGCTATTGAAAGACGTGATTATCAAGATCTCCTGTTGGATGTGAAAAATTGCGTATCTGCCTTTTAAAATTCCATGCTCTCATTATGCGCCAAAGTAATGGCATACCGAAAAGGCGGCATTAATTTTTCTTTAAAACCGCCTAAAGAAAAGAGATTAGCGAGTCTATTCCGCAATACGAATTGGGGATATTTTTTAGATCCACACCAATATGATAAATCTGATTTTCGTGGTCACAGGAAAATTTCAGCTACTCAGTATCAAACACCAGAACAACAACAAAGTACAGTTAATAAAATTGTTAATGTAATATTAGGCACTATTCCAGACATGCAGCGTGAAGATTTTTCTGCGTTCGAATGGTCTATTAATGAAATTACTGATAATGTTTTAGTGCATACTCAATCAAATATCGGCGGACTTGTCCAAGCCTCAACTTTACAGAAAACCCAGAAACGGGTCGAATTTGTTGTTGCAGATGCAGGAGCAGGAATACCTCAAACACTTAAAAACAGCCATCCGGAAATTAATTCTGATGCAGATGCATTAGACCAAGCTATTAGAGAGGGCGTCACAAGAGATAAATCACTCGGTCAAGGTAATGGTTTATATGGCAGCTATACAATGATGTAGCAATTGCAACGGATATTTCAGTGTGGACTCTGGGCATGCTCATTTAAGATATGTAAAGAATAAAGATCTTTCTATATCTAATAAAAGTATTCCATACAGTGGCACATTAATTATTGCCACTATCGATTTCTCTCAGCCACATTTATTGGCAAATGCTCTTAAATTTAAAGGCAAAAAACATACGCCTACCGATTTTGTTGAGACAGCTTATGAAACAAATGAAGATAGATAGATAATTTTTAGTCTCTTGAAAGAATCCGGATCATTTGGCAGTCGAGTTGCAGGCAAGCCTATAAGGACAAAACTATATAATTTACTTCATATGCAACATCGAGATAAGATTTATATTGATTTATCTGACATACCAATTATGTCAAGCAGTTTCGCCGATGAGGTATTTGGCAAACTTTTTCTGGAAGCTGGTGCCATTGAATTTATGCAAAAATTTGAATTTGTTAATATGACAGAAACTGTTAAACAAATAATTGATAAGGCAGTATCTCAGCGTATGTCGGGCTGACGTGTTAGATTAGTATCATTTAATATAATGCGCCTGAGTTTTATTTTTTGCTGCGGTTTGTATGAAATTTTGCTCGCCCACAGCTATCTCTCAATAATATTAACATTGGTTTCAATTTCAACCAGATCAAATAATTCGATCATATCCTGATTTCGCATACGCACACAGCCTCTTGATCCTGGCGTACCCATAGAAACTTCATCCGGGCTACCATGAATATAAATATAACGTTCATAGCTATCGATATTGCCGCCCTGGTTCTTGCCAGTTTCACAACCATCAAGCCAGAGGATGCGCGTTAATATCCAGTCTCTATCAGGAGATTGTTCTCGTAGCTTTGGGTGATATAGCTCATTTGTCGGTTTTCTACCAACAAACACAGTATTTGACTCATAGCCTGCGCCAATCTTTTCACGGATAAGGTGCACTCCTCTCGGCGTACATTCACTATCTATTTGCTCGCCTGTGCCATTTTTTGCCGTTGAAATGATATATTGCTTCAACACATCACTTCCCTCAAACAAACTAAGTGTTTGTTTTTTGATATTTATTTCTATGTGTTTATCTTGAATCATGTTTTATTTAATTTCCCATCTACCATTAGTTTCTTTTTACTAAATACTGCAATAGATTCAACATGTGTGGTATGAGGAAATACATCTATCACACCTGCCTTATCTAACTGAAAATTTTTGTCATTGACCAATATACCTGCATCTCTTGCTAAGGTCGATGGATTGCAAGAAACATAAACTATTTTTTCGATTGATTTGAAATTTATATTTTCTATGATTGTCTGCGCACCATTACGCGCTGGATTCAGTAATAATTTATTAAAACCATCTTTTGTAAAATCTTCATTCAGATTGTCTTTAGCCAAGTTTATTACTCTAAATTCTACATTACTTATATTGTTAAACACCGCATTTTCTTTTGCGCGCGCCACTAAACTATGATCTCCCTCAACACCTAACACATGATCAGATTTACGAGCTAAAGGTAAGGTAAAATTTCCTATCCCACAAAATAAATCAAGCACACTATCCTGATTATTTACTTCCAATAATTTTAAAACGCGAGACACCATGGCACAATTAATCTCAAGATTTACCTGAGTAAAGTCCATTGGTAGAAAATTTAGTGTGATATCGAATTCTGATAAGTCATAGGATAACTGCTTTACAGTCGTTTCTGTATTTTTATCTAGTAATGGTGTCACTGAATCTAGACCAGCAGACTGTAAATAGATATCAATATTATACTGTTCTCTGAAAACATTGAGTTTTACTATATCTTCATCATTAAAAGCGGCAAGATGTCTAAAAATTAACGCCGTAATTTTATCACCCACAGCAACTTCAATTTGTGGAATTTGTTTCATTAATGATAATTTTGTAATTAAACATTGTAGCGGCTCAATCAATCTCCCCACAAAAGGATACAAAATTTCACAACTATTCATATCAGCAACAAAAGGACTATATTTTTCTCTAAACCCAACCAACACTCGTCCCTTCTTCTTTACATATTTAACACCTAATCGCGCCTTACGACGATAACCCCATGCAGACCCGGTTAATGGTGGGATAACAAATTTCGGCTTAACTTTGCCTATATGCGTAAATTGCTCCATCAAAACAGACTGTTTATGCTTTACTTGAAAATCATGCTGCATATGTTGCAAACTACAACCACCACACAAACCAAAGAATTTACATTTTGGCGTAACACGCTCTTTTGCCGGGTTACTTATCTCCAGCGCATGCGCTTCATCATAGCCTAGGCGCTGTCTTTTATACTGGAAAAGCACGTCCTCTCCCGGCAAAGCACCATGAACGAAGACTGTTTTACCCTCAATATGCGCGATACCTCGTCCTTCATGAGAAAGAGATTCTATCTTTGCCCAAACAGGCTCCTTCGGAAGTTTTTTACGTCGTCTTGCCATAATAGATAATAACTAAAATATCTATCCAATCAGTTAGGTCGGATAATTTTTTAGTTTTGAAATGAAAAATAATTGATGCAGTGAGATAAATTAATTCCAGGCGCTTAGAAATTCCAATAAATGTGGATGACCTTCTTCCTGCAACATATTTCTGACACGTTCACATTCTGATGTATAAGCAGTCGTTGATTTCTGGCCTCGCATAAGTTCGTAACGTAGATACACTAAATAAGTATTAAGTACATCAGTTTCGCAATAATTACGAATACCTTCAATATTTCCTGCGAGATAATTTTCCCATACTTTGCTGCCGTCCATACCCATCTTACCTGGAAAGCCCAACATAGTAGAAATCTCTGCCAATGGTGCATTGGCACGATGATTATATCCCGCGATGACATCCATCAAATCTGTATGCCTGTCATGAAATCGACTAATATAATTATTCCATTTAAAACTTTGGTCATCGCCTCCAGTTTCCCAATAACGTTTGGCATTGACTTTGTGCAATAATGCACGATAGTGCAAAACTGGCAAATCAAAATTACTGCCATTCCAAGAGATCAGTCTTGGTGTGTAACGATCAATACCATCAAAAAATCTTTGAATGATATGAGCTTCAGGTGAAGTGACATCACCTAATGACCATACGCTTAATTTATCTTTTATTCTTAATACCACTGAAATAGCAATGATTTTTTGCAGGTGATGTTGAATGAATTCACTGCCACCAGTTTGTTGCCTACGTTTAGCAAACATGGATTCAACAACCTCTGTATCTGACAAACCTTCCATGTCATGAATCTTTCTTGCAGAATCAGCGTCTGGTATAGTTTCAATATCAAATATCAATATATTCATTATTTTACAGGTTTATTTTAACTCTATGTTAATATACATTCAGATTTCTACATTTAAAATTTAAAAATATCAGTAGACAGATAACGATCTCCACGGTCACAGACAACAGTAACAATCAGCGCATTTTCAAGCTCCGTCGAAAGTTTTAATACTGCTGCAATTGCCCCTCCAGAAGAAATTCCGGCAAAGATGCCTTCTTCTCGACCGAGGGCAATAGTAGTTTGCTCCGATTCTTTTTGTCCTATATCAATAATTCTATCTACTCTTGTTGCATCATAAATCTGTGGAATATATTCCTTAGGCCAGCATCGAATACCGGGAATTTGTGCCCCTTCTGTGGGCTGTATGCCGATAATTTGTATTGCAGAATTTTGCTCTTTCAAATAACGCGAAACTCCCATAATGGTTCCCGTAGTGCCCATAGCACTGACAAAATGTGTGATCTTTCCATGTGTATCGCGCCAAATTTCAGGACCTGTGCCTTCATAGTGTGATAAAGGGTTATCTTGATTTGAAAATTGATCGAGAATGACACCTTTTTTATCTGCTTCCATTTCACGCGCAAGGTCTATTGCTGCTTCCATGCTGCCTGCTTCAGGTGTCAAAATAATCTCCGCACCAAAGGTCTTCATAACCGCACATCGTTCTTCGCTCATATGCTCGGGCATAATCAAGATCATCTTGTAGCCCTTTATGGCTGCTGCCATAGCCAATGCAATACCAGTATTACCGCTGGTTGCTTCAATCAAAGTATCGCCAGGCGCAATGGAACCTCGCGCCTGCGCATGTTTGATCATACTTAGTGCGGGTCTATCTTTGACTGAACCTGCAGGATTGTTACCTTCCAGCTTGGCCATAATAATATTGCTGGTGGCTCCAGGCAGACGTTGCAGTCTGACCAACGGCGTATTACCAACGCAAGATTCAATCGTTTGAAAAACTTCTTGATTTAATTTCTTAGTCACAGACATTGCTCGTTGTAATTAATTTTATCTCTCATCTAGTAATTGTCTGGCCAATATCACGGCATCTTCACGACCAAATTTAGCGGGATAATAATCTTTACGACTACCAACTTCACCAAAACCTGATCTTTCATAAATTTTTAATGCCCGTCTATTTGAGGGTCGCACCTCAAGAAACATAATGGTTGCGTGATATGCCTTTGCCAGCCTAATAAAATGATTAAGCATCTCTTGGCCCATGCCATTACTCTGCACATCAGGTTTAATACAAAGATTCAGAATATGCGCTTCATCCGTCAATATAGACATAATGCCATAGCCAGAAACATCATCATCTTGCTCAAGAATCCAACAACAATATCCGGCTTGTAAGCAATCTTGAAAAATATTAATTGACCAAGGAAATTCATAGACACTCTTTTCAATATTCATCACCTTTCCCAAGTCCATTTCAGACATAGGTCGAAAGATGATGTTCGCTTGTTTTAAGACTGCGCTCATTTTATTTCCTGATAAACTTGCATTGCCAATTGTAAATCCTTCCATGCTTTTCTCTTTTCACGAGGAGCGCGTAATAAATAAGCTGGGTGGTAGGTCACTATCACGGGAATTCCTGTATCAGAATATTGATAATTGTGACCACGCATCTTGCCTATAGGTGTTTCTGTCTGCAGCAAATTTTGTGCGGCGATACGACCTACTGCCAAAATAATCTTTGGTTGAATGAGATCAATCTGCTCTCGCAGATAAGCAGAACATGCGACAACTTCTGTAGGCTTTGGATCTCGATTATTTGGCGGACGACATTTTAAAATGTTTGCAATAAAGACTTCCTCTCTTTGTAAGGAGCAGGCTAATAACATGCTGTTAAGTAATTCTCCAGCACGTCCAACAAAGGGTTCTCCTTGCCTGTCTTCTTCAGCACCTGGCGCTTCGCCAATGATTAACCAGTCAGCATTATAGTTGCCGATGCCAAACACCGTCTGTTTCCGACTTTCATGCAATTCACATTGTTGGCATTTTAAAACGCGTTGTCGCAGGTTTTTCCATAGTTTGTTTTCCTCAAGAATCGATTTGGAAGGGGATATAAAGGCAGGGTTAATATTCATCCTGTCCTTTGACCAATATACATCTACACCTATAGTCTGCAGATAATATTCCTGTGTTTGCGTCAAAGCCATAAGGCTCACATCAAATTTGCGGATGAGTACGCTTAGCCTGAGCCTGAGCCTGAGCCTGAGCCTTATTTAGCGCATTAATATAAGCCTTTGCAGAAGCAATAATAATATCCGTATCTGCGCCTTGCCCATTGATGACCCGACCGTCTATATTAACTCTGACCGTAACCTCTCCTTGCGAATCTGTTCCAGTAGTAATATTGCTCACTGAGTAAAGTTCTAGGACACAATCGCTTTCTATCACTGACTCGATAGCCTTGAATGTTGCGTCGACTGGTCCACTGCCTTTCGAGTTAGCATGTTTTTCTTCGTCATCAACAGCCAGAATCACCTCGGCAACAGGGACTTCACCTGTTTCAGAATTCACCTTTAGGGAAACCAGTTTAATTCGTTCAATGTTGATTCCATGCAAGGTATCAATGACCAATGCCTGTAAATCTTCATCGAAAATTTCATGCTTTTTGTCTGCAAGATCTTTAAAGCGACTAAACGCTGCATTTAAATCTTCTTCGCGTTCAAACTCCGCACCCAAATCTGATAGTCGAGATTTAAATGCATTACGCCCTGAATGTTTTCCCAAAACCATTCTACTGGCATTCCAACCCACATCTTCAGCACGCATAATCTCGTAAGTCTCTCGGCTTTTGAGCACACCATCCTGATGAATTCCCGCTTCATGAACAAAGGCATTGGCGCCGACAATGGCCTTGTTCGGTTGCACGGGGAAGCCTGTCACACTTGAAATCAAACGTGAGCAAGTCATAATCTGCGTGGTATCCAAAGTCGTATCACAGGGGAATACGTCTTGACGCGTACGTACCGTCATAACAACTTCCTCTAAAGATGCGTTGCCAGCACGTTCTCCCAAACCATTAACGGTACACTCGACCTGTCTGGCACCGTTCATAACTGCCGCAAGCGAGTTACCGACTGCCAAACCTAAATCATTATGACAATGTACTGAGAAGACTGCTTTATCAGAATTCGGTATCCTTTCAACTAATTGTTTGATCAGTTCGCCAAATTGCTGAGGCAAACTATAACCCACTGTATCCGGAATGTTTAGTGTCGTAGCGCCAGCATCAATCACAGCCTCCAATATGCGACACAAAAAATCCAGTTCTGAGCGGCCAGCATCTTCTGGTGAAAATTCAACATTGTCTGTGTAATTGCGTGCCCGTTTAACTGCATGCACAGCATGTTCTACAACCTGATTAGGTGTCATATGCAATTTTTTTTCCATATGAATAGGTGATGTTGCAAGAAAGGTATGAATTCTTGAGGATCGCGCTGGTTTCAAAGCGGCAGCTGCCTTATCGATATCTTTATCCAGAGCGCGCGCAAGTCCGCAAACCGTGCTGTCTTGGATGACTTTGGCAACTTGATGTACAGCTTCGAAATCACCAAGGCTTGCTATTGGGAAGCCTGCTTCGATGATATCAACCTTCATGCGTTCTAATGCCTTGGCAATTCGAACTTTCTCTTCCTTGGTCATTGACGCACCAGGGCTTTGTTCTCCGTCGCGAAGAGTTGTATCAAATATTATTAATTTGTCTTGCATATTCCTGCTCCAAAACCTACGTCCATATTACAGTATGAATGTGAAACCATAAACTAAATTTGTCCTGTGTAATATCATTACACGAACATTAATGGATTTTTAAATTTTAAGGTAGTTTATCTTGCCCGACAGGGCAGCAGGCGCAGCGCAAAATAATGATGCAGCTTGATCATAGAGTCAGAGCGGTTTGGAATGAATACCTTCATTTACAGTACAAAATATAGCGATACTTTCAGGTATTACAAGTTCTTTATTCGTACGTTCAATCTACGAGTGTAGTGCTTAATGAGTTAGAATGAGCTAAATTATAATGCCCAATCAGAGTAAATGAACTCCAAACACTATCAAAGCTATCCCAGTTCACTCGGAAATTAATTTACCCTGACAATTGCTTTTCTGTCTAAAAATGAATTAAAGAACTCACAGGCATTATCAGATATTAATGCACAGGAATAACAAGCGGCTAAGTTCATTTCTCCCACACCTTGTCCGTCAGAATGATAACAAATCGGATCAGAAGCGCAGTCCTTGGCTCTCTCTAAAGCATTCTTTAATAACTGCTCGAACTTTACAGGGGTAGCCTGCGAAGCCAATCCACCGTAACTGCCTTCCATGCCACCTACTGTATAAATTAAAACACCTTGCATTTCATTTTCATCTACAAACAATCGTTCTTGTAAAGATACTGTGGGATAACCGCAAGAAAATTCTAACTCTTTCATCAACAAATGAGATAAAGTGTGTACAAAAATAAATTTGGCTAAATGTTGTTCATTGTTAAATTTTCTTTTAAATAGCGAGCTGTCTTTGCTTTTGTTAAAAACATTTTTTATACGGTTTTTTTCTTTGGTGAAATATTGATTTATTTTACCTTGATTAAACGTGATGAAAATGCCTTCACCAAAATTCTCAATACCTAATAAATATTCAGTCTGATTGCCTTTAGTTGAAGTATATTTTGGCTTTATTGCATCAATTTCATTATCTAAAAATAAGTCAATATCTAAGGGTTGCTGTCTGGTATAGCCCGTTTGCACTGTGGTCATTTTTAATCGCGATATTTTCACCAAATGGCGAATGTCGCATTCTATCAAATCAGTTTCTTGATGCTTAAAAATAAAATCATCTTTTTTGTAGTCTCTATTTTCTAAGATAAATTGATATTCTTTTTGCCGATAAGCCAATTCTTTTTGAAAACCTTGATTATCTTTAGTATTTATATAATCTTGTATTTCAGATTTTTGATAACGATCATCTAAAGCATCAAACATAAAATCAACTGTTTTATTTTTATCAAGCCATCTGTCTATTTTGGCTTGATCAGTATCAGCTATACTGCCAGCGCTGGGCAAATACAGACTATGCGTTAAGATAGAATAATAAACGCTATTACTAGAACGAATTACTATTTTATATCTATGCTTTTTTTCTGTATCGGAAAAATAACTTAAACTATATAAACCTGTCAGCGTTGCGCGTCCTTTACACTCCTTGCAATTAATGTTAATGCCTGCTAAATCCTCATAGTCACCCAGCTTATAATATAAATCTTGCTTATCACAACATTTTTGCAACTTGCTAAAATCTATGGTTTTATCCTCTTCATGTTTGGCTTGTTGTTTAAAAGTGAGCCACTTATCCCAAGGCACATCAGAAATCTTGCCATCAGAACTAATCATAATGAATCGCACTTGAGTTAAGTTGTGATGATGCCATTTTCCTTTTTTCTTTATCTTGGCTTCTTCGTAACAATATCCACATTTTGGTGGAATAAAGTTTTCCTTTGCTTTATTAGAGTTTTCAAAGTCATATTGCTTGATGACTTCGTCCCATTTCTGCCACCAATCTCCTAGTGGCTTGAAGTGCCGGCATTTACTACAAAACATCCATTTTGGAAAATATGAAGCAGTGGCAACATTTTCCTGGTCTGTGGGTTGGTGGGCGTATTGAGCCTTAGAAAAACTTTTCGTGGTGTTAGTTGGCACTTTTACTAAGGCTTTTAACTTAGGGAACCCTTTCTCATCTTTTAGGCGTTCTAACAAGCGATAATCATTAATATGGCAGTCCGTTTCTTCCAAGTGTTTATCTCCTTCGAAAAATACCCACTTATCAATGGGTTCAATTTTTACCACACCTTTGACATCTTCTACTAACGCACCCACACCTGCAAAAGCGCCTACCATTTTCCTGCTTTGGGTTTGTATAAATTTATTCATAATCGTTAGTAAAGGTTTGTTGAATTCTAATAAAACTACTGCTATCAATATCTCGCATCGATTGTGCAACTACCCATTTTTTATCCTTTAAGGCTAATTTGGTGTCTGGCTTAGACAACAATGCATCCTCTTTGCCGTCATAGACCTTATAAGGATTATCTTTATTTATTTTTTGTGCCCAATCCTTACTTAACTCATCTAATCTATTAAAACAAAAGTCTAAATTTACACTTTCCCCAAAACGATTTTTTAGTAATTCTTTGAAATCACTAATACAGTCATTTGTAAAATTCTTCATATCACCATTTTTATTCAGTTTCTTCTTATGTCGAACATAGGTAATCATCAAGCTAGCAATCATCTTGTCAATGGTATTCTCAGTAAACGGAGTGATACTAAGTGGTTCAATTTGCTTATACAGCGATTGGTGAAACGATAAAAAATGTTCAAAATAAGACTTATCTCTAGCACGGTTAGAATCAAAAAAGGCAACAACCAAACCTTTGTCTTTTCTGCCTACTCTTGATGAAGCTTGAATGTATTCCGCCGTATTTCTTGGCATACCATTGATAAGCATCATATTGAGTCTATCTATATCAATACCGACCGAAAGCATATTAGTGGCTAATACTAAATCAACCGCCTCTCTTTTAACATTTTGATAACCTTTGTCATTAGGTTCGTTGAGTGCAAAATTTTGTTCCAACTGGTCTAAATTTTGTTTGATTTTTGCACTGTCTATACGAGAGGTTAATTCTTTAGTTCTGCTTTTTAAACCAAAATAATTAAAACCATACTGGCTCAGTTGTAAGCGTTTTTGTGTTTGCTTAATAAGTGTTTGTATTTCATCACCGACTTTATTAGACATTCTGCCCACATCTCTTAAACTATTGTAATAAGAGACCAAAGTCCAATAAGGGTTAGTTTGTTCTTCATCGGTTTTATAAATTTTTAACCTAGCAATAAATAACACCGCTAATAAATGAATTTGGGTATCAACACCAGTTTTACCTGTGGGCATAAAACCTAAATATTTACGATCGCTATCACCAGATTCTTTGAAGAAAAAACTATCATCATAAGTAAGCCCTGATGGTGGGAAAACATTAACTGAACGATTACCATATAATTGTTTAACCTGTTCGTTGGTATTGCGAGTGGTTGCCGTAGAGGCAATAATTTTAGGGCTAGAATCTCCTTTGATGCATAAATCCTCTATAACTGCTTCAAATAAACCAACAATTGAACCCAAGGGACCTGTTAATAAATGCAATTCATCTTGGATAATTAAATCAGGTGGCAAGTCGTTATCATCGCCCAAACTATTAAAAAAGCTATGTCCTTTTTCTTTCCAACTGAGCATTGCCATTTTATCAACGGTGGCAAATAACAAAGTAGGCGGATGATTATATAAAACCTCATCCACAACTTGCACAGGTAAGCCGTTACCTTTAGAAAAACAACACGCATTATTTAGGCATTTGATTTTTAAATCTTTTCTTCTTGACTCAAATGCGTGTGTATGAGTTTTACCATTTTCTTTTATTAGTTTTTCATTGCACCAAGGACAGGTGTCAATTTGAAATTTATTGGCACCAATGCCTGTTTTAGTTATTTGCTCTGTTGCTTTTTTCGCATCACTAATATTATTTGGCGTTGAAGATTGACCAATCCACAAACCAATATTGATTTTTTCGTCTTTTAAATCATCGCTAAACTGCTGGCGTAAATATTCTAAAACGGTGATTAACTTAGTGGCTCGCTCAAATTGCTGTGCGGTGAGTAATCTCAAGGTATAACGCATAATGACTGACACGCCTTGATACTTTTCATTAGTCATCCGCCGCCAAAGTATTGTAAATGCTGCTACTGCTAAATAGGCTTCAGTTTTACCGCCGCCAGTTGGAAACCAGATTAAATCAACGTCATCTTTACGGTATCTTGATTGTGGATTGATGGTGCTTTCTAAACTTAACAAGAAAAATGCCAACTGGAAAGGGTGGTAAGTTATTTCTTTCTTTTGTGTTTCACTACAAGGGCATTGGGTCTTTTCCGTGCTTTGTATGTCTTGATAAAAATCGCCCTTTAATGAAAATCGCAATAACAATGAAAATTGCAATAACATTGCCGTATTAGCATATTGAAAGACTTTAAATAATTGCTGATTGTTTGCTAATAATTGCACCCCCTCTTTTAATCTCTTTAATGTTTCATCTAATTCATTGGTAATATTTTTACCTATCTCACTATTAGCACCATCATTTTGTTTTTGTTTTGTAATCCAATCACTATATTTGCTAATAAAGTCAGTAAGTTTATTAACAGCTTGGCTTTGATTGCCGCCCCAAATAGACAAATAATACAAAGGAATATTTTCTAGATCTAGAATATCTGTTTTAGTGCTTTTTAAATTATAGGTGGGTAAAAAAGTGGTGTTTATTTTAATGGGATTAGCTAAGGGATGCCATGCAGCACTGCAATTATGTCCTATGGCAAAGTGTTCAATATTTCTATATAAAAAATCCAGCGTTTGCTGTTCTTCATCAAAATAAACCTTATTTTTATCATAAGGTTTATAAGGTAGCAATTTATTAGAATTAATACTGATTTCTGCTTGAAATAAGCAAGATGTATTTAACTCTTTTTTGCTATTAGAAAATTTATTGTTAGGAATACCATCAAACAAATTTACCAATTGAATTTTTATATATTTTTTATTATTCTCTGGGTAGATTTTAAGCGTCCAGCCTGCCTTTTGAAAATCAGAAAATGGCATAGGTTCATTCTTGTTTTCTAATTTGATATTTTCAGTAATATTTATTGGTTTTCTTTGCCATAATCTGGCAATTAATTTGCTAAATTGCTCGTGTAGGGGGCGTAGGATTTCTTTATAATCATTGTCTGTATTCTTTTTCCAATCATCAAAGCATTTATAATCTCCTGACCTTTCTTTTTTCATTCCACCAACTAATTCTTCTTTTAATGACAAAAAACCATTTTGTTCGTTAATTTTTTTGTAGTTCAAAATTTCCTTAAAAGGAAAGCCATATTTATCATCCATTAAAATATGATAGGCATTGGGTGCCATATCTATCTTAGCTACAGTTTGTTTTGGCTGTTTATAGGTTGCAAAGGAAAATTCAACAGTAATATTATCTATCACTTCATCAACGCAAAAACTAATACCCATATTGGATGGGTGGAAATGATTAGATAAACTTATCTCTTCTTTGCTATCATTTTCTATGTCTTTCTTTGGCGTCTTGTTCACCCTCTTGCTCTGCCACATTATCGTTTTGAACTTCAACAGATTCTAAATTATCTTCTGAATCATCTGCCATTTCCGTGTCTTTCTCTCCCTGATCGTTCAATATTTTTTTAGGAAATAAGACCCCTGTGTAATATCTCTTTAATGGAAAATCAGCAATTATTTCTACCTCTTTCTCACCAGCAAATACATCGGAACCAGGACCTAATAATTGCTCTTCAATAGTCTCTTTAAATATCTTTATCTGTTCTTTTGCCATTATTCAGCCTGCCTATCTATATAATCTATCTCTTTAATCGTCCTAATCGGCATATTATGTTCTGAAATTGCTTCAATTGAAGCATCATCAAATTGACTTAATAACTGACCTTTTTCGTTGCTAATAATATAATCAGATACCTCATCGCTTAAATCTCTACCTAATGCGATCATAATGCTATTGTATTTTTTCCTGCTGATAAATATTTTTTGATAATCGTTGCCACAAATATCCTGCAAACTGCCAAGATTTTGCGGGAACATGGTGTTTGAATTGCTATCCAACCACTTGCTAACGGTGTTTTCAGCAATGTTGCATTTATTGGCAATTTCTACTATTTTGTCATTATCCGTGCAATATTGGCTTAATATATCTTTCCATAACTTAGCATTGTCCAAAATTTCCTTGAATTTTCCTTGTTTATCAGCATCAACAGCAATGTCAAATAACACCTCTTTGTGCTGATTGTTATACACTCTAACTTTATCTCCTACACGCAAATCACCCACACTACACTTCTCTGGCTCATTGTGTTGGTTGATTAAAATAAGTGTACTGTTAGCCGACAATTCTACATCGCTGCCATCCTCAAAAATAACCTTTTTGCTTATATGGTCTTGATAAGAGTTTTGATACTCTTTGTCATCAGGTGGCTTGTTATCAAAAATTCTATATAGTAAATTATCAGCACTTTCGGGTGTAATATCATCAGGATAATCTATGCCCGTTAATTGTTTTCTATCGCGTGATCGGTATTCTGCTATCAGATCATTATCATATCGTTTATCAAAATCCTGATACAGCTCATACTCCAGATCATAAAGTAGCCAATTAATTGTATGGCGACTGTCTTTTATTGAGCGATAAAAATCATAATCCATCAAAGATAAAATAGTGATGCTTTTGGGCGATGGTAGTTTTTTTAATTGACTAAAAGAAATGATTTCTGTTTTCTGCCAATTAAATTTCTTAATTTCCATTTGCCAAACTGCTAAGGTTTGTCCTTTTGGCACCAACAAATAATCTGTTTCTGTTGCTTGTTGTAGTGTGTGTGTTTTGGCATTATTTTCAAAAGAAAATTGCTCTAAAATAACACCATAATCTATTTCTAACTGCTGACAAAATTCTGTGCAACCCTTGCCAATATTGCTAAATTCTTCACCTAATACTCGCTTTGATTTTTCCTTGAAGCTATGCAATAAACCATCCACTCCATTTTTTAAGCGGCTGTCTTTTGCTAATACGACTAACGGAAAAATATAAGAAATATAGGGTAATATTCTTGACTGTAAATCAATATAATTATCTTGTTCTAATTGTTTAATATTGTTGATAAATTTTTCTCTTAGTTCGGTCAAAACCTTATTTTCTACTTTGATAGGTTCAATTGTACTCGACGGTACATCGCAAAGATATTGATATTCTGGCTCTGTCCATCTCCATTTTAATATTGGTTCAATGTCAGGCTTTTGCTCACCAATGCAAATAGCCTGTTTAAAATGTCCTCTATCAATATCTTGCTTGATTTGATGGTTATATTTATTACCAATAAAAACGATTGCTTCTAATTTAATATCTTTGTCAAAAATATATTGTTGTATTGTTTTATAATCTGAGACAACAAAAAACATAGAGTCTGCTAATTCAATATTTTTAGTTTCCACACCACTATCTGCAATATGTATGTATGGAAAGGCTTTTTCCTCCAAAGCTTCAAAGCTACCTTTAAACTCATTTTTTGAGCAACAAATGGCAAATTTATATGGAAAAGACCGTATTTGCTCTTTTATATTCAATGTTTCTTTTAGAAAATCGGACATTGGCTTGACCGGAGTTCTGTTATTATTTGCTGCCTCATCAGATAGTTTTGTATAATCTTTACCCAAGTCGCTTAAATTAGGTCTGCAAGTCACCTTTTCGCTTACACCCCTGCTTTTACCCTCTAAAATAACTATTTTACGTCCACGATTGTCACAATGCTTAACTTCTCGTACCTCAAATATTTTATCCTTGTTGTTTTTGTATCTTTGTCCTTTCTTAGGATCATCTTTTTCGTCCTCACAATAATTATTTTCAAAAAAATGCACCGACGATGCAAAAATAACTGTTTGATAAAGTTTATTTAGCTTATTGTTATCGATATGAATCCAGAAGTTTTTGCTTTTATCTAATGCTTGTTTTGTCAGAGCAATATTAATTTTATCAAATTTTGAAAAATTAAAGTCTCCATACTTTATTTCTTCATCTGATTTTTTTAAGATTTTTTGCAGATAGTTAATAATTTTCATTCGCGCATTAAAAAGAAAGCGTCGATCTATTTTAAAAATCAACTTTTATTGTCTGAAGATTCTTGAAGCCTTCTCGCTTTTCGATGTTTGTGAATAAAAAACAAAGTCATAACTGGGCCTGAAATAGCATAGATTAAAGCGATAGAAAATAGTACCAGCGGCGGTTCGCTAGCAATAAACACAAATAATAATACAAGGATTAATATCCTGACAAAAGGAACACGACCCTTAAAATTTATTTCTTTGAAACTGTAAAAACCTATATTACTGACCATTAATATGCCAGCAAGCACTGTGATAGAAAATGCAATTATAGTCAGACTTTTAATCTCTACGAATTCTTGTGTTCCGCCAAGCCATATACTCCCCGCGATCATGGCGGCGGCGGCTGGACTTGGCAGCCCTTGAAAAAATCGCTTGTCGTAGCTAGCAGCTTGCGTATTAAAGCGAGCAAGTCGAAGTGCGGCCGATGCTGCATAAACAAATGCGGCAAGCCAACCCAGCTTGCCCATATCAGATAAAACCCATTGATACATAATCAATGCAGGCGCTAAGCCAAACGAAACCATATCTGCTAAACTATCGTACTCAAGGCCGAAATCTGATTGAGTGTTTGTTAAACGAGCAATACGACCATCTAATCCATCCATAACCATGGCAACAAAAATAGCGATGGCGGCACTTTCAAATTGCGAATTCATGGCCGAAACAATGCTATAGAAACCAGCAAACAAACCTGCTGTGGTAAGCAGATTTGGTAGTAGATAAATGCCGCGACGACGTTTCAAATGTATTCTGCCTTAATAATTAACAATTTAATTTTGAGAACTTGATCTTTTATAAGTCTCAATATGAAGCATACGCCGATGCAAGTAATCTATTCCATTCAATCTTTGTTCAAACAACATAAGCTCTTATTCAATTACATAAATAAATATTTATGTTCTCAAGCGGCATCACCTGCAACGATATCTTTACCATGAGGGTTATTATCGTTAATCATGCTCGCTGGACTCTCATGGATAAGATGAGCAATAATACCCTCACCTGAAGTAATCCATTGATCAAGATCAACCTCCAATTTTGAAATTTCAGAAAAGAATACATCAACCGTGCCGCCAAAATACAAAAAGCCACATCTTTGTCCTTGACCAAGTCTCTCGCCCGATTGTATATAGATCCGAAAGAATATAGAGGCGTAGGATTTAAGTCTGAATACGGTAACAACATCATCACCTTCATCTGTTCTAACCCAGAAAGCAAATTTACGTTGCCCGTTCCCTTTCTTGCGTTTCTCTGACCATTGCTCCATCACCTTACCTTCAACAGGACTACGGAAAGAACAAACATTAAGGCTAGACATTTTTAATCTGACTCTTCTCGCCCGTCGATTAAGCCCCTGCTTACTCATCCATGGGTCATCTGTGTCGTCAATCTCCGTAATTTTTCCTTCTACTGGACTTACAATTGCAAGCGGTGAAGATGGAATAATCCGTTCTGGATCTCTTAATAAAAACAGAAAAAAACAAAAAACCGTAGTCAAAATAAACGCAATAGTGCTACTGATAAAATTAAACGACAGCACAGCACAGCTACCTAGCACAAACAACAACAGCCAACCTTCTTTAGCGATAAAAGTGTAACGGCTACCAGACATTTTTTATATTAAAATAACAAAGATTCTGCAGTCAGCACAAAGATTTTTTTACAATAAAAAAGATTAATAATAATAAAACTTTATGTCTATCATCAGGCTATTTTTGAAAAAAATAAAACAGTCTAATTTTTCTCTGCATCAACCAGTTGGTTAGCTTTAATCCATGGCATCATCGAACGTAGTTTTTTACCAACGATCTCAATTTGATGTTCGCGGCTCAGACGACGCTTGGCCTTCATACTAGCATTGCCGCTTTGGTTTTCTAGGATAAATTCTTTGGCAAATTCGCCAGTCTGAATTTCTTTCAAAATTTGCCTCATGGCTTTTTTTGAATCCTCAGTCACAATGCGCGAACCACGAGTGAAATCTCCGTATTCTGCTGTATTTGAAATTGAATAGCGCATATTTGCAATACCACCTTCATAAATCAAATCGACAATTAATTTAGTCTCATGCAAACATTCAAAATAGGCCATTTCCGGTGCGTAGCCAGCTTCAACCAATGTTTCAAAGCCAGCCTGAATTAATGCTGTGATACCGCCACATAGGACTGCCTGCTCACCGAATAGATCGGTTTCTGTTTCTTCACGGAAGTTGGTTTCGATAATCCCTGCGCGGCCGCCGCCATTTGCAGAGGCATAAGATAATGCCAAATCTTTCGCATTACCTGAGACATTCTGATGAATCGCGATCAATGAAGGCACGCCGCCGCCTTGTATGTAGGTTGAACGCACAAGGTGACCGGGACCTTTCGGTGCAATCATAATAACGTCTAGATCAGCGCGTGGCTCGATCTGTTCAAAATGAATATTAAAACCATGCGCAAACCCCAGTGTAACGCCCTGTTTTAGATTTGGCGCAACCTTATCACGATATAATACTGCCTGATGTTCATCCGGGGCAAGAATCATGACAACATCACCCCATGTTACTGCATCCTCCACAGATTTCATTGTTAGACCCGCAGTCTCTACTTTGGTCGCAGAACTGGAGTTCTTACGTAAACCAACACAAACATCTACACCGGAATCTTTCAAGTTGTTCGCATGTGCATGCCCTTGCGATCCGTAACCAATAATCGCAACTTTTTTAGCCTTAATCAGAGTAAGGTCTGCATCTTTGTCATAATAAATATTCATAATATTCCTAGTTCTCAAAAAGAATAATTTAAAAAAATAAAGCACTCCAAACATATCACCCTTAACATTAATGAATGGTGCAACGGGTAATTTTTTTATGGAAAAATCTTCTTCTATAAAATAATCTAAAAACTATTATATTGCCTTATCTCCACGCGCAATACCTGATACTCCTGATCGCACAACCTCCAAAATATCGTTTTCACCCAGCACATCAATAAAGGCATCCAGCTTATCACCAGCCCCTGTCATTTCTATTGTGTATGTGTTATCTGTGACATCAATAATACGGCCACGGAAAATATCTACCAGCCGTTTAATTTCTTCTCGATTTTCACCCTTAGCCTGCAGTTTTATCAGCATGAGTTCACGCTCAATATGGCGACTTTCATTCAAATCAACCACCTTGATCACATCAACCAGTTTATTTAAATGCTTGGTAATCTGTTCTATCACTTCGTCTGAACCGGAGGTTACTATGGTCATGCGTGAAACAGTGCGATCTTCTGTTGGCGCAACTGTCAGTGACTCAATATTATACGCACGTGCCGAAAATAGACCGGCAACGCGCGACAATGTGCCCGTTTCATTTTCCATGAGTAGTGAAAGTATATGTTTCATGGCGATCTTATACCTTCTTCTGATGATAGATACATCTCATGATGTCCCTTGCCTGAAACAATCATCGGGTATACGTTTTCTGTTTTATCAGTAACAAAATCAATGAACACTACTTTTTCTTTTTCTTGTAATGCTTCTTTCAATGCTGATTCAACATCGGCAGACTTTTCAATATGCATGCCAATATGACCATAACTTTCAATCAACTTAACAAAATCAGGCAAAGCTTCCATATAAGAATGCGAATAACGCTTCTCATAGAAAAACTCCTGCCATTGCCTGACCATACCCATATAACGATTGTTCAGATTAATCACAATAAAAGAAATGTCGTATTGCAAGCAGGTGGATAATTCCTGCAAGCACATAACAATACTTGCATCGCTTGTAATGCAGACAACTGTTTCGTCAGGAAAGGCTTTTTTAACGCCCATAGCAGCTGGCAATCCAAAGCCCATGGTGCCTAAACCACCTGAATTAATCCATTTTCTGGGCTTATCAAATTTATAGTATTGCGCCGCCCACATCTGATGTTGCCCAACATCTGAAGTAATGTAGGCATCTCCCTTGCTTAGCTCATACAGTTTTTCAATAACGAACTGTGGCTTAATAATCTCGCTCTCACGATCATATTTAAGACAATCGATTCCTTGCCATTCTTTAATTTGATTCCACCACGGTTTTATATCTTTTGTACTCGGCAAGTCTTTGCGACCATTCAATAAATCAGATAAATCACTTAGAACATGTTTAATGTCACCAACAATAGGAATATCAACCGGCACATTTTTTGCGATGGAAGACGGATCTATATCAATATGGATAATTGTTGCCAATGGACAGAACTGCTTGATATCCCCTGTCACGCGATCATCGAACCGAGCGCCAATGGCGATTAAGACATCACATTGATGCATTGCCATGTTTGCTTCATAGGTACCATGCATTCCCAACATGCCGATGAATTGCTTATCCGTGCCAGGGTAGGCTCCTAAACCCATCAGCGTATTGGTAATTGGAAAGCCCAGTGTACGCGTAAATGATGTGAGTTCTTCACTGGCATTCGAGAGGATAACGCCACCCCCCGCATAAACCATTGGCCGTCTAGCAGAAGCAATTAAATCAGCCGCATGTTTAATTTGACGCATATTCCCCTTAAGGACAGGCTTGTAGGAACGCATATCCACACTCTTGGGATATTCATACTCACAACTATCAGCAGTAATATCTTTTGGCATATCTACAACTACAGGCCCTGGACGACCTGTGGTCGCAACATAAAATGCTTTTTTGATGGTGACAGCCATATCTTCAACTTTCTTCACCATGAAGTTATGTTTCACGCAAGGACGGGTCACGCCGACAGCATCAACCTCCTGAAAAGCATCATTGCCAATCAAATGCGTCGGCACCTGACCAGTAAAAACAACCATGGGAATAGAGTCCATGTACGCAGTGGCAATGCCTGTCACACAATTAGTCACGCCTGGACCTGAGGTCACCAAAACCACGCCAGGTTTGCCTGTTGCGCGCGCATAGGCATCGGCAGCATGTGTTGCGCCTTGTTCGTGACGTACCAGAATATGCTCGACATCATCCTGCTTATACAAGGCATCGTAGACATGCAAAACAGAGCCGCCAGGGTAGCCAAACAAATGCTTGACCCCTTCGTCTTTTATAGCGCGGACAAAAATTTCCGCCCCTTGAAGCACCTCTTTTGATTTACTCAAAACCTTGTTTCCTAGCAGTTGTATGTTTTATATTTTTAAGAAAATGTAAGCTTCTGAAAGTTACTGATATTCTTGCTTCAGGTCAAGTTGTGCTGTGCACAAAATGTAATATTTATAAAGTCTTGGTGACTCTTGTAAAAGTATGTCTAAAGGTCGAGAACAACGCAAACCTTGACGTTAAGCCTTTGGCTTTGTACTGGGATAACTTTACCAAAAAATACAAAACTATTACTGGGTTTAGAACATACGTTTCCAAGTGGTTTAGGTATAAGCTAAGATACGCATCCAGATATATTTTAATCAGAAACTTTAAAGATGCGAATTTCTAAATACTTGATTGCTACTCTTAGAGAAGTTCCTGCTGAAACTGAAATCATCAGTCATCAACTGATGTTAAAAGCAGGCATGATCCGAAAAGTTGCATCGGGCATCTACACTTGGCTACCCATGGGTCTTCGTGTATTGCGTAAAATAGAGGCAATTATTCGTGAAGAAATGGATCAAATAGGTGCTCAGGAGTTATTGATGCCAAGTGTCCAACCAGCAGAACTGTGGCAAGAATCAGGTCGCTGGGATCAATATGGGTCTGAGTTGTTGCGTATTCAAGATAGACACAAGCGTGATTTTTGTCTCGGTCCTACTCATGAAGAGATTATTACCGATTTGATCCGTAAAGAAATTAGAAGTTATAAACAATTGCCGGCTAATTTTTACCAGATACAAACTAAATTTCGTGACGAAATCAGGCCACGTTTTGGCATTATGCGCGCACGTGAATTCTTAATGAAAGATGCTTACTCATTTCATATAACAGACGAATCTCTGCAAACAACCTATCAGGAAATGTTCTCCACCTATACTAGAATCTTTACACGTCTAGGCTTAAAATTCCTTACGGTACAAGCTGATAGCGGCAATATTGGTAGCGGTGCTTCGCATGAATTTCATGTATTGGCTGATTCCGGGGAAGATCAAATTGTCTTCAGCGAAGAAGGCACCTATGCCACAAATATTGAACTCGCCGAAGCACCAATTCCCACAGGCAAACGTGATGAACCTCACGCAATACTAGAATCTGTAGACACGCCTAAACAACATAGCATTGAAGAGCTTTGCCAGTTTTTAAACATAAGCGCTAATAAATGCATCAAAACATTAATAGTAAAAGGACACAATCAATCACTCGTCGCCATGGTGCTTAGAGGGGATCATGAACTCAATAAAGTGAAAGCAGAAAAAATATCTGCCGTTAAAAAACCACTTGAGTTTGCCGATGCCGCAGAAATCAAGAAATTATTAAATTGCGCGCCAGGCTCTATTGGGCCAGTGAATATCAATATTCCTGTCGTCGTTGATCACAGTGCCTTACATACTACAGATTTCGTCTGTGGTGCTAATGAAGATGACAAACACCTTACTGGTGTCAACTGGGGACGCGACTTACCTGAACCGCAAAGCGTTGACATTCGCAACATTGTAAAAGGTGAGCCTGCAATAGACGGTTCAGGCATACTTAATATTACCAAAGGCATAGAAGTTGGTCATATCTTTCAGTTAGGAAAAAAATACAGTGCTGCTATGAAGGCCACTTGCCTAGATGAAAATGGTGATTCCAAAACTTTAGTTATGGGCTGCTATGGCATAGGCGTTTCTAGAATCCTGGCTGCTTCTATCGAACAAAATCATGACGAACAGGGCATTATATGGCCCGCTACGATCGCACCATTTCAGGTTTCATTGGTGCCAATTAATATGCATAAATCGCAACGCTTACACGATGCTGTCATGAAACTTTATGAGGAATTGCAAGTTACAGGAATCGAAGTGCTGCTTGATGATCGCAAGGAAAGACCTGGTGTGATGTTCTCAGATTCTGAATTAATTGGCATTCCTTACCGCCTAACCTTCAGTGAGTGCGGGATTGATTCTGGAACTATTGAATATAAGACAAGAACAGACTCTAAGAGTACTGACATCAAGCTAAATGAAGTAATTAATTTTGTTAAAACTCAACTTACTGACTCTTCACTGTAGAATATTTTAGCGCCTTACTTGCCGGTATCGCCAAAGAGACCGCCAGACTTGCATCACTGTCAGCGAGCACTCCCTGTGAAGATTTCTGCCGTTTATTGGCGGGTCTACCTGTATTTGCAGGTAACTTGCAGGGCAATATTTTATAGAAATCCATAAGTGTTGATTCGCCGAGATCCATAGTAAGGCGCCATACGCTCAATGAGTCTCTCTGCGCCCCATTTTCCCCAACTTCAAGGAAGTCAAAGATTGTATTTGTGGATGCGTAAGATATTCGGACACCTGATTTTTTAACTGCGTCACCGATCTTCCTACACCTTACTCTTTGCGCTAGCCATAATTCTCCAATAATCTGGTACGCATCAAAAAAATTCCTTTGATATTCAAAATTATATTTGCCAATATCTTCCATCCGAAACACTGAAAGGTTGTAGCTAATTTGCGCACCAAACAAAACAACCAAGCAAGCAACATATACCCAAACAAAAAATATAGGCATAATCGCAAACGCACCATAAAATATGGTATTAGGTTGGCATAGCCTTTATGTACAAACCGAAAGTATATTTGCTCAGCTCAAATAAGAATAACTCTGATTCTTCATTTTACCTTGTCATACGAAGTTATATAAATAGTCATATAACCACTATATGAGGAAATTTATATGCAACAACATCCACACAGAATAAGAGTTCGTTTGAACGATTCCTTACTTGAACAATGAGAAATAGAATCACACAGTTTAGGTAGCAATCACAGCTTAGGTAGCAATCACAGCAAAGTGATTCGACTTACCTTTAAATATTTAAACAAATAAATAATACGCTTGGTATTAAATTTGTTTAATTCACTTTACGGCAACGACCACCAAACAAGGAGTAGTCCTGCTGAAATACCTAAGAGAAATAACCCCCATAAAGTGCCAATATTAGTTTCATCACCGTATTTATCAGATTGACTTAAGGCTCTGCTGAATAGTGCATAGCCTGAGACTGTGCCAAGAAGCAGTAGGCCAGCCCCAATAACTAGAACTATAATTCCGAAAGTGTTCATTATAACTTTCCTAGATAATGTAATTTACTCAAAGTCAACTTCACGAACACGTTTTTTATCTCTTCTCTCTTCAACATGCTTACGGATTCTCTCTATCAATTTTTCATAATCTGGAACTGCTTTAATTACAACTACAGGATGTGATTTATCTGATGTTTCAAGAATTATGTTACCTAAAGAAAATATTCTAAGAAAAAATGGAATATCTAACTGATAATCCTTAACTCGATATAATTCTAACTCATCCATTTTTTTATTCAAAATACCATATCTAGTTCTGAATCTTTCAGTAGTTAGTTCATATTTCGTGTTCTTTATTATTAACCATTTCCATAAAATTATAAACAATGGAAATACAAGCCAAAATAATAACCCCCATTTTATAAATTCCGACAGATTAACTACTTGTGAAGGCGTTCCCAACCATACATCTTGTTCTTCTGACATTTTGCCTCATTAATCATTCATATTCGAGTTATTATTGTAGGTCAAATATTCTTATAATAAAAGACTTAAACACTTAACGGATAACTCTAAATATACAAAAGAGAGTATTGAACAAGATGATGCCGACTGTCGCCAAACGAGATGCTTGAATAGAAAAATTAATCAGATAATCCAGAATTTCTTAACCAAAACTCGGCACAAAATGATTGAATATAAACTCTTGGATAATTGCACTGAAATCCTTAAATATAGGTAAATTACTGAAAAAACAATATCACAACGATAAGTGGTACTAGTGACAGTAGTGTCGTATAAGCTAATGAAGAGGCAGACTTTATGGTGCGTCCAACGTAAAACTTCTGAAAAACATAACGGGCAAAACAAAAAGCCAAACCGCATTAAGCTTGATGACAGAAAATAAATAACTGGCAGGTTTGTTTTTTAATGACATACTTTGAATCTTTGTCTATGCTTTGCCCGTTCATAAAAAAATATTCATAAAAAATTAAGGAATTACTATGGTAGCCACAATATATCATAATCCCCGTTGTTCAAAATCAAGACAAACACTGAAAATCCTCAACGCACAAAATATAGATGTAAAAATCATTGAATACCTAAAGGCCGGTACGAATGCCAAGACTTTAAAGAAAATATTATCTTATTTAAATATCCCTGCCCGCGACCTCTTACGCAAGGGCGAGAGCGCCTACAAAAAGAATGGTCTTGATGATGTACATCTATCCGAGAATGAGATAATTAAAGCAATGGTAAATTACCCTATATTGATCGAACGACCCATAGTAGTAGCGAATAATAAGGCAGTTATAGGTAGACCACCGGAAAATATCCTTAATATTCTTTAAGAAGAATATAGAATTTGACTCATGACAGAGATACTTGTCCTTTATTATAGCCGTAACGGTAATGTCGCCAGCATGGCAGAACACATTGGTCGAGGTATTGAATCCATAAAGGCGGTCAGGGCAAGAATTCGTACCGTACCTGCGGTTTCGACACTGTGTGAAAAAAGCGAGGACAGTATCCCTAGAGATGGTCCGCCTTACGTGCAACAAGAAGATTTGGCACAATGTGCGGGACTTGCTTTAGGCAGCCCAACTCGATTTGGAAACATGGCTGCACCTTTGAAGTATTTCCTCGATGATACCAGTGATGCTTGGTTATCGGGAACCTTGATTGGAAAACCTGCTGTGGTATTTACGTCAACTGCGAGCCTTCATGGTGGGCAAGAAAGCACCCTGCTTTCCATGATGTTACCTTTGTTGCATCATGGTATGATGATTCTTGGCATTCCTTATAGTGAACCTGAGTTGAACACAACCACCAGCGGCGGCACACCCTATGGCGCCAGTCATACAGCAGGACAAGATAGTGCGCTCGAACTTAGTGAAGAGGAAAAAAAATTATGCTTCTCTTTGGGCAAGCGACTTGCTGAGGTAGCGAATGCTTTAAGCCATTAATTTTGTATCAGTGTTTTTATGAAAGGAATGGTTAATTTTTTCTGCTCGGTGAGTGTTGCTTGATCGAGTTTGTCCAGTAATTTTAAAAGTGAAGGCAAATCACGCTGCACATTCTTAACCAGATAAGCCGCAACCTCTTCTGGTATTTCAAAATTTCGCATATTGGCTTTTTTTTGTAACAAATTAATTTTCTCCTGATGAGGCAAGGCATGCAGGTGATAAGTTAAATCCCAACTAATTCTGGATTTTAGATCTTGCAATTGAAATGCTATATCTCTCGGCCCTTTAGAGCCCGTCATTAATAAAGATTTTTGTTGTTCCCTCAGACGATTATATAAATGAAATAATGCCTGCTCCCATAACTCTTGCCCAGCAATACAATCAACATCGTCAACACAGACCATGGCTAGATGTTCCAGACTCTCCAACATTTTTGGGCTAAATTCAGCATGTTGACTCAATGGGATGTAGGCAATATTCAAATTATGCCGGCTCGCTAAATTACAGACCGCCTGAAGCAAATGAGATTTTCCAGTAGCAGCTTGTCCCCAAAAATAAATACTATGAGTCGTTTTTCCAAGCGCAATGGATCTGCTGACCATACATGCTTCAGTATTTAAACCTTCGATAAAATGCTCGAAATCTGCAGTTTCACGAAAACCAAATTCCAGTGGAATTTGATCTTCAGGAAATATTTGATTCATAAATTTGTATCATTCACAATGTATGGAGATTGCTTTCTAAATAGCTTTCACGGACATGTCGTAACAAAACCGCTATCACTGCTGCCACTGGTAATGCTATCAAAATACCCACAAATCCGAATAACTGCCCGCAAGCCATGACTGCAAAAATTACTGTGACAGGATGTAGACCAATTCTATCGCCAATCAATAACGGCGACAAAACCAGACTCTCAAACGCTTGCCCGACACCAAAGACAAACAGAATATATATCATGTGAATCGTGTCGTGAAATTGCATGAATCCAGCGATACCAGCAACGCCAAAACCAACGATAAAACCGAGATAAGGTATAAAGCTAAGCAATCCTGCCAGCATGCCGATTAACAAAGAAAACTCCAGACCAACTATCCATAAACCTATGGTATAGAAAATTGCCTGCGCCAACATTACTAAGAACTGCCCGCGCATAAATTCAGCCAATACTTCATCACACTGTCGTGCTAATTTTCTGACTAACTGCTGGTAAGATCTTGGGATCAATTCCTGTACTTTACCTATAAGAATATCCCAGTCCTTAAGTAAATAGAAAGTGACCACAGGAATCAAGGTAAGGTAGGTAGCCCATATCACAACTAACCGGACAGACTGGCTCAGTTTAATCAATAAGCGACTCATAATGCCGCTTATATCTTTTATATTGTTGGTGAAGACTTCTTTAATAACACCTAAATCAGGAGTGCTGGGATATAAACCTAATGTGTCAGATAAACGTGGCAAAATACTTTCCTCTATCCAGCTTATGAATTGGGGAAATCTTGTGGCCAGCACGGTAACCTGTCGTTCTAACTGAGGTAATATGAAGAGTAATAAAATTAAACCACACAATATCATTACGGCAAACACAACACAAATAGATAATAGTCGTGAAAGACCAGTTTTTTCTAGACGTAAAACAATGGGTTCACCGAGATAAGCGAGTAATGCACCAACGATAAATGGCATCAATATAGGCGATAAAAGATACAGCAACCACGCTAAAAAAACGGTACTTCCGAAGATCAGCCATTTTTGTAAATCACTCATACGTCTGCCCCTAATTGGTATATATTCCTATTGCACCAGTCGGTAACTACTTTCGCTAATCTGTTTTAATATCTGCCCCAAATTGACTGTCTTTGATATTGCCGAAACATCTGCCTCCATTGTCAAAAAATAAATGACATTATCTTGATTGACTTCCTTTACTTCAACTTTAGTCACTGAATTTAGCGACTCAAGATAATTCAGTACCTTCAAATATTGATTATAATTAGTAATATTATTGACAATAATTTCTATCTCTCCTGACTGCGTATAGGTGCCCACATGACCATATTGCTCTGCCAATATATCTGCCAAACCATCAAGACCTTCAAAAATTACTATTTCTGCTAACGCTCCTTTTGTCACCCAAGTGAATACGTGCTTATCAATATAGGCTGTCCAGCGCGCCTGCCATGATTTTAAAGAAATATTTTCAAGCCTACCCGTTAACACAGTGTCAGCATTATATCGTCTTGATGCAGTCAGTATTGGTTTTTGAAAACCACCCCAGATATCACTGAAATGCAATTGATTGGTATCCTCAAGATCAAGCAGGGGATGAACCAGAACAATACCTCTATTCTTTGCCTGAACTTCCATTGTCTCCACGTAATTTGCAACATTGTACGCTGTAACATCACCTGAACTAGGCAATCGTCTGCCAGTATTATCGCTTACTGCCAACCAGACCAAGGTTGAAGGACGTTCTCTGCCCCATTTCTGGATCGTTGCCTCATGCAACACCTTGTCCAGAGATGCGCTATTAAATTTGACCCATATATAAAGTTTACTGCCACCCTTTTCTGCATTTGTTCGGTATTCGAACTGTTGTACATATTGCTCTGCATTAAGCAACAATGCAGTTACTTCATTGCGGAAAGGAACATAACGATCACCTGTTAGTTTTGCCAGCACAACACGTAACGCAGCAGCTATATTCTTTTTCCTGCTAATTTCCGTCTGCTCAGATACGGCAATCTCAGCCTCATATAATCCAGATACTACAACAGCCTGCAACACAGAAGGAAAGAACAATGTCGAATTAAAAAATATTATTGTAAAGATATAATCTGAGAATTTTTTCATAGGACGCACGCTATTGAAGAGCCTGTCACAAGTCAAGAACTAACATCCTTAACAATCTAAACAAAGGAAATATGTTGGGGTATTGCGATGTAAGCTACTCCCAGATACCATTGCCGCTTGAATAACAAGAAATCAAAAAAACTTAGCTATCAGGATGCTGGTGTCAATATTAGTCTTGGAAATCGACTGGTAGATCGGATTAAACCATCGGCTTCATCCACCCATAACAAGGGTGTTATGGGAAATCTTGGCGGTTTTGGTGCGCTTTTTGACATTGGTGCCATGGATTATAAAGACCCAGTGCTGGTCTCAGCAACCGATGGGGTCGGCACCAAACTAAAACTCGCTATTGAGGTGAATCAACACGATACCATAGGCATTGATCTGGTATCGATGTGCGTCAACGATGTCCTTGTTCAGGGTGCAGTTCCCTTATTTTTTCTGGATTATTTCGCCTGCGGGGAATTGGACGTTGACGCTGCAAGTGATGTGATAAATGGCATCGCACGGGCTTGTAAGCTTGCAGACTGTGCCTTAATTGGTGGCGAAACAGCAGAAATGCCAGGTATGTATGCCAAGGGAGAATATGATCTTGCAGGTTTTTGTGTTGGTGCGGTCGAGCGCGCAGATATTATAGATGGCAGCACCGTTTCGCCTAGCGATACTTTAATAGGTATTGCCTCAAGTGGGTCGCATTCCAATGGTTATTCCCTCATTCGCAAAGTGCTTGAAGTCTCCAAGGACAAACTAACAACAAGATTTGAAGGTGGGACGCTCAAAAAAGCGCTCATGGAGCCAACAAAAATATATGTCGCGGCTATTAAGCAATTGTTTAATCACTGTAACGTGAAAGCCCTAGCTCATATTACAGGCGGCGGATTAACTGAAAATTTACCACGCGTTATTCCTGATAATATTCAAGCTAATATAAATACTCAAAGCTGGGAGCTACCTGCTATTTTTAAGTGGTTGCAGAATGAGGGAAATATTGAAATACAAGAAATGTACCGTACTTTCAACTGCGGTGTGGGCATGGTGATTTGCGTTTCGGACAAAGATAAAGATACAGCAATTAAATGCCTAGAAAAATCAAATGAAACTGCCTGGGAAATTGGTAAAGTTTGCATCAGACAAGAACAAGATGAGGCAATCCGCTTTCTTTAGTCATTTTTATTTTTTGTTGCAGTCTCCTGTATCGCAGCCAAAAATCCCCTTAATATGCTCACTTCATTTTCATCAAGGTGTATGCGATTAAACAAAGATTTCAACCGTCGCATGAGTTTTCTCGGATATTCTGGATTTAAAAAACCAACGTCAATCATGCTGTGTTCTAGATGCTCGTAGAAATAAGTCATTTCATCTGTGGTCGCTAATCTTGTTTTTTCTTTATCATCTACATCAGGCTCAGCATTTTCTTCTAAATCTGCCTGTAGATACTGAGTAAACTCATAACACAGTACCTGTACTGCTGATGCCACATTCAGGGAACTAAACTCAGGATTTGCTGGTATCTGCAAAATACTATTGCAGCATTCCAGCTCTTCATTACTAAGCCCAGAACTTTCCCGACCAAAAATCAAGGCCACTCGACCAAGTTTTAATAGTTTAGATAATTTTGGTGCGTATTCACGGGGAGTGAACACGGAATGCGAAATAGAACGATATCTAGCTGTAGTTGCGACCGCTGCAACACATCCTGCTAAAGCCTCTGCAAGCGAATTGCAAATAACTGCTTTACTTAGAATATCATCCGCACCAGCGGCACGTGCTATGGACTCGGCATTAAGATGAACTGTTGGTTTTACAAGGTAGAGGTGATTGCATCCCATTGTCTTCATTGCACGCGCAGCAGCGCCAATATTGCCAGGATGCGTGGTTTCTACCATCACCACCCTGATATTCTCTATTAAATTTCTAATCATTCACAAATTTCCAGATTTTTACTTCATAATAACCCGCTGGGGCAATTCTCCAGTGTTGCATTGCTCAGTATTCCTTTAAAATGGTTATTATTCATCCTTAAATATTATTTTATTAGTTTTTCGGAGTCATCTATGAGCCCCATGCTCAATATCGCAATTCGTGCTGCGCGCGCCGCAGGAGATGTGATTATACGACAAATTGATTATGTGCAGGATTTACCAATCATTGAAAAAGGCAGAAATGACTTTGTCACTAAAGTCGACAAACATGCTGAAATAGCCATTATTGACATACTCCGCAAGGCATATCCCGATCATGCTTTTTTGGCTGAAGAGAGTGGTCAACAAGGTAATAGCCCGTATTTATGGATCATAGACCCCTTAGACGGCACTACAAACTATCTGCACGGTTTTCCACAATATGCGGTTTCGATTGCACTGCAATACCGAGACAAACTTGTGCAAGCAGTTGTGTATGATCCTTTGCGACAGGAATTATTTACCGCAAGCGGCGGTGAAGGAGCGATGCTAAATAACAAACGCATACGCGTTAGTAAGCAAAAAAATCTAGGGGGTGCATTGCTTGGTACTGGCTTTCCCTTCAAACAACAGCAACGCCTAGATGAATATCTCAGTTCTTTCAAAGTCCTGTTTCCGATGACATCAGGCATTCGTCGAGCAGGGGCTGCAGCACTTGATCTTGCTTACATTGCCTGTGGCAGACTTGATGGTTTCTGGGAACTGGGATTAAAACCTTGGGACATGGCCGCTGGGGTATTGCTTATTCAAGAGGCAGGCGGGTTCGTCAGTGATTTGTATGGCGAAGATACTTATCTACAGAACGGAGATATTATCGCGGCCAATCCAAAAATACATCACGAAATACTGAATATTATAAATAACCAGCGAACAAGCAGCTTGCATTCTTAAACTATCAATCACCGATAGAATTTTCAGGATGCCAGACAGCAGTTTATTAGCATACTTACACCTAAGGTAAAGAATATTATACTGGGTATTACAGGTCAAAAATGACATGGCATGCAATATGACCCGTAGCTAAAACCAGCTTAAAACTCCTCATCATGTTCGCAATCTTTGTGTAGGCGGTGGCTAGCTATGCTTTTTTGACCTAATTTTGGCAGGCTTGCACTACTACTGAGATCAAGATACCAATAATTGCAACCACGATCATTAGCTCGATCAGGCTAAAACCCCGCTAATTATATTTACGTTGCACTTTCAAGTTTTTTCTGAACCCCATATTCAAATATTTATTTTACTAATGTTTAACTTAAATAATTTCAATGATTCCTGACTTAACTACTCAAAAAGATATATATCAGGAAGTCGGAAATACATACAACGCCTACAGTGTGTCAAATAATTCTTCGCACTTTGCCGGGATTGAATTAAATCTCGAAGGGTAGCCATTAATCAATTCCGAGAGTACATTTTCCATGGAAGCATCATTAGTATCACCCATAACATTAACCCATATGATAGATTGATCTTGATGATATGGCACAACAATTGGTTTATAACCAATGCTTTTTAATTCATTTAATCTATTATTTACCGCTGATTGAGTTGAGAACAAACCAAGCGAAATTGAATTCTGCAAATTTCCCTTTTTAATAAGTTGATAATCTTGCACACCCTTACCTTTTAAATCTTCAATGGCTGCCATCGCATCTTCTTCTGACTCGCTAGCAGAGAGGTATACCCAAAACATCTGATTTTGTTTACCATCTTCGGCTTTTTGATTTGTATGAATTTTTCTTTTCTCCAACCATCTGCTTAGTTCATCTGCCTGTTTCCTTTTAGCAAAAGGTCCAAAAGAAATACAGAATATTTTTTCTGCCTCAAATTCTTTAGTATTATTGATGGAAAAATCAGGAAGATTAGAAACCAGTTTATCAATCACCTTTTTTTCGATCATTACATCACCATACTCCATCATTGAAACAATATTTTGCAAAGGGTTTATTTTATCAAAATGCTCATCTTTAGTTTTATTTTCTTGCTCAAGAGAATTTTCATCTATTGCGTCAGAGTTATGTTTAAGCTCCTTTAGAAGTTCAAGCTTTGGTACATCGGCAAAAATTTTAAGTGGCCTAGATAAATTCTTAACTTCAATGTACGTTTGCCTGTCAAGCTCCCACCCAAAGTAACAAACATTAAGTAATAAAAAAATAATAAATAGCCATTTCATTGCGTCTTACCAGAAAATATAGCCAACCCATGCAATACCAGCTTGGGCTCATATTCAAATTTTTCTGCAAGTTTTTGAATAAGTAGCTCGGCATTACCTCCAGTAATAATGCAATTTATCTGCTTTCCATACTTATTTTGCATTGTAATAAATATTCTATCTATTATTGAAAGCGTTGCTAAGTAACAGCCACTATGAACACCTTCTTCCGTAGAGTTTGAAAAATTGGTTGACGGCAGTATTGTTTTTGATGAAAGGGTCGAAGCTATCTTTATAGCAGAGGTCTTATCTACGAGGGTTTCTTGCATGAGCTCAAATCCTGGAATAATGAATCCCCCCAGATGTTGGCCAGATTCTGATATGCCATCTATAGTCGTAGCTGTGCCACAATCTACAACACATACAGGTCTTTTCTCGTGGCAAAATCTTTGCCACGCGGCGATCATTGCCATCCAACGATCAGTGCCCAAATCTGAATAGATTGAATACGCATTCCTAACGCCACAACTAAACGCTTCCGTTTTTGCATATTCTGTTTTTATTTGCCACACCTGCAAAACCCATATATCTATGATTTCTGCTATGTTCTGATTTGAGACATTAGAAATTACAACTCTATCTGGTGACTCAAGATGACTCCAATGTTCAGAAAAGAGAGCGGGCAATTCTAAATTATCGTAAAACATTGCGCCATCTAAACCAAATTTATTCTCTACACTATTATAGAGACACCATTTAATTCTACTATTACCAATATCAATCAGAAGATTCACGATTCTGCTCGTAAACTTATTTCGCCTGCAGTAAATTTTCTTATACTACCATTAACTGACATAAGTAAGGCACCATCATTATCAACCCCGATGACCTGGCCAACGATTTCCTTACCTGGTAAAATCAATTTCACTCGCTTTGTGCTCATACAATCATATTCTTGCCATTCTCTAACGATATGCTCAACCTTATTATCCATATAACTGTCTAGTAATAACATTAGCTCAGAGATTAATTTTGCAGCAATAATATTGCGTGAAGGAAATGAATCTTTAATACTAGCAAGGTCTATCCATGGCTGATTGATACTGCCTTTAAAGTCAGGTGGGAACACTATGTTCAAACCTAGACCTATCACTACATCGCAGGAACCTGCTGCCTCTCCCTTGGTTTCAATCAACAAACCGCCGAGCTTTTTGTCCTGAAAAAAAATATCGTTTGGCCATTTCAGGCCAATGCCTTCAAAACCTAATTTTTCTAACACTCTGATGCTTGCACAGCCAACTGCAAGCGATAGACATGTTGGTGAGTCTACTGGCTGTTCAAAATGCCATCGTGCTGACAGGCTAAGTCCTGAACCAAAGGGTGAAACCCATGGATTTCCTCGTCTACCTCGACCGTGCGATTGATACTCAGCAAGAACTACATTTCCGTATTTTTCTGAAACTTGCAGATTTTCCAAAAGATATTGATTCGTCGATTCAATTTCTTCAAATATTTCAAGTTTACTTAGAATTTTTGCTGCAGATAAATTGATTTCTGCAAGTAATATTTCCTTGTCCAGAAATTCTATCGACCTTGATAGGCGATATCCTGTTCCTTTCACCGCAATAATTGTCACTCCATAATAACTCAAAGCATTAATCATCTTCCAGATTGCTGTACGTGACACGCCTAATGTATTACCAAGCTCTTCGCCTGAATGAAACTCGCCATCTGCGATTAATCTCAATAATGTAATTCGATCATGCAATAGCTTATGCTTAAATTTTATTTAATCGAACAGGTGTTACTAAAATGGGTTTTATTTACTGACAGTATAATTTTGCATAGCAACAATAAATATTAAGATCCATAACGATTTTAATCTTGTTTTGAAGACTCATTAGGATGAATCGTCGCATCATCGCTACCATCATAATCTTCCTTGATATCTTCTCTATCATTACCATCTGAATCATTATCATCTAGCATGGTAGTTTCATCACTGCCTTCAGGATCATCAAAAACTGTACCAGTAACATCAAAATTAGAATCCTCGCTGGGTAATTCAGTATCATCAGAACTCTCTGATAGGAGGCTTGTGTCCGATGTCAGAATCTCTGCCTCAACGCTTGAAGTGTCTTGGCTTGCTATGATTGTCTCTCCTGTATCTGCCATCTCCGGCATGACAAACCCAAATTTAACATTGTGCAATTGAATTATGTCGCCATGTTTTAATCGGACTTCTGAACTCACTGCCTTACCGTTTACAGAAGTTCTATTAATACTCCCCTGATCAATAATCCAGTAGGAAAAATCCTTATATTCGATCAATGCATGACGACGCCCTATGGTTGTCTCGGGAATAACAAGATAATTCAAAAATTCGGTATCTTTACCAGCGATGCGCCCCAACATTGTCGGCTTGCTCCCTAACATAAAACTTGCTTGTCCAGTAACGTTATGAATATCATTCAGATACGCCTCTTGAACAATTTCTGCATTACGAGGTTTTGATTTACTGCCTCTTAGCAACACAAACACCATCATAACTACTGCCAAAATTAGCGCCGCCAAGGCAACCAGAGTGAGCATAGAACGCTTTCGCTCCGAATCATCGGCAAGTCGTGATACGGCTGCAGAAATTTCTGTGTCGGGAAATGTGGATAATGGCTCAATAATCCTTTCGATAATTCTTTCTACAACTACTGACTGTGCAGGTTCTTCTGGTTCATCAGGATCATTTACCAAGGTAATCAGTTTATCAAACACCTGCTGCAGATCATCAGCTAACAGTACGCGATAATATTCGCCATCCGTATTTTGAGCTAGAGATTGAATCAGTTCAAAATCTGCATCCTCGGTAAATGCTATGCCAAAAATCCTGATACGAGCATCCGCAGCATCCGCGCCCAAGTCTTCCCTAAGCCATCTTGTTTGTTCTATATCTCGATCTGCATTACCTGTATCAACAATACCGTCCGTCATAAAGATAATTACTTTCTTTGCTTCTTCTCTGGCGTTATTTTTCAATTCATAAATAGATTTTTCTATAGCGGCAGGACTATTTGTATGCAAGCCCTTGTAATCAATTTTTGTGAGACTCTCCAACAAACCTTGTCGTGACGATGATGAAATTTCTGTTAAAGGAACTACAACATGAACATCCTCATCAAAAATTACAATTGAAACTCGTGCAGACTCATCAAGATTGTTGATAAATGTTTTAACAGCATATTTTGCTAGAAATTGAGGATCATTTTTCTTCATGCTGCCCGAGTTATCTAACACCAAAATAATATCTTTGGGCAGATTGCTTGCGGTAGTACTCGAAGGTTCAGCTGTATCCGTTTCTGTATCTGCTGCAATTTCAGAAAGTACTGCAGAAACCTCTGTCGCTTGCTGTTCAAGCATCTCTTGACCTGACTCTGCTTGAGACCAAGAAACGAAGCCAAACAAAAGGAAAATAATTGATAGATAATGATAAGTCATAATATTGTTTAATATTATCATTAGAATGCCTGATTATAAATAGCTTATTACGGTTTTTAATATTCTTTAACATCATAATGCTTTTTTAACATCATAATGCCTTTATATTATATAGTATGATTTTCAGGTCATAATTTTAATAATCTGTACCTATCGCCACAGGTCTTTATGGGTCTGAACACCAACCACCCCAAGAGCCAGCATACAAACAAGGGGGCTTGAGGTCAGCTGCGCCACCGCTAAGAGATTATGGCAGGCAGTGGACGCCAGAACCACAATACAAGGACTGTTTCTTTAATATATCCGTTTCCCAATACATAAATAAAATTCCTTAGCGTAATTAGCAAGAGGTCTTAAAAAAACCGTCATTAATCAAGATTATTTTTTTCCAAAATCGATTGATGGCGCTTGATATATGTCCAGCCGCTTTGTCAATCGGCTCAATTTCGCCGTTATGGAGTTTAGAATCTCTAGAATCAACCAACAATTTGGTTGCCGAAACATCATCGACAGTCGCTAGCCAATCCGTATTTGCCAACGCCTCATAATGACTGGGTATATTTTTTCTTCCCCTGCTGCATCAGGCAATCCAGCCTGCTCCCAGTCTTGTCATCCTCCATCAAGAACAGCAACAGCCTTGTGCCCCATATAACGCAACAACTACCAAAGTCTAGTAGCAAACCACGTGGATGCGTTATCGTAAACAATCACCTGTGAATCACGATTGATTCCAAACTGAGAAAATAATTTACTCAAAGCTGCTTCTGTCGGCAACAGATGCCGTCCATAGTCTGTCACAGGAGATCCGCTCAGATCATCATGCACACCTGTAAAGACAGCACCTTTGATATGTGATTTCAGATACAAATTCCTGCCAAAATCTTTAGCCATCAGATTACAACTACAATCAAATATAATCTAATCAGGATCTTGTGGATGATTGGCTAATATTTTTTTGTCGATTAGTGTCGTAAATACATCCGTCATGTATATTGTCATATCCTGCAAAATACCTACCTTGCTTTATAATTTTCAAAGCCCGTCAGCATCATCTCACATTTATGTATTATTTTTAATAAGTTTCCAAGAATTTATTGGTTTTTTATAAAAATCAATAAATTGTGTTAGAGTCATATATAAAATTAATATCTCTATAAGGGGTGATAATACGGGAAGGGGTGATAATACGGGTTTATATTGCTAAAATTACTATTAAAAACGTAGAAATTATTATTTATAGATTTTAGTATAATGCTCACTAGGGTAACATTGAGCGTATACGAATATATACAATCTAGATTGTTACTGAGCAAGTAAAAGGCAATGTTAAATAAAATCTTTACAAAACCTCTGAAGTTAGAAGTTGGGGAGCAAACGGTGAGTTTCTTATCGATTGCCGATTTTGGATTCTGCATGTCTGGAAGAACATCAGTACCTTCATTGAAAATCACGGAACTGATAAAGCACACTACAAAACAATTACGAACAGAGGCACGCTCGATAAAAGATATCGAAAAATGCTTTGTATCGATTCTGTCTCATTCACTTGAAGATCCCTCCAGTATTAGTCGCGCACTCAAAGAATTGGACACATCTATTTTTTCAAATGATCATGAATGGAGGAGTATCATTAGTGCACTAAATAATAGTAGTGATGAATTTAATCCTTTTCGTAGGATAGCCCTTGTAAAATACATGCAATATCTATCATCACGCCAAGATATTATTAAATTTCTATTTTCTAAAAAGAAAAAACTAGAGAAAAAATCAGAAAAACAACTAAAATATGAAAAGCAAGCAGAAGAACTGCTTAAAGAAACAATAATATTTGAAGATAACTTATTTAATCCAAACAGCAATAACACGAAAGATAATGAATTTGAACGTGTGCCAAAAGGTGAATCAGTAATTATCACGCTCAAGCCTAAAGAAAAAATTGTCGTCATGTTATCAAAGCACAGATGTGCAATTGAAATGAACGAGCAAGCTTTCTTTATTGATCAAAAAAAGCAAAAGCACGTTTTAGATAAAAAGTATAACATCATAGGTAGAAATGCTTCTGGTTCCATTGTCATAGACCCTAGTTTAAAAGATATCTCCAGAGTACATCTTGTTATCGAAAGTCTAGGTGATAATATACTGCAATTAACTGATCTTTCTGCGCATGGTACATACATACCATCAGCGCTCCTTGCAGATCATTCATGCTGATCTTTTTCACATCATAAATCTACAGACATAGAGAAAAATACTGCACGATTGTATGCTTATTCCAGATAATATATCTCCTAATATATCTCAGTCATTCTTTACATTGGAATATAATATTTTTCCTAATATCGGCATCCGTTCATTAATAGCGCTTTTTACCAAGGCATCAGCCTCAAAATCAACCCGGATAAAAAATGACCACAGTCACATTTGATATTGATAAATTAGCAGCAGAGTATAATGACAAAACACCTTTAGAGATACTGGCTCTAGCAATAGATCGTTTCGAGAATATATCTATTTCATTTAGTGGCGCTGAAGATGTTGTACTCATCGATATGGCGGTTCAGATTAAACCCGACATCAAGATATTTTCTTTGGATACAGGAAGATTACATCCAGAAACCTATCGATTCATAGAACAAGTAAAAAATCACTACAATATAAAAATCTATTTGGTGTCTCCCGATCCAAAACAATTAGAAAAATTTGTCCATGATAAGGGCTTGTATAGTTTTTATCAAGATGGTCACGAGGAATGCTGCAATATTCGCAAGGTCATGCCTTTGCAACGCGCACTATCAACACTCGATGCATGGATTACCGGACAACGCCAAGATCAAAGTCCAGACACGCGCCAAGCAATTCCTATTATTCAAGAAGATATTACGTTCTCGTCTAAAAACCACACATTAATCAAGTTCAACCCTTTGGCTCTATGGACATCACAAAAAATTTGGCAATATATTCGAGAAAATGATGTTCCTTTTAACGAGCTTCATACAAAAGGCTTCACCAGTATTGGTTGCGAACCTTGTACACGCGCTATCCTTCCGAATCAACATGAACGAGAAGGACGTTGGTGGTGGGAGGATGTCGCTAAAAAAGAATGTGGTTTACATTTAGATAATATTAAAAATAAATAACATGATTAAATTTTAATCTAAATAAATTTATTTTGTCCGTAGTATTTTCCCATTAATACAAAGGCAGTGCCACATCAGCAAACAATTCTTCAACTTCTTCACTTGTGCTTGTCTTAAGTGCTGCATCAACCAACGCCCCATTAAGATGCGGCGCAAATAATTCTATAAATTCATACATGAACCCACGTAGCAACACACCTCTTCTTAACCCTATCTTTGTGGTGCTTGATGCAAATAAATGACTGGCATCAACGGCTACTAATTCTTTATCAAGCGCTGGATCAAATGCCATACTGGCAACAATACCCACACCAATCCCAAGTTTTACGTAAGTTTTGATAACATCGGCATCTGCTGCTGTGAATACAATTTTCGGCTCATAGCCTTTTTTATTAAAAGCATTATCTAACTGTGAACGACCCGTAAACCCAAAAACATAAGTCACAATAGGATACTTAACAATCCTCTCAAGTGTTAATTTTTCACCATCTGCCAATGCATGATCGTGCGGCATAATAACACTTCGATTCCAACGATAGCATGGCAACATAATAAGATTTTCAAAAAGTGCCAATGCTTCTGTTGCTATTGCCATATCAACTTTTCCTTTTGAGACTAACTCAGATATTTGCACGGGCGTACCTTGATGCATATGTAAAGCCACATCGGGATAGCGACCAACAAATTCACTGACAACGCTGGGCAATAAGTAACGCGCTTGGGTATGTGTCGTTGCTACTGAGAACGTGCCTCTGTCTTTGTCACTGAACTCATGGGCCATTTGTCGTATATTTTCAACTGTATCTAAAATTTCCCCTGCCATCTTAATGATGACAACCCCAGCTGGTGTGATTTTTGCCAGATGTTTGCCGCTTCGTTCAAATATCTGAATGCCTAATTCGTCTTCAAGCATTCTTACCTGCTTGCTGATACCTGGCTGAGAGGTATACAGACTCTTTGCTGTCTCAGATACGTTCAGACCATGTCTGGAAACTGCCCAAATATATTTGAGTTGTTGGAGCTTCATTATTCTATGTAGGTCTTATTCTGTATTATTATAAAAATATGTATATAAATTACTTTTAAGTATAGAGAGGAGCTTATACACTAACAAGCTCTTTTCAAAACAGCATTCATTCTTGGCGACTTGATGGACATAGCATTCATAATTATCGGTTTCTTAGTTGGTTTCGTCGTCGGTTTGACTGGCGTTGGTGGCGGCTCGCTCATGACCCCTATTTTAGTTCTGGGGTTTTCTATTCCTCCAGCTATAGCAGTTGGAACCGACTTGTTGTATGCCGCAATAACCAAATCTACAGGTATTTTTATTTATCATGCTAAAAATACTATTGACTGGAATGTTGTGAAACTTTTAAGTGCCGGAAGCATACCTTCGGCATGTTTATCTATTTTTGTGCTCAAAACCATGACTGCGTCAGGAATAGATTACAACCAAGTCATCACTACCATTTTGAGTATCGCATTGATACTGACATCATTAGCGCTCCTGTTTAAAACTCAAATTCAAAAGCTTAGTCAAAATGAGCATATGTCTAGCCTCAAGGTTCTACACAAAGAATTCCAGAAACCATTAACTATTTTTTCTGGTGCTATGATTGGTTTTTTAGTCACGCTTTCCTCGGTTGGTGCTGGCGTATTAGGCGCTACAATATTATTTTTTCTTTACCCGCATATGCGTGCAATATCAATTGTTGGTACTGATCTGGCTCATGCTGTACCGATTACCGCTATTTCTGGCCTTGGTCATGCGTATCTAGGAGCGGTTGATTATATGCTTTTAGGAACCCTCCTGATTGGGTCTATCCCAGGCATATATCTGGGAGGCAATCTCGGCTCATACTTACCCGAGCGCGTCATGCGACCTCTTTTGGCTGCTATGTTGCTTATGATTGGAATTTTTTTGCTATTGTAATTAAATTACCAAAAAATTTAAGCAGTCTAATATTACTATAAGAGCAAGTGTTACTTAAGAGTAGGACTTAAGCAGCGTGATCCCTTCTATAGTTCTCAATAATTTTAAACATTTTGTCTTTCAAAAAAAATTTTTTCTTTTTCTTTTTTTCTAATTTCATATTCTCAATAGTAATCTCTCCAGTATTTTAACTGCCTATTTCTCGTTTTAAATTGGCATGTCCGATGAAAAACAAAACTGGTTATTACACGAACAAAATCACGCTAGAAATGTTACAAAAGCCTTCGCTGAACTTGAATGGGAATAAAATTAAAATTTAGAAACTTAAAACGGAATAAGCCCAAGCACAGAATAAAACTCAACAAGGAAGCGAACCCTTCATAAACTTAATCTTCTATTTTCTTTTTTATATGAGGTATGGATGATGGATCTCCTGCATTCATATAACGCTTTTCATCATCTATAGCCGTCATGTTTTCATAAACGCCATCATCTCTTTTTACAAGTTTTGTAAACCCGTGATTTTTTAACTCGGCATTACCCGTTGGAAATGCGAGCGCAGGCGCCCTGATAATTTTTCTTACAGATGCTAAAGGGTCTGTTTCGCCAAGAGGATGTTGTGTGACGTAACAAAGCTCCCCCCAGTTTTCGATATTATCCTTAATTGAATGTGTTGCCTCAATGGTTTTGCCATTTAGCCCACAAAAATAATCATAATTTGGCAATAGATTTTTCCTCAAATCATTATTAAAACAGGAAAGAAAATAACCATAAAAATAAGCATAGTCAAATTATGATAATTCTAACAGTAGCACTCGTTATCCGCCGAGATGGTTTGTTATATTTTACTATGAAAGTCTTATTACCTTTTGGCGAAATAAGCCTTTTTCTTTTTTTCTAAGAATTTTTTTTGATATCTGTTTTATATCTCCGCTTGTAGTAAGTCCTTGTGCATAACTTCTACAACCAAGGATGTTCTTATATTCATAAACAAAATAATCATCATTGTTATTAATTTCTTCATAATATGAAGCTATTAATTTCTTAGGACGAAGAGATAAACTAAAACATATACTAACGATAAATAATATAATTTCTTCTTTGTTAAAATCAAAAGATGTTAAATATATTGTTATAAATTCTAGAGACATTACTGTATGCTCCTACTGTGTATCTCATAGGAACTTTCTGGATTTTAAAAATTCCTTCACCTGTTTTATGACACTATCATTTTTCATAAGAAATGGGTGTGATACAGCTAAAGAAATGTGATCAGTCATGTCTGCCAGTTTAGTACGAACAACTGATACCTTTCCATCATCTGGGTTGGGCAGCATTAATGACAAGATAAAATTAATAGTTGATGTGCCGTCTATGATACCAATAGGGTAATTGACTGACTCCAGTGAGTTCGGAACGCTTGTTGCCTCGGTGCTAAGCTGCATACCCGCTGGACTATTTATCATTTTAAACCCATAGTATATTTCTCATTTTATCAACAACTTCACTGCTTTTATTCGGCGACCCCAGCATAACAACTCTATTTAAATTTTCTAAGTTATTATCCTCCAAATATTATTCTTAATACGATACCGCCTAATGAGTGCGTAACAAAATTTATTGGTGACGTAGCCACACACCTAAAGCATAATACGACACATGCACAAAGACGTGCGTTAGTAGTCGCTGCGGAATGTATCATTAAAAATATTTCTTATTCTTTGGGCGATATTTTTATATTCATCAATAAATTTTCTTTCTGCAATGTGCGCATTGTCATCCATACAATTCATTGAGCATGCTAATCCTTTATTTTCATTCAGGTCTTTTGAGAAGGTGCTGATTGACTTCATGTCAAATGCACGTATATGATTTTCTAAAGTTTTTAGGTAATCATATGCCTCAATACCTCCTTCCCGGTCTTAACATTCCAGCACCCTGTTTTTTGTCGTATATTTGACATTTCGTCCTTAATACTGATGAATCTTTCCATATCTTCCAAACCAAATGTGCGCTGATATATATACGGGTTTAATCGCTCTAGCAGATCAGCTCCTAATTATGATGAGCCAGCCATAAATCTAGCGCGTAGCCATGCGAACCTCTCCCACGCTTCAGTGCTTGCTTCATAGTAATGTTCAGTATCATCTATTGGCATCACCAAAGGTGCATTTCTTCCCCATGGTCGAAGGTTAAAATCAACGCGATAAAGAAATCCTGTTGGTTTTATTTCTTCAAGATAACGAGTAAAATTGCGAATGCATTGCACGAGTGCAGAATGATATTTATCTGTATCGCCTTCAATATCTTCGCTGCTGACACAGACAAAAATAAGATCAACATCGGAACTATAATTTAATTCCTGCGCGCCTAATTTACCCATTGCAAACAAGGCAAGAGGCACTTCCTTGTCTGCTTGTTTTAAATCTTCGCATGCGCTTGCAAGCTCTAATGTTTTATTTAATATCGCGTCAGCTAATTTACTTAGCGCCAATAATATCTGTTCATATGGTTCTTGATTACTTATATCCAAAGATGTGATTCGTAAAAGCTCACGATATTTTAATAGCCTTAAGCCTTCTATATCTGATATTTTTTTAATGTGGAGAAAGTTTCACTTTTCTTCGTTCCAATTAAGTAAATTGCTTCTGGCTTACGGCAAATATAATGAAAAAGAAAATTTGATACTGTAATGATATGAATGAAAAGCCGAGTAAATTTAACAGGTTTTTCAGATAAAAAATCACGTACAATAGCTTCTTGTCAAGGAGGTGCTCTAGTCTTAAATTTGCAAGCTCAGGGTTGGGCGATTGACCTAACAGATGTTTGTATTTAGAAATCACAAAATAAGAACTAATCTCTACAATTATCTTGTAAAATGTCTTTGTCTGGCTGTAGCAAGAATTATCTTGTAAAATTCACTCCACTAATTGACTTTATTATATAATTCGCCACCTTTTCCCCTGAATTCTTCGGCTTTTTCATTCATTCCTTTGTCTATAGCCTTATCAAAATCATCAATGCCCATACTATCTGCATAGTCTCTGACATCTTGTGTTATTTTCATTGAGCAAAAATTAGGTCCACACATAGAACAAAAATGTGCAACCTTATGGCCTTCTTTAGGTAAAGTTTGATCGTGGAACTCTCTTGATCTATCAGGATCCAGACTAAGATTAAATTGATCTTCCCAACGAAATTCGAATCGTGCTTTTGATAATGCATTATCTCTCACTTGAGCGGCAGGATGTCCTTTACCCAGATCAGCAGCATGAGCTGCGATTTTATAAGTAATTATTCCATCTTTAACATCATTTTTATCTGGCAAACCAAGATGCTCCTTAGGTGTGACATAACACAACATAGCCGTTCCGTACCAACCAATCATCGCCGCACCAATTGCTGAAGTAATATGATCATACCCAGGGGCGATATCAGTGGTCAGTGGTCCTAATGTATAAAATGCCGCTTCTTCGCATTCTTTAAGTTCTTTTTCCATATTTTCCTTAATCATATGCATCGGCACATGACCAGGGCCTTCGATCATTACTTGCACATCATGCTTCCAAGCAATGCGAGTTAACTCACCCAAGGTTTCAAGTTCGGCAAATTGTGCTTTGTCATTGGCATCTGCAATAGAACCGGGGCGCAGCCCATCACCCAATGAAAAAGATACATCGTAAGCCTTCATAATCTCACAAATTTCTTCGAAATGTGTATATAAAAAACTTTCCTGATGATGTGATAAACACCATTTCGCCATAATAGAACCGCCACGCGATACAATCCCTGTCATACGTTTGGCAGTCAACGGTATGTAGGCTAAACGCACGCCTGCATGAATAGTAAAGTAATCAACCCCCTGCTCGGCTTGCTCTATTAAAGTATCCTTAAATAGTTCCCATGTCAGGTTTTCGGCCTTGCCATTAACTTTTTCTAGAGCCTGATATATTGGCACCGTGCCAATAGGAACTGGAGAATTGCGAATAATCCATTCTCTGGTTTCATGAATATTTTTACCCGTTGAAAGATCCATAACTGTATCTGCACCCCAACGAATCGCCCAAGTCATTTTTTCTACTTCTTCTTCGATAGACGAAGTCACTGCGGAATTACCAATATTTGCATTTATTTTCACCAGAAAATTTCTGCCGATAATCATCGGTTCAATCTCAGGATGATTGATGTTTGCTGGAATAATTGCCCGCCCCTTGGCTATTTCATCACGCACAAACTCTGATGTAATGATATCAGGAATTTGTGCGCCAAAACTCATCCCGGGGTGACGGTGTAGTAAACTTTGCTCTTTATAAGAATCCAACTTCTGATTTTCTCGGATGGCGATATACTCCATTTCTGGAGTCACTACGCCCTGCCTAGCGTAATGCATTTGCGAAACATTCTTGCCAAATTTAGCTCGTTTTGGTAGTGGTGTATGTTCGTAACGTATCTGCTTAATTTCTGGAGATTGCATACGCTTGCGACCATATTCAGACGAAAATTTTTCCAAAGTTTCAGTATCACCACGCTCGTCGATCCAAGAGCTGCGCAAATGATGCAAACCCTTACGTATATCAATATCTATATCAGGATCGGTATACGGCCCTGATGTGTCATACACATAGATGCATGGATTCTCTTCCTTGATTTCTCCAACCAGCGTATATGACTGACTAATTTCTCGCATGGGAACGTGGACATCATCTCGACTTCCTTGAATATATATCTTTTTCGAATTTGGAAACGGCTCAATCGCCTGTTTATCTACTTCAGCTTTCTTGCTAAGGAAGGATTCAGGATTTGCGCTCATGTTCATAATACCTCTAGTTATAACGACGGTAGTAAGCGTGTGGCATCAGATGGGGAAATGTCTGCTTCCCTACGCCAGTACTAACCGGTTCAGGTTCAAGAGTTAATCTCAGCCATTATGAGGCACCTCTAGCTACACTGCTCATATCTTTGCTGTATAATACCCCAGATGAGCCAATTGAAACCTACTTATTTGAGAATATTTTGATGAATTTTAATGAAGCCCGCTTAAACATGATTGAGCAACAAATCAAGCCTTGGAATGTGCCTGATAAGTCTGTGCTGGATCTGATTTCCGAGATTCACCGCGAAGATTTCGTACCTGCCGAATATAAGCGCTTGGCGCTTTCTGATATGCGAATACCCCTCGCTCATGACGAGATAACGATGACTCCTAAAGTTGAAGCGCGTTTAATGCAAGCGCTCGAAATACAGCCAGAAGATGAAATCCTTGAAATTGGTACGGGGTGCGCTTATTTAACCGCTTTATTAGCAAAATCTGGATGCCATGTTATAAGTGTAGATATCCAGCCTGAGTTCACAGAACAGGCAAAACTAAAACTTGAACAATATGGTATTCATAATGTAACGCTTGAATCAGGTGATGCAATTCATGGTTGGCAACAGTCTGCGCCATATAATGTGATTGTGCTCACTGGTTCTGTTCCTTTTCTGAGTGAAAAATTAAAACAGCAACTTAAAATAAACGGGCGTCTATTCATAATTACTGGCCAGTCACCTGTTATGGAAGCAACGCTAATTAAAAGATTGTCTGAAAATGAATGGAATGCTGAAATATTATTCGAAACTGACCTGCCAGAATTGGTAGGCGCCACTCAAGTTGAGCCTTTCAAGTTTTAGCAAGCAATGCTAAACTAATAATTAGTTAAGAATGTAATAAAAAAGACAAAAAAATAGAAAATGAATTTCGATACATACAATAATAAAGATGCTAGCTTGATGTCATATTTAAAATATAGCGCTTTGTTGGTGATTTTTAGTTGCAGAGTTGCGGCAATGGATTTGATTGACGTTTACGCACTTGCCCAAGCCAGCGATCCGTTATACAAGCAATCTATTTTCTCAACCTTGGCTATTCGTGAATCAAAACCCCAAGCAAAGGCATTGTTATTACCCTCTGTTAATATAAATGCCAATGCAATGAGAAATGATCAAACGATCAGTAACAATGCGAGCTTTGGCCGTTCAGGTAATGTAAATTTTGACAGTTACAACTATGCAATAGATATTACACAATCAATATTCAGATGGGATCGTTATCTCGCTCTAAAACAAGCGGATAGTCTCATTCTTCAAGCTGAAGCCGAACAAGAGTCTATGAAACAAGACTTAATTATCCGCGTAATAGAGAGTTATTTTGAAATTCTGGCTGCCTTGGATAACCTTGAATTTGCAAAAGCTGAAACAAAATCACTGAAAAGCCAACTAGAACAAGCAAGGCAACGATTTGCAGTAGGCTTAATAGCAATAACAGATGTTCAAGAGGCGCAAGCTGGTTTCGATAGAGCGACTGCAGATGAAATTTTGAATAAAAATTTACTTGACAATGCCAGAGAAAATTTGCGTGAGATAATAGGTCAATATATTACCAAACTAGACAGCTTGGGTGATTTTATGCCCCTCATCAACCCTGAACCAGATGATATTGACCAATGGTCAAAAACGGCTGCATCGAATAATTTGAATATTATTGCGATCAAATACAAACTGGAAAACTCGCTTCGGGAAGTCAAAAAACAAAGTGCTGGTCATTTACCTACTCTCGATTTAGTTGTCAAATACGGAAAAAATTTATCGGGCGGTCTTTTTGGTACAACTGAAACCGAATCATCAGCTATTGGTTTAGAATTGAATGCGCCTATCTATCAAGGTAAATTCGTCAGCTCCAAATCAAAAGAAGCCAGACATCGTTATAATCAGTCGCTGCAAGAACTTGAACAGGCTCTACGTGCTGCACAGAAAGAAACTCGTCAGGCATATCTGGGTGTTATTTCTGGTATCAGTCGTGTTACTGCGCTCAAGCAGGCTATTGTTTCAAGTGAGGCTGCATTAAAAGCAACAGAAACCGGTTTTCAAGTTGGTACACGCACTGCGGTTGATGTCGTCGCATCAGAGAGAAACAACTTGAATGCAAAACGTAATTATTCACGTGCAAGATATGATTATTTACTAAACAGTATGCGTCTTAAACGTGCAGCCGGGATATTAACTCCGGATGATCTAAAGCAAATTAGTGCTTGGCTAAATTAGTGCGTGAACTGTTAAAATTAAACACGTCACTAAAGCAACATTATGCCTAATTTCGGTATCAATAACGTTCTATGTAGTGCCGAAAACAGTTGCCTTGTGATTATTGATACCCAAACACGTCTTAGCTTGACAATGCCGCCAAAAGTTTTAGCGCGGCTTAAGAAAAATATTAATACTTTACTTCAAAGTGCGGATACATTATCAATTCCAGTATTAATTACTGAACAATACCCCAAAGGGTTGGGTTCTACAGTGCCTGAGATTATCGAATTACTCCCTAATGACACTCTAAAATTTGAAAAAACCTGCTTTTCTTGTACCGGTTCAGAACAATTCCTGCAAAAACTAGAAAAAACTGGACGTAAACAAGTTGTTATCGTTGGTATGGAAGCTCACATCTGCATCTTACAAACAGCTATTCAATTGATCGACATAGACTATCATGTCTTTGCTGCTGCTGATGGCATCTGTTCGAGGCATAAGGAAGATTATGAAATATCATTAAAGCGCATGATTCATGCAAATGTTGTTATTTGCAGCACTGAGTCTGTAATATTTGAATGGCTGCGCGATGCTAAACATGGGCATTTTAAAAAATTATCACGCCTGTCTCAATAAACATCATTAAACATAAAATTTCTCAAGTCATAAAATCTTCAATAATACCAAATAAAGTAGATTTCTGTATTGGCTTACCAACATGAGTATCAAAACCTGCGACCATACATTTATCAATTTCTTCTTTGATGGCATGAGCCGTTAACGCGATAATCGGCGTTGGCGGGCGGCCATTTTCTGCCTCTAGTACACGTATTGCTCTAGTCGCTTCATGCCCATCCATGATGGGCATCTGGATATCCATCAAAATAAGATTGTAAGTATTATTACGATAAAGTTCTACGCCAATTTTACCATTCTCTGCTTCATCAATGGTAATGTGGGGAAATTTTTTGAGATAAGTTCTGACTAACAAACGATTATCTGAATTATCTTCAACTAACAATATTTGTTTTTTCTCAACAGGTATTGCATCTATTTCAGAATCGTTTTGTTCACTATTATTAACGTATTCCTCTGGCATCTGATATTTATTTGAAAAAATATACAACAAATCAGATTGCTTTATTGGTTTAGTTAAATAACCATCTAACCCTAATTCATTAATCCTGTTTATTTGCTGATGCAGAGAAACAGGGTTGAGCATCGCGGTAATTACCGGGCCAGAGTCTGATTGACTTGATTTCAGAATTTCCTCAATCTCAGAATCTTTACATTGGAACAAAATTTTATGATCCAGAAATACATACTGATATTTATCCACAGATAAGAATTCTTCAGATTCAATACATTTTGCGCCATAGGTATGAAGTACATTACAAATCTTGGCTCTATTGTATTTATTGCTATCTAATACAAGGACTGTTTTATCTTCAAGGGGTTTATCCAGAATCAAGTCATGCCTCGTTGCTGAATTATTGACAGGTAAATTTACAACAAATAAGAATGTACTCCCCACACCTTCTGCACTTTCTACCCAGATACGACCATTCATCATCTCAACTAAAGATTTAGATATCGTTAGACCTAGACCTGTCCCGCCATATTTACGTGTTGTTGAAGAATCAGCCTGTGTAAAGCTGGCAAAAATTTCTTGTTGTTTTGCTTCAGGGATACCAACGCCTGTGTCATTTACCGATATCTGCACCTCATCTGCATTCACATTAGACACCATTACAACAATATGACCGTTTTCTGTGAACTTAATCGCATTGCTAATTAAGTTAAGTACTATTTGTCTAAGTCGTGCTGGATCGCCCATCCGTCTCATATCTAATGTCGATTCAAAATTGCTAATTAATTCAGTATGATTTTCTGCTGCCTTAATGGCATAGATTTCAACCGACTCTTCGACAACTTCAAGCAAATCAAATGAGATATTTTCTAATACTAACTGTCCTGCTTCAATTTTTGAGAGATCTAATATATCATTTACCAAACTCAATAAGGTATTCCCTGATTTTTTGAAAATTTTGACATATTTTCCCTGGTCGCCGCTCAATTCTGTATCAGAAAGCAATTCCGCCATACCAATAATAGCCGTAAGAGGCGTTCGTATTTCATGACTCATACTTGCCAAAAAATCTGATTTCATCAGTGAAGCCTCAAGCGCTTTATCTCTGGCCAAAGCCAATTCTTCGGTCTGTTTTTCCACTTGTGATTCAATCACGACATTGCGTTCACTCAATTCCTTTTCACGTAAATCTTTCGCCCTGACCAACGACATTAGCAAAAGCGTTATACCCAACCCAATAAAGAGAGCGATATATATCAGTTCCCGATTAATGTCAGACCAATAAACATTCTTTGCTATGGATAATTTAATAGAATAGGACGCAAATTCAAATTGAATTGATGCGTCATAAATAAAACTGGATATCATAATACCTTTTCGACTGTTGGTCGGCGAAGCATTATAAATTAATTGTCTACCACTTAGACCGGATGATTCACTATATAAATCAACTTTCAATGTATCAGGAATCCCGGAGTGCTCAATTAATTTTTCCGGGCTTATCAACAAAGAAAGAATCCCTCGAATTGATTTTTTTGGTTTTCCATCAATTACTGAGGAATAATCTTCATTGAACATCGCTTTGAATAAGACATAATATTTTCCTGACTTCAGATTGACAATAGAAAGAATAGGATCTTCTCCTTCGTTTAAATATAAGGATTTTAGAATAGTCTCGTAATCATCAATATCTCTTATATCGTAATCTGCAATAGATTTTTGTGCGTCACGAAATCTATGGTATTCATTTTCTAGAGAGGGACTAGAATCTGATTTACCCGAAATTTTTGGTAAGGGGTAGTAATGGATACCTTCTATAAATAGTTTTTGATCCAATACCCCTTGAACCATAGGTTGAAATATTTGCTCGCTAAGTGCATTGTTTTCATCATTGAGCGCCTTATTTGCGTCAATGAACGTTGCAAAGCTATTAATAATGTCGTTACTTACCTGAACATTATGTGCGACGGATTCTCCTATTTTTGAAGACTCAAAACTAAAACTTCTTTTGTTTTCTTCTAAGGCACTATCCCATGCGATAAAAACTAATGTAACGCCAAGCGTAAGAGCAGAAAATAAAGTAACAGAATAGATAAGCAACCTTGATGCTTGTTTGTTCTGATTATCAAGCATCGTATAAACCTAATTTTATATATATACAATTTCTATATGAGAAAGGTAATGCGCTAGCTTTTTTATACTTTCATCAATGACCTCTAGCTTGTCTTCCTTTGCATTTTCTTCAATCTCCGCACCTATTATCCCTATAGCATGAAATCCATAACCACCACTGACACCTTTAAGGTTATGTCCAATCAATTTTAGTGTTTCAAAATCTTGTTTTTCCATTGCCTGTTCAAGTTTTTCTATATCTCCTTGCCTGTTCTCAAGAAACTCATCAACAATATCTTCCAGATCAATATCTACATTAACAACTATTTTCTCATCGCTCACTTTAAAATACCTCCCAAATTAGACACTAATTTCTTTGATCTGAATGCCTATTTATCTTGCAAATATAGCACAACCTATGCTTTTTCTGATTGTTTATCTGAGAGAGTATATTCAAGGGAATCTGTTCCGCCATCATAGAGTTCCTTATATTGTGTCATAAAGAAGTTGTTGGTATTCTGAGTATGGGGATAGAGTGCCGATCCAAAATTTGTAAAATTTTACATTTCAATAATTCTATTTCTGATCGTTCTTTTTTTTCGGAAAAAATTGGATATTTAACTTCAGATACTCATCTGCTTCTCTGGAATTACTTTAACTGAGGGTCTTTTCCTGTTGATGTGTCGGAATAAACATTGAAACTAATATCTATGAGATTACTCATGCTTCTTAGGACTATGCCACTGTTACTGATTTCGTTTGAACGGAAGGGATGGTCATCGGTGCTAGAATATGCCACAAACTTTCATCAAATCTGAAATGTTCTACACACTTTATGACAGACTACCACAGTGGTTTTTTTACCATCATAATCTGTGTGACTAAATGGAGGTTCATTATTAACTTTGACTGCAGCCGGGACGGCATCTCTGGAGAAAATTTGACCAAACCTAACTTTAACATATACCACAATCATAAATGTATTTACGCAACAAATTCAACTCAGGGTTAGGGACATTAATTGATACTATACCTGCTTGGTGGAGTTCGTTTGCTCGTCTATGCGACTGAGAAGGTCTGGCATCCATTAAATCTTTTAAAAAAACCCATATTTCACTCCTAATAATTATAATTATATAATAAATACAAAGGTGATGCGTAATGAAAATGATTCTATTTATGCTAGGGATTGGTTGTTATTTATGGGCAGGTTACTCCATTATTCGTTTTTTATTTATGGTAACTGAGTATGCAGGTTGGCAGTGGATTATTAGCATTATTATTGAAATATATTTGGGCAATTTCTTTGTCTCAAAATCTTAAAAGTTATAGTTTTCAGCAATCCCCGTCCTGTTCATTGAAACTATTCCACAGTAACAGACTTTGCTAGATTCCTAGGTTGATCGACATCAGCACCCTTCAAGACTGCAATATGATAGGCAAACAATTGTAATGACACCGTATAGACAATTGGAGATATATACTCACCAACTGGAGATATTTTTAATAATTCAGTCTCTTCATCTAAATCAATTTTAGCGCTCGTATCAGTAATAACATATAGTTTTCCACCGCGGGCTTTAACCTCGTGCAAATTTGATTTGAGTTTTTCCAAAAGAGTGTTATTCGGCGCTACAGCAATAACAGGCATTTCTTCGTCCACCAATGCCAATGGCCCATGTTTCAATTCACCTGCAGGATATGCTTCTGCATGAATATAAGATATTTCTTTCAGCTTAAGCGCGCCTTCCATTGCTACAGGCAACATCGTACCTCTTCCTAGATAAAGCGCATGATTCTTATTGGCAAATTGACTTGCCAAATCTCTAATTTTCTCGTTACATTCAAGCACTGAATTTATTTTTCCAGGCAAATGCTCAAGTTGTGAAACAATTTCCTTCTCGGTTTCAGTGTTTAACCCATGTCGTCTGGCAATAACTAGAATCAGCAAAAGTAATGAAACCAATTGTGTTGTAAATGCCTTAGTCGATGCCACGCCAATTTCCATACCTGCCCTTGTCAAAAAAACTAAGTCTGACTCACGCGTCATCGTGCTCTCTGCAACATTACATATGCTTAAGGTGCTTAAAAAAGATAATTCCTTTGCCTTCCTCAATGCAGCTAATGTGTCTGCGGTTTCGCCAGACTGTGAGATAGTTATAAATAAAGTATTTTTTGGAACGAAAATATCTCTATATCTAAACTCACTGGCAACCTCAACTTGGCAAGGAATATTTGCAATCTCTTCAGCCCAGTATTTTGCGACTAGGCTGGCATGATAACTGGTTCCACACGCAACAATATTCATTGACTCAACTTTATCAAAAATATGACTCGCCGCATGACCAAAGCCATCTTCCAATACCAAGCCTTGCTCCAATCTTCCTTCAAGGGCATCTGTGATAGCTGTCGGCTGTTCATATATTTCTTTCAACATATAGTGCCTAAAGCCAGCCTTGCCAGTATTCTCTGCGGATAATTCTGACAATCTGATCGGGCGTTCAACAACATCACCATTTTTATCATAGATAGTTAAAATATCTCGACTGATATCTGCAACATCACCTTCCTCAAGAAAAATAAACTGTTGAGTAACAAACAATAAAGCAAACGCATCTGATGCGATGAAATACTCACCGATCCCAACACCTATTACCAATGGACTACCACTTCGTGTGGCAAGAATTCTGTCAGGATCATTTTTATTAATAACACCAAGAGCATAGGCTCCTTTAAGCATCAGCGTTGTTTTCATCACCGCATAAAGCAAGTCTTCTCCTGTATCAAGATAATCATAGATTTGATTTACAATAACTTCACTGTCTGTATCGGAAGTGAATTTATAGCCCAGTTTCGCCTGTTGCTCTCTAAGTTTTTCGTGATTCTCTATAATGCCATTGTGGACTAAAGCAAGCTGATCACGACAAATATGAGGATGGGCATTCTCGATCGTGGGTTTCCCATGCGTTGCCCAGCGTGTATGAGCAATCCCTGTTTTCCCTGATAGTTGTCCGCCCCCTAAAGCTCGCTCAAGTTCCTCAATCTTCCCAACCACCCGAATTCTTTCAAGCAAGTTATCGCTATTAAGTACGGCGATCCCAGCGGAATCATAACCCCTGTATTCCAAACGTCTTAGGCCTTCAAACAAAATAGGTGTTACATCCCTTTGTGCAACTGCGCCAACTATGCCACACATATCATCGTCTCAAATCTATTAATACGCTCAAAAATCATTTGCGTCCGTTACCAATAACATCTTTCACAATCATATGCTCTCGATTTTTCTCGAAGTACCATTGTATTATTTGGTGAAAGTTTTGTAACCTAAAGATCGCAAACTTGCTGCCGCACGAGGATGTCCTTCGACTATATGCAGCATAAAGCCATAGATATGCCTGTTCAAAATCTCTTGGCAGATTTCCTAAATTTAAAAAATTTTCTAGCCAAGAGTAATGACGGCGAAAAACAAGAGCAACTTACCTGGTCGGGGCGAGAGGATTTGAACCTCCGACCACCGGCACCCCATGCCGGTGCGCTACCAAGCTGCGCCACGCCCCGATGTGCAAAGTAAATTCTCAAAAATGGCAATCTCTCGAAAAGAATATGGATTGAGAGATTGGAAACGAACTGTTAGCCGTAAGATATTTTTTAAACTATCTTCTCAGAATATCCAATACTTCTTCCAATTCAATACGAAGCTGTCTTACGATCTGCCGGCTTTGATTAGAATCGTCTTTGGCAACATCACCAGACAAGCGCTGGCGCGCACCGCCAATCGTAAAACCTTGCTCATATAACAGACTTCTTATTTGCCTGATTAGGATAACATCATGTCTTTGATAGTAACGTCTATTACCACGTCTTTTCAGAGGCTTCAACTGAGGAAATTCTTGCTCCCAATACCTCAGCACATGCGATTTTACCATGCACAGATCACTCACCTCACCAATGGTAAAATAACGTTTACCTGGGATTGCAGGTAATTCTTTATTGCTTGATGCTTCCAGCATATGCCTCTACCCGTGATTTAAGTTTTTGTCCCGGACGAAACGTAACCACGCGTCGCGCACTGATAAGACTTTCTTCCCCCGTTTTTGGGTTCCGCCCTGGACGTTGATTTTTTTGCCGTAAATCAAAATTGCCGAACCCGGCAAGCTTGACTTGACTGCCTGATTCAAGCGCGCTACGAACTTCTTCAAAAAACAATTCAACCAACTCCTTGGCTTCTCTCTTATTCAAACCAAGTTCATTATACAAACGTTCCGCCATTTCTGCTTTTGTCAGTGCCATTTTTTATTCTCTGAGTGATGCTCCAAATTCCTTACAGAGGTTTTCCAAAATACTCCCTGCCGCTGACTCTACTTCATCGTCCCTGAGAGTGCTAGAAATTTTCTGAAAGGTCAAGCCTAAAGCAAGACTTTTTTTTCCTAAATCAATGGCTTCCCCGCGATATACATCAAATAACTCTAGGTTGTATAACACGTCTGGTGCGGTTTTTTCTATTAAATTCATAATTTCTGCGACAGAAATCTCTTCTGCAACCGTTATTGAGAGGTCGCGCTGAATTGATGGAAATTTCGATATTTTCTTATAAATAGGCATTATCTTCCTCGAAATGTGCTTAACTTCTAATTCAAATAGAAAAATTTCTTTTGTCAGTCCTAAGGTTCTCTGTGCTGATGGGTGTAAGGCACCAATAATCCCAACTTCTTGATTATTATATATAATTTTGCTTGATTTTCCTAGGTGCAATGCTGCATGTTGCGCAGGCACAAAATCAACCTTGATTTTGTAGGTATTGAGCCCAAAAAGTGCTTCAATATCTTTCTTTAAATCAAATAAATCACTCGATCTATCATCTATATCCCACTGATTATTATAAATATTTCCTGTAATAACTCCTGCAATCGCGAGTGTTTGAGATAGTTTATCGTGGTTCTTAAAGATTAAACCGGTTTCAAACAATCTAATCCTTGCTTGCTGTCTTTTTTGGTTATAGAGCAATGCACCTATTAGCCCTGCCCATAGACTGGTTCTCATGACCGACAATTCAGAAGCGATCGGATTAGCCAGCGCCAGCGCCTTAACCTCAGGATTTAGAATTTCCAGTATTTTAGTATCCACGAAGCTGTAGGTAATGACCTCTTGATAATCTCTGTCCACTAATAATTGACGCATTTTCTTGATGTGAACTTGTAATTCATTCTCTTTATGAAGCTGCAAATGCGCCAAAGGCAATTGTGCCTTTATATTGTCATAACCATATATGCGGGCGATTTCTTCTATCAGGTCTGCCTCTATTTTGATATCGAACCGAAATGATGGCACCGTCACTAACCAACCTTCATCAATAACTATCGTTTGCATACCCAAACGGGAAAATATGCCAAGAATATCTTCATCAGCGAGACTAATGCCAAGCAAGCGATCGGTCTGACCACGCCTTAAACTGACCTGCTTTAATTCTGGTAAATCATCAACTGATAGCTTTTCTACAATCAGACCTGGCTTACCACCACAAATTTCTACAATTAACTGGCTTGCCCTGTCGATAGCCTGTTTTTGAATCTGAAAGTCAACACCGCGTTCGAAACGGTGAGATGAATCTGTGTGTAATCCGTATTTTCTTGCCTTACCCATTATTGCCTGAGGATTAAAAAAGGCACTTTCCAGAAAAACATCACTTGTCTTTACAGTCGCCGCACTTGCCTGCCCTCCCATGATTCCTGCCATAGCAAGAACCCCGTTATTATCAGCAATAACCAATGTATCTGTAGATAAAGCACATTCCGTTCCATCGAGCAACTCAAGTGTTTCATGTGAATTTGCATACCTAACACACAAGCTGCCCTGTAATTTACCATTATCAAAAACATGTAAAGGCTGGCCAAGCTCAAGCATGACGAAATTGCTTATGTCTACAACAGGGTTAACACTCCTGAGACCACAGCAACGTAATTTTTCTATAAGCCAAAGCGGTGTCGGCTTTGAAACATCAATATTTTCGATGATTTGCCCAATATATCTTGGACATAGGGCTGGCTCATTTATAATGACTTCCCTGCTTTTTTGGCTCGTTTGTTTGACAATCTCTACATATTGAAGTTTAAGTTCATCGCTATTTATTGCAGCCCATTCTCGTGCAATACCGGAAACACTCAGACAATCACCTCTATTGGGTGTCAATGCTAGCTCTATTATTTGATCATCCAGTGATAAGGCATCCCTTAAGTCTTTACCCAAAACAAAATCATCTGGCAATTCCATCAGGTCATTAGATTCTTTGCCTAAACCCAATTCCTGTGCCGAACACAGCATACCTTCAGATACAACCCCTCTTAACTTGCTGGCTTTAATTGCAATACTTCCTGGCAATACAGCGCCAACCGTTGCCAAGGCAACATGAAGTCCAGCACGCACATTATTGGCACCACAAACAATCTTCAGGCTTTTACCTGTTCCTATAGAGACCTCACATACCTTTAATTTGTTCGCGTCAGAGTGCTGTTCTACTGCCTCTACTCTGGCTGTAATAACACCTGAAAATTCTGGAGCAGCAGAAACAATGCCTTCAACTTCTAAACCCGCCATTGTTAATTTCTCGCCTAACTCTTGAGTATCACAGCTAACATCTACCCACTCACGCAACCATTGTTCACTTATATTCATGATATGAAATTATTTTACTTAAATTGTTCAAGAAAACGTAAATCATTTTCAAAGAAAATTCTGAGATCATCAATGCCATGTCGTAGCATAGCTAGACGCTCAACCCCCATACCAAAAGCAAGTCCAGTATATTTTTCACTATCTATATCAACATTCGCCAACACATTTGGATGAACCATACCGCAACCTAGAACTTCCAACCAACCATTCTCGCCCATGATGTCTACTTCAGCTGAAGGCTCTGTAAATGGAAAATAAGATGGTCTAAAACGAATTTCCAGTTTTTTATCAAAAAAGTGTTCAAGAAAATCAGTAATCAATCCTTTAAGCTCAGAAAAATTAACGTCTGCATCGATCATAAGGCCTTCGACCTGATGAAACATAGGCGTGTGAGTCATGTCCGAGTCACAACGATACACTCTACCAGGAGCTATAAATCTTAAAGGAGGCTTACGCTCTTTCATAAACCTGATTTGCACAGAAGAAGTATGTGTTCTTAATAATGTATTCTCATCAAAGTAAAATGTGTCATGCATCGCGCGAGCAGGATGATTATCAGGAATATTCAAGGCCTCGAAATTATGGAAAGTATCTTCAACTTCTGGTCCTTCTGCAACTTCAAATCCCATTTGTGAAAATAAAGATTCTATACGTTCCAAGGTTTGTGTGACTGGGTGTAGGCCGCCAGAACCTTTTCCACGTCCTGGCAGAGTAATATCTACTTTTTCTCCAGCAATTTTTGTATTGATGCGCTCTTTATCCAACAATGCGCGGCGCATGTTAATGGCTTCCTGAATGATTTTCTTGGCATCATTGATTATCTTGCCTGCTTGAGGACGTTCTTCAGCAGAGAGCTTGTGTAATTGTTTAAGGCTTTCTGTCAAACTGCCTTTTTTCCCAAGATAACTAACGCGCACTTTATCAAGATCAATAATATTACCTGCTGCATCAATAGCGGCCTTGGCTTCTTCGACGATTTGAGTTAACTCATTCATTAATTAACCAGAATTCGTTAACTATCATTTTAATTTTACACATCACTCTTATCCTGTATTCAGGAAACTGAACGCATATATATACTGCACATAAAAAAGGGGAAAGCTAACTTTCCCCTATAAACAGATTTAATTTCATAGCGCTAAGCCGTGAAACTAGATTTTGCTATATTTGCAAGCTCTGAAAATGCTGTTTTATCAGCAACAGCTAACTCTGCAAGGATTTTACGATCAACATCAATATTAGATTTATTTAGCCCATCGATTAAGCGACTATATGACAAACCATTTTCGCGCGCAGCGGCATTGATTCTGGTTATCCACAAACTTCTAAAAACACGTTTCTTCGCGCGACGATCCCGATAAGCATATTGCCTAGCTTTTGTGACTGCTTGCTTGGCAACACGATAAACATTTTTACGACGTCCTCGATAGCCCTTAGCTTGCTCTAAAACTTTCTTATGTCTGGCATGGGCGGTAACACCGCGTTTTACTCTTGGCATTTCAGTGCTCCCTAACTATACGGTAACAAACGCGCAACCGATTTTTGGTCATTATCATGAATAGCAATAGTGCTACGCAATTGACGTTTGCGCTTGGTGCTTTTACTGGTCAGGATGTGATTCCTGAATGATTGGCGATGCTTAAATTTTCCTGAAGCACTCTTTGAGAAACGCTTCGCTGCACCACGGTTTGTTTTCATTTTCGGCATTTGTGACTACTTTTTTATAACTGCTTTGTTAATTTTCACCAACTTGTATGTCTTACGCAAGTTCTTGCATGCTACCCATCTCTAAGGCAATTCTGATACGGTGACATGATAAAATATAGCCCAATAATAATAATTACTGCGACAATTATAGTAACAACAGGTGGTTTTAATAAATTTTCTATTAATATTTTTCTACTTCATCTTTTTTCTCAGGTTCGTCCGTCATTTTTGCTTCCATCGTTTTCACCCCCCCCATTAATTTTTTATTACCATATCAATAATACTTTAAGCTAATTTTTTTGGCTCCATGACCATAACCATCTGCCGACCCTCCATCTTCGGGAATTGTTCTATATTCCCAAACTTGCCAAGGTCTGCTTCAATTCTCTGCAACATCTTGGTTCCTAATTCCTGATGAACCATTTCACGTCCTCGAAATCTCAGCGTAATTTTTACTTTATCACCCTGATTTAAGAACTTAATTAAATTACGCAATTTAATTTGATAGTCGCTCTCTTCTGTCCCTGGGCGAATCTTGATTTCCTTCACCTGAATCTGTTTTTGTTTCTTCTTGGCAACGTGCCTTTTCTTGGTCTGTTCAAAAACGAACTTGCCGTAATCCATGATTCGGCAAACTGGAGGTTCCGCAGTTGGAACAATTTCAACTAAATCCAGTTCAAATCCATCTGCCATAGCTAAAGCATCTTTTAGAGTTGTTAAACCCACTTGTTCTCCATCCTTATCAATAAGTCTTATTTCTGGAGATGTTATCTCTCCATTTAGACGCGTCTTTTTATTTACAGCGATTTGTTATTCCTCCGAATTAAAATTACCCACAATTAGAGCGACCCAAACACGCGATATCACTTTCAAGGTGCTGAACAAAGGCATCAATTGACATACTGCCCAAGTCTTCGCCATTACGCGTGCGTACGGTCACTGTTTTATTTTCAACTTCACGAGCCCCTATCACCAACTGATATGGAACGCGTTGAATTGCATGCTCGCGGATTTTAAGCCCGATCCTCTCATTTCTCAAGTCAAGATCGATTCTGAATCCTTGTTTTTTCAAGCTTTCTGCTATTTCAGATGCAAATTTGGTCTGATTCTCAGTGAGACTAATCACAGCAGCCTGTATTGGCGCTAACCAAGCTGGAAAATTACCTGCGTAATGTTCAATCAAAATCCCAATAAATCGCTCCATTGAGCCTAAAATCGCTCGATGGATCATGATGGGCACCTGTTTTGCGCCATCTTCACCAATATAACTCGCATCTAAGCTACCGGGCATAGAAAAATCTACCTGTATAGTGCCACACTGCCAAGTTCTACCAATACTGTCTTGCAGGACAAATTCAATTTTTGGTCCGTAAAAAGCACCTTCGCCCGGCTGTAGCTTCCAATCTAGTTTTTTACCATCAACGGCAATTTTCAGAGCCTCTTCTCCGCGATCCCATTGCACATCTGATCCGACACGCTGCTTTGGTCTGGTCGAAATTGCAATGGAGATATTCTCAAAACCAAAATCACGATACGTCTGAAAAGTTAGATCAATTAGCGTTGTAACTTCTTCCTGCAATTGTTCTTCGGTGCAAAAAATATGCGCATCATCTTGGGTAAATCGCCTGGCTCGCATCAATCCATGTAGCGTCCCCGACGCTTCATTACGATGCACGATACCAAACTCAGACATACGTAGCGGTAAATCCCGATAACTCTTGAGTCCTTGATTAAATATCTGGATATGAGCAGGGCAATTCATTGGCTTAATTGCATATTCACGATTCTCAGAACTGGTTGTGAACATATCATCTGAAAATTTATCCCAATGTCCTGATTTTTCCCACAGTGAACGATCAATCAATTGTGGTGTGTGAACTTCCTGATAACCATACTGTTTCAATTTTTCTCGCACATATTGCTCAAGTAACTGATAAATTTGCCAACCCTTTTCGTGCCAAAACACCATTCCGGGCGCCTCATGCTGAAAATGAAAAAGCCCAAATTTTTTACCTAACTTACGATGATCACGTTTTTCGGCTTCTGTAAGACGGAGTAGATAGGCCTTCAGGGATTTTTTATTCTGCCATGCTGTTCCATAAATACGTTGCAGCATTTCATTATTGGAATCACCGCGCCAATAGGCTCCTGCCAGTTTTGTCAATTTGAATGCTTTCAATTTCCCCGTACTGGGAACATGTGGTCCCCGACAAAGATCAGTAAAATCTCCTTGTGAATAAAGAGATAAATCCTGATCTTCGGGAATTGATTCGATGATTTTAGCTTTATATTCTTCGCCCATATCACGAAAAAATTTCACAGCGTCATTCCTTGGCAATATTCGTCTTGACACCTGCAAATCGGCTTTTGCCAATTCAATCATTTTATCTTCAATCTTTTGCAAGTCTTCTGGTATGAATGATTCCTTGTAAGAGAAATCGTAATAGAAACCATCATCAATGACAGGGCCAATAGTGACCTGCGCATCTGGGAATAAGTGCTTCACTGCTTGTGCCATAAGATGCGCACAAGAATGGCGAATTATCTCCAACCCTTCTTCATCTCGCTCAGTGATAATTCTTAATACAGAATCATTTTCAATGATATATGAGGCATCAACCAGAACATCGCCAAGCTGGGCGCCAAGGGTTGCTTTTGCTAGACCAGAACCAATATCATGAGCCACCTGCATGACAGATACAGGATGATCGAACTTTTTTTGAGTGCCATCAGGAAGAGTGATTACGGGCATGCTACCTCCTTTTCTTAAACAGTGGCGACCTACACAAAGAGTCGCTTAACAAAAGAGCAGTGATACTAAAAATCAAAGGCACTGTATTAAAAAATACTGTATTAAAATATTTCCCCATACTAATAATTTGTACTAATAAAATCTTAATTTGTACTAATAAAATCTTGTGTTAATAAAATAAGATTTTATAAAGTGCCCGATCCTATAATAGAGTTTCGATACTGGCAAGTAAACTTACAAATATATGTCGTGATGTTAGAATTTATTATCATGGACTTACTTGAGGCAGTACTTTGAGGAATTTGGTAGGCGCGATTGGACTCGAACCAACGACCCCCACCATGTCAAGGTGGTGCTCTAACCAGCTGAGCTACGCGCCTAAATAATTCAAGGTTGTATTAATGCGAGGAATATTTTAATAGCCAAACTTTATAATTGATATATCAGGATCATACGAAGGCACAATGCGCTAAAGTTTAGCCTTATTCTCCCTCACTTTCTTCTTGCAATTCTGCAATATCTGTTTCAACATCTTCAAGCGCTGATTCTTTCAATCTAGAAATCTCCGCTTCAACATCTTCAAGCGCTAATTGATAACTTGCTATTTCATTTTCATTGTTCGCTAACTTTTCCTTAAAATCAGAATTTGAATCCTGTAATTCTTGTAGCTTATTTTTTGCTTCGGTCACCTCTACAATGAGATCTTCGTTCCCTGCATAACTTGCTGTCGCAAAAAATAGTAATGAAACAAATAAAATCAATGTTAATCTTTTCATTTTCGTAAGATTCTTTTAAATTTCTCTAAGTAGATTCATCTAAGTCTTGTCTGTGATATTTTACTACAAAATTCTGTCGCTAGGTACGATATCCCCTAGCGCTTTCGAACAAGTCTGTTATCCAATATATCTGTGCGCCGATAGCAGCAAATGGTAATAATATCCATGCGACATTAAATACAGCTAAGCCCAAAACGATAATACAGAAGTCTGCACGACTGAGTTTATGAAATATAAATATGACCCAATCTAGTTTTTTTTCTGGTTTTTTTGCTTGCTTTGCCTGCTCTTCCCTGCTGATAGTTTTTAGATTTCTACTCTTTCTCGCATAGTATATTAGGTCGACAATATAATCAATCAACGCACCTGCTGCTGCTGCTAATCCTAACCAAAACCAAAACTGCTGCCCGCTTACTTGCACTGTGCCGTAACCTAATGCAGCAAAGAAACTAGCATCCACGATCCAGTCCACCATATCGTCCAGTTTTGCGCCAAAATCAGAAGACATGTTTTTGACCCTAGCAACTTCACCATCGCAATTATCAAATACATAACTGGCGACCAATAATAACCCGCCAACAATCCCTGTAATCCAATCACCCTGCATAAAACAGGCAGCACAGCTTAAGCCTAATAAAAGTGATACAACAGTGATCTGATTTGGGGTGATGGGTATTTTCAGAAGTATGGGGGTCAGTCGATAGGATAGATGTCTTATCAAAGGGAATATCTGTTCTGGCGCTTCAGGGATGCTCGTGCTGTTCATAATTCATTCAAAAAAATCTTCATTCAAAAATCTATGTTGTTAATAGTCTATTGGCTTTGTGTTTTTTATCAATCACCGAACCATATTGCTTGTTGTATTCCAAGTTCAAAACTCTCAATTTGGCTTGACCTATGCATCACCTACCGTATAACTCCGTACAGGCGTATGCTAAGGGCGTACTTTAATGAATATAACGCGAGACATAGCAAGATTTAATTTTTTTATGTCTGCTGCATGTCTGCCGTGATTCTTGCAAAGAAAATGGCATGTTATACCTCATTTAAGTTATATTGCGTCTATCGTAATATTAGATTATTTCAAAACTAATTTCCTGACAAACATTAATGCGTGTGCTTTCTATTATTGGTCTGATTTTAGGCCTGTCTATTTTTGTCCTATTGATTCTGTGGCAAGGTATTGATGATCTTTTTCACCTGTTAGCAACATCAGGCTACGAATTACTTATTTTACCTATCGTTTGGTCGCCCTGCCTTCTGGCAGCGACTGTTTCATGGTGTATGTTATTTCCGAAACAATATACGCCAAAATTTTTAACGGCACTCAAAGCGCTTTGGATTGGGCGAGCTATCAATACATTATTGCCTGTCGCCACTATTGGTGGTGAAATTGCCAAAGCTAGGTTAATAACGCTCTGGGGAGTAAATGGTGTGAACTCTAGTGCTTCTGTGTTGGTAGATAAAACAGTACAAGCAATGGCGGTGGCTATTTGGGCCTTCGTTGGAACACTGCTACTCATCTATCTTGCTTTGGATAACGAACTGGCGATTGCAGCCATGCTGGGCATCACTGCCTTAGCCGGAGGTTTGCTGGGATTTATCCTGATACAGCACGCAGGCATGGTCGGTTTCATGGCTAAAGTCGTTGGTAAATTTGTTAGTACTGATAGCTGGGAGACCATCACCAATAATGCCAGAGAAGTGGATGCCATTGTCCGAGATATATATAGCGATTACCATTGCATCATCATCTCAACACTGTGGCGTACATTTGGTCTCGTATTACAGACCTCCGAAGTCTGGCTGGCTTGCTGTTTGCTCGGTTTTCCTATCAGTATTATTGAAGCTTTGATGTTGAAAAGCCTAACAAGTACCATCAGTGATATCGCTTTCTTTATTCCAAATGCGTATGGGATTCAGGAAGGCAGTTATGTTGTGTTAGGTGCGCTGCTTGGAATAATGCCCGATATAGCATTAGCTATATCGCTGGCAACAAGGATTCGAGAGTTTCTAATCGATATTCCTGGCTTAGTGGTCTGGCAACACTTTGAAAGTAAACGGCTTGTGAGTAAAAAGTAAAAAAATATTAATTAATCAAAAAATATATAATGGATTTTCGATGAATAACTACGAAATCATATTTTATCTGTTGTTATTGATTAATCTCTGCGCGATTGGCTATTTATTATTCGCTAGTTTTTGCATCATTAGGCTTCGAAAAATCAAAAAAACCCCCATACCTTCTCAAGCTTTACACCGCCTGTCACGATATTTAAACCTATTTGTGGTTTAGAACGCGGCATAGATAAGAATTTACGATCATTTTGCGAACAAGATTATCCTGAATACCAAATCATCTTTGGGTTGCATGGAAAAGATGATGCGGCAATTCCTGTGATTGAAAAGATTATCCATGATTATCCGCATCTGGATTTAAAAATGGTCGTCGATGCACGGTTACATGGCTCAAACCGTAAGGTCTCCAATCTAATTAATATGTTTCACTTGACCAAATATGACATTCTACTGGTTGCAGACAGTGATATGCATGCCAGTAAACATTACCTGCGCAATATTGTTGCGCCATTTGCCGATACCGCAAACGGTGCTGTCACCTGCCTTTATTCAGGTCGTGCCGCAGGTAATATCGCTTCAAAACTAAATGCCATGTATATCAATGAATGGTTTCTCCCTTCGGTGCTTATCTCAAATGCGCTGAAAGATATTAGTTATTGTCTGGGGGCGACGATGGCCATACGCCGTGGAATATTGACTAATTTTGGAGGTTTCAAGGCGCTGGCTGATTATCTGGCTGATGACTACATGCTGGGTCAAATGGTCACAAAATGCGGCTATAAAATACATTTATCGCACACGATAGTAGAAAACATGTCCTACGAATCAAGCTATAAATCATTGTTCTTGCATGAGCTTCGTTGGGCTAGAACACTCAGAGCCGTTGAACCACTGGGCTATCTCGGCACCTTTTTGACCGACGCATTAGTAATAAGTAGCCTGACTACATTATTCGCGTTGATATTCACACAACACACATTTTTACCAGCAACGATTTTAGTGACTACGATTACTGCTCGAATTTTTCTACATCTACAGGTAAAATCGGTGCTTAGTTTAAGTGGTGTGGATTTATTGCTGCTTATTCCGGCGAGGGATATACTGTCATTTATTATCCGAATAATAAGCTTTACCGTACATTCATTTGAATGGAGAAATCGCATATTTTCTGTAGATGATGGCGGTCTGATGCATGAAGATTCAGGAAACCAATGAACAGTCTTCAACTTGGTGAGATAAAAACTAAAGAAGACAATTAAAAACACGACAAGCTACAGATAAAATAGTTTTGTAGTTTTAATGAAGAATGCAGGAGTCCCGTTGGTATGTTGAAAACATTATTTTTAAACCCACCCTCCTTTAATGGATTTGACGGTGGTGCTGGGTCTCGTTACCAATGTACACGAGAGGTAAAATCTTTCTGGTATCCAACATGGCTCGCTCAACTATCAGCTCTGGTTGAAGGCAGTCGCTTAATCGACGCACCGGCAAGAAATATGTCGCTGGACAAAGTTTTACCTCTAGCAACTGATTATGAATTCCTAGTGCTGTATACAAGCACACCTTCATTTCTAAACGACGTAAAAATTGCAGAGGCATTCAAACGAGAAAATCCAAAATTACTCATTGGTTTTTGCGGTCCACATGTTGCAGTCAATCCAGATCACACTGTCCTTACTTCTGATGCTATTGATTTTGTCGCGGGGAACGAATTTGATTTCACCATTCAAGAAATCGCTAAAGAACAACCTTTAAAAGAAGTCGATGGCATTACCTACAAAAAAAATGGTAAACCAGTTCACAATAAAGACCGTGCATTGATTGAAGATATGGATTCACTGCCTTGGGTAACTAAAATCTATAAAGAAAATCTGGTCACAGAAGATTACTACAATGGCTACATGCTGCATCCTTACATGTCTTTTTATACTGGCAGAGGTTGCAAATCTCGTTGTACTTTTTGTCTCTGGCCACAAACTATTTCTGGCCATAACTACCGCACCCGTTCAGTCGATAACATCATTGCAGAATTAATTTATGCAAGAGATAACTTCCCTGAGGTTAAGGAATTTTTCTTTGATGATGATACGCTAACGGACAATATCGAACATGTAGAGGCATTAGCAAAAAAGATTGGCAAGTTAGGTATCACTTGGTCTTGCAATGCAAAAGCCAATGTCCCCTATGAAACACTGAAGATAATGAAAGACAATGGTCTGCGCCTTTTACTGGTCGGTTACGAATCCGGTAATCAGCAGATATTAATAAACATCAAGAAAGGCATAAGAACAGATATTGCGCGTCAGTTCACCAAAGACTGTCATAGTTTGGGCATCCTCATTCACGGAACTTTTATTGTTGGTCTTCCAGGAGAAACAGCGGACACTATTGAAGAATCAATTAAATATGCACAGGAACTAAATCCGCAAACCATCCAAGTGTCACTGCCTGCTGCTTATCCTGGAACATTTCTCTACAAACAGGCAATTGAGAATGGTTGGTTAATAGATGACACCACATTGGTAGGCGATAATGGTGTTCAACATTCGGTGTTGAACTATCCACACCTGCCCAGTGATGATATTTTTGAGGCTGTTGATAATTTCTACAAGCGCTTCTATTTCCGTCCGTGGAAAATGGCAACATTATTTTTCGAAATGTGTCAGGATTGGGAAATTATGAAACGTCGCCTTCGTGAAGGCGTGGAATTCTTTAAATTCCTTTTCGTGCGGGAGAGCACAGTCTGAAAAAATTGATTGTGACAGGCGATGATTTTGGTCTGTCAATCCCCATCAACGAAGCTGTTTCCCAAGCTCATCAAAAAGGCATTCTCACATCAACCAGTTTGATGGTTTCTGCAACTGAAGCAGATGATGCAATCGCACGAGCCAAGCAGTTGCCAAATCTTAATGTTGGTTTACATCTAGTGCTATCCAATGGTTGTTCCTGTCTACCGCACAGTGACATTCCTAATCTTGTAAATACTGATGGTGAATTTTCAAATAGGCTTGTCAGTAATGGCATCAAGATATTTTTCAAAGCAAGCGTCAAGCAGCAATTGAAAGATGAAATCCGCGCACAATTCGAAGCATTTCAAAAAACTGGACTACGCCTTGACCATGTGAATGCGCATAATCATTTTCACCTTCATCCTACCGTCTTTGATGCCATCATCGAGATTGGCAAAGATTATGGAATGAATGCTGTCCGAGTCCCTGATGAAAGACCTCTACATGTACTGATAAATCACCCTAAAGAAAAAATAACGCGATTTGCCATTTGGCTACTCCTCAAGCCATTTATTTTAAGAATGAAAAAGCGACTCATTAAAAATAAAATTAAATTTAATGCGAATATTTTTGGTTTGCATCATACCGGGCACATGAATCTTAATACTCTAGCTCGGATACTTCCAAACCTCAAAGATGGCTTGTCAGAAATTTATCTGCACCCAGCAACGAAACTATGGGATGACATTGATCCGCTTACAAAAGATTATGAATTTGAAGCAGAATACAAAGCACTCATTCATCCACGAGTAAAACGTATCATCGAAAAATTTTCGATTGAGTTAACAACTTTTCAAGAAGCCTAGGTGGCCTTTTAAATTATGGTTGGAGATTCTTGGACGCATAAAATAGCACGGGTTTGTATCTTGCCGCTTGTTAATACGCCTGTCACGCCAAACCATCTGACAACCTTAAGATTAATTACTGGCATAGCTGCTTGTGGTCTATTTGCCATAGGAACGACACAGTGGAACTCCTATGGCGGTTTACTATGGCTATTATCTACTTTTCTAGACCGCGCAGATGGTGAGCTGGCTCGCGTCAGCGACAAAACCAGTCTGTGGGGTCATCAATATGATTATTACTCAGATATGTTTGTCACAGCATTATTCTTTATTGGAATCGGTATTGGCTTAAGAAATACAAGCTGCTGGAATATAGAGCTTAGATTTTGGACGATTGTCATGGGCATTTGTGCAGCGACTGGTGTGATTGTTGCTGAAATCCTTGCCGAAAAAATTGATGAGGCGCAAAAAGATACTGGAAAAAAGGCCTATGCCGGTTTTGCTGGTTTTGATTTTGATGACATAATATATCTCTTCGCGCCTGTTGTTTGGTTAAATCTACACATACCTTTTCTGATAGGTGCTACAGCAGGCGCGCCAGCATTTGCCTTGCTTACTTGGTATCGCTTCAAGAAACTTTAAGCTAGATTATTATTAAATATAGATATTAAGACTAAAATCATAAGCATTTAAAAAAATAAGGCGATCTATATATTCGGAAATACGAATATTCTACTGGAGCTAAAACCCTAATTTTTCTGCTAAGGAATCACCGCAAAGCAACTCTTGACCAACATCAAAAAAAATAATAAAGCACAATTAATAAATCACAATCGCAAAAATTGAATAAATATTTCATCATATCAACTCTAATCATGTCTATATTTTTGACTCCCGTCATATCCGTCATGGCAAGTGAAGCAAAGTTAGATTGGTCGCTATGCGCAGACTCATCAAACATCCCCGCACGTCCAGTCGTTTTTCCTAAATTGACATTAGACGAAATACACATTACGGCAGATAATGCTGATGTGAAAGCAAAAGAAACCTCTACACTAGATGGAAATGTTGAGATTATGCATAATGATCAACACATCAAATCCAACCATGCTCAATTCAACCGAGCAGATGATGTTGCTGATTTGCAAGGTAATATTCAGTATTGGGATAAATCACTTTATCTGGAAGCTGATAAAGCACATATTGAATTCAAAGCCGATACTGGTCAATTCGAAAATACTAAGTATGTACTCAAAGATACTCATGGGCATGGGCAAAGCGCTAATCTCGAGATGAAGAGTAATAATGAAATTAATTTAAAAAACGCCGACTACAGTACCTGCGATCCAAAAAATAAACTCTGGTCTCTATCTGTAAAAGAAATTAATTTTGATCGCGTAAAAGAATGGGGTAGTGCTAAAAACATCATATTTAAAATTAAAGATATGCCGATATTTTACAGCCCATACATATCATTCCCTTTAAACAAGAAAAGAAAGACCGGGTTTTTAATGCCCAGCGTGGAAAATTCAAATCGACATGGCTTTCAAACACAAACACCTTTTTATTGGAATATAGCCCCGCAAACGGACGCGACATTGACTCCCAGATTGCTCGCGGATAGCGGTGTAATGCTGATGGGCGAATTTCGTCATGTATATAAAAATGGCGACATCCAAATCCGCACTGAATATCTCCCCAGTGATAAACAATTCGACGACAAGAATAGAAACCTCCTTGGATTGAAACATCAATATAAGTTTGCAAGCAATGGTAAATTCTCATTAAACTATAACAGGGTATCTGATAAACAATATTTTGAAGATTTTGGCGCGTCTCTTGGCATCACCAGCACACGTTTTCTACAACAACGTGGTGATATTTCATATGTTGCGAATTGGTGGGGTGCCAGTATGAGACTGGAAAATTACCAGCTTGTTACCCAAACAACCACTGTCGCTGGCAGGCCGTATAAACGTCTACCGCAAATAAATTTCAATGCACATTCCCCGAACGGTACTAACAAATTTTATTATGATTTAAATGGTGCATTTACATATTTCGATCGCGATAATGACGTAAGCTTTGTAGATAACGTACTTGGCACAAGGCTTAATTTATTACCTTCTGTAAGCTATCCATATAGAACTGCTTCTATGTTCGTGACACCAAAAATTAGTTTGCATTTTACACAATACGATCTACATAATACAAACACATTTGAATCAAGCCCTAGTCGCTTATTGCCCGTGGTAAGTATTGATAGTGGCATTTTTCTTGAACGTGATTTCTCTTTATTTGGAAAAAGAACATTACAAACACTCGAACCTAAACTTTTTTACCTTTATATCCCTAAAGAAAATCAGGATAATTTACCTATATTTGACACCGATACTTATGATTTCTCTTTCGATTCATTATTCAGAGAATATCGCTTTAGCGGTAATGATCGCGTTGGTGATGCTAACCAATTGACTTTGGCATTGACCTCGCACCTCATAGACCATAATACTGGTAAAGAAAAAGCTTATTTAAATTTAGGGAAAATTTATTATTTGGATAATAGGGAAGTGATTTTACCTAATAATTTAAGAATTGATGGTGAAAGCTCGCCATTCATCGCAGCATTTGGTGTGAAATTATCTAATCACTGGGGATTCAGAAGTGAACTGCACTGGAATCCAAATTCAAACACGACTGAAAAATTGCTCGCACAAATTCAATACAAACCAACGACAACCAAGACAATCAATCTTAGCTATCGTGTTCGCGACACCTCTAATGCTGGTGACAATCTAGCAAACATTGAGCAGAGTAATCTCTCCTTTCATTGGCCGTTTAACCAGAGTTGGAGCATAGTTGGTCGATGGAATTATGCAACCGCAAAAAACAAGTCATTGGAAATTTTCGGTGGTATTGAATATGATGGTTGCTGCTTTGCTTTCAAAACAATTACTCGGCGATTTTTAACTAATATAAATGGAGACTTTGATACAGGCGTATTTTTTTACCTTGAGTTCAAAGGTCTTGCAGATACTGGGCATAAAACGATAGACTTTCTGAGGCAAAGAATTCCCGGTTATGAGGGCAATTTTTAAAATGAAATTTCACTACATGCATCTTCTGTTTGCAGGCTTTCTCCTTGTATTGCAAACATTTAATTCACTGGCAACTATGCAGCTAGATCGTATCGTTGCAGTAATTGAAAATAACATTATTATGCAAAGCGAGCTGGATGAAAAACTCCGAACGGTGGCAAGTCAAATGCAACAACAAGGCACTGGCCTGCCTCCTCCTAAAACTTTAGAGGCTCAGGTTCTGGAGCGTATGATTATGATGAGAATCCAACTTGAGAAAGCTGAAGAAACAGGAATCCATGTCGATGATGAAACACTAAACAAAGCAACCAACGGCATAGCATCTGAAAATAATGTCAGCCTAAACAAGTTTAGAGAAATTCTCGAAAAAGATGGATTTAGTTATGAAAAATTTCGAGAAAATATACGTAACGAAATTATCATTTCACGACTCCGCCAACGCCAAGTGGACAACCGAGTTTCTATTACCAGTAAAGAAATCGACAATGCCCTCGCCAATATGGAGTTTCAAGGATATACAGAAACAGAATACCAGTTAAACCACATACTCATACCATTACCAGAAAACCCGACTCCAAGTGAAGAAGAGGATGCTCAACTAGCAGCTGAAAAAGTGCTTGAGGCTTTAAAAACAGGACAGGATTTTACAACCACGGCAGAAACTATATCGGATAATAAGAAAACACTTGAGACTAATGATTTGGGCTGGCGTAAAAAAAATGACATTCCTACGCTTTTCAGAACTAAGGTTTCCAGCATGGAAAAAGGTGACATCAGCGATCTCATTAAAAGCGCAAGCGGCTTTCATATTATCAAATTAACTGACACGCAAAGCAATGAAAAACATATGATTACACAGATCAGCGCCCGTCACATATTGATTAAAGCTGATGAGCTAACCACAGAAGAAATTGCCTTGGGCAAACTAGAACAATTAAAAATACGTCTTGATGGTGGTGATGATTTTTCAAAGCTGGCTCGATCACATTCGGATGATATGATAAGCGCAGCTGACGGAGGAAACCTTGGTTGGTCTAGTCCTGGGAGACTGGTACCGAAGTTTGAAGAGGTAATGAATCAACTCAAAATCGGCGAGATAAGCCAACCTTTTGAGACACAATTTGGCTGGCACATACTGCAGGTTCTAGATCGTAGAGAGCATGACAATACTGAAAATTCCAGACGAGAAAAAATAGTGGAAATGATTCGTAGAAAAAAATCAACAGAAGCCTACCAAACTTGGTTGCGGCATCTTCGTGATGAGGCCTATGTAGAATACCGACTAAACGTGAATGAGAATTAACAGCAAGCTACCACGTATTATCATCACAACAGGCGAACCTGCAGGCATTGGTCCTGACATCATAGTTCAAGTTGCCCAAGAAAATATTAACGCTGATATTGTTGTCATAGGCGATCCGGATTTATTGCAGGATCGCGCATCTATATTAGGACTGCCTCTGTCATTAATTGAATTTAATGATACGAAAAACCAAAAACACACCACCAAAAACCTGAAAATTATTCCTGTTAAAACTAAAACTCATACTATTGCAGGGAATCTTGACACACGTAATGTTGAATACGTTCTGTATCTTCTGAAAACTGCCTGTAGAGCTTGTCTTAATCATGAATTTGACGCCATGGTTACTGCCCCAATTCAAAAATCGATCATTAATGATGCTGGTATTGTATTCAGTGGCCATACAGAATTTCTTGCAGATATTTGTCAGACCACCTCTGTCATGATGCTGGCAAATCATGCATTAAGAGTTGCACTGGTTACAACCCACCTGCCCCTGTCAAAGGTAAGCAAGACCATCACCAAAGATAAGCTAATCCAGATTTTGCAAATTATTGAAAGCGATCTTCGGAATAAATTTTCTATCAACAAGCCCCATATTCTAGTTTGCGGTTTAAACCCGCATGCGGGCGAGAATGGTCATTTAGGGTGTGAAGAAAACGATGTCATTATTCCAGCTATTAACACATTAAAAAACCAGGGCTTGGATATAATAGGCCCACAGCCGGCAGATACTGCATTCACACCGAAAATGATCGATAGCTTTGATATTATTGTCGCCATGTATCATGATCAAGGATTGCCTGTATTAAAATCTCTTGGGTTTGGTGAAGTAGTCAATGTTACTTTGGGATTGCCCATAGTCAGAACTTCTGTTGATCATGGAACTGCTCTTCAGCTTGCTGGCACAGGCAATGCCTCTCATTCAAGTTTATTAAAAGCAATTCAGTACGCTATTAATATAGCAGGCAATACATCCAATCGTTTTACTTCTAAAGATGCAACATCACTGATGACGAATGGCTAACACAGATCAATGGCCGAACATAAAGCAAGAAAAAGATTTGGACAGCATTTTCTCCATAACCAAAATGTTGTTCAGCATATTATCACAGCTATAAATCCACAAAAGAATCAGACAATCATTGAAATAGGTCCTGGTAAAGGTGTGCTTACAGATCCATTGTTAGAGTATGTCGATAAAGTACACGTCCTTGAAGTTGATAGAGATTTAGCTCAGGCTCTAGCCAAGAAATATACGGATGAACAAAAAATTGTTATTCATTGCATTGATGCATTGACTTATAACTTTAAGGGGTTAGGCAATCAGCATCTGCGTATCATTGGCAACCTGCCCTATAATATCTCAACACCTTTGATTTTTTATCTACTGGAAAATAGCCAGTTTATTGAGGATATGGTATTCATGCTTCAAGAAGAAATCATTGATCGTATGTGCGCTGCACCTGGAAACAAAGATTATGGGCGTCTCTCTGTAATGGTACAGGCTAATTGTCATGTTGAAAAATTGTTCACTGTCAATCCGGACGCATTTTCACCGCCACCCAAAGTCATGTCAGCAATTATAAAATTACGACCCTATGATAAATTTTTGCAGCAGATTTCGGACTATCCCTGTTTCACACATATCGTAAAACAGGCATTTTCTCAAAGAAGAAAGACATTAAAAAATTGCTTGAAAGGAATGCTCGGTGAACAACAGATAATGAATCTGGGCATTTCCCCTAAAGCACGAGCAGAAACCCTCTTAATTGATAATTTTATCCAGCTGGCGAACACTTGCTATGAGAAAAATCAATAGCTTAGGCTGTGGAAAACTCTGTGAATAAATTTTCTTGATTCATCTGTGTATTTCCTGAGTTTAAATTTCATATTACCGCTTCATTGTATGATGAGGAATTATAATTATTCTTTATAATCAACAACTTATTTATTTTAATAATTCTTACGAATAGTAGCCACTATCAATAAATCACATAGTTTATTATCATTTGGCTTGCTTGTGCATAACAACAGTTAAGCGTATCCATTCAATTGCATTGGCATATAACATCATCTTAATCCTGCAAACGCTCAAACAGAAAGCCTGTATGTTTAAATAATCAGATATAACAATTTGGTATGGCGTTTATGCTGGTTCCAAATAATAATACGCCTTCAATTTTAAGGAATTACCTTAGGATATGAAACAAAATAACGCCTTGCATTTATTAACGCATCTCTCAGATAAACTGGAACAATTTAGTGATCTCACTGGACAGCTGATTTCATGGCTTGTTTTAACCATGGTCTTGCTGGTGAGTTACGATGTTACCATGCGTTATTTTTTCTTGAGCGGTTCTGTCGCGCTACAGGAAATGGAATGGCACCTATTTTCCCTGATATTCCTGCTTGGAGGCGCATACACCTTAAAACACGATGATCATGTCAGAATTGATATCTTTTATAAAAGCAAGTTCATGAATGATAAGCGCAGAGCGTGGTTTAATCTGTTTGGCAGCTTATTTCTATTACTTCCTTTTTGTATTCTAATCATTATTAATGTTTGGCCTTTCGTTTATCAATCTTATGTTCATCTAGAATATTCTCCTGATCCAGGCGGCTTACCTTATCGCTGGATACTAAAGGCAAGTATACAATTGGGGTTTATATTCCTTTTGCTTCAAGGTGTTGCAGATATTATAAAAAATCTCAATATTATCTTCTTCAATAAATCATGACGACCGCTATTGTCGCCATGTTTGCTACGCTTATAACCATGTTATTAGCAGGCTATCCAGTTGCATTCACTCTTGGCTCTGTCGCACTTTTATTCGGCGGCATTTTTTTAGGTCTGGATTTTTTCAGTTTACTTCCTCTGCAAATCTGGGGAATAATGAATAATTTCACACTGCTGTCTGTGCCATTGTTTATTTTCATGGGTATCACGCTGGATAAATCAGGTTTGGCTACAGACTTGCTGGAAACCATGGGATTATTATTTGGCAAGATGCGAGGTGGTCTTGCAGTATCAGTAGTAGTAGTTGGTGCATTACTGGCCGCAACCACAGGTATTGTCGGCGCAACAGTTGTAACGATGGGTATTATTGCACTACCGACTATGCTCAAACATTACTATTATCCCCCGCTTGCCTTAGGAACCATTGCTGCGTCCGGCACATTGGGTCAGATCATACCGCCTAGCATCATACTTATCCTGCTTGGTGATGTGATGGGCGTGCCTGTAGGTCGTCTTTTTATTGGCGCTGTGATTCCAGGAACAATATTGATTACATTTTTCTTGTTATACATTCTTTGTGTTTCCTGGATAAAACCAGATATTGCACCTGCGCTGAAAAATAATAAAAACGAATATCTACTCAAAAAAGTTATATTTACATTACTGCCACCCTTGCTATTAATTGCCAGTGTTCTCGGTTCAATCTTTATCGGTATCGCATCGCCTACTGAGTCTGCTGCAATCGGAGCTCTGGGCGCTATGATACTTTCTATTGCTTACAAAAAATTTACTATAGACAAACTAAAATCTTCCATGCAACTTACAGTGCGCCTAACCAGCATGGTCTTTATGATTTTAATTGGTGCCATCGCATTTGGTTTAGTATTTCGTGGCATGGGAGGAGCAACGCTGGTTCGTGAAGTAATGACAAGCATTCCCGGTGGTATTTGGGGTTTTATGTTTGTCAGTATGTTTTTAATCTTCATTCTAGGTTTCTTTCTGGACTTTCTACAAATCTGTTTTATTGTCATACCAATCATTGTACCAATTGCAAATCTTCTGGACATCAATTTACTCTGGTTGGCAATTTTAATTGGTCTCAACCTGCAAACATCCTTTCTAACACCCCCGTTTGGTTTTTCATTGTTTTACTTGAAGGCTGTTGCACCCCCGGAAATAAAAATTCAGGATATTTATCGCGGAATAATGCCTTTCGTGATGATACAGATTTTAACTTTAATATTATTAATTCTATTTCCAAAGCTCATCACATGGCTACCGGATTTAATGGATAGAATAAACGGACTTTAGAAAATAAACAGATAAAAAACTACCTTGCAGCCACATACCTGCCTCTCAAACCTTCAATCACCTTGCTGGTGTCAGGACGAACCCCCCTCCAAATAAAAAAAGATTCCGCAGCTTGTTCAACAAGCATACCTAAACCATCAAATGTTTTACTCGCACCGTGTGCCTTAGCCCAAGAAACAAAAATTGTATCGCTCATCGAATACATCATATCGTAGCAACACGCATTATCATTAAAAAGATTTTCAGGCAGCGATGGAACAGTACCCTGCAAGCTAGTCGATGTACCATTTATTACGATATCAAAACTACTTCCGACGAGCCCATCGAACCCGCAAGCTGAGATATCGCCACGATCAGAAAAAATATCAACAAGCTCACTGGCACGGCTAACCGTACGATTTGCAACAACAATCTTTCCTGCCTGTTCATCGAATAATGGATCTAAAATCCCTCTAACGGCACCACCTGCCCCAAGCACTAAAATATCTTTACCTTTGATCGGTAATTTCTTATTGATTGTTAAATCACGAACTAGTCCAACACCATCTGTGTTATCACCAACTATTTTTCCAGTATTAAGGCTAACTGTATTGACAGCCAGTGCGCGTTCAGCCCTGCTGCTTCTATTTTCCGAGATTTCCCATGCCTCGCCCTTAAATGGCACTGTGATATTCAAACCTTTGCCGCCTTGCGCTTGAAATTCTTTTATTGCCTTTTTAAATTCTCTATCATCAACCTGAATAGCTTGGTATAAAATATTTTGCTGAGTTTGTTCTGCAAATGCAGTATGAATCTCAGGAGATTTGCTATGCGTGACAGGATTACCTATCACACAGTAGTTATTGACTGATGGATCTATGTTTATTTTCATTTAACCGCGACTAATTAGAACAAATGAAATGAAAAGACTAATTCTTGCCTTTGCCACCACCCATTAAACCGTTCTTGAGACAGACAACATCCAGACCACGCTCACTTAATAAAAATGCTGCTGCTGCACTGCGTCTACCAGTATCACAATAGAGAATATATTGCTTATCTGCAGAAAGCATTCCAACCTTTAGTCGCAACATAAATAATGGAATATTGATACTTTCCTCTTTAAGTCCATCATGTTTGTACTCACTATCTAGTCGCACATCAAGCCAAACAGCGCCATCTTTTACCATCTCATCACCTTCTTTCTTGGTAACCCAAGTCAACATAGGCTCTTTCAATAATTCGTTAAAATCTTTTTTTGCCAAGCGCATCAACACACCATCTGTTACCATCACAACATTGGCATTACGTTTGGCATCTGACAAAAGTGCCTCTTCTCCAAACGAGACACCGCTTTTGAGTGTTGCAAGCAACAATTCAGAACCAGTTTTTGACGCTCTAGTGACTTTGCATTGTCCATTTTTAATAATGTAGTAAAAATCAGCATCATCACCTTGATTAATAATGACATCTCCTGCCTTGGTCGATATTTCCTGAATACGCATAAACATTGCCTGGATATTCCCTGGCGGCACTTGCAAAAATGCTTTTGACTGCAAGATTCTGATCATCCAATCCTCTTCTTCTGCGTTTTCCGTCTGGATTTCATCAACCGTGATACCTGTTACCTGATCCCAAGTCATCAAGATATCCAACAGATCTCTGTCTACACGAATAATTTTGCAAACAGATTTAGCAACACCTGTATATCTGCGTGGCTGGAAGTTAGCTAAAGGATGCTTCCCGGCTTGAGTTCCTGCAACGACAGAAATGCTTTTACCATTACTTGCGGTCATTACAGCCTCGCCTTCAAGCAAGTAGATCGTTTTATTGTCGGTATCGCCTTGCTCAAATAGCGTTTTACCTGCCACAATTTCTTCGGAAAATGTTTTGTTTGCAAGCTCCTGAAATTTTTTAGGATTTAATTCGCTAAGCGGTACAAACGATCTTAGCAGTGTCTCATCAACCAATTCGGTCATGAATTTTTATGTCCTTAGTATTCACATTTATTAAATTCTATATCAAACAATCTAGTGTATGAATTTATCATTATATTTACAGACTATCCTGCCATAGAAGAGATGCCATACAGGCAACAGTGAAACACTACATTAAAACGGAAAGAACATTCTTAGCCCGAACCATGCCTGCATAAAAAAGCGACAAGCCCAGAATGGTCATAAATAATACTAATTACGGTAGCCGTAATCATCCATGACGTGTGTCGCCAGCACTCAGATCATCGGCTATGGCTAAAGATGGTGCGAGTAGCCCTGTGATTAATACATGCAGGTATGCCAGTCCTCTGTGCTTTTTAAAACTACCAATTAATGATTTCATCTAAAATGCCTCCCAAATTACCTTTAAAGTGCGACCGAACCAGTTTCGCCAGTGCGAATGCGAGTTACCTGTTGTAACTCCTGTACGAAAATCTTACCATCACCAATTTTTTCAGTTTTGGCTGCTTTTATAATAGCTTCAATAGCTGCTTCCACCTGTTCGTCATCCAGTGCTATTTCTATTTTTATCTTAGGCAAAAAATCAACTATGTACTCTGCACCACGATAAAGCTCTGTATGACCTTTTTGCCGACCAAAACCTTTAACTTCTGTCACGGTCAAACCTTGTGCTCCAGTTTCATGTAATGCTTCACGCACATCATCAAGTTTGAAAGGTTTAATAATTGCTGTAATCAATTAGCGGAAACGACTCATGAAATACCGCCCTGAGTATGCGATTAACACAAATTTTTAAACGCATTTGGAAAGAGTGATCCACGAAAAGCCGGGTGCTAAAGCACACACTTTGAGAGATGAATGATTTGAAATGTCTCTGGAGATCGAGACCTTCTATCTCTTCATCTTCACTCACGCGAAGTCCAATCATCGCATCATTAGAATATAAAAACGCCACAATATAATAGTGAGAGACAGCCACTGATTAAAAATTTTGAACCAGGCTAAAAAACGCGCCAATAATACCACCAACGGAATGGATACCAAATACATCCGGTAACCCATCTTACGTTTAAGCGTGCTTGCAGCCTTGAAACAGCATCCCAGCAAGTGGGCCCGATCAGGCTGACTACAGTCACAACCCAGTGCACTGCTTTTGTCCATTAAAATCCATTAATTATTAATTACAGCCATTGCCATACCACAATCAGCAGCCAAACTTAGGCAGGGTTAGTGGTAGATTATAATACTTGGGAAACTTAAATAGGCTAACCTTGCATTGAGAAACCGTAGCAAAATCAAGTATGTCGCCATGGTATAGGCTCGTCATTTCTTGTAGTCTGACGATCATAATTATTTCATTTCAGGAATTGCAATCAGCTGGCCATACCAAAACCGCCCCAGAAGCTAATCTGACTATATACATATAAAACCCAGTATTGTTACAAACTTCAAAAATTGCTGATAAAATTTGCGAACCAATAAAACCAAGCCCGGAATGGTCATAAATAATACTAAAGTGATTTTGTTCAGACAATAAAAGAGTCCTGTGATTCAGTAATGCGATCTAATCCCAAATTCTAGAACCAATAATGCGAGTTATTCTGTACGATTCATCAAAATGCTGGATTCATCACAAAAACAGTACTCTGAGAGCCATGAAATTGAAATTTGAAGAAATTGCGCGACAGGTTCTGGATAAACTTCCATCTGATCTTGGCAAAATACAGTCACAATTTGCTTGTCTAAAAATTATTATTAATATACATAACAATAACTTAGGCAAAAAGTGCGTCATTTATTTTTTTGATGCATTTTAATAAAACCAATGATGCAAGTGATTTTGTTACAATAAGATCCTGAGAGAGCAATAAAATCTTAAATCTGCGTTACAAGCTACTTTCTCTAGAATAGATCTCGTCTCACGAGAAGAATTTGATATCCAGACAGAATTACTCTCTCGCACACGTGCTTTGCTTGAAGAATTAGAAAAAAAAACCAGTGTCTTGGAGAAAATTATCTTGGAGAAAACAAAAAAACCATGATCTGCGCAAAAATATCATGATGTTTAAGGTCAGATATTTAATGAATATTAATTGACATAGCGCCCCTTCATCATATGATGAATACTAAACTATTGGTATTTTTTAAGTAGTATCCTTGGGGATAACTATCTAGAAAAACTATAAAAGAGAGGGCTTTTGAGTCTGCAAATCAGCAGATTATCGACGTCAATGGATGATGAGTATCGCAATCACCTACAGCCGCGCACAAGTTGGCATTCAGGCACCACTGGTCACCATAGAAATTCATATCACACGGGGACTCCCCAGTCTTTCCATTGTTGGATTACCTGAAACGACGGTTAAAGAGAGTAAAGATAGAGTCCGTAGTGCTCTATTAAATAATCATTTTGAATTTCCCTTGGGTCGTATCACTATTAACCTTGCGCCTGCCGATTTACCTAAAGATGGGGCGCGTTTTGATTTGGCTATTGCCATGGGTGTCCTTGCAGCATCAGGACAAATACCCAAAGATTCACTGAATCAATATGAATTTGCTGGTGAACTGGCCTTGACTGGGGAACTTCGTTCCGTAAAAGGCATGCTGCCTTTTACTCATGCCTGTTCACAACAAAACCACAAACTAATATTGCCCAGCTTAAATGCAAATGAAGCAGCACTTGTCTCTAATACAAAAATCTATCCAGCTGTGCATTTGATGGAAGTTTGCTCACATATACACGGTGATGATCAGATTCCCTTATACACAGACAAACCTGAGATTGAAGATATTCATAGTCACTATGATTTCTCAGATGTGTGTGCTCAAAATCATGCCAAACGTGCCTTAGAAATCGCGGCAGCGGGTGGTCATAACCTAATCATGATTGGTCCGCCTGGTACAGGTAAAACTATGTTGGCAGAACGATTGCCCGGTATCTTACCGCCAATGACAGAACTGCAGGCATTGGAATCAGCAGCGGTCACCTCGGTGAGCAATCAAGGGTTCGATCCAAAAACATGGAGACGACGCCCAATACGACATCCACATCACACGGCATCCGGCGTTGCTTTGGTCGGCGGCGGCAGTAATCCGCGCCCTGGTGAAATATCACTGGCACATCACGGCATCTTGTTTCTTGATGAATTGCCAGAATTTGATCGTCGTGTATTGGAAGTATTAAGAGAGCCTTTAGAGTCTGGGCGTATTGTGATTTCACGTGCTGCAAACCAGGCTGAATTTCCCGCCGAATTCCAACTCATTGCCGCGATGAACCCCTGTCCCTGTGGCTACCTAGGTGATGCAAGCGGTCGTTGTAACTGTACAGAAGATCAAATCCGTCGTTACCGGCAAAAAATATCAGGGCCACTGCTTGATAGAATTGATATCCACATTGAAGTAGCAAAGGTAGCAAAAGAAGTCTTCCGGCAAAGTCAAAGCGCAAACACAGAAGACAGTCAAACCATACAAAAGCGTGTTGCCAAAGCTTACCAATTACAATTAAACCGATCAGGCAAAGCTAACCACAAACTTACAAACAAGGAGGTGAATCAATATTGCAAGATCAATGATACTGGGTCACAACTACTTAACACTGCAATAGATCGTTTAGGTTTATCTGCCCGCGCTATCCATCGCATCCTGAAGGTTGCCAGAACCATTGCTGATTTATCAGCTACAATATCAATAGACTCAGCGCATTTAAGTGAAGCCATCAGTTACAGACGTTTAGATAGAAAAAATCTTGTGTAAAAAATGAAATTCTATAAAAAATAAATTTATAAGCTTGCGCGTATAGATTAATTGAGGTCAAATTGAAATCATGCAAACTGAACATGATATAGATATCGTTGTAGAAACAGATTACCTTCAGAATCAATCCGATCCGGATAATAAGCGATATGTATTTTCCTATACCATCACCATCAAAAATAATGGATCAGTTGCCGCTCAATTGCTCAGACGTCGCTGGTTAATAACAGATGCCAATGACAAAACTCAAGAAGTCCGTGGAAATGGTGTCATTGGTAAACAGCCATATCTACAAACAGGAGAAAAATTTACCTACACGAGTGCTACAATAATAGAAACACCCTTTGGCTATATGCGGGGAGGTTATTATTTGATTGCTGATGATGGAATAGAATTTTATACAGCAATTCCTGCTTTCGGACTTTCCGCTCCGCATAGCTTGCATTAAGCCCCTCAAATAACATGTCGACTTATGCAATTGGCGATATCCAAGGTTGTTTCAAAGAACTGCTTCAATTACTAGACGAAATTAATTTTGACGAAACAAATGATCGGCTATGGTTTACGGGAGATCTCGTTAACCGAGGGCCAGCTTCACTTGAGGTATTAAATTTTGTTATGAAACTAGGTGGGTCAGCCATCACCGTCCTTGGTAATCACGACCTTCATCTTGTCGCCATTTTTGCAGGATTGACCAAACAAAAAGAGGCAGATACATTAACTCCTGTTCTTGTCTCGCCAGACAAAAATAAATTGATTACATGGATACGAAAGCAATCATTAATGCATCATGATAAAGAATTAAACTTTTCTATAATCCATGCAGGTCTTCCTCCGCAGTGGGAAATTGACCAAGCATTGCAATTATCTTCTGAAGTTACTCAGGCATTAAATGGTAAAAATTATCTTTCATTTCTTGCTGCTATGTATGGCAATAAGCCTAATATCTGGGATGAAAATTTAACGGGCAATGATCGCCTGAGATTTATTGTAAATTGTTTTACGCGCATGCGTTATCTTGACAATAAACATGAATTAGACTTCTCTGAAAAAGGCGCGTGTGGTTCGCAAGGCAAACACTTAACACCATGGTTCATGATCAATGACAGAAAGACCAAGCATGACAAAATCATTTTTGGTCATTGGTCAACAGTACGTTTAGGAACCATTCGAGACTTTACACCTTATAATGTTTACCCTGTAGATACAGGCTGTCTCTGGGGTGGAAAATTAACAGCGATGCGCCTAGAAGATGAGAAGCAGTTCAGTATACCGTAACAACAAAATCAAGCAACTCGCTCCAGCACCACAAAACTATAATCAAAATCATTCTGCTCATCCGTTAAGTGCGCTTCTCTTTCTACTTCAATCCATTCGCCCTTATCAAACTCAGGAAAATAAACATCGCCTTTTACATCTGCATGCACTTCTGTTAAATAAAGCCTGTGGGCGCTTGCCAATGATTTATTATAAACACCTGAACCGCCCATTATCATAACTTCTTCAACATCTCCTGCAACTTGAAATGCATCATCCAATAAATGAACCACCACACAACCTTCAGCTTTAAATTCTTTCGAACGACTTAGAATAATATTCTTCCTGCCCGGCAAGGGTCGGCCTACGGATTCATGAGTTTTACGTCCCATAATTAAAGGCTTGCCCATGGTGACTTTTTTAAAATGTTTCAGATCTGCCGACAAGCGCCAAGGCAAACTACCCTCTAAACCAATCACACCCTTTTTATCCATGGCAACAATGATTGAAATAATCATAACAAATTTAAACTGCAATATCCGCTTTGATAGCAGGATGGCATTTATATTCCTGTAAATCAAAGTCTTCATATTTAAAATCAAATATCGAGTCTACCGTTGGGTTAAGTTTCATTTTTGGCAACGCAAAAGCCTTACGAGTTAGCTGTTTGCTAGCTTGCTCTCGATGGTTAAGGTAAAGATGTGCATCGCCTAAAGTAATTATAAATTCTCCTAACTTCAATCCGCAAATCTGCGCTATCATCATGGTTAATAAAGCATAGGAGGCAATATTAAAAGGCAGTCCGAGGAAAATATCCGCACTGCGTTGGTATAATTGACAGGATAATTTCCCATTGGCGACATAAAATTGAAAAAATGCGTGACAAGGTGGCAATGCCATTTTGTCCAATTCGCCTACATTCCAAGCACTGACAATCAAGCGGCGTGAATCTGGGTTATTTTTTATCTGTTTAATGACATCTGTTATTTGGTCTAAGGTTCTGCCGTCTGCTGTTTTCCATGTTCGCCATTGTGCGCCATAAATTCGACCTAGATTACCCTGCTCATCTGCCCATTTATTCCAAATAGTCACGCCATTGTCTGTTAGATATTTAGTGTTAGTATCGCCTTTTAAAAACCATAACAATTCATAGATAATCGATTTTATATGCAGCTTCTTAGTGGTTATAGCAGGGAATCCGTCTTGCAAATCAAAACGCATTTGATAACCAAACGTGCTAATAGTACCAGTGTCGGTTCGGTCTTCTTTTTTGACACCATGCTCTTTAACGTATTTTATTAAATCTAGGTATTGTTTCATTATGTTTTACTTACATTACGTTTAGTGTTTTCCCGTCATGCATGGTTCATTATCTAAAAATACACAACTATATGGATACAAAAATTAAAACAAAGCACAAAACAAAGCCAAAAAATAATCTTAAGCGCGCTGTTGCAAATCCCTACAGGACAAAACCAGTAAAATTATACCGAGTAATATCATGGGCAAGGATAATGCCTGCCCCATTGTCACCCAACCAAATGCCAAATAACCTAGCTGCGCATCAGGTTCTCGTATCAATTCAATACTACTGCGAAATACTCCGTAGCCTAGTAAAAATAAACCAGATACTGCCATCTTTGGACGAGGTCTAGCAGAGTAAATCCACAGAATAATAAATAACACCAATCCTTCCAATAAGGCTTCATATAATTGCGATGGATGTCTGGGTACGCTGCCCGCGTAAGGGTTAGGAAAAACCATTGCCCAAGGAAGCTCTGAAGGCATACCCCAGAGTTCACCATTAATAAAATTACCAATCCGACCACAACCCAATCCTACAGGAACAGCAGGTATGATAAAATCTGTCACATTGAAAATATTGGTGTTTGTTTTTCGAGCAAACCAAGCCATTGCTAGAAAAACACCAATAAGCCCTCCATGAAAAGACATCCCCCCTTGATTGATTTTGAATATATCAATTGGATGATCGAGATAATAAGGCAGATTGTAAAACAACACCGAACCCAAACGTCCGCCAATAATAATACCCAACATAGCATAAAAAACCATGTCATCAACATGCTTCTGTTTCCATCCTGATAAAGGATTTTTTCTCGCGCGCCAGCGTAATAAGAGCCATGCAGTGACGATGCCAATAACATAAGTAACGCCATACCAATGGATCTTTATTGAACTTAAGGTAAATGCTACGGGATCAATATCTGGATAATTCAACATAGGATTTGGAGTTTATCCATTATACCTGAACTGGATAATTTAGACTGAAAAAATATTGTTTATATAAGGCAGCTGTTATCATCCTTAGCATGCCCAAGCAAACTAAGAACAATCTAGCTCACGAGACCAGTCCTTATTTATTGCAACATGCAAATAATCCGGTGAATTGGTATGCGTGGAATAAAGTTGCCTTAAATAAGGCTAGCAAAGAGGATAAGCCTATCCTCCTGTCAATCGGATATTCTGCCTGCCACTGGTGTCATGTGATGGCGCATGAATCATTTGAAGACGAAAAAACTGCTCAGATAATGAATACTCATTTCATTAATATTAAAGTCGATAGAGAAGAAAGACCGGATATCGATAAAATATATCAGACGGCACAACAAATCTTGACAGGAAAACCCGGCGGCTGGCCTTTAACGATGTTTCTTACGCCAAAAGGCCATATCCCTTTTTTTGGCGGCACCTATTTCCCCGTGGAATCAAGATATGGGTTGCCGGGCTTTGCTGGGCTCTTAACAAGAATTTCAGAGTTTTATAAACAAAAAAAAGATTCTATTGCAAAACAAAATGATTCTTTTTTAACAAGCCTGCACAATGTAAATCAGCAATTAGCGCCAGATAAAACAGCAAAATTAAACCCCGAACCTCTACAGATAGCGACACAACAACTACAGCAAAATTTTGACCTGCAACATGGCGGGTTTGGTGATGCACCCAAATTTCCCCATTCTTCCAATCTTGAGCATTTACTTCGGCAACACCTGAAAACAAATTATTTACAGAGTCAGGCTATCAATATGGCGGAACTCACGCTACGCAAAATGGCGCTTGGCGGTCTGTACGATCAGCTTGGCGGTGGCTTCTATCGCTATAGTGTTGACAAAGAATGGATGATTCCGCATTTTGAAAAGATGCTTTATGACAATGGTCTGTTGCTCACGCTTTATAGTCAGGCCTGGCAAGTTACAAAAACACCGCTGTTTAAACATATAGCTATTGGCACTGCCGATTGGATTATCAAGGAAATGCAAAGTCCTGAAGGAGGCTATTACTCCAGCCTAGATGCCGACTCTGAAGGAGTGGAAGGAAAATTTTATATTTGGGAAAAAGAAGAAGTCAGATCCCTGTTAAATACAGAAGAGTTTGAAGCCTTTGCAAAATATTTTGGCTTGGATCAAGTATCTAACTTTGAAGGTAAATGGCACCTTCGCCTCATGCAGGAAACTACTGATACAGGAGTATTAGAACTACTTGAGCAAGCCAAAGCAAAATTATTATTACAACGGGAAGCACGTGTCCGACCTAGCTGCGATAACAAGATACTGACTTCATGGAATGCGCTCGTGGTAAAAGGCATGGCAACCGCAGCCTTTACCTTTAATGATGATAGATATCTCGCATCAACAGAAAATGCTCTGGAATTTATTTATCAAAACCTGTACACGGACGGGAAATTACTTGCCACATATAGAGAAGGTAAGGCGCATTTAAATGCCTATCTTGATGACTATGCCTTTCTCATTGATGCCATTTTAGCTTATTTACAATGTCGCTGGGATAAAAAATGGTTGAACATAGCAATTCGTCTGGCAGATGAACTGCTATGTTCATTTGAAGACAAAGAACATGGCGGCTTCTTTTTCACTGCCCATGATCATGAAAAACTAATCCAAAGAAGCAAGTCTTTTATGGATGATTCACTTCCATCTGGCAATGGGGTAGCAGCCTTGGCCTTTGAAAATTTAGGTCATCTATTAGGTAACGCCCGCTATCTACAAGCATCAGAGTCGGCGCTTCGAGCCGCCTGGTTCTCAATTGAGAGATACCCATCCACTCATAATGCCCTCCTGCATGCGTTGGAAGAAAATATTTCCCCTGCAACAAGAATCGTCATTTTAGGAGAAGAAAATGAAAATACTCAATGGTTAGAGAAATACAGAACATTTCATAACCCATTTAACAAGCTCATGTTTCTTCCTAAGAATGTTTCCGAACTTCCTGGAATCCTTAGTAAATACAGAACTGATAAATTGCCTGTTGCCTACATCTGTGCAGGGCATGCCTGCGCAGAACCTATATTTGATCTTGATTTCATTGGCAAAAGCCTGAACAATCCCCGCACGATAATATAATGTTTTACGGGTAATATGTGTTTTGTTGGTTGAGACCGTGGCAAAACGTGGTGTTTGGACTGTGGAAAAGCGCCCAGATGTGGCAGCTTGACACAGAAGAGTAATAAAAGTTTCTTCGCAAGCGACATGTTTGGACTGACTTTGAAATAATCGGCATCTGAAACAGGCCTGACTTAAAGAAAACAATAAATTTTTAACCCGATAATTTGCCATCAAAAACAAATCTTTACCATTTTAAATGATTGTTGTTTAATAAATTAAAGTGTATCTGAGAGGTTTTAATTTATGAGTTCTAATTCTAACAATAAAAGGTTACTGACTTGGGTTGACGAAATGGCTACCCTCTGTCAACCAGACAATATCGTGTGGTGCGATGGCTCAGACGCAGAGTGGGATGCCATGTGGGACATTCTGGTCAAAAGCAAAACTGCTAGAAAAATAAATGAAGACAAACGTCCCAATAGCTACCACGTTAATTCGATCCCTGCTGATGTAGCACGTGTTGAAGACCGCACATACATCTGTTCTCTAAAGGAAGAAGATGCTGGACCTACCAATAACTGGTTTGATCCATCTATGATGCGTGAAAAAATGAACAGTATGTTTGCCCAGTGTATGAAAGGTCGCACCATGTATGTCGTTCCTTTCAGTATGGGTCCTGTCGGATCAGACATTGCTCAAATTGGCGTTGAATTATCTGACTCTCCTTATGTTGTCACAAACATGCACATCATGGCTCGCGTAGGTCAGGATGTGCTTGATGTGCTTGGTGAAGATGGTGAATTCGTTCCTTGTATGCATTCTGTTGGTGTGCCTCTGGCTGAAGGTGAGAAAGATATGCCCTGGCCTTGTAACCCTGACAATCGTTATATCGTTCATTACCCGGAAACCCGCGAGATATGGTCTTTTGGTTCTGGTTATGGGGGTAATGCGCTTTTAGGTAAAAAATGTTTTGCGTTGAGGATTGCGTCTACCATGGCGCGTGATGCAGGCTGGATGGCTGAGCACATGCTTATTCTCAAGCTGACAAGCCCTGAAGGCGTGGTTAAATTCATTGCTGGCGCTTTTCCAAGTGCCTGCGGCAAGACCAACCTAGCCATGCTGACACCGACTATACCAGGATGGAAAGTGGAAACCATTGGTGATGACATCTGCTGGATGAAGTTTGGTGAAGATGGTCAGCTTTATGCGATCAATCCTGAAGCAGGCTTCTTTGGTGTTGCTCCTGGTACAAGCATGCATTCAAATGCCAATGCTATGCTGTCTATGGAATCCAATGCCATTTTCACCAACGTCGCCAAAACCGATGATGGTGATGTCTGGTGGGAAGGAATGACCAAAGAGTTGCCTGCGCACCTCGTTGACTGGAAAGGTAATGACTGGACGCCGGATTCAGACGAACCTTCTTCGCACCCAAATGCTCGCTTCACAGCACGCGCAGGTCAATGCCCTGTCATCGCTGATGAATGGGAAGACCCTAAAGGTGTCCCTATAAGTGCAATCTTATTTGGCGGGCGTCGTGCCTCTGTTGTGCCTTTGGTTGCAGAGGCTCTGGACTGGAATCACGGTACCTTTCTGGGCACCATTATCGCTTCTGAAATGACAGCGGCAGCTTTTGGTGCCATCGGCAAGTTACGTCGTGACCCTATGGCTATGCTGCCATTTTGTGGCTATAACATGGCTGATTACTGGAATCATTGGCTCGATATGGGTAAGAGAGAAGGCGCCAAAATGCCGAAGATATACTACGTCAACTGGTTCCGTAAAAATGATGCTGGTAAATTCATGTGGCCTGGTTTCGGCGAAAATAGCCGCGTACTAAAATGGGTATTTGAACGTTGTACTGGCACTGCCGATGCTGTTAAAACAGCAATTGGTTACATGCCTACACTGAATAGCATCGATTTTGATGGCTTAGATATGACTAAAGAAGATATTGCCAATCTGATGCGGGTTGATACTGATGGTTGGTTGTCTGAACTCGCAGGTATAGAAGAATACTATGCAACATTCGGCAATCACCTGCCTACAGAACTAAATAGTCAAGTGAAAGCTCTGCGTAAGCGTTTAGAAGATTCGAAACAGGCTGTTGCTTAATCGTTTCTCGTAAGGCACAGATTAAAATCTGAAAAACCCGCTAGTGGTGAATAGATGATAAGCAGGCCACTTAACTGTGTTATATGTCTCGTGCAAACGCTTCCTTGAATCTGACTTTGAATTCTTCTGTAGTGAAAAAATGATTCTGTGTACCATGGTTTTCAATTTTTATTGCCCCCATCAGTGAGGCAATTCGTCCTGTGGTTTCCCAATCCATATCATTCATCAGACCATATAACAAGCCGGCACGATAAGCATCTCCACAGCCTGTGGGATCTTCAAGTTTTGATGGTGTTGCGACAGGTATTTCATAACATTTTTCCTTTGTATAAATTAATGATCCTTCGCCTCCTTTGGTAACGATTAATGCATTTACCGATTCTAAAACATCACGAAGAATTATATCAGTACGATCCTGCATCATCTGCCACTCATAATCATTGACAGTCACCCACGTTGCCTGATTAAGAAAAGTTTTTAAATCTTCAGATTCAAACATTGCTAGACCTTGGCCTGGATCAAATATAAAAGGAATATCTGCTTCAGCAAACTGACTAGCATGTTGAATCATGCCATCGCGACCATCAGGAGAGATAATTCCGATATCTATTTCTTTAGTATAAGACACCTTATTTTGATGGGAAAAATACATAGCTCCCGGATGAAATGCGGTAATCTGATTATCATCTATATCCGTGATGATAAACGCCTGAGCAGTAAATGATTCCTCTATAATTTTTAAATACGTCTGATCAATATTATTTTTCTGCATCCAGTAACGGTACGGATCAAAATCCTTACCTACCGTACCCATAGGCACGGCATTGCCTTCCAATAGCTTCAGATTAAAAGCAATATTGCCTGCGCAGCCACCAAATTCTCGCCTTATATCTGGCACCATAAAACAAACATTCAGCATATGTACCTTGTCCGGCAATATATGGCTCTTGAACTTATCAGGAAAGATCATGATATTATCATAGGCAAATGAGCCACAGATAAGCGCTAACATTAAATATTATTTCTTTAAATTATTATTTTTTTAGAAAAATACTGCGCGTCCAAACAGAAATTTGTGCGACCATAGGAGCAATATAAAACCGAACATGGCTATACCGATGACAATTGCGTCTTTATTTGCTGGCATCTTTTCCTGAACATCTTGATCAGTGCTTTCATCATACGTACGTCTATTTGCTAATATGATGGCTGTAACTGAATAAACTACAAAGCTACCAAACAAAATGAGCGAGACAATATCGCCATTGGTTATCATGTGCATCACACCCCAGATAATAATACCAGTTAACATAGGGTGTGGGACATAATGCTTAATATTATTCGGCATATAAGCAGAAACCATTAAGACAAACGACACAAAAATTAAAATAACAGAGATATATCGAGAAATTCCTGAAGTCTCCCAAAGACCAATAAATTCTGTCGAACCTTTACCAACACCAATAAAGATTAATCCAATCAGTGCAACAACGCTGAAAATAATTTTATACATATCTTCAGAATCAATTGTCTCATTATCTATTTTCTCTATCAGCTGTTTTCTATATTCAGGATAGAAGGGCAGCATGTGTACACCGAAAAATAGCACCAAACCTAATATAAAAAATAACATTTCAACTCTCCTTTTATTTACTTGATATAACTTACACGCCAGATTTTGCCTGCTCCATCGTCACTGATCAAGAGTGATCCATCAGGCATTTGCAATACTGCCACAGGTCGACCCCACACTTCGACCTTGTCCTCAGCCAACATCCAGCCAGTCAAAAAATCTTCAGGCTCTGATACTGGCTTACCATCTTTAAAAGGCACGAAGACAATCTTATAACCAGTACGCTTTGATCGATTCCACGAGCCATGCAAAGCTATAAATGCACCGCCTCGATATTTTTCTGGGAATTGTGTGCCCGTGTAAAATGTAAAGTCCAGCGAACCGACATGTGCGCCCAACAAAACGCTTGGATAGAGTGTTTGCTTGACTTTGTCCGGTGCAACACCTGTATGACGAGGATCTTCATGTGGCCCAATATAAGCATACGGCCAACCATAGAATCCACCTTCTTGTACTTTGGTGAAATAATCCGGCACCAGATCATCTCCTAAACCATCCCGTTCATGAGATGTAACCCATAATGTTTTCCCAGAAAAGCTATTTGAACTGGCATTTTTCGTATCTGGATACCATTGCAGTCCAATGGGATTTCGAATACCGGTGGCAACCAGTTCAAAACCTGTTCCATCTGGATTAAAGCGACTCACTGCTGCTCGAATCGGAGGCTCGTCTCGATCAACATTCGAACCTGAACCCACGGTAAGATAGAGTTTTTGAGCAGTCTCATCAAACAGGATAGAGCGTGTATTATGTCCACTAACATAACGATGTAAAGAGATCACTTCTTCGCCTTTTCTTACGCTTCCCTGTTTTAACGGGTATTTGTAACGCTTCACCGAACTGGTCTCAGCGACATATAACCAATCTTTATAGAATGCCATACCATAAGGACGATGTAAGTGTGTAATTAATGGCAACGCCTTTCTATCGCGTATGACATGGACAATCCCCGCCGACATATCTGAGAGCAGAATTTCATTATCAGAGCCAAGCAACATGAATCTAGGTCTCAAGAAACCAGATAAATATTCTTCGACAACAAAGCCTCGCGGCACTAAAAGAGACGCTTTTTTCGGTTGCGATATCAATTTGGGTGGATTGATTGCAGATTTGGTATGATAAGGTTCTGGGAGGCCTTGCCAATTTACAGGCAATTCAGAGTGCATATCAGCAACACTGAGACGAGTCAAAATCAGTAGAAGAAAGAAGCAAATGATTATTTTCAATTTCATGATGTCAGTACTATATCTTTTCCGGCTATTTTGCTTTTGCTTGTTTTTTTCTTACTTGTCTTTTTTTTATTCTTCGATGTTTTTCTATTTCGTTTCTTTACCAAATTAACACACGCCTTATCATTTCGTTCAAACAAGGGTTTTAAATAATGTCCAGTATATGATCTTTTGTTAACTGCAACTTCTACAGGCGATCCTACAGCAACAATCTCGCCACCACCATCACCACCTTCCGGGCCTAAGTCAATGATCCAGTCAGCTGTCTTTATCACATCCAGATTGTGTTCAATCACCACCACGGTATTCCCATGCTCACGAAGCCGATACAATACCTGCAATAATTGTTCAATATCATGAAAATGTAAACCAGTAGTTGGTTCATCCAGTATATACAAAGTCTGACCTGTATCTCTTTTTGATAATTCGCGAGAGAGTTTAATTCGTTGTGCCTCACCGCCAGATAATGTCGTCGCGTTCTGCCCTAATTTAATGTAGGCAAGTCCTACATCGATAAGCGTCTGCAATTTACGCGCAATCACTGGAACTGGATCAAAAAATACTCTGGCCTCCTCAACCGTCATATCCAATGTTTGGCGAATATTTTTACCTTTATACAGAACATCCAGCGTTTCTCTATTATAGCGTTGGCCTTGACATATATCACAAGCCACGTAGATATCTGGTAGAAAATGCATTCCCACTTTAATAACGCCATCGCCTTGACAGGCTTCACAACGTCCACCTTTAACATTAAAGCTGAAGCGCCCCGGCTTATAACCGCGCGAGCGTGCTTCATGAGTGGCAGAAAATAATTCCCGAATAGGAGTAAAAAGTCCTGTATAAGTTGCTGGATTTGAACGCGGCGTTCTTCCTATTGAACTTTGATTGATATCGACAACCTTATCAAGCCAATCAAGACCCGTGACAGATTTGAATGGCGCTGGTTCAAGGCTGGATCCATTAATCTCACGTGCAACAATCTTATACAAGGTTTCGTTAATTAAGGTTGATTTTCCTGAGCCTGAAACACCAGTGACACAAGTCATTAAACCAATGGGTAATTCGATGTTTACATCTTTTAAGTTGTTTCCAGTCGCACCTTTTAACTTAAGCACTTTGGCATTGTCAAACGGCGTTGTTTGTGCAGGAATATTAATTTGTCTTGTTCTTGACAAAAACTGTCCAGTCACTGATTGCTTGCTTTTGATGATATCCTTGGGTAAACCTTGCGCTATAACATTGCCGCCATGTGCTCCAGCACCAATACCTATATCAATAACGTGATCTGCTGCAAGAATCGCTTCTTCATCATGCTCAACAACGATTATAGTATTACCCATGTCTCTTAGGTGTTCTAAAGTTGTCAGCAAGCGTCGATTATCACGCTGATGTAAGCCAATAGAAGGTTCGTCCAATACATACATAACACCGACCAGACCTGCGCCAATCTGGCTCGCCAAGCGAATACGTTGCGCCTCTCCTCCTGATAAAGTTTCAGCGCTGCGATTCAAAGTTAAATAATCCAAGCCGACATTAACCAAAAATTGCAAACGAGCAATTACTTCTTTTAAAATCTTGCCAGCAATCTCAGCACGGTGACCTTCCATCTTTAATTCTAAAAAAAACTTTCTTGCAACATCAACTGGCATTGCAGTGATATCAGGCAGGATGCAATCATTAACAAAGACATGGCGTGCGGCTACATTTAATCGAGTGCCATGACACGCTGGGCATGATCGGCTATTCATATATTTGGCTAGCTGTTCACGTACCATGCCTGATTCAGTTTCATGATAACGACGACGCATGTTTGGGATCACCCCTTCAAAGACATGCCTTTTCTTAATTACACCTTGCCTATCATTTAAATATTTGAAATTAATTTCTTCATCACCGCTGCCGTAGAGAATAATATCTTGAATTTCATCTGCAAGATCGCAAAAAGGTGTATCTATATGAAATTTATAGTGGCTGGCTAAAGATTTAATTAATTGAAAATAATAGGCATTGCGTCTATCCCAACCGCGAATTGCACCACCAGGTAAAGTTAGTTGTTTATGCTGAACAACACGGGCAGGATCAAAAAATTGTTCAACACCAAGACCATCACAACCAGTACAGGCTCCGGCGGGATTGTTAAATGAGAATATGCGAGGCTCCAGCTCATTTAGACTATATCCGCATTGACGACAGGCAAAGCGAGAAGAAAAAATCATCTCCTCTGCGAGCGTTATTTTTGCTTTATGCTCCTGCCTGTTTGAATCTGGCATAGGCACAACCATGGCAACACCATCCGAAAGACGGATAGCCGTTTCAAATGATTCTGACAAGCGCAGTTTTAGATCAGAATGTACTTTAAAACGATCAATCACAGCTTCGATATCGTGTTTCTTGTGTAAATCCAGTTCCGGCACGTCGTCCAATTCTCTCACAATGCCATTGATACGTGCACGCACAAAACCCTCGCTGCGCAAACGATCAATTAATTGCAAATGTTCTCCCTTACGTCCTTGCACTACAGGCGCGAGCAACATGAAACGTCTGCCTTCTGGCTCTTCTAATACATGATCCACCATCTGGCTGATGGTCTGTGCTGCTAAGGGGATATTATGTTTTGGGCAACGCGGCTCACCGACTCTGGCAAACAACAATCTAAGATAGTCATAAATCTCTGTAATGGTGCCCACGGTAGAACGCGGATTATACAATGTTGATTTTTGTTCAATAGAAATAGCAGGTGACAGACCTTCAATTAAATCAACATCCGGTTTTTCCATAATAGACAGAAACTGTCTGGCATAGGTAGAAAGTGACTCGACATAACGACGCTGACCTTCGGCATAAATCGTATCAAATGCCAGAGAAGATTTGCCCGAACCTGACAAACCTGTGATAACAATCAGCTTGTCACGAGGGATATCAAGATCAACATTCTTCAGGTTATGCGTACGTACACCGCGTAATCGGATTGTGTCCATGAATGCGTTTTGTCTTCACTGGTATAAACCTCTAAGTATATAACATTGTTTAAAGAAGTCGTTACTGGCAATATGTGCTTTTTTTTAAACGCTTGGACTAGATTAAAAGACATAATTAAGGCATGCAACCTAATGAAAAAATGACAGCGATAGAACTTAAGGGAAGCTTAAGTCTGGCGTCTGTCTTGTTCTTTAGAATGCTGGGGCTGTTTCTGATATTGCCAGTTTTTACCCTCTATGCCAGAACCCTGGCTGAGGCAACACCTATATTAATAGGGCTTGCCTTTGGCATATACGGGCTCACTCAAGCATCTCTACAAATCCCCTTTGGTATGTTGTCAGATAAGCTTGGCAGAAAACCTATTATCTTTGCTGGCCTATTAATATTCGCAACAGGTAGTCTGATTGCAAGTTGTGCTGATTCCATCTGGGTAATGATCATAGGGCGTGCATTACAAGGTGCAGGTGCAATTTCTGCCGCACTCATGGCCTTGGCTGCAGACATCACCCGTGAACAACAAAGAATCAAAGCTATGACCTTGATTGGTATCAGTATTGGTTTTGCATTTTCACTGGCATTTATTGCTGGCCCATTACTGAGTGCGTCGATTGGTGTTTCCGGGATATTTATGCTTAGTGCAATCTTTTCTGTGTTAGCTATCATCGTGCTTTACTGCCTAGTGCCTACACCGAAATCTTCTTCTTTCCACGCTGACACAGAAGTCTCTTTAAAAATGTTGAGAAATATATTAAGGGATCGAAATCTTCTTAGATTAAATATTGGCATCTTTATCCTGCATACCGTGTTGATGGCTAATTTTATTGTGATACCTATAGCCATGCAAGATTACGCGGGGCTTACATCAGTGCAACATTGGAAGATATATCTGCCTGTATTACTCGCATCTCTTGTGTTTATGGCACCGGCGATTATGCTGGGAGCGCGCAAAAAAGAATTGCTGGAACTAAGCCATAATAATCACGATATTGGCATTTATTTCAAGGCAGCCGTGCTCATGCTTGCAGCCTCACAAATAGGTTACTTTTTCTGTCATAATACATTAATAACATTAGCGTTTATGCTGCTTATGTTTTTCACAGCTTTCAACTATCTGGAGGCATCATTGCCTTCACTGATTTCAATAATGTCATCAAAAAACAGCAAAGGCACAGCGCTTGGAGTCTATGCTTCATCTCAGTTCATGGGAACATTTACGGGCGGGCTAATTGGTGGCATGATCCATGAATATTTTGGACTATCTGCGGTATTCATTTTTGGGGCTGCCTTGGCATTGATTTGGTTTTTGCTGGTCTTGCTGCCAGCAAATGAATCCACAAGAAATTGACCCAAAACAAGCAATAATAAAAATTTAAGAGGAAATAAAAAATGGCCAGAGGCGTAAACAAAGCAATTATTTTAGGATCACTGGGACAGGATCCTGACATCAGATACACTGCTGCCGGCGCGACCGTTGCAAATATAAGTATCGCAACGAACGAACAATGGAAAGACAAAGAATCTGGGGAAATGCAAGAACGTACTGAGTGGCATCGTGTTGTTTTTTTCGGTCGTCTGGCTGAAATCGTTGGCGAATATTTGCGCAGGGGTTCTCAGGTTTATGTTGAAGGTCGAATACAGACCAGAAAATGGCAGGACAAAGAAGGGCATGACCGCTATACCACAGAAATTGTCGCCAGCGAGATGCAAATGCTGGGCAGTAAAAGTGGTGGGTCAACTGAGAGTTTTGACCAAACACCCAAGGCAGAGCAATCAACATCGACAACATCAAGCCCTACGGACTCAAGCAATCAATCGAATAATGATTTTGATGATGATATTCCGTTTTAGAACCCACTTTACAATAACCATACCTGTCGAGAGTATCCGCGAAACCAGATAGCTTACATAGTGCCAAGACTGTGCGGTTAATTAAAACCTATGTATTTGATAAATTGATTGATAAATTCTGGTTCTTGTGTGGCAACAATCACCATAATGATAATATTGAACACAGCGATAATAAAAAAGATATGTGGAATATCTGCGCCTGCTTTAGTGAGCAAAATGATTGATATTGCGGAAACCACCATAAATAATGCATTAATAATATTATTTGCTGCGATGATTCTGGAACGATGACGAGGATTACTTTTTTGCTGCATTGTGGCATACAGAGGAACTATATATAAGCCTCCAGATAAACCAATCATGCCGAAGTCGATCAACACGTGCCAGTGACTTAAATATTGTAGAAACATACTGGCGCTTAATAACTCACCTTCTGTCAGTCTTATATCCGGCAATGAAATAAAAGACAGATCAATTGCAAAAAGTGTTAGCCCTATAGCGCCTATCGGCACTAACCCCAGATTGATATGTTTGTATGATAATTTTTCACACAGTAATGAGCCTGCGCCTACGCCAATTGAAAATGCAGTAAGTATGATTGTCGCTATTTTTTCATCAGCGTTTAAAATATCTGGCGTATAGGTAAATATTAAAGATAAAAAAGTAGCGCCGTAGAACCAGAACCACGAAATACTAATTACTGCCCAAAAAACAATTCGGTTTTCTCTGGAAAATTTAATAATTTTGATAGTCTCTGAAAAAAAATTCCAGTTGATGCGAAGTGATGGATCGGGTGCAAGTGCTTTAGGTATAAAAAAGCTGGCAACCCAACCCGCCGCCGCAAGCAAGATAATCAAGGCAGAAACATAAAGACCCCCATTAGGATTCATTATGATAAGAACGCCACCAATAACCGTCCCCGATAATATAGCCAGATATGTGCCCATCTGAATCATACCATTGCCACCAATCATCTCATCCTCTGATAAAAGTTGCGGGAGAATGCTGTATTTTAAAGGGCCAAATAATGCTGACTGCATCCCCATAAAAAATAAAACTGTTAGTAGTATAGGGACACTCATAAAATAAAATCCCAGACTTGCCACGCACATAATTATAATCTCGATGAACTTGATTCGACGGATTAACATAGATTTTTCAAATTTGTCGGCCAATTGACCGGCTGTGGCAGAAAAAAGAAAGAAAGGCAATATGAATATACCTGACGCAATAGTCACTAAAATAGTACCGTTGGCTCCTATCTGTTTGGCAAGAGAGAATGCTATTAAAATGGCGATTGCATTTTTAAAAACATTATCATTAAGCGCACCTAGAAACTGAGTGCTGAATATAGGTAAAAATCGATTGTATTTTAATAAGCTAAACTGGTTCATAATCAGATCAATTAGATTGAATTCCTGTTAATTTATTCGACAATATATGCTACCGATTCACAATCATATTATCAAATAATTGACCACAAGCTAATTCCGCTTTTCTTCATATAGTTTAATTCCCCATTCTTGTTGCGGGGATTTTTATTGGTTTACTTTGGGGTAATATGTAAAATCATACTGACAGAAGAACTCGATAGAGAGAAATAGAACACAACATGAGTATTATCACAGACATAAAATTATTAAAAAACAGGCGTACGAAGATTATTGCCACACTAGGGCCAGCCTCAAATTCAGCAGATATCATCAAGCAATTAATCAAAGCCGGTGCCAATATCTTTCGTCTGAATATGTCTCATGGTGACCATGCTAGCCATGCGAATACTTATAAACTCGTGCGTAATATTGCCGAAGACTTGGGCAAACCTATTGCTGTACTGGCAGATCTATGTGGTCCAAAGATTCGTGTAGGAAGGTTTAAGGGTGGGCAAATTACATTGCTTAATGGGCAGTCTGTGACTATCACGACGCGTAATGTTGAAGGAGATCAAGATCTGATTCCTTCTCAATATAAAGCGCTGGCAAATGATGTTACATCTGGGGATCGTATCTTACTTAACGATGGCAATCTTGAACTTCAAGTTGAAGATATTCATGGCACTGAAATTTCTTGTAAGATTATCCATGGAGGAGTTCTGAAGGACAACAAAGGTATTAACCTTCCTAATGTTCATGTATCAGCAACCTCTCTTACAAACAAAGATCGTGATGATGCACAATTTGTTTTAAATCTCGGAGTAGATTTCCTAGCATTATCTTTTGTCCGCTGTGCTAAGGATATTGATGATTTGAGATCGATTGTTAGCAAGGCAGGTGCAAATACAAGTATTATTGCTAAGATCGAGAAATCAGAAGCACTGGAAAATATAGATGCTATCCTCGATGCTGCTGATGGCATTATGGTAGCGCGTGGTGATTTGGGGGTTGAACTTAAACCTGAACAAGTTCCAGTTACCCAAAGTCAGCTGATTGGTCATGCTCGACAAAAATTTAAATCCGTCATCGTTGCCACTCAGATGTTGGAATCCATGATTGAAAACGCCAGACCAACTCGCGCCGAGGTAACAGATATCTCTTATGCTGCAACTTTAGGCACTGATGCTGTCATGTTATCTGCTGAATCTGCTGTCGGCAATTTTCCTGTCGAATCAGTGGAAATGATGGATCGGATACTACGTCAAACCGAGACTCATCTGTGGCAAAACGGCGAATATAACTCTAACCTTGCTGTCGCAAACACATTCCCTCTGCCCGTATGGGAAGCCATGGCAAATGCAAACAATGGCCTAGCAAGAGACTTGATGGTACGTGCCGTTATTGTAATTTCACAAGGAGGTATGTCAGCAATCACCATGAGTGCCGCAAGGCCTGCAGCACCTGTGGTTGCTATATCAAATAAACTTGGCACCTGTAGAAAAATGGCGATGATGTGGGGTATTATTCCGATGCTGGTGGAGGAAGACAAGATGGGCAACCATTACGAACTGACAAAAACGATTGTCAAAAAATTAAATTTGGCGCGATCAGGAGATACCACGTTATTGGTAAAAGGATTCCATCAGGATCCAAAATTGAATTACCCTTCTGTAACGGTCGTTACCATCTAGTAACGATATTTATAGACAGGCTCGGCATCATCTGTAGCTGCCTGATATTTTACAGAAATCTCATTAAACGCATTCAGTGCGTCTTGTGCATCTTTATCTTTTCTTAATTGAAAAGAATTAATGCCACAGCGTTGCATAAAGAAAAGCTGATCACGCAAAACATCACCGACCGCACGTAATTCTAATTGATAGTGATACCTATCACGCAACAAACGTGCATGCGAGTAACAACGTCCATCAGTAAAGACAGGAAAATCCAGCGCAATCAAATCAAAATTCTCAATATCTTTTGCTACTGCGTGAATATCATCATCGCCATTGATACAAACTCCTAACATTCCTTCTCTGTTTGGTAAAACTTCCTTATTATTCAGCCAATAAGAGAAAGGCACGATAATATCGCCTGCGGGTAAACTTTCGCCTGATGTTATTTCAACAAGACGTTGCCAACTATCTTCAACAATTTTTTTATCTTTAATTAATTGCATTGTACAGATGCCTATCTTCAATGAGGGATAGCAATCTTGTCTGAAGATTGCTCTGGATAAACTCTTTGCTTGTATGGTGCAATGCCAACTCGGCGATAAGTATCAAGAAAAGACTCTTTTTCTATGCGATGTTCAACGTAGACATCAAGTAATTGACCTATAGTATCAGCCACCTTCTCTTTCTCGATGGCAGGGCCAAGACGATCACCCAAAACCGCATCATTTTCTGCCGAGCCTCCAAGTGTTAATTGATAAAATTCAACCCCTTTTTTATCTACGCCAAGTATACCGATATGACCAACGTGGTGATGGCCACAAGCATTCATACAACCTGACATTTTTATCTTGATATCACCAATGTCATGCAGGTAATCCATATCATTAAATTTTTCGTTAATCTGCTTTGCGATGGGGATAGAGCCGGCATTTGCAAGTGAACAAAAATCCAGCCCAGGACAACAAATCATATCGGTCAATAATCCAATATTGGGCGTTGCTAAACCCTGCGCAACCAAACCTTCCCATAAAGAAAATAAATCAGCCTGCTTGACATGCGGCATAATAAAATTTTGGTCATGGGTGGTGACTATCTCAGAAAAGCTATATTTGTCTATTAAGTCGGCAAGATGATCCATCTGCACATCGGTAACATCTCCAGGGGCAATTGCTGGTGCCTTGAGCGACACCACAACCGCACGATAACCATCTGCTCTGTGCGACACAACATTTCGCTCAATCCATACAGAGAATGCCGAGTTGTTGGCTTTATGTACGGCAAAACTCGTGTCAGCGCCTGCATCTTTTTCATAATCTGGTGCTGAAAATTGTGTGCGAACACGATCGATTTCTTTTTGATCTAACAGCAATACAGAATCTTTGATATGTAGCCATTCTTCTTCTACCATTTGGGAGAATTTTTCAATACCTGTTGCATTCACCAAAATCTTTATTCTGGCTTTGTATTTGTTGTCGCGCCTACCAAAGCGATTATAAATACGCAGGATAGCTTCCATATAAGACAGCATATGTTTCTTTTCAAGAAATTCACGAATAACTTTCCCGATGACTGGTGTGCGACCAAGACCGCCGCCGACGAGTACCTTGAAACCAACATCACCAACATCATTACGCACTAGATACAAACCAATATCATGTACCTGCACCGCAGCCCTGTCATGTATTGCACCTGATACAGCAAACTTGAATTTACGAGGCAGGTAAGAAAATTCAGGATGAAAAGTTGACCACTGACGCAGTATTTCACAATAGGGTCTGGGATCTTCCACCTCGTCTTTGGCAACGCCTGCAAACTGATCGGAAGTAATATTACGGATACAATTACCACTGGATTGAATAGCATGCATTTGCACACTGGCGAGGTCGGCTAGAATATCAGGGACAGTCTCTAACTTCGGCCAGTTGTATTGTATGTTTTGTCGTGTACTGATATGACCATAATTCTTGTCGTACTTACGAGAGATATGAGCAAGCATGCGTAGTTGTCTGGAAGATAATAATCCATAAGGAATATCCACACGTAACATTGGCGCATGTGTCTGGATATATAAACCATTCATCAATCGCAATGGTCTAAATTCATCCTCCGACAATTCACCCGCAAGATAACGTCGAGTTTGATCTCGATATTGTTCTACGCGTTCATCTACTATCTTCTGATCGTAATTATCATACTGATACATCTTTTTTCGCCATATAAGTAGCTAATTAACTTAATATATTTTGCTCTAACGTCGAGGAAAATAGCAATAACTTCTTATACTTAAAAGGAATTAATTTAACTAAAGTTATACTATTTAGTTATTAACTTGACTCTGAAAAATGAATTGCTATGCGCTGGCGTGGCTATAGAAAAAGCCATAAATGCAGGGGAATATTTTATGGGTATCGTGCAAGGAGCGTTCGTCCTTTGCGCGTAATGTAACCTTCAGCGTCAATAAATCCACCATTTTTAGCAATGGATAAAAGTTGCACAGGCTTTGTTTTAGAAAGATACACCATACCATCGCCATAGTGGCACTTTAAAAACTCAGCGACCTGCTGCTCTTCTATTTTCAACCCATCTAAGGATACAACGGTACTCAAATCGGTACTCAAATCGGTGTTCAAATCGGTGTTCAAATCAAATCCTCCAAAAAAATAATTTACTGTTCTTTTTATTGCTCTTTACACCCAATACTTTGACTTAAGAATTCGTAAATAATGAGCCAACAAGTCTTACATATCATAAACCACCTAAACCAACCTCAAGTTATATACATTATCTAAAAACTATGTCAAGTATTTATTGTAATTAATTGATTAATCTATATTTTATTGAATATGCTGTTTTGCAAGGTAAGTGCGTGTACGCATCTCTTCTAGGCGGCTAATCGTCCTTAAAAATGGCTTAGCCAAGCGCTTGCCTGTGTAAAGTTTGCAGGGTTTTTCTGCTGCAGACACAATTAACTTAACATTTCTGTCATAAAATTCGTCTATCAAAGTCATAAATCTCCTAGCCTTATCGTTTGTCAATTCATCCATTACTGGGATATCTGATATCAAAACCGTTTGAAATAATCTAGCGATTTCAATGTAGTCTGCGGAACCTCTTGGTTCATCACAAACGGCATCAAAATTAAACCACACGACACCATCTGCATGGCAGACAGTTTGAATCATCCTGCCTACTATCTCAATAGACAAACTATTCGTGACTTCGTTCGGTGCAATGTGATTAAAATTAGTTTTCAGCATTTGCCTTGCCTTGTCATCTAGGGGCGAATGATAAATTTCCGTTTTATCCAAAAATTGTAAACGATAATCAATACCTGAATCCACATTAACTACTTCTGTATATTTTTTTATCAGGTGAATCGCGGGTAAAAATTGTTCTCTTTGCAATCCATCCCAATACAATTGATCCGGTGCCTCATTAGAGCTTGTAACCAGAACCACGCCTCGCTCGAACAAACCTTTGAGCAAACCACTCAACAACATAGCATCCGTGATATCAGGCACATAAAATTCATCAAAACATAATACTTTGGTTTTGGAGGCAATGTTGTCTGCCACAATTTTTAATGGGTCATTTATATTATGAAGATTTTTTAATTGTGTATGCACCATTTGCATAAAACGATAAAAATGGACTCTTTGTTTTTCCTTGAAAGGCAAACTATCAAAGAAGGAATCAAGAAGATAGGTTTTACCTCGCCCAACTCCACCCCAAAAATACAGTCCTTTGATAATATTTGATTTATCTTTTGCAAATTTCTGTCTGATCTTTTTAAAGAAATTATTTTTAATATCGTCATAAAATAGTAATTCATCAAAAAGTTTTTGAGTGTGTCGCACAGCATTTTCTTGCGCCTTATCTAAATGAAAATCTTCGCGCAATAAATCTGCCTGATACTTTTCTAGAGGCGTCATAGTCAACCAGTGTTATTATGAATATAATAATGCTAAATAAAAAAATAAGTTCTCATTAGATTGCGGTTAAAGTATAACCGAAAACAATCAAGCATAAGCTAGGAATAACATAATTCATGATATTTACCATCGCTATAATCTCTATTATCTTGCTTATCTTCGGGCCGCAAATATGGGCTAGGCATGTGTTTAAAAAATATGCAGTAGAGATTGATGCTTTCCCGGGCACAGGCGGTGAGCTTGCTGAACATTTAGTCGAATATCTTAAACTTACCAATGTTCGCGTTGAAGCAGGTGAGAAAAACGACAATTATTATGATCCAGACAATAAACTGGTAAAACTATCTCCAGATAATTTCAATGGAAAATCATTAACCGCTGTTACTGTTGCTGCACATGAAATAGGTCATGCCATACAACATCAGAGCAATTATCTGCCTTTATTTCTACGCACTCGACTTAGCAAATTTTCATGTTTTTCAGAAAAAATTGCTTCTATACTTCTGGTTACATGCCCTTTTATATCATTACTCACACATTATCCCATCGTAGGCGTTATTACACTTGTCTGTGGCTTGGCTATTTTACTTTTACCCGTATTAATTCATCTAACCACATTACCAGTAGAATGGGATGCCAGTTTCAAACGGGCACTGCCCGTATTAATTGCTGGGGAATATATTCCTGAATCTGCTGTGCCTGCCGCAAAAAAAATCCTGACAGCAGCTGCGCTCACTTATCTAGCTGCATCACTTGCCAGTATTTTAAATTTCTATAGATGGATGATCTTCCTAAGACGTTAAGCATTTCATTCGCCTTTATAGCATTGAAATTATCATTATCACTATGATCTTGTCACCATTATTTTGATTTATCATTTATTTTTGGTGCTTCAACATCATCACTTTGCTCGTCGATAAGCTCTTCATCTAATCTTTTATTAGTTTGCAGACCTAGTTCATAGATGGCTTCCGCCCTCCCAACAAGATTTCCTCTGCCAGATATCAAACGTTTATGGGCAAGCTCGTAGGCTTTCTGCGCCTTATCTAATTTTTCACCTACCTCTTCAAGTGCTTTCACAAAATCAACAAACTTGTCGTACATACCGCCCGCCTGTTTGGCGATTTTCTGGGCGTTTTTATTTTGATCTTCATAACGCCATATATTATGAATGAGCCGCAAAGTCATGTGTAGGGTAGTTGGACTGACTAAAACTATTCCGCGGTTAAAAGCATCATGATAAATACGCTCATCTCGTTCAAAAGCCAACATCAACGCAGGCTCAATGGGCACAAACATTAATACCATATCTAATGAGTTTATTCTGCTCAATTCTTTATAATTCTTTCCCTGTAACTCGGCAATATGTTTACGAATAGCTTTGAGGTGTTCAGCTAAGGCATGTTTCTGTTCTTCATTATCTTCTGAGGAACAAAATTTCTCATACGCATTAAGTGAAACTTTGGAATCTATCACAACATATTTATTATCAGGTAAATGAACAACTACATCAGGATAAAATGACTTACCATTCTCATCATGATAGCTTTTTTGAAATTCATATTCACGTCCATTTTTTAGGCCGGAATCTTCCAACACTCTTTGCAAAATTACCTCGCCCCAGTTGCCGCGTATCTTGCTTTCGCCTTTAAGTGCCTTGGTCAAGTTTATTGCATCTTTACTCATTTTCTCATTTAAAGAGCGCAAATTGGTAATTTCTTCAAATAAAGACACCCTATCTCTAGTTTCTTTATCATAGACATCATCAATTCTTTTTTTAAATTCCCTCAATTGCTCGCGCAATGGAACCAAGGTCTCGTTAATATTTGATTTATTTTGTTCGGTAAATTTTTTACTTTTTTCCTCCATAATTTTGTTGGATAGATTTTCAAATGCTAAAGTCATATTCTTTTCCATGCTCTTTTTGGCATCTTCCAACAAGGTTAATTTTTCCTGAAATGATTTCTTTTCATCTTCAAGCAAAGTATTTAGTTTAGTTTTTTCTACATTGGCTTCCTGCGTCTGTTTTTGTTGTTGTTGATACAAGGACTCCTGCTGCCGAATTTCTTCCTTTAATTCATCAATTTCTATTGTTTTACGCTCAGACCGATCGTTTTCAACTGCCAGTTTGATATCCAACTGTTGCTGTTTTCGCCTAGAAAATAACCATGCCAAAAGGCCGCCAACGGTCAATCCAATTATTCCTGAGACAATAACAATTCCGTTCATAATAGTTGTATTTAACTAACATAAAAATTGATTTAAAATGTGGCTTTCAAGCATATCTAATCTAACCAGAAAAATCAGTTCCCGCTTCAAAAAAATCGAACAGGTGGAACTTGAAAATACCCCGCCCGCCTCATTAAATACAGATGATCAGAAAAAAATGTCCTAAGTATTGCATTACATAAATTTTTTCTTTATATCGATCAAGTAGCAGCCATTGAAAGCAAAAGATATCGAAATATTTTTGATGATTAAAATGCGCAAACTAAAAACATTTTTTATTATTTAATCATAATAAATGCAACACTATTTCCTCTTAAAATTTTCAACAATAAAGATTTATTGTTTCCATTTATAAGCTTGAGAAATGTTGATATATTCTGCACTTTCCGACGATTCACAGAAATAATAACATCACCTTTTCTCAGGCCACTGCGCCAAATAAGGCTTCCTCTTTCTATCTTAGTGACATAAACACCCTCTATTTTCCCAGAATTTTGAGGCCCCTCCTGAAGTTTGCGAACCGACAGACCTTGCAGATGCTTATTAATTGCGACCAGCTCCTCATTAGCCTCCTCTTTTCCTTCTGTAGAAACTACAGTTGTAATCTTTTTGGATTTACCCGCACGTAAAATATCAAAAATAACCTGTTGGCCAACAGTCAGTAAACCAAAACTATTGCGCACATCGTCTGCATTTTTAACATCTTGACCATTTATTTTTACCAGTATATCTCCGGGCTGAAGTCCGTCCTTGCCAGCAGGAGAACCCTCATAAACAGCAGTGACTACCGTGCCTCTATCGTGTCTCAACCCATGCTGCTGCAACCCAAAGGCTGCAATCAGAGCTGGCGTTAAATTCTGCACAGAGATTCCAAGAAAACCACGTTGCACTCTTCCATATTTCAGCAATTGATCGGCAATTTGCATCACCAGATTAATTGGTATAGCAAATCCGATACCGATATTTACACCACTGTTCGAAAAGATTGCCGTGCTGATGCCGACCAACTCACCTCTTAAATTCACTAGCGCGCCGCCAGAATTTCCCGGGTTAATAGAAGCATCTGTTTGAATAAAATTTTCATATTCCTCTATACCGAGACCGCTGCGACTAAGTGCGCTTACAATGCCAGAGGTTACAGTTTGTCCAAGACCGAACGGTTCGCCAATAGAGACAACAAAATCACCTACTCTGAGCTTGTCAGAGTCTGCTGTTTTTATAGCCACGATACCTTCTGCCGGGATCTTAATCACGGCAACATCTGTTTTCGGATCGGCACCGATCAATTCTGCTTGCAGTTGTCTGCCGTCGCTTAATGTCACTATGATCTTCTCTGCATGAGCGATCACATGGTTGTTGGTAAATACCAAACCTCGCTTGGCATCAATAATCACACCCGAACCTCGGCTTTGGGCTTTTCTTTCTACACGCTGCTCCGGGATATTAAAAAAACGACGAAAGAATGTATCCGAAAAGATAGGATTTAACCCAGTCGAAACCGCGCCTTCTGTTGAGATATTGACGACTGCTGATGTAACATGTTCCAACATGGGTGCCAAAGATGGCAATTCTTTGCCATCTGCATAGACTGGCAATACCGCCTGTGCGGGCAAACAAACCAAGCCCAATACAAATATTAATAAATTGCGCAGTAATGTGTCCGAAATTAAACTCGTTTTTACTTTATTCATTAAAAATTACCTGAAAAATAAAATTATCTGAAAGTCAAAATATAAATGCAGAAATGCAAATATATTATTCAATGGAATTAACAATTATACCTCAGTAAAAGTTTATGTTCTAAAGAAAGAGGCGGAAAACCTTCGCCTCTTCTTGAAATTACTCAGTTTAAACTTACTGGATTTGGCTTTTGACTGTAATTTTTCTTGGCTGCGCCTTTTTCAATCTATTCAACAAGCCCAATGATTCGTATCCTATAAAGTGTCATTATTCTATCTCCTAATTAACTTACAGTGTTTATCTTGCAGTTACAATAAATGGGGGGTGACTTACCATTTTTTAATGGCTACAAAGTTATTTTTTAAAGAAATAAAGTATTTATTTTTGTGAAAATAATAAATACAATGATGCCCATGGCAAAGATTAGTTATTTTTCACATATCTTCGGTAACTCTCCAGTCTCACCGCTGCAAAAACATACAGCCAGTGTTATCGCCTGTGTAGAACAGCTCATTCCCTATTTTGAAGCCGTTTTTGAGGGTGATTGGGATGCAGCTGCAAATATCCAGAAGAAACTCGCCTTTCTTGAAGGGGAAGCCGATGACACCAAAAATAAATTACGCATGAACCTGTCTACAAGCCTGTTCATGCCTATCGACCGAGGAGACATCCTTGAGGTTCTGAAGATACAAGATCTGATTGCCAATCGAGCAAAAGATATTTCCGGACTCGTCCTCGGCCGTGAAATGGCTATCCCAAGCGTTTTGACTGATGATTTCATGGTCTTCCTGCGACGCTGCATTGATGCCGCAGAACAAGCTAAAGTGGCTATTAATGAGCTGGATGAGCTGGTCGTTACAGGCTTTCGAGGGGATGAGGCAACACGTGTCAGGAAAATGATTGCTGAGCTACATATTACTGAAGGTGAAACCGATGAAATTCAGATCAAACTGCGCGCCTCTTTGCATGCGCTTGAAGATGATTTAGCCCCTGTTGATGTCATGTTTATATACAAAATAATCGAATGGATTGGTGATCTTGCTGATGCAGCACAAAGCACTGGTAATCATTTGCAGTTAATGCTTGCTAAATAATTTCCAGAATTGAAGCAGATATATTTAACCAAAAACATATTGACCTTAAGGCGCTTCGTCATGGAACACGCAATATTTTTATTGATACTTGCTGCTGTATTTGGTTTGTTTATGGCTTGGGGTATTGGTGCTAATGACGTTGCTAATGCTATGGCAACATCTGTTGGCTCAAAGGCACTGACAATCAAAACAGCCATTATTATTGCTGTAATCTTTGAATTTTCAGGCGCTTTTCTCGCAGGCGGTGAAGTGACTGCCACTATCCGAAAAGGCATGGTGGATTCTGCCATGTTTGCTCACTCCCCAGAATTGCTTGTCTATGGCATGTTATCGGCACTGCTTGCAGCAGGTATCTGGTTGTTATTTGCAACGCATTCAGGTCTGCCAGTCTCTACTACCCATTCTATCGTCGGTGCCATTGTTGGGTTTGCGGCAGTAACAATGGGCATACATGCAGTGCAGTGGGGGCAAGTTGCTTATATTGCAATGAGCTGGATTGTCTCTCCAATCATAGCAGGAGTGATGTCCTACTTACTCTACCGAAGCGTCCAGTTTTTGATATTAGATAGCGCAGATCCGCTTAAAAACTCCAAACGTTACGTGCCTATATATATCTTTATGACAGGATTTATTATTACACTGATTACTGTATTTAAAGGTTTTAAGCATATTGATTTAGACATGACATATATTGAATGTTATGGCATCGCAACCATTATCGGAACTGTTTCTACCATTATTGGTATTTTTATGATCCGTCAGATAAAAAATCAACCAGTGATTACCGATGGATTTCACCTGCATAATGTTGAACTGGTATTTGGCATATTAATGATCTTTACAGCATGTGCCATGGCCTTTGCGCATGGCTCTAATGATGTTGCTAATGCCATAGGACCTGTTGCTGCGATTGTTGGTATTATAAACAGTGGCGGTATCATTGAACAAAAATCGGTGCTCCCTGTATGGGTTTTATTGCTGGGCGCAGCCGGCATTGTTGCTGGTCTTGTTATGTATGGACATAAGGTGATTGCAACCGTGGGGGTTGGTATTACAGAACTAACGCCGAGCCGTGGCTTCTGTTGTAATCTTTCAGCTTCAGCAACCGTCGTCCTTGCCTCAGGAAATGGAATGCCCATTTCGACAACCCATACATTAGTTGGTGCGGTGCTCGGAGTGGGTCTTGCGCGAGGAATCTCCGCATTGAATCTGCGTATGATTGGGTCTATTTTCATGTCGTGGATCATCACACTGCCTGCTGGTGCTATCCTAGCAATTATTTTCTTTTACATCCTAAAGACAATATTTACAATATTTTGAAAACGATGCCTAGGCAAAATAAGCGCTTGGACACAACAACCCATGCCAAATAACCCATGCCAAATAACCCAGCACAAACAAGCTAGATCCGATACGCGACCTTGGTCATCACTTTTGCAAGTAATCTCATTGCATTTTTGACAGGGATTGGTAATGCTTGAGCACCTGCACCTAAAGCGACACTGGCATGATGCGCTTCATCTTCTCGCATTTGTTCTAAAATGGCTCGACTTCTCAAATCGCTTTTGGGCAGCTTTTTCAGGTGTTGATGCAGATGTTTCACCACTTGATTCTCAGTCTCAACAACAAACCCAAGATTCCATTTATCTCCAAATAAACCAGCCAAAATACCCAGAGTAAATGAACCAAGAAACCAGAAAGGATGCAGACGGCTCGTGCGTCCGCCAAGCTCAGTTAGACGTTGCTTACACCAAACGAGGTGGCATATTTCATCTTCTGCCGAGCATTGCATGGCTTTTTGAATAGCATAAGACCGTGCAGTGAGTGCCTGCGCTTTGTAAAGTGCCTGCGCCCCCAACTCGCCCGCATGATTTACCCGCATAAGGCTTTCGGATTGACAGCGCTCGGTTTCTGACAGCGCCGAATGTTCGACCTTTTCGGCAGGATAAGCGCGTAATGTCTGTTGTGGCTGGTTTAGAAATTTTCTACAACGCGCATCAATGGTATTAATGAGGGCATCTAAAGCAGTGTAATTTCGTTCACTCATGCCTTCTATAATAACCTCTAATGTGTGCCTGTAATAGCTCAAGGATACATACATACCAAGCTATTTATACCATAAACTCCTCTAAAAGGAATGGCATATCAATATTGACAGTCCAGCAGTCAATCCGTACTATTCGATCTCTTTTTGACGGCTTATTGCAACAGTATATTTTAAGTTAATGACAACCTATACAGCAAAACCCTCTGATATCAAACGAGATTGGTATATTGTTGATGCCAGCGGTAAAACTTTAGGCAGGCTTGCATCTGAACTTGCCAAGCGTTTGCGCGGCAAACATAAACCAGAATACACGCCGCACATGGATACTGGCGACCATATTATTGTCATCAATGCCAAAGAAGTGAAAGTGACTGGCAATAAATTCACAGACAAAACCTATAATCACTATACTGGATTCCAAGGCGGCTTAAAATCAATCACCTTTGACAAACTGATTAACAAGAAACCGGAAATGATTATCGAAAAAGCAGTAAAAGGTATGCTTCCCAAAGGCCCCCTTGGCAGAGACATGTACCGCAAGCTCAAGGTATATCCTGGCGCAGAACACAAGCATTCTGCACAACAACCAAAGGTATTGGAAATTTAATCAATGGCAACAGACATCTATTACAGCACAGGACGGCGTAAAAGCTCGGCGGCGCGTGTATTCATCCAGCTTGGTAACGGCACCATAACGATTAACAATAGAAAACTTGATGAATATTTTGGGCGTGAAACAAGCGGCATGGTCGTCCGTCAGCCATTAGAAACAGTTAAATTGCTCGGTCAAATGGATGTTAATGCCACGGTTAAAGGTGGCGGTATTACTGGTCAGGCAGGCGCAGTCCGCCATGGCATCGCCAGAGCCTTGATTAGATATGATGAAACGCTGCGTAAACCACTACGACAGGCAAAATTTGTAACTCGCGATGCACGTGAGGTTGAACGTAAGAAAGTCGGTCTACATAAAGCACGCAAACGTCCACAATTCTCAAAACGTTAAGTTCTCCAAGTTGCTTGGAAAAAGAGACTAAGCCCTCTTTTTTTGTCGCTGTGATTCCTGTCAAGTTAAATACATAATGCCCTATAATAATTGGGGGTTCGTCTAACGGCAGGACTGCGGACTCTGACTCCGCCAGTAGAGGTTCGAATCCTCTACCCCCAGCCATTTTTGCCAATAACACTTTGGCGATGAGTTCTGTAAAGATTGCATTCCAATTTAACGAGGCTTAAGATACAAATTATCACAAGCATAATTCATCACAAGCACAGGCAAACAGGCACAGGCAAACAGGCACAGGCAAATAGGCGATGGATTAAAATATGCCCGAACGATTATGCACAGCTGTAGGCTGAATATATGGTGACAAGCCTAAGTTTAATGTAAAATTAAGATCCGATGACGAGCTTAAGGCAATGCCAACATGAACAACAAACAACAGGGTTTTACCTTGATAGAACTGATGATGGTGTTAGCGATCATCGGTATCTTGGCCTCAACCGCACTGCCAGCCTATCAGAATTACATCAAAAAAGCGCAGCTGGCGACTGTTGCCTTAGAGATTAAAAACATCAAAAGAAGGTTTCAACTGGCAAAAGAGACAGGGGTGAATATGCCTAAGGGCACATATTACAATGACAGCTTGAGCGGCACAAGCGCTCTTGGTATAGACATCAGCACCAGCGCTAGAAACATGTGTGCGTGGACAATTATAATAAGCGCGCCCGCACCAAACTCGATTGATGCTCTGATGTGTGATATCACCAGAGGGCACTATCATAATGGCAGGGTTGTATTGTACTACCATCCTTGGCGTTGTCAGATGGGTCTTATGCCTCCTGATGAAGATTTGGATGATTTAAAGAAATTTCTCTGCTGAGATTAGCCGAATCTGCGTTCTATAGGATTGAACGCTGTGGCTTACACACCGTGCGCTACACAATAAAACTTAAAAACACGGAAAACTTAGAAACACGGAAAACTTAGAAAGCACGGAAAACTTAAAAAGCACCGGCTGTGCTGTCTACTGTAAGTGTTGAGCTGGCTGTACTGGCACTGCCTCCTGCATCAGTGATTGTTGCAATGACTTGGTAAGTGCCTTCATTAAGTGCATTAAAAACTGCTACTTGCGCACGCCATGTGTTTGGGGTTACGCTGGCATCAACAACAGGTGTATTGGTAGCAACACTGTTTACTGTTACAGAGTTTAGTGTCTCACCTGTCGCAAGTGTGCCGGTGATTTCCGGGGTGTCGTCGTTGGTCGTTAGTGCGTCCACCGTGACAGCTTGAGCCGCCTGTGTAAAAAGACCTGTAAAAAGCCCTGCAAAAAGACCTACAAGAAGAAAGACCAGCACCAAGCGTTTTGGATTATTGTCTGTGGTGGTGCTTAATCTACTCATAATTAATCTACTCATAATTAATCTACTCATAATTAATCTACTCATAATTAATCTACTCATAATTAATCTACTCATTAACTGCATAGGCTTACTGTTCAGTATTACCATAACATTCCTCAACCTTGCGATTATAGCGAACATCTTGTTGTAGAATACAATTCCTTGAGCAGTAGAATACAATTACTTGAAAGATGCAAGTATTACTCTAAAGTCTAAAACTCAAGACCAAGCTCGAAGTCAAAACTGTCGGTGTGCCCTGAGTCTATGATCTCAGTGCGCTCATAGCCTACTGAACCATAAGCGCCGGTTTGGGCTTTATATTCAACACCGATACCAAACTTCAAGTTGTGTGTGGCACTGCCGTCTGTAGACAGGGTGTATATTTGTCTGGTCGGGTCGCTCAGGTAATAAAGTTCAGCGTCAGAGCTCGGACTTATATCAACACCGTATTCAGCCACACCGAAGGGTCTCAGTGCGCCTTGATTAAGCTCAATGAGACCGTCTATATCAAGCCCTGTGTACAACACTAGGGTATTTATATCTTGTTTGTTGTAAGTCAGTGCAAAGTCTGAACCAGATTCAGCAAAGTCTCCCAGACTGCTGTATGACACATTAACCCTGCCATAGGGAGAGAGGTTTATATCCTCTTCTTGGAATTTACCTCTGAAGGTCAAGGATGCAAATATTTGTTTTATGTCACGGCTGCCTGTGAGTAATATATTGTCATTGCCACGGCGTTTTGTATCTACATTAATGCCGCCTACACCTATCATACCTTCAATGGCAGTGTTGTTGTGCAAGTCTAGGGCAGTGTAGACCGCAAAGCTTATGGCATCTGAATTCAGTGTTGTGTCGTTATTGCCAATCTCAACATCACCTGTACCTAAGCTTACGGCAACACCTAAAAGCTGTTTGTCATTGGCTGTATATCTGTCTACGCCTAGGGAGATGTTTTGTGAGAAGCTGTCCTGTGCAGATGTGGTGGTGGTTGCATCATAATCACCTAGGGTGATATTGCCGGCAGTCCAGATTGCCCAAGTATCACTGATGCTGTTACCGCTTAAGGGGTTTAGGGCAGTCAGATGGCCTAAAGTATTGTCTAGGGTATTGTGTGCCAGTTTGGCAAATTCATTGGCGGCACGGTCGCTAAGCTCTTGTTTGAGCGCAGCAAACACAGACGTGCTGTGGTCGGCGTTATGCTTGGTATTATTGGCCAGTGTTCTTGCCATGTTGGCAAGGCGTGCTTGGCTCACAAGGCTATTTTCTTTGGGATTATTGGCCTTATATTCTGCCTTAAAGAGTGCGTCCAGTGTCGGATGTGCAAAGTTTAAGGTTATGCCTTGATGAGACAGGTTGTTGCTGCCTTTGTGGCGGCGTAACCAGTTCATGCGGTTGGTAATGGTGGTTACTGAGGTCTTAGTCCAGTCGACTGCTATATCAGCTTGCATGTTAACACCAGACACAACATCTTTAACTGTTGCAGGGTCAGGGGTGGGCGGTGTTGCTGATACGCTAAAGCTAAAAGTAGCTTGCGTCGCATCACGGCTTGCGCGGTCTACAAATGCGCCTGCTGGGATATTGACTGTGTATTCTGTACTCAGATCAAGATTGTTGGACGGGTTGATGGTGACAGCATCAGTATCATTGGCTGTGACTTGTGCACCTGTCACATCAAGTGCTATGGCGGTGCCGCCTGTAGGGGTTAAGGTGATGGTACCTGTGCCGGCGCTGACTCGCTCACTGAAATTCAGGATAATATCAACATTGGCTGGCACCTCTGTGGCACTGTCTGTCAGTGCGTAGCTTGTATTGTCTCTACCAAATGCGTAGGTAGTTAAGCTCGGACTGGTGGTATCAGCGGTGACAGTCAAGACAGCATTCGATGGGCTGGAAACATTACCAGCGCGGTCTTGTACAAATAATCTATAAGTGCCACTGGCTTGTGGGGCGTAAATAGAAGTAGCATTACCCGCAGCACGGGTGATGGTGGCGCCTTCTGTAAAGTTTTGCGTGCCTTCTGGTGCAAACCAGATGCTATTGCCGGCATTGCCAGAACTTGTAATGGTGACTTTTTCGTTAGCCATAGCACTTACCGCGCTGGCAAAGACTGTATCTTGAACCGTGTGGGTAGGCGCTGTGGCTGATACAGTAAAGGTAAAGATACTAGGCAGATTTGGCACAATGTTGCCGGCAAGGTCAGAGAATGATGATGAGCCGGCGGATACTGTAACACTTTCACTCGCAACAAAGTCAACGCTTGGATTAATGCTCACCGTATTGCCCACAACTGTGATGCGTGGGTCTGCGCTGGGAATGGTTTCAGATATAACTGCGGATGTATGAAGAATGATACTGCCTGCACCGCCCGCCACTTTCATGACCACCTCATCAAAGGTCAAGATAATATTGGCATCGGTGGCAACATTTGTTGCTTGCTCGCTAATTAGATATTGCCTGCCATCTCCGAATGAATAGAATACCAATGCCGGCGCTGTGCTGTCTATGGCGAGTTCGTTGCTTGTGGTGTCTGTGCCGATATTGCCGGCTGCATCGGTGAATGTTGCACTAACCTCATAGCTGCCATCAGCAAGTGCATTGGCACTTGCCACTGTAAAAGACCAAGTGCCATCTGTAGCAACAGTGGGTGTGTAGGTAATAGAGTTTAGCGTCACAGAAAGACTTTCTCCTGTGCCAAGCCCTACGCCTGTGTCTGTTGTGCCGGTGATGGTTGGGGTGGTGTCATTGCTGCTTAGTGCGTCAACTGTGGGTATAGGCACTGTGTTGTCTACGGTAATGGTAGTACCTGTGATAGGGGTTGTGGTGATGGCATTGCCTGCTAAGTCTTGCCCTGTACTTAAGGTAAAGCTTTGTGCACCATCACCAGTACCGACTGTCCAGTCATAGGTATAGGTTGTTGTATTGACCCTTGTCATGTTGGCGGCAGCAATGCTCTCTACACCAGTGCCTGTAATCTGCGGGATAGGGTTAACTTTTATAGACTCAGAAAAGGCAGCAGTGATGGTAATGCTATCTCCTGCTTTTACCAGTGTGGCAGTATTAGTGCCTGTGCCATAGGTATAAGCAAGGGTGGCTGTCGGGGCTGTGGTATCAATGGTCAGTTCGTCTGTTGAGGAGTCTGTTAGTACACTGCCTCCTGCATCAGTGATTGTTGCAACGACTTGGTAAGTGCCTTCATTAAGTGCATTAAAAACCACTACTTGCGCACGCCATGTGGTTGGGGTTACGCTGGCATCAATAACAGGTGTATTGGTAGTAACACTGTTTACTGTTACAGAGTTTAGTGTCTCACCTGTCGCAAGGGTGCCGGTGATTTCTGGGGTGGTATCGTTGGTTGTTAGTGCGTCCACCGTGACAGCTTGAGCTGCCTGTGTAGAAAGACCTGTAAAAAGACCTACAAGAAAAAAGACCAGTGCCTTACTGTTCAGTATTACCATAACATTCCTCAACCTTGCGATTACAGCAAACATCTTGTTGTTAAGAATGTTAATGATTAAAAGATGCAGTATTACACTAAAACTCTAAAGTCTAAAACTCAAGACCAAGCTCTAAGTCAAAACTGTCGGTGTGCCCTGAGTCTATGATCTCAGTGCGCTCATAGCCTACTGAACCATAAGCGCCGGTTTGGGATTTATATTCAACACCGATACCAAACTTCAAGTTGTGTGTGGCACTGCCGTCTGTAGACAGGGTGTATATTTGTCTGGTTGGGTCGCTCAGGTAATAAAGTTCAGCGTCAGAGCTCGGACTTATATCAGCACCGTATTCAACCACACCGAAGGGTCTCAGTGCGCCTTGATTAAGCTCAATGAGATAGTCTACATCAAGCCCTGTGTACAGCACTAGGTTATTTATATCTTGTTTGTTGTAAGTCAGTGCAAAGTCTGAACCAGATTCAGCAAAGTCTCCCAGACTGCTGTATGACACATTAACCCTGCCATAGGGAGAGAGGTTTATATCCTTTTGTTGGAATTTACCTCTGAAGGTCAAGGATGCAAATATTTGTTTTATGTCACGGCTGCCTGTGAGTAATATATTGTCATTGCCACGGCGTTTTGTATCTACATTAATGCCGCCTACACCTATCATACCTTCAATGGCAGTGTTGTTGTGCAAGTCTAGGGCAGTGTAGACCGCAAAGCTTATGGCATCTGAATTCAGTGTTGTGTCGTTATTGCCAATCTCAACATCACCTGTACCTAAGCTTACGGCAACACCTAAAAGCTGTTTGTCATTGGCTGTATATCTGTCTACGCCTAAGGAGATGTTTTGTGAGAAGCTGTCCTGTGCAGATGTGGTGGTGGTTGCATCATAATCACCTAGGGTGATATTGCCGGCAGTCCAGATTGCCCAAGTATCACTAATACTATCACTGATGCTGTTACCGCTTAAGGGGTTTAGGGCAGTCAGATGGCCTAAAGTATTGTCTAAAGTATTGTGTGCCAGTTTGGCAAATTCATTGGCGGCACGGTCGCTAAGCTCTTGTTTGAGCGCAGCAAACACAGACGTGCTGTGGTCGGCGTTATGCTTGGTATTATTGGCCAGTGTTCTTGCCATGTTGGCAAGGCGTGCTTGGCTCACAAGGCTATTTTCTTTGGGATTATTGGCCTTATATTCTGCCTTAAAGAGTGCGTCCAGTGTCGGATGTGCAAAGTTTAAGGTTATGCCTTGATGAGACAGGTTGTTGCTGCCTTTGTGGCGGCGTAACCAGTTCATGCGGTTGGTAATGGTGGTTACTGAGGTCTTAGTCCAGTCGACTGCTATATCAGCTTGCATGTTAACACCAGACACAACATCTTTAACTGTTGCAGGGTCAGGGGTGGGCGGTGTTGCTGATACGCTAAAGCTAAAAGTAGCTTGCGTGGCATCACGGCTTGCGCGGTCTACAAATGCGCCTACTGGGATATTGACTGTGTATTCTGCACTCAGATCAAGATTGTTGGACGGGTTGATGGTGACAGCATCAGTATCATTGGCTGTGACTTGTGCACCTGTCACATCAAGTGCTATGGCGGTGCCGCCTGTAGGGGTTAAGGTGATGGTACCTGTGCCGGCGCTGACTCGCTCACTGAAATTCAGGATAATATCAACATTGGCTGGCACCTCTGTGGCACTGTCTGTAAGTGCATAGCTTGTATTGTCTCTACCAAATGCGTAGGTAGTTAAGCTCGGACTGGTGGTATCAGCGGTGACAGTCAAGACAGCATTCGATGGGCTGGAAACATTACCAGCGCGGTCTTGTACAAATAATCTATAAGTGCCACTGGCTTGTGGTGCGTAAATAGCAGTAGCATTGCCCGCAGCACGGGTGATGGTGGTGCCTTCTGTAAAGTTTTGCGTAGATTGCGGTGCAAACCAGATGATATCATCAGCATTACCAGAACCTACAACAGTAATCGCTGCGTTAGCCATGCCACTGACCGCACTGGCAAAGACTGTGTCTTGATCGGTGGGGGTAGCCGCTGTGGCTGATGTACCAAAGCGAAGGACTTCCACTATAGATGTAAAAGCGTTGCCGGCAAGGTCAGAGAATAATGATCCGATACTTAATACAACATCTCTACCCGCAATAAAGTTGATGCTTGGATCGATGGTCACTGTATTGCCAGCCACTGTGATGCGTGGGTCTGCGCTGAGAATGGTTTCAGCTATAGGTGTAAGACCTAATGATACGCCTGATTGAATTAGGATATCGCCGCCCGCCACTTTCATGACTGCCTCATTAAAGGTCAAGATAATATTGGCATTGGTGGCAGCATTTGTTACTGTTTCGCTCTCGGTAAATAGATATTGCCTGCCATCTCCGATGGCATAGGAGACCAATGCTGGTCTTGTGCCGTCAATGGCGAGTTCGTTGCTGGTGGTGTCTGTGCCGATATTGCCAGTTGCATCGGTGAATGTTGCACTAACCTCATAGCTGCCATCAGCAAGTGCATTGGCACTTGCCACTGTAAAAGACCAAGTGCCATCTGTAGCAACAGTGGGTGTGTAGGTAACAGCGTTTAGCGTCACAGAAAGGCTTTCTCCTGTGCCAAGTGCTATGCCTGTGTCTGTTGTGCCGGTGATGGTTGGGGTGGTGTCATTGGTGGCTAGTGCGTCAACTGTGGGTACAGGCGCTGTGTTGTCTATGGTAATGGTGGTCCCTGCGGTAGGGGTTGCGGTGATGGTGTTGCCTGCTAAGTCTGTGCCTGTGCTTAGGGTGAAGCTTTGTGCACCATCACCTGCGCCTACTGTCCAGTCATAGTTATAGGTTGTTGCATTGTGTTTTGTCATGTTGGCGGCAGCAATGTTCTCTACACCAGAGCCTGTGATTTGCATGACAGGGCTATCTGCCATGGGCTCGTCGAATTTGGCATTAACAATTATGGCATCCCCTGCTTTTACGACACTGACAATGATATTACCGCCAGTTTGTTTCAAGTAATAGCGCAGGTAGGCTGTGGGGGCTGTATTGTCTACGCTTAAGGTGGCGGTTGATGGGCTAGAGACATTGCCTACGCTGTCTTGTATAAATAATTTATAGTCGCCTGTGGTTGTGGGGGCTGTAATTGAAGTGGCAGTGCCTGTGGCACGGGTGATGGTGTTGCCTATGACAAAGTTTGTGGTGCCTGCTGGGGCAAACCAAACGCTGTTACTTGCATCGCCCGAGCTTGTCGATGGGGACTGTCGCACTGCCGGCAACAGCCCTGCTGGTAGCAAAGACTGTGTTTTGATTGGTGGGCGCTTGTGTGTCTACGCTTAAGCTCGCGGTTGATGGGCTAGAGACATTACCTGCGCTGTCTTGTACAAATAATTTATAGTCGCCTGCTGTTGCAGGGGCTGCAATTGAAGTGGCAGTGCCTGTGGCGCGGGTGATGGTGTTGCCTGCAACAAAGTTTGTGGTGCCTGTTGGGGCAAACCAAACGCTGTTACTGGCTACGCCTGAGCTTATGATGGGGACTGTCGCACTGCCGGCAACAGCCCTGATATTAGAATTAAAGACTGTGTTTTGATTGCTGGGGCTTAAGTTGTCTACGGTGATGCTGGCACCAGATGTGGGGGTTGCGGTGACTGTATTGCCTGTTAAGTCTTGCCCTTGGCTTAAAGTGAATGTTTGTGTGCCATCGCCAGTACCGACTGTCCAAGCATAGGTGTAGGTTGTTGCATTGACCCTTGTCATGGTGGCGGCAGAGACAGTATGTGCGCCAGTGCCGGCAATGCGCATGGCAGGGCTACCTTTCATAGACTCAGAAAAGGCAGCAGTGATGGTGATGTTGGTGCCTTGGTTTACCTGTGTGGCAGTATTAGTGCTTGTGCCATAGGTATAAGCAAGGGTGGCTGTGGGGGCTGTGTTGTCTACGATGATGCTGGCACCTGAGACAGGGGTCGCGGTGATGGTATTGCCTGCTAAGTCTGTGCCGTCGCTTAGGGTGAATGTTTGTGTGCCATCACCAGTACCGACTGTCCAAACATAGGTATAGCTTGTTGCATCAACCCTTGTCATGTTGGCGGCAGAGACAGTATGTGCACCAGTGCCTGTAATCTGCGGGATAGGGAATAATGCTATGTCCTCATTAAAGTCAGCAGTGATGGTGATGCTGGTGCCTTGGCTTACGCGTGTGGCAGTATTAGTGCTTGTACCATAGGCATAAGTAAGGATGGTTATCGGGCTTAGGTTGTCTACGGTTAAGGTGGCCGTTGATGGGCTAGAAACATTGCCTACGCTGTCTTGTACAAATAATTTATAGTCGCCTGCTGTTGCAGGGGCTGTAATCGAAGTGGCAGTGCCGCTTGCAGCGCGGGTTATGGTGCTACTTGCACTAAAGTTTGTAGTGGTGGCTGGGGCAAACCAAACGCTGTTACTGGCTACGCCTGAGCTTATGATGGGGACTGTCGCACTGCCGGCAACAGCCCTGCTGGTAGCAAAGACTGTGTTTTGATTGGTGGGGGCTGTATTGTCTACAGTAATGCTGGCACCAGATGTGGGGGTTGCGGTGACTGTATTGCCTGTTAAGTCTTGCCCTTGGCTTAGAGTGAATGTTTGTGTGCCATCACCAGTACCGACTGTCCAAGCATAGGTATAGCTTGTTGCATTGACCCTTGTCATGTTGGTGGCAGAGACAGTATGTGCGCCAGTGCCGGCAATGCGCATGGCAGGGCTACCTTTCATAGACTCAGAAAAGGCAGCAGTGATGGTAATGCTATCTCCTGCTTTTACCCGTGTGGCAGTATTAGTGCTTGCGCCATAGGTATAAGCAAGGGTGGCTGTTGGGGCTGTGTTGTCTACGATGATGCTGGCACCTGAGACAGGGGTCGCGGTGATGGTATTGCCTGCTAAGTCTGTGCCGTCGCTTAGGGTGAATGTTTGTGTGCCATCATTTGCGCCTACTGTCCAAGCATAGGTATAGCTTGTTGCATCAACCCTTGTCATATCTGTTGCAGAGACAGTATGTGCGCCAGTGCCTGTAATCTGCGGGACAGGGAGTAATGCCATGTCCTCATTAAAGGTGGCGGTGATGGTGATGCTGGTGCCTTGGCTTACGCGCGTGGCAGTATTAGTACCCGTACCATAGGTATAAGCGAGGGTGGCTGTGGGGGTTGTGGTATCTATTGTAAGTGTTGCGTTGGTTGCACTGACAATGCCTCCTGCAAAGATTGTTGCAACGACTGCGTAAGTGCCTTCATTAAGTGCATTAAGAACCGCTACTTGCGCACGCCATGTGTTTGGGGTTACGCTGTTATCAATAACAGGTGTATTGGTAGCAACACCGTTTACCGTTACACCGACTAGTCCATCACCTGTCGCAAGTGTGCCGGTGATTGTTGGCGTTGTATCGTTGGTTGTTAGTGTATCAACCGTAATAGCTCGAGCCGCCTGTGCAGACAAAGCTGCAAGAAAAAAGACCAGCGCCAAGCGTTTTGTTAAGTTTATCATGCTGCCAAGACCCCCAAGCGTATTACTTGGAATCTTGTTTGTGGTGGTGCTTAATTTACCAATTAACTGCATAGGTTTACTCTTCAGTATTACCATAACATTCCTCGAAATAGGCTGTAGTCGATGACTTTAAGAGTTCTGCACGACTTTGCATGACTTTGCGATTATAGCGAACATCTGCTGTAGAATACAATACTTAAAGATGCAAGTATTACACTAAAGCCTAAAACTCCAAGGTCAACTTCTAAATCGAAACTGTCTGTATGTCTTGAGTTTATGGCTTCAATACATGTAGCTTGCCGTGCCCACAGATCGTGTTCCTAGGTAGGTTGGTTATGTGTCGTACCGTCCTGCAAATGACTTGCAATTGTTTAAATACACTTCTATTGTGCCGCCGGATGTAGGTTCGCTCACCACCACATTGCCTGCTAAGTCTGTGCCTCGGCTTAGTGTGAATGTTTGTGTGCCACCATCAGTGTTCACCGCAGTCCAGAGATAGTAATAGGTTCTTACGTTGATAACTCTTGTCATGCTGGCAGCAGCAATGCTATCTACACCAGTGCCTGTAATTTGCGCGGTAGGGAATAATGCCATGTCCTCATTAAAGGTGGCGGTGATACGTACCACATCCCCTACGTTTACTCGAGTCACAGCCCTGTCATCTACAGAATAAGTGAGTACGGCAGTAGGAGACGTGGTATCTTTTACTGTAATTGTAGCACCAGATGTAGGTTCGCTAACTACCATATTACCAAATAAGTCCATGGCATGGCTTAGTGTAAATGCCTGTATGCCACCACCTGTGCCTACTGTCCATTCATAAATGAATGTTTGTATATAGGCGTAGGGCCATCTATCTAGATCTGCCCATGCCATGTTTGTTGCCGGAATGTTATTTGCACCAGTGCCTGTGATTTTTATGCCATCACTACCTTCCGTGATATCTACTACCAATTCACTGAAGGTAGCAACAACGGTGACGACATCCCCTGCTGTTACTTGACTTACAGGAGTACCATAGGGACCATCTATGAAATAACGGAGTCCAACTGTTGGGTTTGTAGTATCTTTTTTTGAATTAAAGCCAAACGTTGTGAAGCCGAAAGAGTTGCCTGTAAGATCATCAAATGCTGTCGCTTGAATATTCACTTGAATATATTCACCATTCTGCCTATCAAAGGGGATTAATGGGTCAATGGTGAGTGTATTAGTACCATAACCTGTGATCTGTCTGACGGATGCGTTGAGGTCTTCGAGGGTGGGGGGATACTTCAAGTTCACTTCTCTCCTGCTGCTGTGAATAATATGGACATTACCTGAACCTTTGGCGACTGGCTCATCAAAGATCAGAACAATATTGTTGAATGCAGCAACACCTGTTGCACCATCTGCAGGTGAGTGTGATACAAGTGTCGGCGCTATGGTATCTATCATAAGTTCGTTTGTTGTAGTGTCTGCGCCAGTGTCACCTGCTGCATCAGTGATTGTTGCAGTGATGTCGTAAGTGCCATCAGCAAGTGTATTGGCTGTCAAACTCCATGTGCCATCTGTAGCAACAGTGGGTGTATAGGAAACAGAGTATATTTCTACAGAAAGGGTTTCGCTTGAACTAAGTGCTGTGCCTGTGCCTGTAGTGCCTGTGATTGTTGGTGTTGGGTCATTGGTTTCTTGTGTATTAACCGTGGGTGTAGACTTAGCAGCATTATTATTCACTGTAATGGTGACACTAGATGTGGGTTCCATCACATTACCTGCTAAGTCTGTGCCTTGACTTAGTATGAATTTTTGTTCGCCATGGGCATCACCTACTGTCCAAAAATAGTAATAGGTTGTTGCGTTGAATTTTGTCATGTTGGTGGTGGCAGTAGGATCTACGCCAGTACCTGTAATTTGCATGGCAGGCGTATCTGCTATGTCCTCACTAAACGTAGCATTGACAATGATGACATCCCCTGCTTTTACTTCAGTAAAACCGTAACTAATGCCGTTTATTCTTTTGTAAGAACGGACATCGGCTGTAGGGGCTATGGTATCTTTTATGGTAAGTTCATTTGTTGTAGTGTCTGTGCTGATATTACCTGCTGCATTTGTGATTGTTGCAATGACGTTATAGGTGCCATCAACAAGTGGTGTATTGGCTGTAAAAGACCATGTGCCATCTGTAGCAACAGTGGGTGTATAGCTTGTGCCATCTAACGCTACAGAAAGGGTTTCTCCTGTAGTAAGTGCTATGCCTGTGCCCGTAGTGCCTGTGATGACAGGGGTTGTGTCATTGCTGGTTTGTGCATTAACCGTGGGTGTCGCAGGGGCTATGTTATCCACTGTAATTGTGGCAGATGCAGGTGTTATTACATTGCCTGCTAAGTCTGTGCCTTGGCTTAAGCGAAATGTTTGTGTGCCATCACCTGTGCCTACTGTCCAAAAATAGCGAAAGGTTCTATTGCTATATCTTATCATATCGGTGGTAGCAATAAAATTTACCCCCGTGCCTGTGATTTGTATGGGAGGACTATCTGCTATGTCCTTATTGAATTCGGCATTGATAATGATGACATCCCCTGCTTTTACCTTAGAAAACTCGGTAAGACCGTAACTAATGCCGTTTATACTGAGGTAAGCATGAACATCGGCTGTAGGGGCTGTGGTGTCTATGGTAAGTTCGTTTGATGTAGTGTCTGTGCTGATATTGCCTGTTGCATCTGTGAATGTTGCAACGACTTCGTAGGTTCCGCTGGTAAGTGCATTAGCATTACTTACTGTAAAAGACCATGTGCCATCTGTAGCAACAGTAGGTGTGTAGCTTGTGCCATCTAACGCTACAGAAAGGGTTTCTCCTGTAGTAAGTGCGCTACCTGTGCCTGTTGTGCCTGTGATGATAGGGGTTGTGTCATTGCTGGTTTGTGCATTAACCGTGGGTGTCGTAACAGGGGCTGTGGTATCTACGGTAAGCTCGTTTGATGTAGTATCTGTGCTGACATTGCCTGCTGTGTCTGTGGCTGTTGCAGTGATGTCGTAAGTACCATCAGCAAGTGTATTTGCTGTAAAGTGCCATGTGCCATCTGTAGCAACAGTGGCTGTGTAGGTTTCACCATTTAAGGCAACAGAGAGTGTCTCACCTGTAAGAAGTGCGCTACCTGTGCCTGTTGTGCCTGTGATGACAGGTGTGCTGTTGTTGCTGGTTTGTGCATTAACCGTGGGTGTCGCAGGCGCTATGGTATCTACTGTAAGTTCGTTTGATGTAGTGTCTGTGCTGATATTGCCTGCTGCATCTGTGAATGTTGCAACGACTTCGTAGGTTCCGCTGGTAAGTGCATTAGCATTACTTACTGTAAAAGACCATGTGCCATCTGTAGCAACAGTAGGTGTATAGGTTTCACCATTTAAGGCAACAGAGAGTGTCTCACCTGTAAGAAGTGAGTTACCTGTGCCTGTTGTGCCTGTGATTTCAGGGGTTGTGTCATTGCTGGTTAGTGTATTGACTGTAGGGGTAGCAGGGGCTGTGGTGTCTATTATAAGCTCGTTTGATGTAGTGTCTGTGCTTACATTACCTGCTGTGTCTGTGACTGTTGCAGTGATGTCGTAAGTACCATCAGCAAGTGTATTGGCTGTAAAAGACCATGTGCCATCTGTAGCAACAGTGGGTGTGTAGGTTTCACCATTTAAGGTAATAGAGAGTGTCTCACCTGTAAGAAGTGAGTTACCTGTGCCTGTTGTGCCTGTGATGACAGGGGTTGTGTCATTGCTGGTTAGTGTATTAATCGTGGGTGTAGTAACAGGGGCTGTGCCTATCACTGTAATGGTGTTAGACGTGGTTTCGACAGTGTCCGTGCCTTGGTGGGTTAAAGTAAATGTTTGTATGCCAACAGCACCATCGTTGATTGTCCATGAATAGTAATAGAGCTCTCCGAGACTATCACTAGAGTATCTCATCATACTGGTTGCAGGAAAGCTATGTGCGCCAGTACCTGTGATTTCTATACTAGGACTATCTGCCCATACTATTCCTCCAAGGTCTGTGGCAATGACAAATGCAGTATTCCCTGCTTCTACTTGAGTAACAGGCTGACCATTCATCAAATAAATGAGTGTAGCTTCGGGTGCTGTGGTATCTGTTGTTATGGTTGTAATGCTTATACTGATACCAGCATAAGCATTACCTGCGCTGTCTGTGAAAGCTGTGTTGGGGGCAGTAATGCTATAGCTGGTATTTGCCAACAGAATATTTGTTGGATCAATGGTAATTTTATTAGTACCTTCTCCTGTTACCTGTGTGCTTGTTATAGGAATATTTATAGCAGTACCACCTTGAGGTGCTAGGGTGATATTGCCTGTGCCTATGGTAATTTCTTCATTAAAGGTCAGCACAATATTACTGTCTAATGGAACATTAGTTGCATTATTTGCAGGTGTAAAGGATGTTAATGTCGGAGCTGTGTTGTCTACGGTAAGTTCGTTTGATGTAGTGTCTGTGCTGACATTGCCTGTTGCATTAGTGAATGTTGCAGTGATGTTGTAAGTGCCATCAGCAAGTGTATTGGCTGTAAAAGACCATGTGCCATCTGTAGCAACAGTAGGTGTATAGGTTGTACCATTTAAGGTAATAGAGAGTGTCTCACCTGTAAGAAGTGCGCTACCTGTGCCTGTTGTGCCTGTGATGACAGGGGTTGGGTCATTGCTGGTTTGTGTATTAATCGTGGGTGTAGTAACAGGGGTTATGCCTATCACTGTAATGGTGTTAGACGTGGTTTCGACAGTGTCCGTGCCTTGGTGGGTTAAAGTAAATGTTTGTATGCCAATAGCACCATCGTTGATGATCCATGAATAGTAATAGATCTCTCCGAGACTATCACTAGAGTATCTCGTCATACTGGTTGCAGGAAAGCTATGTGCGCCAGTACCTGTGATTTCTATGCTAGGATTATCTGCCCATACTATATCCATGCATGAGTTTCTTCCAAGGTCTTTGGCAATGACAAATACATTATTCCCTGCTTCTACTTGAGTAACAGGCTGACCATTCATCAAATAAATGAGCTTAGCTGTGAGTGCTGCCTGTGCTACCTGTGCAGAAAATCCTGCAAGGAGAAAGACCAGTGTGAGACGTTTTAGTAGATTAGCTTTGCCTAACATAACGTTAATACTCCGTCATCTTGTTTGCATTATACTTACACCTAAAATTTATACCACTTAAATATCTAACTTAGATTAATTACACCTGATGATTCTATACCCATCTGCTGCATACTCATCTGCTGGTTGATTGCCAATTACTTGTTAGTATTGACCAATCCTTAACTGGCATAGATTTTAAATAATTTCAAGTGCCTTTTTAAACTGTGCTGCATCCTACAAAAATTCTTTTAGCTTGTTTTAAACCCTTAGTCTCGTTTTGGTTACAATAAGTTCCTAAAAGATAAAGAGGGCTACCCCAGATAAGTAGGTTATAGTTACCTTAAGGCATTGTTTTAACTGTTTTAATTAGTTTAATTGCTTATTATGTGACAGCCCTTAATAGATCGATATTAAGCCTAAAAACTCCAAGGTCAACTTCTAAATCGAAACTGTCTGTGTGTCTTGAGTTTATGGCTTTAATACATGTAGAGCTTGCTGTGCCCATAGATCGTGTTCCTAGGTAGATTGGTTATGTGTCGTACCGTCCTGCAAATGACTTGCAATTGTTTAAATCCACTTCTATTGTGCCGCCGGATGTAGGTTCGCTCACCACCACATTGCCTGCTGAGTCTTCGCCTCGGCTTAGTGTAAATGTTTGTGTGCCGCCATCAGTGCTCACCACAGTCCAGAGATAGTAATAGGTTCTTGCATTGGCTCTTGTCATGCTGGCAGCAGCAATGCTATCTACACCAGTGCCTGTAATTTGCGCGGTAGGGAATAATGCCATGTCCTCATTAAAGGTGGCGGTGATACGTACCACATCCCCTACGTTTACTCGAGTCACAGGACTTCCATCTACGGTATAGGTGAGTTCGGCTGTGGGCGCTGTGCTATCCACTATAATTGTAGTAGATGTGGATGCCATTACATTGCCTGCTAAGTCTGTGCCTTGGCTTAGTGTAAATGTTTGTGTGCCATCACCTGTGCTTGCTGTCCAGAAATAGTGAAAGGTTCTATTACTATCTCTTGTCATATTGGTGGCAGCAATGGGCTCTAAACCGGTACCTGTGATTTGTATGGGGGGCGTATCTACTATGTCCTCATTGAAGGTAGCAATAACAATCATGTTATCTCCTTGTTTTACTTGGGTGACAACAACAGCAATACCATTAATGCTTTTGTAATAAGTGAGTGTAGCGGTAGGGGCTGTGGTGTCTACGGTAAGTTCGTTTGATGTAGTATCTGTGCTGACATTGCCTGCTGTATCTGTGGCTGTTGCAATGACGTTATAGGTGCCATCAGCAAGTGTATTGGCTGTAAAAGACCATGTGCCATCTGTAGCAACAGTGGGTGTGTAGCTTGTGCCATCTAACGCTACAGAAAGGGTTTCGCTTAAGCTAAGTGCTGTGCTTGCGCCTATTGTGCCTGTGATTTCAGGGGTTGTGTCATTGCTGGTTAGTGTATTGACTGTAGGGGTAGCAGGGGCTGTGGTGTCTACGGTAAGTTCGTTTGATGTAGTATCTGTGCTGACATTGCCTGCTGTATCTGTGGCTGTTGCAATGACGTTATAGGTGCCATCAGCAAGTGTATTGGCTGTAAAAGACCATGTGCCATCTGTAGCAACAGTGGGTGTGTAGCTTGTGCCATCTAACGCTACAGAAAGGGTTTCGCTTAAGCTAAGTGCTGTGCTTGCGCCTATTGTGCCTGTGATTTCAGGGGTTGTGTCATTGCTGGTTAGTGTATTGACTGTAGGGGTAGCAGGGGCTGTGGTGTCTACGGTAAGTTCGTTTGATGTAGTATCTGTGCTGACATTGCCTGCTGTATCTGTGGCTGTTGCAATGACGTTATAGGTGCCATCAGCAAGTGTATTGGCTGTAAAAGACCATGTGCCATCTGTAGCAACAGTGGGTGTGTAGCTTGTGCCATCTAACGCTACAGAAAGGGTTTCGCTTAAGCTAAGTGCTGTGCTTGCGCCTATTGTGCCTGTGATTTCAGGGGTTGTGTCATTGCTGGTTAGTGTATTGACTGTAGGGGTAGCAGGGGCTGTGGTGTCTACGGTAAGTTCGTTTGATGTAGTATCTGTGCTGACATTGCCTGCTGTATCTGTGGCTGTTGCAATGACGTTATAGGTGCCATCAGCAAGTGTATTGGCTGTAAAAGACCATGTGCCATCTGTAGCAACAGTGGGTGTGTAGCTTGTGCCATCTAACGCTACAGAAAGGGTTTCGCTTAAGCTAAGTGCTGTGCTTGCGCCTATTGTGCCTGTGATTTCAGGGGTTGTGTCATTGCTGGTTAGTGTATTGACTGTAGGGGTAGCAGGGGCTGTGGTGTCTACGGTAAGTTCGTTTGATGTAGTATCTGTGCTGACATTGCCTGCTGTATCTGTGGCTGTTGCAATGACGTTATAGGTGCCATCAGCAAGTGTATTGGCTGTAAAAGACCATGTGCCATCTGTAGCAACAGTGGGTGTGTAGCTTGTGCCATCTAACGCTACAGAAAGGGTTTCGCTTAAGCTAAGTGCTGTGCTTGCGCCTATTGTGCCTGTGATTTCAGGGGTTGTGTCATTGCTGGTTAGTGTATTGACTGTAGGGGTAGCAGGGGCTGTGGTGTCTACGGTAAGTTCGTTTGATGTAGTATCTGTGCTGACATTGCCTGCTGTATCTGTGGCTGTTGCAATGACGTTATAGGTGCCATCAGCAAGTGTATTGGCTGTAAAAGACCATGTGCCATCTGTAGCAACAGTGGGTGTGTAGCTTGTGCCATCTAACGCTACAGAAAGGGTTTCGCTTAAGCTAAGTGCTGTGCTTGCGCCTATTGTGCCTGTGATTTCAGGGGTTGTGTCATTGCTGGTTAGTGTATTGACTGTAGGGGTAGCAGGGGCTGTGGTGTCTACGGTAAGTTCGTTTGATGTAGTATCTGTGCTGACATTGCCTGCTGTATCTGTGGCTGTTGCAATGACGTTATAGGTGCCATCAGCAAGTGTATTGGCTGTAAAAGACCATGTGCCATCTGTAGCAACAGTGGGTGTGTAGCTTGTGCCATCTAACGCTACAGAAAGGGTTTCGCTTAAGCTAAGTGCTGTGCTTGCGCCTATTGTGCCTGTGATTTCAGGGGTTGTGTCATTGCTGGTTAGTGTATTGACTGTAGGGGTAGCAGGGGCTGTGGTGTCTACGGTAAGTTCGTTTGATGTAGTATCTGTGCTGACATTGCCTGCTGTATCTGTGGCTGTTGCAATGACGTTATAGGTGCCATCAGCAAGTGTATTGGCTGTAAAAGACCATGTGCCATCTGTAGCAACAGTGGGTGTGTAGCTTGTGCCATCTAACGCTACAGAAAGGGTTTCGCTTAAGCTAAGTGCTGTGCTTGCGCCTATTGTGCCTGTGATTTCAGGGGTTGTGTCATTGCTGGTTAGTGTATTGACTGTAGGGGTAGCAGGGGCTGTGGTGTCTACGGTAAGTTCGTTTGATGTAGTATCTGTGCTGACATTGCCTGCTGTATCTGTGGCTGTTGCAATGACGTTATAGGTGCCATCAGCAAGTGTATTGGCTGTAAAAGACCATGTGCCATCTGTAGCAACAGTGGGTGCAACAGTGGTGTAGCTTGTGCCATCTAACGCTACAGAAAGGGTTTCGCTTAAGCTAAGTGCTGTGCTTGCGCCTATTGTGCCTGTGATTTCAGGGGTTGTGTCATTGCTGGTTAGTGTATTGACTGTAGGGGTAGCAGGGGCTGTGGTGTCTACGGTAAGTTCGTTTGATGTAGTATCTGTGCTGACATTGCCTGCTGTATCTGTGGCTGTTGCAATGACGTTATAGGTGCCATCAGCAAGTGTATTGGCTGTAAAAGACCATGTGCCATCTGTAGCAACAGTGGGTGTGTAGCTTGTGCCATCTAACGCTACAGAAAGGGTTTCGCTTAAGCTAAGTGCTGTGCTTGCGCCTATTGTGCCTGTGATTTCAGGGGTTGTGTCATTGCTGGTTAGTGTATTGACTGTAGGGGTAGCAGGGGCTGTGGTGTCTACGGTAAGTTCGTTTGATGTAGTATCTGTGCTGACATTGCCTGCTGTATCTGTGGCTGTTGCAATGACGTTATAGGTGCCATCAGCAAGTGTATTGGCTGTAAAAGACCATGGCCATCTGTAGCAACAGTGGGTGTGTAGCTTGTGCCATCTAACGCTACAGAAAGGGTTTCGCTTAAGCTAAGTGCTGTGCTTGCGCCTATTGTGCCTGTGATTTCAGGGGTTGTGTCATTGCTGGTTAGTGTATTGACTGTAGGGGTAGCAGGGGCTGTGGTGTCTACGGTAATGGTGGTAGATGTAGGTGTTATTACATTACCTGCTAAGTCTTCGCCTTGGCTTAGTGTGAATGTTTGTGTGCCATCACCTGTGCCTGTTGTCCAGAAATAGTGAAAGGTTCTATTACTATCTCTTGTCATATTGGTGGCAGCAATGGGCTCTAAACCAGTGCCTGTGATTTGCACGGGAGGCGTATTTGCCATGTCCTCACTAAACTCAGCACTGATGATGATGACATCCCCTGCGTTTGCTTCAGTAATACCGTAACTAATGCCGTTTATTCTTTTGTAATAAGAAAGTTCGACAGTGGGGGCTGTGGTATCCACGGTAACGATAATAACAGTGCTTACGGGTACCACCGCATTACCTGCTAAGTCTTCGCCTTGGCTTAGTGTGAATGTTTGTGTGCGACCATCACCTATGCCTGCTGTCCAGAAATAGTGAAAGGTTCTATCACTATCTCTTGTCATATTGGTGGCAGCAATGGGCTCTAAACCAGTGCCTGTGATTTGCACGGGAGGCGTATTTGCCATGTCCTCACTAAACTCAGCACTGATGATGATGACATCCCCTGCGTTTGCTTCAGTAATACCGTAACTAATGCCGTTTATTCTTTTGTAATAAGAAAGTTCGACAGTGGGGGCTGTGGTATCCGCGGTAACGATAATAATAGTGCTTACGGGTACCACCGCATTACCTGCTAAGTCTTCGCCTTGGCTTAGTGTGAATGTTTGTGTGCGGCCATCACTTATGCTTGCTGTCCAGAAATAGTGAAAGGTTCTATTACTATCTCTTGTCATATTGGTGGCAGCAATGGGCTCTAAACCAGTGCCTGTGATTTGCACGGGAGGACTATTTGCCATGTCCTCACTAAACTCAGCACTGATGATGATGACATCCCCTGCGTTTGCTTCAGTAATACCGTAACTAATGCCGTTTATTCTTTTGTAATAAGAAAGTTCGACAGTAGGGGCTGTGGTATCTATTATGGTAAGTTCGTTTGTTGTAGTGTCTGTACTGACATTGCCTGCTGCATCAGTAATTGTTGCAATGACGTTATGGATGCCACCGGTAAGTGGTGTATTGGCTGTAAAAGACCATGTGCCATCTGTAGCAACAGTGGGTGTGTAGGTTGTGCCATTTAAGGCAACAGAGAGTGTCTCACCTGTAAGAAGTGCGTTACCTGTGCCTGTTGTGCCTGTGATTACAGCAGGTGTGCTGGTGTTGCTGGTTAGTGTATTGACTGTGGGAGTCGCAGGGGCTGTGCTATCCACTGTAATTGTAGCAGATGCGGGTTCCATCACATTGCCTGCTAAGTCTGTGCCGTTACTCAAAGAAAATGTTTGTATGCCATCACCAGTACCCACTGTCCAAGAATAGCGAAAGGTTCTATTGCTATATCTTATCATATCGGTGGTAGCAATAAAATTTACCCCCGTGCCTGTGATTTTCATGGGAGGACTATCTGCTATGTCCTCATTGAATTCGGTATTGATAATGATGACATCCCCTGCTTTTACCTTAGAAAACTCGGTAAGACCGTAACTAATGCCGTTTATACTGAGGTAAGAACGAACATCGGCTGTAGGGGCTGTGCTATCCACTGTAATTATAGTAGCTGTGGATGCCATCACATTGCCTGCTAAGTCTGTACCTTGGCTTAAGCGAAATGTTTGTATGCCATCACCTGTGCCTACTGTCCAGAAATAGTGAAAGGTTCTATTACTATCTCTTGTCATATTGGTGGCAGCAATAGGATCTACACCAGTACCTGTGATTTGTATGGGGGGCGTATCTCCTATGTCCTCATTGAATTCGGCACTGACAATGATGACATCCCCTACTTTTGCTTCGGTAAAACCATAACTAATGCCGTTTATTCTTTTGTAATAAGAAAGTTCGACAGTAGGGACTGTGGTGTCTACGGTAAGCTCGTTTGATGTAGTATCTGTGCTGACATTGCCTGCTGCATCTGTGGCTGTTGCAATGACGTTATAGGTGCCATCAGCAAGTGGTGTATTGGCTGTAAAAGACCATGTGCCATCTGTAGCAACAGTGGGTGTGTAGGTTGTACCATTTAAGGCAACAGAGAGTGTCTCACCTGTAAGAAGTGCGTTACCTGTGCCTGTTGTGCCTGTGATTTGTGGTGTTGTGTCATTGCTGGTTAGTGTATTGACTGTAGGGGTAGCAGGGGCTGTGTTGTCTACGGTAATAGTGGTAGATGTAGGTGTTATTACATTACCTGCTAAGTCTGTGGCTTGGCTTAGTGTAAATGTTTGTGTGCCATCGCCTGTGCCTACTGTCCATCTATGGTAATAGGTTATTGCATTGAATCTTGTCATGTTGGTGGTGGCGGTAGGATCTACGCCAGTGCCTGTGATTTGTATGGCAGGCGTATCTGCTATGTCCTCACTAAACGTAGCATTGACAATGATGACATCCCCTGCTTTTACCTTAGAAAACTCGGTAAGACCGTAACTAATGCCGTTTATACTGAGGTAAGAATGAACATCGGCTGTAGGGGCTGTGGTGTCTATGGTAAGTTCGTTTGATGTAGTGTCTGTGCTGATATTGCCTGCTGCATCTGTGAATGTTGCAACGACTTCGTAGGTTCCGCTGGTAAGTGCATTAGCATTACTTACTGTAAAAGACCATGTGCCATCTGTAGCAACAGTAGGTGTGTAGCTTGTGCCATCTAACGCTACAGAAAGGGTTTCTCCTGTAGTAAGTGCTATGCCTGTGCCTGTTGTGCCTGTGATGATAGGGGTTGTGTCATTGCTGGTCAGTGTATTGACTGTAGGGGTAGCAGGGGCTGTGTTGTCTACGGTAATGGCAGCAGATGTAGATGCCATTACATTGCCTGCTAAGTCTGTGCCGTCGCTTAGTGTAAATGTTTGTGTGCCATCGCCTGTGCCTACTGTCCAAAAATAGTAATAGGTTATTGCATTGAATCTTGTCATGCTAGTTACAGCAATGGGATCTACGCCAGTACCTGTGATCTGCATATGAGGCGTATATGCGATGTCCTCATTGAAGGTAGCAATAACAATCATGTTATCTCCTTGTTTTACTTGGGTGACAACAACAGCAATGCCATTAATGCTTTTGTAATAAGTGAGTGTAGCGGTAGGGGCTGTGGTATCTATGGTAAGTTCGTTTGATGTAGTGTCTGTACTGACATTGCCTGCTGTGTCTGTGGCTGTTGCAATGACGTTATAGGTGCCACCAGTAAGTGCATTAGCATTACTTACTGTAAAAGACCATGTGCCATCTGTAGCAACAGTAGGTGTATAGGTTGTGCCATCTAACGCTACAGAAAAGGTTTCGCTTAAGCTAAGTGCTGTGCTTGTGCCTATTGTGCCTGTGATTTGTGGTGTTGTGTCATTGCTGGTTAGTGTATTGACTGTAGGGGTAGCAGGGGCTGTGTTGTCTACGGTAATGGCAGTAGATGTAGATGCCATTACATTGCCTGCTAAGTCTGTACCTTGGCTTAGTGTAAATGTTTGTGTGCCATCGCCTGTGCCTACTGTCAATCTATAGGTGTAGATTGTTGTATTGAATTTTGTCATGTTGGTGGCAGCAATGGGATTTACACCAGTACCTGTAATTTGCATGGCAGGCGTATCTGCTATAGGTTCGCTGAATCTAGCATGGACGATGACGGCATCCCCTGCTTTTACTGCAGGTATACGATAATTAGCTCCTATACGATAACTCATGCCGTTTACTCTTAGCCAAGAACGGACATCGGCTGTGGGGGCTGTGGTGTCTACGGTCAGCTCGTTTGATGTAGTGTCTGTGCTGACATTGCCTGCTGTGTCTGTGACTGTTGCAATGACGTTATAGGTGCCACCAGTAAGTGCATTAGCATTACTTACTGTAAAAGACCATGTGCCATCTGTAGCAACAGTAGGTGTATAGGTTTCACCATTTAAGGCAACAGAGAGTGTCTCACCTGTAAGAAGTGTGCTACCTGTGCCTATTGTGCCTGTGATTTGATAGGGGTTGTGTCATTGCTGGTCAGTGTATTGACTGTAGGGGTAACAGGGGCTGTGTTGTCTACGGTAATGGCAGTAGATGTAGGTGTTATTACATTGCCTGCAAAGTCTGTGCCTTGGCTTAGTGTGAATGTTTGTGTGCCATCACCTGAGCCGACTTCCCAAAGATAGTAAGTGCGTCGATAGGAATCTTGTATCATTCTGCTTGTAGCGATGGTGTTTGCCCCTGTGCCTGTGATCTGCATGGGAGGGTCTCTTGTGATGTCCTCATTGAAGGTAGCAATAACAATCATGTTATCTCCTTGTTTTACTTGGGTGACAACAACAGCAGTGCCGTTAATGTGTTTGTAATAAATGAATGTAGCGGTAGGGGCTGTGGTATCTATGGTAAGTTCGTTTGATGTAGTATCTGTGCTGACATTGCCTGCTGTGTCTGTGGCTGTTGCAGTGACGTTATAGGTGCCACCAGTAAGTGGTGTATTGGCTGTAAAAGACCATGTGCCATCTGTAGCAACAGTGGGTGTGTAGCTTGTGCCATCTAACGCTACAGAAAAGGTTTCGCTTAAGCTAAGTGCTGTGCTTGTGCCTATTGTGCCTGTGATTTCAGGGGTTGTGTCATTGCTGGTTAGTGTATTGACTGTAGGGGTAGCAGGGGCTGTGGTGTCTACGGTCAGTTCGTTTGATGTAGTATCTGTGCTGACATTGCCTGCTGTGTCTGTGACTGTTGCAGTGATGTCGTAAGTGTCATCAGCAAGTGTATTGACTGTAAAAGACCATGTGCCATCTGTAGCAACAGTAGGTGTATAGGTTTCACCATTTAAGGCAACAGAGAGTGTCTCACCTGTAAGAAGTGTGCTACCTGTGCCTATTGTGCCTGTGATTTGTGGTGTTGGGTCATTGCTGGTTAGTGTATTGACTGTAGGGGTAACAGGGGCTGTGTTGTCTACGGTAATGGCAGTAGATGTAGATGCCATTACATTGCCTGCTAAGTCTGTGCCGCCGCTTAGTGTGAATGTTTGTGTGCCATCACCTGAGCCGACTTCCCAAAGATAGTAAGTGTGTCGATAGGAATCTTGTATCATCCTGCTTGTAGCGATGGTGTTTGCCCCTGTGCCTGTGATCTGCATGGGAGGGTCTCTTGCGATGTCCTCATTGAAAGTGACATCGACAATCATGTTATCTCCTTGTTTTACTTGGGTGACAACAACAGCAGTGCCGTTAATGTGTTTGTAATAAATGAATGTAGCGGTAGGGGCTGTGGTATCTATGGTAAGTTCGTTTGATGTAGTGTCTGTGCTGACATTGCCTGCTGTGTCTGTGGCTGTTGCAATGACGTTATAGGTGCCATCAGCAAGTGGTGTATTGGCTGTAAAAGACCATGTGCCATCTGTAGCAACAGTGGGTGTATAGGTTTCACCATTTAAGGCAACAGAGAGTGTCTCACCTGTAAGTAGTGTGCTACCTGTGCCTATTGTGCCTGTGATTTCAGGGGTTGTGTCATTGCTGGTTAGTGTATTGACTGTAGGGGTAATAGGGGCTGTGGTGTCTATTATAAGTTCGTTTGATGTAGTGTCTGTACTTACATTGCCTGCTGTGTCTGTGGCTGTTGCAGTGATGTCGTAAGTACCATCAGCAAGTGTATTGGCTGTAAAAGACCATGTGCCATCTGTAGCAACAGTAGGTGTATAGGTTTCACCATTTAAGGTAATAGAGAGTGTCTCACCTGTAAGAAGTGTGCTACCTGTGCCTGTTGTGCCTGTGATGACAGGGGTTGTGTCATTGCTGGTTTGTGTATTAATCGTGGGTGTAGTAACAGGGGTTATGCCTATCACTGTAATGGTGTTAGACGTGGTTTCGACAGTGTCCGTGCCTTGGTGGGTTAAAGTAAATGTTTGTATGCCAACAGCATCATCGTTGATGATCCATGAATAGTAATAGATCTCTCCGAACACTACACTAGAGTATCTCGTCATACTGGTTGCAGGAAAGCTATGTGCACCAGTACCCGTGATTTCTATGCTAGGATTATCTGCCCATACTATTCCTCCAAGGTCTGTGGCGATGATAAATACATTATTCCCTGCTTCTACTTGAGTAACAGTCCGACCATTCATCAAATAAATGAGTGTAGCTTCGGGTGCTGCCTGTGCTACCTGTGCAGAAAATCCTGCAAGGAAAAAGACCAGTATGAGACGTTTTAGTAGATTAGCTTTGCCTAACATAACGTTAATATTCCGTCATCTGTTTGCGTTATATTTACACCTAAATTTATACCACTTATATCTAACATAGTATAACTACACCTTAAAACCTTAGCCTGTCTTTATGCAAGCAGAATGCAAGCAAATAGTAATGATTAAATCCTATTACCAATAACCATATTGACTCCTGAACTATAACAACTATACAACTATACAACTATACAACTATATACAACTATATAACTATATTGACTCTGACTGCCTGAACCGATACAGGTTCAATAACATCTAAAATATAGAACATCTAAAATATAGCTTTAAATCTTGTTTTATTCCCCTAAGTCCTACTCTAGATTATTATTATTATACGAGAACCTGAGAATACCAAAGTGCTGATTGGCAGCGTCGGTGATGTTGATTCGAATATACCGAACTCCTGTTGGATCATTCTTGATGAGTACATCACTGGTAGACTGCTTGGTAGTCAGTGTTTGCGTTTCAGAAACCGAAGATTGCCCGTATCCACCTTGGTACATAGTCTGAGCAGTCCAGTTTGTGCCATCTGCTGATGTCTGGATCTGATAAGTAATATTTTGCCTGGTGTAGTTTGGGCTGCCATCTGCATTCGCTCGACCAAAAGCAAGTCCTATCCTATTTAGAGTGATTGGATTTTCCACGTCTATTTGCCACCAAGCCGAATTAGTGCCACTGCCTGCATCCCAGTAGGTAGATCGATAACCATCAATTGCGCCACATGCTGTGGATGAGTTTATGGATGCGCTGGCGGTTTTACCAATAGCCAGCCCTTTAATTGGCACAGCTACAGACTCAAGTTCCTCAGGCAAACTGGCAATAATACTGCTGATGGTTCTAGGGGCAGTAATACTGCTCTGTTGACCCGCATTGGCTACCAGAGCCTCGGGCATATCTGCTAGGGTGCCACTGCCATTGCTATAAATTATGTTGTTGTCTCCTTGGGTGACATTACACCCATTACAAAAATATCCGCTCAGGCGACCATAGTAATTTGAGGAGATATTATAGACACCGTTTGAATCGAACTGTGCCCCGCGAGTGCCGTTATCCATGTAGATTCCAAGAGTCATCCTAGTCCCTGATGACGGGAGTTTGCCATCGTGAATCAAATTGGACAGGATTCTCATTTTAGGAGATGCGCCCAGATTGTAAATGCCGGCGGTATCTCCAAGTTTCTGTGTATAATTATAAATCCTGTTATGGAGAATCAGATTGTCTCGTACAACCGTCGCTGAATTGTAGGCCTTACCCGTATTGTCCGTAATAAAATTGAAATTATTTACATCATAACGACCCCAGCCCCAGCCGATTGAGATCCCACCAGCAGGCAGATTATGGATAGTATTGTTAATGATGACCGTTCGTTCGGTGTAATTCACCTTTAACCCTACTGCATCGTAATATTCTACGCCTACATTATGGATCAGATTATTATCTATCAGATTGTCTTTCACTGCCTTGTCTCGGGGGATATGGTGATCCTGCAGGTTACCAATAACCACGGAAGAAGCCGATATATCGGTGAAGGTGTTATTGAAGACAGTATTGTATTGAGATGATCTACCCAAACGTAAGCCATTGGCACCTAGGTGTTTGAAGGTATTATCTTCAAACAACAAATAGGATGATTTTTCAAAATGTACATTGCCTGGTGTTTCTTCCAAGCCATCGAAAGCATCTTCGATGGTAATATAATCAGGGTCTGTCAAGACAGCACCGGATTGAATGCTGACATAGCCTTTCGGTGAGCTGGGGAGCAGCCAAGTCGCATAAGAAAACTGTAAGCCTTCAAAGGTGATATCTCGCACACCGATACCATTCACCAGTTTCTCCAGCCTTGGCAGCACAACCGATACGGCATTTGCACCGGTCATCGATTCACCGCTGCGCGGTTTGTAGTAAAGTGTGTCTGTACTGCGATTGAGATACCATTCTCCTGCGACATTCAGTTCCTCAAAGACATTTTCCACCCAGGCTGGGTTTACTCCATAAGTCCAGCTGGGAGCTGCGCCTACATTGCCAAAAGGACCCAACTTAGCCAGCGCCCAATGTTCATCTGTAACTGTTGCCACGCCTCCTGATATAGACTTGATCAGTCCACGATCCATTTTCCAGTTGTGCAGTATTACCAATTCAATATCACTTTGATTGGCCCAGTTAGCCGTCCCCGCAGGTGCTCCATATTCACCAGTGCCTCTGTCTTTGTAGTACCACCCACCACCACCGCCAGTTCTGGCGCGCGTAGCACGCTTACCATTAACATAAAGCTGGCGGGCATGGGACTCCGAAGACACGGATGCCTGCCAGATACCATCATTGTCGGGGTCTGTCCAAGCAGTGATCACACTGCCGCCACTGATAATTACTTGCCCTGGATTTTGAGCCTTATATATGACCTTATAGCCGTCTTTTCCTGAATCTAGGGAAGTCAGACTAAAAGTCTTTGACAATTCATAGGTGCCATCCTGCAAAATAACATACACGTCACCGCTGAAACTGTCGGTTTGTCGACCATCACGAATGTAATCTCGAGCTTTCTCCAGTGTCTTCCAAGGCGAAGCACTGGTACCCGTATTTGAATCACTGCCAGACGGCGCAAGGTAGAGGGTTGTTTCTGCCATTGAGGCTGTACTGAATAATACGCAAACAGTGCACAATGCACAAACAACACTGACTGGAGATGCCTTATTCCAACTAGTCATGAGAAATACCTCTGTCTTTGAACTTACCTTAAAACCTTAGCCCTTACATGTTTTATATTGTATTGCCTATATAAACAGCAATACCTACATAAACAACCAACTGCAAAAACCTTAGCCTGTCTTTATGCAAGCAAAATGCAAGCAAATAGTAATGATTAAATCCTATTACCAATAACCATATTGACTCCTGAACTATACAACTATACAACTATACAACTATACAACTATACAACTATACAACTATAAACTACAATATACAACTATACAATATACAACTATACAACTATACAACTATACAACTATACAACTATACAACTATACAACTATACAACTATACAACTATACAACTATACAACTATACAACTATACAACTATACAACTATACAACTATACAACTATACAACTATACAACTATACAACTATACAACTATACAACTATACAACTATACAACTATACAACTATACAACTATACAACTATACAACTATACAACTATACAACTATACAACTATACAACTATACAACTATACAACTATATACAACTATACAACTATACAACTATACAACTATACAACTATACAACTATACAACTATACAACTATACAACTATACAACTATACAACTATACAACTATACAACTATACAACTATACAACTATACAACTATACAACTATACAACTATACAACTATACAACTATACAACTATACAACTATACAACTATACAACTGACTCTGACTGCCTGAACCGATACAGGTTCAATAACATCTAAAATATAGAACATCTAAAATATAGCTTTAAATCTTGTTTTATTCCCCAGATCCTACTCTACGCCTGAACCATTTAACTTACAACACCCATCAATCAACCATTATTATTATACGAGAACCTGAGAATACCAAAGTGCTGATTGGCAGCGTCGGTGATGTTGACTCGAATATACCGAACTCCTGTTGGATTATTCTTGATGAGTACATCACTGGTAGACTGCTTGGTAGTCAGTGTTTGCGTTTCAGAAACCGAAGATTGCCCGTATCCACCTTGGTACATAGTCTGAGCAGTCCAGTTTGTGCCATCTGCTGATGTCTGGATCTGATAAGTAATATTTTGCCTGGTGTAGTTTGGGCTGCCATCTGCATTCGCTCGACCAAAAGCAAGTCCTGCAGTGCCTGTGATGACAGGGGTTGTTGCAACGACTTGAAGAACGCCTACTTGCGCACTCCATGTGTTTCCACTAACAACAGGTGTATTGGTAGCAACACCGTTTACCGTTACAGAGTCTAGTGTCTCGCTGGCAGTAATAAGTGTGCCTGTGATTGTTGGTGTTGTATCGTTGGTCGTTAGTTTATCCACCGTGACAGCATGTGCCGCCTGCGTAAACAAAACTGCAGACACTACAACCAGCACTAAACGTTTCAGTAATTTCGTCATACAGTATAAAGTCCTCTTCTTATACAGTTATATGTTACCTTCATACAAGATATGTAAATATAAAATATTCTCAAAGGTCTTGTAATTGTTCTGTCGTTTGCTTCTTAAGCCAATTATTCTGAAGTATAGCCTTTTAGTATCGTTTGAATGGTAATAGTTCCAAAAATATTGATGAAAAATCCAAAAAATTTAATGAAAAGAACATCTTACAGCTGGCCAAACAGGTCTCCGAGTTCAGGCTTATTATTCTCGTGAATTTAACTTGTAAATTTCATTTAATCATTTTTAAGGGTATGTTAATGAGGGGCTTGCTTAAACTAACTCAAAATCAATTTTTTTATCATCTAAACTGACGTTCATTACCTTGACTTTTGCCCTATTTCCCAAGCAATAATTTTTTCCTGTGCGCTCTCCGGTGAGCCTGTGTCCGATGGGGTCAAAATGGTAATAATCTTCAGGTAATTCTGTAATATGAATAAGTCCTTCAACATAAGTGCTGTCTAACTCAACAAATAATCCAAATGAAGTCACGCCACTGATTGTGCCCTCGTAGCACGAGCCCACTTTGCCTTGCATGAATTCACATTTATACCATTGAATCACATCTCTACTGGCTTCTTCAGCGCGCCTGTCCGTTGCAGAACAATGTTTCGCAATACTGCGCATGTCTTTATTTGAATAAATAAAATCTGTTGTATTTTTATTGTGAATCAAATGTCGAATTGCTCTATGTATTATTAAATCTGGATAACGCCTGATGGGGGATGTGAAATGTGTATAGGCTGGAAATGATAATCCGAAATGACCCTCGTTTTTCTCACTGTAAATGGCTAGCTGCATACTACGCAATAATACTGTTTCGATTAAATGCGCATCTTCCCTGTCTTTTACCTTATTGATAAGGTTAGCATACTCTTTCGCAGTAGGCTGTGCAGTGCTTTCCAGACTCAGACCCAATTGACTAAGAAACCCATGCAATGCTTCTAGTTTTTCTGCCTTGGGTGTTTCATGCACTCTGTAAATGCAAGGAATTTTATGCTTTAAAAGAAATTCTGCTGCTGCAATATTTGCTGCTAACATAAATTCTTCAATCAGACGATGGGCATCATTTCTTTCAAGCGCATATATAGAAGACACAGTATGCTCATCAGTAAACTCAAAACAGGGTTCAACTGATCTAAAATCAAGAACGCCGTTCTTTTCTCTGTGTTTGTTTAATGATTTGTATAAATCATAGAGATTCTCTAAGTGCGGAATACATTTTTTATATTGCTTGCGTAGTTGTTTGTCTTGATTTATTAAGATGTTGGCGACTTTGGTGTAAGTGAGTCTTTCTGCGGACTGCATAACGCCCTCAAAGAAACGATAACGTGTGACCTTGCCCTGCTTATTAACATGAAGCTCGCAGGCAAGACATAATCGATCTATTTTTGGGTTCAAGGAACACAATTCATTGGAAAGTATTTCAGGCAGCATAGGAACTACATGCTTAGGAAAATAAGTAGAATTTCCACGATTTAATGCTTCATCATCCATAGCCATGCCCGGACGCACATAGTGAGATACATCTGCAATCGCGACTAATAAACGCCACCCAGAGTTTTGCCGTTCGCAAAAGACGGCATCATCAAAATCTTGTGCGTCTTCACCGTCAATAGTGAGCAATGGTAGATTTCGTATGTCTTCTCTGCTGCCTAAAGCATCAGCAGCAACTATATTCGTAAACTTGGCAGTTTCCGTCAACACTTTATTTGGCCATTCATTGGGGATTTCGTGCGATCTAATAGCAATCTCAACAGCCATTCCTGCTTCTGAATGTTCGCCTAAAATTTCTACGATTTTTCCTACAGGCTGGGTATGTTTATCAGGTTGTTTGGTAATATCTACTACCACATATTGTCCTGTTTTTGCTTGCCGTGCTGTTGGTTTAGGAATCAAGATATCTTGATGAATACGTTTGTTTTGAGGCACTACAAAAGCAACGCCATGTTCTTCAAAAAAACGTCCGACGATGGACTGGTTTGCACGTTGCAAAATTTCAACCATAGCGCCTTCTTTGCGACCACGTTTGTCGATGCCAATAAGGCGCGCAATAATTCTGTCGCCATGCAATAAACCCTGCATTTGTCGAGGCGATAAATAAAAATCATCCGCTTCATCTTCAATATTGAGAAACCCATAGCCTTTGCTATGACCAATCACCGTGCCTTGATATAAGTCCATTTTATGCACTAAGCCATAAGCTCCACGACGATTAAGGACGATTTGACCATCACGCTGCATGGCTTTAATGCGTCGCAATAGTGCTTGTCGTGCCTCGCTGCCATTAACGCCCAAGGCATCTGCAATCTTTTTTAATGTTCTGGGTCGGTTACATTCTGTGAGGTGAGTAAGTATCTCTTGCCGTTTCGGCAAACTAATTTTGTAAGTATTTTTTTTATAATCTGATTTCATTGACAAGCTTTCTATGGTTATATTAGAATCCACCGCTTTTTCTAAACATAACACTTCATGCCGAGGTGGCGGAATTGGTAGACGCGCCAGCTTCAGGTGCTGGTATGGGTAACCATGTGGAGGTTCAAGTCCTCTTCTCGGCACCATTTAATTGCTTTGTTTAATTGCTTTGTTAGATTCGGCTGCATTTATTTAATTCCATTATATCTGATTCCGCCGGGTTTAATTTTCATAAAATTAACGCTCAAACGAGAAAAATCAGGGGCTATGATTAGAAATCCGCTGATTAATCCAAGGGATGCTTGAGGATTATTGTTTCAATACGGTCAGGCCCTGTAGAAATCATATCAACAGGTGTTTGTATCAGTTCTTCTAGCCTTTTTATATAATCAATCGCTCTTTGTGGAAGCGCATTATATTCAGTCACACCCACAGTAGACTGAGTCCATCCCGGCAATTCTTCATAAACTGGCGTGTATTCAGAAATCGCATCTGCTCCATCAGGTGGCGTGTGGCTTATTTTTCCCTTGCGCTCATATCCGCTGCAGATATGAACAGTATCCATGCCGTCTAAAACATCGAGCTTGGTAATGCATAAACCTGTTAAGTTATTTATCTGTTTTGATCTTCGCAATGCCACAGCATCGAACCACCCACAACGGCGTGCGCGGCCAGTTGTTGCGCCAAATTCATGACCAACCTTTGCAAGATGTTCTCCTGTCGCATCAAAAAGTTCAGTTAGAAATGGGCCTGAACCAACACGTGTTGTATAAGCCTTGGTCACTCCAAGTATATAATCAAAACACGTAGGGCCTACACCTGTCCCTGTTGCTGCACTGCCTGCTGTTGTGTTGGAAGAAGTGACATATGGGTAAGTGCCGTGATCAATATCCAATAACGTTCCCTGTGCACCTTCAAAAAGAATATTGTCGCCTTGTTGTTGCATCTGCCAAATTAATTCCGGCACATCAGCAATCATAGGGATAATCGATTCGGCAAGCGTCATAGTTTCATCAAATATCTCTTGAGAATCAAGAACGTCAGATTGAAAGTATTCTCGCAAAATAAAATTATGAAATTTCAAGGTTTCCTCTAATTTTTCTGCAAACTTATCTTTGCTCAGGAGATCACCTACACGCAACGATCTCCTTGCAACCTTGTCTTCATAAGCAGGGCCAATTCCACGCCCAGTTGTACCGATTGCGTCATTGCCTTTTGCCTTCTCTCGCGCCTTATCAATAGCAACGTGATAGGGCAAGATTAGCGTACATGCTGCGCTTATTTTTAAGCGTTTTCGAACACCAATACCATTTCCTTCAAGCATAGAAATTTCATCTAACAAAGCCTTTGGGCTTAAGACAACACCATTGCCAATCAAACACTGCACACCTTCACGTAATATCCCTGAAGGAATCAAATGCAATACTGTTTTCTCTCCCTTGATAATGACTGTATGTCCGGCATTATGACCACCTTGAAATCGCACAACAGCCGCAACTTTGTCTGTCAGTAGATCGACGATCTTACCTTTACCTTCATCACCCCATTGAGTGCCTAGAACAACAATATTTTTACCCATGAGATTACTCGGTTAAAGTAGTGCGATTAGTCTTGGAATGATTGGTGGTGATTTTATTGTAAGACAACAGTCCATTTTTTATCTTTATACTCAAGCTGCCTGTCGCAACCCATAGCTTCTGGCGTATCATTTTGCTGTGGTAACTCACAAATAACGATTTCACCTTGGCTGCGTAAGTTGTTGATTGCTTCCATCTGGTCAGGCTCATCACTGTATGGTGCGTAGATACCCATTCTGTTCTCAGGCGCAAACTCGCTCAAACCAAGCAATGTTTTAATGTCTGTACTAAACCCAGTGGCTGGACGCGCGCGCCCAAAGGCGCTGCCAATATCATCATATCTCCCGCCGAAGGCAATGCCTTGGCCATTGCCTGGCATATAGGCTGTAAAAACGATGCCTGTGTGGTAGTGATAACCGCGTAACTCGGAACAATCAAAATTAAATGTTACATCAAGCATTCTTTTACTTACCAAACCAATGATGTTTTGCAATTCGTCCAGATACTCCTTTGCCTCTGGATTAATACCTTCAAAACACACTCTGGCTTCTTTGAATTCATTGATTGAACCATGCAGAGTAATTAATGCCTTAAACATCTGCCCTGTTTCGCTGGATAAAGACCCTGAAAAAATCATATCATCTAATTCTGACATTGCCTTACGTTGGAACACATCAAATAATTCCGCCTCTAAATCATTATCCAAATTTGCTAATTTAAGTAAATTGTTATAAACACCAACATGCCCAAGATCAACATGAATATTTTTTATGCCTGCTTTCTTTAGTGTTTCAATCATAAGACACAAGACTTCTGCATCACTTTCAAATCCTTTATGTCCGTATAATTCAGCGCCTATTTGTAATGGGCTGCGATTACCGCCTGTATTTTCAGGGCGTGTATGCAAAACTGTTCCGAAATAACATAATCTTGTCGGTACTTGTCGTTTTAAGATATGCGCATCAATCCTTGCAATCTGTGGTGTTGTATCTGCACGTACGCCCATTAAGCGACCGCTTATCTGATCAGTTAATTTAAATATTTGCAAATCTAAATCTTCTCCCGTTCCCGTCAGCAAGGAGTCCATATACTCAATCATCGGTGGAATGACCAGCTGATAACCACAGCTCGTATATAGATCAATAATTTCACGACACAGCCTATCCATTTGCTCAGAACAAGGCGGCAGAATCTCCTCTATTCCTTCAGGTAATATCCAACTATTCTTAGTTCTCATTACATCGTTTTTTCAAACTGATTAATTTTTATTTGGAAATTAACGAACCAGATAAAGCAACACTAAACCGGATAACATGCTTGTTAATCCCATAAATCGCATTTTTTTATCTTCCATATTTGCAAAGAGAATCAACATCTTCCGAAAACTATCAGGATTGCAAAACGGCATAAAACCTTCGATGATGAAAACCAGAGCTATTGCCGTTAAAAACTCACTCCACATAAAACCTTCCTGCAATCATTTTTGTTGCTCACACAAAGCCTGTCAAAGACGCCTTGGTTCCATCTCAAGGGTCTCCTTAGGTTTGATCCGGAGTTTAGATTTATCGACCTTGTGGATGAGTAAAATATTTAAAGAAATCCGAGTCAGGAGATATTAACAGGATATCGTTTTTTCCATCAAAACTGTTCTGATATGCCGAGAAACTTCTATACATGGCATAAAATTCTTTATCTTTGCTAAAGGCAACCGCATAAGTTTCAGTGGCTTGTGCATCACCCTCACCTCGGACTATTTCAGCATCACGATAAGCGTTGGCCAAGATTATTTCTCGTTCCCTGTCAGCTGCTGCGCTAATTCTTTCCGCCGCTTCTTCGCCTCGCGCACGGAAGTCTTTAGCAACCCGCAAACGCTCCGCACGCATTCTCTCATAAACAGAATCGCTAACTTCTTCTGGCAAATCAATTCTCTTGGTTCTGATATCAATTACAGTTATCCCCAGTTCCTGCGGTAATTGAGATATTGTTGATGCAACTGCATCAAATATTTCACCGCGTTCACCAGCCACCACTTCTTGCACAGTTTTCTTTCCGAACTCGTCACGCAGTGCTCGAGTAATTCTCTGTTCAAGCAATTCATTTGCGTATGGGACATCGCCGCCAAGAGATATTGTATAAAATTTACTAACGTCAGAAATACGCCATTTAACGTAATAGTCAACAATTACATCTTTTTTCTCTTTCGTTAGAAAACGCTGTGGTGCCTGGTCGAGATTTAACAGTCTCGCTTCAAAGGTCTGTGATGTATTTACACCGGGCATCTTAAGATGCAGACCTGATTTGTAATCTGCTCTCTCTATTTCACGGAATTTAAAAACAATTGCCTGTTCCCATTGTTCAACTTTAAACAAAGACACCGAAGCAAGCAACGTCAACACAACAATCGAAATAATAATCTTTGGTATCATAATTAACGTACCTCTCTATTTCTATTTCTACTTCTAATCTGTTTAGAGGCGGAGTTTTGAATTCTTGATTGAGAATCTGATTTAAATTCTCCAGGAACTGATAATACATTCTGAGAGGTATTACCACGCTGCTCTAATAATTTATCAATTGGCAAATATATTAAACTATTCCCATTATCAGAATCTATAAATACTTTATTAGAATTCGATAACACTGACTCAATCGTATCAAGATAAAGACGCTGGCGTGTCACTTCAGGTGCGCGCTGATATTCAGTCAGCAATTGCTCAAAGCGACTGGCTTCACCTTCAGCTTTGGCAATAACTTTTGCCTTATAGCTGTTTGCTTCTTCGCGTAAACGCGCAGCGGCACCTCTGGCTTTTGGAATAATATCGTTTTTATAGGCTTCTGCCTGATTGACTGATTTCTGCTCATCCTCTCTTGCCTTGATTGCATCATCAAAAGCAGCCTTGACTTGCTCAGGTGGTTTTGCTGATTGCATTTCTACTTTAGCAATCACAATTCCAGATTTGTAAATATCCATGATTTCCTGAATTAATATTTCTTGCCTTTGCGCAATTTGACTTCGACCTTCTGTTAGAACAAAGTCAAGTTTGTTTTTACCAATCACTTCACGTACAGCGCTTTCTGTGACCTGCCTTAGTGTTGCAGAAGGGGCGGAAAGGTTAAACAGGAAATCGGCCGGGTTGTTGATTTTCCACTGCACTGCAACTTCAACATCTACAATATTTTCATCTTGCGTTAGCATGCTTGCTCTATGTTTAAAAGGACGCAGTTGTCCCACATTAACTTTAATCACTTTTTCTATTGGACGCGGAAACCTCAGACTAAGTCCAGGTTGTAAATCTGCCACGTGTTTACCAAAACGCAAAACAACGCCACGCTCCTGTTCGTCTATTGCATAAAAAGAATCAAAGATCAGCCACCCAACAAGTGCTGTCAAAATAAAAGCTGCGGGTATTATTGAGCCGCCACCATTTCCAGCACCGCTTGTGGGTTTTTTTCCAAAAAATCCGCTGAGACCTTGCTGCATCTTGCGTATCACTTCATCCAAGTCCGGCGGATCATCGCCATTATTCTTATTGCCCCCGTTACCCCAAGGATTTCTACCCTTATCACCGCCAGGTGGTTCATTCCAGCCCATTATTGTGTCTTCTCCAATTTTTAAAGCATTACGCCAAAAGTATATTCAGTTCTATTTATGTGGTTTCTCAAGCCTCGCTATTGTCTCACTGTAGCAAGACATCTTCCAGACCTAATTTTGGGGTTAGTTTCTGCATAGATTCGTAACTCAATTCCAGACCGGATTCCCGAAAAAGCTGGTCTAATCTATGCGATTCCATATCTACTTCCATCATCCAACCACCTCTCTCGTCATGCTTTTCATTACGTACAACACCTATATTAAACAGGTGGGCACGTAATTTACCTGCAGAAGCGGGTAAATTTAGTCGGTGATGCTGAACTTTAGAGCGAATAAACGTGGTGATTGCGCCTAATAAACCTGCAATCCCCTCGCCAGTTTTAGCAGATAAAAATACCCTCCGAGGAAAGCCATGCTCATCCATTTTAACTTTTGCGCTAAAGCCCTCATGCTGATCAATTTTGTTATAAACCTCAATTTGTGGCACGTTTTCCGCGCCGATTTCATCGATAACAAGATTGACCTGCTGCATCTGAATATCACGTCTTTCACCAGCAACATCAACAATATGTAAAAGTAAGTCAGCTTCTCGTGTTTCCTCCAGCGTTGCATGAAATGCAGCCACCAAATCGTGGGGGATATGCCTGATAAATCCTACGGTATCGGTCAAAATTACCGGGGTTGCAGGTGCTAATTCAATACGACGGAAGGTTGGATCAAGTGTCGCAAATAATTTATTGGCAGTATAAACATTCGAACCTGTCAGCCTGTTAAACAAAGTTGATTTGCCGGCGTTGGTATAACCTACTAAGGAAATGACTGGTATGTGCGATTTGCTTCGTCTTTTTCTGCCTTGTCCGCGCTGATGTCTAACTTTTTCCAGTCTCAGGTTGATTGTTTTAATGCGCTTACCTATCAGACGGCGATCCGTCTCTAACTGGGTTTCGCCTGGCCCTCTTAAGCCAATTCCACCTTTTTGCCGCTCCAAATGCACCCAGCCTCTAATCAAACGGGAAGACAGATACTGTAACTGAGCCAACTCGACTTGTAATTTTCCTTCAAAACTTCTGGCGCGTTGCGCAAATATATCAAGAATCAACCCTACGCGATCAACCACCCTGCATTGACATATCTTTTCTACGTTACGTTCCTGTCGTGGACTCAAAATATGATTAAAAATGATAATATCAGCCTGTTTTTCAGTCACTGCCTGCTTTATTTCTTCAGCTTTACCACTGCCAATAAAAAAACCAGCATCCGGCGCACTCCTAGAACAGGAGATGATTGTAAGCGCTTCGAGTCCGGCAGATGTTACCAGTTCGACAAACTCTTCAATATCTTCGTTAAATTCAGTATTTTGAAAATCAATATTGACGAGAATAGCGAACCCGCTGATAGCTGCCCCTTAAGTTAAGCAAACATCTAAAATTGTGAATTTTAAGTCTTGCCCTGACCATCGTGATGATCGTCCGGAAGCTTGATATTACGTGTCGGGACAATGGTTGATATTGCATGTTTGTACACCAATTGACTGACAGAACTCTTCAAAAGCACAACAAATTGATCGAATGATTCTACTTGACCTGTGAGCTTTATCCCATTAATGAGAAATACTGATACAGGCACTCGCTCTTTGCGTAAAACATTAAGAAACGGGTCTTGCAAAATATGCCCCTTATTCATAACACTTCTCCTTAAGTTTTTAAAATTATTATTTTTATAAACCTGAGACAGGTTCTTTAATTATTGTACTTTTCTTTAAAACCTAAAATGATTTATCTCGAATCATTCATGGAGTTCTTGTTTATTATTAGTGACTTTAAATTATTATCGACGGATTGGATTATATTCTTATTACTTGCGTCATGCTAGATGAATATATCAACTTAATAAACATTTTTTTCCTTCAGTATCCTCTGTATTTTGTCAACCAGCCCGAATTCGGCACAGTTGAACCAAACACCATTTTTCTCTTTCCTGAACCAGGTCATCTGCCTCTTTGCCAGTTGTCGCGTTGCAGTAATCCCTTGTTCGACCATCTCTTCGTAATTTATTTTTCCATCCAGATAATTCCAAACCTGACGATAACCAACCATACGCATGGCAGGTAGATATCTAGAAAATTGTTCATCTGAATGAAAAGACCTGACTTCTTCTACGAGTCCTTCATTTAGCATGTTCATAAAACGATGTTTAATTCTTTCATGAAGTATTGAGCGATCTTCAGGATATAGAATAATTTTAATGGATGAAAAAAGAAATGGATTTGTCGTCTCATTTTTGTGGTGATCTGTCATATTGCGACCACTAATTTCATAAATTTCCAGAGCGCGTTGTACGCGTTGCGGATCATTTGGGTGAATTCTATCTGCCGATACAGGGTCAATCTCAGCAAGTCTGCTATGCATCGCTTGCCAGCCAATGGCTTTTGCTTCTCGCTCAAGTTTCTGTCTGACTTCTTTATCAGCATCCGGAAAATTAAATATCCCTGACTCCAACACACGAAAATACAGCCCTGTACCACCCACCAAAAACGGGATCTTATTTTGAGAATGTATTTCGTCGATAGCTTGCAAAGCATCACTACGAAACCTTGCTGCCGAGTAAGTCTCGTCTGGCTCACAGATATCTACCAAACGATGAGGGACATTACTTAAGAATTCCTTTGATGGCTTGGCCGTGCCAATATCCATGCCTCGATAAACCAAAGCAGAATCTACACTGATAATGCCTATGGGGAAACGCTTAAATAGTGCTGCTGCAATTTCTGTTTTGCCCGTTGCAGTCGACCCCATTAAAAATACGACAGGCAATGTCATTTCAAGTTTTCCATTTTTGATAGATTATAAATCTACTGAAATTAGTTTCAAATAAAGACAGAGTTTTTTTGCTGTATCCCGTTACTGTATCTATGCGTGATAAGTTCGAGGGATATTCCTGCGACGGAGGTATTTCGTATAAGTAATTTTACTAAATTACCTAAATTACCAAAATTATATTGCCGGGATATTAAGAACTTGACCGACTAGAATCTTATCACTTTGCAACTGATTTGAATCACGCAGTATATTCATTCTGACTTTATACCGCGCCGCAATACTCGAAAGTGTATCTCCATATGCGATAACATACTTGCGCATTGTTCTTACAGCAATAAATGTTCCTTTCGGCGCGCGGTATCTGAAATAATCCTTCAAACCACTTAACAGTGTCTTTGCAAGTTTGTTTTGATATGCAACATTCTGTAATTTTTTCTCTTCTTGAGGATTAGAGATATAGGCCATCTCAACCAATATTGAAGGAATATCCGGTGACTTTAGAATTACAAACCCTGCTGACTGTACATATTTTTTATGGGTTTTACTTAATTTTTTCAGATGAGATAGAACCTTTTCAGCAACGCCGATACTGGCTTCAAGACTGGCAGTTTGGGAAAGATCTAGTAATACCGATACTAATACATCATCTTTGTCTTCAAGACTGACGCCGCCAATAAGATCAGCAGCGTTTTCTCTTTCGGCTAACCATTTCGCTGTTTCACTACTTGCTCCTTTGTGAGAAAGGATATAAACGGAGGAACCCCTAACTTTAGTATCTTTAAAGGCATCGGCATGAATAGAAATAAGTAAGTCTGCCTTGTGCCTTCTAGCTTTCCCCATTCGATTACGCAAGCTAAGAAAATAATCGCCTTCTCGTATAAGAATGCCCTTCATACCATATTCATGATTAATCAGACTAACCAATTTTTTAGCGATCTTCAGTGTCACATCTTTTTCACGTACACCATGTGGCCCCGTTGCACCAGGGTCGTCTCCGCCATGACCCGCATCAATAGCAATAATAATATTCTTTGATCGTTTGTTATCTGCTTGTGTCATTACAGGAGTAACTGCATCCTGCTTGTTTTCATCGTAGAGGTCTATAACCAAACGATGTCCGTATTGCTTATTGGGTTGCAGTAGGAAGCTACGCATTTCAATATTTCTCTTTAAATCGAAGACAATACGTAAGTTCGATTTGCCTCTTGCAGCACTACGAACATTTTTGAGATATCTATCAGTGTTAACAGGCTGATTGATTTTTCGGGTCATTTTTGCGTTTTCAATGTCGACGACCAAACGGTAAGGATTGGATAGCAACCCTAGTTTGTGCTTGACCGCTGGGTGAGAAACATCAAACACCACGCGCGTGTTGTCAGGCGCTGCCCAAATACGGACATTCTGCATTGTCACCTGAGCTGCAAACACAGGCACTTGCAACGTGAAACACAAAATTAAACACAATTTACGCATGGTCTTGAGACTGTAAGTTTCCTTAAATATTGTTCTTAATTGTTTGATTGTTACTTGAATAATCTCAAGTTTTATCTAGAAAACAAATATATATATCTGTTTTATAAGCAATAAAAAATAAAAAATCAAGTTTTAAGGATGTTAAAAAGAATGGATAATCTCTTTCCCTAGGGAAGTTTTAGCCTCTAGGTGAACCTTTCTCCGTTTATCGTCATATTGAATGTGAATGTGAATATCTGGCAAGCCCAGCAATACTGCACCTTTTTCTGGCCATTCAACAAGACATATCCCCTCCCCAGAGAAGTAATCACGTATGCCGAGAGACTCAAGTTCTTGCGGATTATTGAGTCGGTAAAGGTCGAAGTGAAATACTTCAAGGTCAACAAGTTTGTAGGACTCTACAAGTGTATAGGTGGGGCTTCTGACAATCCCTTGGTAACCAAGTCCATACAGAAATCCTCTGCTTAAAGTGGTCTTACCGGAACCCAAATCACCTTGCAAAAATAACTTACTGCTAGGCGGACAAGCGCTTGCCAAGCTTCGACCCAGTGCCTCCATAGCCGAGGCATCACCAATATTAAACTTACGCATTAACTAATTTTCTTATCCACGGCATTAAATCACTTGCCAACACCCCGCGTTCTGTAACAGCGCAGGCATTATCTCCAGCGCTTGCATGGAGACAAACGCCCAATCGCACTGCATCTGCTATATCAATACCCAATGAGATTCTCTGAGCGATTAATCCAGCTATAACACCTGTTAGAACATCCCCCATGCCCCCACTTGCCATACCAGGATTTCCGGCAGAACAAATTGATACCTTTGTCTCGCCGTCTTTCCTGCCATCAACAATCACCGTACCACTGCCTTTCAATACAGTAATGCCGCCAAATCTCTTCTGGATCTCCTTAGCGGCAGCAATCCTGTCCGATTGAATCGTACAGGTATCACAACTTAATAAACGCGCTGCCTCGCCAGGATGGGGAGTGAGCACCCAATGATCAGAGGTAATAGGGTCTTGTGCAAGTAAATTTAAGGCATCCGCATCAACAACCACAGGCAGTCTGCGCTCTATTGTTTTAGAAAATAATGACATGCCCCAATTTGATTGGGAAAGCCCTGGTCCAATAGCCGCGACATTTGCCTTTTCCAAAAGAGGGATTAATTCATTTGAATTTTCGACTGCATGCGCCATGATTTCCGGAACAGCCATGACGATATATCCTGCATGATTCGCACGCGTAGCGAGGCTGACTAATCCTGTGCCAGTTCTCGCAGCAGCTTCAGCACACAATCGCACAGCGCCTGCGTAACCATAGTCCCCGCCAATCACAAGGACATGACCAAAATCTCCTTTGTGTGAAGATTTTGATCTTGGCAACAAACAAGATTGCAGATCATCTAATGTAATTTGTTCTGTCATTGAGTTAATTTTTCTTCCTGCCTCGTCTGTTATATCTAAATTACTGAAATATACATCCCCAGCATATTCCGCGCCTTGACCGGTGAAAAGACCCTGTTTCAAACCAATAAATGAAATTGTAGTATCCGCCTTTATTGCTGAACCCATGACTGTGCCCGTATCTGCATTGAGCCCAGACGGAATATCAAGAGACAGCACTGGTGCATTACAGCGATTAACAGTGTTGATAATTTCCTGCCATTTTCCAGATACTTCTCTGTCTAAGCCAGTACCTAAAAGCGCATCGACAATAACATCAAATTCATTTAGGTCTTCTTTATTAACTGTCGTGGACTCTAAACAATTGGCAGCATATTTTGTGGCAGCAAGTCTGGCATCTCCCTCTAGTTTTGCATGGTCGCCTACTTGCTGAAGTTTAACGCAAAGACCGTCGGCCTTTGCAAGCCTCGCCAAAACATAGCCATCACCACCATTATTGCCCACGCCACAAAATACGAGGATATTTTTTGCTTCAGGCCACTTTGAGCGCATCAATTTATAGGCAGCATTCCCCGCGCTTTCCATTAAGGTAATGCCGGAAATGGAAAATTCCTCAATGGCGATGCGATCCAATTCTCGGACTTGTGCTGCGAGATATAACTTCTTCGGCAATGACGGTTCAGGTAATGGCATTCAGCACTTATTCAATATAATCTTGATTGAGCGCCGATTCAGCTGACGAAGAAATGCTCCCGATAAAATTTTAATTCATCAATAGAATCTCGTATGTCTTGCATGGCAAGATGTTCTGACTTTTTTTTAATCATTGGTTTGTCAGGATACCAGCGCGTCACCATTTCCTTGACTGAGCTCACATCAAGGTTCCGATAATGAAAATACTGCTCCAGTTGTGGCATTAAACGGTGTAAAAATCGACGATCTTGGCAAATACTATTTCCACACATGGGAGAAGCCTTTTCAGGGACGAGCCTGCTCAAAAATTCCAAGGTCATAGTCTGTGCATCAACAGCAGAATAAGGGCTTTTCAGTACCCGTTCGGCAAGGCCAGATTGCTTATGTTGGCGAGTATTCCATTCATCCATGGCAAGTAAAGTCTCTTTCGTCTGATGCACAATAACGGCAGGCCCTTCAGTGAGAATATTTAATTCAGAGTCAGTGACAATTGTTGCAACCTCGATGATATAATCATTGTCTGTATTTAAACCGGTCATCTCTAGATCGATCCAGATGAGATTACTTGGTGATGAAGTCATAAAAATATCCTTAAAATTACTTTGGCAAAGGGCATTCTACTATAATATGTGCTGCCTGAAATGGACTATGCCTTGAAACAGGAGCAGTAATTAAAGATAAATAATTAAAGAGAACAAAAAATTGTTGAAATTATGAATGAATTTACCTACATATTCCTTTTTGCATTGACGCTGAGTATTGTTGTTCAACTACTGCTCGGTTACAGGCATATTAGTCATGTTCGCTTATTTAGCGGGGCAGTCCCCGATGCCTTCGCAGACAAGATTCCACTAAAGGCACACCAAAAAGCCGCAGCCTATACTCAAGCAAAGGTTAAGACAGGTTTGTTTGAGTTATTATTTTCAGCAATTTTTCTTTTGATCTGGACACTGGGTGGTGCATTGCAGAGCCTTGAGAATGCTTGGCAATCTCTAGAATTGTCCGAGCTTTGGACAGGCACAGCATTTTTACTGTCTGTGATTGCCATTATGGCGCTTCTGAATTTGCCTATATCTGCCTACCGTACTTTCTGCATCGAACAAAAATTTGGCTTTAATAAAACGACTGTGCGTATTTTTATTATGGACATTATCAAAAATACGATTGTAGGTTTTCTAATTGGCGTACCGTTGCTGGTACTGATACTTTGGATCATGAATGTCTCGGGAACACTATGGTGGTTATATGTATGGATAACATGGTTTGGATTTAGTCTGATCATGATGTGGGTCTATCCAAGTTTCATTGCGCCTTTGTTTAATAAATTTAAACCACTGGATGAAGGTAAATTAAAAGATCGTATTGAAAATTTACTGACACGTAATGGTTTTACCTGCAATGGTATTTTTGTCATGGATGGTTCAGCGCGATCGACTCATGGCAACGCTTACTTCACTGGCCTTGGTTCAAATAAACGCATTGTCTTTTTTGATACACTGATAGGCGAATTAAGCCATGATGAAATTGAAGCGGTTCTGGCACATGAGCTTGGGCATTTTAAATGTAACCACATCAAAAAACGTGTGATAATCATGGGCGCGTTGTCACTCGCCGGACTCGCCATTCTCGGATGGTTAATTAACTTACCTTGGTTTTATCAAGGCTTAGGAATTTCAACGCCATCCAATTACATGGCTCTATTGTTATTTATTATGATTTCGCCAGCATTCACTTTTTTTCTGCAGCCGATCTTTTCATTCACATCGCGCAAACACGAATTTGAAGCGGATGATTTTGCAGCAGGACAAGCCCAAGCAGAACATTTAATCCATGCACTGGTTAATCTCTACAAAGAAAATGCCAATACCCTGACACCGGATCCCATATATTCAGCTTTTTATGATTCACATCCCCCAGCACCTGTCAGAATTGCACATTTATCTGAAAAAATTTCATGAAAATTTTGCAAAGAATTATTGTTATATGGATTTTTATTAATACCATTAACTGCAACACATGCAGAAGATATTAATATTGCAAAGAACTACATCAAAAGCATTGTCTAGAATGCCGTTTGAATTGAGCTGAACGAACCACAGGCTGTCTCCTTTGAATAGAGAGTAATACTGTAATACGCACTATGTCGTAATGTACATCATGTGATTCGCATGAAATATGATCATACGTCTTGTCTGCCCGACATCGCATATGAGATTGTTCGACTATTTACATACTCTAGGCCACCGCCTACAGGAATGCCATGTGCGATGCGTGTAACCTTTAGATTAGATTTTTTTACCATCTCCCCAATAAAATGTGCAGTCGCCTCGCCTTCCACTGTGGTGCTTGTTGCCAGTATTACTTCTTCAATCTCACCTTTGTCAACCAACTGATTTAGTTCAGATAATCCGATTTCATCTGGCCCAATACCATCTAGTGGCGAAAGATGTCCCATCAATACAAAATACAGCCCTCGATAATCTGATTTCTCTATAGAAACAACATCCGCTGGATTTTCGACCACACACAGCAGGGCACGATCGCGTTTTTTATTGATACATAGAGGACAAACTTCCGTTTCACTGAAAGTTCTACAACGCTTACAATGACCTACTAAATCCATGGCTTCATGCATGGAAGCTGCAAGTTTACGTGCACCATCTCTATCTCTTTCCAGTAAATGATAGGCGATGCGTTGCGCAGACTTTTTGCCCACTCCTGGCAAACAACACAGGGCTTCTACTAAATGAACTAGCTTGGGAGATTCAAGCACGAGAGGCTATTCCTGACTAAAATGGTAGTTTCATGCCTGCAGGTAAATTCATGCTTGCAGTTAAGCCTGACATTTTTTCCTGTGTCATATTTTCTACCCGACGATTTGCATCATTGACTGCAGCAGCAACCAAATCTTCCAGCATATCTTTATCATCCTCCAATAAGGTGGGATCAATACACACATGTTTAACATCATGTTTGCCTGTCATGGTAATCTTGACCATACCTGCACCTGACTCACCTGTGACCTCCAGTTTAGAAATTTCTTCCTGCGCCTTCTGCATATTTTCCTGCATCTGCTGCGCTTGTTTCATTATGTTACCCAGATTACCTTTCATACTTTTATTATAACCTTAATTTAAAGAATAGTATTTATACAGACAGAGTCTACACAGGCCTGATAGAATTTTTATCCAGTGTCGCGCTGAATATCTCTTCCATCGCCCGAACATTATCATCCCCTTTCAAGGAAAATTCTGCAGCTTGCTGCTTTTCTTTATCCTCGCGTGCTTTTTTTTGTGAAGGAGTTTCCGCATCACACGCTCCTATGGATATTCTAAGTTCTATCTCTTTACCAAAACGCAGGTAAAGCGCATCAAACAAACGATCTTTCTGCGTCTTGTTAAAAAGATGTTCTTTATCTGGCGATAAAATTAAAGATATCTTGTCCTCGCTATATTCTTTTAATACACAGTGCCCAGCCAGCTCCTTAACCAACCCAACCAAGGCCATTTCATCAACAATAGATTGCCAATTGTCAGTATTTGTTTGCGGCGCAATGCTGGCTTCATTGCTCGTATTTGAATCTATATCTGAATCTGCAGTATGTGTTTTTTCAAATGTCTTAAGCGCGCTCAATTTCGTGTTAGATGCTGTCTCAGGCATTATTTTACCCGTTACAGGTGTTGCTATTTGTGCTGGTTTAAAAGCCAACATTCTAATCAGTGTCATTTCAAATCCTGTGCGTGGATCGGGCGCAATAGGCAAATCTTTTCGCCCCATAACGCCGACTTGATAGTACAGCTGAATATCTTCTTTACTGATAAGTTTGGATAATGCGCTGATTATTTCATCTTGCTCAGTATCGCCCAAACTCACTAAGTCGCACGGGGTCGCGTTATCATCCAAAATCTGACACATGGCTATGCGCTGTAAAATTGAGAGTAGTTCCACTAATATTAAATCATAATCTGGATTATGCTCTGCCATACGGTCAGCACACTGAATCACAGACCGTGCATCTCCGCTTATCAGCGCTTCAAGTAATTCATTCAGATCTAAACTATCGACGGTTCCCAACATAGTTCTGACCTGTGCTTCCTGTAGACGACCGCCGCCATAGGCAATCGCCTGATCCAATAAACTCAATGCATCACGCAAACTACCGTCCGCTGATTTTGCAATAAGACTTCTTGATATTGCGTCACTTTCAATTGATTCTAAGTTAAGGATTTTATCAAGCTGTATTTCAATTTGTGCAACGCTTAAATGTTTAAGATTAAATTGCAAACAGCGCGAAAGAATTGTTGCTGGAATTTTTTTTGATTCGGTTGTTGCCAGTAAAAATTTCACATGCGCAGGGGGCTCTTCTATGGTTTTCAACAGTGCATTAAAACTATGTCCTGAAAACATATGTACTTCGTCAATCAGGTAAACTTTATAACGACCAACGCTAGGCGCATACTGAACATTGTCCATGAGATCTCGCGTCTCATCCACCTTTGCTCTTGAGGCTGCATCAACCTCTATTAAATCTAAAAAACGACCTTCGTCAACACCTACACAGGCAGAACATTCACCGCAAGGCTCAGAACTAAGCCCTTGTTCGCAGTTCAGGCATTTTGCAAAAATACGTGCAAGCGTTGTTTTTCCTACGCCACGAGTCCCTGTAAATAGGTAAGCATGATGTAAGCGGTCATTGTCTAAAGCATTAACCAGCGCTTGTAACACATGACCTTGTCCAACCATATCTTTAAATGTCTTTGGTCGCCATTTACGCGCTAAAACCTGATAACTCATTTACTTTTTTATCCTTATTTGTGGCTATTCTATTGATAATTATGACAACTAATTAGAATGACAAGAAGCACCGCATAATACAGGAATAGTGTATTTTATATAAGACGCTAAACGCTCAGAGAGCAAATCAAAGGCGGCGACCCATGCCCGCCTTGACCTCGGCACCCGTATCCATTGCTGCCGTTGCTCCCTTCCGGGTCTGGCGGGGTTCACAATTTCACGTCGCGAGGAGACCGGCAGGGTCACCATTAATTTAGCTTATTATTCGCCCCATCAATTTGATGATGGCAAGATAACACAAAGCATATTGATTTGACTATACTGTTACCGTCATAATTAGAACGTCGTCGCCACAAAATTAAAACTCAAACAGTCTATAAGATAATCGCCAAAAAAACTTAAAAGAAGAAAACATAATAAATGAAACAATTCACCTACATTATCAATATCATTTTATTACTGGTATTTGCCTCTCTACTGGCATGCACTTATCCGAAAATAATTTACGATGAGTGCGAAGGTTTTCATGAATGCAAGGAAAAGGCAGAACAAGGAGATATTAGCGCACAAACTAATTTAGGATTGATGTATGAATATGGAAAAGGCACGCCTAAAGATACCAAACAGGCAATTCAATGGTACAAAAAAGCAGCATGGCAAGGGAATGCTTGGGCACAATTCAATTTAGGATTGATATATACCAAAGAACAGAACCTGCTTCAAAATTACAATAAGGCAGTTAAATGGTTTGAAAAATCAGCCCAGCAGGGGCTTGCAGCAGCACAATTCAATTTAGGGTGGATATATGCCAACGGAAAAGGCGTGCCTCAAAATTACAATAAGGCAGTTAAATGGTGGGAGAAAGCAGCGGTGCAAGGGCATGCTAGAGCGCAATTCAGTCTAGGCAGGGTGTACTTCTATGGACAAGGCATTATTCCTCAAGATAACAAGCAGGCATTTAAATGGTGGGGGAAAGCAGCGATGCAAGGCGGTGCTGAAGCACAGTACAATCTAGCCTTTATGTATAAAAAAGGACAAGGCGTTCCACAAGATGATGCCCAAGCAATATATTGGTGTAGAAAAGCAGCAGAACAAGGATTTGCCCATGCACAACACGCTTTAGGGTTCTCGTATGAAAAAGGACAAGGCGTTCCTCAAGATCTAATCACAGCGTATATGTTTTTTAGTATTGCAAAGACAAATGGTTTTGCAGACAGCAAAAAGGGTAAAGACCGTACTGCTAAGCACATGACTGCCTCACAAATAAAAGAGGCAGAAGACAGGGCAGCGCAGTGGATAAAGGCGCATTGATTCTGTCTATCAGAAAATTACAGGCACAAAAAATAAAGCAATGAAAACTAAGCAAGCATTTTTTATATGTGTGCATGTTAATACTGTAACCAGACATTCTAATATCATGCCGCAATGTAGGGTTGCCCAAACAAAGCACAGCTTTGTATTAAATCAATATAATGATGCCAAGCGGATCAAAATTGAATCCAAGTGATATAGTTCGAGAAGATTAACTAAGCGGAAATGATTGAAATAACGTGGCAACATTTTCTAAATTCTTAAACTCATTTAGTCCTGATAAACATAAAAAAGGTACACAGTTTGAACACTTTGTTAAGTGGTTTCTAAAAAATGACCCACAGTGGGAAACTCAGGTAGATCAAATATGGTTATGGGATGAATGTCCAGACCGGTGGGGTCAAGACTGTGGGATTGACCTTGTCTTTAAACACAGGAATTCTGAAATCTGGGCAGTTCAAGCAAAATGTTATTCCCCTGAATATTCCATTAGCAAAGCAGATGTAGATACATTTCTATCAGAATCTAACCGACCCAGTATTCATAAAAGATTACTCATCGCGTCAACAGACCAAATTGGTCAAAATGCAAAACAAGTCTGCGAAGATCAAGAAAAGCCTGTCGTGTACTTTCTTTATTCTGATTTTGCTAAGGCAGGGATAGAATATCCTGATGATATATCCAAACTTGATACCGCTAAACGTAAACCTCGTCCAACACCAAGACCGCATCAAAAAAAGGCAATTGATGTAGTAGCAAACGGTTTTAAAAAGAATAATCGTGGTCAGTTGATCATGGCATGTGGAACAGGAAAGACATTCACAACACTCTGGATTAAAGAACGACTCGCAGCAGAATCTACTCTGGTATTGCTTCCATCATTAAATTTGCTCTCACAGACAATGCGAGAGTGGACACTTGCAAGAAATGAATCATTTGCGCTCTTATGTGTCTGTTCAGATAGAACGGTAGGGGAAAAGTCTGGTGCAGATAGATTCATAAACTCTATACATGACCTATCATTCCCAGTTACATCAGATATTAAGAGCATTAGTGAGTTTCTAAAAGGTAATGGAGCAAAGGTTATTTTCTCTACTTACCAATCCTCGCCGAAGATTGCTGAGTGTCAACAGGACTATGATGTGCCTTCGTTTGATTTGGTCGTTGCTGATGAGGCACACCGATGTACAGGTGAAGTTACCAGCGACTTCGCAACAGTATTAGATGAAGCAAAAATTAATGCAAATAAAAGATTATTTACAACAGCAACACCAAGAACATATTCAACACATATCACAACAAAAGCAGAAGAAAGAGGTGTTGATGTTACAGGTATGGATGATGAGTCAGTATTTGGGAAAAAGTTTTTTGTATTAACTTTTTCACAGGCAATAGATAAAAATTTATTAACAGATTATCAGGTTGTCATTATTGGTGTCGACAGACAGATGATTGCAGAGTGTATTGAGAATCGTGCATTACTGAGAACTGAATCTGGCGATGTGATTGATATGAAATCATTGGCGTCTCAAATAGGATCAATCAAGGTAATTAAAGATTATGATCTAAAACGGATGATTAGTTTTCATAGCACAGTGAAGGGTGCTGAGTCATTCGCATTTGGAGTTCAGAGCGCCATAGATTGTATTAGTCCACAACAGCGTCCAGATGGAAAAATATGGACAGATTTTATTTCTGGAACAATGCCAACAAACAAAAGACAATTAAGACTTGAGAGACTAAAAGCACTCACAGAATGTGATAGAGGATTACTTTCTAATGCACGATGCTTGTCAGAAGGGGTTGATATTCCATCATTAGACGGTGTTGCATTTATTGATCCAAAAGGCAGTCAGGTTGATATTGTTCAGGCAGTCGGTCGGGCAATACGAAAAGCTAAAGAAAAGAATATTGGAACAATTTTTTTACCTGTATTTATTGAAGAGGGAGATGACCCAAAACAATCAATTCAAAACAGTCAATTCAAACCAGTGTGGGATGTTCTAAATGCATTAAAATCTCATGATGAAGTTCTCGCGTTTGAACTAGACCGACTGCGCACGCAAATGGGCAAAGAATGTAATAGTAACATTGCTCAGGGTATCCCAAAAGTAGTGTTTGATCTACCAAGAACAATAGATTCATCATTTGCTGATTCATTAACAACCTATCTTGTTGAACACACTACAGCGTCATGGAATTTCTGGTTTGGATTGTTAGAACATTATACCAAACAAAAAGGCAATGCCAGACCGCCATCGACTTATAAAACAGAAGATGGGTATAGTCTGGGTAATTGGGTAAGGACTCAACGAACAGCCCGTGAGCAATTAAGCCAGGAACGAATTAAAAGATTAGGGTCATTAAAAGGCTGGGTCTGGGATGTATTAGAGTTTAAATTGGATAGAAGGATTTGGTCATCTGCAAGCGTATGTGAACCAAGAAGGCAATGCCAGACCGCCATCGACTTATAAAACAGAAGATGGGTATAGTCTGGGTGCTTGGGTAAGTACTCAACGAACAGCCCGAGAACAATTAAGCCAGGAACGAATTAAAAGATTAAATGCATTAGGTTTTGTCTGGGATGTATCAGAGTTGAAATGGGAAGAAGGATTTGGTCATCTGCAAGCGTATGTGGAACAAGAAGGCAATGCCAGACCGCCATCGACTTATAAAACAGAAGATGGGTATAGTCTGGGTGCTTGGGTAAGTACTCAACGAACAGCCCGTGAGCAATTAAGCCAGGAACGAATTAAAAGATTAGGGTCATAAAAGGTTGGGTCTGGGATGTATTAGAGTTGAAATGGGAAGAAGGATTTGATCATCTGCAAGCGTATGTGGAACAAAAAGGCAATGCCAGACCGCCTAAGAATTATAAAACAGAAGATGGGTATAAGTCTGGGTAATTGGGTAGGGAAACAACGAAAATCCGTGAACAATTAAGCCAGGAACGAATTAAAAGATTAAATGCATTAGGTTTTGTCTGGGATGTATTAGAGTTTGATTGGATAGAAGGATTTGGTCATCTGCAAGCGTATGTGAACCAAGAAGGCAATGCCAGACCGCCTAAGAATTATAAAACAGAAGATGGGTATAATCTGGGTGCTTGGGTAGGGACTCAACGAACAATCCGAGAACAATTAAGCCAGGAACGAATTAAAAGATTAAATGCATTAGGTTTTGTCTGGGATGTATTAGAGTTTGATTGGGAAAAAGGATTTGGTCATCTGCAAGCGTATGTGAACCAAGAAGGCAATGCCAGACCGCCATCAGAATTATAAAACAGAAGATGGGTATAATCTGGGTAATTGGGTAGGTAGACAACGAAAATCCGAGAACAATTAAGCCAGGAACGAATTAAAAGATTAAATGCATTAGGTTTTGTCTGGGATGTATTAGAGTTGAAATGGGAAGAAGGATTTGGTCATCTGCAAGCGTATGTGAACCAAGAAGGCAATGCCAGACCGCCATCGACTTATAAAACAGAAGATGGGTATAATCTGGGTGCTTGGGTAGGGAGACAACGAAAAATCCGAGAACAATTAAGCCAGGAACGAATTGAAAAACTAGATGCATTAGGTTTTGTTTGGGATGTATTAGAGTTTAAATGGGAAAAAGGATTTGGTCATCTGCAAGCGTATGTGAACCAAGAAGGCAATGCCAGACCGCCTAATAAAACAGAAATTATAAAACAGAAGATGAACGTATAATCTGGGTGCTTGGGTATTGGTATTTGGTCATCTGCAACGAAAAGGCAATCCGAGAACAATTAAGCCAGGAACGAATTAAAAATTAGGGTCATTAAAAGGCTGGGTCTGGGATGTATTAGAGTTTGATTGGGAAAAAGGATTTGGTCATCTGCAAGCGTATGTGAACCAAGAAGGCAATGCCAGACCGCCTCAGAATTATAAAACAGAAGATGGGTATAATCTGGGTATTTGGGTAAGTACTCAACGAACAACCCGAGAACAATTAAGCCAGGAACGAATTAAAAGATTAAATGTCATTAGGTTTTGTCTGGGATGTATTAGAGTTGTATTAAATGGGAAGAAGGATTTGGTCATCTGCAAGCGTATGTGAACCAAGAAGGCAATGCCAGACCGCCTCAGAATTATAAAACAGAAGATGGGTATAAGTCTGGGTAATTGGGTAAGTACTCAACGAACAATCCGAGAACAATTAAGCCAGGAACGAATTAAAAGATTAAATGCATTAGGTTTTGTTTGGAGTGCTCGTAGAAAAAATTAAAGGGTTAACCGATTACAGAAAGAAAAAGTCATCCTAAATTAGGTCGCACTACCAAACCCCGATCAACTTGGACTCAGCATAACGACCTTTGCAAGGTTCTTGACAAATAATCTGCTACAACCTTCCTGAATAAGAAGTGTTGATACTAATTTCTCCCTAAATCAAAAAAACCTAAAAAGAAAAAAATGAAATGTCTATGGAAGTATTATGTATATAATTTCCTTATTTTTTGTCCTTGGAATTGAGTAACATATTTTTTCCAATGGCTTCAATATTATTTTCATCTGCTTCAAGTGCAGTTTTTGTTTCTTCTGCCAGTTTAAATTTGCTTTCTTTAAGTTCGCGAAGCCACTCCAATTCGCTCAAGGTATATTTTTCCCATTTTCTGGCATCAACAAAACTTTTTTTAGATGTTTTCGCTTGCCTAAATGCCTGTAATGCCCCTCTAAAATCCTTAATATTGAATAAAGCCATGCCCATTAATAGTTGATTGTTGTCTTTGCGTTTTAGTTTGCCTTTTTTATCAGCCTTTTTTGCCGCTTTTGCTGCTTCCTTAAAATTACCAGCGTCAAAATATACGCCAGCAAGACGCGCATACAAACGCCCCTTGTCTGATAAATCTGATGCTCTTTCTAATGCTGGAATGGCTTTCTTATGTTCATTGGCCTGCGCCCAAGCATTCGCTAGTGTTTCGATATTCTTTGGGCTCTCTTTAATAATCTTTTTTTGCACTTCTCTTTCTATAATCTTGCCAGCCTTATAGGGAATCTCTTGTCCTAGGTACATATAGGCCACATTTAATACTTCTGATTCTTTTTGCAATGCCCCATTTAAATAGATTGCATCGTAGGTTGTCAGACGTTTTCTATCATTACCCATCTCTCCATTTAGCCCGGCAATCTGTCTTAAATACGTTATGCTAGGATAAAAATGTAATAATTCTTCATAGGTTTTTAATGTATTTTTTGTATCATTCTTCTCAAAATAAATGGCTGCTTTCATGCGTAACCAATTTTCTTTTATTTTTTTACCTTCACTTTTCTCAATTTCTATCGCCTTAATAATATTTTTTAATGCGGGATTGAATTTTTTTGCTTGATAATAGGCTTGTGCCAGCATGATGTGTGCTGTCCCTGTTGGCTTAGGTATCTCTCTTAACCACTCTTCCATAAAGTTAATCACCGATAAGTAATCTTCTAACTGGAAATACAATTGCGCCATGGTGTATTTGGCGGTCAACTTCAAACCTTCTGGCGCATCGGGTTCTGCGATGATCTTTTTATAGGCGCTTATCGCATCTTTATATTTTTCCTGACTGGCATAGATAAACGCATAAAAATTCCACATCTGACTTTTAGCGTAGCCTTCTAATCTGTCGCTGTTCTTAATTATATCAAGCGTATGTATCGCTTCATCGTATTCACCCTCTTCAGCCAATGCTTGTGCCTTCATCAAAACTTCAAAAGTTTTTGCATCAATCGCCCCCGTTGCTCTTGTACTATCTTTTTTCTTTGCTTGAACATTGAGTGATAGTGACAATAATGTAATGACCATTAACGTAGTCACCATTATGTAAAAGATAGAGTGCTGACTTAGGCGCTGCTGTCTTTTCATTTTGCTATTTCTCTACTTGAAAAATAATCTTTGTGCGCACACCCGATACTTCAATAGGCTTACCATCGACAACACGCGGCTTGTATTTATAACGTGCGGCAGATTTGATTGCAGCCCTGTTAAAGATACCTACCGGCTTTGCCTCAATCACGATTGGATCTCTTACTGTGCCTTGTTTGGTTACGGTATATTCGACGATAACATAACCTTCAATACCTCTGCGCAGAGCGTGTCTTGGATATTGTGGCGCTATTTTAACAATGGGCAAATATTCGCCGTCGGTTGCCTGCAGCCCTGCGCCAATATTTAAATCCAATCTTGCTCGTATCCTCCCCGCGACAATATTACCAACCACGGCATTGCCATCAATCTTGTCAAAATCCTGTTCTGGGATCTCCGGCGGCGGTGTCTCATCCACTTCCGGTTTCTCTGGTTTTTCAACTAGGCGCTGCGTTTGGATTTCGACTTCAGGCATAAGAACATTAGGCAATTTGATGCGCTTTTCTGCATCCGGACTTTTACCTGAAAATTTAATCAAGCTCACCATTAATAATATTAATAATGCTGTAACAAAAGCCGCTTGTAGTACGACAAACAGTATTCTTAGTATATTATCTCTCATAATGATAATATCACTTTCTATCATTTTTTTTACATAGCATTTAGTTAGATTGCTCTGTGGCGAGTGATATCTTTTCATGAGCAACTACTTTCCGGGCAGCGTCCAATACCTCCGTAAAAGTTTTGACTGAAGCTAATTCATCGGCCTTTATCACAATCCCACCCTCTGGGTTCTCAGCATGCAATCGTTCAATGTTCGCATGTACCGAACGTACATCAACACGACGTTTATCAATCCAGATACTATTATCGGCACTGATTGCCACTAACATGGTTGTGTTGTCTTTTTGACTAGATGTATTGGCATCGGGTCGATTGACCTCCACTCCGGCTTCCTTCACAAAAGTGGCTGTCACAATAAAGAAGATCAACATGATAAATACCACGTCCAACATTGGCGTTAAATCTACCGCACCTTCATCTTCACCCGCTGTATCGTAACTAAAGCTTCGTCTTCTCATAATGAGTAATCCATCGTTAAATGCTCTTCAATTAATTTTTTTTCACATGCAGCTTTCTGACTAATGTAAATATTTGCAAAAACCCCCGATAAAGCGGCAACCATCCCAGCCATAGTAGGTATAGTTGCACGTGATATGCCGCCTGCCATGGCCTTTGGATCACTGCCACCTGTAATCGATAAAATGGTGAAGACATCGATCATACCGGTCACGGTGCCGAGTAATCCGAACAGAGGACAGATAGCAATCATTGTTTTAATGAGTGAAAGATTTTTATCAATCTTGATGCGCATTTCAGATATGAGTTTGTCGCGTATCGCACGTGCTGCCCAAGAACACCGTTCAGCACGCGATTCCCAAGCGCGGATGGCTTGCTTGGCATCATGTTGATAGAAGATGAAGTAATACCAGAACCGTTCCAACATCAAGACCCACATCACAAAGGTCAATACAGCAATCAAATACAAAACTGGGCCGCCGGAATTAAAAAATTTATTAATGGCCTCTTGTGCATCTAGTAAATACAATAGCATGGTCAGGATCTCCTGTTATTCCAGTAATTTACTGACCCGCCCGTTCAGCAACAATGCCGGCACTTTGTTCTTCCAAAATATGTAACAGTTTTTTTGCCTTACCATTTAACAGGGTGTGCAACAACAGAGTGGGTATCGCAACGATTAAACCTAATACAGTTGTCACCAAGGCGCTAGAAATACCGCCAGCCATAGCCTTTGGATCACCAGCACCATAAATAGTAATCGCTTGAAAGACGATGATCATCCCTGTCACCGTACCTAAAAGACCTAATAAGGGTGCTACCATCGCAATAATTTTCAACAGCGATAAGCCTGATCGAATCTCGGGGGTTTCTTTCAAGATTGCTTCCCCCATATGTAACTCCAAGCTTTCTGTATGCGAGTCCCGATTGTCTCCAGCAACCTTAAGAATACGACCCAATGGGTTATCTAAATTTACCTCTCTACTGTTTAATTGGCTGCGCATTTTCGTAGAAATTAAGCTTAATATTACAAAGCGCCATAATGCTATAAATATTGCAAAAATACCGACGCACGTAATGATATAGCCGACCTGTCGACCTTGATGCCAACGCTCTGTAAGCGTCGGGGTATTGATGATGGCCTTTAAAAACGCACCGCCAGCAGAACCAGTTGGGTCAATACCAACCGCAACAACACCAGAGGAAGATGCTTGTAATTTCTGGATATTTTTAGAAAAGCCGACTGGTTGCCGAGGAAGCTCTGACACACTATGTGTGTTAGAGTCATAAGCTAAATAATCACCATTAGAAACAAGGTTGAATAAACCAATACGCACAATTTCACGCTCTTTTTCAGTTCCTACGGTTGCAGGATATTTGACCACACGACCCGACTCTGTCAGCTCAAGATGTAGCTCAAACCAGACCCGTTCAATTTCTTCTAAACTGGGCAAATCAGTATTGCTACTCATCTTCTTAATCAATCTGTTCAAAAACGCTTCCCTGTCCGGGTACTGACTTGTTGTAACAGAGTTACGAAAACGACTGCTCATATCACCTGCAGCACCTGTTAGGTGCCCAAATAATTCTTTTAGTGAACCCAGTCGATCATTGCGTTGCTGGCGTTTTTCTTCAATCAATATTTCATTTGCATTAAAACGTTTCTCCAGTATGGCACTTTTTGTTTCGAGCGCTTTTATATCTTCCGTGGCTTTGTTAATTCGCGCGATCTGTTGTGCTCTCTCAGCGATAAACGCTTGTTCGCGTTTCTTATTATCAGCCGCATCTTTGGAACGACCTTCTTTCACTTGTTGCAATAGTTGATCCATTGATAAAACATCATTTGCAGCAAAGCTTGCAAACGGTACATTTATAATCAATGCAAATAAGGCAAGTTTTTTAATCATTAAGAAACGCATTGCCTCACATAGGTTTTTCATCGAACCGCCTTCGGTGCGGCAATTGGCAAGGTCAATATATCAATTGAGGTCTGTTTTTTCGCCATCTTAATGCCCTGACGTATCGCATTACGATATGTTGCGTTATCGAGCAACTCCCACGTCTCACTATTGTGATCCCAGCGCGCAGAATTTTTTGTATCTTTAGATTGACACACCATAGCGATACGTCCAACACGAAGAACATTTACCTCTTGCTCGGTACCATTCAAGGTCACGATATCCTGATACGTATCTATTTTGCGTCCGTATTCATTTTCGATTTGATAGGCTTCAATAACCTGCCGAAATTTCTCCGAAACATCAACATCAGCAGCGGTAAGGCTATCTTGTACAAAGGCCATTCGTTCTTTGCGCTCTGCGACATGAAAAGGAATATCTAACTCAACGTAATCAGTCAAACTATCTGCCATCTTTGTCAACAAAGGCAACATTTGTCGTTCTATCAAAGCCACTTGTGCGATTGACTCATCAAAACGCTTTATCAAGTTTTCCTGACCAGCTGCTTGGGTTGATAACTGTTCATTGTAAACCTTCAAACCTTCAATTTGTTTCAACAATGCACGATATTTAATTAAGCGCTCCTGTGCGCCTTCAACAATCTTGTCTATTTTTATTTGTGACTGTTCTGCTTCTCTTAGTTTTTTCTCACCTATTTTCTGGATTTCTTCAAGCTGTCTCGCTTGCGCACTAATAGAGATGGATATAAAAATTAGATATCCGCTGAACATGAAGAATAATCGATTACTTTTTTTACGCATCATAATCAACCTCAATTTTTAACTGCATTTACGCATTATAATTTACGCATTATAATTGATGAATTGTATTTATAAATTATAGACTTTAAAACTCTTATAACAATGATTTAATGAAACCGCTTTTTTAGCTTTTTTCCCTGCTTAACATAAATATAGTAGCACTCCCAAATTATCCAGTCTAACCGGTTTTGGTAAAGTTAACTAATTTAGACCGTTACAAACAACGAGTTTTCTATTTATAACGCTGCTGAGTTCTTTCAAGACGCAAAGGTATCTTGTCTAAGAGATCGGTAGTGATTGGCTGAAATCAGGTGACGCCCTAGATTAAATAAGTTACACACCGCAGCTATGTACATTCAAGAAAACATTTTCTTTATTTCTTAGTTTATTGCCTTCTTCGAATAATTCATGAAGATACGGATGATTTAATTCGACATAGTCCAAATTCAGCACACTTTAATGGCAATAGCAAGTTTTACACTTTTTTTTAGCCCCAAAGAGTTCTGATTGGATCAAATGAATTTTATTTCTTTACTAAAATATTTTCCTGAATTATATGTGCAATCTCGATATTCAGCCGAATGATGATAGTCATTGTTGCCAAAAAATACTGATAAAAAGCCCCATAATTATCTCCTGTAATCCAGCTTACACCTCAACCTCTATCGAGCGATCAATGCGCCTGACAGACGTTTGTTTGAAATTCGAGCCGTTGAGTCTTACCAAGTACCTGCAATAGTAAAATCACTCGCTGCTCGTCACAAGATAACACCTCGGCAGACACACCCCTAAAGAATCCTTCGGTCACCTGCACTAGATCGCCTTTTTTGAAAGGGGTCAAAACCTGCCTCATCTCGCTGCGGACAGCCTCCACACGGCGTATATCGCTAATAAGCGCCTCGCTCGCCATCGCAGTCTCGTTTCCAAAATGTACTAATTGGCTAACACCGCGGGTAGAACGTACTGGAGTCATGGCTTGCTCGGGATAGCTGGGGCGAATGAACAAGTAGCGGGGAAACATTGGTAACTGCACCCGCCGCCAGACTCCACGCTGCTTTTTAAGATCCAGCCACTGCGGCAAATACGCACAAAAACTCTGCCGTACCAAGTGATCATAAGCCTCCCGCTCCATTCTTGGCTTGGTCATTACAACAAACCAGTTATTATTAAAACTCATCACAAACTTTAATTATCTCCCTATTTTGATTTTCATTATTTCATGAAATAGACAAATCACCCAAAAAATAAATACAAATTTGCCAAAGCGTTCATGACGCAAACAACGTAAAAAAATAAAGCCATGAACACAAATCCAAACCACCTTGCTCGCTTCAGCCAAAAAAGCCCGCAGGTCGTTTGCTATGACCGCGTTCCTTCACATTGCAAAGCGACTCTGGGTAATGCTATCATGTTCAACGTCGAACATATGCAATCAATCTTGATATAAGCGCTTGATTTCTCGGCCATTCGGGCATTCCAACTGGGCTTGCGTACACTGCATGTCATGGCGGTAGCGTGCCTGAATCTCTAAGAGGGATAGCAATACAACTCAAAGAGTAAAGATTCACTCCTTCGGTATAGCTAAAAGATTCTACCGCAAGCTTACGTCGATATAAAAAAATCAGATGTATCGACAAAAAACCAAAAATGTAAACAAATGCTACGAGACTAAATACATTTACTGCAAACTGCCAACTAATGACTGTCCACTCAAATGAAGACACCTGCTTTAGGTTGCTTCGCCTACTACAAGAAAAACCTGATTTGACTCAGCGCGAGATCGCAACGCGGCTCGGCTTAAGTCTCGGCGGTGTGAATTACTGCCTGCGCGCCTTGACCGATAAAGGCCTAGTCAAAATCCAGAACTTTCGCAAAAGCAAAAACAAGATGGGCTACGTCTATCTGCTCACACCACGCGGCATCAGTGAAAAGATAGCATTAACGGAATCCTTTCTGGGACGAAAGATGCACGAATACGAAACTTTGAAGGCAGAGATTGCTGCGCTCAAACATGAGATGGGCGAACCCCACACAAGGCAAACACCTAAAAAGAATACATGAAAATTGCGATAATCGGTACAAGCGTATGTAGAGTGCAGGCTGTGTAGAAGCGATTCTAAGACTATATAAAGGCAATGAAAAAAGAACTTATTCATAAATTCGAGAATAAATCCGCAGTGATCGGCATTCTTGGTCTTGGTTATGTCGGTCTGCCATTGATGCTGCGTTATACCGAAGTGGGCTACAAAGTTCTAGGTATCGACATTGATGCCAAGAAAGTCGCAAGGCTCATGTTGGGAAAGAGCCACATCGAGCACATTCCCTCTGAAAAGATTAAAAATATGCTTAGCAAAGGTTTCGAGGCAACTACTGATTTCTCTCGCACTGGCGAAGCCGATGCCCTAATCTTGTGTGTACCGACACCGCTGAATAAATACCGCGAGCCAGACTTAAGCTTTGTCACGGACACCACCGATATGATTGTGCCGTATTTGCACAAAGGCCAAGTGCTCTCGCTTGAAAGCACGACTTATCCAGGCACGACTGAAGAAGAGCTGTTGCCACGCGTCGAATCTACAGGGCTTGAGGTCGGCAATAATATCTTCCTCGTCTATTCCCCCGAGCGTGAAGACCCGGGCAATCCAAACTTTGAGACACGCACCATCCCCAAGGTCGTCGGCGGTCATACCCCCGCGTGCCTTGAAGTGGGTATTGCGCTGTACTCGTCCGCGATCAATCAAGTGGTATCGGTGAGTTCAACCAAAGCGGCAGAGATGACCAAATTGCTCGAGAATATTCATCGCGCCGTGAATATTGGTCTTGTGAATGAAATGAAAATCGTGGCGGATCGCATGGACATTGACATACATGAAGTGATCCGTGCGGCATCAACCAAACCCTTTGGTTTTACACCGTATTATCCGGGCCCGGGCTTGGGAGGTCACTGTATTCCAATCGATCCGTTTTATTTTACCTGGAAGGCACGCGAATACGATTTCAATACGCGTTTTATTGAGCTTGCCGGCGAGGTCAACACTAACATGCCACGTTGGGTAATGGGTAAGGTGATGGATGCGCTCAACGAACGCGGTAAATCGCTCAAAGGCGCTAAGATATTAGTGCTCGGCATTGCCTACAAAAAAAACGTAGGCGACATGCGCGAATCGCCAGCCGTCAAACTCATGGAGTTCCTTCAAGAAAAAGGTGCCGCCATCGACTATACCGACCCGCACGTACCGACCTTCCCCAAGATGCGTGCGCATCATTTTAATCTAAAGAGCATTGACCCAAGGCCTGAAAAAGTTGCGCAATATGACCTGCTTTTGCTGGTCACTGATCATGCAAAGTTTGACTACGCAATGTTCCAAAAGCATGCGCAGCTGATCGTCGATACGCGCGGTGTCTATACCCATCCTACAGCCAATATCGTGCAGGCATAACCCATGTATCCAATCATTAAAAACCGCAAAATCCGTCTCGCTGTCGTTGGCTGTGGCCGTATTTCCCGCAATCATTTCGGTTCTATCGAAAAACATACTGACAACGTGGAACTCGCCGCAGTCTGTGACACCAATCCGCAAACGCTCGCCGAACATACTAAGCAATACAAAGTCGCCGGCTATCGCTCAATGGAGGAGATGTTAAAAAAGGAGCAGTTGGATATAGTCACACTCTGTACGCCAAGCGGCATCCATCCTGACCAAGCTGTGCTCGCAGCCAAATACGGCATCAATGTGATGACCGAAAAGCCGATGGCCACGCGTTGGCAGGACGGTATACGCATGGTGCGTGCCTGTGATGAAGTAAATGTTCGTCTGTTTGTGGTCAAACAAAACCGCCGCAACGCAACGCTACAACTCTTAAAGCGTGCCGTCGAAGAAAAACGCTTCGGCAAGATTTATATGGTGCATCTCAATGTGTTTTGGACTCGACCACAGGAATATTACGATCAAGCCAAATGGCGCGGTACTTGGGAATTCGATGGCGGCGCATTTATGAACCAAGCCAGCCATTATATCGATCTATTCGACTGGCTCATTGGCCCGGTCGATAAAGTACAAGCTATGATGAACACCACGCGCGATATCGAAGTCGAAGACACGGGCGTGCTCAATATCAAATGGCGCAGCGGCACGCTGGGCTCGATGAGCGTGACTATGCTCACTTACTCAAAGAACCTCGAAGGCAGCATTATCATCCTCGGTGAAAAGGGTACGGTGCGCATTGGAGGTGTCGCGGCCAATGATATCCAGCTCTGGCAATTTGACGAACAAAAAGACTATGATCAACAAATCGAAAAAGCCAACTATGAAACTACCTCGGTCTACGGGTTTGGTCATCCCCTTTATTATAAAAATGTGATCGATGTCTTGCGCGGTGAGGCTGAGCCAGAGACGGATGGACGAGAGGGACTTAAATCCCTTGAGCTTCTTATTGCAGCCTATCTCTCTGCACGCGACGGTAACACAGTCTCGCTGCCACTGAAATACTGAGGTATGAATTACCAAATTCATGAAACCGCCATTATTGATGAGGGCGCGCAAATCGGTGAAGGAACCCGCATCTGGCACTGGGCGCATGTCTGCTGTGGCGCAAAAATCGGTAAAGATGTCTCCCTTGGTCAGAATGTCTTCGTCGGCGATAAGGTTATCATTGGTAACCGCTGCAAAATTCAGAACAACGTCTCGGTGTACGATAATGTCACTCTTGAAGACGGTGTCTTCTGTGGTCCTAGCATGGTGTTTACTAATGTCTACAATCCGCGGGCGTTTATCGACAGAAAGGAGCAATACCGCGACACACTCGTTCAGAAAGGCGCGACACTCGGCGCCAACTGCACCATCATCTGCGGTGTAACTATTGGCGAATACGCCTTCATCGCCGCTGGCGCCACAGTGAATAAAAATGTGAATCCCTACGCGCTGATGGTCGGCGTTCCTGCGCGCCAAGCAGGCTGGATGAGTAAAGACGGCGAGCAGATCCCACTACCTCTGGCTGGAGAAGGGGAATACACCTGCCAAAATACTGGCCAGCTTTATCGCCTTCAGGGAAACAATTTAGTGGTCATCGAAACATGAGCATTCCTTTTATCGATCTTAAAACGCAATACGAAGCGCTCAAACCACAGATTAAAGAACGCATCAACCAAGTTCTAGAGCATGGCCAGTACATCATGGGACCGGAGGTAAAAGAACTGGAAGATAGTCTACAAGTCTACACCGATGCCAAACACTGTATTACTGTAGCCAGTGGAACTGAAGCACTGCTCATCAGTTTAATGGCGCTGGATATAAGACCAGATGATGAGGTTATCACCACACCATTCACCTTTGTATCCGCCGCAGAAGTCATTGTTCTGCTGGGCGCCAAACCGGTGTTCGTGGACATTGAACCTGACACCTGCAATATCGATGCAAGCCAGATCGAAGCCAAGATCACCTCTAAAACCAAGGCCATCATGCCAGTCAGCTTGTATGGCCAGCCATCTGACATGGACGAGATCAACGCCATCGCTGCCCGCAACGGTAATATTCCAGTGATCGAAGATGCCGCGCAAAGCTTCGGCGCCGTCTATAAGGGCAAAAAGAGTTGTAAACTCTCCACCATCGGCTGCACCAGCTTCTTTCCCAGTAAACCACTGGGTGGTTATGGTGATGGCGGTGCCATCTTCACTAGCGACGATGCTATCGCCCAGGCTTGTCAGGAAATCCGCACCCACGGCCAAAGCCAACACTATCTGCATACTCGTATCGGTGTGGGTGGGCGCATGGATACGCTGCAATGTGCTATCGTGCTGGCCAAGCTGGAGCGCTTCGAATGGGAAATAGAACAACGCATTGCAATCGGACAACGCTACAACAAATTAATGGATGAATCAGGTATTCCGCGTGTCCAGCAGCGCTCAGATCGTACCAGCGTTTTCGCCCAGTACACAATCTTCAGTATGAACCGGGAAGTCACACAGGCAAAGGTCAAAGACGCTGGTATTCCAACCGCCGTACATTACCCTGTGCCGCTCAACGAACAGCTGGCTTATAAAGACTTCTGTTGTTCGGACTGTATGCCCGTCGCTAGAGAAGTATCCAAAAAGGTGATAAGCCTGCCGATAAGTGCGTATCTATCGAGCGCAGACCAACAAATAGTCTGCAACGCCCTCCTCTTGTTAGAGGATAACAAGTGATCAAGATTATCACCATCGTTGGCGCGCGACCGCAGTTCATCAAAGCTGCTGCTGTTTCACGAGTCATTCAAAACCACTTCGCAGGTTCAATCAATGAAACGCTCGTACACACCGGGCAGCACTACGATGAGAACATGTCTCAAGTCTTTTTCGATGAACTAAATATTCCCCGTCCCGGCTTTAATCTCGAAATTGCAGGTGGCAGTCATGGCGCAATGACAGGTCGCATGCTGGAAACAATCGAGACAGTGTTGCTTGCTGAGAAACCGGATTGGGTGCTCATCTACGGTGATACCAATTCTACCTTAGCAGGCGCATTGGCAGCCGCAAAACTACACATTCCGGCGGCTCACGTCGAGGCTGGCCTCCGCTCCTTTAATATGCATATGCCAGAAGAAGTCAATCGCATAGTTGCTGACCGAGTTTCATCCCTGTTATTTTGTCCGACCAACACCGCTGTTTCCAATCTGGCTACCGAGGGTATTACCAAGGAAGTCTATAACGTCGGTGATGTGATGTTCGACGTAGCGCTGTATTACCGTGACAAGGCGAAACAGCATAGCGCAGCTCTGGCAAGATTCGGTTTGCAAGAAGGTAGTTTTGCGCTGGCAACGTGCCACCGCGCGGAAAATACCGATGATTACGATCGGATAAGCAACATAGTTGCAGCGTTGGGCGAAATTGCAGAGAAACTGCCAGTGATATTTCCCTTGCACCCGCGCACCCGACAAGCGCTCACAGAAAACGAACTTTTCAGTGAGCTTGGTAATGTAATGGTAACGGATCCTTTACCCTTTCTAGACATGATGGCACTGGAGCAGTCAGCCAAGTTGATCCTGACGGATTCTGGCGGTGTTCAAAAAGAAGCTTTTTTCTATGGCATCCCCTGTATCACGATGCGCGATGAGACCGAGTGGGTTGAAACGGTTTTTAGCGGAGCCAATACCTTGGCAAGCGCATCACAGACAGCTATTCTCACCGCCTTTGACAAGGTAATTCGTGGTCAATCTATGGGCGGGCATAGTCATCAACCCTATGGAGATGGCAATGCAGCCAACAAAATTGCATCGATTTTGTTGCAGTAACGACTTCTAACTTCATGCTCATTGATTGAGGGATTCTTATGAAAGCATTTGTAACAGGCGGCTTAGGTCAGGCAGGTTCCCACGTCGTCGAAGTGTTGCTAGCACGGGGTGGCGAAGTGATCGTTGTTGACAACTTGGCAACAGGACGACGGGAACATCTCACCGACCATTCGAAACTTAAATGTGCCAAAAATATAATAGAAATTTCACTAGAAATTAATTAAATTGCAGGTAACAAACGAATGATTTCCATCGTTGCTTATGGCACGACCAATTTGGGTTCTATCCTGAATATGCTCAAAAAAATTGGCATCGATGCTAAGGTTGTCTCTCGTCCCGAGGAGATTCTGTCAGCCGATAAATTGATACTGCCTAGAGTCGGTGCTTTCGATACGATGATGCTGCAATGTGTGCTTGAGAACTATCTTGCAGGAATAGCCGATTCCCGCCCTGACTGTAGGTGATAATCCATCATGCGCAAGCCGATCCTCATTGTCGCCTCTAGCACTGCAGGTTCCCAGCTGATCACTTTAATCAGCATGACCTATGCGGCACGCTTCCTTGGCCCTGAGGCCTTTGGCTTTTACGCCATCGTTTTTGCCTTTGCCGTCCCGATTGGGCTGATTGCGACTCTGCGGCTCGAGACCGCCTTCGTCTTTCTCAACAACGAACCGCGTGTCTTATTAGCCGGGGTCACAGCCTGCGTCGGTCTTGCAATGGTTACAACACCCATCCTGCTTTACGGGTTAACTTCAGGTCGAGACGAGGTAGCCTATGTTGGGCTACTGTCTTTCTTTCTCGGGATGAATGCAGTGATTATCAACCTGTCGAACTACCGACGCAACTATCCAAAGTTGGCCGCAGTACGTCTACTAACTGCACTGATGACACTGGTTTTAGTCACCATCTTCGTTCAGGTGGAACTGTCCGATGCGCTAACGCTGGCGACGATTTGCGGACAAGCCTTCGGATTGTTCACAGGACTGGTACTGCATGCAAGATGGATCCATGACAATTTCAAATGGCCTAGCTTGCGTACCATGGCTCATATCCTACGTGAAAATGTCTCCTTTTCAGTGTTCAACGGGGCGCAGAGTCTATTCTCGGCGCTACAGGAAACTGTTGTCGTGATACTGATCACGAACTTTCTTGGGGTAGCCAGCGTTGGGATCTATTCCTTTGCCAATCGGATTTTACGGGCACCGATCTCGCTCACCTCCGAGGCAATCGGACGAGTTCTGCAGGTGCAGATCCGAGCCAACCAAGATGCTGATGCCGCCATCCGGCGTGCCTATATCGACCGTCTGCTGCGACTACTGGTGCTGGGAGCCTGTGGATTGGCGCTACTTATCTTCTTTGCCGCCGCACCAGTGTTGAGCTGGATCCTTGACCCAAAATGGGCAGGGCTGGATATACTACTTCCTGCGATGAGCCTTTACATATCGGCACTCTTTGTCGGAGCCACAGTGGCAGTCTTCCCGCTGGCGCTGGGGCAACCCCGTGCAGTATCGTTTCTAGGGATATTCGGCACTAGTCTTTACGTGCTCTGCGTCTTTGTGGCGTTGATGCTGGGAGCCGAATTGTCGGCAGCCTATTGGGTAGTGTCAGCGATAATGCCGACCTATTTCGTGATATTTGTAAGAAAGGTACGAAACATTGTTGCGTATTAGTATTATCGGTGGCTCGCATTGGGCAAACTGCATTGCCGCACACGGTTTGGATAGGCAGTTCGCAGCCACAACCTTCTCGTGCTTTCGCGAAGTGCTGCGTGCGCCATGGCGGTTACTTTCGTCGGAGACCGTGCTGATCCTTGGTCATGGCATGCCCAACTCTATCAAACGTTTGATCTGGTTCATGCTTTTCGTTCTGGTCTGGGCACTAGGGCGGCGGCATTTATTTCTCTACTGGATCGGATCGGAAGTGCTGCGCCCCGCTGCGCCGTGGCAAGACGCACTCTATCTTTGGTTCGCAAAGCGCCGCCGGGTGCATCTGCTTTGTGGTGCGCCGTGGTTCGTGGAACACCTAGCCGAACGTGGTCTAGAAGTCAACTGCATACCTTTTCCTTATGATACAAGCCAAGCCCAAGCGTATGCCGAAAGTTGGCCAGAAGAAACAAGTCTGATAGCCAGCACTTACTTGACGCCTTCGCATTGGGACAACAGCAACGGTGACTGGATCGTTGAGCTTTGCCGTTTGCGCCCCGAGGTTCAATGGCACATCATTGGTATGTCGCGAGACAATGCTATGGGTGGTCTCGACCAGCTGGATAACGTGGAGCTATTTGGCTGGGATTCTGAACCACAACGCCGAATAAGTAACTGTCACATGTTTCTGCGCCTAACCCGCAACGATGCCTATGCGGGTACCGTGCGCGATGCACAGGCAATGCGCCGCATCGTGCTATTTACCAAGCCCATGGACGACTGTATCCAAGTCTCGGAGAGTAATTTTGAGCCTTGCCGAAAAATATTCCTCGACATTGCTGATGCCTTTTTCCAAGGTGATGCCAAGCAAATCACAGCGCTGCGATCTAAAGGAACAAGGATACCAAGTATTGCGCAGGGTGCACAGAGACTATCGGAATTTATAAAAAGCTACCGTACTTGAAATCTTAATCATGTTTATATGTCTTGTTGCTGTCCGAACTAATACAGTATGCTCAGAACATCTCGATCATTATCTCTGAACCAACCTATTCTTTCTGTTTTGTGGGGTGTCACAACATGCTGCTGGCGGCTCTGTCGGTGTCTCTATATATGTCTTTTACTGCGCGATATCTCTGCTCAGACGACGCGATGGCTCGGTTGGGTTTGGATTAGACATGCTTTCTGTACTGGCATTCGCAATGATCTCCAGAGATACTTTGTTTCCATACCGACTATTCTGGCTATGCTGATCGCTATTAGGGAAGGAATATTTACATCCCCTTTAACAAGAAAAATGAGATAACAAAATAATGAGCAATGGTCTAATGGTTCATGCCCATCGGGTTTCATTTAAATACGATAGTCGGATGTTTAAGGTAATCCACAGCATCGAAAAGGCAGGAATTTTCCACAATATTTTAGTGCTTGCGCTATGGAGAGATAGGGATGACTTGGCAGCTCAAGAATCTGTCAGCAAGCATTGCCAAATTGTGCATATCAAGCCAAGATTTACTGAATCAATCAAGAATAAATGGGGTAAATTGCTCAGGCTCATCGACTGGTATCAAGCTGTGCTGGTCTACATGAAAAACCGTGATGTCAAATGCGTAAATTGCCATAGCCTCCCTATATTGCCGCTTTGTGTACTGCTAAAGTTCATCAAAAAATGTAGGCTTGTTTACGAACCTCATGAATTGGAAACAGAGACTAGCGTTTCCATCGGCATTAGGAAATTTTTTGCAAGATGGCTAGAAAGAATCCTTATCCGCTATACAGATGAAGTATGCGTGGTTAACGATTCAATTGCCCATTGGTATAAGGAAGCCTATGGCTTACATAGGGTGTGGGTAGTAAAAAATATTCCACACCGCATCGAAAACGAACCGGCACCGACAGGTTTACTGAGGCATGCCTTGGGTTTAAGTCCTCATGCTCAGATGTATTTATACCAAGGTGGTCTATCCCATGGCAGAGGGATTGAATTGTTGCTGAACGTCTTTGCCCAAACCAATCCTTCAAAACAGCTTGTTTTCATGGGGTTTGGGCAGCTTACTGGGTTGGTAAAAAAATTTACAGAAATTTATCCGAACATCCACTATCACCCAGCAGTAAGACCTAAAGAAATTGCCAGTTATACAGTAGATGCTGACGTGGGATTGTCCGTGATCGAAAACGTATGTTTAAATCACTATCTTTGTCTGCCCAACAAATTTTTTGAATATATGAGTTGTGGTGTACCATCAATAGTAAGCGATTTCCCAGAACTAGGTAGCGTCATCGACGAATTCGGTTCGGGCTGGAAGGTGAGTCCTACAGAAGAAAAGGTCTTGGAATTAATTAACTCGATAAGCGATGAAGACATTAAGCGTAAGAAGGCAAACGCATTGGACGCTAGGTCAAAATTTGGCTGGGATATCGAAGAAAAGCAGTTGCTCGAATTATATAAGCATCTAGGTTATGCCTCTTATCCTGAAAAATAAGCTTCAATTGCCTTATAAGCAACACGTCTATCTGAATAGAATTTATTATGATGATGACTATAACAGTTAGAAATGTTCAAGCGTACATGTGCTACATCTGAACCCATCGGTGAATACTGCAATCACCTTTGACCAAGAGGGTGTACGCAATCATTGTCATCGCTATGGGAGAACGGGTCTGTGCACACGTATTAAAGAGCGAGGACGCAAGCACTGTACTGTAGGCCCTAGTCGAAAAAATTATGAACTGCCAATGAAGTCATTTTAGAAAATACAGAAATAACTGCCAAAAAATTCAGTGGTCAAGACATGCTGTCAGCAAGCTGCGTGCTGTGGATTATATCCTCGATAAGCCAATGGATGTTGCGTAAGATTCTAAGATGAAAACCGTCTGGATATTAAATCACTATGCTCAAGAACCTAGTGGCACTGGGGGTACACGACACTACGGTCTAGCCAAGCATTTCATACATAGTGGCTGGCAAGCAAATATTATTGCAGCAAGTGTCGAACACTATACTGGTCGGCAACGCCTAGAAAATAACGAAAAAATACGGCACGCCAAGTTTGATAATGTCGATTTTCTCTGGGTTAAGACACCACAGTACAATGGCAACGGTGGTGGGCGAATACGCAATATGCTGGTTTATACAGCGCGTGTATTACAGCCCTCGGTTACGAGCGGATTAACCCGTCCAGACGTAGTGATTGGATCTAGTGTTCATCCCTTTGCTGCATGGTCAGGAGCCATGCTCGCAAAACGTTTTGATGTTCCGTTTGTGTTCGAGGTGCGCGATCTGTGGCCACAAACGCTAATCGATATGGACAAGCTGCAAGCAAATGGCATAGCAAGCAAATTGTTGCAATGCTTAGAGGGGTGGCTCTACCGCCGTGCGAACAAAATTGTAATTTTGCAGCCAAGGGCATCAAGCTATATCATACCGCTTGGTGTTAATCCAGAAAAAATCATCTGGGTACCTAATGGTGTAGAACTCGAAGCTTATCCAGAGCCTTCTCGTCCTCCTAAAAAACCGATTTTTACCTTGATGTATTTCGGTGCGCATGGGCAGGGGAATGATTTAGGTCGCATCATAGAGGCAATGGCAGAACTGAAGAAGATGCGCCCTATGAAGCCAGTTATTCTGCGCTTGATTGGTGCGGGACCTGAGAAATCGGCACTGCAAAAACGTACTATCGAATTAGGTTTGGACAACGTCCGTTTCGAACCCCCCGTACCAAAGCAGGACATACCAACAATCGCGAAGGATGCAGATGCTTTTATCATTGTCGTCAAAGACCTGCTGAAGCTTAACCGTTTCGGTATGAGCATGAATAAATTATTCGATTACTTTGCCGCAGCCCGTCCGGTCATCATCGCCTCTGTTGTCGCGAATAACCCTGTGCAAGAAGCCAAAGCAGGAGTTACCGCGCGACCAGACAATCCTACTGAACTTGCCAAAACAATAGTAGGTCTTGTTGCGATGCCAGACAACATCCGTGCTGCAATGGGTCGTGCTGGGCGCTCGTATGTAGAACAAAATCATAGTTACAAAGCACTGGCAGCAAAGTTTATCAGTATATTTAACGAGGTAATTTCTGAGCATCAATGAAACGCGTATTCGATTTTTTGATTGCCCTTATAGTGTTAATGATTTTCCTGCCACTAATGTTTGTCATCGCTTGGCTAGTGCTCTGCAATCAAGGCTCACCAGTTTTGTTTCGCCAAATCCGTCCAGGAAAAGATGGCAAGCCCTTCAAGATGATCAAGTTCAGGTCTATGCGTGATGTGGTGGACGCTGATGGAAATTTGCTTCCAGACTCCGAACGAATGACGACTTTTAGCTCGTTTCTTCGCTCAACAAGCTTGGATGAGTTACCACAATTTTGGAATGTTTTAATGGGTGATATGAGTCTAGTAGGACCCCGCCCGCTCTTGATGGAATATTTACCTCTCTATTCTAAAAAACAGTTTCGCCGGCATGAAATCTATCCTGGTATCACTGGTTGGGCGCAAGTCAATGGTCGCAATGGGGTTTCGTGGGAAAAGAGGTTTGCCTTAGACGTGTGGTATGTTGATCATCAATCATTTTGGCTGGATTTGAAAATTTTATTTTTGACAATAAAGAAAGTCTTTGTTCGGGATGGGAGTAATGCCGAGGATGAAGCGACTACGCGAAAATTCACAGGAAACCAGTGATGCATAAATTAGCGATTTTTGGCGCAAGCGGTCATGGTAAGGTTGTAGGTGACACAGCGCTGCAATGTGGTTGGAGTGAGATTGCTTTTTTTGATGATGCTTGGCCTAAATTGCAGACAAATGGTCGATGGTCTGTGCTTGGAGATACCGCTTCCTTGCGTAAGCGTGCGCGTGAATTTTCTGGTGTGGTGGTTGCTATTGGAAATAACCGCATCCGGCTGAATAAAAGTTTGCATTTGCGCGAAGCCGGGTTAGCTTTGATTACATTGATTCATCCAAGAGCCTGTGTCTCTGAGGATGTTGCGATTGATTTGGGTAGCGTAGTGTTTGCGGGTGCCGTAGTGCAAACAGGCACATCGATTGGGCTGGCGGGGATTGTGAATACCGTAGCAACGGTGGATCACGATTGTTCGCTTACAGCGGGCGTACATGTTTGCCCAGGCGCGCATCTAGCCGGTGGCGTTGCAGTGGGTGAATGTTCTTGGATCGGAATCGGTGCTACGGTGAATCAGTGTATGACGATTGGCGCGGATGTGACGGTCGGCGCAAAGAGTGCAGTGATTGCAGATATTCCAGACAAGGTGACGGTTGTCGGTGTGCCGGCACAGGTTATTGAAAAGAGAAGCTAAACTAATGTTAAACACGCCATTTTCGCCTTGGCCTTCTTTCACCGAAGAAGAAGTGAATGCCGTACGGCAGGTATTGCTGTCAAATCGTGTAAATTACTGGACTGGTTCCGAATGTCGCAAGTTTGAGAAGGAATTTGCAACTTGGACAGATGCACGTTATGCCATCGGAGTAGGCACCGGCACTCTTGCTCTGGAGGTGGCGCTTAAAGCCCTAGATATTGGTCCAGGCGATGAAGTGGTGGTAACGCCGCGGACTTTTATTGCCAGCATCTCATGCGTTGTCGCCGTCGGGGCAACACCGGTGTTTGCAGATGTAGACCCGAATAGCGGAAACTTGAGTGCAAAAACTATTGCAACAGTATTAACGTCGCACACTAAAGCCGTTATTGTAGTGCACTTGGCTGGCTGGCCAGCAGATATGCATCCAATCATGCACCTAGCCACGCAGCATGACGTTAAGGTGATTGAGGACTGCGCCCAAGCGCACGGCGCACGTTATAAAGGACATAGCGTAGGCAGTATTGGTCACATAGGGGCTTGGAGTTTTTGTCAGGACAAGATTATGACTACCGGGGGAGAAGGCGGCATGGTGACGACCAACGACCCCGATCTTTGGTTGCGCATGTGGTCTTATAAAGACCACGGCAAAAGCTGGGAGGCAGCTCATGAACACCAGCACTCGCCGGGTTTTCGTTGGTTGCACAAGAGCTTTGGTACTAACTTACGCATGATGGAGATGCAAGCAGCAATTGGTCGCATCCAGTTAAGTCGTATGCCCGAATGGACACAACGCCGTGTGGCTAATGCGGTGGTTTTAACTCAGGCATTGCAGCCTTATGCTGAGCCAAATGGCGTGGTGCGCCTACCCGTTTTCAGCTGTACCAGTGATTGTGATTGCCTGACCAACGCTCAGAATCAGACGCGCACGGTAGAATGTGTGCATGCTCAATACAAGTTTTACTGTTACATTCGTCCGGAAAAACTGACCCAAGGTTGGAACCGCCACCGAATTTTGGAAGAAATTAACAATCTTGGCGTTCCCTGTTACCAAGGAAGCTGTTCTGAGGTCTATTTGGAAAGAGCGTTTGACAATACCGATTATCGACCAGCAGAGCGTTTACCAGTTGCCCGTGAACTCGGCGACACATCTTTAATGTTTTTGGTACATCCAACCTTGACCGAAGCTGAGATAAATAAGACAGCAACGGCTGTCACTACAGTACTACAACAAGCTTCAAATCATGCAGTGTCAGGGTGAAAATAAATCAGAAATCATTAGATCGCTTACCTGAGTATAAAAAATAATACAATACCGTCATCTCCAGTCAGATAATCCTGTCCTGTACCACCACTTAAAGTATCGTCACCATTATCGCCATATAAGTAATCATTACCGTTGTCGCCGCTACCGTTAAATCCGTATAGGGTATCTGTGCCGTTACCGCCGTTTAAGTTATCGTTAACTCCGTACAGGGTATCTGTGCCGTCATTACCGTATATGTGCTCATCACCACTGCCACCAGTGAGATTGTTACTGTTATTATCGCCTACCAACAACGAGACATTTAGCTCTGATGCGTTATTTAGCTGTGTCACTGTCCATACAGTACCATCAGCAAACTTAACTTGGTCTAATTGGTAAGTATTGTTTAGGAAGTGATTTTGAATCGTTATAGTTTCTGTTGTGTTATCAGCACCACTTACTTGTAGTAGAAGATTATTATCTACGCGAGTTATTTGAACATCCGTGGTGCAATGCCTTGTCCAATGGCAATGCCTTGTCCAAGTTGCAAGGTATCTGTGCTGTTGCCTGTATCGAGATTATGAATGGTTGTATCACCGTCACCTTGGGAAAACAGATAAGTATCGTTACCGCTACCTCCATTTAAGGTGTCGTTACCAGCATCTCCCCACAACAAGACTGGTTGGCGGAGAGAGAGGGATTCGAACCCTCGATACGGGGTTACCGTATACACACTTTCCAGGCGTGCGCCTTCAACCACTCGGCCACCTCTCCGTATATTGATAGAAATATAAGGAGCGCGAAGGTTAAACAAGAAAGGATATTTATGCAATCTTGAGATAGGCTTTTGGATAAACTCTTAAACTCAAAGCAATATTAAATCTCATTAATATATTTCTGATAGTCCCTTGGAGTGTCAATATCATCAAGCGTTTCCAATTCAACGTAATCTATATTTAACCGAGCAAAGTTCTGGCGTGTGCTTTCGGCAACATGTGCTGTGCCCCATAAAATATTCTGGAAAATTTCTGGATGCGATACATTCAAACCAATTAAATAATAACCACCATCTTGTGCAGGCCCAAGGACAGCATCCTTGCCCTTATGTAAATGTTGATAACATTGATTCAAAATACCTGTTGTGATTGTTGCACAATCACTGCCTATGACTGCAACAAATGCGTTTTTTGCTAATGCAGTGTCAGTCGCTCTGTACATCCTTTTGCCGAGGTCATGTCCTTGCTGAATTTTTATTGCACATGAATAGTCCAATCCACATTGCGTTAAAAATGGATGACCATTTCCCAAGGTACACCAAATTTCAACGGTTCTAAAATAAGATGCCTTTGCCTTTACCAGTGTTGAATGCAAAACAGTCTGGTGGAATTCAGCAGCACCTTCAGCGCCTAATAATGGGATAAGTCTGGTTTTTGTTTGTCCGGGAACTGGCGCGCGCGTAAAAACCAGTAAAGCGGTTTTAATCATGCTAATTAATCATACTGCTTGGCAAGGCTTATCGGAGCAAAACCTATATAATATAAGAACCTGAGCCGCCACATTGTAAGTGTGGTATTTATCATACCAAGTTTTTCCCAGCGCCTGCTTGAGGTGAGTACCTTTGCGCTTAAACACAATGGCGCACAGATATTTTTTAATTTTCCGCTTATGGCAACATCTTCCATTAACGCGATTTCAGGAAAACCGCCTACTTCTTGAAATAGTGTTCGTGAAACAAAAATCAGCTGATCACCCGTTGCTATTCCTGTCAGTCGTGAACGTAGATTCATCATTAATTCTATGAGTCTGAGCAAGCGGTGTTTGCCGGATAATTGTACATCGAACCGTCCCCAACAGGATGTATCTTCCTCAAATGATAGAACCAGTTCTAAGAAGTTTTCAGGCAGGCGAGTATCTGCGTGTAAGAAAAAAATAAATTTACCCTGAGCCTTTTTAGCGCCCGCATTCATTTGCGCTGCACGACCTTGACGATTTGATATAAACTGATCACAAAGCCCTTCTGTCAGCTTAGGTGTTTTATCGATACTTCCACCATCAACCACGACCACTTCAAAACCTTCTTGCCTGCATTCTTGTAGTTGTAATAAACAAGCCTCTATCTGGGCTTCTTCGTTTAATGTTGGGATGATGATTGTATGTAATGTCATTTCAGACGAGGGCAAATTAGGCCAATGCGCCACCGCAACTACTTCCCTGCCCAGCAGTACAACCATAACAATGATCAAGCACTCTGATTGCATTACCTTCCAATGAATTGTTTTTTAGGGAGCTTATGTGTAATTTTTTTCTTGCATTCATTAAATTTAATCCCAACATCTGATTAAAATCGCAATCATAAATAAAACCCTGCCAATCAACGCTGACCATATTCCTGCACATCACATTATCTAAGTTGCTATCATCATGAGATTTTTTTAGTAAAGAAATATAATCATGAAATAATCCTTTAGAAACTAAAGTACTGCCAAAACGATTAATAGGCATATTACTTAAAGTAAATAACTGATTAAAATGAATGCCAAAATCCTGCATCAGTGTTTTTTTGTAATCTGCTTCAAGCGCAGCTTGTGCTGGCGGCAAATCAGGGCCTTGAGGATTGTATACAAGGTGTAAATTTAAACGAGACTCAGGCTTGCCATAACCTAAGCGATTTAATTTTTGTAATCCCTCTATGCTTGACTCAAACACACCTTTACCACGTTGGTTGTCTACATTTTCTCTTTGATAACAAGGTAATGAGGCGACAATATCTACCTGTTGTTCTGCTAGAAATTCCGCCAAATCCTCATGACCGGGTTCACCTAATATAGTTAAATTACAACGATCAATCACATTAACATTCAGCGCTTTAACTTTAACCACCAGTTCGCGAAATTGCGGATGTAATTCTGGTGCACCTCCGGTTATATCCAAAGTATGTACATCGCTATTTTTTATATAATCATACACTGCAGCAATGGTTGCTTCGTCCATCTTTTCAGTACGTTTTGGGCTTGAATTCACATGACAATGGACGCATTGCTGATTACAACGCAGCCCGATATTGATCTGTAATATTTCTGTTTTATGCCTATTGATCGAGGGAAAATCTGAATGCTTTAACAAAGGTAAAGTGTCATACATGATATATCGTCGCGTGTCTGGTTATTCCACGTTAGAAGCAGTATACATCATGCGTTCCAAAGGGCTTAAGATTATTAGACAACACCATTTAGGCTCCTTAACTCTTCTACGCCAGACAAATGTGCATTTGTAAGTTACTGTTTTTTTCAATGTTGCCCTGACAGGGCGCTAGGGCGGAAATATCGCTCTTAGGTTTGTTGAGACTTTGGTTAATACTCTCCTCGGAGCAAGATGCAACCACATTAGTGACAGAATAAAAAAAATCAACTTTCAAGTGCTTCCAAGATTCTTTTAGCAATCCGACAACTCTCTTTTGCAGCTTCAATTTTTAAATCTTTTGTGGGCTCATAATCCGCTTCCTGACGAAGCTTTTTCAACGAATCAAGGTCATTACTGACTGTTGATTTATCTTTTAGATAGCATTTACTGACACTCTGATGAACACCACCGCTTTTATTGGCAACGCTTGCTGCATCTCTGGCGGTTAAAAAAGCCCCGTAATAGGCTCTATTGATCACATTTCTATACTCCATTTCTCGCTTTGAATTCTGGAGCATTTCAGAGACGTATCCAAACCATTTCCTTTGGCTCTATCGACATTCATCACCCAACAGAAAGAACGACACGACCAGATAGCATGTCTGTTTTTGGCTCAAAAAACGATGAATATAAATGATTTTCTAATGCGTCGAGTCCATCCGTATCTTCTATTTGAGTATTAACAGTAACGTATAATTTATCCCAGTGCTCTTCAATGTCATGATAAAACTCCAACTTTAAAGAATCCACACCTTCCAAATTACAAACCTGATCAGGAAGCTGCGCCAAAAATTCAACCAGATCGTCGTTAGATTTGAGATAGTTTTTAATCTTCGGAAACTCTTCCTTCTCATAACTGCTTAAAACGGCGAATAGATCTGCTTCATCTTCTTGATATTGTCTTTTAGCACTAACAGAATGAGAAGATACACCATCAAAAACCAGAGTATCAGAAAAAACTTTGATAATAGACGAGACAACGGTATCAGATGAAGACGATGAAGAAAAAACTGCATTATTCAAAATATTTTTTTTCAGATAGTTGTCCGCAATTGACCCTGAATTGACCTGCACATCTGGTGTAATGTGCGCTTGAGATGTTGTTGTTTGCATTATACTTGACCCTTTAATCCTATAGATTCTAACATATTTCTGTTTAACAAATACTGAAGCACTTTCTTGTTAGAATCATGTGCGACTTCCATTGCTTTTTCTAAATATCCTGTTTGTTGCCTATTGCTATTAAGTAATTTTCATCACAGATAGAGGTTTTATCAGATTTTTTAATTCTTACAAGATGACTAATAACAGTTTCATGTTCAGCTTGATCGTTTTGTTTATGCGAATCGATGTTCAAATTATTCAATGCTTGCATATCTTCATGTACAGTCTTGAAAACCACCCTTCCAGTATAGACTCAGTTGGCGATGTTCAACATCAAACGTCACCACAAGCCATAGGATTGCCCAGCCCGCACTCTACCTTGTAGAGTATCCCCAAGTTACTCTTAAAGACTGATTTTTGATTGAATCCATACCTTATGATCACTAAAATAGCTCGCATTATGTCCTGATAGCTCGGCCGGATGATGTTCAGGAGGACAAGTGTCGCGTAAGGCACGACTCCAAGGATGGAGGAGGTAGAACGACGCATGGAGCAAATTGCCGAGGAAGTCGGAAGCGGCTAGGGCAGACAGTGCGAAGCACTGCAAGATATGACTGCTTTAAATGAAAAAGTTAATAAATTAAAAGAAGCCCTGGTAGCTCAGTTGGATAGAGCGTCCCCCTCCTAAGGGGAAGGTCAGAGGTTCGAATCCTCTTCAGGGCGCCAATAAAATTCCTGCAAACAATTGCTTAGCAAAAACACGCTATTCGAACACCGAACCTCTCCCAGACTTCTTCAGTAATTTGGCATTTACCGCTAAGGCTGCCCATTACCGCGTGCTTTGCTTTTAGCTCTGCTAAGTCATGGATCTGCTTTTGTCGAAGCAGATTGGCATCGACATTATTACCTGCTAGATATTATCATTGATTTTCGGCAGCTTGCTGCCCCAAAATCGCTGCGCCTCTCACACCACTTGAATCACCGAACTTCGGCGCTACCACCTGAGGTGCCTCTACACCAGCAATTAAAAACTTATTGATAGACACAGCAATTTGTTGGTATAGCTCTTTCACATTGGAAAGACCTCCGCCTAATACAATCACATCAGGATCAAACATTGATGTCAAAATAGCAAGGTGAGAACTTATACAATCAATGTATATCTGGAAGATGCTCAGTGCTTTCTTATCATTAGATTGAATTGAACGCACAAAATCTGGAACATCTCTATAGCTTCCGCCAAAGTGTCGACATATCCACAACAAACCAGGTCCTGATAGATATTGCTCTACGCACCCAACTGCTCCGCATCCACACTTGCGAAGTGGCAGATTGTATTGTTGTTGAATAGTAGCTGGTAATGGTATATGCCCATACTCACCAGCAAAATTTTGTTTACCATGATAGAGTTCGCCATCAATGCACAAGCCACCAGCAACACCTGTCCCTAAAACTAAGCCTAGTGCGTAACGCACTCCGTTGGCAGCGCCTCCTCGCGCCTCTGATAAGATAAAAACCTTAACATCGTTTTCAAAGCCAACGGGGCGATCAAGCTCTCTTGACATATCCTTGGTGAATGGCTGCCCATTGATACAAGGAATATTTGCTGAAATAGTGCGCCCAAGATCGTCAATAAAACCTGGCAACCCAATGCCAACCGATCCTTTCTCTCCTGACTTTTGATCCGCTTCTTCAACCATCTCCTTGATTTTAGCCAGAAACTCCTGATAGCTACCTTTAGGAGTTGCAATACGCCACGAGGTGACTCCATTCATATTATCGTCAAAGATTGCCAACTCTATTTTAGAGCCGCCAATATCAAAACCATACAACATCTTTAAAAGACTGCTTCCAAGACTAATGCATGAGATGTGCATGCAGTATAAACTACCATACCTTTATCCTGCGCGGTTCTCTCAATAATACTCAAAAGTTGCTTCACTGAATTGCCCTCAAAAACCAAGACTTAATATTCAGCCAGATAACGATGGAGGTTTTCGCCAATATTTCATCTTATGACCTTTAACTGAATACAAGAAAATAGCAAGGTAACATGGAATCATAATCCAATATGCGTTTTGCGGATCATTCGAAAACTCAGTTAATGCGCCATATACCAAAGGTAATATCGCCCCCCCTGCAATCCCCATGATTAATAAAGCGGATCCTGTATTGGTATGTTTTTTCCCCAAACCATGCAAAGCCAAAGGCCATATAGCAGGCCAAACTAGGGCATTAGACAAACCGAACAATGCAACAAAGAGCACAGCATCAGGTATTACAGGAACCCCTGTCCATCCAAAAATAGTAGTCCATAGGGTATCTGACGTCGGGCTAGCCACCATCAACAAGAACGTAAAAACCAATCCGAACAATGCTGATACTGATAACGCTTTTTGTTGACTGATCCACCTAGGGATGGCAATCAAGCCAAGAATATAACCTATCACCATAAAGCTCATTGTATAGGCAGTCAGTTGTGCATAATTCTCTACACCGGCATCTTTTCCAAAAAGCCCTATGGTATCTCCAGCAATCACCTCTGCGCCCACATAAAAAAATAAAGTAACCGCTCCTAATATCAGATGAGGATAATTGAGTATGCTCTTATCAGAACCAGACGTATTAGGATCGCCTTCATCTTCAATATCTGGCTCAGGTAATGGAGAGAACTGTATAAAGAATGCTAACACCGCCAATATGCCTGCCATCAATAAATACGGAAAAACCAATCGTGAAGACAGCTCCGTCAATTCTGCCAAGCGATCTTCCCCGCTCAATGACATAAGGCGCGCTTCGCTGAACTGGGACATATCAGATAATACAAAAGCGGTAAAAACAATCGGGGCAATGACCCCTGCACTCTTATTCAGAATGCCCATGATACTTATGCGCACTGCAGCAGACTCATGTGGTCCGATCGTAACAATATAGGGATTGGCTGCTGTTTGCAGTATGGTGAGGCCTGTTCCAAGAATAAATAATGCTACAAGGAAAATACTATATATACGCAAGGTGGCGGCTGGAATAAATATGAGCGCACCAATGACCATCACTGCCAATCCCAGCACCATGCCATTTTTATAACCTGTTTTTTGCAAGATAAATGACATAGGCAATGCCATTACCGTGTAAGCGATGTAAAAGACCAAAGTCACCAGATACGCTTGTAAATGATTAAGCTCACAAGCAATTTGCAAAAATGGAATTAATGAACCGTTTAGCCATGTCACAAAGCCAAACATAAAGAAAAGCGTGCCGATTATAATCATCGGCATCAAGGAAGAAACTGGTTTATTTGCTATTGTCATGAGATCGTCCCCATTACCAAACAAGCACAAGCTATATAACGATACATCACATAAATTCGCCCTTGAGCTAGATCGTCTAGCGCCAAAGGCTATCACTGCACGTGAACCTTCACAAGCTTTCGTTATGATATTTCAAAATACTTTTCTGAAGAGGATTTACAAACCTGAGCCATATTTAATAAAATACGCATCAACCCACTCTTTAGCGCCATTCTATTATAGCCTGTATCGCTACTCTGATTTTGTAGCTTGTTATCAAATAGGATGCTGTGTTTAGCCAGCATATTAAATTATGAAAGTCAGTGATAAGGTGATTACATCTTAATTGGATAGGAAATAACAGCAATAAACCATTCCGCGCCTTAATAGGTATTATACTTTAGATGAAATACAACCCTATGCTCTTCCTTGGGGCGGGAAAATTCTTTGAAGTGAAAATAAGAATTCACATATGTTCGAACTGATCGATCACCCTTAAATGCCTGATCACCAGATTCATTCACCAAGCCGAAATCCAAGCCGTGTAGAAATCCCAATGGTGTTCTTTTTTTCCTTCAATATTATGTTTCAGCAACTTGTCGGTAATCCCAACTAATACTGAAGAAATTTTCAGGATCATCACTTTTCTTTCGACCCATGCGGGATTCTGTATGCACATAGCCTTAATTAGTGTTATCCAAGGCTTCGCCAATCATGTGGGCAAATTTCTTGATGATACCGGCGAATGCTTGCCCATTTATAAATCAAACATTTAAAGATGGTTCTTGCCACCCCTAAGGGGAAAGCTAGAGGTTCGAATCCTCTTCAGGGCGCCATCATTTAAAGCTTAAGCCTAATTAATTATTTCTGATTCAAAAGAATATCTTTATCCTTTCTGCTTAATTGTTTGGTTTCATATTCTCGTTTTGCTGCTGCAGAATGTGATTCACATATCTCTTGATAAACCAGAACAACAGGTCTTCTAGTATGCGTATATTTAGCTGCTAATTTATCATTTTCATTGTGTTCTTGAATTCTTCTGGCCACATCTTTTGTGATGCCTGTATATAAACTGTCATCAGCACAACGAACAATATAAACAAACCAGTTATTCATATATTAAGAATGCTCCATTAACAAAAGTATTTAAAAATGGTGCTCATACTGATTTATATCTTGTTGCATATTTCGCTTTAAATATCATAACAGACATCTTTCAGTCGTAGAAAATAAACAGCCGATAGGTATAATATCGACAACAAATATTTATGAGAAAATTTTATTAAGAATATCACTAATGAGTACACATAAAATACCTACACACGTATCTAAAAACTACTGGAAAATGCTTGCGGGATACAAAGAACGCATTAAATGAATTTGCTAAAAACAGCATTAGAAAAACAAACGATTCATCAACAAATAATTTAATGGCTCGTTACCTTGCTAAAAATAAATCTTAAAATTAAGTTCTAATATGAAAACAATTATCCTTGCAGCTGGAATAGGCCAGCGTTTAGGTAATCTTGAAAGCAACGCTTCCGAGAGAAAACCAAAATGCTTGCTGGAATTTAATGGCAAGAGTTTATTGCAAAGACATTTAGAAAATCTCTATCACTACGGTATAGATAATATCGTTATCGTGACAGGTTTTAAAGCCGATATGATTAAATCAACATTGGCTGATATTGGGGCTCGCCATGTCAGTCTTTGTTTTAACCCTGATTTTACCAAAGGCAGCATTTTAAGCATGGTATCTGCGCTCAATACTCTGGAAGAAAATCAGGATTTTATCCTGATGGATGCCGATGTGCTCTATGATCACAATATTCTTGGCAGATTGATAAATTCAAGAGAAGAAAACGTTTTCCTTCTGGATCAGAATTTTGAAATGGGAGAGGAGCCTGTGAAATTATGTGTGCGTAATAAGCATCTCATCGAATTTAGAAAACAGCTGGATAAAAACCTAGTCTTTGATTTTATGGGAGAATCAGTTGGGTTTTTCAAATTCACGTCCGCAATAGGAAAATTGCTTGTCCTAAAGGCGGGTGAGTATATTAATAAGGGGGGGAATGAGATTCCTTACGAGGAAATCATCAGAGACTTATTGCTCGCCAAACCAGAGCAATACTCATTTGAAGATATTACTGGCCTACCTTGGTTGGAAATAGATTTTCCAGAAGATATTGTCAAAGCACAGGGTACAATACTGCCAAAACTGACAGATTTACCAAACACTAATAAACTGAAACGAAAGTCTTAAAGTATATCAATGACTGAAAATATTTTACTAAGTAAAAGTGCAAAACTCCGCGCCTTACTTGAATCTAATAAACTTGAATTCATCATGGAAGCACACAATGGCATTTCTGCTCAAATTGTTGAACAGGCAGGGTTCAAAGGTATCTGGAGCAGTGGGCTGGCGATGTCTGCGCAATATGCTGCGCGTGACAGCAATGAAATCAGTTGGACTCAGATTGTCGACATGCTGGAGTTCATGTCTGATGCAACAGAAATCCCAATTCTGCTTGATGGTGATACCGGTTATGGCAATTTCAACAACATGCGCCGGCTAATAAAGAAACTTGAGCAAAGGCAAATAGCTGGTGTTTGCATCGAAGACAAACTATTCCCAAAGACAAATAGTTTTATCGATGGACAACGCCAACCGCTGGCCGATACGGATGAATTTTGCGGGAAGATAAAAGCAGGCAAAGACAGTCAAAATGATCCAGATTTTTGCATTGTTGCTAGGGTCGAAGCACTCATCGCTGGCTGGGGAATCACAGAAGCGTTAAGACGTGCCGAGGTCTATCACGAAGCAGGTGCAGACGGGATACTGATCCATAGCAAACTATCGCAAGCGAATGAAATTCTTGAATTTGCTCATGAATGGGAAAATAGATCGCCTTTGGTGATTGTTCCAACGATCTATTACAGCACACCAACAGATATCTTTAGAAACGCAAATATCAGTTTAGTCATTTGGGCAAATCATATGATCCGCGCAGCAGTCGCTGCTATGGAAAAAATAAGTGCCGATATATATGCAAGTGAATCGGTAACCAATGTTGAAGATAATATTGCGTCTATGAAAAAAATATTTTCTCTACAAGGTGCAGCCGAGCTCAGCGAGGCTCAGGAACGTTATCTAAACTCTAAAGGCTCAGAAACCAAAGCCATCGTGCTGGCAGCAAGCCACGGTCATGCGCTTGGCGCGCTCACTGAAGATAAACCGAAGGTAATGCTTCCACTTGGCGGAAAAACCGTTTTACGTCACTTGCTTGATGAATTTAAAAATCAGAATATCAATCAAGTCACTTTGGTTGCAGGCTACAAACCCGACTCTATTGATGCCAGTGATGTAGATATACATATCAATAAAGATTACGCGACAACAGGTGAGCTGGTTTCACTCGCCGAGGTCGTAAACGAATTCCACGAGGACATGATTATTACTTATGGTGATCTACTATTTCGTAGCTACATCCTCAGAGACTTACTTGAAAGTGAAGGTGAAATTGTTGTTGTCATTGATTCCACGGTTGAAAATAAAAATTATAGTGGTTCGCCAAGTTACGCCTACTGCTCAGAAAAAGAAGACAGAACCATATTCAAACGAGATGTTTTTCTAAAACATGTTTCTGAGGAGAAAAAATCGTCACCAAATGCCCCAAACGGCCAATGGATTGGGATGTTACGTGTACATGGTCAAGGCAAACAATGGATCGAAGAAACCATTGATGAATTAAAAACACATGAATGTTATCGGCAAATGTCTCTTTCTGACCTCATAAACCAATTGATTAAGCAAAATCGTCCTGTCAAAGTGCTTTACATTAATGGTCACTGGATTGATATCAACGCATTGACAGATATCGATCGTGCTGGTGATTTTGCCAAGTAATAGGAAATAGAAGGTGATACAGGCAAGAGATTTTATTGAGGCAGCGCGTCGCTTGGGTTTTCAACGCTACGCAGGTGTCCCCTGCTCTTTCCTCACCCCTTTTATAAACTACGTTATCAATGATAAATCTTTAAATTATATTTCATCTGCAAACGAAGGTGATGCTATTGCTGCGGCTTGTGGTGCAACAATAGGCGGGGAACGCTCTATTGCCATGATGCAGAATTCAGGACTGGGAAACGCTGTGAACCCCATTACCTCCTTGAGTTACATATTCCATATCCCCATAATAATTATCACTACTCATCGTGGCGCACCAGGAATAATAGACGAGCCTCAGCATGAATTAATGGGACAAGTGACTGGCGAGATGTTCGATATCATGCGTATCCCATGGGAAACATTTCCTGCAAAAAAAGAAAATATTGAAAAGGCATTAGGGCGTGCCTGCACATTCATGGAAAAAGAACAAAGACCTTATGGCTTCATCATGCAAAAAAACACAGTTACTGCCCATGATCTCAAAAACAATCGTCTTCTAGAAACTAAAAAGACTGACAGTATAAAAAAGACATTTAATCAAAATGGTATGCCTCAACTTAGCAGGCAGGAGGTACTAAAAAAAGTTATTCAACATACAACCGTTGAAAATTCTATTGTTATTGCAACGACAGGATTTACAGGACGGGAATTATTTGCCATTGATGACCGCAAGAATCATATTTACATGGTCGGCTCCATGGGTTGCGCATCTTCGTTGGGGCTTGGCTTGGCTCTTGCGCGTCCTGATTTACAGGTCGTAGTGGTCGAAGGTGACGGGGCAGCACTGATGCGTATGGGAAATTTCGCAACCTTAGGCAGTTATGGAGGCAAAAATCTCACCCATATCGTTCTCGATAATGAAGCACATGATTCGACAGGCGCACAAGCCACAGTAACGAATAATGTGAAATTTGCGGATATAGCTTCTGCATGCGGCTATGCTATGAGTTACGAGGGCAATGATATAAAACTAATAGATGAATTATTTAATAATGAAGGGCATTCAGGTGCAAAATTTGCACACCTAAAAATTTCTGCAGGTACAATTGTAAACTTGCCTCGTCCAAATCTCACGCCAGTTGAGGTCTTACAAAGACTGATGCAGCATATTGGCACAGATTTTAAAAGACAAAATACTCATGCCTGAAATATTATTAAACCCAGGGCCAGTTATCCTCAGTGAACGTGTTCGCCGTGCTATGTTGCACCCTGATCTGTGTCATCGTGAGACAGAGTTTATTGCACTACAAAATAGCATTCGTCACGATTTATTAAATGTCTATTCCCTGCATGATGATAAGTGGGCAGCGGTTCTAATGACCGGTTCAGGCACTGCTGCAATGGAGGCTATGATGACCAGTCTGGTTCCGAGTCATGGCAAGGTATTGATTATTGAAAATGGTATCTACGGAGAGCGCCTCGGCAAGATCGCAGAAATTTATCAGATTAACCACATGACCTTATCCCATGCATGGGATGAAGCCATCGATTTAAACCTGCTCGAAAATAAATTGCGTTACCACGAAGAACTCAGCCACGTTGCTGTTGTCCACCACGAAACCACCACCGGCAGACTGAATAACCTAAAGGGTGTGGCGGAAGTCTGTGCTAAATATAATTTGCCTGTTTTATTGGATGGTGTCAGTAGTTTTGGTGCAGAAGATATTGCATTTGATGATTGGAACATCGCTGCTTGTGCTGGTACAGCTAATAAATGTTTGCATGCCGTGCCCGGTACCTCCTTTGTTATTTGCAATAGAAGTATATTCGATACAATGCAAGCAACGCCACCAAGGACGCTCTATCTTGATCTTTCCAGTTATTTAAAAAATCAGGACGCAAACAGCACACCTTTCACTCAATCGGTACAAACCTTCTACGCGCTTTCTGAGGCTCTGCAAGAACTCCAAGATCAAGGCGGCCAAAAAAAACGTAAACAAAACTACTGGAGCAGGATCAATATTGTAAGAAAAGGTTTAGACAAATTGGGAATCGAAGCTTTGCTGAGAGCAGAAGATTGTTCTTGTGTTCTCAATGCCTTTAAGTTACCCACTGGTATTCAGTACCAATCATTACATGATGAGCTCAAAAAAAATGGGTTTGTAATTTATGCGGGTCAAGGCGAACTATCTAAAACACTTTTCAGAATTTCATGTATGGGTGAAATAATGCAACAAGATATGGAAAGATTTGTAACTGTGATGGGAAGCATTCTCTAAACGCTTTTAATCTTGGTGTATGGTTTTTGCTCACTCAGGTCTTGCTCTCCTAGATAATGCTGGATAAATTCCATTAACCCTTCTTCATTCATACCAACATCATTCAGCATATCATCTCTGGAGCCATGCTGAATTAATCTATCTGGCAGACCATAATTTACAATTGTTTGCGCGATTCCATTTTTAAGCAACACTTGATTCACTGCCTCACCTGCACCACCTTGCACTACATTTTCTTCCACTGTAACAATAAGGTCATGAGTTGCAGCCATATTCAGGATCATCTCTTCATCAATCGGTTTAACAAAACGCATATTGACGACGCTTGCGCCAAGTTTATCGCCGACAGCTTGTGCAATATCCAGCACCACCCCAAAGACGAGGATTGCAATCTGCTGACCTTGGGTTCGCATTTCAGCCTTACCAATAGGCAGTGCTGTCATTTCTTTTTCGACCGCAACACCTGAACCACCACCTCTGGGATAACGTACTGAGGCTGGACCATCAATCTGAATACCAGTGTAGAGCATTTGCCGACATTCATTTTCGTCGGCAGGTGTCATAATCACCATGTTCGGCAAACAACGCATAAATGAAATATCGTAGCAACCATTATGAGTCATGCCATCAGCACCGACACAACCAGCACGATCAATGGCGAATAATACAGGCAGATTTTGCACGACTACATCATGAATCAATTGATCATAGGCGCGTTGTAAGAATGTAGAATAAATTGCAACCACAGGTTTTAAGCCATGACAAGCCATGCCTGCAGCAAGGGTAACACTATGCTGTTCCGCAATACCGACATCAAAATAACGACTGGGAAATTTTTGCTCATACTCAATCAAGCCTGAGCCTTCCCGCATAGCCGGTGTGATTGCAACCACACGTTTGTCCATTTCGCTGATATCGCAAATCCAGTTGCCAAATATTTTACTGTAGGTGGGTGTAGATGGTTTTCCAGATGGCACAATACCTTGCGCAGGGTCAAATGCTGTCACGCCATGATATTTAATCGGCTCTGCCTCTGCTAAGGCATAGCCTTTGCCTTTCTTGGTAATAACATGAAGAAATTGCGCCCCCTTTAAATTACGAACATTCTTCAAGGTTGCAATCAGCGCAGGCAGATCATGCCCATCAATTGGACCAATATAATTGAAGCCAAATTCCTCAAACAAAATACCTGGAGTCAATAATCCCTTCACATGCTCTTCTGCGTAACGCGCAATATCCAATGCATTAGGTACTTTAGACAGAACTTTCTTACTTCCATCTTTAACTGTTCTGTATAATTTCCCTGAAAGTATCTGGGCAAATCGATTGGATAGCGCACCCACGTTTGGTGAAATTGCCATATTATTGTCATTTAGAATCACCAGTAGATTAGCGCCCACATCCCCTGCATTATTCAATGCCTCGAAGGCCATGCCAGCTGTCAGACCACCATCACCGATGATGGCTACTGATTTTCTTTGACTGCCTGTTTGCTTAGCAGCAATTGCCATGCCCAGTGCTGCACTTATTGAGGTGCTCGAATGACCAACACCAAAGGCATCATATTCACTCTCTGAACGCTTAGGAAAAGGCGATAAACCTCCCCATCGACGAATGGTGTGCATCTGATCTTTTCGACCCGTTAGTATTTTATGGGGATATGCCTGATGGCCGACATCCCACACTAAATTATCATGAGGGGTATCATAGAGATAGTGAAGCGCAATGGTGAGTTCAACTGCGCCCAATCCAGCGGCAAAATGACCACCGCTTTGACTAACAGAATGAAGCAAGAACTCCCTGAGCTCTTTTGCCAATGTTTCTAGATCTGATTCTGGCAACCTACGCAAGTCAGTGGGGCTATTGATATTAGCCAGTAAAGATCTACTTACTGTCATGACTGACACTTGCCTTGTTTCTCGATTACCATTTGAACCCGCCTAAACTTATCGAAAACTTCTAAACTCATTGCAAACTTATATTCAGGAAAGTCTTGCATTATGTAGCTGCCTCATTTACCTTGCAAGGACATTCATATTTTGGGCAATAAATAGCACACCAAGACTTAAAGCTTTTAGTTTTATAAGTAATTTAGAAGAGTAATGAAGAATTTTCATTTACCGCACAATAGCTGGAGCCAAACATGGCCGTTCCCTTGATACAACAGTATCGAATTGCAAAATACATTATTGGACAGAAACTGCGTCGCGTAGAGCAATATCCGTTGGTACTCATGCTTGAACCGCTGTTTCGGTGCAATCTCGCCTGTGCTGGATGTGGTAAAATCGACTATCCGGAAGAAATATTAGACAAGCGTCTAAGCTATGATGAGTGCATGGGAGCCATTGATGAGTGTGGTGCCCCAATGGTCTCCATTGCTGGCGGCGAGCCACTCATTCACAAGGAAATGGATGAGATTGTTCGGGGTTTTATTGACAAAAAGAAGTTTGTATATTTATGCACCAATGCCCTGCTCCTAGAAAAACGCATGGTAGATTATTCTCCATCGCCCTATCTGACCTTCTCAATCCATTTAGATGGCAATGAGATGCGGCATGACAACTCAGTTTGTCGTGAGGGGGTATTTAAAAAATGTGTTGAGGTCATTAAGAAGGCGCGCGCTAAAGGTTTTCGTGTGACCATTAATTGCACTCTGTTTCAGGGAGAAACCGCCGACGAAATTGCAGAATTCATGGATATGGCAATGGCTCTGGGCGTTGAAGGCGTTACGATTTCTCCAGGGTACAGTTACCAACATGCGCCAAATCAAGAATCCTTCCTGAAAAATCATGAAAGCAAACAGCTGTTCCGTGATTTATTCAAGCTGGGGAAAGGTCTGAAATGGCGTTTTAATCAGTCCTCCCTTTATCTCGATTTCCTTGCAGGCAACCAAAGTTATCAGTGTACCCCTTGGGGCAACCCGACACGAAATGTCTTTGGTTGGCAAAAAGCCTGTTATTTGCTGGTCGATGAAGGCTACACCACGTCATTTAAAACGATGTTGGAAGAGACTGAATGGAATAATTATGGCAAGGGACGTAACATCAAATGTGCTAACTGCATGGTTCATTGTGGCTTTGAGGCATCAGCGATTGATGATACCTTCAAACATCCATTGAAAGCATTGAAAGTTGCGATTAAAGGGCCTAGAACTGAAGGACTCATGGCACCAGAACTCCCTATTATGTATGAGGATACCCCTGAGCCTGTCGCTGAACATATCATTCACCAGCAACCGACGGCTAGCTGTAGTTCCCAGAAAGAAGTGGCTTTATAAGTCCGCCGCCTTGTAACCAAATGAATAATGGAATATAGCCTGCTGGCTTTGCTTGGTCTGGTGATAGGGAGTCTGATTTTGTGCTTGCCATAGCGGTCTTGGAGTGTGTTTAAGAATCTTTAGGCGCTATTTCCAGATGCTATTTCTGATAAATCTCACAAACCCGACCTTAACTGCGCTAAACGTACTTAATCCCAGCCAAAAATGAGGCAGAAGCTATCTCTGCAACACCTACATCTTTAAAAAGGCTCAGGATTTTTATGAAAAAAACGTCAATATTATTGAACCATATACAAATAGAGCTTACAGACCAACGTATACTCCGATCAATACAGCAATATATGCTAAAAACTACTGGAAAATTATAGATTGTAGGGCGGCTTGAGTATAAACACTATCAACATAAATACTAACGAGAATAATCTTATGGTTTCATGCATAAACACGAGAAGATTTTTGTATTTTTCTGTTTCATTTCTACAATTTTTCATAATGAGTGTATTACTTGCATTCAGCCAGCCTACACTGTCTGAAGAAGAGACAGGCGATTCATATGCAGGTGCTCTCAGGGTCGTGCAAGAATTACATACGGTTCTGCTGAAGGTGATGCAGGCGGGAAATTCCATGGAATTTTCCGAGCGTTATTTGATACTGGAACCTACTGTTACAGAAAGCTTTGATACACCTGCGATTGCCAAAGTCATTTTAAGCCGATACTGGAAAAACCTAACCCCTCAACAGCAAGAAGGTTTTGTCTCTCTTTTTAATCAGCAAACCATTGCCACATACGCATCTAGATTTAACAGTTTTGATAATGATGTATTCAAAATAATTACTACTAAAAAACTAAAAAAAGATCGAATTTTAGTACGAACTGAAATTCAGAGTAACAGTGAGAGCTCGATTAAACTGGATTATCTGATGCATAAAAATAACAAGCAATGGTTCATTATTAGCGTCATCGCTGATGGTGTGAATGATCTTTCGCTCAAACGCGCTGAGTATTCGACGATCATTAAAAACAATGGCTATGAAAAACTTGTTAAAGATATTGAAAAAAAGATTGCAAATATAATGGAAAGAGTAGAGATAGAGTAATGCGTATGCGCATATTATATGCTAAGGTTTGAATGCCAGAATCGCCTCACAGAATAGGACAGATTAGTCAATAATAATGAGCAGAAGAATTGATCAGAATAATGACAATCGTAGATGTAAGAATAAACGGAATTTAAAGTTAAATCACAGAAGCATGGGGCGTTAATGAATAGATTAATGAAAATCAAAACATTGCCGATAATCATTACGCTGATATTGATTAATATAACATCTGGCTGCACATCTACTCAAATAAAAGATGATAACTCCAACAATGATACGCTTGAGCCTATTAATAGAGTTGCATTTGATTTTAATGAAGTCCTTGATCAATCCATAATGAAGCCAGTTGCGGAGTCCTATGCAAAACATACCCCAACAATTTACAGGTCAGGTATTACAAACTTCTTTGATAATCTGAGCTATTTTAATGTTATTTTAAATTCTTTTCTGCAAGGTAAATTCGCGCAATGTTTGTCTGATGCAGCGCGATTTATTATCAACTCTACGATTGGGATAGGAGGCTTGAACGATATAGCAACAACCATGGGGCTAGAAAAGCATAATGAAGATTTCGGGCAAACACTGGCTATATGGGGCGTAAGTCAAGGTTCATATCTCTACATTCCATTACAAGGCCCAAATACGATTCGTAATGTCCCAGATATTGCGACCAGCACATTTTCGAATCCACTCACCTACATTGCCAGTGCAATACTGCTGCCGATTTCAGCATTGAACATCGTCAATACTAGAGCAAATTTATTGGACGCAACCCATATCCGCGATGAATCTGCTATTGAACCTTACATTTTCACACGTGAAGCCTACCTCCAGCAGCGTGAATACGTAATATATAATGGCAATCCTCCCGTAGAAAGTTACGACGATATCTTTGATGATATTGAAGATGATGCATCCGATGGTGGTTTTTTACGTCTTGAATAAAGACTTCATCTGCGCATAAACTAAGGTCATGTTGCGACTTAAAACAAATAGTAGCATTTATTCCCAATCCATTTCTCTGGTTCCTTAGCTCCGTGAAATCCAGAATTTGTATCTTTAATATCTGGTAAAAAATTGAATATTCTTGTCAAATCTACTAAAATCCCGCGCTCTTTAACTCTTGCTCCACTGTGAAATAGTGATATTTGCCATCACAATTAATGGTCAGGGGGCTGCAAAAACCACGAGGGTTGCAAAAAATGCGACATTATGAAGTTGTATTCATGGTTCATCCGGATCAAAGTGAGCAGGTGCCTGCTATGATCGAACGATATCGAGCTATGATTGAATCGAGCAGTGGAACCATTCACCGTCTCGAAGACTGGGGGCGTCGTCTTCTAGCCTACCCAATTAATAAAATTCACAAGGCACATTACGTGTTAATGAATATTGAGTGTGGTACCGAGCCACTAGCAGAGCTAGACAGTGCATTTAAATTTAACGATGCTGTGATAAGAAACCTCATTATCAAGCGTAATAATCCTGTGACTGAGGTCTCATTGTTAGCAAAAATGAAGGTAGAAGAAAAGACTTCGGATGAAAAAAATAGATAAGCAAGCTGCCGCTACCGCAGAAAGCGAAAAGATTACTGAAACTTCTTGTTGCAACGACAACAGAAGAAGTGGCTGAAACAGCCAAGAATACCTCCGCAGAAACCACGTAGAATAGAGGGTTAATAAAATGTCGCGTTATTTTCGTCGTAAACGTTATTGCAAATTTACAGCCGAGGGTGTCAAAGAAATTGATTACAAGGATGTGAACACACTAAAGAATTACCTGACTGAGACAGGTAAGATTGTCCCAAGTAGAATTTCCGGTACCAAAGCGCGTTACCAAAGACAGCTTGTGACAGCAATCAAGCGTGCGCGTATCTTGGCATTGTTGCCTTACTGTGATTCGCATTAACAATGCTATAAATGTTTCATTCTAGTATCTGATGAATTTTTCTTCAGATACATATCAAGCGGGTTAAACTATGCGTGCACTTGGCAATTATATGTTGCTTGGGCGTTTACAAGCAGTGATTGTCATTAGCCTATCTACAATAGCTGCAATGTTTGTTCCACCTTTTTCGTTTTTGTTAAGCGGTGTCCCGGCAGGCTTAATTATCTTGAGAAAAAGGTCTGTATATGCAATACAGATACTACTTATTTGTTTGTTTGTTGTAGTGCTGCTTGCTGCTTTGGCTGGCGTGAATCCTCAAACAGGATTTGTATTTGCCCTCGGGGTTTGGGTGCCTGTGTATCTTTGTTGTAGTGTCTTGAGACAAACACAATCACAAGGGTGGGTGGTTTTGGTAGCAGGGGTGGTAGCCGCCGCTTATATAATGATGTTGCACTGGCTGGTTGCCGATGTTCCGGCATGGTGGCAGAAGTGGATAGAATTATGGGTCAATACAATGCCTGAGGATAGTGGCGAACAATATCTGAATGTTCTGGTGCAAGTAGCGCCCATAATGAATGCCGTTATAGCGAGCACTATCACTATTGGCTTGATTACCATAACATTGCTATCACGATGGTGGCAGTCACTACTTTTTAACCCAGGTGGTTTCAGGATAGAGTTCTATGCGCTAAGATTGCCAAGTGAAGTTATTTTCCTGCTCTTAGCAGGAATAATTTCGCTCTATATAAGCGGCTGGCAACGGGGTTCGGCAGGCTTAGATATACTGACCGTTGTAATTTTTATGTATTTATTGCAGGGGCTGGCAGCAGTGCACAGGATTGTAAATACAAAAAAAATACCCAAAATCTGTCTGTTTGTGATGTATTTTTTACTGATTTTTATGCCACATGCAATCCTACTGGTCGCTTGTCTGGGACTGGTTGATTGGTGGATAAATCAACAACCAAAAAGTAGCAATGATAACAATCAGAATTCGTCGTGAATTATGATAAGGTGTGTCTTAAGTGAATGAGAAAAATTAGATGGAAATTATACTGCTGGAAAAAATTAACAAGCTGGGCAGTTTAGGGGATAAGGTCAATGTCAAGGCAGGTTATGGTCGTAATTATCTAATCCCAGCAGGCAAAGCGGTCTCTGCAACTGAAGAAAATGTGGAAAAATTTGAAGCCCGTCGCGGTGAGCTTGAAAAAGCTCAGGAAGGCTTATTGAGTGCAGCAAAAGCCCGTGCAGAAGCACTGGATGGAATAGAAATTACACTAGAAAGAATGGCTGGTGAAGAAGGAAAATTGTTTGGTTCTGTAAGCAATACAGATATCGCAGAAACCGTTACAGCAACAGGCACTAAACTGGCTAAAAATGAAGTTCGTCTACCTGAAGGGCCGCTAAGAGCACTAGGTGAATTTGAAGTTGCAGCACATATACATACAGAAATTGATGTCATAATTAAAGTAATTGTAGTTGCTAAAAAAATTAATATTTCCAATTAATACCTCCTATTTAGGCGGTTTAAGCAGGAACATCAAATGATTATCAATCACAAGCTCACTTCAGGAGGAGTGAATGCAAGATACCGCACAGTCATCTGGAGCTGTCATCGATAGAGAAACAGCTTCGTTAAAGATCCCGCCTCATTCTATTGAGGCAGAACAGGCGGTATTGGGCGGTCTTCTTATTAATAATAATGTCTGGGAACATGTTTCTGAAAGAGTTTCAGAAAATGATTTCTATCGCAAAAATCATTGCGCAATATTTCGTGCAATTTCCAAACTGGACGATGAAGGTCAACCGTATGATATTGTCACCGTTGCAGAATGGCTGGATAATCGTCAACAACTCGATGATGCTGGCGGTCTGCCTTACCTCGCTGCCCTTGCAGAAAAAGTTTCTGGCTCAAGTAACATTAAAGCCTATGCTGATATTGTTAGAAAACGTTCCGTCTTAAGGCAACTTATTGAGGCAACCAATACCATTAGTGAAAGTATCTTCAATCCTGAAGGGCAGACTAACGAGCAGATACTGGATCTCGCGGAAAAAACTGTATTTGAGATCGCTGAAAGAGAATCTAAAGGCCGTAAAAATTACGACACCATTAAAGAACTTCTGACAGGCGCACTAGATAAGATTGATGATTTGTTTCGTCGAGGCAATGCGATTACCGGTGTTGCAACAGGTTATGAAGATATTGATAAAAAAACAGCAGGCCTGCAACCTTCTGATCTAATCGTCATCGCCGGTCGACCCTCCATGGGTAAGGCGCAGCCATTGGATGCGAAAATACACACCTTTCACGGTTGGAAAAACATGGGAGAACTAAGATTTGGGGATAAACTGGCATCTGTTGATGGCAACCGCTCCATAGTCACAGGATTGTATCCCCAAGGTATTAAGGATGTTTATCAGATTACATTTTCTGATGGCAGAAGTACCGAGGTATGTGGGGAACACTTATGGCGTGTTTATTGTAAGGAATGGGACAAACCTCGAATTCTTTCCAGCTTCAAAATAATAGAAAAGTTAAAATTAAAACGTTATCAAAGTCAATTATGGATTGATCATTGTACAGGTCATTTTGGTCATGATGAACAATTGCCGATTGATCCATGGGCGCTTGGTGTAATGCTTGGTGGTAATGATAGCCTTAAAGAAGACAGTGCCTGCTTTTCTTCTTATAAATCAAAATTACCGGGTTCAAAGTTACTGGACACTGCATCTAATTGCCTTGCAAAAAGCTATCTCCTGCGCGCAGCTGGGGGCTATGCACACCATATAACCCAGCCCGAACATTACAGATACTCTGCAGAACCTAAAGAACAGGACTTCTGTCAAAATCCATTAAAAGAAGATTTAAAAAATCTTGGTTTATGGGAACTTGAAGCAGAATCAAAATATGTTCCAGAACTTTATCAAATGGCGAATAAGCCAGCTCGTTTAGCAATATTACAAGGTATTTTGGATGCGCATGGTTGGGCAGAGGTATGTGGCAGCATTCATTTTTCTTCGGCAAGTGAACAGTTAATGGATGATATTGTCGACTTAGCGCGTTCTCTTGGGGCATGGGCAAGAAAATATTTACACCAAGATCATCGCAACCATTATGGCGAGAAAGTATCAAAACAACCTTTATGGGCAATCAATATCCATCATCCTAATCCACAGTTATTATTTACTGTAGCAGAGAAAAAGGCTCGTATTTGTGTAGATGAAAAACATCAAAAAATGCCAATCATAGAATCTATAACATACACTCGAAAAACTGAAACTCAATGCATTGCGGTCAGCCATCCTGAGCATTTGTATATTACTGATAACTATATTCTCACCCATAACACCGCCTTAGCAATCAACATTGCTGAGCATGCTGTGATTAAAGAAAAACTTTCAGTTGCTATATTTAGTATGGAAATGCCCGGCAATTCATTGGCTATGCGCATGATGTCTTCTTTGGGGAGAATTGATCAACATAAAATACGCACAGGAAAACTCAAAGATGAAGACTGGCCAAGATTAACCTCTGCGGTAGAAATACTAAAAGATGCGCGTTTGTTTATTGATGATACGCCAGCCTTGACACCTTCTGAAATCAGATCTCGTTGTCGTCGAATCTACAGAGAACATAACGGTCTTGATCTGGTTATTGTTGACTATCTGCAGCTGATGCAAGTTGCCGGCAACAGCGAAAATCGTGCGACAGAGATATCTGAAATATCACGGTCACTCAAAGCCATGGCGAAAGAACTTGATGTCCCAGTCATTGCAATATCCCAGCTAAACAGAAGTCTTGAACAGAGACCTAATAAACGTCCAGTGATGTCCGATCTTCGTGAAAGTGGCGCAATTGAACAAGATGCTGACTTGATTATGTTTATTTATCGAGATGAGGTTTATAACGAAGACACGGCCAACAAAGGTAAAGCTGAGCTTATTATTGCCAAACAACGAAATGGACCTATCGGCATGGTGCCACTGACTTTTCTGGGTCAATACACACGCTTCGAAAATTATATCTCGGAGAATGATTTTCTTCCTTCTGACAGTAGCTTTCCGAGCGGAGAATACACCAAGAGAGAGTATGAATGAGCCGACCTGCAAAGGTTGTCATTAGTCTTTCCGCGCTTCGTCATAATTTCAGTCGTATTCGCACGTTAGTCCCCAACTCTAAAATTATGGCCATCGTCAAAGCAGATGCCTACGGACATGGTATAACTCAGATAGCTAAATCACTCGAATATGCTGATGCCTTTGGTGTTGCTTGCTTAGAGGAGGCAAAAAAAATAAGACAGGTGAATATTAAACAACGCATCAACCTGTTAGAAGGTCCTTATGATGGAGGAGAGTTGAGTGAAATAAGTAAACTCGGATTGGAGATTGTTGTGCATGATGTATCACAAATTGAAATGCTTGAAAAAACCCAGCTAGAAAAACCGATTGATGTATGGTTGAAAATAGATACAGGCATGCATCGCTTGGGTTTTTTTCCAGAAGTAGTAAATCAAATAATGATTCGTTTACAACAAACAAACAATGTCAAAGATATTCGTCTTATGACGCATCTTGCCAACGCCAATGATCGTGATAGTCCAATGGCCTCTCAGCAAATTCAATGTTTCAAGCAAATTTCTGAACATCAGAATATCGAAAAAACTATTGCAAACTCTGCTGGCATTATAGCTTTTCCTGATTCCCATGCAGATTGGGTGCGACCGGGGATTATGCTTTACGGCGTTTCTCCATTCAGTAATAGCGATGGTCTGCAAGAAGGGTTAAAACCGGTGATGACATTGCGATCAAAATTAATCGCCGTTAAGCAACTCAAATCTGGAGTGCCTGTGGGCTATGGTGCGACTTGGCGCTGCCCAGAAAATATGCTTGTCGGCGTGGTCGCAGCAGGTTATGGCGATGGATACCCGCGGTACGCAAAGGGAGACGCCTCGGTACTCGTAAATAACAAAAAAGTTGGACTTATTGGTCGTGCATCTATGGATATGTTGACAGTCGATCTGCGTTCTCAACCACAAGCCAAAACAGGTGACCCAGTAGTGCTTTGGGGGAACGGATTACCTATTGAAGAAATTGCCAACCATGCAAATACAATTCCATACGAAATTTTATGTGCAGTACATAAACGATTACAGTTTAGTTATGTCGAAGACCAAGACTAAAATTCAATATCAATGTACTGAGTGTGGTGCGACCTTGCCTAAATGGGCAGGTCAGTGTGGCAAATGCCGCGCATGGAATACAATGACGGAAACCGTTACTGCAACAATACCAAACGCGAAATCATTCAGGAACAGAGACCATATTTCAATAGCATCAGAAGTCTGTTTTCTTGACACAGTCGATGCTGAAATAGCTTCCAGACTAAGTACTGGCATGACTGAGCTTGACCGCGCGGTAGGTGGTGGTTTGGCCGCGGGTTCGGTTACATTAATCGGCGGTGATCCTGGTATTGGAAAATCAACATTACTAATCCAGATGCTTTCTGTGTTAAGCAATGAAGATGATGTGAAAACACTTTATGTTTCTGGCGAAGAATCTGCACAACAAATTAGCCTTCGTGGCCATCGCCTAGATCTAGCGCTCGATAAAATTAAATTACTGACAGAGAATAATCTAGAAAGAATTTTATCCATTGTCAGTGCCGAACAACCTGAAGTCATAGTCATAGATTCCATCCAGACAATTTATGCAGAAATATTACAGTCAGCCCCTGGATCAGTGGCTCAGGTCAGAGAGTCTGCAGCACAGTTAGTACGTTATGCAAAACAAACGAACACAACTGTATTGCTGGCAGGGCATGTGACGAAAGATGGTGCATTAGCAGGTCCCATGGTACTAGAACACATGGTCGATACGGTGCTTTATTTTGAAGGGGATACGAGCAGTCGCTACAGGGTGATTCGATCCATTAAAAATCGCTATGGAGCAGTGAATGAAATTGGCATATTTGCCATGACTGATAAGGGCTTAAAAGAGGTGAGCAATCCTTCTGCTATATTTCTATCCAGACATGAAACGCCAGTATCAGGCAGCGTTATCATGGTGACAAAAGAAGGCACAAGGCCATTGCTTGTTGAAGTACAGGCGCTGGTTGATACATCTCCGCTTGGTAATCCAAGACGACTCAGTGTTGGCTTGGAACAAAACCGTCTTTCAATGTTACTCGCTGTATTACATCGGCATGTGGGAATCAACACTGCCGATCAAGATATCTTTATTAATGTTGTTGGCGGCATTAAGATTACTGAAACAGCTGCCGACCTAGCTATAATATTGGCAACAATATCCAGTTTTAAAAATATCGTTGTACCACAGGATTTAATCGTGTTTGGTGAAGTGGGTCTTACGGGCGAAATAAGGCCTGTGCAAAATGGCTTAGAGCGATTAAAAGAGGCTGTAAAACATGGATTTAAAAGAGCTATTATCCCCACACCAAATCAACCCAAACAGAATATTGAAGGTATGGAAATAATTGCAGTCAGTCGTTTGTCAGATGCTGTCAGTCAATTACGGTAATCGCTTACAACTTGATTATTTTAAATCGTTCTCTAGATGGCCTGCTTATGATGGTAGATTGCATATGCCAGCCATTCGCTACAAGATTAATCGTGGATAACAAGGCTAACACTGAATCAAAAGCAAATTATCATCGAAAATAGCCTGCGCTTACGATGGTGAAAAGTGCCTATATCTGGTAGCATCATTCGTGAATTATGGAACGAAATACAAACCTTGTTGAGCGTGCCGAAAGCTTGCAACCCTATCAGGGAAATCGACAAGATTCTCCAATTTAATGTCACGTTGACCAACTGTAATGATGCTATTAAATAACATGACATATTCGCTAATGTTTGCGTTAGTCGAATGACCAAGTTCATTTTTGTGACTGGCGGTGTAGTCTCCTCATTAGGCAAAGGCATTGCTTCAGCCTCATTAGCGGCCATTCTTGAGGCTCGCGGTTTAAAGGTTACCTTGCTAAAACTAGATCCTTACATCAATGTTGATCCGGGCACCATGAGTCCATTTCAGCATGGGGAAGTCTATGTCACCGAAGATGGTGCAGAAACCGATCTCGATCTGGGTCACTATGAACGTTTCGTACGTACCACCATGGGCAAGCACAATAATTACACTACAGGTAGAATCTATTTGAATGTTATCCAGCGGGAACGTAACGGTGATTATCTCGGTGACACAGTTCAAGTGATCCCGCATATCACTGATGAAATTAAGAGATGCATTATAGAAGGTGCTGACAATACCCAGATTGCTATGATTGAGATCGGCGGTACGGTGGGCGATATCGAGTCACAACCTTTTCTGGAGGCCATTCGCCAGCTTCGGATTGAGTTAGGCAGCGAAAATACTCTGTTTATGCATCTAACGCTGGTGCCTTATATTGCAGCAGTTGGAGAAACAAAAACCAAACCAACGCAACATTCTGTGAAAGAATTACGCTCTATTGGCATACAGCCTGACATATTGTTATGCCGTACAGAAAAGCAACCTTTACCTGATAATGAACGTAAAAAAGTTGCTCTTTTTACCAATGTCGAGGAATCCGCAATCATCTCTGGCGTTGATGTCAATAATATATACAAGATACCAAGGAGGTTGCATGAAGAGGGGTTGGACAGAATTGTTGCGAAAAAATTGCATCTTGATGTTCCTGCAGCGGATCTTAGTGAATGGGATGCGGTTGTAGAAGCAATGATGTCGCCTCAAGATGAAGTAACCGTTGCGATGGTGGGCAAGTATATTGATCTTGCTGATTCATATAAATCTCTGAACGAAGCGCTAACCCATGCAGGCATTCAAACTCGGACAAGCATCAAACTTAGCCATATTGATTCGGAGGAGTTAGAAACGACAGGCACCGAATGCTTGAGTGGCATAGACGCGATCTTGGTACCTGGTGGTTTTGGCAACAGAGGTATAGATGGAAAGATTGCTGCCGTTAAATATGCTAGAGAAAACCAGATTCCTTATCTTGGGATTTGTCTGGGTATGCAGTTAGCGGTCATCGAATTCGCCAGATATAAACTAGGACTCAAAAATGCAAATAGCACCGAATTTGCCAAAGATACCAAACACCCCGTAATTGCACTGATTACAGAATGGATGGAGCAAGATGGCACGGTAGAGCAACGTGATGAAAATACCGATCTAGGTGGAACCATGCGACTTGGTGGTCAAAAGTGCCAATTAATGGAAGGCAGCCGTGTTAGAGAATTGTATAAAAAGGATGTCATTGTAGAGCGTCATCGACATCGTTATGAATTTAATAATAAGTACAAATCACAATTACAAGGATCTGGGATGAATTTTGCTGGTCTGTCTGTCTGCGGCCAATTGGTTGAAATTATTGAGCTTCCTTGCCACCCTTGGTTCGTTGCCTGTCAGTTCCATCCAGAATTCACATCAACGCCCAGAGATGGACATCCGCTCTTTACTGGCTTTATTGAAGCTGCATCATGTTATCGGGATTCCCAAGATAAGCATCCAGTAAAGAAAAGTGACAGTATATAAGAGGGTAGAAAATGCAGTTATGTGGTTTTGAAGTTGGTAGTGACAAGCCGTTCTTTCTAATAGCGGGTCCTTGTGTTGTAGAAAGTGAGCAGATGGCATTGGATGTGGCGGCTTATTTACAGGAGTTGACCTCTGAACTAGGTATTTCCTTCATTTATAAATCTTCATATGACAAGGCCAACAGGAGTTCACATGAATCCTATCGTGGACTCGGTATTGAGAAAGGATTAGAAATACTGAGCAAGGTTAAAGAAACCTTGAATGTGCCCATCTTAACCGACGTACACGATGGCTCACCTTTAGACGAAATTGCGGGTGTGGTTGATGTTCTGCAAACGCCTGCATTCTTGTGCCGACAGACTGATTTTATTCAAGATGTAGCAAGCTATAAACTGCCGGTAAATATTAAAAAAGGTCAATTTTTAGCGCCATGGGATATGCAACATGTTGTCAATAAAGCGCGTGCGATAGGCAATGAACAGATTATGGTGTGCGAGCGGGGAACCAGTTTTGGTTACAATTATCTGGTTTCAGACATGCGATCACTCGTCGTCATGCAAGCAACGGATTGTCCCGTCGTGTTTGATGCCACGCACTCGGTGCAAATACCAGGAGGACAAGGCGCGAGTTCCGACGGACAACGGGAATTTATTCCAGCATTAGCGCGCGCAGCAACTGCTGTCGGGGTTGCGGGATTATTTATGGAAACGCACCCAAATCCAGAAAAAGCTTTGAGTGACGGACCGAACTCATGGCCTTTAGATAAAATGCGGGAATTACTGGAAACATTAAAAAATATTGATGAACAGGTAAAATCGCCTCCTACCACCAGGCAAAATTAAATAAAGAATTGTTCATGAGGTAAATTGTGTCTGCCATAGCTAAAATTATTGCAAGAGAAGTGCTTGATTCGCGAGGTAATCCAACGATTGAAGCAGAAGTTTTTACAGAGAGAGGAGCGCTAGGCAATGCTATGGTGCCTTCTGGCGCATCCACAGGTATCCGTGAAGCATTGGAATTGAAAGATGGCGATAAATATCGTTATCTGGGTCGCGGTGTACTCAAGGCCATCGAAAACATTCACACCAAAATAAGTTCCGTTATCGTCGGGATGGATGTCGCAAATCAGGCAGATATAGACCAAGCGATGATTGATTTAGATGGTACGTCAAATAAGGCTAACTTGGGCGCTAATGCTATCTTGGCCGTTTCCATGGCAACGGCTCATGCAGCTGCTAATGAAAAAAATATTCCTCTTTATGAGTATCTAGGTGGTGATGGGTCTTTGATTATGCCTGTGCCGATGATGAATATTATCAATGGCGGTGCACATGCAGATAATAATGTTGATATTCAGGAGTTCATGATTCTACCGGTTGGTGCGGGAAGCTTCAGGGAAGCTGTGCGATATGGCACAGAAATATTTCATGCACTTAAGTCTATACTCTCCAAAAGAGGTCTGAATACTACAGTAGGTGATGAAGGTGGTTTTGCACCGAGCTTATCCTCTAACGAAGAAGCCATTGAGCTTATCCTTAAAGCAATAGAAAAGGCAAATTTTAAGGCTGGTGAAAATATCTTGTTGGGTCTTGATGTCGCAGCCTCAGAATTTTATAAAGATGGAAAATATAGTCTTGCATCAGAGAATAAAGTCTTAAGTACAGAAGAGTTTATTGATTTTCTTGAGCCATGGTTCGACAAGTATCCATTGATTAGCATGGAAGATGGATTGGCTGAGGATGATTGGAATGGCTGGCGCTTATTGACAGAAAGATTAGGTAAAAATGTGCAATTGGTTGGCGATGATCTATTCGTAACTAATACAGAGATTCTTAAGCAAGGCATTGATAAAAATATTGCCAATTCGATTCTGATCAAAGTCAACCAGATAGGTACATTAACTGAAACGATTGCTGCCATCACTATGGCCAAAGAATCAGGATATACTGCCATTGTTTCGCATCGCTCAGGAGAAACCGAAGATACAATCATCGCCGATCTAGCAGTTGCTACGTCTGCGGGACAGATTAAAACAGGGTCACTATCGCGCTCTGATCGCGTTGCGAAATATAATCGACTCATGAAAATTGAAGATCAACTAGGTGATAACGCCAGCTATTTAGGGAAAGATACATTTTACAATCTGCAATAAACTCAAATGGTAAATATCCGGGAAATACGTTAATAAAAATGAAATTTGTCACCTTCATACTTTTCACAGTGTTGGTGCTGTTGCAGTACAGATTATGGATTGGCAATGGTAGCTTGACAGAGATACGTCATCTAAAACAAGCAAAACAATCAATCCTTGAGAAGAATGATGTATCGAAAGAACGTAATGATTCATTAGCCGCTGAAGTTTTGGATTTAAAACAAGGCATGGATGCTATTGAAGAACGCGCTAGAAGTGAAATGGGTATGATAGGAAAAGATGAAACCTTTTATCAATTGGTCGATATGCAGTATCTTAATAAAAAAAGGGATTAACAAGAACACATGTCAACCCACTTGCGCTATTGGGCAGTTATTCCTGCTGCAGGAGTCGGAACACGCATGCAAACAGATGTCCCTAAACAATATTTAAGCATTAATCACAAAACAATACTTGAACATACCTTAAGTCGTTTCTGCTTGGAACCGGTGATTTCCGGTGTTGTTGTTGTAATTTCAAAAGATGATAATACTTGGGAAAGCTTAAGCATTAGTTCAGATTCAAAAATTACTGTTGCTCGAGGTGGTGTTCTGCGGTGTCATTCTGTTTTAAATGGTTTGCACGCCTTGTCTCATCAAGCGAACAAAAATGATTGGGTTTTGGTGCATGATGCAGCGCGACCTTGTTTGCGAAAGGAAGATATTAACCTATTAATAAACACGATAGGAGAACATGCTGTAGGTGGACTTCTTGGTGTGCCGGTAAAAGACACAATGAAACAAGCAGATGCTACAGGCACAATACAAAAAACAGTCGGTCGTAAAGGTTTATGGCATGCACTAACGCCGCAAATGTTTCGTCTCGGCATTCTCATTGATGCAATTGAAAATGCCTTGTCTAAAGATTTGCTTGTTACAGACGAAGCACAGGCAATCGAATTAAACGGTCTTCAGCCAATTCTGGTAGAGGGTCGCTTGGATAATATAAAAATTACCCGAAATAATGATTTAATAATGGCTAAATTATTTTTAGCTCAAAAGGAGGGCAACTAATGCGCATTGGACATGGTTATGACACCCACGCCTTTGCAGATAACTGCCCGTTAATCCTTGGCGGTGTAACAATCCCCTGTAAAAAAGGACTATTGGCACATTCAGACGGTGATGCAGTGATTCATGCGCTATGTGATGCCCTGCTCGGTGCTGCTGCTTTAGGCGATATCGGACATTTCTTTCCAGACACTTCAGAAGATTTTAAAAATATTGATAGCCGTATACTATTAAAAAAGGTTAAAGCATTGATAGATAAAAAAACCTTAAATCTGGTTAATACAGATATAACCATAATCACACAAATACCAAAGATGTCACCCTACATCACAGAAATGCGTAAAAATATTTCAGAAGATCTAGATGCGCATATTGATAATATCAATATCAAGGCGAGTACCACGGAGAAAATGGGATTCATTGGTCGCGAAGAAGGGCTCACTGTTTATGCTGTTGTTTTATTAGATTAATTCATCTTAGGTTCATATAATCAGTACAATTTTTAAAAAAATGAGAAAGGAGAGTTGTTTGCGCGATCTATCATGTAACACCGCCTTACTTTCTTACAATCATCTCCCTTGCTATTTCTCCCACTCCTTTTTTTGTTATAGGTATTTATCGCAAGCGTTCTGCAAGCGTTCCTTGACTTCAGAATCCAAAAGATGACCGTGTGATTCAATTAATGGTGGTAGATATTCCGCCGCACATAAGTGCGGCACACCATATTTGTCCATTCTCATCAGACAATTTCAATAAAGTCTTAATTTGATCATCATTCAATTTATCTTGGTAGGGCAGGATAAGCTTAAAATTATGTTCAGCACCTCGAAACGAACGAGATCCTCCAATAAGCTTGATTATTTCATCTGTTGCTTGTTTAAAGTCATGCTTAACTAATCCAGGCAGTAATGTTTCGATCAAAATTTGTTCTGGATCTACTTTTGTTGATTGGATATTTGCAAAAAATCCTTGCGGGATTGTCCCATCGATTGACAAAGGAATAATAGTTAAATCGTCTCGAAAGGCAGCGATGCCTGATTCTTGCGCACACCACACGGATTTAAAATAATCCTTGCTGAGGATGCAGATAAAAATATTCGCCTTAGCCATTTCTTTCAATATGCTGGCTTGCCACTCTTTTGAGACTTCGATATCCTCATGTGCGAGGAATGAATCAATTCCGATGGTTTCCAGAATATTCTTTAATTTTCCGGCAACAAATCTATCAGCTGTTTGATAACTTATAAATGCGTGTGCATTCATGGGCTGGTACTCTCAATCAACTGCGACTTAACATGCTTGCTGTTTGTCAATTTTTTTCTCGTTCTTCTGTTCTTTTTTGATAGGGTTTAACCACGCCAATGCCGGTACGTCCAGCCACTTTATAAAGACACACTACTCGTCAGTCACACAACCATCCGCAGCAGATTTTACATTCTTGATGTATTTATAAAGCGTGCCTCTTGATGCCTTGTAAGGGGGCATTGTCCATGCTGATTTTCTTTGTTTTAGTTCTGCGTCAGATAAATCAACACTGATCGTATTTGTTACACCGTTCACAGTAATGACATCACCTGTTTTGATGAGTGCAATCGGCCCTCCTTCCTGAGCTTCTGGAACAATATGACCAATAATAAAGCCATGCGAACCTCCAGAAAAACGACCATCGGTAATCATAGCGACATCTGAGCCTAAGCCTGCACCCATGATGGCGGAAGTCGGTGTGAGCATTTCTGGCATGCCAGGTCCGCCCTTTGGTCCTTCATAACGGATAACAACAACATCGCCTTTTTCGATGTGTTTATCTTCTAATGCCTTGAGCATATCTTCTTCAGAATCGTAAACCTTTGCGGGTCCGGTAAAATCCGTACCTTCTTTTCCGGTGATCTTCGCAACGCTGCCTCCTGGCGCCAAATTACCTTTAAGGATTCTCAGATGACCAGTTTCTTTTATAGGCTTATGCAGTGGATGAATTATCTCTTGTCCTTTGCTTAAACTTGGAACTTCTACAAGATTTTCTGCAATCGTTTTTCCAGTAACCGTAAGGCAGTCACCATTAATCATGTCGTTTTCTAATAGAAATTTCATAACAGCAGGTATGCCGCCGATAAGATGTAAATCTTCCATAACATATTGTCCGCTGGGTTTTAAGTCTGCAAGAAATGGTGTGCGGTCGCTGACTGCTTGAAAATCATCTATGCTTAATTCGACATCAACAGAACGTGCCATGGCAATCAAATGCAATACTGCATTTGTAGAGCCGCCAAGCACTGTAATTAAAACTATGGCATTTTCAAATGCTGCACGCGTCATGATGTCGCGTGGCTTAATGTCTTTTTCTAATAAATTTTTAACGGCTTCACCAACTCGCAAACATTCATTTAGTTTGCCTGAGTCAATGGCAGGTGTAGAAGAACTGTAAGGTAATGACATGCCCAATACCTCAATCGCTGATGCCATGGTATTGGCGGTATACATTCCCCCGCAGGCACCTGCGCTTGGGCAAGATTTTCTGACTATATCCTGACGCGTGTCTTCGTCAATGGTACCAGCAATAAATTCTCCATAACTTTGAAATGCTGAGATAATGTCGAGTTTTTGTTCCTTACGATACCCTGGTTTAATTGTGCCGCCATAGACCATTAAAGCAGGACGGTTTAAACGACCCATAGCAATCATACAGCCGGGCATATTTTTATCACAGCCGGGGATAGAAACATTGGCATCGTACCATTGAGCAGCCATGACAGTTTCAATAGAATCTGCAATCAAGTCGCGTGATTGCAGTGAATAACTCATGCCATCTGTACCCATGGAGATGCCATCACTAACGCCAATGGTATTAAATCGCATACCAATTAATCCAGCTTTTACGACACTTTCTTTAATTTTCTCAGCCAAAGATAATAAGTGCATATTGCAGGTATTGCCCTCGTACCAAATGCTGGATATGCCTACCTGTGGCTTATCCATGTCTTCACGCGTCATACCAGTACCGTAGAGCATGGCTTGTGAGGCACCCTGTGACTTGGGTTGGGTAATGCGCAAACTGTAACGATTTAAAGGTTTTGTCATGGTATTTCCAGAATAATGCCTGCGGCAAGTTAATTCTTATAAATTAAATTTAAACTGGTTTATTTCCATTTTTTATCCAATTAACATATTTTTTAACATATTTTACTAGCCATATTTTGCATGAGACTGGCCATCCTTATATATAAGACAAATCCAATAATAAAGAAGATTGTTACTATGCTTACAAAAGATTTTTCAAAAAAAATCATCTATTGATGAACTCCATCGCCAAGCATTATGCCTATATGGTATAAGGTCAATTGCACAAGCCAACCACCAGTCTTTCTTATACTTACAGACCTTTGCTTATTTTCTTCAAACTTCCTAAATCCATCTGCGCTATGCTTATATGTATCTAAGAGTAATGTCTGAGCCAATTTTATTATTAACACAATCCCTATTATATAAAGCATAACCTCCTTTCCGTTCTTCCCAATATGCACCCTTCTTAGGTGGTGGAAACTCTGTGTAAAATTTTTTATGTACAAACCCTCTTTCCTCAATATTCCAAACAACTGCTGCAAGAAACCAAACTGGAATACTGATGAAAACAAACGTCAAACCTACTCGTTTAAGTCGACTATTAGCTTTAATGAGCATACTTTTCATTTTAATCCTCCATAATTTTCTTTTTGACATAATCTATATGTATGTCATTCGCCCGCAGGAATAGGAATTTCATAATAACCAAAGTAACTCAAAGGTGTTGGTTCATGCTTTGATGCAAAGCATGTTGATACTAGAGCGTCTTTTTCAGGCAGTGTGTACCGTCTCCTTTTCCAGTATTTTTATGGTGAGTTTATCGTCTTTTTCACTGACACGGACATTGCCACCATGTTCTAATTTGCCGAAGAGTAATTCCTCGGCTAAGGGTTTTTTTATCTTTTCCTGAATAAGTCTAGCCATGGGTCTTGCGCCCATATTTTTATCGTAACCATGCGCCCTTAGCCATTTTCTGGCAGATTCATCAATGTCAATAAGTACCTTTTTGTCATCAAGCTGCACTTCCAGTTCAACAATAAATTTATCCATCACATTGGCAATGGTTTTTGCATCCAACGTGTTAAATTGGATGATGGCTCCCATGCGATTCCTAAATTCAGGACTGAAGATTTTTTTAATGGCTTCCATGGCAGCGCCGCTATGATCTTGGTGTATAAAACCGACTGACGCTCTACTAATACGCTCTGCACCAGCATTGGTTGTCATTACAACAATAACATTGCGAAAATCAATTTTACGTCCATTGGCATCTGTTAACGTGCCATAATCCATGATCTGAAGTAATAGATTAAATACATCAGGATGTGCCTTTTCGATTTCATCCAGCAATAAAACAGAATGAGGATGTTTGTTTATTTCTTCCGTAAGTAAACCTCCCTGATCAAAGCCAACATAACCTGGAGGTGCGCCGATCAAACGAGAAGCAGTGTGGCGCTCCATATATTCGGACATATCAAATCGGATAAACTCAATCCCCATAATACCTGCAAGTTGTTTTGCAATTTCAGTTTTGCCTACGCCCGTTGGCCCTGCAAACAAGAACGCGCCAACGGGCTGTTGCGGGCTTCCTAAGCCTGAACGAGCCATTTTAATTGCGGCACTTAATGTTGAGATAGCTTCGTCTTGACCGAATACAACCATCTTTAGATTTCGTTCAAGATTTTCCATTAGCTCTTTATCCGAAGCATTAACATTTTTAGCAGGGATTCTTGCGATCTTGGCAACAATATTCTCAATATCCGTGACACCGATAGTTTTTTTTCTGCGAGAAGCAGTTATTAACTGTTGTGATGCGCCTGCTTCATCAATAATATCTATAGCTTTATCAGGGAGATGACGATCAGTGATATGACGATCTGCTAATTCTGCCGCCGATCTCAATGATTGGCGCGTATATTTAATTTGATGATGTTCTTCGAATCTTGACTTTAAACCTTCAAGAATTTTTATAGTTTCATGGGTTGTCGGTTCTACTACATCAATTTTCTGAAAACGTCTGGCTAATGCGCGATCTTTTTCAAAGACGTTTCGGTATTCTTGATAAGTCGTGGAACCAATACACTTAATTTCCCCTGAGGCCAACACGGGTTTAATGATATTTGAGGCGTCCATAGCTCCGCCTGAAGCAGCACCTGCGCCAATAATATTGTGGATTTCGTCAATAAACAGGATTGCGCCTTCTTTTTCCTTCAGTGCGGAAATTACATCCTTGAGACGTTTTTCAAAATCACCACGATATTTTGTCCCAGAGAGCAATGCCCCTAAATCGAGCGAATAAATGACATTATCAGCGAGAACATCAGGTATATCCTTATCGACAATCTTTTTGGCCAAGCCTTCGGCGATGGCTGTCTTGCCAACGCCTGCTTCACCAACATAAAGTGGATTATTTTTTTTCCGCCGACAAAGAATCTGGATGGTTCGTTCTGTTTCATGTTGTCGTCCAATCATCGGATCAATCTTTCCCTGTTCTGCAAGAAGATTCAAGTTTGCCGTATATTTTTCCAACGGGGTAAGTCTAGGTTCATCTCCGACAAACTCTTCTTCGACTTGCCCCATTTCATTGTCGTTCTCATCTTCGGAAATCTTCGCAATACCATGCGCGATATAGTTCACAACATCTAGGCGACTGATTTCCTGCTGACTTAAGAGATAAGCTGCATGTGACTCTCGTTCTCCAAAAATAGCGACCAGAATGTTGACGCCCTTAACTTCTTTTTTTCCTGATGATTGCACATGAAAAACGGCTCGTTGCAGTACTCGTTGAAAACCGAGCGTTGGCTGTGTATCGTATTCATTACCTTTCTCTAGAAGAGGTGAGTTTTCTTGGATAAATCTGCTTAATTCACCATGCAATGCGTTCAGATTAGCACCGCAGGCTTTGAGCACATCTACAGCAGAAGTATTATCCAGCAATGCAAGTAACAAATGTTCAACAGTGACATATTCATGACGCCTATGACGTGCTTTATTAAAAGCATCATTTAATGTGATTTCAAGATCTTTATCCAACATGAAGCTTTCTCCTTTATTCTTTTTCCATCGTGCAGAGAAGGGGATGTTGATTTTCTCGTGAGTAATTATTGACCTGAGCTACTTTTGTTTCTGCGATTTCCCGAATGAAAGTACCACAAATACCTCTGCCGATTTTGTGTACATCCAGCATAATGCGTGTAGCAGTCTCGGTGTTCATGCTGAAGAAATTTTCCAAGATCTCCACGACAAAATCCATGGGAGTGTAATCATCGTTATTGAGGATGACTTTGTATGGCGAAGGAAGTTCTAGCTTAGGCTTAGCCTTTTTAGGCCTAACTTCCTGCACTGTGAGACCACTGTCTTGGTGAGTGCTAATCTCTTCTGTCATAATGTATTTAATGTATTTGTTGCTTTTTCATTACACTAGTCATAATTATACTGCGCAAATACAATGATGCCATACTGATTCGACCATTTTCGAGGATTATCATATATTATCTTTGGTAAACTCTTAAATAGAAATCAGCCGAGTAAAAATTGACCAAAAAACCTAGGCTTATATCTAGACCTATATCCTGAACGTCAGTCTATTATACCCTAAGTCAAACCCCTAGATACGGATACCCCAATATAAATATCTCCGTACAGGCCATGCCGTTACCCTAAAATTTCTTATATAATTAAAATTATTGACACACCAAACACTAATATTAACTTGCTACTGAGATTTTGTTTTAGGAGTATAATCAGGGTTTAATGATGAGTCATTAGTTCGGTCTTATTGTTATCAAGCTTTGACATTTCTGATGTTAACTTTAATATCAAACAACGCAATACATATACATAAGGTTTACATTATTTATGCTGGTAGTTATCTCCCCTGCGAAGACGCTTGATTTTGAGACGGCACCCATCACAAAGATTCATACACAAGCGAAGTTTCTGAAAGAATCCAAGCAATTGGTCAGGCAACTGAGTAAAATGACACCCGCTGAGGTCTCTTCTCTGATGAAAATCAGCGACAAACTCGGCGTGCTTAATTTCCTTCGCTTTAATGAATGGAAAACACCTTTTACCTTGGATAACGCCAAACAAGCCATACTGGCATTCAAAGGGGATGTCTATACAGGCATTGACGCAGGGTCATTCAGTAATGAGGATCTCAAGTTTGCACAGAGGCATTTAAGAATACTATCTGGGCTGTATGGTATATTAAGGCCACTGGATCTTATTCAGGCTTATCGGTTGGAAATGGGCGCAACGCTTAAGAGCAAGCAAGGCAAAGACTTGTATGAATTTTGGGCATCAAAACTGACCAATCAAATTAATCAAGATATAAAGGCCAATAAAAACCTAGCAGAAAAAAATAAGTGTCTAATTAATCTGGCATCAAATGAATACTTCAAGGCTCTACAAGTAAAAGATATTGATGCTAGGATTATTGCGCCCGTATTTAAAGATTATAAAAATGGACAATATAAAATCATCAGTTTCTTCGTCAAAAAGGCACGCGGACGGATGGGTGCGTACATCATCAAACACAAACTAAAAGACCCTGAAGATATTAAGACCTTTGATGCCGATGGCTATAAGTTTTGCAAATCAGAATCCAATGAATCGAATTGGGTCTTCCAACGTAGAAATTCATAACTCTCTAACTTACAAAAAAAACGAGGCAGTACGTTCCATCAGTAAGTTTTGGTGCACTGTGTCATCAAGAAAAAGATGGTTTTTTAATGCAGAATACGATAGATTCCGAGTATTAGCAGTTCTTGTAGCGGTTTCGGTTAGCTCTTCGCAATGTATAGTAGCAAGCATTCCGTCATATTTCGTAACATTATGCATGCTAATACATTTTTTTATTTTTTTAATTGCAGAGGTAATAAGTAATGGCTACAGGCACAGTAAAATGGTTTAACGACAGTAAAGGTTTTGGTTTTATTACGCCAGATGATGGCGGTGCTGATGTATTTGTTCATCATAGTTCTATTAATGCCGAAGGATTTAAGTCTCTCGCTGAAGGTCAGAGCGTAAGCTTTGATATTGAAATGGGCGCTAAAGGTCCAAGCGCATCCAACGTAGTTGCGCAATAGATTAAACTGGGCAGTTTCCAATCCTAAAAAAACCTCGTAATATACGAGGTTTTTTCATATAAAACAAATACTTAAACAGATATATATTTAAGCGGCTTGGAATTTGTCATAAGTCAAAGATCCAACATATCTCCGCTGTATATCTTGTGCAGTATCTCTGCTTAGCAGCACTCAATGCTTTATCTACTATGTCTAGAATCTTTGAATATCTGCTAACATTTATGATTGATGGACTGTCTTACCTGATTATATGTTGCAATTTTCAGGTTTCAATTACGAGCAACCGTAACAGCATAGAATATTTTATTTGAAAACAATTAAGGTCGCTTTCTTTGGTTTAGGAAATATTTATGACCTAACGTGCACTCTTAAGGAGCAAGTAATAAAAGTGGGTAATAAAATTTTAAAAGTGGGCATTGTTGGTGCGACTGGATATACTGGCGTTGAGTTGATGCGCCTTCTGATTGGGCATAAACAAGCGAGTATCCACGCAGTGACCTCAAATAACGAAAAAGATAATTACGTAGCCAATATCTTCCCGAGTTTGTCTGGCCATCTGGATCTTAAATTCTCCGAGCATGACTCACCCAAATTGACTGAATGTGACGCAGTATTTTTTGCCACGCCACATGCGATATCAATGTACAAGATACCTAAACTATTGAATGCTAATGTAAAGATTATTGATTTGTCACCTGACTTTCGCCTGCAGGACGCTGGGAAATGGCAGCATTGGTATGGGGTTGAACATGCTGCACCGGAATTATTAAAAGAAGCAGTCTATGGACTGCCTGAAATAAATCGCACTCAAATTTCCAAAGCTCGTCTAGTGGCCAACCCTGGGTGCTATCCAACGGCGGTTTCTCTTGGACTTTTGCCTTTGCTGGAAGAAGGTATTGTTGATTTAAATCTATTGATTGCTGATGCCAAATCAGGTGTTAGTGGTGCTGGGCGTAAGACAGCTGTGGCAAATCTTTTCAGTGAAGCCAGCGAAACCTTTAAGGCATACGATGTCTCTGGCCATCGGCATTTGCCAGAAATCTGTCAGATACTAAGTATTTATGCAAAAGAGGCAGTGGAAATAACTTTTGTGCCACACTTAGTGCCGATGGTAAGGGGTGTATTTGCTACGCTTTATGCGCGTTTGCAACAGATGGATATTGATGTCACTGATATTTATAACAAGCGTTACATGAACGAACCATTTGTAGAAGTTCTGCCAAGTGGTTCACAACCTGATACCCGTGCAGTGCGAGGAACAAACATGTGCAAAATCTCAGTAAATCAATTGTGTGACAGTAACAAACTCGTAGTTTTATCTGTCATTGATAATCTTGTAAAAGGAGCCGCGGGCCAAGCGATTCAGAATATGAACATTATGTTTGATTTGGATGAGACATCAGGTCTTGATTGTCCAGCGATTTATCCATAAATATGATCGCTTTAAAATTCTCTTATTATAATGACGAACTTTCTGAAATATAGAGTTGTTTAAAACGTGAGCTTCCCAAAAAAACTCGTAATTAAGCGTCATAAGCCTCTGCATATTTTTGCTGTAATTGTTATTTCTTGTTCAGTGGCAACTACTGCCATATGGGTTTTTCTTGACGAGAGTCAATGGTCATATATTAAATCTGGCCTATTTGAAGCGAAAAAAAATAAGAAATTATGGCAAAAAAATCAGGTAATGGACGATACGATTATAAAGTTAGAAAAACGTATTGTTATGCTCGAAAGGACAGTCCGATTAGAAAAACAAACTATCACAAATCTTCAGAAAGAAATAATCAAGCGACAAGATGAAGTTTATGATCTGAAAAAGGAGCTTGAGTTTTATCAAGGGATCATGGCTTCGGCAAGTGAAGTCCGAGGCTTAAGCGTACAAGGATTGCGCATTGAAGCAACATCACAACCCAGAAGTTACTACTTCAATCTTATATTAACTCATGTTTCAAAGAGTGATACAATGGTGGCAGGTAGATTGACGATATTGTTGGAGGGTGTCCAGGGTAATATCCCCAAAACTATTGATATAAGAGAACTGACGCTATCTAGATCATTGTCGTTATTCTTTAAAATTAACAGTTTTGAACGCATTAAAGGTAGCATTACACTGCCTGAGGGGTTTGTTGTACATAGAGTAATCGTCCAAGCTCGTCAGGAAGGCAAAAAAACGAATCCTCAAATAGAGCGTATTTTTAACTGGACAGAAGCGATGACGTATCAGGATGTTATTTAGACAGGAGAGATTTTAGATGTTTGGCGAGAGTAAAAACAAAAAAACTACACGGATGGATACCTTGATTGGCTCTCAAAACGAAATATCCGGCGATATAAACTTCTCTGGTGGATTGTATATTGAAGGCATAGTAAAAGGCAATGTCACTGCAAAAAATGATAATAAATCATTAATTCATCTAAGTGAGACCGGGGTCATTAAAGGTGAGGTCAGGGCGCCTTTTGTTACATTGAATGGTACTGTGGATGGGGATGTACATGGCGGAGTTCAGGTTCAGCTTGCACCAAAGGCGCGTATCTCAGGGAATGTATACTATAATTTAATCGAGATGTCTATAGGCGCAGAGCTAAATGGTAGACTTGTGCATGTACAACGTTCTGACGATGCACCGTTAGCACTAGGCCACACAAATCCTTTGGATGAAACGGAATGCTTGGGTGAACCGGATGTAGATTTAGAATAGTAACTTACATAGTGAAAATGATATGAATACAAGACAAGAAAAAGAAGTTCAAGAAAAAGTTGCTTTTGCTAAAATTGCAGAAGATGAGGATATGCCTGATCCATTATTGTTTACTGATCAGGCAGCAGCAAAAGTAAAATCATTAATTGAGGAAGAAAATAACAACGCACTGATGCTAAGAGTCTTTGTTAGCGGCGGTGGTTGTTCTGGTTTTCAGTATGGCTTTACTTTTGATGAAAGTATTATAGACGGTGATACAATCATTGAAAATGGTGGTGTGAAATTGCTTATTGATCCAATGAGTTTTCAGTATTTGGTTGGTGGTGAGATTGATTATACTGAAGGTCTAGAAGGTGCTCAATTCGTTATACGTAATCCTAACGCAACCACAACCTGTGGTTGTGGATCATCTTTTTCAGTTTAATGATTTGGGCGCATAGCATTGTAGATTGCTCCAAGTATCACTGAATCATCAGCACCTGTTACTGAGGTCAAATTCCCAGATTGATTTTCCATGCGGCGTTTTGCTAGCCATGCGAATGCTGCTGCTTCGACAGCGTCAGGATTAAAACCAACTTTCTCAGTAGAATTTACCTCTGCTTTAGTTTGGAGGCAGCGCAGACGCTGCATCATAGTTTTATTATGTACGCCACCTCCGCAAACCAGAATTTCATTATAATCTGGCGCATGGTTTTTTATAGCATCACTAATAGTCACAGCACTAAACTCAAGTAGCGTTGCCTGCACATCATTTAGATCAATAGATTTTTCTAACTGTGATAATTTATTCTCAAGCCATTGAAGATTGAAAAAATCTTTACCAGAGCTCTTCGGTGGAGAAGTCTCAAAATAGGCTTCATTAAGTAATAAAGAAAGTAATTCTTGATTGCATTGTCCTTGCTTTGCCCATTTGCCATCCTTATCAAAATCCTCGGCAAGATACCGCTGCACCCATTCATTCATCAGTGTATTTCCAGGGCCTGTATCAAACCCTGTAATGGCAGTCTTACTGCCGTCGGGAAGCAGTGTGATATTAGCTATACCACCAATATTCAAAATGACTCTCTTACTTCCTTCTCTTTGGAATAGCCACTGATGAAATGCAGAAGCCAGTGGCGCACCTTCTCCACCTGCGGCAATATCCATGCGTCGGAAGTCTGCGACAGTAGTAATGCCTGTTTTATAAGCAATAATATTTGCATCGCCAATCTGTAAAGTGCGCGGATATTTATCGTAAGGTAAATGCAAAACTGTTTGTCCATGACTCCCAATGGCATGGATATCTTCTGCTGATAGATTGCCTGATTCAATAATTCTTAGTGAGGCTTCCGTAAAAAGATTCCCCATAATGACGTCAATTTTTGATATCTCACTCAGGGTAGATTCAGTGTTGATAGACCTTATGGTCTGTTGAATATTTTTTGGAATGGGAGTTTGTTGATACTGAATCAGTTTTAACTCATGTGCAACAATATCAACTAGGGCTGCATCAATCGCATCCATACTGGTGCCTGACATTAACCCTATATAAAACACGGCTTTATCAAAATATTAATTAGTGGACGAAAATAAGCGCGCTTCTTCATTCAGGATAATAATGGGGCTAACGATAGCAGATTTTATTTGTTTGCCGTCGACTGCAAGCATCGTATTATTTGTAATAGTATTAAGCAATGTCAGTAAAGGTTTGGTTTGTGACTTACATTCATCCATCAAATCATCAGGGCTTTCGTTCAGCCTTCGGCAATTCTACCGTTAAAAGGTTTCGATGCACACCATTAACTCTAAATGCATAATGCAGATGTGCTCCTGTGCCCAGACTTGTCATACCGACATAGCTAATAATTTTCTCCTGTTTTACGTGCTTTCCTCTTTTTATGTCTCATGCATAGCGCGAAAGATGGCCATAGAGTGTTGTATATTGACCACCATGCTGAATGATAATCACCTTTCCAGAACCTCCTTTTATTGCAGCGAGTTTATTACGTCATCGCCTGATGCTTTGACTGAAGCACCTGTGGATGCTACGTAATCGACACCTTTATGCGCGCGAATCCTATTTAAAACTGGATGCTTTCTTATTAAATTAAAACGAGAGCTTATTCTAGAGAATTCGACGGGCATCCTCAGGAAAGCCCTGCGCATACTATTACCATTTTCATCGTAATAGTCCGAATGCCCATCAGCATGTGTGTAGCGAGGCAGATGTGAAAGATTTTCCATGGTTGATAAATCCTGCGGTTAAGATGGAGCCATCCCGAACTTTTTTGCCATCTACATAGCGCTCTTCATAGACAACATGAAACTTATCTCCTTGCCGGCTCCCATGGCGAAGTCGATTTCCAGCCATATAAGATTTCTCATTTGCATGATCATACTGTCTGAGAGGCCAGATTTTTTCCCAGCCAGAAATAAAGATCCATCGATTATGCCACTTGCTGTTTTTATTTTTCTCTCCAGTTCTTTTTCTAATAGATCCGCTGAATAAATATTCTCAGTTTTTTTGACATAATGCCAAAGAATGGTCTCGGTCAAGCACGAAAGAATTTGATGTCTTCGTGCGCGTGGTGGTATAGAAAATGGCACTGGCAAGTACAAATACGACGACGAATAAACAAAGAAAAGGAAGTTTTGCGATGAATGATTCTTCGATCATCTCTAATCTTATAGTCTTTCTTTATATAGTGTTTATAAGTCACAGTGTTAATTCAAAAAAATTTCCTAACCCTAGCGTGTGGCAATAAGTCGTCAATGCCATTCTACTATCGGAGAGGCGATATAAATATGATAGGCTTGCGCATTACTGACTAATTTCCAAAAATATCCTTAGCAACAGGCATTAAACATGACATCAACTGAAGAAGCATTGGCTTTGATTAAACGCGGTACAGATGAGATTTTATTGGAATCTGAACTGCTTAAAAAGTTGGAAGAAAACAGACCGCTCAGGGTTAAAGCAGGCTTCGATCCAACAGCACCAGATATACATCTAGGACATACTGTGCTGATTAATAAGCTATACCAATTTCAAAAACTGGGACACGAAATCTTGTTTTTGATTGGAGATTTTACCGGCATGATTGGCGATCCAAGTGGTAAAAACAGCGCACGTCCTACAATGACTCCAGAAAACATTAAAGTCAACGCTAAAACATACAAAGAACAAGTGTTTAAAATACTAGATCCAAAAAAAACTAGGGTAATGTTTAATTCACAGTGGATGTCAAGCTTTAACGCAGCAGACATGGTACAGCTGGCAGCAAAATATACCGTTGCTCGCATGTTGGAAAGAGACGATTTTTCTAAACGCTACAAAAGTGGTCGAGCAATTGCGATACATGAATTTTTATATCCGCTGATACAAGGATACGATTCTGTAGCTATGCAGGCAGATGTAGAGCTTGGGGGGACAGATCAAAAGTTTAATTTGTTGGTAGGTCGTGAACTACAAAAACAATACGGACAGGCTCCTCAAGTTATTTTGACTATACCTATATTGGAAGGGCTGGATGGCATACAAAAAATGTCCAAATCCTTGAATAACTATATCGGAATCAATGAAGCGCCCAATGAAATGTTTGGTAAATTGATGTCAGTTTCTGATGAATTGATGTGGCGCTATTTTGAATTGCTTAGTGTTAGATCTTTGGATGAAATTAATCACTTCAAAAAAAAGGTTGATGAAGGAGAAAACCCGAGAGATATTAAATTTTTGTTAGCATTAGAAATTGTTTCCCGCTTTCATTCTAAAAAACTAGCCCGGCAGGCACAGGCTGAATTTATCGCTCGCTTTCAAAAAGGTGTAATGCCAGATGAGATGCCAGAAATAGCCCTAGAGTCAAAGACCGAAGGTTTGCCAATTGGCACGCTCCTGAAAGACTCTGGTTTAACAAAAAGCACATCAGAGGCCTTCAGAATGATAAGTCAAGGTGCGGTCAAGATTGACGGATATCGCATAGAGGATAGAAATCATCTAATAGAAACTGGCGGGTCATATGTTATTCAGATCGGTAAAAGAAAATTTGCCAAAGTTACAGTATCTACAGACACAATAAGACGAAGGTCATCCTAAAAGGCGGTCAGTCCAATCAATAATCCGCCTAATACGTTACCGCCCTGCTCAAGAAGGCGTTTATCTCGTCGGCACAGATAGTACTGGTATTTCCCAGACTTTTTTTACAATTGGTATTATTTATCTGATAGTCATGTTATGTGCAGCGTTTGGCTATCGTGTTCCTCCTGATGGCTGGAAACCCGAAGGCTGGGTGCCCCCCGAAAGAAGGCGAGCATCATAGGTAAATGATCACCACGCATCATGTTCATATCAATGAGGCACTTAAAACCAAACAATTTTATCAACTATGGGTAATCCTCTGTTTCAATGTTACCGCTGGAATTGGCGTTCTGGCCGTGGCCAAGACCATGATGACAGATATTTTTGGCAGAACTTTACCTGATTTGGTTGACCTAGAGTTTGCGGAAACTTATGTCTTGATGATAAGTGCCTTTAATATGGTGGGTCGTTTTTTCTGGGCCAGTGCCTCGGATTATCTTGGGCGCAAGACGACCTATTACATATTCTTTGTCTCAGGGGATCATATTATATTACTCTATTCCATACACAGCAGCACAGGTTAGTGTGAATCCATCTGTTATCTGGCTGGTATATTTTTATGCAGCTACGATGTTAATTTTTACCATGTACGGGGTGGCTTTGCCACCATACCAGCCTACTTGGCAGATATATTTGGAACCCAAGTTTGTTGGTGGCATACACGGCAGATTATTAACCGCATGGGCAAGTGCTGGTGTTTTTGGCCCAGTTGCTATTACGTCATTACGTGAAATTTCCGTGAAAAATGCAATAAATGATCTGGCATCCAAACTTGATCCTCTGAAGTTTCAGACCAAATCTGGTGCGGATATTGAACATCTCCAAACCCTGATTGATGTAAAAACAGTGACCATTGCAAAACTCATGGAAATAGTACCTACTGGCACGGTAAACCCAACATCAAGTTTATACAACACCGCTATGTACTTGATGGCAGTAGTGCTTTTTATCACCTTACTGACCAATGCGTTTATGCATCCAGTTGATGCAAAACATCATATGAAAAACATGATGATTAAGGAAACAAAATTGTGTCAATACCTCTAAACAAGTGCCACAGACGTATTTATCTCTATCATTTTCTGATCCATCTATGCTTGCAATATATTATGCATTTTTGGCGATGTTGCGACTCGAGGAGACGGCATCAAAGGAATGAGCTTCCCGCTATTGTTTATAATTGCAGGGACATTGACCTTAATAAAAGGCGTTTATTTAACACTTGCCATCTGGCCAATTGCTTATGTTGTCCGGTTTTTTATTAGGCCTGAAGTAGAAATCGAACTCACCGACCAGAGTCACGCAACATTAGCTACGCTTCTTAATACTGATCAATAATTGTGTTAAAATTTGACTCAACGATCATTTTATTTGCATATAAATTTTAGCTTCATGCGTTGCGTTACTATCTATAATCCATACTGAATATCCATTTTATTCTTAAATTTTTCTTGCGTTTTCTATTTTTAATGAGGGATAAAAATTTTACTTTCTATTTCTTTACTTTTTTTAAAACCGTCTTAAGTCTACTATTATGTTTATTAAATAAATTCTGTAATGAAAATATTAAAGAATTAAAATGAATGATAACGTAAATAATAAAACCTCAACCATAAAGAGTTGGCGTGATGCATGCTCTGTCTACAAAAATTCTCGTGTAATAGGTATGATTTTTCTTGGTTTTTCTGCAGGCCTGCCTTTTCTACTGGTATTTTCAACTTTGTCTGCATGGTTAAGAGATGAGGGCGTCACAAGAACAACAATTGGATTTTTTAGCTGGGTAGGCATTACGTACTCTATTAAAGTGTGTTGGGCTCCAATCGTAGATCGCTTACCAATTCCTTGGTTGACAAATAAATTAGGCAAACGTCGTTCATGGATGTTATGTGCGCAAATTTTGATTGCTGGCGGTCTGCTTGGAATGGCTGGCAGTGAGCCTGAAACACAGTTAGTCGTTATCGCTATTTATGCAGTGATTGTTGCATTTGGCTCAGCGACGCAGGACATCACCATTGATGCCTATAGAATTGAAGCAGTAGATGGTGAGTATCAGGGCGTGATGGCGGCAACCTATGTCTTTGGTTACCGTTTGGCATTACTGGTTGCTGGTGCAGGAGTTTTTTATATTGCGGAATGGCAATCTTGGAGTTATGCATATGTAACAATGGCAACACTAATATCGATAGGCATGGTGACTACTTTAGTCATTTCTGAGCCCTTACATCGAATCAATACAATTGCTGAAAAAGTAGATAAACAACTAGAATCAAGTTTTGGTTTGAGCGATCAAGGTCATTTCTCTGAAAAGATAGGACGTTGGTTTATAGGTGCAGTGATCAGTCCTTTTGTTGAGTTTTTTAAACGCAATGACCGTATGGCACTAGTTATTTTGTTATTTATTGCCACATATAAGTTAAGTGATATCACAATGGGGGTTATGGCAAATCCATTTTATCTGGATCTTGGATTTAGTAAAACAGAAATTGCAAATGTGGTAAAGATATTCGGTTTTTTTATGACCATATTCGGTGCTGCGCTTGGCGGTATTTTTGTAACTAGATACGGTGTTGAAAAGCCGTTGATATTTGGCTCAATCATGATAATACTAACAAACTTGTTATTTGTATTTTTGGCAATCTCTGAGCCAAATATCTCCACACTGGCAATAGTTATTTCTGCTGATAACTTCAGTGGCGGTTTTGCAACGTCAGCTTTTATTGCCTATCTATCTGGCATGACAAACAAAGCATATTCAGCGACTCAATATGCGTTGTTTAGCTCGCTGACAACTTTACCAGCAAAAGTTATCGGCGGGTTTTCTGGCATCGCTGTTGACGCAGCTGGTTATGCATATTTTTTCCTATATGCAGGATTGCTCGGAGTTCCTGCTTTACTGCTGATTATCTATATTTTTTATCACCGTAATACTTCATAACCACAGCACCACTTACTTGACTGAAGGCCAAACTAAAGAGTTTCTAAGAGAAATCAAGAACTGTGGAGAGAAATATTTACACTAATGCAGTTTTCTGTATTGCGTACTAGATTAATCTAAATCTCTGGCAATCCTGATACCGACATGATCATAGCTTCTATTAGATTTTAACTTGTCTCTTTTCGCGCTTCTAATGGACTGCTGCGGAGAGCTATATGACCCACCTCGCACAACTCTGTACGTGCAGTCACCTCCCTCCCAAATCTCATTATCCGATGGTGCGCCTATATAGTTCTCATGCCAACAGTCTTCCACCCATTCTGAGGCATTGCCTGCCGTATCATAAAGCCCGAATTGATTCGCTTCAAACATTCCTGTTTTGGCTGGGCTACGTGGATCAAGCCCTGTTTCGCAATTAAAGCAGTGCGCTCTATTTGGCTCTTCCTCATAACCCCACCAAAACGGACTATTGTTGCCTGCTGAAGCTGCATACTCCCATTCACTTTCGCTCAATAAACGATATTTGTTTCCAGTTTGTTCAGAAAGCCATTTTGTATAGTAGTAAGCATCATCCCATGTAACGTAGACAACAGGACGTACCTGTAGAGACGCGTTTATTTTATTGCCACTGCGCAATTTACGGTTTGTTGCATTAATAAATGCCTTATAATCATTAATGGTCACTTCATTTTTGCTTACAGCAAAAGATTTAATACTAACATCGTGCCTAGGTCTTTCATTAAAATCCGCAAAACCGCCCATACTAAATGAGCCGGCTGGAACCACAACCATAAGCGGTGCTTTGCCACCGTTTTTTAATGTATCCTGAAATTCTTTTTTGTTGATTGATTTTGGATCAGGTTCAGATTTTATTTCTTCTACAGGGTCTATTTTAGTTTTAATAATAATTTTTTTATCTGCAACAGTTTCTTGTTTTTGTATCTTTTCATTGCTTGCATCATCATTGAACTTATCAATTACTTCAGAAACAATCTCTTTTTCGGCAATATTTTTTTTAAGCACTGGCTTCTCTTCAGATACTGGTTTTTCTTCCAAGACTGGTTCTTCTTCCAAAACCAGTGCTTCTTCAAACATTGGTTCCTCTTTATCTATTTTTTCGGATTTCGAGGTGCCGAACATGAAATTAGCGCCAATAGCAACACCAATAAGTATGACTACACCTACTCCAATCATTAAGCCGACTTTATTTTTTTCTAGAATTCTATTGTCAACAATCTTATTGATAGTTTCTGCTGGGATAGAAGGTACTGCTTTTACGCTCTTTTTTTCTTGTGCGAACTCTCCTTCTTGGCTATTAGCATATCCTCCTATAGGCGCTAAAACAATTTCATCTACAATATCACCTTCTAATTCTGATTCAGTATTGACTGGCACTTCCGTTTTCTCCATCTCCTCATCTTCAGTATTTGGCGCTGTAATATCTTCATCATTTTCTGCTCTTGCTCCTGCTCCTGCTCCCGCTTCTGCTTCTGCTTTCGCTACAACAGTTTCATCAATAATTTTTACGATAACGACAGTCGCATTATCCTGCCTTGGCGTTGCCATATCTTCAATGGCATTTAACAAAGCTTCGGCACATTCTTTAGGCATGTCTGACCAATCTGTGTATTGAATGATTTTCCCTGAGCTTAAGGTGTCCAAACCGTCAGAACAAATGATCAATTTATCATTATGCTCCAATGTGAATGGTGACAGAGGGCAGTCGATTTCAGCGATATCTTCGCCAGTCACCGCGCTCATAAGCATATTTCTGGATAATCCAGGCTCAGACTCTATAGGAGTTCCAGCCGCTTCCATTCTGTCCAGAAAACCACCATAACTATGATCGTCATTTAATTTGGTTAATTTTCTGCCGCGGAGTAAATACAGATGACTGTCACCAACACTTACCCACCAAAATTTTTTTCCTTCAATAATAGCGCCGACAACCGTACAACCCATACCATTGAGCGCAGGTGTTTCTCTTATCGTTTCTGCGATGGTGCTGTTGGCTTTTAATACACTTTGATTAAGTATTTCAGGAACTTCTTCTTTGGGATAGCCAAGGGAGATAGATTTACTGAATGCCTGCACAGCCATATTACTCGCAACATTCCCAGCAGCATGACCGCCCATTCCGTCAGCAACAATTACTAAAGCACTGGGCGCACCATTGGCATCTGTAAGATGCGTGATTAAAAAAGCATCTTCTTGGTAATCACGCGCACCGTCGATTTGTGAGCCCGCTATTTCTGAGTGCACAGCCATTAATATCTAATTTAATTTATCCAGTTTCAAAAATCAGTTTTCATGAAAATCAACAATTGGAAAATCAGCAATTGTATGATTCTGTCACCATAAGTCCCGGAACCCAGTCAAACGCGGGATGTCCCGGTACAGCGACGCCTAAGGTTCTCGGCATCCTACCAGCGATTGCGGCTTTTACAAAATAAATTCATTGGTTCTCTAGATAAAAATCTATTAATAATTTTGACACTTATAGTAATCGAACTTAATGAAAAATATGAAGGTGAAAATTACAAATCAGCCTGTATCAAGAGATATATATCAAGACAAACAGGCAAGAATTATGGATAAACTGGCATAAGATGTATGATGCGTTACAAAAAGAACTGGCGTAAAATTTTCTGTGAGACACAGGAATTAACACCTAAACATACCGAGTAGATGCAATATGTCTTGCTAATACAAAATTTAATCGCCTCTGTTGCAGAGGCTAAAAAAATTATACCACCTGAATGATTCGCAAGTTCCATATCGTGCTTTATACATAAAAAATTACAATAAACCAGTAACAGCTTTAATTGTTGAGTATATTACTGACTCGCCAATCGTAAAACATATGTTAGTATGGATTAAGGAAATTTATTGAGACAAAATTTAATGAGTGATGCACTAAATTATTTGTTAAAGGTAAGGCAAGATGCTATGAGATCCTATTTTGATTTCATCAAAAAATCAAGGTCATCGCTCGATCCAAAAACGAGTGCAATTATTTCAGTCATTACTAAAGTTGATAAGCAAACAAAAACAGGATTTTGTCAATATCTAAGGCATGCATTGCAAACAGGTGTCACGGCTGATGAAATTATTGATGCCTTGTTTGCAGCCTTCCCTACCTTGGGGTTGACCAAGATCGTCTGGGCAATAGATATCATCCTTGCAATGGAGATACCAGAGTTTAACCCGGAATCATTAGGGCAAAACAAAATATGGTATGACGTGACAGTCATAGATGCGCTGAAAGAAGGTGGAGTTACTTATATAGCAGGTAAGCGCAGAAGTTTTTTTATTTATTATGAAAATGAAATAGCGAAGGTTTTTGATAGCCATTGCCCCCACCAGGCAACTAATATTCCTAAGCTGGCTCTGAAGGGTTGCATGCTTACTTGCCCAAAACATCAGTGGAAATTTAATATGAAAACTGGCGAATGTGTTGAAAAAGGCAATCATTCTCTCAATCGGCTTGAAAGTAGAATAGTAGAAAATCGGCTTGAGGTTTATTGCTTGTGATACTCTATGTCTATAAGAAATTTATGAAAATAATTCGGAAGGCATTCAACAAAATTTTCTCAATTTTTGTTATGGTGTCTGCTTCTCGTGAATAGTGTAGCAGTTGCTTTTGGCACTATTCAAACAGTCTGGAACAAGCAGACAAGAACCAACAAATTCCAAATCTAGCGGGTAATTGGATCGGTCAGTTAATGTTACATTGTCTGATCTGAAAGACTATAAAATCCGGGGTAACAAGGTTAGTGCATATCACAGAATAAAAAAGATCGATGATTCCGAGGGATTTTTACGTACCCAGATGGCACAAAAAATTTCTCTGGCATAATCTATCCGGACAATATTTCTTTTACATGGGTGTCTACTAATAGTCGCGGCTTTAATCATAGCCGCATCTTAGGTAAGAATAAAATCAGTGCCTGTTATGTTGAGGCTTGGGAACAGGTAACAGTGGAATGTGCGACACTAATGCGTTAAAGAATTTTACCAAATAAAAAATTAAATCACCGACAGATTTTCTTAAAAGAATACTTGTAAAAAGTATTCAATAGTTTTCACTTTTAGTAATTTTTTTATGTTTCATTGATATAACTAAATTTTGACATGGATATTAATCTCACTAAATAAAAACTTGGCATTAAATAAGAAATCAATGGCTTAGTAGGTGGATAACATACTTACATGGCAATTTACCAAGCTTATTGCTAATTGCGGTAATAACCTGTGATGACTCGGCGATCAATTTTTTATCTGACATTGAATGGTCAGCCATAGAATATATAGACGATGATATCTTGGTTACATATTTGAAATCAGTTTGTCAGAAAATTCACTGCATTTAACTTCTGTTGCATTATCCGTCAGTCTGGCAAAGTCATAGGTAACAGTTTTTTGTTTGATTGTTATGTCCATGGCATTAATGATGAGATCAGCAGCATCTGCCCAACCCAAATAACGCAACATCATTTCACCTGATAAAATTAATGAACTAGGATTTGCCTTATCAAGATTTGCATATTTTGGTGCTGTACCATGGGTAGCCTCGAATATCGCATGCCCCGTGTCATAGTTAATATTGCCACCCGGCGCAATACCAATTCCACCAACCTGTGCAGCTAGAGCGTCTGAAAGATAGTCACCATTCAAATTCATTGTTGCAATGACATCAAAACTCTCTGGTCGTGTAAGTACCTGCTGTAATGTAATGTCGGCAATGGCATCTTTGATAAGAATTTTTCCAGCGCCCAATGCTTGTTCTTGTTCTTCGTTTGCAGCAGCTTGCCCTTTTTCTGCCTGAGTACGTTCCCATTGATCCCATGTATACGTGTGATCACTAAATTCTGATTCAGCAAATTGGTAACCCCAGTTTCTGAAAGCACCTTCAGTAAATTTCATAATGTTGCCTTTATGCACCAAAGTAACACTTTTTCTTTTATTAGTGATTGCATACTGAATCGCTGCCTTGATCAATCTTTCGGTGCCATCTTTTGAAATTGGCTTGATACCTATTCCGGATGATTCTGGAAAACGAATCTTCTGATATTGATTTGGAAATGATTCTTTAAATAATTCCAGAAAACGGTTATTTTCATCAGAACCACATTCAAACTCAATGCCAGCATATATATCCTCAGTATTTTCCCTGAATATCACCATATCAACCAATTCAGGTTGTTTAATAGGGGAAGGCACGCCAGAGTACCAGCGTACGGGCCTAAGACAAACATAAAGATCCAAGATTTGTCTGAGCGCAACATTAAGGGAACGGATACCGCCGCCAATCGGCGTCGTCAATGGACCTTTGATAGCAACCAAATATTCCCTGCAAGCAGCAAGTGTTTCATCAGGCAGCCAACTGCCACACAACTGGTTGCCTTTCTCTCCGGCATAAACTTCTACCCAATGAATCTTACGAGCCCCTTGTGAGGATTTTTCTACAGCCGCATCCAGAACCCTAACCGTCGCTGCCCAGACATCTGAACCGATGCCATCACCCTCAATAAAAGGGATAATTGGATTATCAGGCACTTCTAACTTGTTATTTTTATTAGTTATTTTTGTTCCATCATCTGGAATTTTTATATTGGTCTCCAAAACTAATTCCTCATCTTGTTAATTTACTCTAAAGTGTTCCACAATCATCAATTGAATGCCACTTGGACTTGGTCGGTTATTTGCACAAAACTTTAAAGCGCCCTTATATAGAGTCTATCTCAGATAGAGGCAAATCTCTAAACAGTGGCACATCGAGCAAGACTTAGCCTAGTATTGATATTGAAACATTGAACATTAGAACATCCATATAAAGTATGAGCACAATAAAGATCAATTGATAGTGAACGCTCCCAATTGATTTTTAGATTTTAAGAAAATAAAAAATAATGATTTTTTACAAAAATGTCCTCTAGTAAATTTTTTATCATCTGCTTCTTTATATTCTGTGCAAATGCTGCACATGCAGAGATTTATGAGTGGACTAATGAAAATGGGCAAACAATCTATGGCGATAAACCAATATCAAGCAATGCCAATAAAATTGAAATAAGAAAAATTTCTAAAAATAATTCAGCAGTACAGGAAGCACAAAAACGCAATGCAAAACAAATAAAACTACTAAATGTAATGCAACAAGAACGTGATGAAAGAGAGGCTCTGAGAAAGAAAGAAAAGGAAAAGAGAGATGAACAAAAAAAATTATGTGCAGATGCAAGAAAAAAGCTAAAAAAAATTGAAGAAGGCAGATTTCTGTACCGAGACAAGGATGATCAGGATAACCCCATAATCTTAACTGATGAAGAACGCACAACCGAAGAAGTTACAGTTAAAAATTACATAAAAGAAAATTGTTAGAGATTTGTCTAGCACATTTTTATCATGCAATTGATTTATCAGTTATAATTTCCTTAATCAGTCGCTTGTGAATTACCCAAAAGACTGCTTAATTATTTAATTTTCCTGAGACAATTTTCCTGAGACTGGTTAGTATCTATAGCAAGATGAGCGAAGAAATTCTGATAAATGTTACACCTCAGGAAGCACGGGTTGCCGTAGTAGAAAATGGCATCTTACAGGAAATCTACATTGAAAGATCTCAGAAACTTGGTTTGGTTGGAAATATTTTCAAAGGCAATGTCTTACGCGTCCTCCCTAGTATACAGGCAGCATTTATAGATATAGGGCTTGAGCGAACCGGCTTTTTACATATTTCAGATATCGTTACTAAGACCGATATTTCAGAAGCATCTGAACATGAACCAAATAAACAAAAAACGATCGAAACATTACTTCGTGAAGGTCAGGAAATTATGGTTCAGATTATCAAAGAGCCTTTAGGCAGCAAAGGCACTCGCCTGACTACCCGACTGTCCATTCCGTCAAGATATCTTATTTTTACCCCAGATCACAAGCACATAGGAATATCTCAACGTATTGAGAATGAAACAGAGCGTAATCGCTTATACAGCTTGATACTAAGTTATCACGCTGAAAATACTGCGATCGCAATAAATAACAATTCGAATATCACACCAATAAACACCATCAGTAAGCAGGCTCAATTAAATAAAGGTGGCTTCATTGTCAGAACATCTGCCGAAGGAGTCGCAAACGATGAAATTTTTCGAGATATTAAATTCCTGTATAAATTATGGGGCTCAGTCGTTGTACGCTCGAAAAACACCCACCCACCCAGTCTTGTCTATAAAGACCTGCCTTTGGTTATGCGCACAATGAGGGATTTAGTTCATAAAAATATTGAAAGAATCCGCATTGATTCGAAAGAAACCCACAAAAGAGTCATGGAATTTTCGAAAAAATTTATTCCTGAATTTTTAAGCAAAATTGAGTATTACAAAACAGAACATCCAATCTTGGATCTCTATTCTATTGAAGATGAAATCCAGAAGGCACTAGAAAAAAAAGTACAATTAAAATCTGGCGGCTACATTGTTATTGACCAAACAGAAGCAATGACCACAGTTGATGTAAACACTGGTGCCTTTGTTGGCAAAAATAATTCGGAAGAAACTATCTACAAAACAAATCTTGAAGCAGTGCAAACAATTTCCAGACAACTCAGATTACGTAATCTTGGTGGCATTATTATTATTGACTTCATTGACATGAAAAATGCAGAGCATAATCGACAAGTATTACGCACATTTGAAAAACATCTCAATAAAGATAATTCAAAAATATCTATGAGCGAGTTAACCTCGCTTGGACTAGTACAGCTCACACGAAAACGTACAAGAGAAAGTCTTGAACATACCTTGTGCGAAGATTGTCCAACCTGCAAAGGTAGAAGTTCAGTTAAAACAGCTGAAACTGTTTGCTACGAAATTTTCCGCGAAATCCTCCGTGAGGTGCGTCAGTTTGATGCTAACAAATTACTTATTATTGCATCACAAAAAATAGTAGATATGTTGCTTGATGAAGAATCAAGCAATGTATCTGAGTTAAAAAAATTTATTGGCAGGCCAATTTCATTTCAGGTAGAATCTTTGTATATTCAGGAACAATACGATATCATATTACTTTAAATTAGCCTGCGATGCTTAAAAATATTTTTAAACATTTCTATCGTTTTTTTCTTTATTCACTTGCCTTTGTTATTCTGATATCTGCGATTCTCATTACAGTGATACGTCTAACTCTTCCTAGAGCTGACAACTATCGCCAGCAAGCTCAGGACTGGATCAGTCAATACATGAATTATCCTGTGGAAATTTCGAAGATTGGCGCCGACTGGGATAGCTGGATTCTGAATTTACACTTGCACAACGTCAACATCCTATATCCTGTCACAAATGAACAAATCCTGAATATTAAATCAATTCTGATCGGCATAGATATTTTTGAAAGTCTGTATAAAAATGAAATTGTACCCAAATCGATTGTCATCTCTGGTGTTAGTCTTACATTGATACGTCAGCAAGATGGTTCTATTATAACATCAAGATACCTGCATAATGAGCTTACAAACAAACAGGGGGGGGATAATATACTTGCCAAGTGGTTTCTTGCGCAAAAAAATATCCTAATCAAGGAAACTCAGCTCACATTGCTCGACTTAAACAAAAGTGATGAACCATTATTATTGCCTGATGTAACTCTGCGCATAGCAAATAATAGCCAGCGTACTCAAATTGAAGGCTTGGCAATTTTGTCAACGCCAAACAAAAATATCTTAAATTTTTCTCTAGACGTAAGTGGTGATGTTTTAGCATCAAACTGGTCAGGGAAAATGTATCTACAAGGTAAAAATATCAATATTTCTCCGCTTATGTCAATAATTAAAGATATTGATATTAAAGAGCACGAAGGAACTGCAGATATTAAATTATGGGGCGCATGGAATCAGGCAAAACTTCATAGACTAGAAGGCTATATTAATCTCAAAAACTTGAAACTAGCAAATGATCAATCTGATATTTATATCAATCAACTATCCGGTAATTTTTTAGCGGTCAGAGGAGCTCGCGAAGAGCTTGAATTAGTGTTTAATATTGAAGACATGGTAACACCTAATGGGGTATGGTCAGAATCTGTCATTTCTTTAAAGAAAATCTATGATGATGAACATGGTAAATACCGCTATATCGCAAGTGCTAATTATCTGAACCTAGATGATATAGATTATTTCCGGAAGACTGTTTTGAATTTGTCAGATGGGTTTCTGCCAATAAATATTTCTGGGCTTACAGGTCATATGCGTAACGTCGTAGCCAAGTACAATCCAACTATTGAATCTTCTAAGCAAATATATATGGAATATGAGTTTTCACAACTGGGCGGGAAAATAAATGATTCGCCTTTTAATATCATGGGGTTAAGTGGGCATATGAAAGGAACGCGGAATCAGGGAAATATACGTTTAGCATCAGATGTCTCTAAATTTGAAACAGGAAAATTATTCACTCATCCTTTGATATTCTATGAATTAAATACCGAATTAGATTGGCATTCTCAGAATAAATTTTTAATTATTAACACATCCTTGTTGGACACTCATACTAAAGATTTTAATATACAACTAAAAGGCGAGCTGAAATTCGAACAAAATAGAAAACTTCCATTTGTTAATACGTTGATTGAATTGTCTGATATTGAAATCAATAAAATTGCTAAGCACCTGCCGTCAACTATACCAGAAGACATTGCCAGTTGGTTGAATAATTCACTTGTTACTGGAAATATTCCATCTGCAAAATTTGTATTCAGAGGCTGGCTGGAAGATTATCCCTTCAAGAAAAATGAAGGAATTTTCAAAGGGCTTGTAACCGTCAATCAAGCTACATTGGATTACAATAAAGAATGGCCACCCATAAATAGAATGGATGCTGAGCTGACTGTCAATGGTGACATATTAACTATTGATGCAAGTTCTGGCGATTTATACGGAACTAAAATCACCAGAATATCTGCTGTCATAGAAGACCTTTCTGCAAAAGACATACAATCGTCAGTTTTTATAGACGGTCATATTGGCGGTGATATGAAAGATGGCTTGCTGTTTATCAAAAATAGCCCACTTCATGAAAATAAATCACTAGAAAAACTTCAAACAAACAATATTTTTGGGGAACTGGATCTGAATCTAAGTTTGGATATCCCATTATCATCTGGCGAAATATTAGTTGATGGCACTATCTTCTTGCATGATGTTTTACTTAAATTAAAAAAAATGGATATAAAGCTTTCCAAGCTTAATGGATCCATAGATTTCACTCATAACTCAATTTCTGCTGAAGCAATAAAAGCACAATATTTTAAGCATCCTGTAGAACTTACAATTGAAAATAATTATGACTCATCTATCATTACCACGTTAAGTGGCAGCGCAGATAAACATTTCATTAGCTCTCAATTGATACATTATTTTCCTTCAATTGAGCATCTGCAATCAGAGATTGAAAAACGCATTTTTGGGTCATGTTTATGGGAGGCATCCATCACTCATGCTAACCCAAATAATGTCGATGGTAATTTAAATTCCAGCAAAAAGCTCATCATCAGTTCAGCGCTTGATGGATTATCGATAGATCTTCCGTCACCACTATCTAAATCATTAGATAGCAAACCCCTTAAATTATCCATCGATTTTCTAGATAAGAATAGACGGAAAATCAATATCGAATATTCAAATATTTTTGACGGAATCATTGATATCAAAAAAATTAATAATGAAAATTATATTACAACTTCCTTGTCTTTCGGAAGTGAGGCTGTCCTTCGTGAGGAAGATAATCAATTTTCTGTGACGGGAAATATTGAACATTTAATCATTGACGAATGGTTTGACTTGATTCCTGATAATATAAGCCCTGATGATCTAAGGAAAGAGAAACTAAAACCAAAAGGCAAACCTGTTTCTGTGAATATACAAGTTGATTCACTGCAATTCATGAATCAAAATTTCACAGATTTGAATATAAAATTAAACAATAGGGAAACTGATTCTATCTACCACCTAAATATAAACGCTGAAGACATCCGTGGCGATATCTATCTAAACCGTTTTTTTGATAAAAATCCTGTCAATATAAATCTTAAAAAATTAATACTTGCCAAAAATGAAACTGTAGATACAGGCAAAGAAAAAAAATATAAAATTATTCCTAGCACTATACCTCCGCTTAATGTTGAAATATCAGAACTAATCTACAACAATATGGAATTGGGACAATTGAAGCTTATTACATCAAAAAGCAACAACGGCCTTTCAGTTGACAACATAAATTTTAATAAGGCAGGTATGGTCATTAATGGTTCAGGTGTCTGGAATATGATTAATAACGAGCACTACTCAAAATTTAACTTATCGCTCAATGCTAAATCAATGAAAACCATGTTAGAAACATTTAATTATAATATTACAGCAATTGAAAAAGGTAAGACGAATCTATCGCTTGATACAAAATGGCAAGGAACACCAGTAGATTTCTCTCTGGATAATCTTAATGGAACTTTGAACATGAAGATAAAAGACGGGCAATTTACAGATCTTGATCCATCTGTGGGCAGACTATTTGGGCTATTAAGCCTACAGGCCTTGCCAAAAAGACTTTCTCTTGATTTTGCTGATCTGTTCAAAAAAGGCTTTGCTTTTGATGATATTGCGGGAGACTTTGATTTAGAAAATGGCAATGCTTACACCGGTAATCTATCTATGACAGGATCATCAGCAAATATCGATATCTCAGGCAGGATAGGGCTTGCACACCAAGACTATGATCAGATAGCTACAGTCACACCAAAGATAACAGACAGCTTGCCTGCTGCCAGCGCCTTATTTGGGCCTGTTGGTATTGGCATTGGCACAGCGATATTCATGATAAGTGAGATGTTTAACTCATTACCAGACAAAATTGACACCTTGCTACACAAACAATACAGCATCACTGGTGCGTGGGATGATCCGCAAATAATAGAAATAAAACAATAAAATACAGAGGCGGTTAATTTCTAACCAGAAAAGTCTAACCAGGAAAGATTGTTCAAGGGTAAGCAAAAACAAAGAAAATCATCATCATTACAGCAGAAACTGTAAGCCCCACCCCAAATTCAATAACCAAGATACCCAAACGCTGACCGCTGACCGGATCTGATGCTAAAACACTGTAATCAAGGAAATTACCTCCTAATATTAGCGCTGCAACACCTACAGCGATGTAAAGCAATAATCCCAGAGCAGAGATAACATGTAATAAATTAAAAGAAAAAGCATTTAGAGCATTTTCAACCCCAAAGATGAGACTATACAAAATAAATGCTGATGCAAAAATTACTCCAGCCTGAAACCCCCCGCCTGGTCCATAATCTCCGTGAAATTGAACATAAAATGCAAAGATTAAAATCAAGGGAATCAATATTTTTGCAACAACTCTCAGTATCAAATGGTGTTCCATATTATGTACTACCCCTTATGGTTCTTTTTTATATGACTTGATACGATTTCTAAGCCCTCGACCTAACAACATCAAAACGGCTATGCCTGCTGTAAAAATAACGGTCACCTCTCCCATCGTATCATAGCCTCGGTAGCTGGCTAGAATTGACGTTACCATATTTGGAATGCCAATCTCCACAGGAGATTGATTAATATAACGATCAGATAAATATTGATGTACAGGTGCCGAACTGTCACCAAATTTTGGAATATCTGAAATTCCGAACATCAAGACAACCCCTGTTAGTATTACAACAAAAAATGCGGGAAGAGAGATTTTGCTGCCTGAGTCTCCATGGCTATTTGTCAAAGTAATGGTATTGAAAAACAGTAAGGTCGCCATACCTCCGCCGACAACAGCCTCAGTAAATGCAACATCAACAGCATCCATACTTACGTACAAGCCAGCAGCAAGCAGGCTGAACATTCCGGTCAATATGGCAGCTGCAAATAAACTGTCTAGGCGGACAATGGCTATCCCCAATACAACCAAAAGGGCAAGCAATGAAATATTCACAAATGCTTCGATGTCTAGTCGTCTCCTGAATAATCTAATAATGGTTTAACTTTGCCATGAAGCGCAGCCTTGGCTATGGCATGGGTCGCTGTGGGAGAAGTGAACATAATAAATATCACAATTAAAAATAGTTTCACCGCGACAATGCTCAAACCCGCCTGCAACATAAGTCCAAACATAATGAGAATACATCCAAGTGTATCTACAACACTGACTGCATGTAACCGTGTAAAAAAATCAGGGAAACGTACAAGACCAATGGTTCCGATAATTAAAAAAATAGTGCCAGCCATTAAGCTTAGCCAACTAAAAAAATTAACTAAAGCGATCATAGCTCACTATCCTGCTTACCAAAAGATCCTCTGCCCATGCTCCCATACTCAAAGAGTTTAAACGCGGCGATTGTAATAATGAAATTTATTAATGCATATGCCAATGCAATATCAAGAAATCCTGGACGTTCAGTCAAAAAACCGAATATCGCAATAAACAAAACAGTGATTGTTCCGAATGTGTTAACTGCCAATATTCGATCGTAAATGGTTGGCCCCAGTAAGGCTCTGCCTAATACAATCAGCATAGCAACTAAAATCGCAATAGTGGTTACAATAAACATGTCTTATTCCTCCGTCCTGCTTACAAGCGCAGCGACTTTGTCGCTCATAGAGTTTTGCAATAACGACGTTGCCGCATCTTTGGTAATTGCATGGACTGTAGTAATGTCGCCATCGACACCAATGGCGACCGTCCCGGGTGTTAGCGTAATCGAATTGGCAAGTATTGCACGCGCCAGATCTGACGGCTGGTTACTGCGTAAGGAAATTATGGCAGGACTAATTGGCATAGCAGGATTAAGTATCAAACGGCAGACATAGATATTTGAAACAAATATCTCCTTCACAAACCAAGCCAAATAAATAAGCAGCGCCCTTACATTTAGATACAATGGATAGCTTTCGTGATCGATTATATCCATGCGTAATGTAAGCCATATAACCAGTACCACAGAAAAAAATCCCAACGACATGAGTAGCGGAGTATAATGGTTCGAGAGCAATATCCATAAAATAATAAGCAATATCCCCAAACTAACGGCATGTATATTTTTATTCTGCATTTTTTCAATTTTAATTAACTTTAAAGTAGTCGGAATTATAACTGCATTATACAAAAATGCTCCATAATCAATATTCAATAATTTTTATTAATCATATTTTTTACTGACTATGTATTGGAAGTTCGCGCATGTCTGCAGCAGAAAACTGCAAAATAGAGCCAAAATTGTTTTCTGCCTGAAGAAATACAGGTAATTACGATTATACCCAGTAAGCCACTCGCCACATGAAAAAGGACAAATATCTAATTGATACTATAAGATTGAGATCATGAAAAAAGCAATCTTAAGCAAAATAAAGCCGGTGCATAGTCCAATGGTGACTCAGTATGTAAATGGCTTACTTTGGTATGATTGCCTTTCTAAGAAAAATGAACCACTGGATCTGCGCAATCATTTTTACCGGAAGGACATGCTACGTCCTAATAATAAATAATCGTGTCTAAAGGAAAAATTGTTGTTGCTGTCTCCGGTGGAGTTGATTCTTCTGTTACTGCCCTACTCCTCAAAGAACAAGGCTATGACATCGAAGGACTGTTCATGAAGAATTGGGATGAAAAATTACCAGGCGGCGAATGCATTTGGGAAGCTGATGTTGAAGATGCCATGCAATGCTGTGAGAAACTTGGTATTCCCATGAATACAGTCGATCTTACCAACGATTATTGGGATAAAGTATTTAGTAACTTTCTGGAAGAATTGAGATGTGGCCGAACGCCTAATCCTGATGTCCTTTGCAATCAGGATATCAAGTTCAGCACATTTTTAACACATGCCGTCCACTTAGGCGCCGAAAAGATTGCCACCGGGCATTATGCACGCATCACGAAGGTAAATGGCCACTTTCAATTAAAAAAAGGACTGGATAACAATAAAGACCAAAGTTATTTCTTATGTCGGCTTAAGCAGAAACAATTGAGTCTTAGCCTATTTCCTATCGGTGAATTTGAAAAACATGAAGTACGAGAACGCGCAAAAAAAGCAGGGTTTAAAACATATAACAAAAAAGACAGCACTGGTATCTGTTTTGTTGGAGAACGCCCTTTCAAGACATTCCTCTCACGTTATATCCCCAAACAAACAGGTCAAATACAGATACCTAATGGCAAGGTCATTGGGCAGCACAACGGTGTTTTCTACTACACACTGGGGCAACGACAAGGACTCGGTATTGGCGGTGTACAAGGCGCAAACGACGCACCTTGGTATATCTATAAAAAGGATATTGATAACAATATTCTATTTGTCGTGCAAGGCCATGACCATGAACTACTCTACAGTCACAAATTAACTGCAATAGACATCAATTGGGTCAGTGGTTTTGTGCCCAATATGCCATTAAAATGCGTTGCCAAGATACGTTACCGCCAGGCTGACCAGCCTTGTACGATAACGCATATTGAAAATGACAGCTATTTAGTCACTTTCAAAGATGCTCAATTTGCAGTGACACCAGGGCAATTTGTGGTGTTTTACGATGTGGATACCTGCCTAGGAGGAGGCATCATAGATAATGCTGATTAAAAACTATTAAATAACGTTATTTTCTTCTAAATATCGTTAATTTATTTTTATTGTTGTTAATTGCTGGCATAATCATCTAAGCTCTGTTTTTGTATATTTTACAGCACAATCTAAGCATTTCTTGTACAATCCCCAGTTCATGTTTTAAACAAGACCCTCAGCAAACTAGGTCGAAAATATCAGAATTTTTGCTCTAGGCTTTAAAATGGCTAGGATATTCAAGAATAATCACATTATCTATTAAGGCTAGGAGATAACAAACAATGCTTGAAGCATACCGTAAACATGTAGCCCAAAGAGCCGCAGAAGGTCTTGTGCCAAAACCGCTTAATGAGGAACAAACAGCTGCTTTAGTCAAGCTTTTGAAAAAACCTCCTGCTGGAGAAGAAAAATTTCTCATAGATCTTATCACCAATCGTGTGCCTGCAGGTGTCGATCAAGCTGCTTATGTTAAAGCCGGGTTTCTAGCTGCCATAAGCCGCGGCGAGGCAGAATCTCCACTTATTAACAAAGTAAAAGCAATAGAACTCTTAGGCACCATGTTGGGTGGTTATAACATCGACCCCATGATTGATGCGCTCAACAACGAAGCCCTCGCACCGACAGCAGTCAATGCCCTGTCACATACCTTGTTGATGTTTGACGCATTCTACGATGTTAAGGAAAAAATGGATGCAGGGAACCAATACGCCAGACAAATTATAGAATCCTGGGCGAAAGGCGAATGGTTTGCCGACAAGCCTGAGTTAGCCAAAAAGATTACTGTAACTGTATTTAAAGTTACCGGCGAAACCAATACTGATGATCTATCTCCTGCGCCGGATGCTTGGTCACGTCCTGATATCCCGTTGCACGCACAAGCTATGCTAAAGATGAAACGTGACAACATAAAACCTGACAAGCTGGGCAATATTGGTCCAATTAAACAAATAGAGGCATTAAAAGAAAAAGGTCATCCGCTTGCTTATGTCGGTGATGTTGTAGGTACTGGCTCGTCACGTAAGTCAGCAACCAATTCAGTTTTATGGCATATGGGAAATGACATTCCCTTTATTCCGAACAAACGTAGTGGTAGCTATTGTCTCGGCAGTAAGATTGCGCCAATATTTTTTAATACCATGGAAGACTCAGGCGCACTGCCCATAGAGTGTGATGTCACAAAAATGAACATGGGAGATATCATTGATATCTATCCCTATGAAGGTATCATCAAAAGCAATGCTCAGGACGAAATACTCTGTGAGTTTTCACTTAAGACTAATGTTTTAGTGGACGAATTCCGAGCGGGAGGTCGTATCCCTCTAATTGTCGGGCGCGGACTGACGGCACGTGCGCGTACAACATTGTCAATGGGCGAAACCGATCTATTTCGCAAACCTACACCAGTAAAAGGCTTAAAGAAAGGCTTTACTCTGGCTCAGAAAATTGTCGGCAAAGCCTGTGGTGTGGAAGGTATTCATCCTGGCACCTATTGTGAACCTAGGATGACAACTGTTGGCTCACAAGATACCACAGGGCTAATGACACGAGACGAACTAAAAGACCTTGCCTGCCTTGGTTTTTCCGCTGACCTAACGATGCAGTCTTTCTGTCATACGGCGGCCTACCCAAAACCAATCGATGAAATAACACATCGCACGCTGCCTGATTTTATCATAACTCGTGGCGGCGTTTCCTTGCGCCCGGGCGATGGGATTATTCATTCTTGGCTCAACCGTATGTTATTGCCCGATACCGTCGGTACTGGCGGCGATTCACATACGCGCTTTCCAATTGGTATTTCATTTCCGGCAGGTTCAGGTCTGGTGGCCTTTGCCGCTGCAACTGGCATCATGCCACTGGACATGCCAGAATCCGTCTTGGTACGTTTCAAAGGTGAATTACAGCCCGGCATTACCTTGCGCGATCTGGTCAATGCCATACCATTAGCAGCAATCAAAAGGAATCTGCTTACTCTTGAAAAAAAGGGCAAGGTTAACGTGTTTTCTGGACGCATTCTTGAGATTGAAGGTCTGCCTCACCTAAAAATTGAACAAGCATTCGAACTGTCCGATGCATCTGCTGAACGTTCTGCAACAGGTTGTACCATTAAACTAGATAAGCAACCCATCATTGAATATCTAAATTCTAATATCACCATGTTACGCTGGATGATCACCAATGGTTATGAGAACTCACGCACACTAGAACGCCGGGCACTGGCCATGGAAGAATGGATCAAGAATCCACAGCTAATGGAAGCAGACGAAAATGCTGAATATGCTGAAATTATTGATATTGATATATCAGAGATCAAAGAGCCGATTCTTGCATGTCCTAACGATCCAGATGATGTTAAAACATTGGCTGACATCGCTGGTGTGAAAATTGACGAAGTCTTCCTTGGCTCATGTATGACCAACATTGGTCACTTTCGTGCCGCAGGCAAACTACTTGAACAGTATGGGGGGAAAATACCTACTAGGCTATGGGTTGCGCCCCCGACCAAGATGGACGAAAAACAACTGATCAACGAGGGTTATTACGACATCTATAACGCTGCAGGTGCCAGAACTGAGATACCTGGTTGCTCTTTATGTATGGGCAACCAAGCGCGTGTTGAAGCACAATCGACAGTAGTTTCAACTTCAACACGTAATTTCCCGAATCGTCTGGGGGATGGTGCCAACGTTTATTTATCTTCAGCAGAGATCGCTGCCGTGGTTTCAATCCTCGGTAAGATTCCAACTTATGAAGAATACATGAAGTTTGTCGATAAAATTAATCCAATGGCCGATGATATCTATCGTTACCTGAATTTCGATCAAGTTGATGATTACCAGGAAGCGGCTTCCAAGGCAGCAAGCAAGCTTGCCGAAATCCCAGTGAAAGTAGCCTGACACAAGGCAGCTGATAAGCAGCGCTACAAATTTAGTTAAGTGCAGCTTTTGATAACACAAGGATAATAATCGCAAGATTAATATGGAATAATTGCAACTAATTTAAAAAATAGCTTATGCATTTTTTTAGCATGAATAAATAAGATTTTAGAGCATGTTTTGAGTTAAAAAACGATGCAGAGAATCCTAGAACCCGAGCTCATGAATAATAAAGCGCAGGTGCTGGCTTACACCGAGGCTGACTTTAACGAACCTCATGATATGTTTATTCAAGCATTTAAAGATACCTTTCCAGAAAACAAAATGAATGTTCATGTACTCGATATGGGCTGTGGGTCTGCTGACATTAGCATTCGTTTTGCTATAGCATACCCAAATTATAAAATAGATGGCTTAGATGGCGCGCCCAAGATGCTGGCGCAAGGGAAGCTTGCCATTCAAAAAGCACAGTTGCAAAATAGAATACGTCTATTAGAAGGACTGTTGCCTGGCGCAGATTTACCTCGTGATAACTATGATATAATTATTAGTAATAGTTTGTTACATCATCTGCACAATCCAGATGTCTTATGGAAAAGTATTAAGCAATTTGGTGTCTCCGGCAGCCAAATATTTATTATGGATCTGATGCGTCCTGAGACTGAAAAGATTGCTAAGACGTTTGTAGATTTATATGCAAATCATGAGCCACAAGTTTTGCAGGAGGATTTCTATAATTCTCTGTGTGCCGCATTTTTACCTGACGAAATTAAATCACAATTGGCTCTTGAAGGCTTGTCACATTTTGCAGTGGAAGTATGCTCTGATCGGCATGTGCTCGTATTTGGAACACTATAAAATACAAGCAATTTCTGTGCTATTCATGTAATATATACACGATAATTGGTATCTTAATTTAGCTGGCAGACGGTCTCGTTGATCTTGGTTATTTTAATATAATATTTCAAATAACATTCATTGGCGCAGGCTACAGCCTAAGCAATGAAATAACCACCGCCGCTTTCGTAAAGTTAAACAGTCCAGATATTGACGAGGAATAAAAATGTCTAAAGAAAATGTAATGAAACTTATCAAAGACCATGAAATTAAGTTTGTTGACCTGCGTTTTACCGACACGAAAGGCAAAGAACAACATGTCACCATCCCCACTTCTATTGTGGATGCTGATTTTTTTAATGACGGCAAGATGTTTGATGGGTCATCAATTGCCGGCTGGAAAGGCATTAACGAGTCTGACATGGTATTGATGCCTGAAGCAGAGACCGCGGTCATAGATCCTTTCTATGATGATGCAACGGTCAATATTCGTTGCGATGTTCTTGAACCTACAACAATGCAAGGTTACGAGCGTGATCCTCGCTCTTTGGCTAAGCGTGCAGAAACCTATCTACAATCTACAGGTATCGCTGACACCGCGTACTTTGGTCCAGAACCAGAATTTTTTGTCTTTGACGATGTTCGTTGGTCAGACAATGTAAATAGTGCTTTCTATGAAGTTGATTCAGACGAAGGTTGTTGGAATAACGATACCATTACTGAAGGTCAGAATATTGGTCACCGTCCTAGCGTGAAAGGTGGTTATTTTCCTGTTCCTCCTGTTGATTCGCAACAGAATATACGCTCAGAGATGTGTACCATTTTAGAAGAAATGGGTGTGCCGGTTGAAGTGCATCACCACGAAGTAGCTACTGCTGGTCAGGCTGAAATCGGTACTCGATTTGATACATTATTAAAGCGTGCTGACAAGAATATGACACTGAAATATGTTGTACACAATGTTGCCCATGCCTATGGCAAGACAGCAACTTTCATGCCTAAGCCACTGGTCGGTGACAATGGTAACGGTATGCACGTGCACCAATCACTGTTTAAAGACGGCAAAAATCTATTTGCAGGGGATCAATATGGCGGTCTGTCTGAAACAGCTTTGCATTATATTGGTGGAATTTTTAAACATGCGCGCGCAATTAACGCCTTCTCAAATGCCAGCACTAATAGTTATAAACGTTTAGTTCCAGGCTTTGAAGCTCCAACATTACTGGCCTATTCGGCGCGGAACCGATCAGCCTCTATTCGCATCCCCTGGGACGCAAACCCTAAGGCTCGTAGAATTGAAGTGCGTTTCCCGGATTCATGTGGCAATCCTTATTTTACCTTTTCAGCATTAATAATGGCAGGTCTTGATGGCATCCAGAATAAGCTTGATCCTGGTCAAGCAATGGAACAGGATCTTTACAATCTAACCAGAGAAGAAGAAAGAAATATTCCAACTGTCGCACCTTCTTTAGATATAGCCTTGGATGCGCTGGATAATGATCGTGAATTTCTGACAGCAGGCGGTGTTTTTACGGACAATATGATTGATGGCTACATTGAATTAAAGATGGAAGAGGTCAGTCGTCTGCGCATGGCTACACATCCAGTGGAATTTGACCAGTATTACAGTTTATAAAATACGGCTTATTAGTATTCGATGGGAATCCACTGACTGGGATTTTGAGCAGGAAAACCCCAGCAATAAAGCTTATGCGATAACCCTATGAGTCGATCTTATGTCATACAGGGCAAATAACCCGGAAAAATAATATAGAACTTTTCGGGTTTTCATCACTCAAATCTATTGAGGCGATGAATAATACGGGCTATATTGAATCATGAGAATCTTCTTTTTAATTATGACATTGATTTTAGCAGCGGAGGTCTTTGCTGATGTATACCGTACGGTTGACAAAAATGGGAATGCCATCTTCACTGACAAAAATTCCCCGGATGCTGAAAAAATCAAGATGCAGAAGACTACTACTACGATTGACTCATTAGATTTGCCAGATCTTTCATTAATTGAAGGAAATGCAATTGAAAGAGGTGAAAGGAATGGGTCTTCTATAAAGGAACTGGCTCAGGCAAGCTATGCAAAACTAGAGATTACCAATCCTAAAAATGACCAAGTATTTACGAACATAGACAATATGACTGTTAGTGTTGTAGCTCAACCACAATTGAATACCGCAAATGGTGATCATTTCATTCTGAATATAAATGGCAAAAAAATGACTACCTCAAACTCGCCTTCTTTTGGTTTGACTGACATTACTAGAGGTACGCATGAGATAGAGGTGTATATCGCCAATAAAAATGGTGAATCTCTGGTTCGCTCTGCACCTGTCTCATTTACTGTGAAACGCCACACTATCTTATTGCCAAAAAAGCCATCTACACCCTCCACAAACTAATACATCAAATAACACGCTTTATTTTTTCTCAGGATCATTTTTTTACAGAGTCATTCCTTTTTAGGACGCTTCCAGTCAGACAAAGATTTTTGCTGTGTACGGCTTATTGCCAGTTCATTCTCAGAAACATCTTTTGTGATTGTTGTTCCCGCAGCAATCGTTGCTCCTGAGCTAATTGTAACAGGCGCGACTAACTGAACATTAGAGCCAACAAAAACATTATCGCCAATAATTGTCTTATGCTTATTAACACCATCATAATTACAGGTAATCACACCAGCGCCAACGTTGGTATCTGTTCCGATATCACTATCACCAATATAACTTAGATGATTAATTTTGGAGCCATTGCCGACGACGGATTTTTTAATCTCAACAAAATTTCCTACATGTACGTTTTCATTCAATACTGTTTCAGGTCTAATTCTGGCAAAAGGGCCAACACGACAAGATTTGCCAATCACAGCATTTTCTATCACAGAGTTTGGTAAAATCTCTACGTCATCATCAATGATAGTATTCTTTATAATGCAATTTGCACCAATGCGCACACCTCTGCAAATTTTTAACTGGCCTTCCAATATAACGTTAATGTCAATATAACAATCAGAATCAATCTCTAAATTACCTCTGAGATCAAAGCGTTGTGGATCCATAATGGTGATGCCTTTTCTCATTAATTGATGCGCCTGTATTAATTGATAATAGCGTTCTAGTTCTGACAATTGCATATGATTATTTACACCTCTACTCTCAACCTCAGAATATGGCTGCACAGAATTTATTTTTATCCCATCATTAACTGCTATCTTAATAATATCGGTTAGATAAAATTCATTCTGTGCATTGTTGTCTTCAAGTTTGTCTACACATTTTTTTAGCACCTTACCATTAACCACCATCATCCCGGTATTTATTTCACGAATCTTCTTTTCATTATCTGACGTATCCCGCTCTTCAGCAATTCTGGATATATCATTATTTTTATTTCGTATGATACGGCCGTAGCCGTATGGGTCATCTGCAAAGGAAGTTAAAAGAGAAAAATTTGTTTCTTCTGCAGCACGAACAAGATTGCTTAGGGTTTCCTTCGTAATCAGTGGAACATCACCATACAGCACCAACACAAGATCCTTATCTGGTATATTGGGTAATGCCTGTCTAACAGCATGGCCTGTACCTAACTGCTCTTTTTGCTCAACCCAGTCAACCGACAAATGGGAAAGTTTGTTTTTGATTTGTTCTTCGCCATGTCCACAGACAATATAGATGCCGCGCGACTCCATCATAGAAGCAGTATGATGAACATGCTCAAGAAGTGTTGTACCTGCGAGATCGTGCAAAACTTTTGGTTTGTCGGAAAACATCCGACTGCCTTGCCCTGCTGCTAGAATGATAATGCTTAATGACATAGATGAGACTTAAGTCTATTGGATAGCTGCTAAAAATTAAAATATCATGCCAATTTCATTAACTAATTTCGTTAATTAGCATGATGGCGTAACGATTAAGGATTATATCTTAGGAACGACCTGAGCGATTTTGTAACTTTTGCAGTGCTTCATATTTCGCCCTAGCTTCAATCATCTGCTGTTGTATACGTTCGTAATCAACATCATCGCTACAATCATTAAATGCATGCTCCGCATCTTCTTTTGCCTTTAAGACTGCAGATTCATCCATATCCTCCGTCCTTGAGGCACTGTCAGATAAAATGGTTACTACATGTGGCTGTATTTCAAGCAATCCGCCAGACACGAAAAATGATTCTTCTTTATTCTCAGGTAATTGTAATCGAACCAAGCCAGGCTTTAAGGTTGTTATCAAGGGGGTATGTCTGGGGGCAATACCCAGCTCACCCATCTTCCCTGGAACAAACGCCATCTCGACTAAACCAGAATAAAGCTCTGTCTCAGCACTTACAATGTCGACATGAATGGTTGCAGCCAATTAATTGTCCCTCAAATGTTTTTGGTCATTAAATATCTACACATAAAATATGTATAGGTCAGAAGATAGATCAAACTTCAGCTTTAATAGAATCTGCCTTCTCAACAGCTTCTTCGATAGCTCCCACCATATAAAAAGCCTGTTCTGGCAAATGATCGTATTCACCATCAACAATCCCCTGAAATCCTTTGATGGTGTCTTTCAGTGACACGTATTTTCCTGGTGTACCAGTAAAAACCTGAGCCACTGTAAATGGCTGTGAGAGAAAACGTTGAACCTTACGCGCCCGTGTGACGACCAACTTATCCTCCTCAGAAAGCTCATCCATACCCAAAATCGCAATAATGTCACGCAATTCTTTATAGCGCTGCAATGTATTTTGTACGGCGCGGGTTGTATCGTAATGTTCTTGCCCTACCGCCAATGGATCCAGCTGCCGACTGGTAGAATCCAATGGATCAACCGCAGGATAAATACCCAATTCTGCAATTTGACGAGATAGCACAACCGTTGCATCCAAATGCGCAAATGTTGTGGCAGGCGATGGATCAGTCAAGTCATCAGCAGGCACATAAACCGCCTGAATTGAAGTAATCGAACCGGTCTTGGTTGAGGTGATACGTTCCTGTAAACGTCCCATTTCCTCTGCCAGAGTTGGCTGATAACCCACAGCAGATGGCATACGTCCTAATAACGCTGAACATTCTGTTCCTGCCAGTGTAAACCTATAAATATTATCCACAAAAAACAACACATCTCGACCTTCATCACGGAATTTTTCTGCCATAGTGAGCCCAGTCAAGGCAACACGCAAACGGTTGCCAGGTGGTTCATTCATCTGGCCGTAGACCATGGATACTTTTGAAGCGTTGGGGTTCTCTGCATTAATAACACCAGACTCCTGCATTTCAAAATAAAAGTCATTGCCCTCACGAGTACGCTCGCCAACACCAGCAAAAACAGACAAACCAGAATGTTCTGTCGCGATATTATTAATCAATTCCATCATATTGACGGTCTTGCCGACACCAGCGCCGCCAAATAACCCAACCTTACCGCCCTTTGCAAATGGACAACATAAGTCAATCACCTTAATGCCTGTTTCCAGCAGTTCGACTGCCGGACTCAAATCTGTAAATTTCGGTGCATCACGGTGAATACTCCACCTTTCATCCGTTTCAATACCGCCTTTCTCGTCTATGGCTTCACCCAATACATTAACGATGCGACCCAGTGTAGCTTCGCCGACAGGAACAGAAATGGGTGCGCCTGTATTATCTACTTCCAGACCGCGCCTTAATCCATCCGTAGACCCAAGCGCGATTGTTCTCACCACACCATCGCCTATTTGCTGCTGTACTTCCAATGTCGTACTAACATCCTCTCCTTTGACCAGCAAAGCGTCATATATCTTGGGGATTGATTCACTTGGAAATTCCACATCGACCACAGCGCCAATAATTTGTACGATTTTTCCAGAACTCATTGCTTTTGTTTCTCGATTAATATCTTAATAAAATATGTTTAATTTAAACTGCCGCCGCACCACTGACAATTTCAGATAATTCCTGAGTAATTGCTGCCTGTCGCGCCTTATTATATACAAGCTGCAAATCATCAATCAGCGTACTTGCGTTATCAGAGGCACTTTTCATAGCGATCATACGCGCGGCCTGTTCGCAAGAAATATTTTCAATCACTCCCTGATATACTAATGACTCTATAAATCGAGTTAGTAGATGATCAAGAATTTCCTTTGAGTTTGGTTCATAGATATAGTCCCAGTGATGCTTCAACTCATCTTCATCACTTTCCTTAACCGGAAGAAGCTGTTCAATTGTTGGCTCTTGCGTCATTGAATTAATAAATGTATTGGAAACCAAATGCACCTGGTCAATTTTTTCATCATTAAAAGAATCCAACATGATCTTCACTGTGCCTATCAAATCGTCAACCGACGGCTTATCTCCAATATGTGTTGATTGACCAACAATAGATCCGCCAACGCGAGTAAAAAAACCAACTGCCTTAGTGCCAATTAAACACATATCAATGCCTATGCCCTTGTCACTCCATTCCTTCATGCGATTTATTGTTTCACGAAACAAATTTGAATTCAGACCGCCACAAAGACCGCGATCACTAGAAACAACAATTATGCCAACACGTTTAACCTTGTCACGTTTGTCTAGGTAAGAATGCTTATATTCCGAACTGGCATTGCCCAGATGCGCAATAATATTACGAATCTTGTCAGCGTATGGTCTGGCTGCTCTCATTCGTTCCTGAGCTTTGCGCATCTTACTGGCAGCGACCATTTCCATCGCCTTGGTAATCTTTTGCGTATTTTTTATGCTGGCAATTTTGGTTCTTACTTCTTTTGCAGAAGCCATCTATCTACGTCTCATCATTTGATTCACTTAACTTAAGTAATCTGGATCTAATTAATTTCATTGTCGGCTCAAAAAATACTGAAATTACCATGTATTATCTTTCTTGAAATTTTCGATACCGTCCTTGAGTGCTGCTTCAATCTCATCATTGTATTCACCTTGCTCATTAATCTGCTTCATCATATCCGCACGATCACTATGTAAAAAGGTATGTAATGCATCTTCAAAGATACTGATCTTTTCAAGCTTAATATCATCCATAAAACCATATTCAACTGCGTACAAACTAACAGCCATTTCAGCGATACTTAATGGGGAATATTGACGTTGTTTCATCAATTCCATCACACGCTGGCCACGCTCTAACTGCGCGCGTGTCGCATCATCAAGATCCGATGCGAACTGAGCGAAAGCTGCCAATTCACGATACTGAGCAAGGGCTAGACGAATACCACCACCCAACTTCTTAATAATCTTGGTTTGTGCTGCACCCCCCACGCGAGACACTGACAGACCTGCGTTAATCGCAGGACGAAAACCGGCGTTAAACAAGTCAGTTTCCAGAAAAATCTGGCCATCGGTGATAGATATGACGTTGGTGGGCACGAATGCAGATACGTCACCTGCTTGCGTTTCAATAATGGGTAAAGCTGTTAGTGAGCCAGTTTGGCCTGTGACCTTACCGTTTGTAATCTTCTCAATGTGCTGTACGCTGACACGTGATGCACGTTCCAATAGACGCGAATGCAAATAGAACACATCGCCAGGATAGGCTTCGCGACCAGGCGGGCGTTTCAGTAATAATGAAATTTGGCGATAGGCCCAAGCTTGCTTGGTCAAATCATCATAAATAATCAGTGCGTCTTCACCAAGATCACGGAAATATTCGCCCATGGTACAACCGGAATAAGGCGCAATGTATTGCAATGCTGCTGAATCAGATGCACTTGCTGAAACTACAATAGTATGTTCCAACGCACCATGCTCTTCTAGTTTGCGAATTACCGCTGCAACCGAAGAAGCTTTTTGGCCAATTGCAACATAGACACATTTAACGCCTGTGCCTTTCTGGTTAATGATGGTGTCTACCGCGACAGCCGTTTTACCTGTTTGGCGATCACCAATAATTAACTCACGTTGGCCACGACCAATTGGCACCATGGAGTCAATTGACTTAAGCCCGGTTTGTACAGGCTGGTCAACAGACTTTCTGGCAATAACCCCAGGGGCAATCTTTTCAATCGGGGAAGTTTCAGAGCAGGCTATCTCACCTTTGCCATCAATCGGGTTACCCAGCGCATCAACAACACGACCAAGTAATTCTCTGCCAACAGGAACTTCAAGAATACGTTGTGTACATTTTGCTGTATCGCCTTCAGAGATATGCTCATATGCACCCATGATAACGACACCGACTGAGTCGCGCTCAAGGTTTAACGCCAAGCCGTAGGTATTGCCATGAAGTTCTATCATTTCGCCCTGCATGGCATCGCTTAAGCCATGAATAGTTGCAATCCCATCTTTCAAACTAACCACTGTACCTTCGGTGCGGGCTTCGGTTTCAAGGTCTAGACCTTGAATTTTTTTCTTAATCAGATCACTTATTTCTGCTGCGCTGATGGCCATGCCTTATTCCTCATCTGCCATTAAATTTCCACTATTAAATTTCGTATGTATCAATATTCTATGCACCATTTTCTAAAAAAATTATTTACAGCACTAAATTACACTACAAATCATTTCATTGCTGCTATATTCGTTAACTACTTAATTGCGCATCTGCATTTTTAATGCCTGTAAACGACCTTTTATAGAAGCATTAATTACTTCGTCACCTGTCCGAATTACCACACCGCCTATCAATGAATCATCGGTATCGTGGGTGATGTCTACTTTTCTCTTCAGGCGTTTTGCCATTACCTCTGATATATTTTCCTGCTGCTTTGCTGTTAGTTCATAAGCTGAGGTCACGGCAACTTTAATCACGCCTTCAGCTTCTGCTCGTAGTTCTTCATACAGTATTTTTATTTCAGGAATAAGCGCCAAACGTCCAGCTTGTGCAAGCACCTTGACTAGATTATTACCTGTTTCACTAAGCGCCTCACCACATACACTCAAGATAAGGTGAGATAATGTCTCAGCATCCAGTTTTGGATTTTTCAGTACTGCTTGCAGTTTAGCATCAGCCACAACTGTATTCAGCAGCCCTAACATTAAAGACCACTCGGCTAACTTGTTTTCTTCGCACGCCGTCGCAAATACTGCTCGAACATAAGGCCTAGCCTGCGTTGTTTTTTCCTGCATTTTTCTATTTTTTCAGAAGCTCGTTCATGTTATCGACTTACAGACTGGCTCTGATTTTATCAAGCACTTCATTATGCGCATTCTTATCAACTTCTCTCATTAAGATTTGCTCAGCTCCGGCAATTGCCAAAGCAGATACTTCAGAGCGTAATGTCTCTTTCGCCGCCTGACGTTCCTGTTCAATCTCAACTCTTGCCGCATGCAAAATACGCTCACCTTCGTCGCGCGCATCATCTTTGGCTGCATCGACAATCTCATCATGACGTTTTTGTGCTTGATTAATAAATTCCATGGATTTTTCTTTTCCTTCACGCAAGATTTCAGCTGATTTTTGCTCTGCAAGCAAAAGCTCATGATGACCCTTTTCTGCTTCAGCGAGACCGTCTGCAATCCTCTTCGTACGTTTATTCAGCGCATCCATAATAGGCGGCCACACATACTTCATAGTAAAAATTACAAACAGGAAGAATGACAATGATTGTGCGAGCAATGTGACAGTGATATTCATGCTTTACACCTCTCCATAATCCAGTTCTCTTAAGTTTGAACTGGCAGCTAAGCAGCCACTGCAAACAGTACATACAACGCGATACCTACTGCGATCATTGGCACAGCGTCAACCAGACCCATGACGATGAAAAACTGAGTACGCAACATCGGAATCAGTTCGGGCTGGCGCGCAGCGCCTTCTAAAAACCTACCACCGAGAATACCAATACCTACAGCTGCACCTAGGGCACCTAGACCCATCATTAAAGCGCCTGCGATATATAATAATGCTTGTTCCATTTCTATCTCCTGTAACTTTGTAAAACGTAACTGTTAAAAATATACTTAAACTTAATTCCCGACCAAATATCTAGTGCTTCTGATGCGCCATATCCATGTAGACTATTGTCAATGTCATAAATATAAACGCCTGCAAGGTAATAATAAGGATGTGAAAAATCGCCCAGCCAAACTGTAAAATCCCGCCGAATATTCCCATACCTAAACCAGCACTATACATCAAAGCAATCAAAATAAAGATAGTTTCACCTGCGTACATATTGCCGAATAAGCGCAACGATAAGGAAATTGGCTTAGCAATAAGCGCAACCCCTTCCAATATCAGGTTAATAGGCAAGCCCCATTTACCAAAAGGTTGAAAGGCCAGCTCCCCAAAAAATCCGCCGATGCCTTTAATCTTGATACTGTAATAAATCATCAGAAAAAATACAGCAAAGGCCATACCGAAAGTAATATTTGGATCGGTGGTCGCGACAACCTTGAAATAAACGTGATGCGGATCCATGCCAAATGCATGATAACCTACTTGTTGTGCTAGCATCGGCAGCCAATCCACTGGCACCAAATCCATCAAGTTCATCAAAAATACCCAACAAAAAATAGTTAAGGCCATAGGTGCAACCAAATTATTTTTTGCGCTAAATGAACCTTGGACACTGTCATCAACAAATTCAACAATCCATTCAACAAAATTTTGTAAATTTCCAGGAATGCCAACAGTTGCCTGTTTGGCTGCCTTACGGAAAAAGTAGAAGAAAACCAGCGCCAGAAAAGTAGACCAAGCAAGAGAGTCAAGCTGCAAAGCCCAAAATCCCATATCCTTAATCTCCTCGGCACTATGCGCAAAACCCCAGCTGCCATCCGGATGTTGCCCGAAAGTCAAGTTGGTTAGGTGATGCTTTATGTATGCAGATGAAGTGAGACCTTCGGCAGACATTTGATTAAATTATCCCAAGTATCATTGAATTTGTTCTAGTTGTTATTAAATAGTATAATCAATCCAGTCAAATTTATAACCAGTATTAGTATATACGCAGCAAAAAACGAAACCGCGTGCAATGGTTTTATTACTGCAAAACAGATCGCAAACATTGCTATTGCTAATAAAAATTTCTGCACCTCACTAATATAAAAACAACTCAATATCGACTGCGGCGTCTGCTGCTTAACACGCTTTGGGGCGCTTCTCGTCAAGATATTTCTGGCGAAATAAACATTCGGCAAAATGCACACTGCGCTGCCTAATAAAATAGAATACGCAATAACCAAGCCACAGAATGTATATGACGCAAGTGCAACAACAACTGTAACGATTAGCTCAATACAAACCAATCTACAGAAGATGGCTCTATTTTTTGTTATTTTTGTATTACAGTTCAAACTACTGCTTCTTTGAATATTTAGCAAACAGTAATGCCAGCCTTCAAAAGCACCGTATTTTCGTTTACAATACCCTTAATCGTTTGCTGCATCCTTAAAAATCTGTCATTGCAATTAATTTATTCTTAAAAATAACGTGTCTGCCACGCATCCTTAAATATGTAGAACGTAACTTATAATACCATTAGTAGTGTGATAATCTTTAGATTGAGTTTATAAATATGAGAATGCTAGACAATGTTATTGACATCCATACGTGAAAAAAATACAACCTTTATCTTCCTTAGCATACAGTGCATCATAATTGCCTTCATATTGATCTTCTTAATAAGACACGACGACCAATCAGCACAAACTCATCAACAAGAGATGAGGCTTCTTGAACTGGATGATCGAATAGAGTACTTAGATGAAGTATTGACCATGTCTGCCAGTATGTTTGCTGCAACAAAAAAAGATAAATGGAAACAACGTTATTTCCAATATGCTGAACAGCTGGATGCTGTTATTACAGAAACCGTTCAACTCACACCCGAGATTTATTCTCAGTATATTGGAACGACCAAAACAGCCAACGACGCACTTACCAGTATGGAAAAAGAGATATTCAGCTCTGCGGGCAATGGTGATAAGGCGCTTGAGATACTAGACGGTGATGCTTATACTAAGCATAAGCGACTCTACCGTTTTGGAATTATTGAGCTACGAAGTAACATCATTGATAAAGTGAGCCATAATCAAGCCCAGCTTAGGCAACGAATGCTGTACACTACTGGTGCGACTATGTTTATTCTGTTAGCACTATCACTAATATATGCGCAGATAATAAGTTCACGCTGGAGAAAATATCATGAGAAGCATACGGCAGAATTACATGAAAGCGAACATAAGCTGACAATAAGTAAGAATGATGCCGAAGCTGCGAACAACGCTAAAAGCCAGTTTCTGGCCTCCATGAGTCATGAACTACGCACACCTTTGAATGCCATCATTGGTTTCACCCATATCCTACGGAAAAGTAACAAGCTGAATAAGGAAGAACATAGCGAGTATATCAATATCATTCATAAAAGTGGTGAACACCTACTGGCTCTCATCAACGATATCATCAATGTCGCCAAGATTGAATCCAATAAGGTCACCCTAGAATATAGAGATATTAATTTATGCAATTTCTTAGATGATATCATCTCTATGATGGGGGTGCGCGCCCAAGAGAAAGCAATACTGCTAAACTCAGTTTACGCCGACAGCCTGCCAGAATTCATCCATATTGATTCCATGAAACTACGGCAAATCATCATCAACCTGATTAGCAATTCCATCAAGTTCACCGACAGCGGTACAGTCACCCTCAAGGTTAATTATGATACACAAGGTCACAAGATGCAGAATACACTCCATGTTGAGGTACATGACACGGGCGTTGGCATCAGTCCTGAAGACCAAGCAACACTCTTCCAGCCCTTTGTACAAACAGCAACAGGTCGTGCAAATGCTTCTGGTGCCGGTCTTGGCTTGTCCATCTCACAGCACTTTGCGCAAATGATGGGCGGTGAAATCCAGATTGACTCGAAGCTAGGACAAGGCAGTGTCTTCAAGTTCTCCATCTTAGTAGACGCTGCTGCCGATGATGGCGACCTAGGCGAAACGATGCCAGAACGTCAGGTAAGACGCATCGTTACAGGACAGAATATACCAACAGTACTGGTGATTGATGATATAGAATACAGCCGCTTATTAGTTGCTGAACACATGCAGAGGGTCGGCTTCATTGTACACACTGCCAAAAATGGCCAAGAAAGCTTGAAACTATTCAAAGAAATCCAGCCCGATCTCATCATCATGGATATCATCATGCCTGTTATGGACGGTAGAACTGCAGCCAAGCAAATACGCCTGATGAAAAACGGTGACAAAACCAAGATGATTGCACTAACTACCAGTGTACTTAAAGAGGATCGTGATGTCATCTTGGCATGTGGCTTTGACGACATCACCTTTAAACCGTTACGGATAGATGCACTTTTTGCGTTGATTGGGCAAATGCTTGATATTAAGTTTACCTACCACGATGAACATTTGGAAAAACCCAAACTCATAGACTCATCTGCCACAAGGGAAATAATAAAGAAGAAGTTTACAGATGATCAGGTTGCTGCCTTAGATGACAATTGGGTGATTGAGTTTAAACAAAAAGCCATCGAAGGAGATGTAGATGCGCTCCATGCTTTGCTTAACGATTTGCCTGATAAAAACGATCCAATCAAACAACAACTGACCCAAGTTATTAATGAGTATCAGTTTGAGATGATTGAAGAAATACTTACAACTGATACTTAAAAGTTATATTATTGAGTTTGGTAGAGAAATAGATAAAGGCGCACGTGCATGACACATACTGACGCAAAGATATATAAAGACAATTTATATCTTAAAGATAAGGATATACTGATCGTTGATGATCATGCAGACAATCTAAAACTGATTCATTCGTTACTACTTAAAAGTGGTGCCAACATTCGTATGGCTAATAGTGGCAAAATGGCACTACAGTCGGTTATATCCAAACAACCCGACCTCATCTTGCTTGATATCACTATGCCAAACATGGACGGCTTCGAGGTGTGTAAACAACTCAAAGCAGATGGATTAACTGTAGATATACCCGTCATCTACCTTAGTGCATTGAAAGAAGAAATGGATATCGTGCGCGGCTTTGAAACTGGCGCTGTTGATTTTGTAAGCAAACCTTTTAACCCGTCAATACTACTTGCCCGTGTAACAGCCCATCTAAGAATTAGCAGTTTACAAAGAGATCTCTATCAATTAAATGAGAAATTGCAAGTTCGGGTAGAAGAACGAACGAAAAAAATAATAGAGACTAATACTGAACTGACAAAAAGTGAATCTCGACTTAAATACGCTCTATTAGCCTCCAATGAAGGTATATGGGACTGGGACTTGCATGAAGATGTCATTTATTACAATAGCACTTTTTTCACTATGCTCGGTTATGATGCATTTGAATTTCCACATAAAACTGATTCATGGTTTTCTTTAATCCACCCAGATGACTATCAAACATGTCGGGAACATATTGACCTTTGTTTAGATAATAATGCATCTAAATTTAAAATAAAATACCGCATGCGCAAGAATAATGATGAGTATTGTTGGGTATCGTCTAAAGGGATGATTGTTGAAAGAAATTCATCTAACCTACCGATGAGAATAACAGGTACGCACACAGATATCGACAAGGAAGTAAATACACAGGAAAAACTGCGCCAGTTAGCAAGTTATGATCCTCTAACAAAACTCACCAACCGTTCCCTGTTCCTTGACATAGTCAAACAGGCTGTTTCTCGATCCCAACGAAATAATAGTCGTCATGCTGTTTTATTTATGGACTTGGATCGTTTTAAAAAAATTAATGATTCTCTAGGGCATACTGTTGGAGATCAGTTATTAATCGAGGTCAGTAACATTTTATCAAATACGCTCCGTGATAGCGATATCATCTCCAGATTCGGCGGCGATGAATTTACCATCCTGTTGCAGGATATCTCGAACATCCGTCAAATCACAGAAACTGCCACACGTATTCTACATGAATTAAGTAAGCCAATTAATCTTCAGAATCACCAAGTGGTTGCCTCAACCAGTATCGGTATTGCACTTTGTCCTGACAATGGTACGCGATCGACTGATCTATTAAAGAACGCTGATACTGCCATGTACCATGCCAAAAATAACGGCGGCAATAATTACTGGTTTTTTAATGAAGAAATGAACCAAGCTGCGCATGATAGCCTAAATATGGAAGAATCATTAAGAAACGCAATCAAACATAAAGAAATTACCCTGCATTACCAACCGCAGGTAGATGCAAATACAGGCAAGATTGTCAGCATGGAGGCATTATGCCGTTGGTTCCAGCGGGATGGGGGATCGATTTCCCCGGAAAAATTTATTCCTGTCGCCGAGGAAACCGGACTTATCCTGCCAATAGGAGATATTATTTTTGATCAGGCTTGTGGGAGCGCAAAACATTGGTTAAATGATAATTTAATGCCCAAAAAAATCTCTATAAACATTTCAGCATCTCAGTTTAAGAAAAAAGATTTACTTGACATTGTATTGCGTAACCTCAATACACATAAATTGCGTCCAGAGTACCTAGAACTTGAAATAACTGAAGCCATAATAATGGACTCCACGGAAGATTCCATTAATACCATGAAAAAATTTAAAGACCATGGCATAACTTTGGCAATTGACGATTTTGGTACAGGCTATTCTTCCCTTAGTTACCTAAGAGAATTTCCTATCGACACATTAAAAATAGACATGTCTTTCGTTAAAAATATGCAACACTCTGATGTAGATAGAAGTATTGTACAAACGATCATTGACTTGGCACATAACCTAAAGTTTCAGGTGGTTGCTGAAGGTGTTGAAACACAAGAGCAATCACGAGAACTGGCTGATATGGGTTGTGATATTTTTCAAGGTTATTTGTTTAGTAAGCCAGTTGCTAAAAATGAAATGAAGAAATTATTAAAAAAAGAAGTACTTCACTAATATTTAATTAACACTGGAAAAGTTTAAATACTTACAAACCCTTAAATATTTACAATCACCAAGGATCGCTTTCATTTTATCCTGCTTAAAATCCCGTCTAATTCATCCAGTGAATTATAGCTTATCTCTAACGTGCCCTTGCCACTCTTGCCATGCTTGACGGTCACCGCCGCCCCCAAGCGATCAGATAAATCTTCTTGCAATCTTTTCAGGTTTGGATCCAGTTTTGATGGGGTGGAAAGTTTTTTACTGTCTCTTGATATCCAATTTTTGCCTTTCAGCCTCTTCACTAGCTGTTCCGTTGCCCTAACAGACAAACCTTGACTTACAACTTTGCCTGCGACTTCTGCCTGCTTAGTGATATCCAAAGCCAAAATCGCCCGACCATGACCCATCTCAATCTTTTTAGATTCTAGGAATTGTTGCACATCCACATGGAGATCCATTAATCGAAGTAGATTGGATACTGATGATCGCGACCTACCAACTGCTTTGGCGACAGCATCATGAGTCATTTCAAATTCCCGTAATAAGCGAGAGAGCGCGCGCGCTTCGTCCACTGGATTTAGGTCTTCACGCTGAATATTTTCAACCAGAGCCAAACACATCGCGGTCTCGTCCGGGGCATCTTTAATAATTACAGGGATTTCATGCAAGCCTGCTAATTGTGTGGCTCGCCAACGGCGTTCCCCAGCAATGATTTCGTAGGTATCAACGCCCGCTGATGGTCGAACAATGATAGGCTGGATTACACCCTGATTTTTTATTGAGTTGGCCAGTTCTTCAAGTGCCTTGGAATCCATTTTCATGCGCGGTTGATATTGGCCACAGACAACCTTATCCACGGGCAATGTCTGTAATTTTGCATGTAGATTTGATGCAACACTTTCGGTATCACCTCTTGGATACAGTAACGCATCCAACCCCCTTCCAAGACCTCTTTTTTTCATCTGGCCAATAATTCCTTAGTAGAACAGATAAAAACCGTCAGGCAGAAACGTTCTCACGTCTAAGCATTTCACCTGCCAGTGCAAGATATGCCAAAGAACCGCGTGAAGCTTTATCGTATTTTATAACTGGTAAGCCATGGCTCGGTGCCTCAGCCAGCCTGACATTTCTGGGAATGATGGTGCGATAAACCTTCTCACCAAAATGCTCTAATAATTGAGCAGATACCTGAAAAGCTAAATTATTCCGTGGGTCATACATGGTACGCAATAGGCCTTCAATCTTGAGTTCAGGGTTCAAATATTTACGGATCTTTTCAATACTGCCAAGCAGAGCCGATAAACCCTCAAGCGCATAATATTCACACTGCATAGGAATAATTACTGAGGTTGCGGCTACCAATGCATTGACTGTCAACATGTTTAAAGAAGGCGGGCAATCTATAAATATAAAGTCATAGTTCTCTTTAATCTCATTAAGGGCATTTTGTAATCGTATTTCTCTGGCCAATTCATCAAGCAACCCTACCTCTGCTCCAGTTAAATCAGCATTCGCCGGCAGTAAATCGTAACCCCCCTCGTCAGATTTCGTCAGTACATCATTAATGGTTTTCTCGCCCATCAAGACATCGTATGAAGAAAGCTCAATATCCATCTTATTCACGCCACTGCCCATAGTAGCATTCCCCTGCGGATCCAAATCTACAAGCAGCACGCGGCGGGCGGTAGCAGCCAATGATGCAGCAATATTGACACTGGTCGTGGTTTTACCAACACCACCTTTCTGATTTGCTATGGCTATGATCTTGGTCATGACTGTTTATTATCTTTACCTACCGTATCTCGTACAATTAGTCTTTATTATTGATGTAGAATTTGATGGAGTATTATGGCACAGCCAGTGCAAAAGTACCGCCACAAGTTTATCCGTATTTAAGTGCTTCTCAATCAACTCTTGGGCATGATCTGCACTAGGTTTCTCGTCCCCGTAACGCCCGGGATAGATAATGAGGTGACTTTTGTAACAACATCTTTAGCAATTAAATCTGCGAGTTCGTTTTCTAAAACAGAACCTTTCATTGCCAACAAACAACCTCCCGGCTCAAGCAGATGATGGCTGCAAGCATAAAAACCAGCTAATGAAGTAAAGGCGCGTGAAACAATCGTAGAAAAACATTGTTCTGTTTGATATTTCTCAATACGTGAATAAATAATTTTTACATTTTTTAAATTTAATGTGATGACTGCCTGTTGCACAAACCGTGTTTTCTTATTGTTTCCATCCAGCAAAAACCAATGCGTATCAGGCATAGCCAGCGCCAAAATAATACCAGGCAACCCAGCGCCCGTACCAACATCTAGGCAAACCCCTTTTTGGATAAAAGGCAAAATAGAGAGGCTATCCATGACATGATAGGCAAGCATCTTTTGTGGATCGCGAATGGCTGTTAGATTATAGGCCAAGCTCCACTGAGTCAGTAAATCTATATAAGAGAGGTACGCCTGTAAAGGCAGTCGAGCAGCCGACAAGCCCATGTCTTTAAGCCCTTGTTGAAGCTGAACCAATAAGGTATCAGACATTACAGCAGTACATTTTTTATCTAAGACCAGCTTTCAATAAAATATCTTGAAACTTGCGTAGTTCTTTGTTTTAAAAAAACTGGCATACAGTACATCTTCTATTAAGCGCTTTCCTTGAACTGAAACTGACTCTTTTTGAGATAAATACGAAGTAATGAAATAGCTGCTGGCGTCATCCCGGGGATGCGCGAGGCATGACCAAGACTATGGGGTTTATACTGACTCAATTTTTGTATCACTTCGTTAGAGAGACCATGCACCTTTGCAAAATCAATATTACGAGGAAGCGTCGCTTCCTCGTAACTCAAATTACGCGCAATCTCATTTTCTTGGCGAGAGAGATAACCATCGTATTTAGCCTGAATCTCGATTTGTTGGATGACAGTATCAGAAATTTCACTGCTATCAAAGTCAGTTAATGTCACTAGATTTTTATAGTCTACTTCCGGACGACTCAATAATTGCATCAGACTATATTCTCTTTGTAGTGGCTGACCGAGTACACGGATAGCCTCTTCTGCTGTTGTGGTTTCTGGTTTTAACCATGTTTTTTCAAGACGCTGTTGCCACTTAATAATCGCCTCACGCTTGTCAGAAAACTTCTGCCAGCGCAGAGAGTCAATTAAACCATGCCGACGACCAATCTCGGTTAAACGTAAATCTGCATTGTCTTCACGTAACAATAACCGATATTCGGCTCGACTGGTGAACATTCGATAAGGCTCGCTGGTGCCGCGTGTGATGAGATCATCAATCAGTACGCCGATATAGGCCTGATCACGTCGTGGGCTCCAAGGTGACTTACCCTGCGCCAACAATCCGGCATTCATGCCCGCTATGAGGCCTTGTACCGCAGCTTCTTCGTAGCCTGTCGTACCATTAATTTGCCCAGCAAAAAAGAGACCAGATAAATGTTTGGTCTCTAGCCACGGATGCAAATCTCTGGGGTCAAAAAAATCATATTCGATGGCATAACCCGGTCGCGTAATATGCGCATTCTCAAACCCCTTGATAGAACGCACCATTTCATACTGCACGTCAAAAGGTAAACTGGTAGAGATGCCATTGGGATAAACTTCGTCCGTGTTCAAACCTTCTGGTTCGATAAATATTTGATGTGATGTTTTATCAATAAAACGTACTACCTTATCTTCAACAGAAGGACAATAACGTGGTCCTGTACCTGCAATATTGCCATTGAACATGGGTGAACGATCCAACCCCTGACGAATAATCTCATGGGTCTTCTCATTGGTATGGGTAATATGACACGATACCTGTTTTGGATGTTCAGAAGCCGCACCTATGTAAGAAAACACAGGCACAGGGCTGTCGCTAACTTGTTCCTTTAATTTTCTGTAATCAATGGTTTTACCATCGATTCTCGGTGGCGTACCTGTTTTTAATCGTGCGACTCGAAAAGGCATCTCCCGTAAACGATTTGCCAGCGCATTTGCTGGGGGATCTCCAGCTCGACCTCCAGAAGACTGTCCAGTACCCACATGGATTTTGCCTGCCAGAAAAGTTCCTACTGTCAAAACGGTGTTCTTTGCCCAAAACTGCAGACCCGATTGCGTCACCACACCAACAACGCAATCACCTTTAATAATCAAATCATCAACGGCCTCTTGAAAAATCAACAGATTTTCCTGAGATTCTAGAAATGTCCGGACGACCTCGCGATACAGGGCACGATCAATTTGTGCCCTTGTTGCCCTGACCGCAGGACCCTTGCTGGCATTGAGTATGCGGTATTGAATACCGCTTTTATCTGCGGCATGAGCCATCAAACCGCCCAGCGCATCGATCTCTTTGACCAAATGCCCTTTACCAATCCCACCAATCGCTGGATTACAAGACATCTGTCCCAAAGTATCAATACTATGAGTCAATAATAAGGTACTTGCGCCCATGCGGGCAGATGCCAAAGCGGCTTCGGTACCTGCATGACCGCCACCGACAACGAGACTATCAAATATCTTGGAGTTATAAGCCATAAGGTGTGCGTATTGTAACGACAGATGCTCAATATGTAATCCTATTTAAAATCAAGTCGCCATTTTTTGATTTTGCTCTTGCTTTGTTGGTCTTTTGTTCTGATAATTTGGCTTGTTTTTTGGTTTTGATAATAAAATCCCTTTTATTGCCTTAGTGATTATTTAATTAGTTTTAACACTTTCTATCATATATTCTACTTTTCTCTATTTGCAAAAATATTTTTCATTACTTTCTTTCATTAATTTTAAATAATTTCAAGTGTTCTTTTAAACTGTGCTGCATCCTAAGATTCTCTAGATCATTGTTTTAGCATTGTTTTAAACCTTTAGTCTCGTTTTAGTTACAATAAAGTTCCAAGTTCCTAAAAAATTAAAGGGGGGCTGTCCTAAATAAGCGGGTTATAGTTACCTTAAGACATTGTTTTAATTGCTTGTATGTGACAGCCCTTAAATTACTTTTTTTATTCTGACGAAGGAGGACGCTGCCATACACGAATATAGTCCCATTTACTGTTGACCTCGTTGATGAGAGAATCATTGCTATACTTGGCAGTGCTGGCAATAATGTTCATCGGGCTGTCATAAACACCCGTAGTATACTCCGACATATTGTAAGTCACGCCAATGTGCTCGCCGTCGTGAAAAGCCTTTAGGTGCTCTCCAGTCCATTCTACCGCATAAACATGGTAATTCTCTGCAATGTTTGACAGCGCTCCATTCACCGCTAATAGACCTGAAGTCTTCGCATACCCTGCAGCGTATTCTGTCTCTCCAGGAGGTACAGGCCATACATGGTGCCTGTACGTCGCTACTTCGTGAGGTTGATTAAAGGGCAGACCGATCTCCGCAATATCAATCTCATTCCAATAAGATTTGCCATCATAATTACCATTAGCCGACAGCCAGAACGCTGTCGTTGTAAAACTGTTAGTATTGGCCGCTTTAAGTCTTGCTTCAACGTAACCACACTCAATTTTACCAAGACTGCGCATCGCCGAGGCTTTATTGATGGTGAAAAATCTAGGATTTCCACCTTCAAAACCGGGGTTTTTCACATAATTGGTCGTACCGCCCACAGGGGTCACGGAGAAATCATCAAATCGGACAATAGATCCGGGATCTACCTCAACTTCCATAGCAATTGTTAATTCACCGTTAGTAACAACAACATTGTCAATCCTATATTCAATAAAGGATGTCGAATTGTGAATGGTTTTCGTTATCTCATTGTTGTCATCAAGGGTTACTGTTACTTCTGCAGATGTTACATGGCCTCCTCCAGCCCATGCCCAGAAACTCACATTATATGTGCCGTTGGGGACTTCAACTTTCTGGCTAAAACGATTATGACTATAGTATTCTTCTGCGTAATGACCAAACAAGAAACTACCCTGACCTGTATGGTGGTATAGAGTCGTCGCCCGGGTGGAAGGCGGCTGCGAACCGTCAAATCCTGAAATACCTATTCCATTGAGTTCGAGATCAGCAATATGTCTCGTCCAGCCAAAAGATGAGGCACGGGCGTAAATGATATGTTTCTCGTATGCGGCTCTGCTTGTCAGGACACCGTCACCAACACTCAAATAATAACTGGGATCGTATGGAATGCTGGGCTCTTTTAGAATATGCCGAATATTTTGTGTCCATTTTGTTGTATCTAGGGCATCGCCATCAAATTCATCACTAAAGCTCGGCTTATATACCCAAGTCCCACTCGGACCGTTAACGCCGTCTAAATTATAGGGCGTTGGGTCTTCTGCTTGGACGTTACCTTCCGTGCTAGAAGCTTCACTAGCACAAACGCCTTGACGATTCTCCACTTGTATCCTGCCAGATGATGATGTGGGTTCGGCAATAATTTCATTGCCTGCTAAGTCCGTGGCTTGACTTAAGGTAAATACTTGTGTGTCAACACTATCGGCCACTGTCCAGAAATAGTGATATACGTTTGGACTGACTCTTGTCATATTAACTGTAATGATCTGTGCACCAACACCTGAGAGTCGTACAGGTTGTACAGCAGGGCTTTGTGCCATGTCCTCACTAAACTCGGCACGGATTCTATATGTATTCCTTGGGTATAATTTAGTCTCAGGATCATCGCTCATGGGCGGGTTAGCATCAGCATCGTATAAGTAATAAGAGAGCTCGGCTGTGGGTCGTATGGTCTCTTTGGCTACTGTAATGGTGCCACCAGATGTGGGTGTGCCAATCACTTCATTACCTGCTAAGTTTATGCCGTCGCTTAGTGTGAATGTTTGTTCGCCAAGACCTGTGCCCACTGTCCAGTCATAGGTGTAGGTTCTTGCACTCACTCTTGTCATGCCGTTTATGTCAATGTTATTGGCACCTGTGCCTGAGATTTGTACAGCAGGGCTTTGTGCCATGTCCTTATCGAAGGTGGCAGTGACCCGTACTTCATCCCCTGCTTGTACTTGATCCGCAAGAGCATCGTCATTTATGTGATAATAATGGAGGCTGGCTGTGGGAGGAGATAAGGTCACGTAAATGCTGGTAGATGTAGGTGTTATTACATTGCCTGATAAGTCTGTACCTTGGCTTAGTGTAAATATTTGTGTGCCATCACCTGTGCCTACTGTCCAAAAATAGTAATAGGTTGTTGCATTGAATTTTGTCATATTGGTGGCAGCAATGGGATTTACACCAATACCTGTGATTTGCATGGGAGGACTATCTGTCATGTCCTCACTGAATTTAGCATGGACAATTATCTCATCTCCTTCTTCTACTTGGGTGACAACGACACTAGTGTCATTAATGGTTTTAAGATATCCGATTGTAGCAGTGGGTGCTGTGTTGTCTACGGTAATAGTGGTAGATGTAGGTTCTATTACATTGCCTACTAAGTCTGTACCTTGGCTTAGTGTGAATGTTTGTGTGCCATCACCTGTGCCTGGTATCCATCTATAGGTGTAGGTTGTTGCATTGAATCTTGTCATGTTGGTGGCAGCAATGGGATTTACGCCAGTACCTGTAATTTGCATGGCAGGCGTATCTGCTATGTCCTCACTGAATTTAGCATGGACGATGACGGTATCCCCTGCTTTTACTGCAGGTATACGATAATTAGCTCCTATACGATAACTCATGCCGTTTACTCTTAGCCAAGAACGGACATCGGCTGTAGGGGCTGTGGTATCTTTTATGGTAAGTTCGTTTGTTGTAGTGTCTGCACTGGCGTTGCCCGCTGCATCAGTGACTGTTGCAGTGATGTCGTAAGTGCCATCAACAAGTGTATTGGCTGTAAAGTGCCATGTGCCATCCGTAGCAACAATAGGTGTATAGGTTTCACCATTTAAGGCAACAGAGAGTGTCTCACCTGTAAGAAGTGAGTTACCTATACCTATTGTGCCTGTGATTTGTGGTATTGAGTCGTTGCTGGTTAGTGTATTGACTGTGGGGGTAGTAGCAGGGGCTGTGTTGTCTACGGTAATGGTGGTAGATGTAGGTTCTATTACATTGCCTGCTAAGTCTGTACCTTGGCTTAGTGTAAATGTTTGTGTGCCATCACCTGTGCCTGGTATCCATCTATAGGTGTAGGTTGTTGCATTGAATCTTGTCATGTTGGTGGCAGCAATGGGATTTACGCCAGTACCTGTAATTTGCATGGCAGGCGTATCTGCTATGTCCTCACTGCATTTAGCATGGACGATGACGGTATCCCCTGCTTTTACTGCAGGTATACGATAATTAGCTCCTATACGATAACTAATGCCGTTTACTCTTAGCCAAGAACGGACATCGGCTGTGGGGGCTGTGGTATCTTTTATGGTAAGTTCGTTTGATGTAGTATCTGTGCTTACATTGCCTGTTGTGTCTGTGACTGTTACAAGGATGTTGTAAGTGCCATCAGCAAGTGCATTAGCATTACTTACTGTAAAAGACCATGTGCCATCCGTAGCAACAGTGGGTGTATAGGTTTCACCATTTAAGGCAACAGAGAGTGTCTCACCTGTAAGAAGTGCGTTACCTGTGCCTGTTGTGCCTGTGATGACAGGTATGCTGTTGTTGCTAGTTTGTGCATTAACCGTGGGTGTCGCAGGGGCTGTGTTGTCTACGGTAATTGCAGCAGATGTAGGTTCTATTACATTGCCTGCTAAGTCTGTACCTTGGCTTAGTGTAAATGTTTGTGTGCCATCACCTGTGCCTACTGTCCATCTATGGATGTAGGTTGTTGCATTAATTTTTGTCATGTTGGTGGCAGCAATGGGATTTACGCCAGTACCTGTAATTTGCATGGCAGGCGTATCTGCTATGTCCTCACTGAATTTAGCATGGACGATGACGGTATCCCCTGCTTTTACTGCAGGTATACGATAATTAGCTCCTATACGATAACTAATGCCGTTTACTCTTAGCCAAGAACGGACATCGGCTGTGGGGGCTGTGTTGTCTACTACTACTGTTGTAATGTTAGTGGTGGTACCAGCATAGGCATTACCTGCAACATCTCTAAAGACTGTTGCTGGGATGGTGATTTCATAGCTTGTACCTGAAAGTAAGTCGTCTGTTGGGTTAAGGGTGATAGTAGAAGTACCTTCGCCTGTTACCTGTGTGCTTGTTACAGGAATATTTATAGCAGTACCACCTTGAGGTGTTAGGGTAATATTGCCTGTGCCTATGGTAATTTCTTCATTAAAGGTCAGCACAATATTACTGTCTAATGGAACATTAGTTGCATTATTTGCAGGTGTAAAGGATGTTAATGTCGGAGCTGTGTTGTCTACGGTAATAGTGGTAGATGTAGGTTCTATTACATTGCCTACTAAGTCTGTACCTTGGCTTAGTGTGAATGTTTGTGTGCCATCACCTGTGCCTGGTATCCATCTATAGGTGTAGGTTGTTGCATTGAATCTTGTCATGTTGGTGGCAGCAATGGGATTTACGCCAGTACCTGTAATTTGCATGGCAGGCGTATCTGCTATGTCCTCACTGAATTTAGCATGGACGATGACGGTATCCCCTGCTTTTACTGCAGGTATACGATAATTAGCTCCTATACGATAACTAATGCCGTTTACTCTTAGCCAAGAACGGACATCGGCTGTGGGGGCTGTGTTGTCTACTACTACTGTTGTAATGTTAGTGGTGGTACCAGCATAGGCATTACCTGCAACATCTCTAAAGACTGTTGCTGGGATGGTGATTTCATAGCTTGTACCTGAAAGTAAGTCGTCTGTTGGGTTAAGGGTGATGGTAGAAGTACCTTCGCCTGTTACCTGTGTGCTTGTTACAGGAATATTTATAGCAGTACCACCTTGAGGTGCTAGGGTAATATTGCCTGTGCCTATGGTAATTTCTTCATTAAAGGTCAGCACAATATTACTGTCTAATAGAACATTAGTTGCATTATTTGCAGGTGTAAAGGATGTTAATGTCGGAGCTGTGTTGTCTACGGTAATAGTGGTAGATGCAGTGTCTGTGCTTACATTGCCTGCTAAGTCTGTACCTTGGCTTAGTGTAAATGTTTGTGTGCCATCACCTGTGCCTACTGTCCATCTATAGGTGTAGGTTGTTGCATTGAATCTTGTCATGTTGGTGGCAGCAATGGGATTTACGCCAGTACCTGTAATTTGCATGGCAGGCGTATCTGCTATGTCCTCACTGAATCTAGCATGGACGATGACGGCATCCCCTGCTTTTACTGCAGGTATACGATAATTAGCTCCTATACGATAACTAATGCCGTTTACTCTTAGCCAAGAACGGACATCGGCTGTGGGGGCTGTGGTATCTATGGTAAGTTCGTTTGATGTAGTATCTGTGCTTACATTGCCTGCTGTGTCTGTGGCTGTTGCAACGACTTCGTAGGTTCCGCTGGTAAGTGTATTAGCATTACTTACTGTAAAAGACCATGTGCCATCTGTTACAACAGTGGGTGTGTAGGTTGTGCCATCTAACGCTACAGAAAAGGTTTCGCTTAAGCTAAGTGCTGTGCTTGTGCCTATTGTGCCTGTGATTTCAGGCGTTGTGTCATTGCTGGTTTGTGTATTAACCGTGGGGGTAACAGGGGCTGTGTTGTCTACGGTAATAGTGGTAGATGTAGGTTCTATTACATTGCCTACTAAGTCTGTGCCTTGGCTTAGTGTGAATGTTTGTGTGCCATCGCCTGTGCCTACTGTCCATCTATAGGTGTAGGTTGTTGCATTGAATCTTGTCATGTTGGTGGCAGCAATGGGATTTACGCCAGTACCTGTAATTTGCATGGCAGGCGTATCTGCTATGTCCTCACTGAAGGTTAGCATGGACGATGACGGTATCCCCTGCTTTTACTGCAGGTATACGATAATTAGCTCCTATACGATAACTAATGCCGTTTACTCTTAGCCAAGAACGGACATCGGTAGGGGCTGTGTTGTCTACGGTAAGTTCGTTTGATGTAGTATCTGTGCTTACATTGCCTGCTGTGTCAGTGACTGTTGCAATGACTTCGTAGTTCAGTAAGTGTATTAGCATTACTTACTGTAAAAGACCATGTGCCATCTGTAGCAACAGTAGGTGTATAGGTTGTGCCATCTAACGCTACAGAAAAGGTTTCGCTTAAGCTAAGTGCTGTGCCTGTGCCTATTGTGCCTGTGATTTGTGGTGTTGTGTCATTGCTGGTTTGTGTATTGATTGTAGGGGTAGCAGGGGCTGTGTTGTCTACGGTAATGGCAGTAGATGTAGATGCCATTACATTGCCTGCTAAGTCTGTGCCTTGGCTTAGTGTAAATGTTTGTGTGCCATCGCCTGTGCCTACTGTCAATCTATAGGTGTAGATTGTTGCATTGAATTTTGTCATGTTGGTGGCAGCAATGGGATTTACGCCAGTACCTGTAATTTGCATGGCAGGCGTATCTGCTATGGGTTCGCTGAATCTAGCATGGACGATGACGGCATCCCCTGCTTTTACTGCAGGTATACGATAATTAGCTCCTATACGATAACTCATGCCGTTTACTCTTAGCCAAGAACGGACATCGACAGTAGGGGCTGTGTTGTCTACGGTAAGCTCGTTTGATGTAGTGTCTGTACTGACATTGCCTGCTGTGTCTGTGATTGTTGCAGTGACGTTATAGGTGCCACCAGTAAGTGCATTAGCATTACTTACTGTAAAAGACCATGTGCCATCTGTAGCAACAGTAGGTGTGTAGGTTTCACCATTTAAGGTAATAGAGAGTGTCTCACCTGTAAGAAGTGAGTTACCTGTGCCTGTTGTGCCTGTGATGACAGGGGTTGTGTCATTGCTGGTTAGTGTATTAATCGTGGGTGTAGTAACAGGGGCTGTGCCTATCACTGTAATGGTGTTAGACGTGGTTTCGACAGTGTCCGTGCCTTGGTGGGTTAAAGTAAATGTTTGTATGCCAACAGCACCATCGTTGATTGTCCATGAATAGTAATAGAGCTCTCCGAGACTATCACTAGAGTATCTCATCATACTGGTTGCAGGAAAGCTATGTGCGCCAGTACCTGTGATTTCTATACTAGGACTATCTGCCCATACTATTCCTCCAAGGTCTGTGGCAATGACAAATGCAGTATTCCCTGCTTCTACTTGAGTAACAGGCTGACCATTCATCAAATAAATGAGTGTAGCTTCGGGTGCTGTGGTATCTGTTGTTATGGTTGTAATGCTTATACTGATACCAGCATAAGCATTACCTGCGCTGTCTGTGAAAGCTGTGTTGGGGGCAGTAATGCTATAGCTGGTATTTGCCAACAGAATATTTGTTGGATCAATGGTAATTTTATTAGTACCTTCTCCTGTTACCTGTGTGCTTGTTATAGGAATATTTATAGCAGTACCACCTTGAGGTGCTAGGGTGATATTGCCTGTGCCTATGGTAATTTCTTCATTAAAGGTCAGCACAATATTACTGTCTAATGGAACATTAGTTGCATTATTTGCAGGTGTAAAGGATGTTAATGTCGGAGCTGTGTTGTCTACGGTAAGTTCGTTTGATGTAGTGTCTGTGCTGACATTGCCTGTTGCATTAGTGAATGTTGCAGTGATGTTGTAAGTGCCATCAGCAAGTGTATTGGCTGTAAAAGACCATGTGCCATCTGTAGCAACAGTAGGTGTATAGGTTGTACCATTTAAGGTAATAGAGAGTGTCTCACCTGTAAGAAGTGCGCTACCTGTGCCTGTTGTGCCTGTGATGACAGGGGTTGGGTCATTGCTGGTTTGTGTATTAATCGTGGGTGTAGTAACAGGGGTTATGCCTATCACTGTAATGGTGTTAGACGTGGTTTCGACAGTGTCCGTGCCTTGGTGGGTTAAAGTAAATGTTTGTATGCCAATAGCACCATCGTTGATGATCCATGAATAGTAATAGATCTCTCCGAGACTATCACTAGAGTATCTCGTCATACTGGTTGCAGGAAAGCTATGTGCGCCAGTACCTGTGATTTCTATGCTAGGATTATCTGCCCATACTATTCCTCCAAGGTCTGTGGCGATGATAAATACATTATTCCCTGCTTCTACTTGAGTAACAGTCCGACCATTCATCAAATAAATGAGTGTAGCTTCGGGTGCTGCCTGTGCTACCTGTGCAGAAAATCCTGCAAGGAGAAAGACCAGTGTGAGACGTTTTAGTAGATTAGCTTTGCCTAACATAACTTTAATATTCCGTCATCTGTTTGCGTTATATTTACACCTAAATTTATACCACTTATATCTAACTTAGATTAATTACACCTTAACTTAGATTAATTACACCTGATGATTCTATACCCATCTGCTGCATACTCATCTGCTGGTTGATTGCCAATTACTTGTTAGTATTGGCCAATCCTTAACTGGCATAGATTTTAAATAATTTCAAGTGCCTTTTTAAACTGTGCTGCATCCTACAAAAATTCTTTTAGCTTGTTTTAAACCCTTAGTCTCGTTTTGGTTACAATAAGTTCCTAAAAGATAAAGAGGGCTACCCCAGATAAGTAGGTTATAGTTACCTTAAGGCATTGTTTTAACTGTTTTAATTAGTTTAATTGCTTATTATGTGACAGCCCTTGAATGACTTTATTTATTCTGACCAAGGAGGACGCTGCCATACACGAATATAGTCAAATTCAGCTGTGGTGGAAAAATTCTTCCAGTTCTCCGTATAATCTCTAACCATAGCTCGCGCCTCAGCATCGAAGATAATATTTTAATGGATATATAAAATTAGCACTTTCACTGTTATTAGGGTATTGCACTACATCCTTCTGGGGGATCTGTATTGTGTTGCTAATTGATTCGATAGGGCTGTGAATATCATTGATATTGGCAGTCTGTAAAGTAACAGGCGAGATTAAGACATCAAGATGGCGGTCACGCATTCGGTAACTTCATTAAGTTAACACATCAAAATTTACCAGACTCAAAATATTTAAACAGACGAAATTTATTTTAAATTACAAGGCAAAAAATTTACTCTCGGCATTTCAATTTTGCCTTTAATTATGCAGGGCGTTACAATTCGGGATACTGTAATTTTTATTAGACTTATGCCTAACCAATACAGGAGCAGATGCATTGAAAAGAGTTTGCCTGTTTAGCGTCACAATCTTATCTTTAATTATCCAACCTTGTTTCGCATACATGGGCGCGGCCAAAGATGCTTTGGCGCGTGAAGATTATGTCGGCGCTGCTGCTTTATTTCAAAAACTTGCCGAGCAGGGAGATAAAAAAGCGCAAGCTCATTTAGGTTATATGTACTACGTTGGTGAGGGCGTAGCACAGGATTATGCTGAGGCCATTAAGTGGTACAAGAAGGCAGTAATTCTTGGCGATAGAGATTCTCAATATAATCTCGCTGTTGCCTACGCATTTGGTCAAGGTATTGAACAAGACTACCAAGAAGCCCTGCAGTGGTATCGACGTGCTGCAGAACAAGGTCATAAGGTCGCGCAATATAGTTTGGGTATCTCGTACGCCTACGGCGAAGGGACGACTCAAAATCAGCAATTAGCAGCAGAATGGTTTAAAAAATCAGCAGATCAGGGGTATGTTACGGCTCAAAACGCATTGAATAGTATCGAAAGAGCTATGACGGATGCAAACAAGCCTGCGCTCATTCCCGATCCTGAAATAGACATCCTCAAAATAGACGATCTGCCAAAAAAAGGTTTTTTTGGCAGATTATTTGGCAAAAAAGATGAGGCAAATTCAAACTTAGAACCCAGTGATGAAGCTTACAAACAACCTGTCAGCGAGCATACAGAAGTGGCTGCCTCCACTGCTGCGGAACAAAAACTGGAGCCTGACCCTGTTGAAATAGAGACACAGTTATCAGGAGAACCTAACATTGCAGATAAACCTCTGCAAACGACACAAACAGCGGTTCATAGTCAAACAGAGAAAAAAGGCTTCTTATCTTGGTTATTTTCCAGTAAAAAAATATTTGACGGTGAAGAATCGAATGCAGAAGACAATATGGAGGAAGATACTGCCACAGACATCGTTGAAATTGATACTTCCACAGAACCTACGGTTATCGCAAAATTAGAAGAACCTGAACAATCCGAACAAAGCAGACAATCTTCAGCGCGTGCGCAAAGTAATGTTGATGATTCTATGAGTGAGCTTATGGGCAATTCTATGGAATTTTCTATGAATAATGCTACGAAAGATTTCATGGAAGATGAATCTGGAGAAATATTTGCAGAGCCTATTGACCTTGTCTTAGATGCGAAAAATACAGACGACATCCTAAACCTACGGTCACTTGCAGCCAAGGGAAACTCAACCGCTCAATTGCGGCTTGCTATCTTGTGTCATCAAGGCAAGGATGTGCAACAAGATAATACACAGGCCTTCCTCTGGTATCGCCGTGCAGCAGAACAAGGGCTTGCCGACGCACAATACAATCTTGGTAATATGTATTTGTTGGGCGAAGGTATTGAACAAGATGATTTCAAGGCGCAGCAGTGGTATAAAAAAGCAGCCGCACAAGGTCATCAAAATGCACAACATAATCTGGACAGCCTGCAACACACTATCACGACAAAGACAGAACAAGATGATGAGATAACAGAAGAACAAACTGAAAAGAAAATGGGATTCTTTAGTAGATTATTCGGACGAGATGAGCCTGATGAGGAACAATTTTTCGAACTTGATAACGCTATTGAAGAGACTGATAAATTTGACACTCATGATCCAGAAGCTATTCATCATTCACCAGAAAATCTCTATGCAAGAGGTCTTGCCTTTGAACTTGGTGAAGAAGTTTTGCAAAATTACAAAACTGCCTTTAAATTTTTCAAGCAAGCAGCAGATTTAAATCATGCGCCGGCACAATACAAACTAGGTGTTGCCTATGCTTATGGTCAGGGTACTGAAAAAGATCCTGCCAGCGCTCTCGCCCAGTATAAAAAATCAGCAGATCAAGGTCACGCTTTAGCACAAAGAGCACTCGCTACACTTTATATGAATGGTGAAGGCGTAGAACAAAACAAGCCGCTTGCTCTAGCTTGGTATGATATTTTGGTCAATAGCGGTAATGTCATGGATATTTACAAACGTGATACTTTAAAAGAAAAACTGACAGCGGCTGAAATTAACGAAGCAAATATATTGAAACAGGGAATCGCGAACTAATCACAGTAAATATATTAAAATTATAGCGCAAGACATTTCTGCACACTGAACAACCACGTTACAGTCCATCCGTGCTACGGATTATGAAGCGTAACTATAATACGACAATCATCAAGAAGAAATATAATGAGTGAAAACGAAACAAATAAAAACAATATGGAAAAAGGGTTTTTTAGTAAACTTTCAAATGGAGATTTTGGCTTAGCAAAAACTTACTGGTTATACAATGTATTAGTTGGTACTGTTTTTAACATTTTAATGAAACTCATTATATCAATTGAGTTTTTCATAATTGCGCTTGTAGCTTATATTGCATATTCAATACCTGTATTGATAGGGCTTTGGCAATCTGCGAATAAATACAAAGGGAAAAAGTTATTACCAAAATAAAAGATAAATCTTTGTTAGGATTGTTAATTACACTTATTATTGGCATATGACATAATAATTCATTCCAGCCGACCGCTTACGTGGCGTCTGAATGGTGACGTTATATGCTTATCCTTACGCTTTTCTATTCTTCTTAATAGAAGGCTTTGGATAAATAATATGAAAAAATAAGAACCTTAATTTTGATCATAATACCACCAATACCTGATGAAAATAAAAATTGTATTTATAAGCCTGATCGCTCTTTTTATATTTATCTTTTTTTATTTCGGACTGCATCAATACGCTAATCTGGATACCTTAAAAACACAACAAAACGCCCTTGCCGAATACAAGGATACTCACCCTTTAACCGCAGCACTAATATTCTTCGTTGCCTACGTTGCCATTACAGGATTATCTCTGCCGGGTGCTGTAATTATGACGCTAGCAGGTGGCGTAGTATTTGGCTTACTCGTGGGTGTGTTGTTGGCTTCGTTCGCATCTACCATAGGCGCAACACTTGCCTTTTTAACTTCACGCTTTCTATTGCGAGATTCGTTACAAAAGAAATTTGCAAAACGATTGCATGTTATTAATCAAGGTATAAAGAAAGACGGTGCATTTTATTTATTCACCTTACGTTTAGTGCCTGTATTTCCTTTTTTTATTGTCAATTTAGTTATGGGTCTAACCCAAATAAAAACATTGACGTTTTTTCTTATCAGCCAACTAGGTATGCTGGCCGGTACCATTATTTATGTTTTTGCAGGGACACAGCTTGCGAAAATCAACAGCTTGAAAGATATTTTTTCCGTAGAATTAATTTTGTCTTTTACGCTACTTGGTCTTTTTCCATTGATTGTGAAAAAAATAATTGATTTTATTCAGTCACGACTGACAAATAAAAGAACATAAACTCATTCATTAATGAATAAGAATTATAAAAAACCAAAAAAATTTGATCGCAATCTGCTTGTATTAGGGGCTGGTGCTGCGGGACTCGTCACTGCCTATATCGCCGCAGCAGTCAAAGCTAAAGTTACCCTGATTGAAAAAAATAAGATGGGTGGAGATTGTTTGTACACAGGCTGTGTCCCATCAAAAGCCTTAATACGCTCAGCAAAATTTCTTGCTCATGCTCGCCGCGCCAAAGAATTTGGATTTAAATCTGCTGATATTGATTTTGACTTTGCCGATGTTATGGAGCGTGTTCAACGTATCATAAAAACTATTGAGCCACATGATTCGATTGAGCGTTACTTAAAACTTGGAGTTGAATGTATTACAGGTACAGCAAAAATTACCTCGCCATGGACAATCGAGGTCAATGGAAAAACTTTAACAACACGAAATATTGTCATCGCAGCAGGAGCTCGTCCGTCCGTCCCTGCCATCCTAGGCATTGAAGATATGGCTTATCACACTTCTGATACGCTATGGGAATTAAGAAAATTACCTAAAAGACTTGTAGTCCTCGGCGGCGGTCCGATTGGCTGTGAACTAACACAATGTTTTGCACGTTTTGGCAGTCATGTGTCACAAATTGAAATGTTGCCTAGATTATTAATTCGTGAAGACACTGAGATTTCTGAATTAGTCATGCAGCGCTTTAAAAAAGAAGGTGTTTCTGTCCTAACAAATCACAAGGCTAAAAAATTCCTGATTGAACAGAGGGAAAAAGTTTTAATTTGTGAGTATCAAGGTAAGGATGTTCGTCTTGTTTTTGATGAATTATTAGTTGCAGTCGGTCGTACAGCTAATACCACAGGCTATGGGTTGGAAGATTTAGGCATACCGACAACGAGTACAAAAACAATCGAAACAAACGAATTTCTACAAACCTCATATCCTAATATTTTTGCATGCGGGGATGTCACAGGACCTTTCCAATTTACACATACAGCGGCACATCAGGCATGGTATACAGTAGTTAATTCTCTGTTTGGTGACTTTAAAAAATTTAAAGTAGATTACTCAGTCATTCCATGGGCTACTTTTACTGATCCTGAAGTTGCACGTGTTGGCATAAATGAAATAGAAGCAAAAATAAGTAATATTCCTTACGAAGTCACTACTTATGAAATAGATGATCTTGATCGTGCTATCGCTGATGAAGAAGCACATGGGCTAATCAAAGTGCTCACAGTACCAAGAAAGGATAAAATACTGGGCGTTACTATCGCCTGTGAACATGCGGGCGATTTAATTGCCGAGTATGTCAGTGCCATGCGCAATAACATCGGGCTTAACAAAATACTGGATACCATACATATCTACCCTACTCTTGCCGAGGCAAACAAGTATGTTGCAGGTAGCTGGAAGAAGGCGCATGCGCCAGAACAATTGCTTAAGTGGGTAGAAAAATTTCATACATGGAGGAGAAGTTAAGCAGCACGAGATTTTTGCGCACGCGGCGTGCTTAGATTATAATAATGTTTATGAGCTTATTTGATTTTTATCAAAAAAAAGGATTGGGGGAAAATTATTTATTCCTAGAGCTACTCTAGCTACTCTTTTAGGAACATTGCCCGACGACATGTTTGTTTATGGTTATTTGTATGGATACATTGACTTTTGTTTTTATAATTCAAAATGGAATAACCTTGAAGGCGACCCATGGATGGCAGGTATGATTATAATATTTAAAAAATTTTATGGTGAAAAAGGTCTAAAAATTTTAGCAAATTCCTCAAAATTTAGGGACACTAATAAAGAATTTATGGCAGCTGCTAATTTTGGTGTAAAGCAAGCAGAAGATTGTCTTATAGATAAAAAAAATCCCGTTGGACTTTGTGCTTATTTAATTGATGAGGAAGAACTTTTAACTAAATCTGGTTACAAATTTTAAGAAGTGAACAAAAACTCATTAACATTATTTCTTTTAATGCCAGCTGTATTATTAATAATCGCACCTTTAATTTCTTTCCCATACAGCTTTTATACACTACTTCGTCTTATAGTTAGTGTTACAGCAGGTTTTATAATTTATCATAGTTATAAAGTGGCAGAGGAAGTTAATGAAATTTCAATTATATTTGCTTTAATTTTAATTTTGTATAATCCAATTGTTCCTGTGCATCTAAGTAGGGAAATTTGGATGCCAATAAATTTTATTACTTCAGGAATGTATATTTATGGCTTCTTTAAAAATTAAAAAACAAAAAGAGAGCATGTAGATGCGATTGTCTTGTTAATAATGAGGATGAAAGCCACAGCAACCGAAGCATAAGTCGCCCATTGCATTAAATTCTCGTTTTCGTTTTTACCAGTCATTAATAATGTTAATATTTCAAATTAAAGTTGGGCAAGAAATTGACTGGGAAATTAAAGTATATTTTTTGCCTTTTTTGCTTAAAACTATTTTTTGATTATTGTGACTCGCTCTCGTCATATTATATTATAGTGACAATGGTACATAGCCATTAAAAAAATAACTAAAAGCGTGCGAATGTAGTAACTTAAATATATTAATTATGGATAAATTTAACGAAGATTTATCAGGCGGTTTGTTAAGCGCTGAGACCGTATCTCATTGGCATACATCTCATCATGACAGAAACATTTATCGCAAGAAAGCACAGTGCTTATACAGCAAGGTCATGCAAAGATCAGGCAATGTAAAATGAGCTGGTGGGGGAAATTAATCGGCGGTTATCTTGGTTTTGCTCTTGGGGGTCCAATCGGTGCTGTGCTTGGTGCTGCTTTGGGTCACAATTTCGATGAAGCCAGTCAAAACACTCAATCAATTGGTCAGCAAAATCGCTCTCAGGCAGCATTTTTTGCCGCAACATTCTCTGTTATGGGTCATATCTGCAAGGCAGATGGTCAGGTCACAGAAGATGAAATTAGTACAGCCAAAATGGTTATGGCACAAATGTCATTATCGCCTGCGCAAAAAGATGCCGCTATCGCACTATTTAATGAAGGCAAAAAGGATAATTTTCCTCTTGCAGATATTTTACAACAATTAAAATCTGAACTTGGTTTATCAAAAAATGTTAAAAGGGTATTTATTGAGATTCAATGTGCTGCTGCATGCGCAGATGGTATTTTGCATCCAGCAGAGCAAAAACTGTTAGAAGAAATCTGCCGCTTCATACGCTTTTCTGAATATGAATTAAATAGCATCCTTGCTGCAATTTTAGCTGGAGCACAACAGCAAAGCTCAAGCCAAGGCGGGCGCTTTGGCAACATGCAGTTACAACATGCCTACACCATCTTGAATATTGATCCAAATGCCCATGACCGTGAAGTAAAGCGCGCTTACCGAAAGCTCATCAGCCAACACCATCCAGACAAGCTCATCGCTAAAGGTCTGCCGGAAGAAATGATGAAAATTACCACACAAAAAACGCAGGAAATCAGGGCTGCTTACGAATGCATTATGCATGCAAGAAAGCTCGAGAAGTAACTATACCATAGCCATCCGCAGCCAAATGTTGGCTTAATACTGAAAAGAAACATTCGGCTTTCAGTATATCTGTGGGGCGGTCTCTAATATATCGGATAAAGCTAGCGAACGCCTGTACCAAATACCTGTATCAAACAGTTTATTCTCTTAACTTTTGGGCTTTTATTTTCTACCCCGAATGAACACGGTTACAAGACCGACTACAGCTGCACTACCAATTATAGCACCAGGTATTGGGTAACCCAAGACAGCAACAGTAGCGCCGCTAATTATTGCTACTACCCCTATTATAAGGGCGAAAATCTGCCCTACACTAGCCTCCTTATATCCACTAAGAACATTAAGTTTTTCCATCTCATGTCTAAGTTTTTCCATCTCATGTCTATGCGTTGCTTCATTTTCCGCCATTGAAATAATGCGGTCAGCAGCGCCTGGGGTTGCCTTATTGTATTGTTCAAGAATTACAGGATGGGGTATTGGTCCTTGGAAGGTTTCAGTTACAATTTGTTGAGGTTTTTTTAGCGATTGCTCAGCTTGTTTTTGCATGCCTTGCTTATTACGTTGCCCCTTCCCCTTGCTCACGCTCGTATTCCTCCGTAGCACTCCTTATGTCGTTGCCTACCTGTAACCAATCACCATACAGTGCTTCGGCATCAGAACGTAGCGCCTCAGCATCAGAACGCGTTAGAAATTGCTCTTTTATTCTTGATCCTGTATCAGGCCATATTTCCAAAACAGAGGACGCACCACGCATCCAATTTATAATTCTTCCACCCATTCTGCGAAGTCTAATGTCAATAAACACAACCGTCAATATTAATTGACTGTTCCAACAATTTGGTACCCTGATATTACAATCTGTAGGACAATCGCTAATACACGGGATAAAGTCAGCGAGCACCTGTGTTAAGACCAAGAGCGGTGCCGAAGAGAGGATTCGAACCTCCGACCTACTATTTACGAAACAGTTGCTCTACCAACTGAGCTACTTCGGCATTTGCTTTAAAAAACGCTGCAAGTGTATACCCAAACGGCTTATTTATGATTGGCTCTTTACTCGAATGACAACATCAACACCTGTTTGTATTGTATTTTTTGGCAAGTTATGAATTTCCTTAACAAACATCTCTGTATCATCAATATCCCGAAGCAAACCGGTATCTTCATTATAAAAATGATGATGTTTCTCGGTATTTGAGTCATAGAAAATATATCTGGAATCTACGACCACTTGATTAGCCAACCCCTTGTCCACAAACAAATTTAAAGTGTTGTAAACGGTAGCTTTGGAGACTAATTCACTTTTTGTATTTACTCGTTTAAATACCTGTTCTGCGGATAAATGTTGAGGTTTTGTTAGTAACGCTGTAGCGATACCAATCCGTTGTGAGGTAAGTACGATTTCGTGCCTTTCCAAAGCTGCCACAATCTGCTCACTATGAATATTACGTTTTAAATCAAACTTCATAATCGGTAGTATATCCAAAGTTCATTCAATCTGCACTAAAGATCATATCAGCAATCTTTCTAGCGCAAACTGGTGCCTGTAGAATGCCTTTCCTGAAATGTCCTGCATTGATGTAAATATTTTCATAGCCTTCAAACTTGCTTAGATAGGGTATTCCATTGCCCGTAGCAGGGCGCAATCCAGCCCATTGTTTGATAAATTTGGCAGCAGAAATATCCGGCCAAAGCGCAAAAGCCCAGTCCATCAAATCATTTCTTGCAGACTGTGTTATATCTTTACTAAAACCGACATCTTCCATTGTGCTGCCAATTAACACGTGACCATCCTTTCTGGGGATAAAATAATGCGCGCCATCCAATATCATCGATTTAAGCTGCTGCTTAGGAAATTTCACACAAAGCATTTGCCCCAAAACAGGTTTTATCTTTATATCATCATTTATCGGACGTGATATTTTTTCGCTCCAGGCACCAGCGGAAATAATAAACAAGCTGGCGCAATGTTTTCCATTCCCAGTGATTATAGCATCACATCTACCCTTATTGAGTTCCAGCCCGGTAATTGCTGTATCTTCAAAAATACTTACATCAAGCTTTACGAGGCTAGCGCGCAACGCCTTTAATAGTCTTGAAACCCTAATCTGTGCAATCTCAGGAAAAAATATCGATTTGTCAGGGATGCGCATGTGCACTGGATATTCTTTGTGATGTTCAGAATACGAAAATTTAGTTTTATCGGCCCATGTTTTTGCATGCCCAAGGTCTGCTTCATCAATCATCAATAGTCCAGATCTGTAAAATTCTGGGTCAACCCCCGTCTCATCTTTCAATGCTTTTGTATAGTCTTCATAGCATGCCTTACCTTCGCTTGATAACTTTGCTGAATCTGAATGCTCAAACCATGGTCGCATGGAGGATAAAATCCCTCCAGCCGCAAAACTTGCTTGCTTACCTAATCGGCCTTTGTCAAATAAGGAAACAGCAAGACCTCGCATAGCGAGTTCCCTAGCTGTAGCCATACCAACAATACCCCCTCCAACAATGATGCAGTCTTTCTTGTGCATTTAAGATAATATTTCACAAAATTCCATAACTAAAGCATAAAACATACCTCGAAATCTGACATTTATCGAAATTATTTACCGTTTTATTGACCGTTCATTGGAATTAAAATACCGTTTATCAGATAATAAGGTGGAAAATATTGATTTTTTTGCTATAAAAGGCTCTGCTGTAAACGTGCAGTCATGCTAACAAAATATATTTAAATTAATAAAATGCGCAGACACAAAAACAATAATTTGCAATCTGGTTTTACTCTTCTTGAGTTGATGACTGTTATTGTTGTGGCAGGAATTTTGTTTGCTATAGGCTTGCCTCAGTTTGAGGGTTATATTAACTCTAGCCGCCTTACCGCACAGTCAAACTCTTTGCTTACCTCCTTACACTTTGCGCGCAATGAGGCTATCACTAGAGGGCATAGCGTAAACGTATTGTCACTAAATGGTAGTAATATCTGGACAAACGGTTGGCAGGTGCGGCTGGATGTAGATAATCAGGGTGATATTGATGTGGAAGATATTGCGATCCGCACCTATGAACCCATTCAAAACTCCACACTTATTGGTGATGCAAGCAGAGTGACCTATAAAGCAACGGGTTTTGCCAAGACAACAGTTAAGATTACCCTACGACCCAATAATTGCCGCTCTGGTACGCAACAATCTGTAATCCGTGTAAGATTATCTGGCCTTGCCATAGCTAAAAGAGAAAGCTGTTAGAATGCTTAAGGAATATTCATGCGTAAAAAAACTACTATCCATAAAGCAAAACACATAAGGGAAACAAAAAACCCAAGCAAGAACCTGAGTGGCTTCACCTTGCTTGAAGCGCTCATTGCGCTTTTGGTCTTATCAATCGGGCTGCTCGGGCTTGCTGCATTACAAGCCAATGCGCTCAAGTTAAATCACGGTGCTTATAACCGCACGCAGGCAACCTTTCTAGTCCAGGACATGATGGACAGATTGCGTGCTAACCGTATAGCTGCGCAAGAAGGAAGATGTAATGTTGGTATGGGCGATCAAATCACCGGAGGAGGATTGTGCCAAGCAGATGTTAATGACTGGCAAGTGTCTTTCGTTAGAAATTTTCTGCCAGAGGGTGAAGGAAAGATTGACTGTGCCACGGAGACAGAGGTCTGCACCATCGAAGTGCAATGGGATATAAGTCGCGAAGGCGGCTCTGTTATTGACGGTTCTAATATTGCGAATTTTGAAATTACCGCTTTTCTTTAACAACTATATTTTTCCTGAATTACTGTTTTTTAAACTATTTATGAAACGGAAGATATATGGCATATTTAAATAACCCAAGACAACAGGGGTTTTCGTTGATTGAGGTCATGATTGCGGTAGTCATTGGTATAGCGCTGCTTGGCGGTGCTGTCAATATATTTATCAGTAATAATAATGTATATCGCTTAGAAACGCAGTTATCGCGCATGCAGGAAACCGGGCGTTTCTTGATCGATACTATCGCAAAAGAAATTCGTATGGCAGGATTTATTGGCTGTGGTCATCGTCAGCTTATCGAGCCTAATACCTTAGTCGCCGATCCGCCCTTTGCTATTGAGGACGAAAATTCTATTAGAGGTTTTGAATTCGAAGGAACGACATGGAATCCTGCCTTGCCAGATTTTATTACAGCAAGCAGTGACATTAATGCCACTGTATTACCGTATACTGATGTTATCGCTATACAGCGAGGCGATACTTGTTCGGCGACATTAGCTAATGATTTGCTTACATTTGGTGACGAGGTAGAGCTAATAAGTAATGATTGTAATTTTCAAGAAAACCAGATAGTCATTATTACTGATTGTGCAGACACTGCAGACGTCTTTATGATCAACAATGATCCGAGCGGCAACAGCTTGGCGCATGCGGAAGCGTTGAGCAAGAAGTACAGATCCAATGATGGATCGCAAGTACTCAAGTATTTGACTAATGTTTTCTATATTGAAGAAAACACAAACAGGGAGCCGTCTGCTTGGCTGGCCTCATGGGATCCAGCCGCTGCCGCCAGAGGGGAATCAGATGCCAGAGGGGACTACATGATATTCGAGCTCGCTGATGGTGTTGAGCGTATGCATATCCTGTATGGCATTGACACCAATGATGATCAATATGTCGATGAATATGTGACGGCAAACAATGTAACAGATTGGGGCACAGTCTCGAGTGCGAGAGTTAACGTGTTGGTGCGCAGTGATAATAACATCACCTTAGAGGCGCGCCCTTTCCAGTTCGACGGCGAGGATGTCAACACTGATAATGACACAAGACTACGCCTCGCATTTTCTGCTACAGTCACTTTGCGTAACCGACTGCCCTAAGGAGGCTCAACTATGGCAAATTTTTCCACTGCTTATTATTCAGGCACTCCAAAGCATCGGGGCGCGGTCTTAATCGTCAGCCTAATGATGCTCGTCATCATGACCATCCTAGGCATTAATGCCGTGCTTACAACAACCTTGCAAGAAAAAATGACCGGTAATCTACGCAATAAACATATGTCTTTTCAGGCAACTGAGGCAGCATTGCGTACTGGCGAAAAAATGGCGTTAACACTCACCCGTGCCCAGATATTCGATGATGATGGGGGGGCAGATGGTATGTATACGCGACAAAATTTTACTGTTAGAGAACTTCTAGATATTACATCTTCAGACGAGCTCAGCTGGCAAGATGGTAGTGATGGTAGTGCTCAATTAGCACCGCCAACGCTTTTCAAAGAACCACAATACATTGTCGAAAATTATGGTGAATCACCGCGTAACAAGAGCTGCATGAGAAACGCTGCCAAGCAGTCTTGCGGTAATCCCAGTTGTTGCCTAGCTAGAGTTTATCGTATTACCGCGAGAGGATTCGGGATTAATAATATAGGTGGAACTGTGTTGCAATCAACAGTCAGAGAACAATAATTCAATGCTCTTACATGTGAAATTTATACGTGCGAAGTAAAATGAACTAAAACTAACAACTCAATTATTTTTTGTAGTTGAGCCCAATTAATGTCATGCCTGACATACAGTCAGAGACTTAGTCTAGATACACTAAAATCAACCACTATTGTAAATTTAATGATATAATTATATCCGAGGGTAAAGATTTAAGATTAATGAGAACTAATATAAGATCAAACAGTGGATTTAGCTTGATAGAATTGTTGACAGTCGTTGCTGTTATTGGCATTTTATCTGCTATTGCTGTCCCTGCATATAATGGTTATATGGTTGACACTAGAAGAGCGCAGGCGCAGGGTCTCTTGCTTGAGGCGGCTGCATTCGTGGAACGATATTATACTGAAACAGGAACATACGCGGGTGCCACCTTACCGTTCACACAACACCCTAAAGTGGGGGATGCTATATATCGCTTTGCCTTTTTTACGCAAGAAGCGAATGTCTTTAAAATAAGGGCATTGCCCCAAGACGCTCAAAAAGATGCGGATACGAAATGTGGCATACTAGGGGTGACAAGCGCGGGAGGTAAGTGCATCGCTAATGGGCACCAATGCAGCGATAGCACTGCTGCTTGGGTTAGAGCTAAAATGGCTAAGTCTGGATGCTGGTAGGTCTGGATGCTTGGGGTATCAAAGATTAATACAAAAAAATTCTGTGTAATTAAAAATACAGGACAAATATCTTATCCATATTGCCTTTTCTTATCCATATTGCCTTTAATGTTTGATAAGGAAGTGATGTTGAATCAGAAGTAATATTGAATCAGGGAAATACTTGAAGGCACTATTTTAACAATCACCCGATCATCATCTTAACCTATTGCTTGGTCTATATCTTGTGGTCTATAGCGCATACTGATACTGCGATAGTTTTCATTTTCACACAAAACACCCAGTACGCAGCTTTTGCTGTTAAGTTTATCTATACAAAATGTTATAAAACTTCAGACAGCGCACAAAATCTACGCCCAACTATGCTCAAAGCCTACCGTTTATCGAAATTAAAATACCATTTATCAGATAAAGAGTGAAAACATTAATATCTTTGATACAAGCAGTTCTGTAAATAAACCAATTATGATCTTAACTATGCTAAACATTGTGTTTGAAACTTAAGGGTCTAATACTTTAAAAAGGTTGGATGCTTAACTTAAAAGATTAATACTTAAATTAAAGAGGCAGTATTATGAATACAATCAAAAAACTCATATTCAAAAAACTCATGACTAAAACCATAACTAAAAAGCCTATAAGCTGCTTTATAAGCGCAATGCTTGTTTGCTTGGTCGGCGCAAGCCAGGCAAGCTATGCTGAAAGCCTAAACTTGGCGACCACTACACCATTAGCTATCTCTGTGTCGCCTATACAACATAATGTCTTTCTGGCGCTGGATGATTCCGGCAGTATGGGATTTCTGAAAGTGCTAACGACTGAAGCAGAAGTCTATACGCAAGAAGGGTTAAGCTACAGGCAGAAGGAGGAGGATAGTTTTAGTCAGCTCTTAGAAAAAAATGACCCTACAGGTACAGAGGAGATTAAGAGTATTGTTGCAACAGACACATCCTCTGACAGATCTGACCCGCAACTGCTTGCACGTTGTGTCGGATATAATATTGTGGCTTATGACCCAAATGTTATCTACACCCCTTGGGCTGGTTATACAAATGCACCGCCAACTGCTGCACCAACAAATAATCCCGGAGACAATAGCACAGTAGATTTAACAGAAACCAAAATTGATTACGTCAGTCTAGGGTATATACCCTGGGAGGATGATAACGGAAATGGTAAATTTGATGCAGGAGAATGTGCTGACGAGAAAATTGAAAATAGAGGTTACACACAGGCAGAGATTGACAGTTTATCTTTCTTCGAACAGATTGATATTAAAAGTCCAGAGACTTGGCCAGTGGATATTGACACAAGCAAATATGTTGAGCTTAATGACATGACCGCAGAACAAAAGCAAAATTACGCCAACTGGTTTTCCTATCACAGAAAACCACTGCACGTCATGAAACATACCATGTCTCATGTTATCAATGACTCTAGCGCCCGCATGGGCTTGGCGACCTTGCATAATAATGAAAATGCTGGCACGCCTGTCTCCGATATGACCGTACAAGCTAATAGAGCAGCCTTGCTGGAAGCATTGTTTAAAATTACAGCTGATGGCCCCACACCTTTACGGGCTTTGATGCGTCGTGCAGGTAGGTACTTTGACCAAGCAGACGATAATAGTGACCATGGAGATCTAGGCTTTACCGACGCAAGTCCCATTAACTCCCAAGCAAAAGGAGGTGAATGCCAGAAAAATTTTGTCGTAGCGTTTACTGATGGTCTGTATAATGGGGAATATTCAGACACGACCAATAGTGATGGGGATAACTCAAGCGATTATGATGGCGGTCCGCATGCGGACTCTCATACTTCCACGTTGGCAGATATTGTCATGTACTACTACGAAACTGACTTATCTACAACACTGGATAATGAAGTTACAACCAGCACCTACACCGACCCGAGTACCAATATTACCTATACAGATGACAACCCGCAGCAGCATTTGAATACTTATATAGTGACATTTGGCATAGGTGAGTCCGAAATAACCTTGCCCATCGACCATCTCAAAACAACCTCCCCGCCCGCAGGCGGATGGCCAAACCCGGGTTCTTCAAATACCAAAGACATATTAGCTGATCTGCAGCATGCAGCCTTTAATGGCCGCGGTTTGTCGTTTTTTTCTGGTAATCCGCAACAGCTTACTGAGGCCTTTGAGACCACGCTCACCTCCATTGAACAGCGTGGCAATCTTAGCAGTACTGCTGTTGCCATCAATAGTGGCAACCTGAATGTACGATCACATGCTTATACGGCACTCTATAGTTCAGCTGATTGGACGGGTAAGCTTTCTGCCTATGCCTTTGATGAAAATAGTGATGTGATAGATACGGCGGTATGGGAAGCCTCAGAACAGCTCCCAGTGCATACTAACCGTAAGATATTTACCATGACCAACGACACATCAACAGGGGTAGAGTTTAAGCCCAATGCGGATACAACAGCTGATACCAGCACAGTAGAGACTGCCATTGGCACCTTGAATGTAGGCGGCACAGACTATACAGCTGCAGATATCATCAATTACATCCGCGGTGATAAGAGCCTAGAAACAAGCCCTGGGCTGCGTGTACGCACGAGTCTCTTAGGAGATATAATCAACGCTTCACCAATATCACAAAGCACAGAAAACTTTGCTAATGGTTATTTATCTGGGACTGAAGGTTCAAGCTACAGTAATTTTGTAGCGACAAAATACGCCACCTTTGGCAATAAGAATGTTATCTATGTTGGCAGTAACGACGGTATGCTGCATGCCTTTGAAGATGATTCCATTTCTGCATCTGCAAATGGCGAAGAGCTATTTGCCTATGTGCCAAGTTCTGTGCACGGTAAACTAAAACACCTTGCTGACCCTAACTATAACCATAGATTTTATGTCAACGGCGGTATCTCTATTGCCGATGTCTATATCAACGACGCATGGAAAACCATACTGGTTGCTACGCTCGGCGAAGGGGGCAGAACCATCTTTGCACTGGACATAAGTAATCCCTTTTCATTTGAGGCAAACGATGTCTTATGGGAATACAGTTATGATGATGATGCCTTGGCAAACAGAACTAATGCTGATGAGCTTGGCTTTGTCTTGCATAAACCGCAGATTGCCCGACTCAATAATGGCCAATGGGGGGTGATTTTTGGTAATGGTTATAATAGCCAATCTGGGCAATCAAAGACCTTTATCCTGAATGCTGCAACAGGAAATGAAATCGCAGTACTGGACTCCGAGTTTGGCGATACGGCTACTGTAGAAGAATTAAATGGCATGGCCATGCCATTTCTAGCTGATGATGATAGCAACATTACTGTTGATACCCTCTACGCAGGAGACCTGCAAGGCAATCTGTGGAAATTTGATATATCCAGTGATGATAAAACAGCGTGGCAGTCTGCATTTTCTACAGGAGGAAGCCCAGCACCCTTGTTCGTTGCCTATGATGGTGATAGCACTACAGCAAAAAGGCAGCCGATCACTACGAGGCCTACAGTTGCGGTAAACAAGAAAAATGAAAATATGATCTTGTTTGGTACTGGCAAATTTATTGAAATCAACGATGCCAATGCGCCGACATCTCCAGACACTTATCAACTACAGACTTTTTATGGGATTATCGATAAAGGCGCTCAGGTAGACAGTCGAAATACAACGAATGACCTGCAACAACAAACCATCACCTATCAGGATACAGGCTCAGGTGTGCGTACGGTTTCTAAAGAAACTGTCACTGGTGCTGAGACAGGTTGGTATCTGGACTTACGCAATCCTAATCTTGAAACTGGTGTTAATGGCGGTGAGCGTGTTATCGCTAATTCTATACTGGTGGGAGATAGTATTGTCATGAGTACCTTTATCAACGCAGGCAGAATACCATGCGACCTTAGCAGTAGCAGCAATGATGGATATATTATGGTCGTCAGTGCGCTAAACGGTGCCAGCTCTGAAAGGGCTGTATTTGATAATGATGATGATGGTATCATTGATGGTGAAGATCTGCTTGATAGTGGCGATGCAGTGACAGGCATCAAAGGTGGTGGGCTGGGTGGATTATCAATAGCAAGCGACGGGGATGGCGACAGTCGCCTGGTTCATAACTGTGATGGTGAAATATGCAGCGATAAGTTTAGCGACCCTGCTGGATTCCTCTCTGGCGGCCGCCAATCTTGGTGGCAGGTACAGTAAAGTTAGCCACTGCTACACACTTCAATGGTATAATTGCCTTCACGAAGGATTAAGATAAAAGCCAGTATAAAATCACCAATATAAAATCAAGCGAAGGCACTCTCACAGTGCAAGCACAGATATATTTCATAGAAACAAAATATACATACGCTATCACCTTAACTTATGTGGCTTAAGCACACGGGGCTAGCTTGAACATAGGGTGAGTTAAGTACATTTTAACTGACTTGGGGCTTAGACCAAAATATGCAAATCCGAATGCTTGGTAGAAATAGGTCTTATATAAATAAAAAGATAGAAATAAATCGAGTGTTGCAGGTAAGAAATGTGTGTTATGTTAAAGTTAGTAAAAAATTAAGGGTTAAGTTAAATTAAAGGGTAATTAAAAGCTTAATACTTTTAAAAAGAGGCAGTTTATGGATATAATCAAAAAACTCATATTTAAAAAACTCATGACTAAAACCATAACTAAAACCATAACTAAAAAGCCTATAAGCTGCTTTATAAGCGCAATGCTTGTTTGCTTGGTCGGCGCAAGCCAGGCAAGCTATGCTGAAAGCCTAAACTTGGCGACCACCACGCCATTGGCTATCTCTGTGCCACAAGGGGTACAATCCAATATCTTGCTGGCGCTGGATGATTCTGCCAGTATGAAAACCACGCACATCAATCAGCCTAAGAAATTTGATTACATGTTTGAGGGATGGTATTACAAGATAAGGGATCACTTGAGCAGTCAAACCGATACCATTGAGGAACGACTCCTAGAGAAAAAAATAGTTGATTGGGATGACCTACAGATTGCTGTTGATATGAGTAGTACAAGATCTGACCCAATCCTATTTAGACGTTGTGTCGGATTTAATCCTCTGGCTTATGACCCAAATGTTATCTACGCCCCTTGGGCTGGTTATACAAATGCATCAATAACTGCTGCACCAAAAAATGACCCAGAGGACACTACCACAAGAATAGATTTAACAGAAACAAAGACGGGATACTACGGGCATGGATATATACCATGGGATGATAAAGACGGTGATGGTAAATTTTCTCATGACCAAGATGTGCAACTAGACCATGGTACAGGAGAATGCGCTCATGGGAGAAAGGAGCTTGCTGCTTATCCCCAAGAGTACTGGCCAGTGACTGTTGATGACAGCAAGTATGTTGAGTTTAATGACATGACCGCAGAACAAAAGCAAAATTACGCCAACTGGTTTTCCTATCACAGAAAACCACTGCACGCCATGAAACATACCGTATCTCATGTTATCGCTAACTCTAACGCCCGCATGGGCTTGGCGACCATGAATGATAATGCAGCTGATGTCGGCACGCCTGTCTCTAATATGGCCGTAAAGGCTAATAAAGATGCCTTGCTGGCAGCGTTGTTTAAGATTACAGCTGAGGCGTCAACGCCTACACGAAACTTTATGAATACTGTAGGTCAGTACTTTGACCAAGCAGGCAATAATAGTGACCACGACACGCTGGGCTTTAGCGACGCAAGTCCCATTAACTCCCAAGCAGAAGGGGGCGAATGCCAGAAGAATTTTGCCGTGCTATTTACTGATGGTGCTTACAATGGAACCTATTTAGACGAATGGAACGATTATGATGGGGACAACTCAAGCGATTATGATGGTGGTCCGCATGCGGGCTTGCATACTTCCACGTTGGCGGATATTGCCATGCGCTACTACGAGACTGACTTATCTACAACACTGGATAATGAAGTTACAACCAGCACCTACACCGACCCGAGTACCAATATTACCTATACAGATGACAACCCGCAGCAGCATTTGAATACTTATATAGTGACATTTGGCGTAGGTGGGGCCGAAATAACCTTGCCCATCGACCATCTCAAAACAACCTCCCCGCCCGCAGGTGGATGGCCATTACCGTCTCTTGCTTCTGACATCAGAATTGACATGCAGCATGCAGCCTTTAATGGCCGCGGTTTGTCATTTTTTTCTAGTACTCCGCAACAGCTTACTGAGGCCTTCGAGGCCACGTTCACCTCCATTGAACAGCGTGGCAATCTTAGCAGTACTGCTGTTGCCATCAATAGTGGCAACCTGAATGTACGATCACATGCTTATACGGCACTCTATAGTTCAGCTGATTGGACGGGTAAGCTTTCTGCCTATGCCTTTGATGAAAATAGTGATGTGATAGATACGGCGGTATGGGAAGCCTCAGAACAGCTCCCAGTGCATACTAACCGTAAGATATTTACCATGACCAACGACACATCAACAGGGGTAGAGTTTAAGCCCAATGCGGATACAACAGCTGATACCAGCACAGTAGAGACTGCCATTGGCACCTTGAATGTAGGCGGCACAGACTATACAGCTGCAGATATCATCAATTACATCCGCGGTGATAAGAGCCTAGAAACAAGCCCTGGGCTGCGTGTACGCACGAGTCTCTTAGGAGATATAATCAACGCTTCACCAATATCACAAAGCACAGAAAACTTTGCTAATGGTTATTTATCTGGGACTGAAGGTTCAAGCTACAGTAATTTTGTAGCGACAAAATACGCCACCTTTGGCAATAAGAATGTTATCTATGTTGGCAGTAACGACGGTATGCTGCATGCCTTTGAAGATGATTCCATTTCTGCATCTGCAAATGGCGAAGAGCTATTTGCCTATGTGCCAAGTTCTGTGCACGGTAAACTAAAACACCTTGCTGACCCTAACTATAACCATAGATTTTATGTCAACGGCGGTATCTCTATTGCCGATGTCTATATCAACGACGCATGGAAAACCATACTGGTTGCTACGCTCGGCGAAGGGGGCAGAACCATCTTTGCACTGGACATAAGTAATCCCTTTTCATTTGAGGCAAACGATGTCTTATGGGAATACAGTTATGATGATGATGCCTTGGCAAACAGAACTAATGCTGATGAGCTTGGCTTTGTCTTGCATAAACCGCAGATTGCCCGACTCAATAATGGCCAATGGGGGGTGATTTTTGGTAATGGTTATAATAGCCAATCTGGGCAATCAAAGACCTTTATCCTGAATGCTGCAACAGGAAATGAAATCGCAGTACTGGACTCCGAGTTTGGCGATACGGCTACTGTAGAAGAATTAAATGGCATGGCCATGCCATTTCTAGCTGATGATGATAGCAACATTACTGTTGATACCCTCTACGCAGGAGACCTGCAAGGCAATCTGTGGAAATTTGATATATCCAGTGATGATAAAACAGCGTGGCAGTCTGCATTTTCTACAGGAGGAAGCCCAGCACCCTTGTTCGTTGCCTATGATGGTGATAGCACTACAGCAAAAAGGCAGCCGATCACTACGAGGCCTACAGTTGCGGTAAACAAGAAAAATGAAAATATGATCTTGTTTGGTACTGGCAAATTTATTGAAATCAACGATGCCAATGCACCGACATATCCAGACACTTATCAACTACAGACTTTTTATGGGATTATCGATAAAGGTGCTCAGGTAGACAGTCGAAATACAACGAATGACCTGCAACAACAAACCATCACCTATCAGGATACAGGCTCAGGTGTGCGTACGGTTTCTAAAGAAACTGTCACTGGTGCTGAGACAGGTTGGTATCTGGACTTACGCAATCCTAATCTTGAAACTGGTGTTAATGGCGGTGAGCGTGTTATCGCTAATTCTATGCTAAATAAGGGTAAGATTATTATACCTACTTTTTCCAACACAGTTATAGGTGATTCATGTTTAATAACTAAGATAACTAGCGGATATATTACGGTCGTCAGTGCGCTAAACGGTGCCAGCTCTGAAAAGGCTGTATTTGATACTAATGATGATGGTATTGTTGAGAGTCAAGATTTAATCGATACCGATGGTGATGGCATTGGAGACAGTGTAGCAGCAGGCATCGGGGCAGGCATCGGGGCAGGGCAGGCAACACTTGTTGACAGTGATAATGACAGTAATAGTAGGCTGCTTTCTATTTGCGGTGATACACTATGCAGCGAGCTAATTAACACCGGTGCTACTGCAGACAACCTCTCTGGCGGTCGTCAATCTTGGCATCAAGTAGAATAAAACTTAAGACCACACAATCGCTCTGCCATAGGCTTAATGATGTGATTACCCCCTCCTTATGAAGGTCTGGTGAAGGATAGGATAATAAAAAGCCAGTATAAAATCACCAATATAAAATCAAGCGAAGGCACTCTCACAGTGCAAGCACAGATATTTCATAGAAACAAAATATACTACGCTACCACCTTACTATGTGGCTTAAGCATAGAGGAGTTAAGTACGTCTTAGCGGACTTGGGCTTAGACCACAATATGAAAATCCAAATGCTTGGTAGAAATAGATATTATATAAATAATAAAGTATAGAAATAAATCGAGTGTTGCAGGTAAGAAATGTGTGTATGTTAAAGTTAGTAAAAAAATAAGGCAATTAAATGCAGGGAAATATCTTAGGCAAATATCTTAATCTACACTGCCTTTAATGTTTATAAGGGGGTGATTTCTTGTAATATTTCTTTGATTAATTACACCATTTTTCGATTTTTTCTTGAGCATCTTTAATTCTACGCTGTCTTTCTTCTTCTGTAGCACGAGTCACATTACCTTCTGCATCAACGGATCTAATACGCGCAGCGTTATTAATATTCTCGTACTTAGCCTTTGCTTTTTCACAATTTTCCTTCTTCAACTCAAGGAATTTTTCTTGCTTCATTCGTTTTTTATTTTTTTTCTCTCTATCCTTAAGAAATTCTTGTTGTTGTTGCTGCTGCTGTTCAAAGAACTTGATAGCCTCACTGGTATCAATATTAACTGAAGCAGGTAATTTGACATCCTCTGTTTCAGAACCATCTGTAGGTTCTAGCTGTGTGTATTGGATAATACCGCTATCATCAATCCATTTATATAACTTAGCATGCGATACGGGAAGAATTCCCAATAAAAAAATAAAGCTAAATATCACTACGCATTTATTTAAGGATTTATTTTTTTGCATAACAAGATTCGCCTGAGTTTAAAAACTCTTCTCTAGATAAACATATAACTTAAAGAGGCTGTATTGTAGCCTATTGATGTCAAATAGGTCTATATTTTAAGAAAAAACTAATCTTCTTCAAGAAAATACTTCAAGCAAATAAATAATCAATACTTTATTGAAGATGCTGCAAAAAGTACTTTAGCCTGCAAATTTTAAAGAATTGATAATATCCAGAAAATTAGCTTCAAGTGTAGTTTTTCGAGTGATCTATATTTATGCGTGTTTGGTTTTGATAGAGTTCTCTGGGCAAAGAAAATATGACTTGCTCAATTTCTCCAGGAGCTTCTTCAACTATTCCAGCACCCCATTCTTTTAATTGATCAACCACCGCCTTTACCAACACTTCCGGTGCAGAAGCACCAGCAGTCACACCAATACATTGTATACCGTCCAGCCATTCTTTTTTAATAACGGAGGCATTGTCTATCAGGTAAGAGGGCACCCCTACTTTTTCTGATATCTCCATCAAACGTGTTGAATTGGAGCTATTGGTTGAACCAACAACCAAAATCAAATCACACTGTGCGCTTAACTTTTTTACTGCATCCTGTCTATTTTGCGTGGCGTAACAAATATCTTCTTTTTTTGGTCCGGAAATATTTGGAAAACGCTCACGTAAGGCATCGATCACTTCTGTAGTATCATCCATGGATAATGTTGTCTGTGTAACAAAGGCTAGAAAATCAGAGTTCTCAACTTCTAGACTCCAAACATCTTCCACAGATTCAACCAAATACATTCCACCTTCATTGTCTTTATGCTGATATTGCCCCAACGTCCCTTCAACTTCCGGATGACCCTCATGGCCAATCAATATACATTCCATGCCCTTCTCCTGATAATGCCCTACTTCCATATGGACTTTTGTCACTAATGGGCAAATTGCATCATAAACTTTTAGCTTTCTACGCGCCGCTTCTTCACGAATCAACTTAGCTACACCATGCGCGCTGAAAATCACGGTAGCATTATCAGGGACTTCATCCAACTCCTCAACAAAAACTGCTCCCTTTATGCGCAGTCTATCCACGACATATTTGTTATGAACAACTTCGTGTCTCACATAGATAGGTGAACCAAATAACTCCAATGCTCTTTCGACAATTTCGATCGCACGGTCTACACCAGCACAAAATCCTCGTGGGTTAGCCATTATTATTTTCATTGAATGTATCCTAAAATTTATTGCTGCAAGTCATTGTTAAAGACAACCTGTGTTGCTTTTTGATATGTATCAATGAATCTGAACATCTGCCATTATAAGTTAAGGGTTTTATGCGGGCTATCCTTAAAGTTATCTAAAACCATTTTAGAGTCGCCTTAAGAGAAAAAAGCCCGAAACGAGAGAAACCAATTTCGCCAGTGCATTTTGATACATAACAATAACTTAGTCTATATCTTGATCTGTATATAAAACTATATCGCACATTTATACCACAATATTGCCTATTTTTATACAAAACGCTATTCCGAACGGCTTTCAATTGATTATGAAAGTTATCATTGATATCTAGATATTATTCAGTCTTATCACTAAACAAAAGCACATTAATCACCAGCATTACGGTGCCAATACTAATAGCAGAATCAGCAATATTAAATGCTGGCCATGGATTAAATATTCTCCAAGGCAAGAAACTCAGCGAGATATCAATAAAATCGACAACATAGCCTAAAATAATACGATCCCAAAGGTTCCCTAGTGCACCGCCAAGAATAAGTGCTAATGCGCAGGCTATCCATCGTTGATTGGCTTTTAAGCTGTAAAGCCATGTCACTATAAATGTACTAACAACAAGTGTTAGGAAAATAAAAAAATATCTTTGCCAGCCAGAAGCGTTTGCTAAAATACTAAACGCAGCGCCTGTGTTATGCGTTAATGTTAGATTAAAACTTGGAATAACATAAACAGGGTTATGCATCTGTAAATTCTGGCTTGCAAAATTCTTTGTCCATAGATCGAAAATGAAAATCAGAGCTGTAAGCAATAACCATTTCAAATTTTTTAATCTGACGGGGAAATTAGCCATCGCTATTAATCATAAAAGAATCAATCATCGCAAAAATATTTTTAGGCGTAACACCTTGACTCACCTTCTGCACAGATATTCTTGATACAACGACTGCATAGCTCTGGGTGTTTGTTATGATCTCCGACATCTTTACGATGATGCCAACAACGTATACATTTTTTATCCGATGATTTAGAGATATGAATTTTAATTCCTTTAATCTCTGTCTCGACTACAGCTTGGTCAACTTCTGCTGCCGCATGTAAGGTCGCAGACGAGACAATAAAAATAAAGCGCAATTCATCTTCTATGTTTTTTAATAATAGTAATTCTTTTTCATCACAGTAAAGTTTCACCTCAGCATCAAGTGCAGAACCAATAGATCCTACAATACGCAATTTTTCTAATTCCTTGCTAACTGTATCTCTGATATTTATTACCTGCTGCCAAAAATAACCGCGTGCCTGTGCACCTGTTTTTTCAGGAAAATTTGCATACCAAGTCTCAAGAAAAACAGACTCTCCTCTTTTATCTGGAAGATATTGCCATAGTTCTTCGGCGGTAAAGCTTAGTACCGGCGCTATCCATCGAACAAAAGCTTCAGTAATATGGTACATAGCGGTTTGTGCGGAACGACGTCCCAAACTATCTGCCTGCATGGTATACATACGATCTTTCGTTACATCCATGTAAAAGCCACTCATTTCTATCCCACAGAATTTCTGTAGCTTCTGAAAGATTTTATGAAACTGGTAACTCTTATATGCGGATTGAATATCTTCTTGCAAAAATATCGCTTGATCTATTGCCCATTTGTCCAGATCGAGCATCTCATCATAAGCAATACAATCAGTCCTAGGATTAAAATCATGAAGGTTAGATATTAAATAACGTGCTGTATTTCTTATCTTGCGATAGGCATCGGCCATGCGTTTAAGGATTTCATCCGAGACATACATTTCATTACGGTAATCTGTTGCTGCTACCCATAAACGTAAAATATCAGCACCTAGAGAATTCATAATTTTTTGTGGCACGACGACATTGCCTTTAGACTTGGACATCTTCTTACCCTGTGCGTCAACCGTGAAACCATGCGTCAATACACTTCTATAGGGCGCAACATTATTCATAGCGATTGATGTCAGTAGAGAAGATTGAAACCAGCCGCGATGTTGATCCGATCCTTCAAGATATAAATCAGCCGGAAAGCTTAATCGCTCATCTGCTCCTAGTACACTTGCATGCGTCACGCCTGAATCGAACCAGACATCTAATATATCGGTTATTTTTTCATAATCTCTGGCTTCATCACCCAGAAGTTCATTGATATCTAGATCAAACCATGCATCAATGCCATTTTTTTCTACACGAACAGCAACTTCCTCAATCAGTTTTTGTGATTTTGGATGCAACTCACCTGATTGCATGTGCGCAAATACTGCAATAGGCACTCCCCAAGTTCTTTGGCGAGAAATACACCAGTCAGGTCTACCACGCACCATATCGTCGATGCGTTGTTTGCCCCAATCAGGCATCCATTCAACATGGTCAATTTCTTCCAAAGCTTTTTTACGCAATCCATTATCATCCATACTAATAAACCACTGTGGTGTTGCTCGAAAAATAATCGGTGTTTTGTGACGCCAACAATGTGGATAACTATGTTTTATCTCTTCATAGTGCAACAGTGCCTGTTTTTCTTTTAAAACTTCTATGACATGCGTGTTAGCCTTGAAGACATGTTCACCGGAAAATATTTCAGTCTCAGGTAAAAAACAACCATTACTGCCAACAAGATTATCCACTGGCAAGTTATATTTCATTCCAACAATATAATCATCATGACCATGACCTGGAGCGGTATGTACTGCACCTGTCCCTGCCTCCAAAGTAACATGATCACCGAGAATGATAGGCACTTCACGGTTATAGAATGGATGTTTGAGCTTTAACCCTTCCAACGCAGCACCATTTAATGTTTTAAGAATTTGATAATCTTCAATCCCTGATCGCTGCAACACAGATTCGTGCAACTCTTTTGCTAACAATAATCGTTGCGAAACATTTTCTGTCTGACACAAAACGATCACATACTCAAAATCCGAGCGTACGCTAACAGCCTGATTAGTAGGTAAAGTCCATGGTGTAGTAGTCCAGATAACGATTGATGTGTCGTCTAGAATTTTATCGTCAACCGCTCCCTCGCGCATTAAAGGAAACAAAACATCAATGGCAGGAGAAGATTTATCTTGATACTCAACTTCTGCCTCTGCCAAAGCAGAAGCACAATCAATACACCAATGCACAGGTTTAGAACCTTTATGCAAATGACCCGCATCAATAATCTTTCCCAAGGCACGAATAATGTTTGCCTCAGTTTTAAAATCCATTGTCAGATAAGGATTTTTCCAATCACCCAGAATACCTAGACGCTGAAAATCAACGCACTGTTTTTCGGTTTGTTTTGCTGCATAATCACGACATGCATTACGGAACGTATGCGCATCAACTTTATGCCCAGTTCTACCGATCTTTTTTTCTACCATTAATTCAATAGGCAAACCATGACAATCCCATCCCGGAATATAAGGTGCATCGTAATCACTTAAGCTATATGATTTAATAATAATATCTTTCAAAATTTTATTGACTGCATGACCAATATGAATATCGCCATTGGCGTAAGGTGGACCATCATGCAAAATAAAAGAGTTCTTACCAGACCGTCTAGCTCTTAACTGACCATAAAGATCCATCTCCTGCCATTTTTTTAATATCTCAGGCTCGCGATTTGATAAATTTCCCCGCATAGGAAAATCTGTTTTCGGAAGGTTTAATGTATTCTTGTAATCAGGCATTTATTTTTAACTATTGATTCCTGTCTGGTTTTCTTGTTCTTGTGCCATAAATTATTGAATCAAACATGCTAAAGGAAAAATGCCGGATAGGAAAGTATAGGGATGTACGATTATTATTCAATCTATACCTAGGTAGGTTTATCAATGTCGGCATTATTTTTTGGAGAAATATTCCCGTGCATTTTGAATATCAATTTCGATGGCTTTTTTAAGCGCATCAATATCTGAATATTTTTCCTCATGCCTAAGTTTCTGTAGAAATTCCACGCGAATATGTTTTGTGTAAAGGTCTTCATTAAAATCTAGAATGTGTGTCTCCATACACATATCTTCTCCGTCAAATATGGGTCGCGTACCAATACTGGTCACAGCAGGATAATTTTTATCATTGATTCCATGGACACGGGTGATATAAATCCCAGCTACTGGACTACGCAGTCTATGTAACTCCATATTCGCGGTTGGAAATCCAAGACCTGTGCCTCGTTTATTACCGTGAACCACTCGACCGCTGATTATATAATTTCTACCCAATAACTGACTGACTAATTTTAGATCATCATCTGCAAGCGCCTGTCTCAATCTTGTGCTACTAATCCGTTGTCCCGCAAACAAACAGGTATTAGTATAATCCAGTTCGTAGCTGAACTCATTGGTCATCTTCTTTAACATTGAATAATCACCTTGCCGATTTTTGCCGAAACGAAAATCATCGCCCACTACGAGATGTCGTATATTCAGACTGTCAATTAAAATCTGCTCAACAAACTCTTTCGCAACAAGATTAAACAATTTTTTGTCAAACCTAAGGATAACTAAACGATCGATATCTAATTGATTGAAACCTTCAATCTTTTCTCTGAGGCGAGTTAATCTTGCAGGGGCATTATCTGGTGAAAAATATTCCTGCGGTTGCGGCTCAAAAATAACAATAGCCGTAGGCAGATCATATTTATTTGAAACTTCTTTAAGCTGCAAAATAATCTCCTGATGTCCTAAATGTAAACCATCAAAATTGCCAATGCTTGCGACACATTTTTTGTGGTGTTTCTTAAGGTTATTAAGGCTGCGTATCAATTCCATAGATCGTTTATTTAATTAGCTTTGCTCTCACTAAAGATTCATATCATGTTTGCGTAAGCCAATTAACCATAATGCAGAAAAATAACTGCCTGTACCAAGAATGATATATAGCGTCAATCGTAGTACACGCGTCCAAACATCCCACTGCAACCAAAACATTTTGCTTGGTGTTAGAAAATACAACAAAATACTCATGACACCCACAGCAAATATGATCCGCAAAATAAATATACTCCAACCATTTTCTGGTAAAAATACTTTGCCTTTACGTAAAAAATAATAAAGTAATCCTGCGTTAATAAATGCAGAAATCGAAGTTGCTAGCGCTAGCCCTGCGTGGGCAAGCGGACCAATCAATATAAGATTTAAAATAATATTAGAAAACATGGCAAGCACTGCTATCTTAACCGGCATTTTGGTGTCTTGGCGCGAAAAATAAGCACTTGCCAGCACCTTAATCAGGATAAACCCAGGCAAGCCAATCGCATAAGCCAGCAAACTCTCTCTGGATCTACTCACAAAATATGGACTGAACTCACCATACTGAAACAAGGTGGTCAATATTGGATCTGCGAGCAACATTAGACCAAAAGTGGCTGGAATACTAATAATAAATACCCAGCGTAAGGCCCAGTCAAGAAGACGCGTGAACTTTTCGGTGGCTTTTTGAGCGTGCCTTTCTGATAGTTTTGGCAAAATGACCGTAGCCAAAGCAACGCCAAATACACCCAATGGGAATTCCATTAATCTATCAGAATAATACAGCCAGGAGATACTGCCACTCACTAGAAATGATGCCATGAACATGTCTACAATCAGATTAATTTGTGAAACAGAAACTGCAAATAATGTCGGGATCATTAGTTTGATAATGTGACTTACACCTTCATGATCTTTTTTAAGTCTTGGTCTAGGTAATCGCTTCAGGCGCAAAAGAAATGGTACTTGAAAAAAAAGCTGAGCATTACCCGCAATCAATACTCCCCAGGCAAGTGCTGTAATTTGTAGCCCCACTTCCAACATCGGTGCTAACCAGATAGCACAGACAATCAAAGAGATATTCAGAAGAACTGGAGTAAAGGCCGGGACAGCAAAGCGTCCGTAAGCGTTAAGTATGCCGCCTGCAAATGCAGTTAAAGAAATAAATAATATGTAGGGAAAGGTGATTCTAAGCATGTATACGGATAATTCAATTTTATTGGCATCGCCAGAAAAACCCGCTGCAAAGATCATTATGAGCAAAGGCGCAGCGATTACTCCAATAACTGTTACACCAAACAACACTAGACCAAGCCTACCACTTACATGATCCAACAGATCTTGCACATCGGATTCGCGCCGTTTATTTTTATATTCTGTAAGCACAGGCACAAAGGCCTGTGAAAAAGCACCTTCTGCAAATAACCTTCGCAGGTAATTTGGAATCTTGAAGGCCACAAAAAAAGCATCTGATTCCAAGCCAGCCCCAAAAATGCGGGCGATCACAATATCTCTAAGTAAACCAAATACCCGAGATAAAGTTGTCATAAAGCTGACAATAAATGTGGATTTAAGTAATCGTTTTGACAAGTTAGACGGCAACCAAATTTTGAATATTTAATATAATCTAGCTATGTATAAGCTATCCATTTGTTTATTATAATATTTATTCTATAAACATAAGAATAACATATCGTAGGATCAAAGGATTGACAAATAAGAGTAGGGTAAGCATAGTTACGCGCCTCAAATAAGACATAATTTTTAGAAATTAATCAGGAGTGTAACTATATTGGCTAATATTGCCTCAGCAAAAAAACGTGTGCGCCAAAACGAAGCTCGCCGTAAACACAAAGCAGGTCAACACTCTTTGCTTAGAACCTCTATAAAAAAAGTTGATACGGCCATCAAAAACAAAAATAAGGCAGAAGCAAAAAGTGCATATCAAGCGGCAGTCCCTATCATTGACAGTATGGCAAATAAAGGTTTAATTCATAAGAATAAGGCAGCTCGCCATAAGAGTCGCTTGAATGCTTGCGTTCGCGCACTTTAAACTCTAACAACTTATTAGTACATTTATGCTTATCGGATTCTGATAAGACTCTACAGTAGAATTCATAACAAAATTAAATCATCGCGATGAATTAATTCTTCTGAATCCACATAACCTAACAGGCTTTCAATTTTATCGCTGCTTTGACCCATGATTTTACGTGTCTCTACGGCATCATAGTTTATTAGACCCCGTGCTATCTCTTGACCCTGAGGATCAACGCAAGAGACAATTTCACCGCGCTTAAAATTTCCGGAAATACAAACGACACCAACAGCAAGTAAACTTTTCCCTTGCTGGGATAATACGCGGGCTGCGCCCTCATCAATATTTAAAATACCATTGGTTTGTGACTGACCAGCCAACCATTGTTTACGTGCAGTAAATACCTCCTGATTGCTGCTTAATAAAGTGCCACAATTATCACCTTGAGCAATTTTTTTAAGAATATCTTTAGCAAACCCCGAAGCAATCACAGTGCTAGCGCCCGACTTCGCAGCCATCGATGCTGCTTTTAATTTTGTCAGCATACCGCCCCTGCCAAGCGCACCGCCCTCTTCTGCGTATTTTTCCAGTGATGTATCGCAGGCTTCGGCTTCGTTGATCATTTTTGCCTGTGGATTTTTATGAGGGTCTGCTTCATAAAGCCCCTCTTTGTCTGTCAGCAAAACCAGTAAATCTGCATCAACCAAGTGTGTTATTAAACTAGCTAACGTGTCATTATCGCCAAAGCGAAGCTCATCAGTTGAAACTGTATCATTCTCGTTCACGATTGGAACCACATCGAGCTTTAACAGAGTCCGCAATGTGCTTCTTACATTGAGATAGCGCTCACGGTTTGACATAACTTCATGGCTTAGCAATATCTGTGCAGTCTGGATTTGATGGTTTTGAAAACAGGATTCCCACGCCCTAATCAGCCCCGCTTGTCCAACTGCTGCTGCTGCTTGCAAATCGTGTATCGCATGAGGTCTCTTTTTCCAGCCAAGGCGGGTCATACCTTCCGCTATCGCACCTGATGAAACTATAACAATCTCGTGGCCTTTTTGTCTTAACTCATGTATCTGTTTGCCCCAAGCGTTTAGAGAATCAACGCGCAAGCCACAGCCTTCATTGGCCAGTAATGCACTGCCCAACTTAACCACCCATCGGTTTGTCTTTGTTAATTTTTTTCGTAACTCACTCATTCGGTACAGCCTTCGATAAAAATTTCTACCATCAATCTCTTTTAAGAATTTTCCAAAGTTTCTTTCTTTTGTTTTTTATCAGCCCGCTTTTCTTGAATCCATAAGTAAATCGCTTGCACCAAGGCATCACAACCTGAGCTTGTTGCCGCAGAAATTGTAAAAATAGGTAATTCTGTTGTGAGTTTTTTCTTTAAGCTGCTACTAAATGCAACAACATCGTCTGCGGACATAAGATCAATTTTATTCAGTACAAGCCATCTGGGTCTACCTTCTATGCCTTGACCAAATAAACCCAATTCTCGTTCAATCACCTGCATATCATTAATGGTTTTGTTCACATCTGCATCAAGTCCAATGTCTACAATATGTAACAGCAGGTGTGTTCTCGATAAATGTTTTAAAAATTGTATACCAAGGCCTACGCCATCGGCAGCCCCCTCGATTAAACCAGGGATATCAGCAATCACAAAACTTTGTCCTGCAGCAATATCAACCACACCCAAGTTTGGGTGTAAGGTTGTAAACGGATAATCCGCAACCTTGGGCTTGGCATGAGAAACAGAGCGGATAAAGGTCGATTTGCCAGCGTTTGGCAGCCCAAGCAAGCCAACGTCAGCCAATACCTGCATTTCTAGCAGTAATGCTCGCTTTTCTCCCAGCGTGCCTTCTGTAGTCTGTCTTGGCGTTCTGTTTACACTGCTTTTGAAACGAATATTACCCAAACCGTGCCAACCGCCTTTTGCAACCAACAATGGCTTGTTTGCCGAAATCATATCGCCGATAATCTCATCTGTATCTGCATCCTTGACTAAAGTACCCAAAGGGACTTTGATGGTTAAATCATCACCACCTTTACCATGACATTCCTTGCCCATACCTTTTTTTCCATGCTCTGCGCGGAACAATCTTTTATGACGAAAATCAATCAATGTGTTCAAACCCTCATCAACGACCAGATACACACTACCACCATCACCACCATCGCCACCGTCAGACCCGCCACGAGGCACAAATTTCTCACGTCGGAAACTTAAAGCACCATTGCCGCCATCTCCTGCCTCGACCTTAATGGATGCCTCATCTACAAATTTCATATCAAAACCTTCTAATTTCACGCTTGGAGATTTGGTTAAGCCCGTGGTGCCTTCTTGCGCGCTTTGGATTTTTACATCTTATGCTGCCTGCGACAACCCGCACATCTTATATACATACATCTTGCATACCTATATTAAAAAAAATTCACACAATTTAAAAACCCCGCAAATGCGGGGTTTTTAAAGGATGCATTATCTTGCTTTTCGTTTACTGGCTCGTAACCACACTTACAAAGGTGCGACTTTTCGATCCCTTGTGTTCAAATAAAACCTTACCTTCTGTCTTGGCAAATAAAGTATGATCATGACCTAAACCAACATTAGATCCAGCATGAAATTTTGTGCCGCGTTGCCTGACTAGAATATTGCCTGCCAAAACAGCTTCACCCCCATATTTTTTCACGCCCAATCGCTTGGATTCTGAATCGCGACCATTTCTTGTACTGCCGCCTGCTTTTTTATGTGCCATTTTCTATCAGCTCCGGATAAATTTAAGCCTGTTTGGCTGTAATTTTCGTAATGGACAATTCTGTATACGCCTGACGATGCCCCATCTGCTTACGATGATGCTTACGACGACGAAATTTCACAATCTTTACCTTGTCCCCGCGACCATGTGCGTTTACCTTGGCAGAAACTGTTGCACCCTCCACATTAGGTGTGCCCACCGTAGTTTTCTCGCCATCAATCACCATCAAAACGTCTGATATCTTGATTGTGTTACCTTCTTCGACATCCAGCTTTTCGACCTTGACTAGATCGCCTGCTTGTACCTTATATTGCTTACTGCCGGTCTTAATTACCGCAAACATTAATCTCTTCTCCAAGAAACCCAGAGAACACCTAGGAATAAGATTCTAAAAGGTCGCAGATTTTAAGGAATTCACCTTGTATATACAAGTCAAAAGGCACATTAATATTGGTTTCAACCTATAATTTTTAAGGTTTTCATGGCAATCTGTCCTCTTCGTTGGCAAAATTTATGGAAATCTGCTCAAACGACTATTTTCGTTAAATCATTTTAATTTTGTGAAGCCACTAAAATCAACGCCACCAGAACAATATGATGCGCACATAGACGCGTTACATGGGCTTATTTATGAGGATATGCAGCTGGTTGATACATTGATTCAGAAGAGCTTGCAATCTAGTGTCGTTCTCATCAATCAGGTGGGACATCACATCGTAAGTAGCGGAGGCAAACGGCTTAGGTCAGCACTACTTTTACTGATTGTGCGACATTTTGGCTATACAGGCACACAGCACATTAATCTGGCAGCAATTATCGAATTTATCCATACAGCAACACTTCTGCATGATGATGTGGTGGATGCTTCTATATTGAGGCGAGGTCAGGAAACAGCTAATCAAAAATGGGGTAATGAAGCAAGTGTGTTGGTGGGAGATTTCCTCTACTCACGAGCATTTCAGATGATGGTAGGCGTAGAATCCATGCGGGTCATGGACATATTTTCAGAGGCAACCAACACCATTGCAGAAGGTGAAGTCCAGCAATTACTCAATAACCATGACCCGAATATAACAGAAGCCAACTATATCAACACCATTCAAAGTAAGACGGCAAAATTATTTGAAGCGACCGGTAGGCTAGGGGCGATTCTCAGTGAACGTGACTTTAATGACGAAGAAACTATGGCTAGATACGGTCTGCATTTAGGCACAGCATTTCAGCTAATTGATGATGTGCTCGACTATAGCACCTCGAATCCTGCGCTTGGTAAGAACATTGGTGATGACTTGGCTGGGGGAAAACCGACACTGCCCTTGCTTTATGCCCTATGGAACAGTTCAAAAAAGGATGCAAATATTATACGCAAAACTATTTTAAGTGGCGGCCTAGATGATATCGATGCCATCCGAAACATTATTAAAGAAACTAGGGCAATAGAATACACTGTAGGGCGCGCGCAAGAAGAAGCCCGCCTTGCCATTTTGGCATTGGATCGTTGCCTAGAAACGCAATACCTTGATGCCATGATTAGCTTGGTCAAATTTTCAGTAGAAAGACAGTATTGAGTAAATGGTTTTAGTAAAAGGTTTCATGCAGATTTTGGTTAATGAATCACTGCTTAAAAATCGCAAAACTGCAAAGTGTTTTACTCGTAAATATGTCGGCGTGTAGCGCAGCTTGGTAGCGCATTCGCTTCGGGAGTGAAAGGTCGGAGGTTCGAATCCTCTCACGCCGACCAATTTTTAGAAGGTCTTTGCTGGGCACATAGATAACAGTTTTGATATAAACGGATTGTCCGCTGGTTCGATGCGATCAACCTCTTCATCAAAACAGCCTAACTCATACTTCATAAAACTAACAAAACAAAGGCATTGTTAGTTTAGCGTTACGAATAATAGTGCTAGTTAATAAATTACACTTTTTTTTAATGGTACGTGCTTTTTTGATAAAGAGCGGGTGACTGTTAATCACCAGTTAGATCTGTTTCATTTTTTAACCACTCAATTGCGGTTTGTTCGTCTTGTTCGATTGCCATTTCAACGGCTTTTTTCGCACATTCTAAAAGGTGTTTTGATTGTTTGCGCAAGTTAAAGGATTCAGTGACTTTTTGCTGTATGTCTAATTGCTTTTCCTCTGACAAGATAGGAATGACTGTTTCCTTCACTTGGTCGGGTCGCCAGTGCAAAATTATCGAGCCACCTACATCGCGGTTGACTTGTTCTTGTATCAATATTGAGTTCAATACTAATGTTAAATATTCATTATTTACTTTATCGGCTTTATTTTGAAGCCGAATAATACCGCCAGAAAGGATCATTTTTTGTAATTTGTCTTTTAGATAATAAGCAATGCCTGGTGTGCCATCCTTGCTAAGTAATATTTCACCTTGTTTTGGTTGATGATTTTTTGATTTTTCAAAGGGGATATTGCCTTCCTGTGGCGTAAGTTGATTATAAAGCGACGATGAAATGTGTTTTTCTGTTGATAGTTCAAATGGACTAATATTACTCACTCGAACAAAGGGTATCCCTCCATAAAGGTATTCACTACTTCCTACCTCGATACATTTTTTTATCCGCACCAAACTATCCAGCAACTCCCAGCCACCCGAATAGTTTTTTATAGCGTTAATAATCTCGTCATATTTTGGCTGGTAGTATTCTGCATCGATGCGTTCTGCTTGCCGGGTATCGGAATAGTTTTTAATAAAAGTGAGCTGGTGTTTGGGTTGCCAGTGGGTTAAGCCAAGTTCAGAGAGAGGATGCTTTGGGCTTGGGTGTATAGTTTTCTGATTTCCTAGTTCCCGAAAATGAAATCATTATTTCAATTTGTTCTTGAAATCATTAGATGGAGTAAATACTCTTTAAAAGGTTGTTTGCTACGCTTTTATCTGAAAAACTCGTATGTTGTGTATTAGATATGTAAGCACTTTATATCTCGTTCTAAGGATTTTCAGCTAAATACATTTTGTATCTTTTTTTGTTCATTCAGTTACAACAACAGTAATTAAGCTCTAGATATTTTGGTTCTGTCCAGTTTTTGGTATTTATAGAAAGTATTACAAAAAAGATTTTTCTTGGTTTCTTACAGAATCTAATTGGAATTATCCACATATTTCCAATGTTACGGTTTCCCTAATAATAAAATCAACTAAATTTTCTAAGTATCGATTAAACACCTAATACCAATTTTAATATTTCCTATAGTATTCTGCATTTTGATTTAATTGTTTCATCCACCATTTTTTGATAATGTTAGATAAAAATTTAATAACTGTTCATTCTCTTGTTCATAAATAACTTGATGTAATTTTTATATCATCAGAAGTCCCATCTAAACCAGTTGAGTCTATCTAATCATGTTGTCCAGTAATTTTAACTATAACTCAAGGACCATCATTCCAATTAAGAACAGTGTTTTTAAAAGATATTGCTTTATTTTGGTAGCCACACTAGGAGGCAATTTTTCAAAAAAGATCAGCGTCTTCTAAAGCACTGTAAAGCCTTTGAAATAACCTTTAAAATAATACAATGTTCATCTTTTCCATTGATCAATTCATTGAATCTATTAATGAATTTCCTTCTTTTTTGCTTCTTCTATAAACCCTCTACCTCTACTGAAACTAGAATATTGAAAATACTCTGCATCAAGACCTTCGCTTGTCTTTTTTCCTTCTTGAAAATATATTGTCTGACGTTGCATCTTATCCGTCCACCCAAAACGACAGATTTTCACTTTTCGCCCATTTAATAAAGGCTTCGGCTATGCCGTCTTGTAATTCACTATCGTGATTATGCAGGTCATGGTCAACGATTAAATGCCCATTTTTATCCAGTTTGTACTGACCATTGCCGTTTTTAACATAGATATAATCGCCAGAATTATCTTTACCGCCTTTTTCAGATACCGCAAAAAAGATAGGATAATCATCCACTTTAGGGCAAAGCTCATCGTGCCATTTTTGCACGAATAAAACGCTGGTTTTTGTGCCGGTATGCGGTTTGAAGGTGTTGCCATGTAAACCGACTACGCCAAGAATACGCCCATGTTGGGCGATAAATTCGCGTATATGTTTATCAGAGGTATTGTTAAATCTGCCTTGTGGTAGAACAATCGCCATGCGCCCACCAGGCTTGATAAAATCAAGATTTCTTTCAATAAATAAAATATCTCGCCCCACTTTGCTTTGCGCTTTTTTACCGTCTGCTTTAAAACCCAGCTCGTATTGGTGCAGAATACGGTTTTCTTTTATATCGCCAGCAAAAGGCGGATTTGCCATGAGAATATCAAAATTAAATTGTTTGTCTTGGCCTTTTTCGGATCGTAGTTTTTCCAATCGTTTAAAACCTTTGCCATAGGTGTTCATCCATTTTTTATCTTTTTCGGTTTTATCACTCCAACATTAAAGTCTAGTGTATTGAGGTGTAGCATATTGGTTTCACCATCACCCGCAATAAGGTTTAACGTTCGGGCAACCCTGACCGTTTTTTCATCAAACTCGATACCAAAAACTTTAAGTACATGCCCTTATCTTTACTGGGTATTTCAGCATTGGTAAATAAATGCCCCGTGAGTTTGAAAATAGTGTGAACAGGAAAACCACAACTGCCAGAGGCAGTATCGATCATATACTCGCCCCGTTTGGGGTTGAGCATTTGCACGCACATATCAATGACATGGCGAGGGGTGAAATACTGCCCTTTTTCACCTTTGGCGGATTTATTGACCAAATATTCAAAGGCTTCATCCACCACCAACAAATTAGAATTAAATAATTTGACATCTTGCAAACTCGACACACAAACCGACAGGTGGCTGTCGGATAATTCAAAACTTGAACCCTCTGCAAACACCCCTGACCATTGGTCTTTGGCTTTATCAAACAAGGTTTGAATTTTATTTTTTAGTTCGGTATCGGTTTGCCCTGTGTTTCTAAACTCTAACAGCGGAATTTGTATCATCATTGATACCTGTAAGGGTATTTTTAATGTTGCTCATAATCCGCTCTATTCGTCATCATCAAGATTTTGGTCAAGGTAACCCTCGATCTTCGTTTTATCTTCTTTGCTATCAAATTCATCGTAAAGCTTGGTAAATATCAGTTTAAAAACCTCTTCAAAAACATCGACCCCTGCATTGGCTAAAACTTCATCCTCCATTTCTAAAATAATATCTTTTAAGGACTTTCGCTCATTAGCAATTTTGTCCTTGATAATGAGGTCTTTTAAGGTAAAGCGTTCATTCAGAATATCCTTTAGGCTTTGATTTGATTTTGGTATATCGGTTATGTCTTCAAAATAATTTGGGTCTTTACGGTGATAATGGGATATTTTCTCGCCGTTCGTCCATACACCAATAGGTGCACCAGTAGCGTTACAGTAAGAGCGAAGCTGATTTTTACCGTCTTTGAGTTTTGGCTTTTTTAGCTCAATAACAATATAGGGGGTGTCGGTACGGTCTTTATCAAAAATGACAATATCAGCACTTTTCTTTTCTCTGCCGAAATTGACTAAGTATTCAAAGGCAAGGCGTTTTGCGGGGTAGCCATATTCATTGATTAACCGTGTGGCGTAAAGCTGGCGGACAATTTCCTCTGGCTTTAGTTGAATATCTTTATTACGAATAACACATTGAATGTATGGTGTTTCTTTACCTCGGATGGTTTTGGTAAAAACTTTCTTAAGCAATGCTTCAATTTCATCTGTTGAAAATAGGGTAAGATGATAATTGCTGTCTCTAAGTATCGTTTGGATAATGTCTGATTGTGTCATTTATTTTCCGTTTTATTTGCTCTGTGCCATAAATTGCCAGTTTTTTCTAGCATTCAGTAGATAATACCAAAAATGATGATCATTTTTTAGGTTCTGATAAGCCAAGACTATGTTCCCTAAGATGCTGTACCGCATCCCTCAACATAGCTGCTTCTTCAAATTCAAGATTTCGTGCATGAAGATACATTTTTGCTTCTAGTTGCTTCATTTTTTTTGCTGCAAGCTCGGGCGTTAAGCTTGAATAATCTGCCTTTTGCCCCGTGACTTTATCGGAGTATTCTGCGGTACTCGGTCGAGCACTGCGGGCACCGGCCATGATATCCGTGACAGATTTTGTGATGCCCGTCGGAGTAATATTATTATCTTGATTAAATTGCACTTGCTTGGCGCGACGACGAACCATTTCATCCATAGCACGCTGCATCGAACCTGTGACCTTGTCCGCATAAAAAATACCTTTACCATTCACGTGTCTTGCAGCACGTCCTATGGTTTGCACAAGGCTGGTTTCAGAACGCAAAAAACCTTCTTTATCGGCATCTAATATAGCGACTAAGGATGCTTCCGGGATATCCAAGCCTTCTCGAAGCAGGTTGATGCCGACCAATACATCAAATTCACCCAGACGTAAATCCCGTATTATTTCGACTCTTTCGACGGTTTCAATGTCTGAATGCAAATAACGAACTCTGGCATCGTGCTCTTCAAGATATTCTGTAAGATCTTCAGCCATGCGTTTGGTTAATGTAGTGACCAGCACACGCTCGTTGAGTTTGGCTTTAAGATTAATCTCTGAAAGTAAATCATCAACCTGCGTTGCAGAAGGACGAACTTCTACAACAGGATCCAATAATCCTGTAGGTCTTACCAGTTGTTCGACTGTATTGCCAGAGTATTCCAGCTCATACTTGCCTGGTGTCGCAGATGTATAAATAGTTTGCGGCATAAATTTTTCAAATTCATCAAACCGTAATGGCCGATTATCAAGCGCGGAAGGAAGACGAAAACCGTATTCCACAAGCTTTTCCTTCCTTGATCTATCGCCTTTGTACATGCCACCAAGTTGCGGCACAGTCACATGACTTTCATCAATGACCAGCAAAGCATCTTTGGGCAAATAATCAAGTAATGTTGGAGGTGGCTCACCCGCGCGCCGACCGGATAAATAACGCGAGTAATTTTCTATTCCAGAGCAATAACCAATCTCAAGGATCATCTCGATATCGAATCGAGTACGTTGCTCAATACGTTGTGCCTCAACCAGCTTATTAAGCGCAATAAATTCACTCACCCGCTCTTTGAGCTCCAGTTTAATTTCTTCGACTGCGTTTATCAGCGTCTGTCTTGTGGTCGCATAATGTGATTTAGGATGGATTGTAATTCTTGGGATTTTGTTAAAAACTTCGCCCGTTAAAGGATCAAACCATGCCAGACTCTCAATTTCATCATCGAATAATTCTATGCGAATTGCATCGCGCGCAGATTCTGCTGGAAAAACATCAATCACATCACCGCGAACTCGATAAGTGCCACGTTGCAGTTCGATATCATTTCTCGTGTATTGAATTTCTGCCAAACGCCGTAACAAATTACGTTGGTTAAGCTGATCTCCCACGCTTAAATGTACGACCATATTCAGATAAGTCTTGGGATCGCCCAAACCAAAAATTGCAGAAACCGTCGCAACGATGATTGTATCTGGCCGTTCTAACAGCGACTTAGTTGCCGACAAACGCATTTGCTCTATATGCTCATTGATTGATGCATCTTTTTCTATGTAGGTGTCGCTTGCCGGCACATAAGCCTCAGGTTGATAATAATCGTAGTAAGAAACAAAGTACTCAACCGCATTTTTTGGGAAAAATTCTTTCATTTCCCCGTAAAGCTGCGCAGCAAGCGTCTTATTATGCACAAGTATTAACGTCGACCGCTTTATTTCTTTTACAACATTAGCAATAGAATATGTCTTACCAGAACCCGTAACACCAAAGAGGACTTGATGGGCAAGACCATCTTGCAAGCCCTGCAAAAGACTTATTATCGCAGCAGGCTGATCGCCGGCTGGTCTATAATCTGAAATTAACTTGAAATCTTTGTGCATAAAGTATTTGTTAGTAGCGACGTTTCAAGTATATTACATATCCTGTGATGACCAACAGAATTTGAGAATGCAGAATTGGACATAAAACTCTCCCAACGCGCTAACAGCATCAAACCTTCACCAACACTTGCGGTCTCTGCGAAAGCAGGTCAGTTGAGATCTGAGGGTAAAAATATTATTGGACTTGGTGCCGGTGAACCAGATTTCGATACCCCCGAGCACATCAAAGAGGCCGCTATTTCGGCACTTGCCGATGGCTTCACCAAATATACAGCCGTGGGTGGCACAACAGATCTAATTCAAGCAATTATCCAGAAGTTTAAAAGGGAAAACAATCTGCAATATGATGCGAATCAAATCCTTGTTTCCTGTGGCTGCAAACACAGCCTGTATAACCTAATGCAGGCTCTTTTGAACCCTAGTGATGAAGTCATTATCCCCGCCCCTTATTGGGTCTCCTATCCCGACATGGCAAAATTGGCAAATGCTGTGGCGGTGATCATCGAGCCCGGAGAGCAAGACGATTTGAAAATTAGCCCTAAAAAACTACAGGCTGCTATTACCAATAAAACAAGATTATTCATCCTTAACAGTCCATCCAATCCAACAGGCGTTTGTTATACGTCGGGCGAACTTGCTGCGCTCGGTGAAATATTAATGAATTATCCAGATATTATTATTGCCACCGATGATATCTACGAACATATACTCTGGGGTCTAGAGGCTTTTAAAAATATTGTGAATGTTTGCCCCGAGCTTTACGAGCGTACGGTTGTGTTAAATGGCGTTTCCAAGGCATATTCCATGACCGGATGGCGTATTGGTTACGCCGCAGGAGATGCTTTGTTAATAAATGCAATGAAAAAGATTCAGTCGCAAAGCACCTCGAATCCAACCTCGATTGCTCAGGTCGCCGCACAGGCAGCTCTGGAAGGCGAACAATCCTACATCAGTACGAGTAATAAAATATTCAAAGAGCGTCATGATTATGTCCACAAACAATTAAACAAGATTGCAGGCGTAAAATGCCATGCCTCTCACGGTACCTTTTATATTTTCCCCAATTTTCAGGGTGTTATTGAGCGCATGGAAAATATCTCTAATGATATAGAATTAGCTCAGTACCTTCTTGAAGAAGGAGGCGTATCAATGGTGCCTGGCTCTGCATTTGGCGCTGCGGGGTACATGCGTATTTCATTTGCAGTCAGCATGGAAAACTTACAAAAGGGCATGCAGCGAATAGAAAAGGTGCTGGCATAAGTAGATTTACTTGAGAATGAGCCAATTTTTACACATGCAATAGTTGACCAGCATTCACCACATAAGTAACATTCGCAGTTCGCATTCCTCGGTAGCTCAGTCGGTAGAGCGGGTGACTGTTAATCACTAGGTCGGCGGTTCGAGCCCGTCCCGAGGAGCCATTTCTTTTTTAACTTACTTCTAAATACTCACTTCTAAATACTTCATGCAAATTTTTTCCATCCTTATTAATCCATTCTTTCCAACCATTGGTAGATGCACCCATACAAAAATCAGAAGCACCGCTCGGCGAATTAAATATTAATAAGCCATAGGCTTTACATCATTGACCATCCGCTCAACCTGATGCGCTATTTTGCCAATCAGTTGTTCAGATAATTCCTGCTCTCTTAATTGCGGAAATATATTTTCTGGTGATTTACCATTGTATACATATACTTTTGCTCTTATTCTCCTATCAATAAACCAACCTACGATAGACAAAACAGGAACCACGCTTATATCCTCGCCAACAGCCGAACTTAGTTCCGTCGATAGCCATCTGGAAGAAGATTTAACCTGGATAATCGGCTCAGTTTCCTTCCATGACGGAAATTGTAATGATTCACCATCATAGACAACTGTTGCATTATCCTTACCTTTGCCTGTTAAACTCTTTGACCTCCCTTTTGTCTCTACTGCAAACACACCATTCTTGCCTATAAAAATATGGTCAATATTAAATTTATTACCGGGAATATCATGAAAAACTTTATACCCTAATGACAGTAGCTTATTTAATTCTTGGCCTGTTGCACGCTCCGCGTCGTAACCAAGCCTTTTGTTTTCTATCTCTTTTAATATGTTGAATAATTTATATACAAAATAACCCATCATACCAATCGTCGCCAGTGAGTTAATTATGTAACGACTGATTGTTTCAGGCGTTCCGCTGATATACGAATCGGAAAGATGTATAGAAATAAAAAATAATGGAATTATTATAATTATAAATACCGTGCAAGAATAATCAATTTTTAACTCGTTTATTTCGCGCAGCAGGCTCTCGCCTGGCGCTCTTAGAATCTTTATTGTTAATGGATTTTTTCTCTTCTTTACTTTCTGTTTCAGAAAATCAACAATGCAAGGCAAGCAAAGAATTACTGCGATAAGTATTATTGCTGGTATTATTGCTATTAATGTTTTCATTTTCAATGATACCCCTATTTCAGTTGTTGAGTATTATATTTCTCTATGAATGTACTTTGCCTGATTTAGCTATTATTCCTTAGCCCTTATGAAATTATGGTAATAGCTCCATGAGAGCACAAAGTTATATTACGTTTCCGCGACATTCCTACTCCCTTTCCTCGTGGACTTTTAATCATACGCTCCGTATTTATTCAAGCAATAGTTCGTCTCACTGATTTCTAAGAATAAGAAGCCTTTAAGTCATGCGTCTTTTTTGGTTAATGATTAGAATGAAATCCCTACCTTAGTAACATAAGCCTTGGTATGGCATCCTCATTACTAAATACGATTGCGTTTTGTTCATATTGAATGCCCAGATGCCGAGCTTCATCTTCTGATAAACCTATAGCCAGAAAATTAGGTTCACTTGGCCACGCGCGCCCTGCATCTTGCCCAAGACCAAGAATAATGACGCATTTAATTTTATTGAGTGCAATTTCTAAATCATATTGTTTTGCTATATTTTTCTCATCGGTACATGGTTCGCTGCGTGGGTTATAAGCTGTTATGAATGTTGAACTCTGCGCATCATATTGACGATGTAATGCATCAAGTTTTTTAGAGTGCTCATTTATATGAATAACAAAATGCTTATTTTCTTGCATAACTATAAAATCCGTTTTCATATATGCGCTGATTAAATTCTGTGGAATAACTGTAGGAACCATCTTCACAATTGGTAGTTTAGTTATATAAACACAGATTCTAGATAACCTAGCACAGGTAGAATCGGCTTGATTTAAGATTCCAAGGATTTTTGTTAAGAGTATGCTAACGCAGCATACTGAAGTCTATATTTTAAAAATACCAAATTATATTAATAGCTGCGTTTTATACTCGCATTTATCCTTTTGCTTATTATGAAATACCATAACAACCATCTTCCCTTAAGGGCTCAAAAAAATTGAGCTCATGAAGACTGCTCATCTCGCACTTTCTTTAGTTCTTCAATTTTACTTCTAAGTTTAAGCGCTTTATTAGCTGTAAAAGAAGTAACGATTACCGCAAACATAGTTACAAAGATAGGTGGAGGGGGATTATCTTGAAGCCACTTGACATATTCAAGGATTATTAATATGGCAAAAACTACTGCGCTATATATATAAAACATATATTTTTCATCAACCAATTGATCTATCGTCTGCTGGATGGATTTTTCAGTTTTTAGCATTTTTCTTAAGTCTTCAATTTTACTTCTAAGTTTAAGCGCTTGATTGGCTGCAAAAGAAGTAGCGATTATTGCAAACATAGTTACATAAATATGTGGAGGGGGATTATCTTGAAGCCACTTGACATATTCAAGGATTATTAATATGGCAAAAATTACTGAGCTACAGATATAAAGCGTAAATTTTTTGACAATTAATGTATCTAACATCTCACGGATAGATTGCTCAGATTGCTCAAGCGACTCAGAATTTGTCGGACTGATTGTTTCATTCATGTGCTGAAATCTTCCCTAGCTCAAGGTTTCTAATTAGAGTCCATATTACCCGATTTATTTTGGCTTTTGAAGGCTTAGTTTTAAAAAAACCAGAATGTCCTAGCGCTACAAATGAAGCTTCGATATCTGTAGATATACCGGTCATCATATTCGTCCAATCTTATTCTAAAGAACTCGTCCTAGAAGGAATTATCCAGTCTTTAGCCTTCCGCGCTAATTAAAAAGATTCAAACGGCAAGCCTTTTTCTGTTTGTAAGCGATAGATTTCCCAGTTGGTTGGCTATCTATTTAAAGTAATCTTTACGCTTTAGATAACTTAAAAATTCATCTTTCAAATCTGAATGTTTAAGTGCATATTCAACGGTTGCCTGAAGATATCCAATTTTTAAACCTGCAATCGTATTGTTTTCCCGGAAAAGCCAGACTATATACCTCTTCTTTCTTTAATAATGCAGCAATTGCATCTGTCAGTTGAATTTCTCCGCCAGTATCAGCGCCAATTCTCTCCAATAAATTAAATATTTCTGGAGTCAGGATATAGCGACCAATAACTGCCTTCGTGGAAGGCGCTTTGCAAAGGCTCTGGCTTTTCTACAATGCCGTTGAGTTTGCCAAGCTCCTGATTTATTTCGTCTGAATCTATAATACCGTATTTGCTTTTGTTTCTGGTAAAAATCGTGTGCCCAGACCGGCAATTGGAAATATTGCTTTATGAATTCTTTATCCTATTATCTTTTACCTGTAATTGGTATCACATTAATTTACTTCTTCCTGAACGAAACTTCCCTCAGGAACTATCTTGGAAAATAACCTGCTGATTTCTGCATCGTTAAAATTTGCAACAGCCTCTTCTATTTCTGAAATAAGAGGTTCCAGATTTTGCCAGTCTATATCAGAATGACTAGCTAAAAGAATTTTAGTATGTTCTGTTTCTTTTCTATCTTCATTTTTATAGAACAACTCTTCATAGAGTTTTTCTCCAGGCCTTAAACCTATATACTCTATCTTTATATCTTCGTTGGGCTTTTTTCCTGAAAGTTTGATCATCTGTTCAGCCAAGTATAAAATTTTAACCGGCTTACCCATATCCAAAACAAAAATTTCTCCGCCATTGCCCATGGCACCAGACTGAAGTATTAGCTGGCAAGCTTCTCGGATCGTCATAAAAAAACGGGTGATTTCTGGATCTGTGACAGTTATTGCTCCGCCAGATTTTATCTGGGATCTGAAAAGTGGCACCACACTACCCGCAGAACCCAACACATTACCAAAACGCACAGTGATAAATTTCGTTCTATCACGCTGATTCATACATTCACAATACATTTCTGCAATACGCTTGCTTGCTCCAAGGATATTGGCAGGATTAACTGCTTTATCCGTAGATATAAAAATAAATTTCTCACAATTATATTTGATTGCCAACTCTGCCAGGTTTTTAGTTCCTAATATATTATTCTGCGCCGCGACTCTTAACTGGGCTTGGAGCAAAGGGACATGCTTATAAGCGGCCGCATGAAACAGGATATCCGGCTTGTGCTTTTTCAGGATTTGCTCGACATTACTCCTGTCACATATATCCCCCAACACCGCAAATAAAGGGATATCAGGATACGCCTTACTCACTTCCATCTGTGTAGAGTAAAGATTGAATTCGTTGTGCTCATAGATTACTAATCCTGCGGGATTTAATCTGGCTATCTGACGGCATAATTCAGAGCCAATCGATCCACCCCCGCCACTGACCAATACGGTTTTATTGGCAATTCCTTGCTGAATGATTCCCCAATCAAGTTCAATCTTTTCCCTGCCAAGCAAATCTTCTATAGATACTTCTCTTAATTCATCAAGCGCGACTTGAGAAGAAACCATTTCCTGTAATTTCGGTAATGTGTGAATGGAGATATCTGTAGATTCGCAATAACTAACAATTTTCTGCATCTGCTCGTCTGTTGCAGATGGGGCAGCAATCACAATATTATTAATATCATAGCGTTTATGTATTGTCGGAATATCTTCAACAGAGCCAATAATCGGTACTCCATGAAGTTCAGAATTCTTAAGAATTTGATTGTCATCAATAAACCCTATCGGGTTATAACCCCCTTCACGCAACATCTCACGGACAAGCATTTCACCCGCATAACCTGCACCCACAATAATTACCTTTTGGTTAGTAGTCCCGGAATGAAATTTAAATAAATGATCTTTCCAAAATCGATAACCCAACCTCGCACCGCCCAACAGAAATATCAGAAAAACAGGATACATGATAAGTATTGACCTCGGGATACCTTCTAGTCTGATAGACATAAATAACACCAAGGTAATACACAGCCCGCCAAAAACTGAAGCACGAAAAATATTCCATAGATCTGACAAACTGGCGAATTGCCACAAACCCCGATAAAGCCTAAAACGATGGGAACAAAACCCTTGAATCAACACTGTTACAGGCAATATATACAGGCTTAGCTTCCAGTCTGAATGGTTAATAAGCTCAAAATTAAATCTGACAAACCATGACAACTGCCACGCTATTGCTGCCATCAGCAAATCGTGAAATACAATAATAATTCTGTTATTTAAAGAGAGCACGTTCTAATATTCTTTTGAAATATAAAAACCAACAAGCCCAACACAATCTATAAAAAGAATATTCATTCAGACAGACTTAAGCGACAGTGATAAAATAATTATTGGTATATAGAAATTAACAAAAGACAGTAAAAAAAATTTATAATATAATATAAAATCTTGTGAAATCTTGATAGGCGAGCATAAACTCTGCCTAGTCTTTATCCTAGACCAAATTACGCATTACTTAGAATTGACTACGCGCAACTCTACTGTAAGCACGAGGTTTTAAAGTAATTAAATCCATTGTAGAATGCTACATGATTAATATCAATGAGCATTGGCGTATCGAGCCGGACGATGAAGGTTAGGGTAGATCGGGTCTTTCAGCTAAATAACACATGGGCTATAGATTGCGCCTCAATGCAGCAGCAATACCCTCTAATGCAGAAGCAATATTTTTTAATCCTGCGCCATCACTATAACTATCCCCCCATTCAGCATTAGCAACAGGAACAACATTTAAGAACAAACCTAATGCAATAGCACCTAGTAGTATCTTTGTTGTTTTATCTAATTTCAATTCCATATCATTCCCCTTTATTTGAATGTTTGCCTAGTCATTTAAGCAGATTTAGAGAGATAAGAGTCCAACATTAGTGAGTTATAAACGCTCATAATCTACTCCGTAAAATCTTATTTTAGCATTAACTGTGATATAAATTCCTTATCAAAAATCATGAGTTTTTAGAACGCAACTGTACACCAAATTGTATAACCTAGAGATATTTGTTATTTTACTTGTTAGCCTAGATGCTCTGAATGACTTGATATAGCTGATTATTTTGATATATGATGCGGAGAATAATTGGCGTCCCCAAGGGGGTTCGAACCCCTGTTGCCGCCGTGAAAGGGCGGTGTCCTAGGCCTCTAGACGATGGGGACAATTCATCTTCGTTTTGATATTGTTATTTGGGTGCGTTTTTTATTCTGGTGGAGCCAGGCGGGATCGAACCGCCGACCTCTACACTGCCAGTGTAGCGCTCTCCCAGCTGAGCTATGGCCCCTCAATGAAAAGCGCGGGACTCTACGTTACCCCTCACTTTCTGTCAAGCGTCTGCGAATATACTCCAACGCCAAATCAATGCGCGCCAGCACACGTTTTTTTCCAATCAATCTGAGGGTTATATCTATTGATGGCGAAACAGATCCGCCGGTAACAGCAACACGTAAAGGCTGAGTAATCTTACCCATTTTTATATCAAATTGAGCAGCAGTATCAACAATAATCTGATGTAAATTTTCATCTTGCCACTTACAAAGCACGGCAAAGCTCTCACGAATTTTCTCTAAGGGTTTTAAAATGACAGGTCTTAGATATTTTTTCGCAGAATCGAAATCGTGGGCATCGAAATCAAGATAAAAATATCGGCTTTGCTCAACAATTTTCAGTAAAGTTTTCGCACGTTCTTTCTGAGCCTCGACAATTTCTATTAGATCTGGTCCATCACTTATATCAATATCAAGTCGTTTAAAATATTCATCTAATTTATCAGCAAGATAATTATTATTTGCCGTTTTAATATAATGTTGGTTTAACCAAAGTAATTTTCCCGGGTTCACAGATGCTGAAGATTTATTCACATCTTTAATATCAAAATGCTCAATCATCTCAGCCACACTAAATATTTCTTGGTCTCCGCGAGACCAACCGAGCCGCACAAGGTAATTCAATAAGGCCTCAGGCAAATATCCATGATCTTTATATTGCAAAATACTAGCTGCGCCATGACGCTTGGAAAGACGACTTCCATCCTCATCTAATATCAATGGCACATGTGCATAATTTGGTGGCGTAGCACCTAAAGCATTAAAAATATTGATCTGTCTGGGGGTATTATTCAGATGGTCATCACCTCTAATGACATCAGTGATTTGCATATCCATATCATCAACAACAACCGTAAAATTATAGGTGGGTGTACCGTCTGATCTGGCAATAATTAAATCATCAAGCTCTTCATTCTTATAAATAACCATTCCCTGAATACGGTCTTCTATTGCAAGCTCCCCTTCCTGTGGGTTTTTAAACCTGACTACCGGTTGTACTTTATCTTTATCTGAATAATTACTGTGCCTGCAACGTCCATCATACCTTGGTTTATTGCCACGCGCCATGGCCGCTTCTCTCATAGCGTTAAGTTCTTCTTTACTGCAATAACAATAGTAGGCTTTATCTTCATCAAGCAATTTTTGGACGACCGCTTTATAACGATCATATCTTTGTGTCTGATAAAAAGGGTCTTCATCACATTCCAAACCCAACCATTGCATAGCATCCAATATTACTTGCACAGACTCATCTGTTGAACGTGCTTTGTCAGTATCTTCGATACGAAGGATAAAACTGCCTTGATGATGACGTGCATATAACCATGAAAAAAGTGCCGTTCTAACACCGCCGATATGGAGATACCCTGTAGGGCTTGGCGCAAAACGGGTACGAACAGATGCTGCCATACCATGATTTATGCGCAAATTAACTGGCAAATAGCCAAGGTGCTTGTTGCTTTCTTTTGGTTTCGTAAGCACGAATCTCGTTAGCACGAGAAAGTATTATACCGATATCATCCATGCCGTGTAGTAGTCGTTCTTGCAAGTCTTTATCAAGTGCAAAAGAAAGACCATCACCCTCTGGAGTTGTGATGGATAGATTTTCTAAATCAATCGCCAATGCATAATCAACTGTCGCTGATATTTCAACAAACAATCTATCGACAAAATCAACGCCAAGTGCAATGGGTAAGAGTCCATTCTTAAATGAATTGCTGTAAAATATATCTGCAAAACTTGGCGCAATAATCACGTTAATTCCATAATCCAAAAAGGCCCAGACAGCGTGTTCGCGTGACGATCCACAACCAAAGTTTTCACGGCCAAGTAAAATTTTAGCTGCTTTATAGCGTGGCTGATTTAATACAAATTCAGGGTTCTTTCGTCTTTTTGAATGATCGTCACCAAGCTCGCCTGCATCAAGATAACGCCATTCATCAAATAAATTCAAACCGAATCCTGTTCGCTTAATTGATTTTAAATACTGTTTTGGAATGATGGCATCTGTATCAACATTTGGTCTATCCATCGGCACAACAATCCCGGTAAAATTTTTAAAAGCTTGCATAATTTATATATTATCTTTGTCTCTTAGAACTCACGCACATCAACAAAATGACCAGCAATTGCTGCTGCTGCTGCCATCACAGGGCTAACTAAGTGCGTCCTTCCGCCTTGGCCTTGGCGACCTTCAAAATTTCTATTTGAGGTAGAGGCACATCTTTCTCTAGGCTCCAGTCTGTCTGCATTCATTCCTAAGCACATAGAACAACCCGGTTCACGCCACTCAAATCCAGCACCAATAAATATTTGATCCAAACCTTCTTTCTCTGCTTGCTGTTTCACTAACCCGGATCCAGGAACCACCATGGCTAAAGCCACATTATCTGCAATATGTTTGCCTTTGATTATTTCCGCCGCAGATCGAATATCTTCAATGCGCGAATTCGTACACGAACCAATAAACACCTTGTCTATCTTTATATCCTTGATTGCCGTACCGGGCTTCAAATCCATATAGGTTAAGGCATGTTGCATGCCATCTCGGACACTACTATCAGTTTCCGTGACAGGGTCAGGCACTTCTCCAGTCACTGGCACAACCATCTCAGGCGATGTTCCCCATGTCACTTGTGGCTGGATATTGGCCGCATCCAGACTGACTACCTTATCAAAATGTGCACCCTTATCACTTTCCAAATCCTGCCAAGTTTTAACGGCACGATCCCACATTTCACCTTTTGGAGCAAAAGGTCTGCCTTTGATGTATTCAATTGTCTTATCATCAACCGCTATCAAGCCGGCGCGGGCACCGACCTCAATAGCCATATTACAAACCGTCATTCTACCTTCCATAGAAAGTGCGCTAATAGCTTGGCCTGCGAATTCTATAGTGTGGCCAGTACCGGAAGCTGTGCCAATTTTCCCGATAACAGCCAAAATTATATCTTTGGCAGTCACACCATTTCCCATCTGACCATCAATAACCACTTGCATATTCTTTGCTTTGCGTAAAAGTAAACATTGTGTTGCCAGTGCATGTTCAACTTCTGAGGTACCGATACCAAATGCCAATGATCCTAATGCCCCATTAGTTGATGTATGTGAATCACCACAAACAATTGTCATTCCGGGCAAAGAAGCACCTTGTTCAGGTCCTATAACATGAACAATCCCCTGTCGCGGATCATTCATTTCAAATTTTGTAATACCTGTTTCTTTACAATTTTCATCCAGTGTATCCAGCTGTAACTTTGACACTGGATCATCTATCTTGTCACGATGATTGGTTGGCACACTATGATCAGGGACAGCCAAATTGGCATCAATGCGCCAAGGTTTCCGACCATTCATTTTCAATCCTTCAAATGCCTGAGGCGAAGTAACTTCATGTATGAGGTGTCTATCTATATAGATGAGCGCAGTTCCATTGTCATTATCACAGACGATGTGATCCTCCCATAATTTGTCATATAGCGTTTTTGCTGTCATTTAAAATATCTTCTTAGTCCGCAATTTTAATAACTGTCCTTCCTGTTGATGTGCCTGCCAATAAACTGGCAAAAACTTCCGGCAGGGAATCCAAACCCGTAACTTTAGTGACAATCTTATCTACATGCTGCGGCGCCAAATCTGTTACTAATCGCTTCCATAGCTCGTGGCGTATTTTCATCGGGCAACCTGATGACATTATCCCCAATAAACTCACGCCACGCAATATAAATGGCATAACCGTTGTATTTAAATGACTGCCTTGCGCCATTCCCACAGAGGCAATATTGCCCCATGGTCTGGTTGTTCTAATCAGCCATGCCAGTATATCACCCCCGACATTGTCGATTGCACCGCCCCACTTAGCTTTTTCAAGAACCGAGCCCGCCAGATCAATTTTATTTCTATTTACCACCTCACTCGCGCCCAGCGCCAAGAGTTTATCTTTTTCACTTTCCTTACTGGTGACGGCAACAACTTCATAAGCAAGACCTGACAATATATCAATAGCATAGTTACCAACACCGCCAGATGCTCCTGTAACGACAATTGGTCCGTGCTCGGGTTTCTGTAAATTTTCTTCCAGTCTTTGCACACAAAGTGCAACAGTGAAGCCAGCTGTCCCTATCGACATCGCCTGTAGAGGAGACATATTTGCAGGTAAGGGAATAACCCATTCAGCAGGAACGCGCGCATACTGAGCAAAACCACCATCATGATTAGTACCAAAATCATATCCGGTCACTAATACCGCATCGCCTTTTTTAAAGGCTTCATTTTCTGATGAAACAATATATCCTGCTGCATCGATACCAGCAATCAACGGGAATCTACGCAAAATTTTGCCCGCGCCCGTTGCTGCCAACGCATCTTTATAGTTAACGCTGGAATAGGCGACCTTGATGATCACCTCTCCAGGCGAAAGCTCATTTATGTTGGAGTATTTCAGTTTGCCCTGTACTTTCTTACCTTCCTGGTAGATGCGGAAAACTTTAAAATCAGTCATTTACAAAACCATATATTTACATTTTAAGGCGTGCATGAAACAATTTCACATCTCGCGGTGCAATTACCACAGCGGTTTCTCTTGATTCTTCATGGAGATACATAAATCCGCCCATATGGTACGAAAAAATGACGAGTAATCCAACTTCTATAGGTGGTCGAATATAGGTGGTCGAATGAAAAAAGTTTGTTACGCAATACTATTGATACTATTAAGCGTCCAAACCATCTTTGCAGATCGTAACGATGGTGCCTATGCCTACCTGCAAGGTGACTATGAAACTGCATATAACGTCATGATTTCATTGGCTAATGTTTCTGATGACAAAATCGCACAATATTATCTAGGTGTGATGTATATGGAAGGACAAGGAGTAAAACAGGATTACGAAGAGGCAGGAAAATGGTTGCGCAAGGCATCAAAACAGGGTTTGGCAGCTGCCATGTATAAACTTGCGCATCTCTACACCAAAGGTAAAGGTGTCCCTAAAGATTTAGAATTTGCGTATGTATGGTACCGCGTTGGTGCTACCTATAATCATCAAAAATCAATCAATATGATTGATGAGGCAAGATCTAAACTTTCTGACGAAAATCTAGCCTCTGCAAATCAGCTGATTGCTGAATACGTAGAAAAATATGGCTCTAAAGACGAAAATGAAGGGAGGGTAGTAGGCGAAGAGTCCAAAAAATAATCTGCTAAATGCAAAGCGCGACGGTAAGTAAACTACTTTATGGTTCAAGGTCGTCTAGATCTTCATCATCCTCAATATCTTCTTCAAATTTCTCGAAAGCACTCAATTCATCTTCGGTCAAAACATCTTCGTCAGTAAAGCGTTCTTCTTCGGTAAACTCTTCTTCAAACTCTTCGTCATCGACTGCCAGATACTCTTGCAGTTGTTCACGGTAATCCGTGAAATTGTCGAGCTCTTGCTCATAACCCTCGATCAATCCATCCAGTTTTTCTTTTTCGGAATCACTCTTAGCTTCGTTTAAGAGTTCTCTGAGTTCTTTTAGTTTGATGCCAATTTGTGCAATAAATTCATCTAATTTATCTTCAGAAACATTTGGAGCGCAGCCTTCAACCTCCTCGCATTGCCCCAGCGCCAATGCCACGCCCCGCCCAAACACTTCAAACAAGGCGAGATCTTGTTCAAATACGCTGGTATCGATAAATCCTAATTTTACAGCACCCACCAAATCTACAGATGGGTTCAGTACTCCTACGACTGCAATACTAAACGTACCAAAAAATAAGTTTAGAACATTTTGAAGTCCTGTAGAACCTCCTTCCGGACCTCCTGAAACTTGCGAACCTGCACCAAATTTAAGGTCACTAACTGTGCTGCCTATTGCAACTTCAACAACACCGCCATCCAAGGCAAGTTTTATATTTTCAGCTACATCAATCCTATCGCCTGCAATCAATACCGCTTTTTTGGATTTAAAATCTGTAATGCCAGCAGGACCAGTAATAACGCCAGTACCAGAAGTGGATTTTACGCCATCATCAACACCAGCAGCGATAAGTGATAGAGTGCCGCCGCTTGCAGTAATTCCTTGAGCTAAATTTAAATCGCCAGCAAGCAAGGTGACACTACCTCTACTATTTATCGCAGTATTGACATTAATCGCGGAGCTATTTACCACGATCCCTGTGGAATCTAAGAATGTTGCACCTGGAGTCAGTGTGCCGCCAATAATAAGATGCCCATCAAACTCCGTTAGTATTGGCAGTATTAAGTCACTGCTGCCAATAGTGATAGCAGTTCCAGATGTGCTAGGTATGGTTAATATACCTGTGCCTGTAACTCTACCCATAGTAGTCAATGTCTTGCCAGAATTAAAATTCCAGATATTGTCTGATGTCGTAATCTCTACTGTTCCATGATAGTTTCCATCAGATGTAAAGGTATTCCTACCCCCTATACCGCTTCTAATCCGACTAAAACCATTAAATACGATGCCATTTAGCGTGCCAGCTTCACTATAATCAGTAAGTATCCATGTAGATCCCGATGCTGAATTACCAATTATCCTATTGACACCTCCTACCATTCCATTAAAAGCATTAAATCCTGTGTAATTTATGTCATCTGAGCGACCAGTATTAGTGCCAATCACCGTAACTTCATTGAGGTTTGAAACAAAACCTGTGCCGCTTATATCGCTGAGATTTGCAAAGGTGATGCCATTTCTCTCCGTGTCGCCATGATTAAAGTCTTGAACCCCTACTATTGTGGTGGTATCTGCTGCTGTAAAGCCTCTGTGGGTGATGCCTGCTGCTGTACCTATTGTTGTGCCGGTCGGTGTAAATGCGATGTCACCCATGCCTACAATCCCACCTGTGCCGGTAATATCGGTGGCACTTAAAAATCTCATGTCATGGGTGCCGTTGATGCGTACGCCGTCCAGAAAATGAAAAAAGTTTATAGCCCCTGTTACTGTAGTCGTATCTGCTGCTGTAAAACCACTGTAGGTGAAGCCCCCTGCCGTACCTGCCGTTGTACCGGTCAAGTTAAATGCAGTTGAACCCATATTGGTAATATTGCCTGTGCCGGTGACATTGGTGACACCCGCAAAGGTCATGCCACGACTACGCTTTAAACCATGATTAAAGTCTTGAGCCCCTGTTAAGACACCAGTCGTATCTGCTGCTGTAAAACCACTGTAGGTGAAGCCCCCTGCCGTACCTGCCGTTGTACCGGTCAAGTTAAATGCAGTTGAACCCATATTGGTAATATTGCCTGTGCCGGTGACATTGGTGACACCTGCAAAGGTCATGCCACGACTCGCGACGGTGTTATGATTAAAGTTTTGAGCCCCTGTTACTGTAGTCGTATCTGCTGCTGTAAAACCACTGTAGGTGAAGCCCCCTGCCGTACCTGCCGTTATACCGGTCAAGTTAAATGCAGTTGAACCCATATTGGTAATGTTGCCTGTGCCGCTTATATCGCTGAGATTTGCAAAGGTGATGCCATTTCTCTCCGTGTCGCCATGATTAAAGTCTTGAACCCCTACTATTGTGGTGGTATCTGCTGCTGTAAAGCCTCTGTGGGTGATGCCTGCTGCTGTACCTATTGTTGTGCCGGTCGGTGTAAATGCGATGTCACCCATGCCTACAATCCCACCTGTGCCGGTAATATCGGTGGCACTTAAAAATCTCATGTCATGGGTGCCGTTGATGCGTACGCCGTCCAGAAAATGAAAAAAGTTTATAGCCCCTGTTACTGTAGTCGTATCTGCTGCTGTAAAACCACTGTAGGTGAAGCCCCCTGCCGTACCTGCCGTTATACCGGTCAAGTTAAATGCAGTTGAACTCATATTGGTAATGTTGCCTGTGCCGGTGACATTGGTGACACCTGCAAAGGTCATGCCACGACTACGCTTTAAACCATGATTAAAGTCTTGAGCCCCTGTTAAGACACCAGTAGTGTCTGCTGCTGTAAAACCACTGTAGCCGATGCCCCCTGCCGTACCTGCCGTTGCGCCGGTCAAGTTAAATGCAGTTGAACCCATATTGGTAATATTGCCTGTGCCGGTGACATTGGTGACACCTGCAAAGGTCATGCCACGACTCGCGACGGTGTTATGATTAAAGTTTTGAGCCCCTGTTACTGTAGTCGTATCTGCTGCTGTAAAACCACTGTAGGTGAAGCCCCCTGCCGTACCTGCCGTTATACCGGTCAAGTTAAATGCAGTTGAACCCATATTGGTAATGTTGCCTGTGCCGGTGACATTGGTGACACCTGCAAAGGTGATGCCACGACTCGCGACGGTGTTATGATTAAAGTTTTGAGCCCCTGTTAAGACACCAGTGGTGTCTGCTGCTGTAAAACCACGGTAGGTGAAGCCCCCTGCCGTACCTGCCGTTGTACCGGTCAAGTTAAATACAGTTGAACCCATATTGGTAATGTTGCCTGTGCCGCTTATATCGCTGAGATTTGCAAAGGTGATGCCATTTTTTTCCGTGTCGCCATGATTAAAGTCTTGAACCCCTACTATTGTGGTGGTATCTGCTGCTGTAAAGCCTCTGTAAGTGATGTTCCCCGCCATACCTGCCGTTGTACCGGTCAAGTTAAATGCAGTTGAACCCATATTGGTAATATTGCCTGTGCCGCTTATCGCTTCATAATCCGATGAAACAGTGACAACAGTAGTAGTTCCCCCTGAAGTGGTAATACTCGATTTGCCTGTGCCATGATTAAAACCAGCAAGTCCTGTGATTGTATCTGCAGCGGTATCAGAAAGTGTTATACCTGTATCTGAAGCGTTAATCGCTGTTACGCCTTCTGTCTTTTGAATATTTACAGTATCATCATCGTGAGAACCATCGATATTGATAGTGCCGAGCACAGCCCTTGTAGCAGCCCCAGTTTGAGTCAGTGCGTTGCTGCTAATATCTGAAGTGATATTGATAGTTATCTCGTCAGAAGAATCACTTCCAGTGATATCCAACGTATGATAGCCTGAAAAAGCGATGTCTTCGCCCACGCCCAGAATAAGAACATAGGCATCCTCAGCCAGACTCGCATCGCCACTACCCCCTGTTGTACCGGATGTAAAAAAAGTCCCGATTGCCAAAGATGCCACTTCAGCTGACGTGAAATTTACAGTTAAAGTCCCTGTGCCTGTCCAGTCATTAAGAGGCTCAAGACCAGAAAAATCTATGGTTTCGGTAAAGGATCCGTAATCATAGGTTAACCCTCCAGCCTTACCTGCGGCATCACCTTGTCTTGTGGTGTATGTCATCCCAATACTGTTTGTATGCGCAGTGTTACTTTTATAAAAATTTGCCAGATCATTTTCATTATCTACAACGCCTGAATCGTCTATAACTATATGCTTCTCACCCGTGCCAAGTGCAATGTTGTATGTATCTGAACCCTCACCGCCATCTAAAGTTATTATAGGCGCTAATGAGGCATCGATATGGTATGTATCCTCGCCACTTCCGCCGGTAACATTCACCGAACCTGCTAGGTATTTCCCTTCTAAAGTGCTTGTGCTGCCTGCATGTGACTCGCCGGTGTGAATGTTAATTGTCCCACTAGATTTATTATCAGCACCTGATGCATTGAGGACTCCAGACTCAGTAACAGCAACATTCGTTGCAGAAATTTCAATCATACCGCCATCATCAGCACTTGATGAAACATCAAGCATGCCAGTGTTGATAAGGGAATTACCTGATCCAACAGCAACCAATTTAATTGTACCGCCCTGATTTTCAATTTTCCCGGCGCTAATCATGCCGCTGTTATTTACCACCTTAGAAAACACATCTTTTGCGGCAGAACCTTGCAACAATACACTGCCACCTTGAGCCTCAATCTCACCGGTATTACTGACTGCGGCATCTAAGGACTGCACATTTGTAAGAACTTCTTTGTCGATAGCAAACTGCATTAGGCCATCGCCGTCGAAATCAATGGCAAGCTGATTACCTGCGAGCAAATTTACCTGTCCGATAGAAACACGGATGACACCTTCATTGATGACGGCTTTACCAACAAGATTAACTGACCCACCGGCAGCAGCCTCCAACACGCCCTGATTGATAACGATGCCATCTGTCCCATCAACGCTGTTGAAATTAAATCTGCCGTTCATAAAGTCGTCACTGGATATGTCTAGCCCAGATACAGTGAGCGAATTGACATTGACACTTGAGCCTGGTTTAAAGAAGACTCCATTAGGGTTAACGAGTAATATACGGCCAGCAGCGCTTATTGAACCGAAAATTTGGCTGGCACTTTGATCGGTGATCCGAGCCATAAATTGATCGCTTGCTTTTTGCTTGATAATTACCTTCTCATGAGCGGCAATATTAAATGAATCGTATTGAGCTGCGAGCTGCGAGGAAAATTGGTCAACTGTGTGTGTGTTGCCTACTGTGTTTAGCGTTCCGTCTCCAGCAATGATCACGCCACCTTGAGGATTGGCAAAAACGACGCTTGAGTTCAAAGCTAAACATAGACTGAAAACGAATAAACTGACAACAGGCAGGCGGACGTTACCAATACGCTCGGCAACAAAACTCACTGCCAAGCTGCACATTTGTCGCGCAAAGCTTCTTTTTTTGCTTCTTTTCTCAGTCAGTAATTTAAACAAATGACGTTCTCTTTTGTTCATGTTTGTTCTCTAATTTTGTCTATCGTTTTTAAACACAAGGCAACTTTTTTTAAGGTACGAAAAATATTACGTCCACAAATCAAACAACATATGCACACACCAAAATAACCACAACCAAATAACACTTACCTAAATAAGCTAAAATTTATGCTCAGCTTGTGACTGTTAACGCAATTCAAGAAAATTATAGTCCTAAACCAAAACAACCCTAATAGCAAGTGTGTGTCCTGTAAACTTTACTAAATTAATCACTCGTTCGGTCAATAAAATTCTGCCTCTAGAATTTATATGTCATATCCCCCCAGATCTGCACATTGCGCCCATTACCAACATCATTGCCGCCAATTTCAGTCGCAACCGAGAGTTTTGATTCAAACACTCCGGGTAATGTGAATCGCAGACCTAAACCAACACCCCGCAACGAATTGTGTCTTTGCTGTTCTGTTGGCAATGGATAATTCAATCGGCCTGATGCCTGCTCAAAGAACAGGCTAAATTGTAGTAATTCACCCCATGTGCGACTATCAAACGCAGGCTTATCTGCAAAGCCTGGGGCATTCATTAACCATTCTAAGGATAAAAAATAGGCGCGATCCCACAAAACCTGAGAAACAGGGAACGCTCGAAGATTATCCGGTCCGCCGACGGCGTATTGCTCTATGGCAAGCAACGCATCTTTAGCCCACTGAAATTCTGACCGAATCAATAAAGAATGGTTCTTTCTAAGCGTCTGTAGCCGTGTATAACTGGCAAATACTTTACTAAACTGACCTGCAGCAAACCGACCGTCAGGCAGACCTTTTTGTCTACTTGGCTGAAGTCCAATCGGCAAGTTAAGCGCATCAACATGACTGCCTATGGAGTTAAAGAGATTATTCACCCCATGGCTAAACTCCAGAAAGGCAAAGTTGATACCGCCGCCACTATCATCAGGATCATTGCTGAGGCTGAATGTATCTACAGAATCATAATCAGCAGATAAAGTGAAAACAGCCAAACGATCCCTGTTTGTGCTGTTGGTAACCGTAATTGTTTGAGATTTCTTGCGGGTAAAGCCAAAACTTGCAGAAAAATTTTTCTGGCGACTTCTGATGAAAGATTTTTCTATATGTACACCCTGAGTTTCTGATCTGGAACTAATCTGACTATCGGCGAATTCACCGCCAACATCAAAGGCATTGACGTTAATAAATCCGCCAATTTTATAACCACCAACAAGAAACATGTCATAAGCTGCACTAACGAAAAAATTCTTTTTAGGGTGGTACGATTGTTGCCCTGTAAGCGTAAGGCTATCAGCAAACCCGGATATGTTGTTCCAGTCAATGATGGTGCGTAAACGATTACGACCAGTTTCCTGAGTACCATGAACATCCGCCCGAATTGCAACATCGAATTGTTTTTCTTCTTGCACTTGAATTACAAGGTCTGCCGTACCAACATGTAGCCCTGGCTGAAAAACACCATACGCGCTAAGTCCTGAATAATCAGTCAATCTTAGAAGTGCCGCTTCGATCTTCGATTTACTAACAGGCTGTCCTATCAACTTACGAAAGGGTCTCTTAAGTATCTCGTTTTTGTATATTTCGTTGCCTTCTGTTAGAATCCGCCCAAGCTTGCCGACCAAGATCTGAACATCAACGATGCCGTGTGAGATCGTTTGCACGGGGATGACTGCCTGAGCAAGGATTAGACCTTTTCTGCGGTAGAATTTTTCGATTACATCCGCAACGCCTTGCAATTGCCCAACGGTAAACCCCTTTGGTTTAAGAGCCTTTTCGTCTTCCAAAAGTGCATTAAGCTCACTAAGATCGATGCCAAATTCAGGCAAATTTTCGGCATCTAACAAGCGAAATTCCGTAATGAGGACTGTTTCGCCTTCGTCCACACGAAGCGGTCTGTCAACAACGGCAGGAACCTCTAAATTCCCAGAATTGGATGGGTTCTTGGAATGTTCATCCTGGGAAGGGCGAACTGCCCCAGGACGGGCAAAACCAGATAAGTCTGCAGAATCTGCAAAAATCGATGTAATCATCGTCATGTTGCAACACAGCACAACTGCTATAGTAGAAACCCTACTGCCCATACTTCCGATAAATTCTCACTTTAATATGCCATACACACTCAACCCGCACTTATATCACAGATTCTAGAGCACTTAATATAGCCCTTTCACTTAAATTTTGACTTACACTAAAACATCCTTGACTGCAAGACACCCTTGGAAGTGTAGCACTTCTATTATTCCATGCTATAAAAAAATCCACACCCTTGCAAATGAGTATTTTGGGGCATTGTCTTCTTCACAAATTTATGGGTAAAAATCACCATTCTTAACCCAAGATTATTCTTGAAATTTGAAAGAGTTATTTTATGCATTAAGATTTTCCCTTAAAGGATAATAAGGTATGATGACAATCTAAGGTATAACGGCAATCACCAAGGAAAACGCTAAATATTCATATAAACACATACACAAGTTACAAGAAAATGGTGTAAAAAAATAAACATCAATTTGTCCATTTGTAATGCACAAGCCAAAACTAGACAATGAAATATATAAAGCCATAAAAAAACCAAAACCCCCATGCAACCAAAAACTATAGATACAGCCATTGTGTTCGCCGATATAGTGGGCAGCACCAAAATTTACGACACAATTGGTGATGAGCGTGCAAAAGCAAAAATTGCAGCAACGCTTAAGACTATGTCAGAGATTACCAAAAACAATCAAGGTACAGTAATCAAAACTATTGGTGATGAAGTCATGTGTGCTTTCCCAACAGCCGAAAAGGCCAATGCAGCGGCGCAAGAAATGCAAGAGACATTTGAGGAGGAATCAGAATCAAATACTGATGGCTCACCTATTGTTATTAGAGTCGGAATGCACTTTGGCTCGGCAATTATGGAAGATGGTGATGTCTTTGGGGATACTGTAAATATTGCAGCAAGAATGGCGGCACAAGCAAAAGCAAAACAAATCATTACCACACAAGATACGCTAGATAAATTACCAGCATCGGTATGTGCCAGCGCACGTTTCGTTGATCGTGCGCACATTAAAGGTAAACAAGAAACGATTGATATATTTGAAATTATCTGGCAGGAGGGAGATGTCACGCAGATGGCAGTAAGAAGCATAGTTGCGAACAAGACAATACCGGAAACTAAGCTAATGCTAACCTATAGGGGTGAGACAGTTGAACTCAGTAAATCACGACCTAGCCTGATAATGGGAAGAGGTAAAAATTGCGATCTCACAATCTATGAAGAACTGGCATCAAGACAACATGTGCGTATAGAACTACGCAAGGATAAATTTTTCATTGTGGATCAAAGCACGAATGGGACGCATGTTATAACAGATAACAAACCTGAAGAGTTTCTTCGTAGAGAAGAGATTTCGCTAACCAGCGGCGGATGTATCAGCCTTGGAAAAAGTTTTAGTGGAAACCCAGATGAAGTGGTGGAGTTCAAGCTGATTGGTTCCCAAAATTAAATTACTGCTTTGTAAGATTTCTTTAAAAAGTCTATGGAGTTGGTGTAGGCAGGTGATAGAAATACAATGGTTATGGTAGAAAACAAATTGTCCGCTCATTATTCATGGTCGTCGTTTGGTATTACTGACACTGGCAAAGTTCGTGAGCGCAACGAAGATTCACTACTCAACAAACCGGAAATAGGGTTATGGGTTGTAGCTGACGGTATGGGCGGCTACCAAGATGGTAATATCGCGAGCCAGATGATAGTCAATTCACTTAGCAAAATTCGTACAGACATAGCTCTCAATCTATGCATTGATAACATAGAAGACAGACTTCTGAAAATCAATAAATATTTGACTGAAAAAGCGCGGACATCAAAAAACAATGCAACGATAGGAAGCACAGCCGTAGGTATGCTCGCTTATGATAGATTTTGCACTTTTTTCTGGGCAGGTGACAGCCGTCTGTACAGACTGCGTAATGGCTCGCTAAACCAGTTAACAGCCGATCACTCGCAAGTTGAGGCTTATATCAGGCAAGGCTTAATAGATCGCCAAGATGCAGCAGACCATCCACACGGCAATATGATTACGAGAGCAGTAGGTGCAGAAAAAGAGCTTTACGTCGATTTTGATATTCAGGAAATGCAATACGGGGATCGATACATGCTTTGCAGTGATGGTCTAACCAAGCATTTGCAAGATATTGATTTTGAAAAAATGCTGAGTAAGGATGATGCTAAACAGGCATGCAAGAAATTAATCGCGCTCACTATGAAAAGAGGCGCAGGTGACAATGTCACCAGCATCGTAATTGATATTAAATGATCATGACTGAGTTAATGAGCATGGGAATAAACCGTGGCTAATTTTAAAACAGCACTTGAAGCACTCGCAAAAGGCAATATGGATATTGATGCTTTGACCAAACAATTACTCGTGCTGCTTGATGAGGCACCTCAGCACGCCAATCTTATGCTCTCTCAACTTGATGAAATACATGACCAAAAAATTATTAGCGATCAAGATTACACAAAACTGAAGGGTCATATTAATGAGTACAGAAGAGATCACTCGGTAGAAACAGAAACTGGCACACATGCTGATGATGAGGCAACGGTGTTTGCTCACAAACCTGATACGCAAGATGATGCAGATGATAAAACACAAGTAATTTCAAGCAATGAGGGTAACACGCAAGAGTCCGGCGTTACTGGCTTTGATGTAACCAGCGGAACAGATATGGGCGGTACCGATATCGATCTTAGCGACATTCATAGCCCATCAACTATATCCGTCACTGAGACATCTGACGCTACCTGGTCAGAACCTTCCACACAATCCCCTGAAGCGCAAACAACAGCACTAGGTCCAGGCTCTATAATTAAACAGCGCTTTAAATTGATTGACGTGCTTGGTATCGGCGGTATGGGTAAAGTATACAAAGGATTGGATCTTCTCAAAGAAGAGGCAAAAGACAAGAAACCCTATTGTGCAATCAAGCTGTTAAACGAAGATTTCAAAGACCACCCAGAAGCGTTTATATCACTACAACGTGAGTCCAGTCGCCAACAAAAGCTGGCGCACCCAAACATAGCAACAATCTATGATTTTGACCGCATTGCAGGTCCTGGGACACCTGTCTACATCACTATGGAGCTGATGGAAGGCATGGAGCTTAAGGATTACATCAAGAAAACGGTAAAAAAACAGAACGGTCTCCCATTTGACGAAGCCTTCCCTATGATCAAACAGATGGTAGATGCGCTCGCTTATGCACACGATAAACGGCTGGTGCATTCAGATCTCAAACCGGGCAATGCCTTTTTATGTAACGACGGCACAGTAAAAATACTGGATTTTGGTATCGCGCGTGCAGTAAAAAATCCTGTTACCGGGGAGACTGAAAAAACGCTGTTTGACCCAGGTAAATTAGGCGCATTGACGCCAGCTTATGCCAGTTACGAAATGCTGGAAGGTGAAGAACCAGATACACGAGATGACACTTATGCTCTAGGTTGTATGGCATATGAACTGCTAACAGGCAACCACCCCTTTAATAAATTGCCCGCCAACAAAGCCAAGGAAAATAAACTCAAGCCACCTATGGTCAAGGGCTTAAAGAAAAAACAAAATCGTGCTTTGCAAAGAGCTATCGCATTTGAACGTAAGGATCGTAGCCCCACTATCGAACACTTCCTGAAGGAACTTGAAAACAAATATATCTGGTACAAGAGTCCGTCTACGATTGCTGCGGTATTTGCTGTGGTTATTAGTCTTGGCGGAACGGCGCCTCTATTAAATTATATGAATCAGAGAAATATAGATCGCATGATTACTGATATCAATACTGGCACACCACAGGTAATAGTTGATCGTTTAGAAGCAATTAATGAATTTGAAACAACTGATCAAAGAGAAATTATTGATGGTGCAAAGGCTGCCATTCAAGACCACTTCAGTGAGAAAATCGGTAAACTTACCGACACAACAGGTGACAAATACGACTTCCCTGAAGCAGGGTTGGTGCTTGCCAGAGTCGGCAAACTCTATCCAGATTCAAGCTTTTATCTGGAACAATCTAAGCATATCGAAACCAGCAAGAATCAGAAACTAAGCACACTCTACAGTAAGTATTCGGCAGCGCTGAGTGGTTCTTCTGCACTGCTGGATAATACTAAGACTATTCTTGAGCGAATCAAAACCCAGATTGATCCTATGGATTCCTTACTAACAGATCCTCGCGCCAGTAACCAATATAGATTATTGGCACAGAGCGCATTCGACCAAGGCGATCTTAAACAGGCAACAACATTGATTACTTCTGGTATTGCGCTTACTGATTCCAGTATCAAAATCGCACGAGAAAAGGAACAATTGGCATCACAAGATGAACAATTGCAGTTGCAAGCGGAACAATTGAAATATGAACAATCGCTTGCACAATTGAAGGATGTCAAGAACAAAATAGAAACAAAAGTTGATATCATTGCGCTGGAAGAAAGACTTGGTATTCAATCTACCAGACTTGCGTCACTTATTGATTATCAGAAAATAAAAACCGACGTTATTGAACTGACCGAACTCAATCCAGAAAGCAATACGCTTACTTCCATTGCTGCTTCCATGCAAAACACGGTGACTCAAGAGCTTGTCAAGATTTTGACAAGCGGCAACAGAGAAGATGCTGAGGTATTCGTTAATGAATATGGCGATATATTGAACGCCTTACATCTGAATAAAGAACTCACAGAAATGAAACTTGCGCATTTTCAAGGCGCACGACGAAGTGCAGAAATTCGGGCTATTGTGAATACGCACACATCCACAATTGACGAATCACTCAAATCTCCCAACATAGAAGATTTAAAGTGGGAATCGAAAATATTGACCAGTGTTGGAGAACTTGATGTCTTATCCAAAGAAGATCCTTCAGCAGCAGATGATCTTAAGACTATTCGCCAAAAAATCGCTCAACTCTATATTGGTGCGGCACAAAAAACACTTGATGCCGAACGATTTTATGTTGCCAAAAATTTTATTAATAAAGGTCGCCGCTTTGCGCCTGATGATGCAAAAATTTCTAGCATGAGCGCTACCATTGAACAAGCTGAGGTCGCGTATGAGACCACATATAAAAAGAAATTATTGGTTGATGGTCTGATAGTAGAGTTTGAGACGAAAACAAAAGCAAATGACATTGCCGGTGCACTTGATTATTTTAAACAACTGGAAAAAGAAATACCTGATAACGTATTTGTTACCGATGAAGCGCCCAGATTAATTTCATTAAGCTACGAAAGACTCGCTAAAATCCAATTTGATGCGAAGAAATATGCAAATGCGGTAAAATTTTCTGATGAAGGTCTCAAATTCGACCCTGATAACATTGATCTGGAAACTGCCAGAGCAGATTATATTGTCGAAGAAAATATCATCGATTTGACCCAGAAATTTAAATCATCAATTAGATTTAATATAGATGATATATACAGAAAGATCGAGGACATAGAAATATCCAACCCCCTTAGATACAGTAAATTCAAGAGGGATTCTATTAAAATTCTGGTAGACCGCATCAATAAAAAACTAAATAATAATGAAAAAGATGCTGCTGCGGTGATCGTAGCAAATGCAGTAATATTCTTCCCTAGCAACGCCGAACTTGAAAAACTCAAAAGTGGTCTGAAACTTAAACCGTGGCCAAATACTATGATTGCAAAGGAAGCCTTGGACGCAGGCGAGCTCACCGAAGCAAAGAAAATATTACAGAATGCTCTAAAAAAATTTCCTACACATCCTACCGTTAATAGATTCAAGACTTCATTAGAGACCAAAATTACACAAGCAAATAAGAACTTTGATAGATTTAAGGCTGAAAAAGATACGGCAGGAACAGATTATAAAAAATTGAACAAAGCCAAGAAATTTCTCTCTCGTGCTCAGCGTTTTTGGATGGATAGTCCTGTTTTTGACGAAGCCGAGGTGGCGCTGGATAAATTAATTAATAAATACAAGCCAACCTCAAAAAAGGTAATTGCTAGAGAAGTGATCAATCTGGAATCCTTTGACATAGAAAAACCTGAGACTGCCCTAAGAAAATGGAGACCAATCGACAGTGGTCGGAGTTGTAAGAAAAGACTTGCAGGTTATGGTAAACGCTCCAAGGCTGTTTGCTACGATTTTATATACTCGGGTTTGCGCGGGCCTTTTATGGTAGTGGTACCTACAGGAGGTGAATTCAGCAGTCATTTTGCCATCAGTAGGTATGAAATTTCCGTACAGGACTACAGCAAATACTGTCTTATTTCTAAATCATGCCCACAAGAAAAAAATAAAAATCTCTTCAATAACCCAATCACTGGTATTGCACTTACTGAAGCAAAAGCCTATGCAGAATGGATATCTAAACGCACTGGCAAAACCTATCGCCTACCAACAGCAAGCGAGTGGGAATATGCAGCACAAGCTGCAGGCAATAAAAAGATGAAGAAAAATTACAACTGTAGAGTTATCATTAACAATAAGATCGTTAAAGGTACAGGGCTTGTTAGTGTTAAAACAGGACAACCCAATGATTGGGGCTTAAAGCATATGATTGGCAATGTTCAAGAATGGGTCATTGATGGAGATAAGGTGGCTGCTCGGGGCGGCGCTTTTGAAGATGTACATTCCAAATGCAAAGTCTCGTTTAGCAAAGAACATAGCGGAATGGCTGACGACGTGACTGGTTTTCGCCTGATGTTGGAAGAAGTAAAGTAGGTAAAAGAATAAACTAGACTAGACTCAAACAAATAAAGTCAATATTAATGATGAGAGATTTACGCGACCTTGCAGAAGAATACGCCCAAAATGTGATTGACAAAGCGAGCTATCGCAAAGCTAGGAGCGAGCTAATTCAAGGAATTTGTGCCAAGAAAATTAAAATCAAGGCACGTCAATACTTAACGCCACTTAAAACTGTGACTGATGAGTTAAGTAAAACAAAAGAAAATACTATTCTTCAACCCTCTAAGCTGAACAAGAACACTACGCCAACATCAAAAAGACCGGCGCAAAGCTACTCATCTCCTTGGGAGAACAAGCATAAAAATATCCTTATTAGTGCAGCAATCATCGTTTGCCTGTGTGTCGTCGTACTATTAATTTTATTGACACCTAAAAGCGACCCTAATAAAAACCATATCCCAACTGCCGACATTGGTAAGCAGGAAATCCAGTCACACACAGGTCAAAATTTAATTATTGATTTTATCCAGAAGAAAAATTGGACAGAGGATAGTCTAGGTTTATTTGTCACGTCGTGGCGTAAGCTCGCAAATGCAGAACGAGCCGCTGCGCAAAACAGTCCAGAAATGAAAAGACTCATTAATGTTATCTACCAACAACTTCTAAGTGAGCGCGCCTTGCTAGGCTTGGGTGATGTTAAAAACGCGGTCGCCAATCAACGAATATTGGTTAATTTTGTAGAACATTTGGGAATAGATGATGAACGATTCACTATTACCGAGCCCAAACTCCCTCTTGATACCGAAATTCTTACAGAAAAAACTGCAAACTAAATTAAAGTCTGTTGGCAAAAAAATAACAGAAACTGTAAACACCATTGCAAAAAAGCACTAGAAGCAGATACATTAAACTTCCAGCAGTTTATCTAATTTTATGAATTCACGTCATTTACAATGCGCAAGCAAAGTGAATTATAAATACAATAATTATTTATGAAAAATACCACCGAAAATATTGATTTTTCTGAAAAATCTAAATTTGATGCGCTCGCTTCAAAGTGGTGGAATGCTGATGGTGAATTACAAACCCTGCATGACATAAATCCAACGCGCCTTGCTTACATAGAAAACCATATTGACTTAACAGACAAGAAAGTCTTGGATGTTGCCTGTGGCGGAGGCTTGCTGTCAGAAGCTTTGGCATTAAAAGGTAGTTTAGTGACAGGTATTGACATCAGTGAACCGCTTGTAAAAGTTGCAAATGATCATGCCAGACAAGCAGATCTAAACATTGCCTATCACTGTAAAACAATTGAAGATTTTTCTTCCGATCACGAAAACATTTTCGATGTTGTTACCTGTATGGAATTACTTGAACATGTCCCTTGCCCAAAATCTATCATTAACGCGTGCATGCGTGTCATTAAACCAAGCGGATTACTTTTTTTATCCACAATTAATAGAAATTTAAAGGCTTATCTTCAAACTAAAATTACAGCTGAATATTTATTGAGATTACTGCCTGTGGGAACGCATGAATATTCAAAATACATTCGTCCGTCTGAGCTTGCTTTGTTGTGCAGAATGTCTAAATTTACAGTCATTAATATATCAGGAATCTCATATCTCCCTTTCATAAGACAGTGCCACTTAAAAAATTCACCAGATGTAAATTATATCTTATGTGCTCAAGCTTCATATGACCAATCCGGCAACATAAATTGCGCGCGGGCAAAAGACCAAACATGATTACAAGTGTCTTTTTTGATCTTGACGGTACCCTTGCAGATACCGCGCTAGATTTGACGAATGCCTTAAACCAGGTGCTTCATGAACAAGGAAAACCTAAGCTATCTCTAGAGTTTATTAAACCCGCAGTGGCTCTTGGAAGTAATGCCATAGTAAAACTGGCGTTCTCAATCGAAGAGGATGATCCTGAATTTGACAAGCTCAAAGAACGTTTTCTTAAAGCCTATCAACAAAGGCTACATCAAGACACATATATTTTTTCAGGAATGTACCAAGTACTTGATTACCTCGAAGGGAACAATATGACATGGGGCATAGTGACCAATAAACCAGAATGGTTAACCAAGCCTGTCATAAAACAATTGCAACTTGCCCAAAGAGCCGCTTGTATTATAAGCGGCGATACTACTCGATATCAAAAACCACATCCTGGATCGATACTGCATGCCTGTGATGTTACACAAAGCGACCCTGAAACATCGCTTTATATTGGAGATGCCCTAAGAGATATTGAGGCAGGTCGTGCTGCCGGAATGAGAACACTGGTAGCTTGCTATGGCTATATAGCCAAAAATGAAAATCTGCAAACATGGAATGCTGATGGATACATTGCAAAGCCAGAAGAAATTATTGACTGGCTCAAAATAGAAAACAGACATGCCTAATGAAATAAGGGGCTGTCCCAGAAACCAGTCCATTTCCTCTTTATCTCATTGTTTTAACAGGTTAAAAATTTGATATTAATGTATGTTTGTGTAGTTTTTTCTTATTAAAACGCCCTCACATTCCTTAAAAATAGCAGGAAATACGCTTTGGGAATACCATTAAATCTTCTTATATGTCATTTTGCCTAGTTCCAGAAATTCTCTATGTCGTTAAACAGGGCTAAATAATAAAGAGATCTGCATAGATCCCTTTATTGTTATTGTCTTAACTTAAACCTTTTATTTCACTTAACTCTTTATCTAAGCTATATCTGGTGTAATTTAAGATATTAGGCAGTTTGCCATGTTTCAGTCAATACTGTTTGCAGGTTATCAGCAACATCTTGCGTTATGACATTACCTGCACCAAGTGGTACATCATAAGCTGCCATGGCATTGACTAATTTGTAGACATCATCTTGTAGTAACACTGATGAATCAGTTGTGATGCTGTCCAGCTTGTAGTCATTCTCTCCTCAGTTGGAAGAACCATAAAAAGGTTGGTACAGTTTTCGTTTCGTACCAACCGCTCACTGTCGCTTGATCATTGGTTCCAGCGATGGTGATTAGTAAGTCTGCATTATCACCACGACTAAACCACAAGTCTTCTACTGATACATTGTCAAATTGTAATATATCATTACTCGCTGAGTAGTCCGTATCATAATTATAAATGGTTGTATTACCGTCACCTAAAGAAAACAGATAAGTATCGTTACCGTCATCTCCAGTCAGATAATCCTGTCCTGCACCACCACTTAAGGTATCGTCACCAGCACCTCCCCACAAGTAATCGTTACCGTTACCTCCGTACAGGGTATCGTTACCTGCATCACCACTTAAAGTATCGTCACCGATTAGCCTCCGCTATAAGGTAATCGTCACCGATACCGCCATACAGAGTCATCGATGCCGTCATCTCCGTATCAAGGTATCGTCACCGGTACCGCCGTTCAAGGTATCGTTACCGTCACCGCCGTCTAAGATATCATTATCGTTACCGCCGTATAGTGTATCTATGCCGTTTTGTCCGTACAGGGTATCGTTACCGTTACCTCACGAACTTAAGAGTATCCGTCACCAGAGCCACCGCCTAGTACATCATCACCGTTTTGTCCGTACAGCTTATCGTCACCGTCACCGCCATTTAAGGTATCGTTATCGTTACCGCCGTATAGTGTATCTGTGCCGTCACCGCCATTTAAGTTATCGTTGCCGTTACCGCCATATAAGTAATCACGACCGTTGCCGCCGTCTAAGGTATCGCTACCGTTAAATCCGTATAGTGTATCTGTGCCGTCACCGCCATTTAAGTTATCGTTGCCGTTACCGCCATTTAAGTAATCGTCACCGTCACCGCCGTACAGGGTATCGTTATTGTTACCGCCGTATAGGGTATCGTAACCTGTGCCACCACTTAGTACATCATCGCCGTTTTGTCCATACAGCTTATCGTTATCGTTATCGCCGTTTAAGGTATCGTTATCGTTACCACCGTATAGGGTATCTGTGCCACTACCGCCACTTAAGGTATCGTTGCCAGTCCAGCCGCCTAAGATATCGTTACCCGCACCGCCTTCAAGCACATCATCGCCGTTTTGTCCGTACAGGGTATCGTTACCGTCATCACCGTACAGGGTGTCGTTATGGTCACCGCCGTATAGGGTATCATCGCCGTTTTGTCCGTACAGGGTATCGTAACCTGTACCACCACTTAGTACATCATCACCGTTTTGTCCATATAAGTAATCGGTATCGGCACCTCCGTACAAATAATCGTCACCGTTACCGCCGTCTAAGGTATCGTGATGGTCACCGCCGTATAGGGTATCTGTACCGTCCTGTCCATACAGGGTATCGTAACCTGCATCACCACTTAGTACATCATCACCGTTTTGTCCGTACAGGGTATCGTCACCGTTATCACCGTTTAAGGTATCGTTATCGTTACCACCGTCTAAGATATCGTTATGGTCACCGCCGTATAGGGTATCATCGCCGTTTTGTCCGTACAGGGTATCGTAACCTGTACCACCACTTAGTACATCATCACCGTTTTGTCCATATAAGTAATCGGTATCGGCACCTCCGTACAAATAATCGTCACCGTCACCGCCGTCTAAGGTATCGTGATGGTCACCGCCGTATAGGGTATCTGTGCCGTCCTGTCCATACAGGGTATCATCACCTGTACCACCGTTACCACCGTCTAAGGTATCGTTAGTTACCGCCGTATAGGGTATCTGTGCCGTCCTGTCCATACAGGGATATCATTACCATCATCTCCAGACAAGGTATCGTGACCGTCATGTCCAGACAAGGTATCGTCACCTGTACCTCCAGACAAGATATCGTTACCATTGTTTCCATTCAAGATGTCGTTACCAGCACCTCCAGACAAGTAATCATGACCATAACTGCCTTCAAGCACATCATCGCCGTTTTGTCCATACAGCTTATCATGACCGTCAGCACCGTATACGGGGTGGTATAAGGGATCATCATCGTAGTGACCGCCACTACCGTACAGGATATCGTTACCATCACCCCCATACAAGATATCGCTACCGCTATAGCCTCTCAATATATCGTTATTACTAGAACCATTGATGATGTCATCTCCATGGCCGCTTGTTGCCAATACGTTGGCATCTATATATGCCTTTGTCCATACAGTACCATCAGCAAACTCAGTTTGGTCTATTTGGAACCTTTGGAAAAGGTAGGAATTTTCATAGGGAAAGTAATTTTGAATCGTTATAGTTTTTGTCGTGTTATTATCATCACTTACTTGTAATAGAAGATGATCATATGCGCGAAATATTTGAACATCCGTGGCGGCAATACCTTCTCCAAATTTCAAGATATCTGTGCTACTGCCTAGGACACCGTCAGAGCCTACATCGGCATTATAAATAGTTGTATTACCGTCACCTCGAAAAAATAAATAAGTATCGTCACCGTGGTTTCCTTGCATGTAGTTTGTACCTTTGCCGCCGCTAAAGATATCGTTACCGCGACCTCCATACAAGGTATCGTTACCATCACCGCCATTCAAGACATCGTTGCCATTACCGCCGTATAGGGTATCGTTACCAGTACCCCCATTCAAGGTATCGTCACCGGTATCTCCAGACAAGATATCGTTACCGTCACCGCCGTACAGGGTATCGTTATGGTCATTTCCAACCAAGATATCGTTACCGCCACCGCCGTACAGGGTATCGTTACCCCCACGACCTTCTAATAGATCATTACCATCACCACCATTGATAGTGTTATCGTTCTCGTCGCCTATAAGCAAGGCGGCATCTATCTGTGTCGATGTCCATACAGTACCATCAGCAAACTCAACTTGGTCTAATCGGTAATCATCCCTGAAGTGATCGTAAATCGTTATAGTTTCTGTTGTGTTATCAGCACCACTTACTTGTAATAGAAGATCATTATCTACGCGAGTTGTTTGAACATCTGTGGTAGCAATGCCTTGTCCAAGTTGCAAGGTATCTGTGCTATTGCTTGTATCAAGGTTATGAATGCTTGTATCACCGTCACCTAGAGAAAATAGATAAGTATCGTCACCCTTATCTCCAACTAAGACATCTGTACCAGAACCGCCGCTAAAGATATCGTTACCGCGACCTCCATACAAGGTATCGTCACCGTCACCTCCGCTTAAGGTATCGTTGCCGTCTTGTCCAGACAGGACATCATTACCGTTATCTCCAGACAAGGTATCCGTACCGGAACCGCCGCTTAAGAAATCGTCACCGGCACCTCCATACAAGGTATCGTCACCGTCAGTTCCATTCAAGGTATCGTTACCAGCAAGACCTTCCAGTAGATCATTACCATTGCTACCATTGAGAATATCATCGTTCTCAGAACCTCTTAACGAGTTTGTTGGCAATGTCCATACAGCACCATCAGCAAACTCAATTTGGTCTAATTGGTTATCATCATTTAGGAAGTGATCTATAATCGTTATAGTTTCTGTCGTGTTATCAGAGCTACTTACTTGTAATAGAAGATTATTACCTACGCGAGTTGCTTGAATGTCTGTGGTAGCAATACCTTGTCCAAGTTGCAAGGTATCTGTGCTTACGCCTGTATCGTAATTATGAATGGTTGTATCACCGTCACCTCGAGAAAATAGATAAATATCGTTATCGTTACCGCCATACAAGGTATCCGTACCAGAGCCACCGCTTAGTACATCATCGCCGTTTTGTCCGTACAGGGTATCGTCACCCGCACCGCCGTTTAAGTAATCGTCACCGTTACCTCCATTTAAGGTATCGTTATCGTTACCGCCGTATAGCTTATCGTTGCCAGCATAACCTTCCAGTAGATCATTACCACTACCACCATTGAGAGTGTCATCGTTCTCAGAACCTCCTAACGAGGTTGTTGGCAATGTCCATACAGTACCATCAGCAAACTCAACTTGGTCTAATAGGTAAGAATTACCTAGGAAGTGATCTTGAATCCTTATAGTTTCTGTTGTGTTATCAGAGCCATTTACTTGCAATAGAAGATTATTATCTATGCGAGTTACTGAACATCTGTGGTAGCAATACCTTGTCCAAATTGCAAGGTATCTGTGCTGTTGTCTGTATCATAATTATAAATGGTTGTATCACCGTCACCTTTGGAAAACAGATAAGTATCGTTACCGCTAACTCCAATTAAGATATCCGTACCTGCACCGCCGCTTAATGTATCGTCACCAGCACCTCCAACCAGGGTATCGTTACCGCTACCTCCATTTAGGGTATCGTACCAGTACCACCACTTAGTAATATCGTCACCGCACCTCCATACAGGGTATCGTTACCGTCACCTCCGTACAGAGTATCGTTACCAGCACCACCATTATAGAGGCATCGTTACCAAGATTCACCGCCATATAGGGTATCATGTACCGTTTTGCACCTACAGGGTATCGTTACCTGTGCCGCCGCTTAAGTACATCATCGCCGTTTTGTCCAACCAAGGTATCGTCACCGTCACCACCGTATAGGGCATCGTTATGGTCACCGCCGTATAGGGTATCTGTACCGTTTTGTCCGTACAGGGTATCGTAACCTGTACCACCACTTAGTACATCATCGCCGTTTTGTCCATAATAGGGTATCGTCACTGTTATCGCCGTTATAAAAGGTATCGTTACCGTCACCACCGTCTAAGATATCGTTATCGTAAACCGCCGTATAGTGTATCTGTACCGTTTTGTCCGTACAGGGTATCGTAACCTGTACCACCACTTAGTACATCTTGTCGCCGTTTTGTCCATATAAGGTAATCGGTATCGGCACCTCCGTACAAATAATCGTCACCGTCACCGCCGTCTAAGGTATCGTTATCGTACACCGCCGTATAGGGTATCATCGCCGTTTTGTCCATACAGGGTATCGTCACCGTTATCGCCGTTTAAGAAATCGTCACCGGCACCTCCATTCAAGGTATCGTTACCGGCACCCCCTTATAGAACATCATCACCGTTTTGTCCATACAAGGTAATCGTTGCCGGCATTTCCATACAGGGTATCGTTACCAAAGCACCTGGTGAATTCAGGGTATCGTCGCCATCATTTCCTTCTAATCGATCATCCCCACTATCACCATTAACATTAGCCATAATAATATTCCTGTTATTTATACGTTTTATAAAAGGTTGGTTATTTGTAAGTTTAATCTTTTTTAAATCTTCTTAACGTTACGGTACAACAATAGTGCTATACAGCGTTCAATCATTAGCCGATATCTTGTTTGCATTTTTGTTGTCAAAAAGGTATTTAAAGATAAATCCTGTCAATGTTTTGCGTATTTATCTGTGTTTAAGGCTATATCCTTTAATGTACAACTTTTGCTATCACTAAATTGTGATACCCAAATAGGGTACCCTAAAAAAACGTTATACGAAAGTGGCAAATACATTAAATGTTGATTTAACTTTAGATACATAACATGCCTTATATAGGCATTGCACCACTAATATTGTGGGGGGGTATGACCACAAGGTTGGTGAAAAAGTTCCACACCGAAATGTAGAATTAGAGGTTAAATAAGATAATATTAAAGGGATCTAGATAGGATAAAGACAGGACTAAATGTAGAATTAGAGGTTAATAAATAATATAAAGGGATCTGTAGATCCCTTTATTGTTATTGTCTTAAACTTAAACCTTTTATTTCACTTAAATCTGCTGTGATTAAGCTATTAGGCAGTTTGCCATGTTTCAGTCAATACTGTTTCCAAGCTATCAGCAACATCTTGTGCTATGACATTACCTGCACCAAGTGGTACATCATAAGCTGCCATGGCATTGACTAATTTGTAGACATCATCTTGTAGTAACTCTGATGAATCAGTTGTGATGCTGTCCAGCTTGTAGTCATTAATCTCCTCTTGTCTGGGGAAGAACCATAAAAAGGTTGGTACAGTTTTCGTTTCATACCAGCCAGCCACCTGTACTTGATCATTGGTTCCAGCGACGGTGATTAGTAAGTCTTTATCACTACGACTAAACCACAAGTCTTCTACTGATACATTGTCAAATTGTAATATATCATTACTCGTTGAGTAGTCCGTATCATAATTATTAATGCCTACATTATAATCCCCTCGGGAGAATAAGTAAGTATCACTGCCGTTACCTCCGCGCAGGTAATCCTGTCCTGTACCACCACTTAAGATATCATTACCGTCCTCTCCAAACAAGGCATCGTCACCATTGCTTCCATGCAAGATGTCGTTACCAGCACCTCCGCGCAAATAATCGTCACCATTATCGCCATATAAGTAATCATTACCGTTGTCGCCGCTTAAGTGATCGTTACCGTTAAATCCGTATAGGGTATCTGTGCCGTTACCGCCATTTAAGTTATCGTTACCGTTAACTCCGTATAGGGTATCGTTACCGTCACCGCCATTTAAGTAATCGTTACCGTTACCGCCATTTAAGTTATCGTTACCGTCACCGCCGTACAGAGTATCGTTATTGTTTTGTCCATACAGGGTATCATTGCCGTTTTGTCCATACAGGGTATCGTAGCCGTCACCGCCGTATAGGGTATCGTTATTGTTTTGTCCATACAGAGTATCATTGCCGTTTTGTCCAACCAAGGTATCGTTACCGGCACCGCCTTCAAGCACATCATCGCCGTTTTGTCCGTACAGCTTATCGTTGCCGTTACCGCCATTTAAGATATCGTTGCCGTTACCTCCATACAGTTTATCGTTACCACCAAGACCTTCCAATCGATCATCACCACTACCACCATTGAGAATATTATCTGTATCGTCGCCTATCAATAATCTAGCACCATCAGCAAACTCAATTTGGTCTAATCGGTAATCATCACTTAGGAAGTGATTATAAATCGTTATAGTTTCTGTTGTGTTATTAGTGCTACTTACTTGCAATAGAAGATGATTATCTGCGCGAGTTGTTTGAACATCTGTGGTAGCAATACCTTGTCCAAGTTGCAAGGTATCTGTGCTTACGCCTGTATCGTAATTATAAATGCTTGTATCACCGTCACCTAGAGAAAATAGATAAGTATCGTTACCGCTACCTCCAGTCAGGTAATCCTGTCCTGTACCACCACTTAAAATATCGTCACCAGCACCTCCCCACAAGAGGTCGTCACCACCGAGACCTTCTAACCGATCATTACCATCGCCGCCAATGATGGTGTTATTATTCTCATTGCCTACAAATAATAAGGCAGCATCTATCTGTGTTGTTGTCCATACAGTGCCATCAGCAAACTCAATTCGGTCTAATTGGTGAAAATCATTCCAGAAGTGATCGTAAATCGTTATAGTTTCTGTTGTGTTGTTAGTACCACTTACTTGTAATAGAAGATCATTATCTACGCGAGTTGTTTGAACATCTGTGGTAGCAATACCTTGTCCAAGTTGCAAGGTATCTGTGCTTACACTTGTATCGTAATTATAAATGGTTGTATTACCGTCACCTAAAGAAAACAGATAGGTATCGTTACCCTTGCCTCCAACTAAGATATCATTACCGTTACCGCCGTTCAAGTAATCGTTGCCGTTACCGCCGCTTAAGTTATCGTTACCGTTACCGCCGTACAGGGTATCTGTGCCGTTTTGTCCATACAAGGTATCGTCACCACCAAGACCTTCTAATCGATCATTGCCATTACCACCATTGAGAGTGTTATTGTTCTCATCGCCTACAAATAATAAGGCAGCGTCTATCTGTGTTGTTGTCCATACAGTGCCATCAGCAAACTCAATTCGGTCTAATTGGTGAAAATCATTCCAGAAGTGATCGTAAATCGTTATAGTTTCTATCGTGTTATTAGGGCTGTTTACTTGTAATAGAAGATTATTGCCTACGCGAGTTGTTTGAACATCTGTGGTAGCAATACCTACTCCAAGTTGCAAGGTATCCGTGCTGTTGCTTGTATCAAAGTTATAAATGGTTGTATTACCGTCACCTAAAGAAAACAGATAAGTATCATTACCGCTACCTCCAATTAAGATATCGTTACCGTCACCGCCATTCAAGTAATCGTTACCGGCATTTCCAGACAAAGTATCGTTACCGTCACCGCCATTCAAGTAATCGTTACCGGCATTTCCAGACAAAGTATCGTTACCGTCACCGCCGTACAGGGTATCTGTGCCGTTTTGTCCATACAAGGTATCGTCACCACCAAGACCTTCTAATCGATCATTACCATTACCACCATTGAGAGTGTTATTGTTCTCATCGCCTACAAATAATAAGGCAGCGTCTATCTGTGTTGTTGTCCATACAGTGCCATCAGCAAACTCAACTTGGTCTAATTGGTTATCATCATTTAGGAAGTGATTATAAATCGTTATAGTTTCTGTTGTGTTATTAGTGCTACTTACTTGTAATAGAAGATTATTATCTACGCGAGTTGCCCGAACATCTGTGGTAGCAATACCTACTCCAAGTTGCAAGGTATCCGTGCTGTTGCTTGTATCAAGGTTATAAATGGTTGTATTACCGTCACCTAAAGAAAACAGATAAGTATCATTACCGCTACCACCAACCAAGGTATCGGCACCTATACCGCCACTTAGGGTATCGTTACCACTGCCGCCAATTAAGGAGTCGTTACCACCGAGACCTTCTAATCGATCATTGCCATTGCCACCATTGAGAGTGTTATCGTTCTCATCGCCTACAAATAATCTAGCACCATCAGCAAACTTAATTTGGTCTAATCGGTTATCATCACTTAGGAAGTGATTATAAATCGTTATAGTTTCTGTTGTGTTATTAGGGCTGTTTACTTGTAATAGAAGATTATTATCTGTGCGAGTTACTTGAATATCTGTGGTAACAATGCCTTGTCCAAGTTGCAAGGTATCTGTGCTTACGCCTGTATCGTAATTATAAATGCTTGTATCACCGTCACCTAGAGAAAATAGATAAGTATCGTTACCAGCACCTCCCCACAGGTAATCCTGTCCTGCACCACCACTCAAGACATCGTCACCGATACCTCCGTACAAGTAATCGTTACCGTTACCTCCATTTAAGGAATCATTGCCAGCATAGCCTTCCAGTAGATCATTACCACTACCACCATTGAGAGTGTCATCGTTCTCAGTACCTCTTAACGAGTTTGTTGGCAATGTCCATACAGCACCATCAGCAAACTCAACTTGGTCTAATCGGTAATCATCACTTAGGAAGTGATTATAAATCGTTATAGTTTCTGTTGTGTTATTAGGGCTGTTTACTTGTAATAGAAGATTATTATCTGTGCGAGCCATTTGAACATCCGTGGTGACAATGCCTGTTCCAAATTTCAAGGTATCTGTGCTTACGCCTGTATCGAGATTATAAATGGTTGTATCACCGTCACCTTTGGAAAACAGATAAGTATCGTTACCGTTATTTCCAATCAGGAAATCTCCTGTACCTGTACCGCCGCTTAAGACATCGTCACCGTCACCGCCATTTAAGTAATCGTTACCGTTACCGCCGTATAGGGTATCGTTATTGTTACCGCCGTATAGGGTATCTGTGCCGTTTTGTCCGTACAGGGTATCATCACCGTTTTGTCCATACAGCTTATCGTTACCGTTACCGCCACTTAAGGTATCGTTACCGTTACCACCGTATAGGGTATCGTTATTGTTACCGCCGTATAGGGTATCGTTATTGTTACCGCCGTATAGGGTATCGTTATTGTTACCGCCGTATAGGGTATCTGTGCCGTTTTGTCCATACAGGGTATCATTGCCGTCATTACCGTACAGGGTGTCGTTATCGTTACCACCGTATAGGGTATCTGTGCCACTACCGCCACTTAAGGTATCGTTGCCAGTCCAGCCGCCTAAGATATCGTTACCCGCACCGCCTTCAAGCACATCATCGCCGTTTTGTCCGTACAGCTTATCGTTGCCGTTACCTCCATACAGCTTATCGTTGCCGTTATTACCATTGAGAACGTTATCCGTATCATCGCCTATCAACAATCCAGCACCATCAGCAAACTCAATTTTGTCTAATTGGTAAGTATTGTTTAGGAAGTGATTTTGAATCGTTATAGTTTCTGTTGTGTTATCAGCACCACTTACTTGTAGTAAAAGATTATTATCTGTGCGAGTTATTTGAACATCTGTAGTAGCAATACCTTGTCCAAGTTGCAAAGTATCCGTGCTGTTGCTTGTATCAAGGTTATGAATGGTTGTATTGCCATCACCCAAAGAAAACAGATAAGTATCATTACCGTTGCCTCCTCCTAGGTAATCCTGTCCTGCACCACCACTTAAGGTATCGTCACCTGCACCTCCCCACAAGACATCGTCATCCGCACCTCCATTCAAGGTATCGTTACCATTACTGCCGTATAGTGTATCTGTGCCATCACCACCGTATAGTGTATCTATGCCATCACCACCGTATAGTGTATCGTTGCCGTTACCTCCGTACAGGATATCGTTACCACCGAGACCTTCTAATCGATCATCACCACTACCACCAGTGAGAGTGTTATCTGTATCGTCTCCTATCAATAATCTAGCACCATCAGCAAACTTAATTTGGTCTAATCGGTTATCATCACTTAGGAAGTGATCTAGAATCGTTATAGTCTCTGTCGTGTTATCAGAGCCACTTACTTGTAATAGAAGATCATTATCTACACGAGTTACTTGAATACCTGTGGTAACAATGCCTTGTCCAAGTTGCAAGGTATCTGTGCTGTTGCCTGTACTATAATTATAAATGCTTGTATCACCGTCACCTTGGGAAAACAGATAAGTATCGTTACCAGCACCTCCCCACAGGTAATCCTGTCCTGCACCACCACTCAAGACATCGTCACCGATACCTCCATACAAGTAATCGTTATCGTTACCTCCATACAAGGAGTCATTGCCCGCACCTCCATTTAAGATATCTGCGCCTGTACCGCCACTTAAGGTATCGTTACCGGAACCTCCATTCAAGTTATCGCTACCGGTATTTCCATTTAAGATATCTGCGCCTGTACCGCCACCTAAGGTATCGTTACCGTCATTTCCATTCAAGGTATCGTTGCCGTTACCTCCGCTCAAGGTATCGTTGCCGTCACCGCCATTCAAGTAATCGTTACCGTCATTCCCATTTAAGGTATCGTTACCAGCAAGACCTTCTAATCGATCATTACCACTACCACCATTGAGAGTGTTATTGTTCTCATCGCCTACAAATAATAAGGCAGCGTCTATCTGTGTTGCTGTCCATACAGTACCGTCAGCAAACTCAACTTGGTCTAATTGGTAATCATCCCTTAGGAAGTACTTTTGAATCGTTATAGTTTCTGTTGTGTTATTAGGGCTGTTTACTTTTAATAGAAGATCATTGTTTACACGAGTTACTTGAATATCTGTAGTAGCAATGCCTTGTCCAAGTTTCAAGGTACTTGTGCTTACACTTTGATCGTAACTATAAATGCCTGTATTGCCGTCACCTAAAGAAAACAGATAAGTATCGTTACCGCCACCGCCAGCCAAGGTATCGGCACCTATACCGCCACTTAGGGTATCGTTACCGTCATCTCCATATAGGAAATCGTTACCGGCACCCCCGCTTAAGAAATCGTCACCGGCACCTCCATACAAAGTGTCGTTACCGGCACCCCCGTATAGAAAATCATCACCGTTTTGTCCATACAAGTAATCGTTGCCACCGAGGCCTTCTAATCGATCATTGCTACTATTGCCGCCAATGATGGTGTTATTGTTCTCGTCGCCTATATAAGTAGCCATAATAATATTCCTGTTATTTATACGTTTTATAAAAGGTTGGTTATTTGTAAGTGTAATCTTTTTTAAATCTTCTTAACGTTACGGTACAACAATAGTGCTATACAGCGTTCAATCATTAGCCGATATCTTGTTTGCATTTTTGTTGTCAAAAAGGTATTTAAAGATAAATCCTGTCAATGTTTTGCGTATTTATCTGTGTTTAAGGCTATATCCTTTAATGTACAACTTTTGCTATCACTAAATTGTGATACCCAAAGAAGATACCCTAAAAAAACGTTATACGAAAGTGGCAAATACATTAAATGTTGATTTAGCTTTAGATACATAACATGCCTTATACAGGCATTACACTCCCTAACATTGGGGGTATGGTCAAAGATTGGTGAAAAAGTTCCACACCAGTTTGATTTAGATTATGTTAAATCTAATTTATAAGGCGAAAGCTATATTTTATCGGTACTGTGTGAGGGTATTATGTTAAGTATTTTTGACCACAGACGGTCTGGTTTCGCAGCGCAGGGGGGGGCGAGAACGACTGTGACCAAGTTTACGGATGACCTTTAGGTGTATTTAAGTCTGTAAAATAGGAAACATATATGAAAAATCTCATTGAATAAAGACGGTGTTGATTTTTAGTTAAAGTTTAAGATAAACCCTTATATTCACAAGGTTTACTATTCCACGATACAATAGATAGGATTTAAATAGATAGGATTTAAATTAAAGACAGGACTAAATGTAGAATTAGAGGTTAATAAATAATATAAAGGGATCTATGTAGATCCCTTTATTGTTATTGTCTTAAACTTAAACCTTTTATTTCACTTAAATCTGCTGTGATTAAGCTATTAGGCAGTTTGCCATGTTTCAGTCAATACTGTTTGCAAGCTATCAGCAACATCTTGTGCTATGACATTACCTGCACCAAGTGGTACATCATAAGCTGCCATGGCATTGACTAATTTGTAGACATCATCTCTTCATCAAATTGTAATATATCATTGACTCGCCGAGTTCGTATCGTAATTATTAATGCTTACTCTATAATCTCTCCGGGAAAACAAATAAGTATCACTGCCGTTACCTCCTTACCAGGTAATCCTGTCCTGCACCACCGCTAAGATGTCATTACCAGCACCTCCATACAAATCATCGCCACCGCGACCTCCCAGTTAAGATATCGTCGCCATTCTAAATCTACTCTTTACCATCAATTGTCCTCGACAATACATTTCGGGTATTATCGGGGCAGCCCCTAAAATAAACTCAATATCCTATAAAATAAACCTCAATCTTACCCTAAAACGTCTACATACAGTCTTAGGGATATTATCAGGGGTAAGTATAACTGGTATCTTGCGCTTGCCCTGCCCAAACATTAAAACAATCAAATGTGTATGCACGAATGATTCTGGCAATAAAACAATAGGAACCATCTTGCTTTCTTTTTCATTGTCGATTGCATTGATGAGATACCACTCATTTTTATTATTCAGTAATAGCTCAGCAGAATTATTTTTTGGCAGATAAATTATTTTGTAATGCCAGTAAACAAGACTAAATAATACGATTAAACACATTGCCTGCAACAGGAGAAGCGGTATATTTGAAAAATAAATACAAACTAATGCACCAGAATGACTCAAAAAAACCACGGTTATCAACCATTTTGAAGGCACTAGTGGAAATCTTATAGGCAGTATAAAATTTGAATCACCTGATGTCATTTGCCCTCCTTTAGAGAATTTAAATTTGATAAATTGCTGCGTTGCACATCCATCTTAAAAGTTTTTTGTAGTAAAAATATCTCAAGATTCGAATAGATTCTGGTACAATTTGTGGTTCGCTTGTGTCACCGCTTATTTTTAATTTAATTTTTGAAATACATATCAGCACAAACGTATACAGTATAAAAAATAAAAAAACATGGGTAAAAAAAATATCTCAGCAGAAGAAACTGAGAAAAAGAACGAATTGACGAATGAATCGACAAAGAATGTTGACAGTGACGTTAACGGTGTTCATAAGAATTATACAATAAATCAGACAATATCTAAAAAACAAGCGAAAGAAATTGGTGGGCCGAAAGGCCTAGAACCAACGCGTTATGGTGATTGGGAAAAACGTGGCCGCTGTATAGATTTTTAAATATATGTTTTAAGTGCATAGTTTCAATGCACAGATTTCTGAAATTTTATTAAAAAAAGCAAGATGAGGTAACCACATTATGGCAATGGATAATCGCCCGCTATCGCCACATTTACAAATCTATAAACCACAATTAACCTCAGTGTTATCTATTACACACCGTGGAACGGGCATATTCTTGACAATAGGTGCATTTTTTCTGACCTTTTGGTTATTAGCACTTGCCAATGAGCCAGCATTCTTTACAAGACTACAAAGCCACCTTGCGAGTTGGTATGGTCAGTGCTTGGTCTATGCCTTTGCGTTCTCTTTATATTTTCACTTATGCAACGGCATACGCCATTTGTTCTGGGATGTCGGTCTTGGACTTGATATTAATGTTTCCTACAAGACAGGCTACGCTGTAGTTGCAGCCTCGGTTATTTTTACACTCATAACGTTTTGTTTGGCTGCAGGAAATGCGGCATGAGTTTGAGCACTCCCCTTGCTAAAGCCCGTGGTCTTGGCACAGCCAAGTCAGGTACACATCACTGGATAGCGCAAAGACTGACTGCAATTGCACTTATCCCACTTAGCATCTGGTTTGTATTTTCGCTTGTCTGCATGACAGAACTTACTTATCAAGCAGCCATTGAATGGATTCGATCACCAATGGTAGCTATATTTTTATTACTTTTTATCGTTGCCTTGTTTCATCATGCGCAACTCGGCATGCAAATTATCATTGAAGATTATATTGATTGCAAGGTAATTAAAATTACAAAACTTATCCTACTTAAACTTATTTCATTTTTTGCAGGTTTAGCAGCTACGGTAGCCATTTTAAAAATTTACCTTGGGTCGTAACCCTAAAATATGTCTAATCAATACGAAATCATTGAGCATGAATATGATGTAGTGATTGTCGGTGCTGGCGGTGCTGGCTTACGCGCAACCTTTGGTATGGCTGCCAAAGGACTAAAAACAGCCTGCCTAAGCAAAGTTTTTCCAACCAGAAGTCATACCGTTGCTGCACAAGGTGGCATGAGTGCGTCCCTTGGTAATATGGGTGAAGATGACTGGCGCTGGCATATGTACGATACCATCAAAGGATCAGACTGGCTGGGCGATCAAGATGCCATTGAATACATGTGTCGCGAAGCTGTACCTGCAGTGATTGAGTTAGAACATCAGGGCGTGCCTTTCTCAAGAACTGAGGAAGGAAAAATATACCAACGACCTTTTGGTGGCATGACCACCAACTACGGTGAGGGCATAGCACAGCGAACCTGTGCAGCGGCCGATAGAACAGGGCACGCCATCCTCCACGCCTTATATCAGCAATCACTTAAACATGAAGCCGAATTCTTTGTCGAATATTTTGCCCTAGATCTAATTATGGATGATAACGGTGTCTGTCGCGGTGTGCTGGCATGGGATTTGGCTACTGGCAAGTTACATTCCTTCCGCGCGCATAGTGTCTGCCTAGCGACTGGTGGCTATGGCCGTTCTTATTTTTCATGTACTTCAGCACATACCTGTACAGGTGATGGTAATGCTATGGTGCTGCGTGCAGGGCTGCCTTTGCAGGACATGGAATTTATTCAGTTTCACCCAACTGGCATTTACGGTTCAGGCTGTTTGATTACCGAAGGCTGTCGTGGTGAAGGCGGTTATTTGACCAACTCCGAAGGTGAGAGATTTATGGAACGCTATGCACCTTCTGCCAAAGATCTAGCTTCACGCGATGTGGTCAGTCGTTCTATGACTATAGAAATTCGCGAAGGACGCGGGGTTGGCCCAGAAAAAGATCATATCTTTTTGCATCTTGAACATCTAGGGCCAGAGATTATTAATGAACGTCTGCCGGGCATTGCCGAATCCGCAAAAATATTTGCAGGCATCGATGTCAATAAAGAACCGATACCCGTTATTCCAACGGTGCATTATAATATGGGAGGTATCCCAACCAATTATCAAGGACAAGTTGTCACATTAAAGGGTGGCGATCCAGATACTATCGTTGGCGGTTTAATGGCTATAGGTGAATGTGCCTGCGTCTCTGTGCATGGGGCAAATCGACTGGGTTCAAATTCACTACTAGATCTCATTGTCTTTGGCCGTGCAGCTGCCATTTATGCATCTGATAATATTAAACTGGGCACACTGCATAAAGAATTACCGAAAGAAATAATAAACAAGCTGATTAAAAAATTTGATTACATAAGAAATGCTAATGGTTCAAGGCCAACCACTGATCTCAGGTTTGAGATGCAGAAAATCATGCAAAACAATGCGGCGGTGTTCCGTACTGGCAATATAATGCAAGAAGGAATTGAATTACTCCAAAAAACTACATCATCTTTTGCAGATATTAAAATAAATGATCGCTCTATGGTATGGAATACTGACTTAGTCGAAACACTGGAGCTTGAGAATCTTTTACAGTGTGCAACAGTGAGTATTGCTGGCGCTAAGAATCGGCAAGAAAGTCGCGGTGGACATGCGCGAGAAGACTTCCCAGAACGCGATGATGAAAACTGGATGAAACATACCTTAACTTGGCTGGATGATAACTACAAAGCAACTTTCGACTACCGTCCCGTGCATATGTATACATTGACTGACGAAGTAGAAATATTTCCACCAAAAAAACGTGTCTATTAATAAATAAGTGATAAAAATTATTAAAAAAATATTTGTTAAAGTGAAAAGTGAGATATTTCTTAATAAGAAATTTATAATAAAAAAAGATAGGTCTGCTTTCATCATAGAATATCATAAGCATATGTTTCTCAACTTTAAGGAGTAAACCTGATGGCTGAATTTACACTTCCAAAAAATTCAAAAATTAAGAAGGGGGAAACCATTGCCGCTGCAGGTGGTGCGAAAAATAAAAAATCTTTTCATATCTATCGTTGGGAGCCTGATTCCGGTAATAATCCAAGAATGGATACCTATGAAATCGATCTAGATAAATGTGGCCCGATGGTGCTTGATGCCATTATCTACATCAAAAATGAGCTAGACACCACCTTAACATTCCGTCGTTCATGCCGCGAAGGTATCTGTGGATCCTGTTCTATGAATATTGGCGGAACAAATACGCTGGCCTGCACAAAAGCCATTGGAGCCTATAAAGGCGACATCAAAATTTATCCATTGCCTCATCTGCCAGTGGTTAAGGATTTAGTGCCGGATCTAACAAATTTTTATGCACAATATGCTTCTATAAAACCTTGGATACAGACTCAATCACCGCCGCCGCCTGATCGTGAACGCTTGCAATCAAAAAAAGAACGTGCGGAGCTAGATGGACTTTATGAATGTATTCTCTGTGCTTGCTGCTCTACCAGTTGTCCGAGTTATTGGTGGAACAGTGATCGCTACTTAGGTCCAGCGACCTTGTTGCAGGCTTATCGCTGGATTGCGGATTCCCGTGACGAGAATACTGGTGAACGTCTGGATGAATTAGAAGATCCGTTCAGATTGTATCGTTGTCATACTATCATGAACTGTACAAGTACCTGTCCTAAAGGTTTGAATCCAGCCAAGGCAATCGGCAAAATTAAAAAGCTACTGGTTGAACGCTCTATATAAAGTGCACTGATGAGCCAACGCTCAAAAATATTTTGGCGCTGCCGACGGGGTATACGAGAGATGGATATTCTCTTGCAAAACTATCTTGAGCTTCACTACAACACCTCGTCTGTCCATGATAAAGATACCTTTGAAGCGCTTCTTGATGAGGCTGATCTTGATATTCTTGCATGGATAACAGAGAAAACTTTTCCTGATAAAAAGTATGTTGGCATCATCGAAACTATTCGTGGTCTTGCAGAAACTGCAAAAATTTATCCAGATAACACTACATCCTGATAATAAAAATGCATGCTGATTGGCAAAATTTCCTAAAGAACGAAGGTGCAACCTTTAAGAATGAAAAATTACTTGCGTACACAAATGAATATAAGTCTGGACAATCAATCGATAATATAATCACCGATCTTTCTCATTTGGCTCTTATTGAAGTTTCTGGTGATGATGTAATAGATTTTCTTAATAAACAATTTACAACAAATATAAAAAAATTGGCTAAACATCAACTGCAATTTTGCGCATGGTGTAATCCAAAAGGTCAGGTAAAAATAACATTTTTTATCTATCGACATGAAACAGGCTGCAATATACTGCTGCCCGCTGAATTGCAAAAATTATTCATAGAACAAATAAAAATGTACATCATGCGGGAAAATGTGAAACTCATTGACAAGAGTAATGAGCTGGTCAGAGTCGGCATACAAACAAATGATAATAGGATTCTAGCTAAGTTCATTGAACCCTTACCCAAGCAAGAAGGTGACATTACAATTCAAAATAACCTTCATTGCTTGCGTGTATTCGGATCTCGGAATAATTCACAGCGTTATATTTTTATTGGTTCAGTCGAAAGACTGACAAATCTATGGAAGGAACTTTTGAGGCATGTCACCCCTGTCGAAACATCTATTTGGAAATTACTGGATATACAAGCTGCCTACCCATGGATAGGCACTCAGACTGCACAAAAATTTTTGCCACAAATATTAAATCTAGACTTAATTAATGGACTAGATTATCAAAAGGGATGTTATCCGGGTCAGGAAATTATTGCGCGGGCGCATTTTCGAGGGCAACTTAAACGTTGCCTGTATCTGGCAACATGTACAACTGATACTTGCCCAGAAAATAATGATTCAATTATTTCTTCTGAAGGCAACAATGTTGGCACCATTATTAATACACAAGTATTTTCAGGTAAACATTACCTACTCGCCGTGATTGAAAAAAAGTTAATAGGAAATATTTTATCTATTCACGATCCTGGCGGACCAAAGATAAGCGTAGAGACATTACCCTATAACAAACAATGATTACGCACAGCCAGTTTAAATCCGCTAGGTGGCAACGTATTATTAAAGTATTTAGGTGAATACAAAGATGATTCACAACTAAAAGCAGCGGTCGCGATTTCTGTGTCTTATCTATTAGGAAATAGTGCCGCGAAATTGGAAAACGGGAATAAAATTTATATGTTTTCACCCAGAATAATCTACTCAATCATCTTTGCCATCTGCGCATCACTTCTGGGGTTCGGCCTTTATCTGGAACATGCTGTAGGTTTGGAACCTTGCCCGCTATGCGTCTTCCAACGTGTTGCCTATATTGTCATCGGCCTGATTGCATTAATTGCTGCCATCCATAACCCAAAGAAACTGTTTGAAAGAATCTATAACTTCTTAATATTCATGGCTTCATTTTGCGGCGCAGGCATCGCCGGACGTCAGATCTGGTTGCAACATCTTCCCGCAAACAAGATACCTGAATGCGGTCTCGGACTGGAATATATGCTCAATTTTTTTCCTTTCATCGATGCGATCAAGATGATACTCAGTGGTTCTGGTGAATGTGCAAAAGTACAATGGACGTTCTTAAACTTTAGTATTGCTGAATGGAGCATTCTTTTTTTTATAGGTCTTATGATCGTATGCTTGACAATGTTTCTGAAAAAATTAACATCATAAAATTTCCTTGATTGTACTCCTGTAACTTTATTTTGTTGGTGATCTTGATCATTAGAAAGGCATGCCGTCTGGAGGCATCCCGCCGCCGCCCATACCACCTAGACCTCGCATCATTTTCTTCACACCACCTTTTCCTGAGAGTTTTTTCATCATCTTTTGCATTTGCTTGAATTGTTTTAGCAATCGATTCACGTCCTGAATCTGTGTCCCTGACCCCGCAGCTATTCTCCTTTTACGTGAACCATTTATTACCGCAGGCATTCTCCGTTCATGAGGCGTCATTGAATGAATAATTGATTCCAGCTTGATGAATTGCTGATCGCCTGCTTGAGTATTTATATTTGCAGGCAAGCCACCTATGCCCGGTAATTTATCCATCATGTTAGCCATACCACCCATGTTTCGCATCTGTTGTAATTGATCACGAAAATCCTCAAGACTAAACCCTTTGCCCTTTTGAATTTTCTTTGCAAGTTTCTCTGCTTTCTTTTGATCTGTTTTTCCCTGAACTTCTTCAATAAGACTCAGTACGTCGCCCATACCGAGGATGCGTGAAGTCATACGTTCTGGGTGGAAAGCTGTGAATTCAGAAGTCTTTTCACCTGTGCCCATAAACTTAATGGGCTTACCTGTGACATTACGTACAGATAATGCTGCACCGCCTCTGGCATCACCATCTGTCTTGGTTAAAACAACACCCGTCAACGACAAGGCTTCATCAAACACCTTAGCTGCATTGACAGCATCTTGACCCATCATACTATCGACAACAAATAATACATCTGAAGGTGCTAAAACAGACTGCAACTGTCTAATCTCCCTCATCATCTCATCATCAATATGCAAACGCCCCGCAGTATCAACAATCAAACCATCAAAATTTTGTTTACGTGCATAATCTAGGGCTTGTTTGGCAATCTCAACCGGGTTTTTATTCTGTGTCAGATAAAAATCAACGTTAATCTCGTTTGCCAAAATTTTTAGCTGCTCGGCAGCCGCAGGACGATAAACATCGCAACTAGCTACCAATATTTTCTTTTTCTCTTTTTCAGTTAGCAGTCTTGCCAGCTTAGCAACGGCGGTTGTTTTACCTGCGCCTTGTAAACCTGCCATCATAATGACGGCTGGTGGCAGGACTTCAAAATTGAGAGCAGTATTGACTTCACCTAACAGTGAAATAAGTTCTGCTTCAACAATTTTCACAACCGCTTGTCCTGGTGTCAGGCTGGTCATAACCTCCTGACCCAAGGCACGCTCACGTACGTGTTCGATAAAGTCACGAACAACAGGTAAGGCGACATCGGCCTCAAGTAATGCCATGCGCACTTCACGCATAGCCGTGGCTATATTAGCTTCAGTCAGACGACCTTGACCTTTAAGGTTTTTTATCGTCTTGACAAGATGTTCAGAAAGTGTGTCAAACATAATTTAGCTGGTTTCTCGTAAATATTGCCTAATGCATCTTATAGTCTTTCTTCGATACTTCAGAGATATGTGGATTTTAACAGGAATAAGGCTGGTTCTCATCTTCTGCACAACATCATTTATTGTGCTTCAATGACACCTGCAAATATGCAATCATGGTTCAATTATTTAATCTGAACTTGATAATTTTATGAATACAGCATTCGGAATCATTGCATTTATTCTCTACTTTATGGCGGCAGGCAGATTAGGAATGCTGATATATGCCAGCGAGAGTACATCACTAAAACAGGCTAAAATTCAGGTATTTATTATCGGAGCCATCGCAATCATTCTAAATGGGATTTTACTCAACAATGTTATTTTTGTGAGTGATGGTCTAAATTTAGGTTTTTCTAACGCTTGGGCGCTTATTAGCTGGATCATTGCCATGGTGATTTTGCTGGTCGCAGTCTGCAAACCTGTAGAAAATTTACTGCTTATCTTTTTCCCATTAGCAGCGCTCGGACTCTTGCTCGTACTACTCATCCCAAGTCACCATATTTTAGCCAACTCAGCAGCCATAGGGTTAAAAATACATGTACTTCTGTCGATCATTGCCTACAGTTTACTTACGGTTGCTGCGTTCCAAGCGGCTCTATTGGCATTTCAGGAATATCAACTAACGCACAAGCATCCCACGACGATTATAAACATTCTTCCACCTATGCAGGTCATGGAAGACTTATTGATTTACATCATTGCTGTTGGTTTTCTTGTATTGAGCTTAAGTCTGGCAACAGGTTTCATGTTTATACATGATATTTTTGCTCAACATCTTATTCATAAAACAGTCTTATCACTTCTATCATGGTTGGTCTTTGCCGCACTTCTTTTGGGGCGCAGGACAATGGGCTGGCGGGGGCAAAAACTAATACGCTGGACGCTGGCCGGTTTTTGTATGCTAATGTTGGCATTTTTCGGCTCTAAACTGGTTTTGGAAATGATTTTAGGTCGAACCTAAATAACTTAATTTGTCTATCTTTTTCTTGACACACTCAGACGCTGCGCCACAATAGACCTTTCTTAATTTGAGGTCACCCATTTTTTGGATACCATCCCCCTGCCAGTACTTTTCATCATTCTGCTTATATTGATTGCTCTTTCTGCCTTTTTCTCTAGTTCCGAGACTGGCATGATGGCTCTAAATAAATACCGACTGCGTCATCTGGTTAGAGATAAACACCGTGCGGCCATACTGGTCAGCAAACTTCTTGAGAAACCCGACCGCCTGATTGGTGTCATTCTGTTTGGCAACAATGTGGTTAATTTCATGGCTGCCAGTATCGCTACAGTTATTGGACTTCGCTTATTAGGAGATTATGGTGCCGTGGCTTCTCCTTTAATTATTGCAGTTATTTTTATTATATTTGCCGAAACTGCACCAAAGACCTATGCAGTTATTCGACCGGAAAAAATTTCTTTTCCTTCAGCCTATATATTAACGCCGTTACTCAAAATCTGTTATCCCATTGTTTATATTATCAATAAGATTAGCAATGCCCTGTTAATACCATTAGGAATTAATACTGACAATATTGAAAATAAACCTTTAAGCCAAGATGAACTCAGGTCAATCGTACATGAAGCCGGTGCTGCTATATCAAGTAACCACCAAGATATGTTACTTGGCATATTAGAGTTGGAAAAAGTAACTGTCGATGACATCATGATACCAAAAAACGAACTCGTCGGAATTGATCTTGACAATTCCATTGCGGACATACTTGAACAGCTGACACACTGCCAACATACCCGCCTGATAGGCTATCGTAAAAATATAGATAATGTCATAGGCATGCTACATGCTAGGCGTGTGCTAAGAATACTAAGCAGAAAGAAAGAACTTGATATTGATGATTTGGAAAAGCTTGCCACCGAACCTTACTACTTGCCTGCAAACACCTCTTTGCATAAACAAATGCTTAATTTTCAGAAACAAAAACGGCGCACAGGCTTTGTTGTGAATGAATACGGAATTCTACAAGGGATGGTGACACTGGATGATATCCTTGAAGAAATTATTGGTGAATTTACTACCGATTTACAGATTTTTAGCCAGGACATCCAACCTCAGGAAGATGGATCTTTCTTTATTGATGGAAGCATCACCATTCGAGACATTAACAAACGGCTTGATTGGGAGTTACCTGCTGAAGGACCAAAGACAATTAATGGTGTCATCCTCGAACATCTTGAAGATATACCAGAAACAGGCACAAGTCTGCGTATCAATGATTATGTTTTTGAAATTATACAGGTAGTAGACAACGCAGTTAAGAAAGTAAAGATTTTTCCATCGCTGGATAGTTCTAAAACATCTGAACATCAATCCTGATATTTACAGAAACTAATCAAAAAAATATTCTGGAAAATATTACTATTTTACACATTGGAACAACATAGAAAGTGAGGATGACTTCCTAGTGAATGTCTTTATTAGTTTGAATCCATAGCTGCCAAACAACTGGGTATATTCAACTGGTTAAACCACTGGATATGCTCTGGTGGACAAATTTCTTACCATGGAGATAGATCATCTGAAATTTTCTTGTGCCCTGAATCTGGTGTACTCAGGCAAACAATCGTCCCTACTTTAGAAATTGAAACAATCATGTCTATAAAACCACGTGTGCCGGGATATGTTTCAATAACTCTTCAGTAAAGATAGAACCGAAAATAAGATCGCTTCTCGCCATAGAGTTAAAACTTGTACAATGAAATGTATAATCAGGAAATTTATTTCTGGCATAGGCTGTGGAATTTTTACTAATATCCAGTCCATACGCTTATGCGCCAAATAATCAAAATGAATTCGTTATAAAGCCACCGCCAGAACCAACATCAAGCGTTCTTTTATTGCGCATATACTTCCAAAACCGTAATGATTTTAAAAATGCACGACGTTTTCTGGATCTTGCTTTGGGATAAAAATTAATATCTGCACCGCGATAATTCTTACTGTAGTAAGCAGCAATATCTTGAGCAGATGGATAAGGGTTTAAAAATAGAAAATCACAAACAAAGCATATATGAATCTTCTATGAATCTTTCTCAAATTCCAAACCTGTCTGCATCACGCATATGTCGCATCTGCGTCCAATACTTTCTGCAACACTCATAAATTTCTAATAAACTCATGTTGGCTCATTCCTTTTACCAGACAAAATTACATGCGCTCGCCAATACACGTTCTGACTTCATGCGCCAAGCTTTCAGCGATAGCATTGACCTGAGTTTCAATTTCTCCTTCAACCATCACCCTAATCAGAGGCTCTGTACCCGAAGACCTTAACAAGATTCGCCCCTTATCTCCCAGCTCAGATTCGGCGGTTCTCATGGCATCCTGTACATTTGTCATCCTTGACAAATCAACCTCTTTGTTAATTCCGACATTTATCATTGTTTGTGGATATTTTTCCATACCGGCTTTAAGTTTGGATAGTGTTTCTCCTGAGACAACCATTTCATCCAGTACTTGCAATGCCGAGATGATCCCATCACCAGTTGTTGTCATATCTAGATTGATAATATGACCTGAGGATTCTCCGCCTAATTTCAAATTACTCTTATTCAACGTCTCCAGTACATAGCGGTCTCCGACCTGTGTGCGTAGGAAATTCATGCCCAGTTTTTTGATTGCTATCTCAAGCCCGAGATTGCTCATAACCGTTCCCACAACACCACCACCTAGTGTCTTCTGCCTGCCCTGACTTATAACAAAAAGAATTTCATCTCCATCAACTACTTCACCTTTATGGTCAACCATGATTAAACGGTCGCCGTCGCCGTCCAACGCAATTCCAATATCAGCTTCACGCTCAAACACTTTTTCCCGTAATAACTCAGTACTTGTCGCACCGTGAGCAACATTAATATTGAATCCGTTGGGCTTATTGCCAATCGTGATGACATCAGCGCCGAGCTCTTCGAATACATGAGGTGCAATGTGATAGGTTGCACCATGGGCACAATCAACAACCAATCGAATACCTTTAAGATCAAGATTATTCCTCACTCTAAATTTACAGAATTCTATGTATCGCCTCGCTGCATCCACGATCCGCTTGGCTTTTCCCAGTTTCTTTGGTTTAGTCACCTTGATTGGTTTTTCAAGTTCTTGCTCTATAGCAATTTCAATATCGTCAGGTAATTTGGTTCCTTCGGCTGAAAAAAATTTAATGCCATTGTCGTGAAATAGGTTGTGAGATGCGCTTATCACAATACCTGCCTGCGCCCTCGCATTACGTGTTAGATAAGCAATGCCTGGTGTTGGCATTGGGCCAAGTAAACAAATATTAGCGCCTGCTGCTGACAAACCTGCCTCAAGTGCGGATTCAAACATATACCCTGAAATGCGTGTGTCCTTGCCGATAAGCACCGACCCAGTGCCATCCTTAGCCAACACCCTGCCCGCAGCCCAGCCTAATTTCATGATAAAATCAGGGGTAATGGGTGCTTCTCCTACCTTGCCACGAATACCGTCCGTACCAAAGTATTTTCGTCTATTTACACTAATGAAACTGCTCCTAATCTTTGTAAAAACGTATCGTTAAACATTTCAATGTCAAAGTGAAGTATTTTGAATAAGCTACACGCTTCACGCTTAAATATTTTATTAATAATATTTCACTAAAATTATGCAGGCTTTGCTGGCGGCTTACTATCCGGAACATCATCTTTTTTTATGGTGTCCGTCTTTTTCGCATCCGATCCGCCATTATCACAATCATTCCAGCCTTCAGGATATCTTGGCTTCTTGCCTGCCATGATGTCATCAATCTGACAAGCATCGATAATCTCATACTTTATCAAAGTATCAGCCATTATATGTAACTTATCGATATTTTCCTTTAGAAGTTTTTCCGCTCTTGCATAGTTTCTGTCTATTAATGCTCGGATTTCTTCGTCAATTAAATGAGCTGTCTCATCTGAGACCTCCTTATGTTTTGTCACAGAACGACCTAAGAATATCTCGCCGTCATCTTCGCTGTAAGTTAATGGCCCAAGCCTCTCTGATAAACCCCACTTGGTGACCATGTTTCTCGCGATCTGTGTTGCTCTTTCAATATCATTACTAGCACCTGTCGTCACATGCTCCTTGCCTAATATAAGTTCTTCGGCAATACGACCACCGAACAAGGAAGAAATCATACTTTCAAGCTGTTCTTTATTCTGACTGTAATTATCTTTCTCAGGCAAAAACATTGTCACACCCAATGTCTTGCCCCTGGGGATAATCGTTACCTTATAAACAGGATCATGCGAAGGCACCAAACGACCGACGATAGCATGTCCCGCTTCGTGGTATGCCGTGTTTCTTTTATCTTCTTCGCTCATGACCATAGAACGCCGCTCTGCGCCCATCATTATTTTATCTTTGGCCTTTTCCATATCTTCCATTTCAATCAATTTTTTATTAGCCCCTGCTGCAAACAGAGCAGCTTCGTTGACGAGGTTGGCAAGATCAGCACCAGAAAAACCTGGTGTGCCACGGGCAATAATGCTTGGTTGTACATCATCATTGATTATAACCTTACGAATATGTACTTTCAGAATCTGCTCGCGACCACGAATATCCGGCAATGTCACAACCACCTGCCGATCGAAACGACCAGGTCTTAGCAAGGCAGGATCAAGCACGTCAGGCCTATTGGTTGCCGCAATAACAATCACGCCTTCATTACCTTCAAAGCCATCCATTTCAACAAGTAACTGATTTAAAGTCTGCTCTCGTTCATCATGCCCACCGCCCAAGCCTGCGCCACGATGACGACCAACAGCATCAATTTCATCGATAAAAATAATGCAAGGAGCATGTTTTTTTGCCTGCTCAAACATGTCGCGAACGCGAGAAGCGCCGACGCCTACAAACATCTCAACAAAATCTGAACCAGAGATGGTAAAGAATGGTACATCTGCTTCGCCTGCAATCGCCTTAGCTAATAAAGTTTTTCCTGTTCCCGGAGCGCCCACCATCAGCACACCAGATGGGATCTGACCGCCAAGCTTGTGAAATTTTCTAGGATCACGTAAGAATTCAACCAATTCACTAAGCTCTTCTTTGGCCTCTTCGACACCAGCGACATCGTTAAAAGTAACTCTGTTTTGATCTCCCCCAAGCAAGCGAGCACGACTTTTCCCAAATGAGAATATGCCACTACGACCACCGCCTTGCATCTGACGCATAAAATAAAACCAGATGCCAAATATAAATATGAAAGGTAGCCATGTAATAAATGCATGCGCCCATAAAGAATTTTCCGGTGCTGGGCTCTGAATCTCAATATCATGTTCAACCAAGTCTCCGATCAGGGCAACATTGCTCGTCTCAGGACTGTACGTCACAAAGGGCGTACCATCCATACGGCTGCCACTAATAATTTTCCCTTCAATATTGACCTTTTTGATATTGCTATTTTTTACTTCACTAAGGAAAGTAGAATAGGTTATTTCACTAACAACAGGTGCTGCAAAATTTTTGAAAATCATCATCAATACCAAAGTGATGATGACCATTATTAATAAAGTTCTTGCTGTTTCGTTCAAAGTAAAACCTCTTTTATAATAAATGCCACTACATACATCCGTTTATCTAACTATAACCGAAAGGCGCGTGCTAAAACATAAAATTCACGTGAATTATTGCGGGAAGCCTTCGGTTTTCGTATCAGGACTTTTCCAAAATATTCTTTCAAATCATTGAGATACATCTGTACACCTTCACCTTCGAAAACTTTCACTAACATATCACCACCTTGCCTTAACACATCTTTTGCAAAATTGAGGCTCAATCCTGCCAAATACAGGCTGCGCGCCTCGTCCGTTGCCCTAATGCCAGATAAGTTGGGAGCCATATCCGAAATTACAATATCTGCCTTGATATTATCCATTATCTGCAAGCACTGCTTGTAGACTGATTGTTCAGTGAAATCACCTGCTATAAATAATACGCCCTCAATAGGCTCTAGCGGTAAAATGTCGACAGCGATTAATCGACCCTTATTACCTATTTTTTCGTTGGCATACTGAGACCAACTCCCGGGTGCTGCGCCTAGATCAACAATAGTTTGGTTGCGTTCAAATAAATGATCTTTCTCATTTATTTCAATCAATTTATAGACAGCACGTGAACGATAATGCGACTGTTGCGCTTTTTTAACGTAGGGATCTTTTTGCTGACGATCCAACCACTTTCTACTGTGACGACTCTTAGCCAATTAAATATACCAAACATCTTAAAAGCTGGGCAGCTTAGCATAATCTTATGTGTTTAAACCAAATGCTAACTTAAAGAAACCAAGAAATTCTTGGAGCGGATTGCCAAAGTTGCAGCCATACGCGACGGCTTACTATACAGTTTATTAACTTACTCGTAACGAGCTTCCAAGATTTCGTATTTAATCACACCACTGGGGGCATCCACCTCTACGATGTCATCAACTTCCTTGCCAATTAAAGCGCGGGCAATCGGTGATGTCACTGAGATGAGTGATTTTTCAATATCTGCTTCAATCTCTCCGACAATTTGGTAAGTGACTTCATCATCATTTTCTATATTAGCCAAATTTACAGTCGCACCAAACACGACCTTACCATTTGCATTGAGTGTTGCGACATCAATAATCTGAGCATCAGCCAAAGCATTCTCGATCATACCTATACGACCTTCAAGAAAACTTTGTTGTTCACGCGCAGCGTGATATTCAGCATTCTCGCTTAAGTCACCATGAGCCCGCGCTTCAGCTATCTCAGCAGAGATACGTGGTCGATCGATCGTTTTTAATTCTTTCAGTTGCTCACGCAATTTCTGCGCACCTCTTGTTGTGACTGGCACCTTACCCATATCCACCTCTCAGCAAATTATTCATGACTAATCTCCTCACGCCAATTCTTTATGTAAGTCCTGCAAGGAATTAATCTTATTCATATCTTCATGTTTTAAAGCCAAGATCGTCGCCATAGCCCCCGCCATCGTTGTAACATAGAAAATGTTGTGTTGCAAAGCTGTTCTGCGTATTGAATAAGAGTCTGCAATTGCTTGTTTATCCTCCGTGGTATTTACAATCATATCAATTTGATTATTTTTCAGCATATCAACAATATGTGGCTGGCCCTCTCTTACTTTATTCACGTCTTGACACTTGAGCCCCGCTTGCCTGATGAAGTTTGCGGTACCATGTGTTGCACATAAGGTAAAGCCTAATTCAACCAGTTCTTTAGCAACATCCGCAGCAACAGATTTATCTTCATCGCGCACACTGATAAAAACCAGACCTGACTTCGGGATAAGCTCTCCTGCAGCCAGCTGTCCTTTAGCAAAAGCTTCTGCAAAAGTTCTACCTATACCCATGACTTCGCCAGTTGATTTCATCTCAGGCCCCAATAAGGAATCAACACCTGGAAATTTTATAAATGGGAACACAGATTCTTTCACAGAAAAATAATTTGCTTTATTGACTTTGACAACTTTTTGCTCGGCAAGACTTTTTCCAACCATACAATTAACTGCAACTCTTGCCAATGATATGCCTGTTGCCTTGGAAACGAATGGCACTGTTCTTGAGGCACGGGGGTTTACTTCAAGAACGTAGATGTCATCACCTTGAATAGCAAACTGTACGTTCATCAAGCCAATAACATGGAGACCCTTAGCCAGCAGGCGCACCTGTTCTTCAAGTTGTTTTTGTATGTCTTCACTGAGACTATGCGGCGGTAAGGAACATGCCGAATCACCTGAGTGCACACCAGCTTGTTCTATGTGCTCCATAATACCGCCAATCAAGACTTCTTCTCCATCACAGACAGCATCAACATCAACTTCGATTGCATCATTTAGAAACTTGTCCAGCAGTACGGGTGATTCACGGGTAATCGAAAGTTGATCAGATATACTTATGTTGTCGTGTAGATTCTTAGCGACATTAGATAATTCATGGGTAGTCGAATCTGTAGCATTTTCTGTGTGATCTGTCTCAGATTGTGTAGGTGATTACGGGTATGGGTAGTCGAATCTGTAGCATTGTCTGTGTGATCTGTCTCAGATTGTGTAGATGAGCTATAGATAACCGAAACTGCATTATATATGTAAGTCCTCAGATAAGTCCCCAGATCACTTTCGTTGTAGACAATCTCCATAGCCCTCCCACCCAACACATGAGAAGGCCGAACAATGAGCGGATAACCAATTTCTTCAGCCAATTTAACAGCCTCTTCAGTTTCGCTTGCGGCACGGTTTGGCGGTTGTTTTAAACCTAACTCTACCAATAATTTCTGAAAGCGTTCGCGATTCTCAGCCAAATCAATGGAATCTGGCAAAGTACCAATAATCTGAGCACCGGCAGCTTCCAGTGCGCGTGCCAACTTTAATGGTGTCTGTCCGCCATATTGAACGACAATGTCACAGGGCTTTTCAATGTTAATAATCTCCAGAACATCTTCCAAGGTCAATGGCTCAAAATAAAGACGATCAGAAATATCATAATCTGTCGAGACTGTTTCTGGATTACAATTCACCATAATCGTTTCATAACCTGCTTCACGCATAGCCAGTACTGCCTGAACACAACAATAGTCAAACTCTATCCCTTGTCCGATACGATTAGGCCCTCCACCCAGTACTATAATTTTCTGAAGAGAGCTCGGCTTGGCTTCGCATTCTCCCTGAGAGGTGGAATTCATCTCATAGGTGGAATACATATAGGCAGTTGTTGCTGTAAATTCAGCTGCGCAAGAATCAACGCGTTTAAACACAGGACGAATATTCTTGTCGTATCTAAGACTTCGGACTGCCTCTTCTATCATACCGCACAATGTTGCTAAACGCCTGTCCGAAAAACCTTTGCGTTTGAGTGCGTATAGGCGCTTTGGTGTTAATGATTTTTTACCCTGCTGTTTTATTATTTTCTCTTCTTCGACAAGATCCTGAATCTGCGCCAAGAACCAGACATCAATCTTGCAGCATTGATGAATATCTTCAATGCTCATACCCCGGCGAAAGGCATCGGCGACAAACAACAGACGTTCTCCTCTGGGCCGGCGCATTTCTGCTTGCACAGGTTCTTTTAAACACAAGTGCTGCATCTTTATTAGCATTATTGATTTCAGGTTCTTTTAAACCATCCAGACCTGTCTCAAGGCTACGCAATGCCTTCTGCAATGATTCCTGAAATGTTCTGCCAATCGCCATCACTTCGCCGATAGATTTCATTTGTGTCGTCAGTCTGTCATCAGCCTTTGGAAATCTTTCAAAAGTGAACCTAGGTATCTTAGTCACTACATAATCAATCGCAGGCTCAAAGGATATAGGCGTTGCGCCGCCCGTTATTTCATTATCCAGCTCATCCAACGTATAGCCGACAGCTAATTTTGTAGCGACTCTGGCTATTGGAAAACCCGTTGCCTTGGATGCCAATGCTGAAGAACGGGAAACACGTGGGTTCATTTCAATAACTATTAATTCGCCATTATCAGGATCTACAGCAAACTGAACATTAGAGCCGCCAGTCTCGACACCTATCTCACGCAGCACTGCAATTGATGCATCACGCATGATCTGGTATTCCTTGTCTGTTAGCGTTTGTGCTGGCGCAACAGTAATAGAATCTCCTGTATGCACCCCCATGGGGTCAAGGTTTTCAATAGAACAAATGATGATGCAGTTATCTTTGCGATCGCGCACCACTTCCATCTCAAATTCTTTCCAGCCAAGCACAGACTGCTCAATTAAAACTTCTGATGTTGGGGATGCATCAAGTCCGTATTCACATATTTCCACAAATTCTTCACGATTATATGCAATACCACCGCCTGTTCCTCCCAGAGTAAATGAAGGACGAATAATGGTTGGAAAACCAATTTTTTCTTGGGCGATTTTTGCCTGTTTCGTATTATGAACGACAAATGATTTTGGTGTGGATAAGCCAATCCTGACCATCGCATCTTTAAACAACTGACGATCTTCTGCTTTGTCTATGGCATCTACAGAAGCACCAATAAGTTCAACATTGTATTGTTCCAATACACCTTTGCGATTTAAATCCAGCGCACAATTAAGTGCTGTCTGCCCGCCCATAGTCGGCAATATTGCGTCTGGCCGTTCTTTTTCGATAATTTTTTCCACAACTTGCCAATCAACAGGTTCGATATAAGTCGCATCTGCCATATTCGGATCAGTCATAATCGTCGCTGGGTTTGAATTCACCAATATGACGCGATAGCCCTCTTCCCGTAACGCCTTGCAGGCTTGGGTTCCGGAATAATCAAACTCGCATGCCTGCCCAATAATGATAGGACCGGCACCAATGATTAAAATACTTTCTATGTCTGCACGTTTTGGCATAGGATTTACTTATCTAGCTCGCATCAATTCAATGAAGTGTTCAAATAAAGGACGCATATCATGTGGCCCTGGGCTCGCCTCAGGATGCCCTTGGAAACCAAATGCGGGCAATTCATTGTGGTGTATCCCCTGGAGAGAACCATCAAATAAGGAACGATGTGTCGCGCGCAAGGATTTTGGCAGGCTTTTTTCATCTACAGCAAAGCCGTGGTTTTGGCTTGATATCATGACACGCTCGGTTTCTAAACATTGCACTGGATGATTAGCACCATGATGTCCAAATTTCATTTTGACGGTTTTTGCGCCCATGGCCAAAGCCAATAATTGATGACCCAGGCAAATACCGAATACAGGTATTTTACTCGCCACAAGTCCGCTAATCGCGGAGATAGCATAATCGCAAGGCTCAGGGTCGCCTGGTCCATTGGATAAGAAAATACCATCAGGTTTTTGTGCCAATACCTCACTTGCAGCTGTTTGTGCTGGAACAACGGTTAATTTGCAACCAGATTCAGCCAATATTTTTAATATATTGCGCTTAATGCCAAAGTCGTAGGCAGTAACCCGCAAAGGCGTGTCGTTTGATGGTGTGTTAGAACATGTGTCTTGCGGCCATCTATAACGTTTCTTAGTTGAGACAACTTTAGCCAAGTCTACGCCCAACAGACCGGGGAATTCCTTCGCTGCACGAATAGCTTTTTGCTCATTTATTCCTCCTGCGACGATGCAGCCTTTTTGTACACCCTTATTACATAGAATGCGTGTCAGGCGACGTGTATCAATATTTGCAATCGCAATGACTTTATTCTTTTCCAAATAAATATCTAAAGGTTTGCTAGAACGCCAGCTACTTGCCATGAAAGGTAGGTCACGAATTACAAGCCCACTGGCAAAGATTTTACTGGATTCTGCATCTTCAGCATTAGTACCAACATTGCCAATGTGCGGTTGAGTCAGCGCAATAATTTGCTCGCAATAGGAAGGATCGCTTAGAATTTCCTGATAGCCAGTCATTGCAGTATTGAAAACGACTTCACCAACGGTTTGCCCGTCAATACCAATAGATTTGCCATAGAAAAGACTGCCATCTTCTAACGCCAACAACGCCGTATAATCCAAAAAAATTCCTCTAGACACAATAATAAAAAGGGCAATCATAAAAAGAGTAACTGGAGGGCTTACTCCCAGCGATTAAGACGCGTGGATTCTACTTGAAACTACCCTATTTTGTCTATCTTGGATTCGATAATGTAAGTGCAATGTAAGTTATATAGCGAGTAAATCAACCCAAGAAATGCCAACCTGATTAAGTAATTTCTTAATGTATGACGAGACCAAATTAGTTTGGTTATTAATGTGCATGCTGACTCATTACCATCTGTTTTAATTAATTCCAATGGTGTAGGTAGCAGGAGTCGAATCCGTGTCCGCAAGCACTCTACTTTGGCTCTGCATGTTTATTCTATCTATTAATTTAGTCCTAATATTACCCGACAAACAGAGAAAATACAGAGCGAGTTCGGATAGGTTTTAACGAATCCACACCCAAGTATTTACTGTAAACGGTAACTGAGGAAACACTTAGGCTGGCATTCCGCTTGCAGGTTCATTTTAAATGTGTGTTCAGGGTAATAAACTCGCATTGTGCCTGCGTATTTAGCCTGATTGGTAGTATACTTGTCCCTACCCCGCCGTAACAAACACCTGTCGATCAGCATCTTGATATAAACCGCAATGTGATTCCTTCGGAGCATCAGTTGGCACCCAAAGCGATCCGATAAATGGCAAGCTAATTTGACCACAGTGCGTGTGTCCCGCCAGCACTAATCCCGTAACACGCGGATCAAATGCCGCTGCAGGATCATGTGTTAAACTAAGTCTCTTGCTATTTATACAGCTCTCTGGGAAACCAACATAAGAAAATTGTTCAGAATAGTGGTCGCCTAATCCACGCACACATAGATCTAAAGATTTAACTTTTACCACAGTGTTTTCCAAGACAGTTATTCCAGCATGGGTAAGCGATGTATGCCACTTTGCAGAGGATGTCCAGTTGTCATGATTACCTAAAACTGCAATAGTAGGTATGCCATTTGTGGCTGCCATAGCTTTAGCAATGACTGGCTGATGTTGATCAATATTATAAGCATCAGGGTTCTTAATATAATCGCCACCGAACAAAATGACATCAGACCTCGCAGCAACGACTGTTGCCATAACACCCTTGAGGTTTAGCAGTGCCTCCGGGCTGCTATCAATATGAAGATCGCTTAGAAAAGCGATTTGTATTGAGCCACCATAATTTTGCAAGGTCTTATTGTTCCCTGATAGATGTAAAGTAGTTCTATTCACTTGGACGTTGGAAGTAACATCCATCATCAGCCAAAAGCTAACGCTTATAAGTGTAAGGATAATTAAAGAGGGTTTTACAGTTTTCATAGAAAATTCTTGTATAGAAATCCCCTGATGAATTTAATTACCCAGTGTAGAGTATTATCACCTTGGTGCATCAATATTAAAAATTCAAATGAGGAACAGTAAACTTAGTTTACTGTGTTAGTGTAATTTACTTTGTTAAATCTTGTGTGTAGATGTAAATACCTTCATCGTCTTTTAGCAGACCAAAAAAATTCTGATATGGGAATAACTGCCTATCCAATATAATCACATAAAAAATCAGCACAAATTCGACTCCCATTACTATCAAAACCCCTAAACCTGTAAAATATTCTGCAAGATAAACTGCAGATTTAAGCATAATAATGAGAAGTATTGCCGAGAGATTATCGTATATATCAGCCTGTTCTTTGTACATCAAGTAAACAATGTAGCCAATAAGTGGTAGCCAAAAAATTAATTCTATGGCGATGACAGAAGGCGTAGGATCAGGGCTAGCCGAACAGGCTGCTATCAAAAGAAGTGTCAGGCAAAAAAATACTAACGCTAAAAGGATCCAAAGCAGAATTTTACTTGCTATATTATATTTTTCTGCCAAATGTCGGTCGGGTCGCCTAGCCAGATATGCCGAAACCTCTTGCTTATCTAAACCAGCTTCAATAGCTCTATTAAATATTTCGCGTTTTTCTACACCCTCTTTAAAGAGGGATTTTACGATTTTCATAGAAAATTTTTCCATAAGAAACTCCTTTAGTGAATTGAATATCTAATGTAGAGCATTATTGCCTTGATGCATTAATATTAAAAATTGAAGTCAGAAATAATCAATGTAGTTTACTGTGTTTTAGCACGCGCCCCTGTTGAAGCCTGTGTGTAGATGTATATGCCATCATCGGTTTTTCGCCGACCAAATTTTCGCCGACCAACTAAATTCTGATATGGAAATAATTTCTTCCTCAATGCAAGCATATACATAATAAACGTGAATTCGATTCCCATTACCACCACAACCCCTAAACCTGTAAAATACTCTGTAAGATAAACTGAGGATTTAAGCATAACCATTAGAAATATTGCTGAGAGATTATCGTATATATAAGCTTCTTTTTTGTATACTAGGTAAATGCTGTACCCAATAATTGGTATCCAAAAAATCAATTCTGTGATTAAAGTAACACGCGAGAGAGTAGGGTTAAACGAAAGCACTGCTAGACCAAGAAATACTAGTACTGAAAGAATCCAGATCAAAATCTTACTTATTTTGTTGTATCTTTCCGCCAAATGTCGGTCGGGCTGCCCAGCCAAATATCTCGAAACCTCTATCCTATCTAAACCAGCTTCAACAGCTCTGCCAAATATTTCATGTTTTCCCACGCCCTCTTTAAAGAGAAATTTTACAGTTTTCATAGAAAATTCTTCCATAGACACTCCTCAATGAATTTAATATCTGGTATAAGGTACTATTGCCTTACTGCATTATATTAGAAATTATTGACGTATACCTCATTTAACGAGCACGCAACGAAAACTTCCACATTTAGGAAACATTTCACCTTCTGAGTTTAAAAAAACAGACCATATAGCTCATGTCCGTTTTATGGGATACAGATTACCATATTAAAATTAATTCTTTTATCTATAATAATATAGTCAATATAACTGCAAGAAAAATATTGGAAACCACAATAAAATTAGCCAAAGACTTAATAAGCAGGCGTTCTCTGACTCCTGAAGATAATGGCTGTCAGCTTATGTTGGCCAATAGGCTGGAGACCATAGGCTTCAAGGCAACACATTTACGCTATGAAGATGTCGATAATCTCTGGATTACGCATGGGGGTGGCGATCCCGTCTTTGCCTTTGTCGGTCACACCGATGTCGTCCCTACAGGCTCTCTGAATCAATGGGTGTCAGATCCTTTTGTGCCAGAAGTTAGGGATGGCATACTGTATGGTCGCGGTGCTGCTGATATGAAAGGTGGTATTGCTGCATTTATGACTGCGGTTGAAAGATTCATTACCGAAACCCCAGAACATCAAGGCACTGTCGCCCTATTAATTACCAGTGATGAGGAAGGGGCTGCTATTTGTGGCACACGCAAAGTCGTTGAGTATCTGGAAGAAAATAACATCAAGATTAGATGGTGTCTGGTAGGCGAACCTTCCAGTGAAAAAAAAGTAGGTGATGTGGTAAAAAACGGTCGTCGAGGTTCGCTGGGAGGAAAATTAATTGTACGTGGGATTCAAGGTCATATTGCCTATCCCCATCTGGCGGAAAACCCTATTCATAAATTAAGTCCGGCTTTAAATGAACTTTGCGTTAAGGTTTGGGATAAAGGTGATGAATTTTATCCACCCACTTCTTTTCAGGTATCAAATATTCATTCCGGAACTGGTGCAGATAATGTCATTCCAGGAGAAATAGAAGTGCTATTTAATTATCGTTTTTGCACGACAATAACCGAACAAGAACTGAAAATAGAGACACAAGCAATTCTTGATAAATATAACCTCGACTATGAGTTAAACTGGAAACTTTCTGGTAATCCGTTCCTCACCACCGGAGGTGATTTAATCGATGCCGTCAAGCAATCCGTCAGGGATGTCGTGGGGTTAGAGGTCAAACTTTCCACCAGCGGCGGTACTTCAGATGGTCGCTTCCTCGCGCCTACAGGAGCTGAGGTTGTGGAACTTGGTTCAATTAATGAAACCATACATAAATTGAATGAATGTGTCAGTATAGATGACTTAAATTTACTTGCAAAAATGTATGAAAATATTCTGAATATTCTACTTAAGCAATAAGTCAGCCTGGCTTTAACTGTTTAAATTCCAGAGACCTACATTTCTAAGCAGCTTGGATATAGACTTATAGTTAGGCATTATCCAAGGTGTTAACGGAGGAATTATGACCACCATTAAACAACAAGATCTCATCGACAGCGTTGCCGATGCATTGCAGTTTATTTCTTTTTACCATCCAGTTGATTTTATCCAAGCGGTACACGAGGCTTATAAGAAAGAAGAATCAAAAGCTGCTAAAGATGCCATGGCACAGATCCTAATCAATTCTCGCATGTGTGCACAAGGACACCGACCCATCTGCCAAGATACTGGGATTGTAAACGTATTTATCAAGGTCGGGATGGGCGTTCAATGGGATACAGAAATGGGTTTAGCAGATATAATTAATGAAGGTGTACGGCGTGCCTATAATCATCCTGATAATGTCTTACGTGCTTCCATCCTGTCTGACCCTGCTGGCGCTAGAAAAAATACAGGCGATAACACGCCTGCTGTGATTCATACAGAAATCGTCAAAGGTGATACGGTAGACGTACAAGTAGCTGCCAAGGGTGGTGGTTCAGAGGCAAAATCCAAGTTCGTCATGTTAAACCCGTCAGACGATATCGCAGATTGGGTAGTTAAAACGGTGCCGACTATGGGTGCAGGCTGGTGCCCCCCTGGCATGCTGGGAATTGGCATTGGCGGCACCGCCGAAAAAGCCATGTTGCTTGCTAAGGAATCATTGATGCAGCCTATTGATATCCATAAACTCAAGGCGCATGGCGCGCAAAACCGAGTCGAGGAATTGCGCCTAGAAATCTTTGATGCTGTCAATGAGCTTGGCATAGGTGCGCAAGGTTTAGGTGGATTAACTACAGTGCTTGATGTCAAGATTATGGACTATCCGACCCATGCTGCAAACAAGCCCGTGGCCATGATTCCAAACTGCGCTGCGACCCGTCACGCACATTTTGTTTTGAATGGTTCAGGGCCTTCATTACAAACGCCGCCAAGTCTGGATAATTGGCCTGATATAGTATGGGATATAGCGCCGTCCGCAAAGCGAGTGAATCTAGACACCATCACCCGCGATGAAATCAGCACTTGGCAACTAGGAGAGACTCTATTGTTGTCTGGCAAGATGTTAACTGGAAGAGACGCTGCACATAAGCGTATTCAGGATATTCTACACAAAAAAGAAACCCTTCCTAGTGGTGTCGATTTTACAGATCGTTTTATATATTACGTCGGCCCGGTTTCCCCTGTTCGTAAAGAGGTCGTAGGTCCCGCTGGACCAACGACTGCCACACGCATGGATAAATTCACCGAGATGATGCTGGATAAAACTGGACTTATAGGCATGATTGGTAAGGCAGAACGAGGACTTTCCGGCATCGAAGCCATTAAAAAACATAAAGCCGTTTATTTAATGGCCGTCGGTGGCGCTGCTTACCTTGTATCGAAAGCAATTGTTAATGCAAAAGTCATTGCTTTTCCAGAATTAGGCATGGAAGCAATCCATGAATTCGAAGTTAAGGATATGCCCGTAACAGTTGCTGTTGATACTGATGGAAACGCTGTTCATCAAACTGGCCCACAGGAATGGAAAAAAATTATATTACAAAGAAAATCGGTCTAAAAACATAGAATTAAAAATGACGATACGAACTCCCCGAGGGTTCAAAAAAAGCACCTTCATGATCTTTTAACCGCAACCCATCTTCCGCTTTAATCCTGCCAATACAGCTCACTGGAATATTTATTTCCTCAAAGAGGCTGATAATAAGATCATGTTTGGCAGCTTTTGCCGTAAAACATAATTTATAATCATCTCCAGAAATCAGTGCATAATTCCAAGCAGTTTTTTCATCTAAGCATTGCTGCATTGCTTGTGACAATGGTATTCTTTTAATTTCAATTTCTGCGCCAACGTAACTAGAGTCTAGTATATGTCCAAGGTCAGCAATTAAACCATCTGATATATCAATTGCACTACTCGCAATCTTTCTTAAACGAAGTCCTGCCTCGATACTTATCTCTGGCCTGTTAAGGCTATTAAGAAAAAAATCTTTATATTTATTATCAATCGATAATTTACCTTGAACAATATCCAGACCAACACCAGCATCACCCAAAAAACCTGTGACATAAATCAAATCACCTTGCTTTGCACCATCACGTTTAAGCGCAGTATCTATCGGAACCAATCCTTGTATCTGTAATGTGATAGAGAAAGCGCCCCTACTCATATCGCCACCAATAAGACTGACGCAATGCTGACTGGCAAGCTCAAAAAAACCAGACGCAAATTCTTTCAACCATGTTTCATCGTTTTCAGGAAGACTAACAGACAGTAAAACCCATTTTGGCAGTGCGCCCATGGCTGCCATATCGCTGAGATTAACGGCTAATGCTTTGTAGCCCACATCATAAGGGCTTGTCTTCTTAGGAAAATGTGTGCCCTCAACCAAAGTATCCATTGAAAGTACAATATCCATGCCTTGAGGGACTTCAATGATAGCTGCATCGTCACCAATACCATATTTAACAGACGGATCTTCGCTTGAAAGATTTTGGAAATATCTTTTGATTAGCTCAAATTCTGACGCAGCCATTCATCAAAAACCATGAATTAATAAACATTATTTGTTCTTAGCTTTTCTGATTTCTTGTGCCACCTTATCAAGAATACCATTAATATATTTATACGATTGTTCTGCGCCAAACATTTTAGCCAAATCAATCGCCTCATTTAATACCACTTTATACGGAAGTTCTGTATGAAATTTCAGTTCATAGATACCGGTTCGTAATATTGCTTTTTCAACAGGATCTAAATCATCTAATGCTCTATCTAATAAAGGAATTAATTGCTTGTCCAGATTTTCACATTCTGTCGTTACACCATTCACAATTTCTCTAAAATAACCCGTATCTGCTTTTTTTAATTCGGTACGTTCATTGATAAATTCATTAATTACATCCTCTACAGAAATCTCTGACATTGACCATTGATACAATGCCTGTATTGCTGAACGACGTGCACGTGTGTATTTGCGTTTGGAAAAAGATTTCTTTGCGGGCGCTTCTTTGTTTGTTACCACTAATGTATTGCTCTAAAGACATTAATCATTTCAATGGCAGCCTCAGCAGCTTCTGCACCCTTATTGCTCTTTTCATCGCTTGTTTTATCTCCTGCCCTGTCCATGGCTTGCTCTACATTATCAACTGTAAGTACGCCAAAGATCACAGGCGTGTCATTTGCTATGGCAATTTCACCAAGACCTCGAGCACATTCTGAACATATATAGTCAAAATGAGAAGTTTCACCACGAATCACAGCACCCAAGGCGATTACCGCATCACATGTAATATATTTCACCACGCGCTGAACCGTTGATGGAATTTCAAAGACACCAGGCACACGCACGACAATGATATCTTGATCTTGCAAACCAGACTTTTTTAAGGTGTCGAGGCAGGCTTTAAGCAAACGCTTGACAATAAAACTATTAAAGCGGCTTGCAACGATAGTAATTTTCGCCCTATCTAGTTTTTTATTACCTTCAATTAAATTATGTTCAGTCATTTGATAATCATTTATTCAAGTTACATATTCAACAATTTCAAGACCATAACCTGAAATAGCATGAAATCGTTTTGGCGCACTCAATACCCGCATTTTTTGCACACCAAGATCAGATAATATCTGTGCACCAAGACCTATCGTTCTTTGGTCTTTTGTGTTCTTTTTATTCTGATGTACTGGCTTCTGAAACGGCCCTTGGCAAAACGATTTTAATTGCTCGACCAATTCCTGTGATTCAAATTGGTTGCATAAAATCACTACAACCCCCTGCCCTTCATCTTGTATCCGTTGCAACACATCGCTAATTGGCCAAGCAGTATTTTCTCTTGATCTTCCTGTCAGATCATAAATTGGATTCTGCATATGCACACGAACCAATACAGAATCATTTTTACCAATTTTACCTTTGATCATCGCCAAGTGTAGATTATTATCAGTGCTATCTTCGTAAGCTACGATTCTGAAATCACCATATTCTGTCGGTATTTCATATTCAGCAATACGCGAGATCGTTTTTTCATTTTCGATTCGATATTGAATTAAATCTGCGATCGTACCCATTTTTAATTTATGTGTTTTGGCAAAGGCTTCCAGATCTGGCCGCCTTGCCATTGATCCATCATCTTTCATAATTTCTACGATCACAGCTGCCGGCACAAGACCTGCTAGTTTGGATAAATCGCATCCAGCTTCAGTATGGCCGGCACGTGACAAGATACCGCCAGGATGCGCCATTAAAGGAAAAACATGTCCTGGCTGCACTAGGTGAGAAGGCTCGGCATTCTCTGCTACCGCTTTTTGTATTGTAAGCGCTCTATCGGCAGCAGAAATTCCTGTAGTAACGCCTTCTGCCGCTTCAATGGACACAGTGAAGTTAGTGCCATGGCTCGAATAATTATTCCCCACCATCAATGGCAAGCTTAATGTTTTGCAACATTCACGTGTTAAGGTCAGACATATTAGACCCCTGCCATATCGAGCCATGAAATTAATATCCTCTGCACGCACAGCAGATGCCGCCATAACAAGATCACCTTCATTTTCGCGATCTTCATCATCCATTAGGACAATGATCTTACCTGCTTGAATATCGTCAATAAGTTCTTTTGCTGTATTAAGCACCATCAAATATAAATTAATGTAAATAAATCAGTAGAATAAGAAAATTGCAATTATGACACACTTTCATTGTTAACCCTGCAAACCCTAATTTCTATCTGCAATAAGTGACTCCATATAACGAGCCACAATATCAACCTCAAGATTAACTTTCCTGCCTTCGGTATATTCAGAAAATATGGTTTCTTTGAATGTGTGTGGAATGATGTTTACAGAAAATGTTGATTGTTCAGTATCATTTACCGTCAAACTGACACCGTCGATACAGATCGATCCTTTCCTGCAGATATACTTTCCAAGTTCAGCGGAAAATTTTATTTCAAAGTGTTCCGATCTTGAATCTGAAAATTTATTTTGAATTATTCCCTTGCCATCAACATGACCACTCACCATATGCCCACCAAACCGCGATGAAAGTTGCATTGCCTTTTCAAGATTAACCTTATCACCGCAAGCAAGGTCATCAAAAGTTGTGCATGATAATGTTTCAACAGAAACATCCGCAGAAAAACTTTTTTTCTGTAAACCTACAGCGGTCAAACAAACGCCATTAACACTGATGCTATCACCCACCTCAACGTCTGACAGACTTAGTGAATCCGAAATAATGAAAAATCTTTTGTCAGAATCTATTACTTCAATAGATTCTATCTTGCCAGTGGCTTCTATGATTCCAGTGAACATAATAATTTTTATAATTTTATAATTTTCTGGTCATACCAGAACAATATTATCATTCTCTAATAAATTTATTCTGTTCTGCCCATGATCTTTGTAGAACAAAATAATATACCAATCTTATCTTCATTATAAATCGACAGTGCTTCTTTAAATTTATACATATTGTTCTTTTTGGCTCATGTCATCATGCATCTCCATCATTCTTGTAACCATTGCCCAGCTTGTTTGGCATAGTAGGTCAATATGGCATCTGCGCCTGCACGTCTGCAAGCAAGCAATGTTTCCATCACAGTAGCACGTTCATCAAGCCAACCATTATTCGAAGCCGCCTTGAGCATGGCGTATTCACCGCTGACCTGATAAACAAAAGTCGGCATGTGAAAAGTTTCCTTAACACGACTGAGGATATCAAGACAGGGCAAACCTGGTTTGACCATAATAATGTCAGCTCCTTCACTTACATCAAGATAAACTTCACGCAATGCTTCATCAGCATTTGCAGGATCCATCTGGTAAGTCTTTTTACCCCCTTACCAAGATTCGCTGAGGAGCCAATGGTCTCTCTGAAAGGCTCGTAAAATGCTGAGGCATATTTCGCAGAGTAAGCGAGAATGCATGTATTGGTATGCCCTGCTTTTTCCAGTGCAGTACGAATTCTACCGACGCGTCCATCCATCATATCGGAAGGTGCAACGATATCTGCGCCGGCATCTGCATGTGACAGTGCCTGCTTAACCAATGCTTCAGCAGTTTCATCATTCATAACATAACCCTGCTCATCAATTAGACCATCATGCCCGTGAGTGGTGAACGGATCTAAGGCAACGTCTGTAATTACACCAAGTTCAGGAAATTTTTCTTTAAGTGCTTTAGTGGCGTTTTGTATTAGACCATCAGGATTCCACGCCTGTGCAGCATCTTCAGATTTTTTATCAGTCGCGATAACAGGGAAAAGTGCAAGCGCAGGTATATGAAGTTTTACCAATGCTTCTGCTTCTATCAATAACTCATCAATACTCAAACGTTCAATACCAGACATGGATTCAATCGCTACACGCGTGGCTTTACCTTCGATAATGAACATGGGGTAAATCAAGTCATCAATACTTAAGTGGTTTTCTCGCATCAATCGGCGTGTGGCATCATCACGTCGCATGCGTCGCATGCGAGTGGCTGGATAAGCTAAAGTATTCCTATATCTCACATGTTATTCCTGTCTGAATTAATTAATAATGTCATGCTAGGGAAAGTCTCATTTTATCCTATTGCCAGCTTCGTATATATATCCATATTTATGTCTAAACTACCCAGAGAAAACCCAAAAATATATGGCTGAGATATAGATTTTAGCCAATGTTATCTTGTTTACATACAATACTCAGTCTTGCATTTTAAGCAATCGGGGTGGTATACGCTCTTTATGTGTGTGTGACGCGCGCGCCCTAGTCGTTGACTATGTTCAGAGCTATATTCAGGATTCAGAGTTTTGATCATTAACCATAGTCAATGCACATACTTCTAGTGTAGTCTAAAATTATAATTTTCTTAAGTTAATGTTTTCTTGGTTTATGATTAAGTCGTGGAACAACTATTACAAAATCATGAAGCACTGTCTCGACTGAGTGCATTTTTGATGGCTCTGATTCTCCTACTTCTATGGGAAGCGTTAAGCCCGAGAAGGTCGCCTTTACTGGGCTTGTGCCGACGTTTGAATAACCTAGGACTCGTAAGTCTTGATGTGCTGCTGGTTCGTTTTTTAATACCCCTTGCCACAATCGCCGTAGCCAAAACTTCAGCGGATCGAGGCTTAGGTTTGTTTAATAATGTTGATTCAGGATTCTGGCTAGCTTTTGTAATATCTGTATTGTTTATGGATCTGGTCATTTATGCTCAACATGTCATAACGCACAAAATCCCGCTATTGTGGCGTATACACAGAGTGCACCATACTGATCTGGATTTCGATGTGACAACGGCCTTACGTTTTCATCCTTTTGAGATTATTCTGTCGCTTCTTGTAAAATGTTTTTTTATTGCCTTGCTCGGTGCGCCTGTCGTAGCGGTGATTGTTTTTGAAATCGTATTAAATATCTCATCCATGTTTAATCATAGTAATATACGGATATCAACTGGTGTTGATCGCTTGCTTCGTTTTTTTATTGTTACTCCGGATATGCATCGTGTGCATCATTCTACTATCAAGATAGAAACGAATAGCAATTATGGGTTTAGCATCCCATGGTGGGATTACATTTTTCGCACCTATCTACCGCAACCATCTGCAGGCCATATAAAAATGCAGATAGGCTTGAGTGAATTTCGAAGAAATAAAGTGATTTATTTACATAATTTATTGATGCAACCATTTATTTCGATAAAGTAAAAAACTACAGAAACAATATTTTCTAAAGAAAATTAACGGATGTTTGGTGTTTTAAAATGAGGTTTGTGTTATGAGTGTAAAGTCAGCCGTACTTGAGAGATATTCAGAAGGTGCTAATGAAAGGCAAGAAAATTTATGTTGCCCAATTGATTATGATATTTCGCTGTTAAAACTATTACCTCAGGAAATTATTGATAAGGATTATGGCTGCGGTGATCCTTCGCGATATGTTCAAAAAGGCGATATAGTTTTGGATCTTGGTAGCGGCAGCGGCAAGATGTGCTACATGGCTGCTACAAGATTTAGCATTGGATTTGACTGCGATGGATGCATTTTTAACAGATAATCCAGTCACAAATATAGAAACTGCACATCAACTGGAACTGTGGCAAGAAAACCAGCGAAAAACTAAACCTCTGATTGCAGATAATTCAGTTGATCTGATTATCTCAAACTGTGTTCTAAATCTGGTAGGTGACAAGCAGAAACAACAATTAGTTAGTGAAATATTTCGTCTATTAAAGCCGGGAGGTCGCATCGCCATATCTGATATTGTCAGCGACGAACCCATCCCCCGAGCACCTAAAGGCAGATGATGAGTTATGGAGCGGTTGCATTTCCGGAGCCTTTGAAGAAGAAGAAATATTAGATGCGTTTCACAAGGTGGGGTTTCTTTCTGTTAGCCTAGATAAGTGGGATCTTGTGCCATGGCGAGTGGTTGAAGGCGTAGAATTTAGATCGGTCACGGTCACAGCAGTAAAGGGAAACAATGAAGAATGTCTGGATTATGGACAGGCTGTTATTTACAGGGGTCCTTTTAAAACAGTCTTTGATGATGAAAGACATAAGTTTCCGCGCGGTGTCAGGATAGCTGTCTGTCAGCGCACTTTTAGATATTTAACTGAAGGTCTGCATAAAAATGATTTTATTGGTATCACACCAGCTGAAAAACGAGAAGCAGTCGCTTGGTGTACGGGTCATAATACAAAACGACCAGCGAGCGAAACTAAAGGCGATGTGTATAAAGGTGCGCATAAACAAATTGGTAAAAAAACTAAATGCTGTTAATTACTGAAAGAAACAAAAACAAAGGAAAGAAAAACGATGACAAAAATAATAGACGGTAAACAAATCTCACAAACAGTCCGTAGAGCATACAAACAACGTGCTGATAAATTAAAAGATAATGGCATCATACCGGGGCTTGCTGTGATTATTGTTGGGGACGACTTAGCATCACATACCTACGTGCGGAATAAGATTAAAGCATGTCATGAAGTGGGTCTACATTCTGAATCTCATGATATGTCAGAAGATGTCTCCGAAGAAATAGTGCTGAATCGAATTGATGAACTAAATCACAACAACAAAATTCACGGTATCTTGGTGCAACTTCCATTGCCAGCACACATTAACGAAAAGAAAATTCTGGAGGCTATTTCACCTAATAAAGATATTGACGGATTTCATTATTATAATCTTGGCGCACTCTTAACGGGCAATAAGATATTCCCACCCTGTACACCTTACGGTGTGATGCATATGCTAGATTACATGAATATTTCACTTGAAGGCAAGGAAGCAGTCATAGTAGGAAGAAGTAATATTGTTGGCAAGCCTATGGCCATATTGTTACTCGAAAAAAATGCCACGGTGACAATATGCACTTCGAGAACACAAGATCTGAAAAGTCATACATTAAGAGCAGATATCTTGGTTGTTGCTACAGGTCGTGCAGAAATGATCACGGGCGATATGGTCAAAAAAGGTGCAACTGTGATAGATGTCGGCATCAATCATACCGATGACGGTCATTTAGTTGGTGACGTTGAATTTGAAAGTGCCAAAGAAAAAGCAGCTTACATCACTCCAGTGCCTGGTGGTGTTGGCCCTATGACCATAGCCATGCTTATAGCCAATACAGTATTGTCTGCAGAAAAATCTTTAGGCTCGTAGTTTGCTTTAGAACTTGAGTGTTTAGTTTGAAGTTCTAAACTCATGCCTTACCCAAAGCATCGTGGTCAATAAAATTAAAGCGCCTGCCTGATGTGCTGTAGCGAGTGGCATAGGCACAAGCAGGAGCAATGTCGAAATACCAAGCAAAATTTGCAGGGTGACTGTTGCTAATAGGCAATGCAGGGAAACTCGCGTGCGTCTTGGCAACTCTTTATTCAAAAGCTTTAACCAAAAACCAAGAACAAGAACAAAAACGAATGCAGTCAACAGGCGATGTGTGAATTGAATGGTTACAACATTTTCGAAAAAATTTTTGATCAAAGGGTGAAGAACGAATAAATCTTTTGGTAAAAGCGTGTCACCCATCAAAGGAAAGGTGTTATAAACTAAACCTGCATCAGTTCCAGCTACAAAACCACCTGACGTAATAGCAACCATAAGTAACAGCACCAACGCCGACAGAAAACCTTTGTAGGCGTGTATGGATTGTTGTTTAAAGGTATGTGGTTTTGCAAATAATAATCCGAGTGCGGTCTGGAATATCCAGCCATAAAGAAAGAAAGCGAGAATCAAATGCGCGGTTAAACGATATTGACTGACATCCGGCAGATGAGACAAACCACTTTTGACCATAAACCAGCCAAGAGCTCCCTGCAGCCCACCGAGGATAAACATGATGACTAACTTTGGTATGAGGCTCCTGTCTAGTTTTTTTTTCAGTGAAAAAAATATGAATGGTACAAAAAAGACAATGCCAATAACACGACCCCATGCACGGTGTATGAATTCCAGCCAGAAAATGGATTTAAACTGAGCCAGACCCATATCTGGATTTTTAATCTCGAATTCTGGATATTTCTGGTATTTTTCGAATGTATCTTGCCAGGCAGATTCAGTCGTAGGTGGCAAAAAACCAGTGATGGGTCGCCACTCAACCATGGATAAGCCAGAATGAGTCAAACGTGTAACACCGCCTATAACAACCATAACAAAGATCATGATTGCACAGATAAAAAGCCAGATAACGACAGCATTTGAGCCAGCATTTACGGTTGAGATTTCAGAACGATTTTGAACCATCATTGAGGTCAAATGGATGAGAAAGTTAATGAAGGTATTGACTTTATGATTTTACGTCTATTAAGGCATAAAGCATACTAATAAATAGTCATAGAAGCAGGCAATTTTTGTGCCTATTTTGCGAAACCCAGTGCTAATAAGCCTATGCATAAAATGTCAAAAAATAGTTGAAAAATCAGTGTCATTTCGATTTTGAAAATGCTATAAATTAATCTTAGTTTGTAGACAAAAGAATTAAGAGAAAAGTCTTTTTTTAGACATTTATAAGGTAATTTCTCTTTATTAAACAATCACTTCAAAACTAAACTTAAGTAATTAAATTTGCTTGTTGCTTTGTTTTAAAAACCACTATATATTGTGGTTTAGTCTGATAGAAACCTGCTAGATATTGTATATTTTGCTGCGATGCAGAATGATAAGAATGCAAGAAATTTATGAGCTTTAAGGCAATTTAATAGAGTCAAAGACAAAGAAAGAAAGAAAATTTTTCTAATGAGTATAGTACCGATTAAAATCATCCAAACCACTATTTCTGATGTGCCTTTTCAGACAGCCTCCGAGGACATTTGGGATAAGAAATATCGTCTCGTAAACAAGGATAGTTCACCAGTTGATAAGACCATGGATGATACCTATATGCGTGTTGCAAGAGCGCTCGCAGATGTCGAAGAAAGCGAAGAAAAACAAGAGGCTTGGTATCAACAATTTCTCTGGGCATTAAGGCGTGGCGTCATCCCCGCAGGCCGCATTATTTCTAATGCCGGGGCAACCAAATACAAACCAGCCACATCGACAATCAACTGTACTGTCTCAGGTGTCATTGAGGATTCTATGGACGATATTCTGGGCAAAACACACGAAGCTGGTCTGACCTTAAAAGCTGGTTGTGGGATTGGTTATGAGTTTTCAACATTGCGACCTAAAGGTAGCTACGTTTGCGGCCCAGGCGCACATACATCAGGGCCGCTGTCATTCATGGATATTTTCGACAAGATGTGTTTTACCGTCTCCTCAGCAGGAGGACGGCGTGGCGCACAGATGGCAACGTTTGATGTTGGTCATCCAGATGTTATGGAATTTATTCGTGCCAAACGTGAGGATGGTCGTTTACGTCAATTTAACCTTTCTTTGCTAATTACTGATGAGTTTATGTCTGCCGTCAAAAACGATGGCGACTGGAAGCTCACCTTCCCTGTCAACAAAAAAGAAAACGAAACGCTGGATTTAAATAACCGCAAAGAGGTTGTCTGGCGCAAGTGGCCAATTCACGAAGGTTACACAGTCAATGATGAAGATCTGGTGGCCTGTAAGGTCTATGAGACAATCCGCGCCAAAGATTTATGGGATACCATCATGGCATCTACCTATGACTATGCGGAACCCGGTTTTATCCTCATTGATAAGGTTAATGAAATGAATAATAACTGGTTCTGCGAGAATATTCGTGCAACCAATCCATGCGGAGAGCAGCCGTTGCCGCCTTATGGCTCTTGTTTGCTGGGCTCGGTTAATCTTACCCGTTTTGTAATTGAACCTTTTGCCGATAACGCACATTTTGATTGGCAAGAATTTCGCAAGGTGGTCAGGATCTTTACCCGCATGTTAGATAACGTTGTCGAAATTAACGGCTTACCACTCGACGATCAAGGTGATGAGATTGTGCGTAAACGCCGTCATGGTATGGGCTTTCTTGGGTTAGGCTCAACCTTGACCCTGTTAAAAATGAAATATGGCAGCAAAGAGTCTATTGTCTTCACAGAAAAAGCCAGCCGTGAATTGGCCGTTTCTGGCTGGCAAGAAGCGTTGAGTTTGGCCAAAGAAAAAGGTGCTGCGCCGATTATGGATGAAGAATTTACCGTTACTGGTGAAATGTTGCGACTGCGCCCACAAATGAAGCTTGATGGCTTTGCGCTCGGAAATAAAGTTAAAGGTAGAGTTTTACATGCGAAATACAGCAATTACATGCAGCGCATTGCTGATATTGAACCAGGTCTGGTCTGTGAATTAGGAAAAGTGGGCGCTCGCTTTACACATCATACTTCCATCGCACCAACAGGCACAATTTCCCTATCTATGGCGAATAACGCCAGTAATGGTATTGAGCCTAGTTTCGCACATCACTATTCACGTAATGTTATTCGTGAAGGTAAAAAGACCAAGGAAAAAGTCGATGTTTTCTCTTTTGAGCTTTTGGCGTTCCGCGAGCTTGTAAATAAAGACGCGCTACCTCATTCAGAAGATGAGAAAAATGCCCTGCCAAAGTATTTTATCACCACAGATGATATAACCCCGACTGAGCATGTAGACATTCAAACGGCTTCGCAGAAGTGGATTGACTCGTCTATTTCAAAAACAGCCAATGTGCCAACGGATTTTGCCTTTGATGAATTTAAAGGTATTTACGAATATGCCTATGATCAAGGCTTAAAAGGCTGCACAACATTTCGATTTAACCCAAAGGCATTTCAGGGGGTGTTGGTAAAGGACGATGACTTAGAAAAAACCGTTTATAAATTTACGCTTAAAAGTGGTAAAACGGTGGAATTAAAAGGCAACGAAGAAGTGGATTATGACGGTGAAATACACACCGCTGCGAATCTCTTTGATGCACTTAAGGAAGGTTATTACGGTAAGTTCTGATGGTTAGTGAAATGCAACAAATGCAAAAGACGATCACCCAAGCAAAGATACAGAACAAAGCGAAGGGTTTAAGGGAAGCTTATTATTCCAGTCACGATAATATTTTTATATACAACAATGACACTTTGAATACTGATTCAATTCCAAACAATTCTGTTGATTTGATAGTTACTTCACCTCCTTATAATGTTGATATTAATTACAATTCAAACAAAGATGATTTGTCATATGAAGACTATTTAGAATTTACTCAAAAATGGATTAAAAAATGTTTTGATTTGTCAAAAAATGAAGGGCGATTTTTGCTCAACATTCCGCTTGATAAAAATAAAGGTGGGCAGAAATCAATTGGCGCAGATATTACAAAAATTGCAAAAGATACTGGTTGGAAATATCATTCTACGATTGTTTGGAATGAGGGTAATATTTCGCGTCGTACAGCTTGGGGTTCATGGATGTCTGCTTCTGCTCCTTATGTCATTGCTCCCGTAGAATTGATCTTGGTTTTATACAAAGACAGTTGGGAAAAAACGAGCGGCAGCAGGAAAAATGATATTACAAAACAAGAATTTATGGATTGGACAAATGGTCTTTGGACGTTCCCGGGGCAAAACAAAAAAGACGCAGGTGGGCATCCTGCGGCATTTCCAGTTGAATTACCTAGAAGATGCATAAAATTATTTAGCTATGGAGTTTTTTAAAAAAATCCAGACAGAAATATTTCTCATCCAGAAATTATTGATTGGGCAACAGGTGAATGGGGGGGGGAACGAACAGGAAATGTTTTTAGAGACCCAGACAGAGGCGTAAGAAAGCTACACCAAAACGGTTATTTGATAAAGGTAAATAAAGGGTGTTTATCGCTACGATCCTAACGGAGTGAAACAGAAAAAATTTGAAGATTTCTCTGCCGTACAGAAAGCAAAAATCTTGAAGCGTGATAATTATAAGTGTGTCATTTGCGGTCATGGCAAGAAAGAGGGTGTTGATTTACAGGTCGACCATATAAAACCGAAGGATTTTGGAGGGCAAGCAACTATCGAGAATGGCCAAACACTATGCGCGCAGCATAACTTTATTAAGAAAAATTTAAAGCAAACAGAAACAGGAAAGAAAATGTTTATTCGTTTATATGAACTTGCAAAAAAGAAAAAGAATAAAACCCTTCAAAATTTTTGCACCGAGATATTACAAACTTACGACAATCACGATATAAACGGACATATCGAGTGGAAAAAGTTACAGGGATAACACAAATGGTTGCAAAGATTACAGAAGAAATTGTCGGTTTTGAGGTTACTCAAAAAAATACTGAAGAAGCTGAAATCGAAGAAAAATTAAAAGCAGGTGATGCAGATGCCTTAGATAATGTTGTGCAAATGCATGAACGGGTTGAACGTCCGGAAATGTTATTAGGTTCAACGTATAAAATCAGAACGCCGCTTTCCGATCATGCGCTTTATGTAACGGTGAATGACATTATACTAAACGCAGGAACAAAATATGAATTACGTCGTCCCTTTGAAATGTTCATAAACTCAAAGAATATGGATCATTTCCAATGGATAGTGGCTTTGACAAGAATTATTTCTGCCGTATTCAGAAAAGGGGGGGATATAAATTTCCTTGTTGAGGAGTTGCGTTCTGTGTTTGACCCTAGCGGAGGTTATTTTAAAAAAGGTGGAAAATTTATGCCTTCATTGGTGGCAGAGATTGGCGATGTACTGGAAAGTCATTTAAGAATGATCGGCATGATGAAAGATAGTGACTTGGACGAAAGTCAAAAAAAACTGATTGACGAAAAACGTTCAGAATATGAAAACACGCTTAAAAATGCCGAAGCAAGTTCCCCTGACGACTTCCCAGACGGAGCTACACTGTGCCTGAAATGTAGCACCAAAGCTATTATCTTAATGGATGGGTGCATGACTTGTCTTAACTGTGGTAATTCTAAGTGCGGTTAGTGCGATTTACCTATATTCACGAGGGTGTCGTTATAAAGATTTTTTTATAAAAAATATTAGTCCGCATGCATGTTTTTCATCTCAACATAATGATCTGCGGAATATTCTAGCAAATTTAATTCACCCTCATTAAGTCGACGTACCTGCCTCACTGGGCTGCCAATATAAAGATACCCACTGTCTAATTTTTTGCCCGCTGCAACTAGGCTTCCTGCCCCTATAATGAGCCTGTCTCCTAAAACAGCACCATCCATAATCGTTGCTGACATGCCAATTAGGCAATAATTGCCAATGGTACAACCATGCAATGTTGCGCGGTGACCAGCTGTTACGCCATCGCCTATCGTTAATGGAAAACCGCTTGGCGTATATTCGCTGTCATGGCTTACATGGCAAATACAAGTATCTTGAATATTGGTGCGTTTACCAATGCTAATCTTTTGCACATCACCTCTGACTACGGTCATAGGCCATATTGATGAATCTTCGCCAATGGTCACATCTCCAATCACCAGCGCAGTTTTATCAATAAATGCAGAAACAGCAATATCTGGAGTTTTGCCCTGCAAGCTTCTAATAGTCATTTTTTTAAGCGCTCTTTAAGTTTTTTAATCTATCAAACATAATAAATCATCAATGAGTCGCTGTCATTGAATGAATATTTTTTAAACAAAGCCTCTATAATCTGACCTGATTTCTAATTGACACAATAATATAGACTTAAACCATAAGAGAAAAATTTCATGAAAAAATATGCAATCTCTGGATTTTTATTTGTTGTCGCCACAACCGTTATTTTGCAAGATATGATGTTTGCTGCAGGATATTCTTCAAGAACGACCTTTCAATTACCAGAGTTTACGCATAAGAACGGGCAAGATTGGATTAATTCAGCGCCTTTAAACACTGTAGATCTAAAAGGCAAAGTTGTGCTGATTGATTTTTGGACTTTTGATTGCTGGAATTGCTATCGATCTTTTCCGTGGATGAATGCCATGGAAAAGAGATTAGATGAAAAGAATTTTCAGGTCATCGGCGTACACACGCCTGAATTCGAATATGAACGAATTAGAAAAAACATAGAAACAAAGGTGCAAGAATTTAAATTGCATCACCCCATCATGATTGATAACGATTTTTCCTATTGGCGTGCCATGAATAACCGTTACTGGCCTGCGTATTATATTGTTGATAAGACAGGCAAAGTTCGCGCTACATTCTTTGGCGAAACTTATGAAGGCGACAGACAAGCCAAACGAATTGAGAGAATCATCAAGACACTGATGGCAAAGAAAACATAAAGTCTATATAAAAAAACAATTACAAAATCGTTTTTAGAGAAGGCTTTAGGACTACCGCTACAACAGGACGCGCCTTAGGCACACAAACCCAAACAAACAAATTGCGTCATATAGATGTCTATATGACGCAGGTAATGGCTCAACAATAATTTATTGTGGCCAAGTTTGGTAAATTTCTTCCTGATAGATAACGTTATTATCTTCAACCATCATTGAAGGAACGTCAGGATCGTATGCTTCTAGCATACCGGAATCTTCATCTTCCATCATCTCCATGCTATTAGACGCTGCCGACTGAGATGTATCGGAAGAAGATTCTGAGGCATTATCGCCACAGGAAGACAGACCTAAGCCAAATAAAAAAAGTATAAAAATCAATTGTAATTTCTTAAGCAACATGAATACCCTCCTTAAGGTAAAGCAATTTCAAGGTAAAATAATTTAAGCCACATATATATCTTGTTTATACTACAAAATGCCTTAATAACATAAATCATACGTTATTTTTCTAATCTAGGTTGTATCGGTTCCACTTACATAGATCTTCTGCATGGATCTCATTGTACAATACAGCACATTGTAAGACTACTTACGCTTAATGACTATAACAAGCTTAAAGAAAACCAGTGATTTTTGTGACCTCAGACGGAATGAATCAATCATTCCTAAATTGACAGAATACATCAATATCCCGAATCAATCGCCTATGTTTGGCTCTGACTGGAAAATTCATGGTTATATGGTTCAGGTCGTTGAGCAATTCATTGACTGGATAAAAAATCAGGTCATCCCGAAATTGTGCGTGGAAGTCATACATCTGTTAAAAAGAACGCCTCTGATATTTATAGATATCCCAAGAAACTCTGAAAACACTGTCTTGCTCTATGGTCGCCTTAATAAACAACCGGAAATATCAGGCTGGCGGGATGAGCTTGCTCCATGGCAGCCAGTTTTAGAAGGTAATAAACTTTATGGTCGTGGTGGGGCGGGGCGCGGATGACGGTTACCCGCCCTATTTTCTTCATTACTGGCAATTTTGGGCATTAAAAGCGCAAAAATATTCCTCATGGGCGTGTGGTAATTATCATCGAAACCTACGAAGAAAGCAGTAGTCTAGATCTGCCTTTATTACTATGAAGGATCAGATATCATCAATTAACTTATCAACTTGAGGAAATAAAAAATGCAAACAGGTATTATTGGCTTGGGAACCATGGGCGCTTATATGGCGCTAAACTTTCACAGGCAAGGGAAGCTTTATCGTATATGGAATCGTTCTAAAGAAAAAGCAGATGCCATTAGCAAAAAGACTGGTATTAAAGTTGCACAATCACCCGAACAGTTGGCTAAAGAATGTGAATTGATCATTATTTGTGTGTCTCGTGATGAAGACATGCTGAGTGTCATTGAGCGTATTTCTACAAGCATCAAACCAAAAACCATCGTTGTAGACACATCAACAGTCGCTGCAGATACAGCCAAACAAGCTGCAGAAATATTACAAAAACAAGATGCCTATTTACTGGATTGTCCAGTCTCAGGTGGTGCTGAAGGTGCGAAAAATGGCACCTTGGCAATGATGGTTGGGGGGAATGAGGCTGTGCTTAGGCTAGCTAGGCCAACACTAAACGCTATCGCCGCCAATATTGCTTACATAGGCCCAACAGGGAGCGGGCAAGCATGCAAAGCATGCAATCAATTAATGGCAGCGGGCATTAATCAGGCGGTTACTGAAGCACTCGCCTTTGGCGAATCCATGGGGCTTGATATGGACAAAGTCGTAAATATCATAGCAACTGGTGCTGCTGGCAACTGGTTTCTTGATCATCGCGGCAAAAGCATGTTAGCAGGTGACTATAAGCCGGGTTTTAAAATGGCCTTACATTATAAGGATATGCAAATTTGTAAAAATATGACCAGCACGATTAGTGATAACAATCTGCCAATGATTGAAATGACCTTGATACACTACAAAAGGCTCATGGATGAAGGTTATGGCGAAGAAGATATCTCTGCCTTATTTCGCCTCAAAAAAGCGCAATTGACTGCTGTTTAGGGTCAGTTCTAAATACTCTGAAATATTTATATCAAGTGCAAGTGGGGTTCGCTTCAAAACACAGCAAAATCAATGCTGAAGCTGGAGATTTATTGACCTTGTGTATTTATTTATGCAAAATAAACAACCCTTAGAATGGTGCACGGATTGTAACTGATTGATTAAAACATATTTTTACGGAATTTAGGTGTCTAGCTTGACTGGAAATACGCAACAAACATTCATTGAGGTTAAATCCCTCGACAAAAAATTTGGCAGCATTCATGCCGTAAATAATCTTTCATTTTCTGTTCAAAAAGGCGAAGTGTTGGGTTTTCTTGGTCCTAATGGTGCAGGCAAGTCTACTACTATGAAAATGATTACTGGCTTTCTCGAGCCAACAAGTGGCACGGTTTCTATTTGTGGGCATGATATTCTTGAAGACCCTATTTTGGCTAAAGAAAAAATCGGTTACTTGCCTGAAGGTGCGCCTTCTTATGGAGAGATGACGGTCAAGAACTTTCTTCATTTTATTGCAGATATTCGTGGCCTAAAAGGCAAAGACAAAAAAAATCGTGTTGATGAGATCATTCAAAAGATCAATCTTGAAACAGTCCGCAATCAAGTTATTGATACTTTATCGAAAGGATTTAAGCGTCGCGTCGGGGTTTCACAGGCGTTGTTGCATGATCCTGAAGTCTTGATTATGGATGAGCCTACCGATGGGCTTGATCCAAATCAGAAACATGAAGTACGTACGCTGATAAACGAAATGTCCGAACACAAAGCCATTATTATTTCCACACATATCATGGAAGAAGTCGATGCCATTTGCACACGAGCAATTATTATTGCCTCTGGACAATTGCTGTTTGATGGCACACCGGAGGAATTGTTAGTCAAATCAGGTAGTGGCCGCATAGATGATGTATTTCGCGATATCACAACAGATTTTTATATGGAAAAAGGTCAGTTGGCACAATCATGAATCATATAAAAGTCATCTTCAAACGGGAATTTTCTGGATATTTTTCCACGCCTATCGCATACGTTTTTATTGTTACCTTTCTCTTTCTAATTGGAGCTTTAACATTTTACGTTGGCAGTTTTTACGCAAGAAATCAAGCTGACTTGGAACCATTTTTCCGCTTTCATCCATGGTTATACCTGTTTCTAATCCCCGCCATCTCCATGCGTCTTTGGTCGGAAGAAATAAAATCAGGCACCATTGAACTCATCATGACCTTGCCTATTCCAACTCATCAAATCGTGATTGGTAAATTCCTAGCAGCTTGGTGTTTCACGATGGTAGCAATAGCTTTGACTTTTCCTATCTGGATTACAGTTAATTATCTTGGCAATCCAGACAACACTGTCATTTTGGCCAGTTATATAGGTAGTCTGCTCATGGCCGCTGGTTTCTTGGCAATAGGTTCTTGCGTCTCTGCTCTCAGCAAAAGTCAGGTTATTGCGTTTGTCATCAGCCTAGTGATTTCATTTTTATTTTTACTGAGTGGTTTCCCATTGGTGTTGGATTTTTTCAATGGCTGGGCACCACAAGCCGTGATTAATGCTATTGCATCATTCAGTTTTCTTACCCATTTTGAGTCGATTAAAAAAGGCGTCATTGATCTACGAGACATTATTTACTTCGTTACACTCGTAAGCTTCTGGCTTTATGTCAATGTCATAATCATTAATGCAAATAAATCCAGATAAGCGCTTTTTAGATAAAAATTTTTAAAGATGAATAAAAATATTACTTGTGCTGGAAACTTGGCGATGGCCGCTACTTTATTTGTTGCCACCATCATTCTGGCCAATACAATACTGACCAACTGGCGTATTGATCTCACAGAGAATAAATTATTTACTCTCTCTGAAGGCACGCTGAATATTCTACATAACCTTGAAGAGACAATCCGTCTAGATTTCTATTTCTCACAGAAGGCCATGGTTAATTACTCTGCCTTAATAAATTACGGTATCAGGGTACGTGATATGTTGTTGGAATATGAAGCACATTCAGATGGCATGATTAAGCTAAACATTATTGATCCCGAAGTCTTTTCAGAAGAAGAAGACCAAGCTGTCGCCGGTGGTATGCAAGGCGTATCTTTAAATAATACTGGTGACCGCGTCTACTTAGGGCTCGTTGGTACCAATTCAACAGATAAAGAAAAGAACATTCCCTTCTTCCATTCCAGCAAAGAATCTGCGCTTGAATACGATCTTAGCAAGCTACTCTACAACCTCGCCTATCCTAAAAAAAGAGTCGTCGGTATTATAAGCTCATTACCCATCTTTGGTGATACTCAAGAAAAATTTCCCGAGTGGGTTATCGTTGACATGATTAAAGAATTTTTTGAAATACGCATTCTAGAAACTAACCCTAAAAATCTTGATGGTATTGATGTATTAATGATCATTCATCCTAAAGATATTCAAGATGAAGCACTATTTGCCATTGATCAATATACCCTTAAGGGTGGCAAGGTAATGCTCTTTGTTGATCCTTTGTCTATGGGGGATCATAGTAAACCTACTGACCTTGGCGGAGTACTGCCTGATCTGGATTCTGATCTAAACAAACTTACTAAACAATGGAACATCACTGTGCTCGACCAAAAGATTATTGGCGATATTAATGCTGCCATGCATGTTCAAAGTCATGGCACCAAAGGCCTGCAAGAAACCCCCTATCTTCCTTGGTTAAGACTGGCAAAAGAAAGTTTTAATCAAGACGATCTTATTACCAGTCAGCTAAGTGTTATCCATATGGGTACGGCTGGAATTATTGAGAAAAATGCTGACAGTGAGATTTCTTTCATACCATTAATTGAAAGTACCAAGCAATCTATGAAACTTGATCGTGATTTTATTTTTATACAGAGAGACCCAAAAATTATTCTTGATAATTTTAAATCAGAAGAGAAAAAACAAGTGATTGCAGCTCGCCTGCAGGGTCATGCAACAACAGCCTTTCCTGAAGGTTTGATTGAAGACGAATACAATAAGAAAAGAAACGAAAACGATGCCTTGATTAGCGAAGGTGATATCAATGTTATTGTGATTGCCGATACAGATATTCTTAATGATACTTTCTGGATAAGAAATAAACCTTATTTTGGCATGAACCTTCCGCAACCTATCGCAAACAACGGTGACTTTGTTATTAATGCACTGGAAAATCTATCAGGGAGCAATGATCTAGCAAGCCTCAGAGCTCGAGGAGAATACACACGCCCCTTTGAAAGGGTTGAAGCTATTCGCCGTCAAGCAGAATTGGAATATCGTCAGCGTGAACAGAAACTTATTGCGACCCTGCAGGAAACTGAACAGAAAATACGTGCGCTGCAACAAGATCAAGGTGCAAATGCTACAGAAAGCGCATTGCTACTCACCCCAAAACAAAGCTCAGAGATTGAGAAATTCCAAGAACTGCGTATTGATACACGCAAACAATTGCGTGCTGTCCAATATGATCTGAAGAAAAATATTGAATCTCTAGGTGCCAAATTACGTTTCTTCAATATCGCATTTTTGCCACTTGTTATTATCTTTATTTCCATTGGCACGGGCGTTTATCGCATCACTCATCGCCATTAATCAAAATACATTTGTTAAAATAAAATTAAGATTTCAATCATTATGAAGCGTCAAAAATTACCGTTCTTCTTTGTAGTGACAATTGCAATAATTATCACTGCAATACTGTTTGCTCAATCCCGTGCACCTAAAACAACTATTGAAAAAGAAATTTTATTTCCAGAACTCGCCAATAAAATTAATGATGTTGCTCATATAAACATTAAAAGCAGTGAAAATCCTGATGTCATCCTGAAAAAAATGGAACATGGTCAATGGACTGTACAAAGTGCAGACAACTACCCTGCACAATTTAACAAAATAAAGAATGTTGTTGTCAGCTTGTCTCAGCTAAGGATATTGGCTACTAAAACAGATAATCCAAAACTTTATCCGGAACTGGGTGTTGAGAATTATAAAGACAATAATGCAAAATCATTATTACTGGTTCTAAGCGATCAATCTGGCACAACACTTGCCTCGCTTATTGTCGGAAAGCCTCGAAAAAACAACTTTGTAAACAATCGACCTAATCTTTATGTGCGTAAAACAGGCGTAAAAAATGCGCTTATGGTTGAGGGCTATCTGCAACTTAAAGCAAATAATAATGATTGGTATGAACGTAACATAATTCATATCCCTGCTTCGCGCATACAAGCTGTGGATATTGTTAAAAGCAGTGGTGCACATCTTTTAGTTAGAAAACATACCAAAGGCGATACCGATTTCAAGGTAATAGAAGGAGATACTACATCGCCTTCAGTATTATTAAATAAATTAGGAACTTTTCTTGAAGATATGCATATTGAAGATGTGCACGCGGCTTCCCATTTCGATTTCCCTGATAATGCAACGGTAACGACATTCACAACATTTAATGGTATGGTCATCACCGTTAAAACTGCCCTTAAAAAGGGCAAGGCCTTTACGCATCTTTCGTTTGCAGAAGCAATAACATCCAACGGCCAACTTTATAAGGAATCTGGCGATAGAGCGCCAGAAAATCGTGCAGAAACCCTCAATGCTGGAGATGAAAGCAGAATGTGGAATAAACTTCTAAATCCTTGGATCTATGAGCTCCAAGCGTTCAAATTCAAGGCGCTGGATGTCGTTGTATCTCAACTTCAATAATTCAATCTGCCAGTGCGGCCTTCTAGTTTAATTTCCTTATCTAATTTCCCGGCCTAATTTCCTAGTCTAATTTCCTAGTCTAATTTCTTGGTTTTAGGCTAAGTAAAAAACTGTAAGCTAAGCTATACTCACCCCTGCGTGATTCTGACTCAGGATGACGAGACTTATATTCAAACCACATAGAAATGACCTTGGCAAAATCAAGCAAAAAAAATCTACTTAGCTTCCAGGATCTAATCTTCCAGTTACAACATTTCTGGGCAAGTAAAGAATGTATTATCGAACAACCCTATAGCGTAGAAGTAGGTGCGGGGACATTCCATCCTGCAACCTTTTTACGTGCCATCGGGCCAGAACCATGGCGTACAGCTTATCTACAAGCTTCGCGGAGACCGACTGATGGCCGTTACGGAAAAAACCCTAATCGCTTACAACATTATTATCAGTTCCAAGTCTTGTTAAAACCTTCTCCTCACGAGATGCAAGAACTGTATCTTGAGTCCTTGAAGCATCTTGGTTTCGACCCCCTGATACATGATATACGTTTTGTTGAAGATAACTGGGAATCACCAACCCTCGGTGCCTGGGGCTTGGGCTGGGAAGTCTGGCTGGATGGTATGGAAATAAGCCAATTCACTTATTTCCAACAGGTAGGCGGTCTAGATTGCGTCCCTGTCTCTGGTGAAATCACTTACGGGCTTGAACGGATAGCCATGTATCTACAAGATAAAGATAGCGTCTTTAATTTGCTGTGGTGTAAAACATCAGACATTGAGATCAGTTACGGCGACATCTATCATCAAAATGAAGTTGAGATGTCGGCCTACAATTTTGAGTTTGCAAATATTGATTCACTGTTTAAATGGTTTGATACCTGCGCATCAGAATGCATGAAATTAATTGAGAATAATTTACCATTACCAGCTTATGAAATGATTCTGAAGGCATCGCACTCTTTTAATCTGCTTGATGCTAGGCGCGCCATCTCTGCTACTGAAAGGCAGCGGCTCATCTTACGAATACGGACTTTATCCAAAGCCGTTGCGCAAACATATTTAGAAGGTCGTAAAGCCTTAGGATTTCCTTTAGTCAAGCCATGACAAAACAAACATTACTACTAGAAATTGGAACCGAGGAACTGCCTCCAAAGGCACTATTAAAACTTGCGACTGGCTTTGCTGATGGCATACGTTACGGTCTGGATAAAATGGAACTTGAGTATGCCGAAATAAATTATTATGCAACACCAAGACGCCTCGCTGTCATGGTCAAAGATCTAGACACAACACAGAAGAATAAAAAGCTATTAAAAAAAGGACCTGCCATCAAGACCGCGTACAATGAAGTAGGACTACCCGCCCAAGCTGCGCTGAGTTTTGCAAAATCATGCGGTGTAGAATTTTCTGAACTTGAAACTGTAGAAACAGAAAAGGGCGCATGGCTAATGTATCGAACTACAGAAAAGGGCAAACCGACAGTTAAGTTAATCCCTGAAATTGCCGAAACTGCTTTATCCAAACTGCCCATTTCTAAAAGAATGCGCTGGGGGGCTGGCTGCATAGAATTTGTTCGTCCCGTGCACTGGCTTGTTGTTATGTTCAACACCAAAACTGTCAACTGTTCTATCCTCGGTCTACAGGCTGACAACCAAACCTTTGGTCATAGATTTCATCATCCTCACGCAATCAAACTTAAGTCAACCGAAAGTTACCTGCAACAATTAGAAAAAACGGGGAAAGTCATTGCCGATTTTAATCGGCGTAAAACAATCATCAGAGAATCTGTAAATAAGATTGCAAAAAAAATAAAAGGGCAAGCCGTGATTGATGAGAGCCTACTCGATGAAGTCACTGCGCTGGTAGAGTGGCCCGTAGTATTCTCAGGTGTTTTTGATGAGAAATATCTTAACTTACCAAATGAAGTATTAATCTCCACCATGCAAGGACATCAAAAATATTTTCCTGTACTTGATAAGGAGAATAATTTACTTCCTTGCTTTATCGCCGTCACTAATATCGAAAGCAAATCCCCTGATGTCATACGGCTTGGGAATCAACGCGTGATTTCGCCTAGGCTAAGTGATGCTGAATTTTTCTGGCAACGGGATAATCAAACAACACTCGATATTTTAAGATCGAAATTAGCTGATGTTATTTTCCAAAAAGAACTAGGAAGTCTAGCTGATAAATCGGCACGCATCTCTTGCCTTGCTATCTTTATGGCTAATCTTTTGAAAACAGATTCGGCGCTTGTTGCACGGGCTGCAATTTTAAGCAAATGTGATTTACTCACTGAGATGGTTGCAGAATTACCAGAACTACAAGGTATCATTGGACGTTATTACGCTATCAATAATGGTGAAAACACCAAAGTAGCGACTGCACTTGATGAACAATATATGCCACGCTTTGCAGGAGACCAAATACCGCAAAGCAAAACTGGCCAGATAATTTCTATTGCAGACAAACTTGATACGCTTGTTGGTATCTTTGCCATTGTTAAAGCACCAACAGGTGATAAAGATCCATTTGCACTGCGGCGCGCAGCGCTAAGTGTATTACGCATTATTATCGAAGGGGAAATTGAATTAAACCTGCAAGATTGCCTTGAAAAAGCCGTTGAAAATTATGATGATGCATTAATTAAGAAAGGACTTATATCGCGAGTATTTAATTTCATGATGGAACGTCTAAGACGTTATTATATTGACCAAGGTATCTCTGTAGATAATTTTGAAGCCGTATTAGTAGTGCATCCTGAAAGACCATATGATTTCCATCGGCGGATCATTGCCGTTTCTCAATTCAGGAAATTACCAGAAGCAACAAGCTTGATCGCTGCTAATAAACGTATTGGCAATATCCTTAAACGGGCAGAAAACCTGGATAATATTCAAGTAAATAATGATTTACTACAAGAAGATGCTGAACAAAAACTGGCGGCGGCACTTGTCTCTATAGAGAAAAAAATAAACCCACTATTAGACAAAAGCGATTATAAGCGTACGCTTAGTGAACTTTCTTATCTAAAAGATGAGATCGATACATTTTTTGATGGTGTTATGGTTATGTGTGAGGACGAAGCTATAAAAAACAATCGGCTTGCGTTATTAAAAAAACTCAGTCGCATGTTCTTGAAGATAGCCGATATATCCAAACTGCAAAATTAAGCTAATTTTTACAATGTCAGTAGTTTAAAAACGAGAGGAACGCGGGCACATGTCATTAATCATTCTTGATCGAGACGGTGTTATTAATTATGACTCACTTGATTACATTAAATCTCCTGATGAATGGATCTCTATTCCAGGAAGTATCGAGGCAATCTCACGACTTTCACGCAATAATTATCGCATCATCATTGCCAGCAATCAATCTGGTATTGCACGCAAAAAATTTACCATTGATGACCTAAATAGAATTCACAGAAAAATGATAATGCACCTTGAGCAATACGGTGGTTCAATTGAGGCGATTATTTTCTGCCCACATAGTCCGAAAAAAAGGTGTGATTGTCGTAAACCAAAACCCGGTATGTTATTTAACATCGCCAATAAACTCCGTATTTCTTTGCAAGAAATTTACTTTGTAGGTGACAGCCAAAGTGATCTCGATGCTGCGCAAAGCGCAGGGGCAAAACCAATATTAGTCAGAACTGGCAATGGTGCCTTGTTGGATGATAGTGGCTCTGTTCCATGGGATGTGCCTGTATATACCGATCTGGCTGAATTTGTAGACAAACTATTGAATGCTGCTTAGATCATTATTTTTTTACTCAGGGCTTATCTTATCAATGATTTGCATCATTCCTTTTTGCCTGCTTATTTATCTATTGCCTTTTAAAAAGCGCTATTATTTTGCCACTCGCTGGACTTTATTTAATTTATGGTGGTTAAAAATTACCTGCAATTTAGCACACACAGTAGAAGGTATAGAAAATATTCCCAACGAAGCTTCTATTATCATGAGTAAACATCAATCGGCATGGGAAACACTGGCAATACCATCAATCTTTCCGACGCAAGTCTGGGTATTGAAGCGTGAATTATTATGGTTGCCTATTTGTGGCTTGGGACTAGCCTCTATGCAGTCTATTGCCATCGATCGCGGTTCTGTGATCCAATCCTTAAAACAAATTGTAAAACAAGGTTGTGAACGCTTGTCAAAAGGTGTATGGGTTGTCATTTTCCCGGAAGGCACGCGCGTTGCCCCAGGACAATCAAAAAAATACTTGGCAGGCGGCGGCCTGTTGGCTAAAAAATCTGGTGCCATGGTTATCCCTGTTGCACATAATTCTGGTTATTTTTGGCCAAGAAACAGTATTGCTAAAAAATCTGGAGTCATACGAATGATCATTGGGCCTGCCATTCATCCGAAAAACAAAACTGCAAATGAAATCACCGCTGAAGTAGAAACGTGGATTGAAAACACTGTCAACGAACTTCCAAAACCACAGCGTCACTGATTAAATCCTGAGCTTTTATTTACGACTGGTTTATATTTCAAACGAGTTCGCTTACAGTGTCAAAACCTGTACGCATCTACATACAAAAAGATCTTAATTATGATAATCACCACGCTGGAATACGTTCCAGGCAAAACCATCACTAAGCATCTCGGGCTGGTTCAAGGTAGCACAGTTCGTGCCAAGCACGCTGGTAGAGATATGATGGCAGTGTTCAAAAATTTCTTTGGTGGCGAGCTAAAAGGCTATACTGAACTCCTCAATGAATCCCGTAATGAATCGATCGACAGAATGACAAAACAGGCAGAATCCATCGGCGCAAATGCTATTCTCAATATTCGTTTTTCAACCTCTTCTATAACTCAGGGTGCATCAGAAGTCTTTGCCTACGGTACAGCTGTAATTTTAGATTAGAATCTGGACAGATTAAAATTTGGATAGAATTTTTAATAAGAATGGAGATTCATCATAGACATTGACATTATCATATTCTTTGTATTGCTAGGGCTTGGTTTCTGCTTTGGTCAATTCATTGAGAAAAGACATTACCGTTCAATCATCAGAAGGGAATCCCAATTACGATCTATTCCTGTCATTGCCAGCAAAAAATTACCTGATGAATTTCTGCCCTGCCAGACACACCTAGTCTCAGGCAATGTTGTTATATCTGTTGATTATTTTAAGAAATTTGTTGCCGGCCTCAGAAGCATTGTTGGTGGCAAAATGGCCAGCTATGAAAGCTTGATTGATCGTGCGCGTCGTGAAGCAGTTTTGCGAATGCAAGAGGATGCTAAAAAATTCAATGCCAATTACGTATTTAATGTCAAGATGGAAACCTCTTCTATTTCCAAAGGCAAAAAAAATAAAATTGGATCAGTTGAAGTGCTTGCTTATGGAACCGCCATCACGCTGGAAACAACGACTCCTGCCGCTGCTGTCGAACCAGAAAAACAAGACATGTCAGGATTCAACTTTAGATATGTTTGACGCATTCAATCATTCAACATAACAAACTTAAAAATACACAATATCTGCCTTGCATGGTTTCTAATTAGTAAAAAACCCATGAAATATTCCAGTCCAAAAATCCCGGAAGGAATTAATACTGTAGAGGAAAATCCATTGAAAGAATTTGTGATTCTTAGTACAGGCATCTTCGCACTCATTCTCATCGCTGTCTTCATACTCGGTCTTTTTGCAGAAAGACTTGCAGTCTATGTGCCATTTAAAGTAGAACAAAACCTAGCCAAAAAAATATTGACTCAAAAAAATCAGGACACAGAATCTGAAACCAACATACAAATCCAAGAATATATACAATCTTTGAGTAATAAATTAGCAATACAGATGGAGCTTCCCGAGGAAATGGAAATTACAGTACACTATCTCGAAGACGATACCGTCAACGCCTTCGCCACCCTCGGCGGTCATATTTTTATCTACCAAGGATTATTAAACGAGCTGCATAACGAAAATGCACTGGCTATGGTGATTGCCCATGAGATAGCGCACATTTATCACCGACACCCGATTATTGCTATGGGCAGAGGTGTTGTCATCGGATTGCTATTGTCCGCCATATCAGGCGCTAGCAGTGATTCCTTTATTATTGAAAAACCTAGCATGATAACCCTGCTAAATTTTAACCGTTCTCAGGAAAAAGCAGCGGACATCACCGCATTTGCTGCCATAAACGGTTTATACGGCCATGTAGGAGGAGGTAATGACTTCTTTAAAACATTATTGATGCAGACCAATAGAGAAGAACCGCCTGTTTTTCTTAGCACGCACCCACTCACGCAGGATAGGATTGATTATCTGATACAGTATACCCAAGAAAAAAACTGGAATACCGATATAGAATTGACACCAATGCCGAAAAACTTGGACTTAGGAAACCCTATGTAATGCATCAATAAATATACTGCGTTTAAAATAATTTTTTCTTATCAAGATTCATGGTATAAATTTTCTCTTAAAGAAGTAATTTTAATATAAAGAAAAGTTGCATGTTGCAAACACCGTGCTTGGCATGAAATTACTGAGAAAATCTGAAAACAAAGAGTATGCTTATATTCTGGCATTTATTGGATATGCAGGTAAATCTGAAAGTACCGTCATTGAATTGACCTATAACTGGGATACCTTAGAATATGACCTCGGCACAGCTTATGGTCACATTGCAATCAACACCGATGACATCTACACAACCTGCAAAGAAATTAAACAAGCGGGCGATGAAATTATCCGTGAACCAAGGCTTGTCACAGGTGGCACGACCGAAATCTATTTTATAAAAGATCCAGATGGTTATGCCATAGAACTTATAAATTTAGATCATGTAGAACAAAGTTAACGGGGTAGGCTTAGCCTTCATTTCCTAGTAAGGATATAAAAATAGAACACATTTGTATTTCTATAACTGAAATGACACATAACGAAACAGAATCTACAAAAATTGTTTTGGCAACGATGTATAAGTTTATACGGTTGCCTGATTTCAGAGAATTACGCGGAAAATTGCTGCGCGTTTGTGAAAAGCAATCGCTTAAAGGAACCCTGATTTTGGCTAAAGAGGGCATTAATGGCACTGTAGCAGGTACGCGTGAGGGAATTGATAATATTTTATATTTTCTCAAGCAAGATTCTCGATTTTTAGATCTAGAACATAAAGAATCTTTTGTCTCTAAAATCCCTTTTTACAGAATGAAAGTCAGACTAAAAAAAGAAATTGTAACGATGGGTATCTCAGATACATATCCAAATCAATTAAATGGAACAAAAGTTGATTACGAAGAATGGAACAAGCTTATTTCTAACCCTGATGTTCTTGTTATCGATACGCGCAACGAATATGAGCATGAAATAGGCACGTTCGAAAATGCGATTTCTCCCAATACGAAAACATTTAAGGAATTTCCTGACTTTGTGAAAAATAAATTAGCTGTCGATAAACACAAAAAAATCGCAATGTTCTGCACAGGAGGCATACGTTGTGAAAAAGCTGTAAACTATATGCTGAAACAAGGATATGAGGATGTGTATCATTTGAATGGAGGTATTCTTAAATATCTTAAGGAAGTTAAAAAAGAAGAAAATCTCTGGCAAGGTGATTGTTTTGTTTTTGATGGGCGCGTTGCCATTGATAAAAATTTGGAGCAAAGTAATTATAAACAATGTTTCGCATGCCGAATGCCTTTATCAGAATCTGATTTACAGTCAAATAAATATGAGCAAGGTATTTCTTGTTCACACTGCATCGAAGAGATGACAAATAAAAAATATAAACGAGTTAGCGAAAGGCAACGCCAAATAGAATTGTCAGAAAAAAGGCGACAACAGCAGCATATTGGCATATCTCAGAAAAAAATATAAGGCCAACTACCGCTAATTAACAATGCGGTGTAGAAATCTGGTAGACTCATCTATTAAAAATTTGAAGAAAGTAAATTATTTTTGGTGGCAATGAATAAATAAAAACCGTGACAAGAAAATTAAAATACAGTGACTAACTCAAGTAAATATACTTAACTTAAATAATAGAGAGAGAACTAAAATGTTGAAAACAATACATGACAAAGGCGCTTCTTTTATAGCGTTAATATTATTTTTGTGTTTATTTATAATTTCACCTGTTTCTGCTATTGAGGACACAGAAGTTGTAGATGCGGTAATAGAAACAAAATTTGGCAACATAAAATTGAAATTATTCCCCGATGTTGCCCCAGGCCACGTTAAGAATTTTCTAAAACTGGCAGAATCCGGATTCTATGACGGCACTATCTTCCACAGGGTAATTCCTAATTTTATGATTCAAGGTGGCGATCCAAATAGTAAAAGCACTGACAGATCAAGTCATGGAATAGGTGGCCCAGGATATTCAATTGATGCGGAATTTAACGATAAACCTCATGTTAGAGGTGCTTTGTCGATGGCACGTTCGCAAGACCCTGATTCCGCTGGTTCACAATTTTTTATTGTAGTAAAAAAATCCACCTTTCTAGATAAACAATATACTGTTTTTGGTGAGGTAGTTAGTGGTGTGGATGTAGCTGATAAAATTGTTTCTCAGGAAAGAGATAATAGAGATAATCCAATCGAACGTATTGAAATGAAAATACGTGTCATAGCCCTTAAATAAAGTAAGGGATTAAAAAGAAATTATAACTGCGGATAAAAACTTCTCTGGATAAGAGCTCTTAATAAGCATATCTATTAGTCACTATCATGCTCATAAGAACGTAAATCTGATCAAATTTGTACTGCTTAAAGGTGAATTTTGGCGCTGGATATCAAGAAAAGATCGTATAACTTGCATCTTGCTACGCACACAGATTTCCATATCCCTGAATAATGGAAAATATTCCTGAAAAAAAATCATTGCAACAAGCTGTATTAGTAATGGTGCTGTTAAATGCTTTCACAACGCCTCTGATGTTGTCTGCCACGAATGTGGCATTGCCAGCTATCGCTGCGGACTTGAAACTTAATGCTGTGATGATTGGCTGGACACCCATGGCCTTTTTGATGGCCAGCGCAATGTTTGTACTTATCTTTGGGCGTATCGCGGATATGCTGGGTCGCAAACGAATCTTTCTGATGGGCACGATGTGCGTCATCACCACATCAATTATTGCATCATTTGCTACCAATGGTATGTATTTAATCACAGCAAGATTTTTCCAGGGCATAAGTGCGGCCATGCTTTTTGCGACACAGATTGCCATTATATCTTCAGTTTTTCCTGCACAACATAGAGGGCGTGCCATCGGCATGACAATATCTACTATTTACCTTGGCCTAGGCTTTGGCGCTTTGTTTGGAGGCTTCCTAGTTGACTATTATAGCTGGCGTGCAAATTTTATATTTCATATCCCGATTTCAATTATCGTTCTACTAATTGGTATCTTTAAGGTTCCTAAAGACTGGTCTGCTGACGAACGAGGAGATTTTGATTTAAAAAGTGCAGTTGTGTATGGATTGTCTATCATTCTTTTGTGTCTGGGTATGTCAAATCTATCAGAGAGTCATGGTATTTTTTGTTTAATATTCAGCTTATTCGGCATAGTGATCTTTATAAAACTGACAAAACAATCAAAACATCCTATTTTCAATATATCTTTGTTCGAGAAAAACAGAGTGTTTATGTTTTCTTGTTTTTCATCATTTATTATTTATGCAGCCATTTTTTCAAACACTTTTTTGATCAGTTTATATTTGCAATATTTAAGGGATCTGTCTGCGACAATGGCAGGTATGATTATTATGACTCAGCCTTTAGCAATGGCAATCTTTTCACCTTTAACAGGACATTTATCAGATAAGTTTGAACCTAGAATTATCGCTTCTGTGGGAATGCTGGTAACAGCATATGGTTTGTTTATGCTGGGCTCAATAAATACAGATAGTGCAATCTCGATTTTAATTACTACCTTAATTATTACAGGTCTCGGATTTAGTTTATTCTCATCACCCAATGCAAATGCAATTATGGGTTCGGTAAATAAACGATATTATGGCAGTGCCACTGGCTCACTAGCAACGATGAGAATACTGGGTCAAATGACGAGCATGGTGCTGGTAACATTTGTTTTCTCCACGTTCATAGGTAAAACGCTAATTGATCCTTCAGTCTATCAAAACTTGATGCGGGCTATTAATATCTGTTTCTTCATCTTTGCAAGTTTATGCATTCCAGGTTTTATATTTTCTCTTGTGCGTGGTCGCATGCATAAATAAATATAGACAAATATAAAAATATATTGTGCTAACAACAACAGATCATAGTCGCGATAGCGCAGGTTTTACTTATGTTTATCCTGTAATCTCACGCCGTTCAGGCGGGCTCTCTATTGGTGTTAATCTTAACCCAAATAATGCGTGTAACTGGCGTTGTATCTATTGCCAAGTTCCAAATTTGATACGTGGACCTGCTCCTAGAATCGAACTACAAAAATTTCAAAAAGAGCTAGATGAATTTCTGAATGATATCATCAATGGTAATTTTTACGATCGTCATGAGATTTCAAAAGACCTTAGAACAATAAAGGATATTTCGATATCTGGTAATGGAGAATCAACCAGTTCTAGAGAATTTGACCAAGTTGTCGAATTGATTAGCCAGTCAATAGAACAATATGCTTTACAAGGAAAAATTAAACTTGTGCTTATTACTAACGGCAGCTTGGCACATAAAGAAGTAGTACAATCCGGGCTGTCGATGATGGCATCGTTAAATGGCGAAATCTGGTTTAAGTTAGACAGTAGTACAGATACTGGATTAAGAAACATTAATAACGCTGGCACTTCGATTGGCCGCGTTAAAGAAAATCTGAAAATAATGAGTGCGCTATGCCCAACATGGCTACAAACTTGCGTATTCAAATTAGATGGTAAATTACCATCTATGGATGAACGCGAGAGTTATTGGCAATTCCTGTCATGCCTAGAAAAAGAAAATATTAATATTAATGGTGTTTTATTGTATGGGCTAGCGCGTCCATCTATGCAAGCTGAAGCGGCACGATTGTCAATCGTATCAAAAACATGGATGAACAGATTCGCCAATAAAATAAATCGCTTAGGGCTTCAAACCAGAGTCAATTATTAAAAGAATTTTGCGGTTTAATCTAGATTAAATTTTTAATCCTAGTTACTTATTGAATAATGATTTGAGGTTCACGTAACCTTCAACAGCAAGAGATTCTTTATCTACAAACCTGAGAGAAGCTGAATTGACACAGTAACGCAAACCTGTTGGTGCAGGACCATCATCAAAAATGTGTCCGAGATGAGAATCGGCTTGTGCGCTTCGTAATTCAGTTCTAATGCCGAATACTGAAATATCTATTTTTTCTACCAAAACATTAGCAGCGATAGGGCGTGTAAAACTCGGCCAACCAGTCCCGGATCTGAACTTATCTTTTGAGCTAAATAAAGGTTCGCCAGAAACTATATCAACATAAATACCTTCTTTCTTGTTATTCCAAAATTTATTCTGAAAAGGCCGCTCAGTAGCATCCTTCTGCGTTACAGCATATTGCAATTTTGTGAGTTTCTTCTTGAGTTCAAACTTTGAAGGTTTTACATAATTCGTGTCATTCTCTGACCATGAAAACGAGCCAGCATCGACTACGCCAGAAATAGTGTTTACAGCTTCATTACTTCCGTTTCCAGATTCTGCATAAACTGAGACAGCCATCATTGTCAGCCCTGCAATGTAAGCAAAGGCGCTGATAAGATCCCATCTTTTTGTATATGATTTCATCTATTCTTATATATCTACTATTTTATATATCTACGATTGGGCTGTATTCGCACTTAAATTTCTCTCAGTGCCCATATTATACCATCAGACTGAGCAAACAAACCATTAGCTCCCAACAGCTTGGGTGTAGAATTTTTCATGCTGCGCAAAAGTCTACTAATAGTAGTGTATTATCCTTAACGCAATTGTTATTGTGTGAGATAATTTTTACATGCGTATTGTTCCATATTTATTATATTTTACCTTTCTATTGTCTGCCTGTGGACGTTCGGACTATGAAACTGCGATGGATGCACGCCATCGAGGTGACTATCAGACTGCCTTTGAAATATTACTACCTTTAGCTGAATCCGGTGATGCTGAAGCACAATATGCCGTGGGCTCTCTGTTCGATGACGAAGATGGGCTCGGACAAGATCACGCAAAAGCTTTTAAGTGGTATCAAAAAGCCGCTGATCAGAATTTTCTTGAGGCCTTATATCAAATTGGCCTCATGTATCAAAATGGGCTTGGAGTTGAGAAAAATCTGACTGAGGCCGCTGCTTGGTATCTCAATGCTGCAAACCAGGGTTTTGTAGCAGCTCAGACAAAACTAGCAAGAATGTATTTACAGGATACGGGAATAAAACGCGACTACTGGGAAGCAATGAAATGGACTAGAAAGGCAGCTGATGTCGGTGATCCTGAGGCTCAAGTGAATATGGGCTACATTTTTTACAAAGGATTTGGTGTTATTCAAGATTACACCGAAGCTGTAAAATGGTATCGCAGGGCTGCGGAACAAGGGTGGATAAGCGCCCAACATGTTTTGGGTGTTATGTATCAAAATGGCCGTGGTGTAGATCAAGATTATTCTCTTGCGATTGATTGGTACCGTAAAGCAGCTAACCGTGGATATGCTTACTCCCAAAAGAATCTGATTAATATGTATCGTGAAGGCATGGGTATTCCTAAAGACAAAACAGAGGCATCAGAATGGTTCTTTGATGCAGCGAGTAAAAAAAATATGATTGCTCAATTTAGGCTTGGTACGATCTACCATAATGGCTATGGTGTTCCACAAAATAATATCAAAGCTTA